>JBFWMZ010000022.1:0-52883 GCA_050251335.1 Solirubrobacterales bacterium
GGGTCGAGAAGTGCTCGAGCTCGCGTTCGCGGTCGAGGGCCGGGTTGGTGACGACCGCGACCGTCTCCTTGAAGAAGTCGGCGAGGTTCTGGCGCTCGGGCGAGAGCGCCGCCAGCGGGCCGTCGTAGCCCAGCGAGCCGACCGGCTCGGCCCCGTTGGAGGCCATCTGCTGGACCAGTTTGACGTCGTCGCGCTGCCAGCCGAAGCCGGCGAGGACGCGGTCTTCGACCTTGACCGGCTCGGCCGGGCCGGCTTCGGAGTAGCCGGGCACGTCCTCGCCCTCGAGCGGGCCGCCGGTCTCCAGCGCCCGCTCGTAGGCGGCGACCGCCTCGACGCCGTTGCGGGCCAGCCAGCGGTCGCGGACGATCCGCAGCATCGCGTCGTGCGGGTGCAGGGTCGAGCGGCGCTCGTCGCGTTCGATCTCGACCAGGACCTTCTCTCCCGGCGCCAGCGGCTTCGGCTCGGAGACCATCTTCGAGACCGGCACCACGCCGGGCTCGGAGCTGAAGACGAAGTCGTCCTCGGTCTCGACCTGCCAGAGCGGCCGCAGGCCCATCGCGTCGGCCGAGAAGACGCACTCGTCGGCGTGGCGGGCGATCAGCGCGACCGGACCCTGGGCGAACGGCCCCATCGACTGGCGCAGGTACATGTAGAAGGCGTGCAGGTCCTCCGGCAGGCGGCGGACCTCGTGGACGATCGGCGGCACGATCATCTCCATCGCCTCGGCGAGGCTCAGCGCCTCGCGGCTGACCAGGGTGTCGATCGTGCGGTTCAGGTCCTGCGAATCGGAGGAGCCGGGGGCGATCGGCACCGCCAGCATCTTCGCCTCCTGGCGCAGCTGTTCGATCGTGTTGATCTCGCCGTTGTGGCCGAGGGCGCTGAACGGCTGCACCCGTTTGAACGAGGGCCAGGTGTTGGTCGAGTAGCGGTTGTGGCCGAAGCAGCCGACCGTCTCGAAGCGCGGGTCGCGCAGGTCCGGGTAGTAATCGGCGAGCACGTTCGGCGTCCCCATCACCTTGTAGACGCAGGTCGTCGCCGAGAACGAGGGAACGTGGACCTCGAGCCGGCGCTCCAGCTCGATCATCAGCTCGAAGAGGATCGGGTCGCGGTGCCCGGCGTCGGGCACGAGGCCGCCGATCTGCCAGAAGACCGGCTCCTCCTCGCGCGCGGTCGGGCCGAGCGCGGGCGAGGAGACGACCCCGACCCGCTCGGCGAGGATCCGGAAGCCGCCTTCGGCGAGCAGCTCGCGGGCGTCGTGCTGGACCTTCTCGCGGTCCTGGCGGCGTTCGATGAAGACGTGGGCGACGGCGAAGGCCTCGTCGAGGGTCAGCGAGGGGTCGTGGCCGCCGCTGCGGACCTCCTCGGCCCAGATCCGGCGCGGGATGTCGAGCATCAGGCCGCAGCCGTCCCCCTCGCCCTCGACGTTGCCGGCGCGGTGGAGCATCTTCTGCATCGCCGGGATCGCCAGCTCGATCGGTTCGTGGCTCGGCGCCGCGTCCTTGCGGACCGAGGCATAGATCGCGCAGGCGTCCTTGTCCTCGACGCTGGGCGGCGAGACACGCGGTTTATAGGGCCGCTCAGGTGAGTAGCGCTCAACGACGCTGGCGGCGCCAGCAGGGGACTGGGACTGCTTGGACATGTGACCTCCCGGGATCCGCGCCTTCTTCGAGCGGGCGCGCGACGGGTTGACAGTCGGGGAATTATAGGGCCCGGTCGCAAGCGTGCTTGCGTCCGGGCGTCATCCCCATGACATCGGCTCGTAGCCGCCGTCGGGGTCGACGCCGATCAGCAGCGCGGTGACCGGGGCCTCGGAGCGGTTGAGGATCGTGCGCGACGCCGGCGGCTCGATCGAGGCCCAGGTGCCGGCCGGGGCGGCGACCTCCTCGCCGTCGAGGCGCAGCACCGCGTCGCCCGCGAGGATCGCGTAAACCTCGACCTGGCCGCTGCCGCTCTCGTCGTGCTCGGGAATTTCGCCGCCGGGCCCGATCTCGACCAGGTTGAAGCCAAAGCACGAGGTGCCGAGCGCCTTGCGGGCCAGCCGCCAGGTGGCCTCCCCGGATCCCGCCATCGCCTCGAACTCGTCGCGGTGCTTGACCGTATATGCCGCCATCTCTCCCCCTTTCGGTTCGGACTGCTCCCCGTGCGACCATAGACCCGCTCGGCCGCCAGCGGAAGGAGGAACCCGTGAACGGCAATCCCAACGACTCAGCGGCGGCGCTGCAGGGCACGATCGCGCGCTACAACGCCGCCTGGAACGCCCACGACCTCGACGCGATCGTCGCGATGCACGCGCCCGACATGGTCTTCGCCAACCACACCGCGGGCGAGGCGGCGGCCGGCGAGGACGTCCGCCGCCACATCGGCTCGATCTTCGCCGCCTGGCCCGACCTCGCCTTCGAGACCCGGCGGCTCTATGTCCGCGAGGGACTGGTCGTGCAGGAATGGGACGCCAGCGCGACCCACACGCGGACGATGCGGCGGGGCTCGGTCACCGCCGAGCCCACCAACCGCCTCGTCCGCTGGGAGGGGATCGACTGCATCCCCTTCGAGGACGGCCTCGTCAAGCGCAAGGACGTCTACTCGGACAGCGTCTCGATATTTCGCCAGGTGGGGCTTCTCTAGCGCCTGCGGTGGCGAGACTGCGAAAGGCGTCGCGATTCGACGCCAATCGCAGACCCACCGGGGCGAGCGCACCGGTCGAATTCATTGAGGTTGCCTTTTCTCCCGCTATCCGGTGGAAAAGGCAACCTCGACGTCGCGCGACTTCCCAATGACGTCGCGCAACTCCTGGCTAGAAGCTGAAGCTCGGCAGCAGGGCGTTCCTGACCAGCGTCCTTGGCTTGCCACCGCTCCAGGGCACGCTGACCACGGCCTGTCCGTTCCGCGGTTCGAAGCCGCCGGTGCCGCCGTAGACGGTCTGACCGTTGGGCGAGAGCGCAACGCCGACCAGGCCCTGCTCGGTCGCTTCGAGGATCGGCCGCTGGCCCCCGGTGCGGACGTTGACGCCGACCGCGTAGGTCGTGTCCTGGCCCTCGAACTGGGCCAGCAGGCGATTGCCGTTGGCGGACCATTCGGTCGGGAAGAGGCCCTGCAGCAGCTGGCCGACGTTCGTGTGGGTCAGCCGCTTCACGCCCTTGCCGTTCGGGTTCATCAGGAAGAGCTCGTTCTTCGGCGCGTACTTGCGCTTGTCGCCTTCCAGCAACTTGACGAAGACGATCTGCCCGGTCGGCCCCCAGAGCGGGAACTCGGAGAGGTTGTCGTGGGTCAGCGCTTCCGCCTTGCCACCGGCCGCCGAGACCCTGAAGATGTTCGACTTCGGCGGGTAGGAGGTGCCGTTGTTGGCCTTCCCGTAGACCACTTCTTTGCCTTCGGGATCGAAGCTGAAGCCGGTGAAGTAGCCCCTCGCCAGCACCTTCTGAGCGCCGGTGGCGACGGTGATCAGGACCAGGTTGCGCCGGCCCAGTTCGCCGCCGCGCAGGGCGAGGACGAATTCGGAGTTCGGCGACCACCTGACCTGGAACGGTTCCTGCCAGTTCACCATCAGCGTCTTGCCGGCTCCGCCGCCGACCGTCGTCAGCTTCATTTCCGGCCGGTGGCCGGGTCCTTCGGCGCGGTAGATCAGCGAGGCGCCGTCGGGCGAGAGGTGCGGTTCGCCGCCCTTGGCGACCCGCTTGATGCCGCCGCCGTTGTCGTTGGCGGTGTAGACGGTCTGGTTGGCGAAACCGCGGACGAAGGCGATGTTCGCCGAAGCCGCCGCCGGCAGCGCCAGGAGAAGGCAGAGGGCGGAGAGGGTGACGAGCGGTTTGAGGAACTTCTTCTTGGGGGGCATGACGCGATCCTAAGTCCGTCGGCGGCGGCATTGGACCGATATCCGTGACCGGTCGGTACCGCCCGGTCCCTAGAGCTCGGGCACGTCGGCGCCGAGCGGGCTGAACGGCAGCCGCCGCACCTCGGCCCAGCCCTGGCAGCGCTCGCGCAGCGCCGCCGTCACGCCGCCGGCGTCCTGCCAGGTGGTCCAGACGAGAACGGTCGGGCCGGCGCCGGAGATCGTCGCCCCCAGCGCCCCCAGCTCGCGAGCCGCTTCGACGATCTCCATCGAGCGCGGGAACAGCGCCCGCCGTCGCGGCTGGTGGATGCGGTCCTCGAGCCCGCGCCCGACCAGGTCGAGGTCGGCCGAGCGCAGCCCCAGCACCAGCAGCGCCGCGGCGGAGACGTTGACGAGCGCATCGGCGAGCGGCAGCTCGGCCGGGATCGCCTCGCGGGCCTTCGCGGTGGAGACCTCCTCGGGCGGGATCACGACGATCCCCTCGAGCCCCTCGGGCGGGTCGAAGCGGGCCGCGAACGGTGGGTCCGCCGCCGCAGCGCAGACCACGAACCCCCCGTAGATCGCCGCCGCGACGTTGTCGGGATGGCCCTCGATCGCGGTCGCCCGCGCCAGCAGGTCCTCCTTCGAAAGCGCCAGCTCGAAGAGGTGGTCGGCGGCACAGAGCCCGGCGACGATCGCCGCCGCGCTCGACCCGAGCCCCCGGGCAAGCGGGATCTCGCTGCGCAGCCGGAAGGCGATCCCGTCGGCCGGGTGCAACGTCTCGAAGGCCCGCACCACGAGGTTGTCGCGGCCGGTCGAGACGTCGAGCCCGCCGGGGTCGACGGCGAACTCGCCGGTCTCCTCGACCTCCAGCTCGAGAAACATCGAGACCGCCGCCGCCATCGCGTCGTAGCCCGGGCCGAGGTTGGCCGAGGAGGCGGGGACGCGGACAAGTCGGTGGCGCGCGGTCATCGCAGTGGATCCTGACCGCCATTGTGTTGGAACTCGGCCACCCAGTGCGCGAGCAGGGGGTCGACCGGGCGCCACGAGTCTCCGAACTTGCGGAGCTGACCGGCCCGGACGAGCGCTTCGCGCGCATAGCGGGCACTGCTCTTGGAGAGGTTGAACCGGGTCAGGGTGCGCTCCGAGAAGAGGCCGTGGGGGGCCGTCACCAGGGCGGCGTAGACCGCTCGCTCTTTCGTCGCCAGCGAGTCCCAGGCGGCGCGCAGGGCCTCGTCCTGCTCGGCGAAGACCGTGGTCAGCGCCCGCTGCCAGCGCTCCCCGTCGGCTGCCCCTCTGAGCGGCGTCTGCTCCCAGAGGTGGTGGGCGAGGAGCATCGCTCGCTGCGGATGCCCGGCGGCGAGGTCGAGCAGCGGCTCGAGGGCGGCGCCGGCGTCGCGACCCGTCGCCTCGAAGCGCGAGCCGACGTATTCGGCAATCTCGGCGTCGGGCAGCGGCTCCAGCTCGAGCGGCCTCGCCTGGCCGTAGAACGGTCGCTCGCGGGATCCGAACAGCTGCCCCATCAGGCCGGGATGGGAGCCGGCGAAGACGTAGCTGGCGGCGTCGCCGTGGCGCTGGATGCGGCTGCGAAAGAGGCCGTCGATCCCCGGCCCGACGGCGAGCAGCGCCTGGAACTCGTCGAAGGCGACCAAAGTGCGAGTGCCGGTTCGCTCGTGGAGGCCGAGGGGCAGATCGAGCAGGCCGGTCAACAGACGCGAGGTCCGCTGCTCGAGCTGCGGGCGCGACTCGACCCGGACCGGCCCGCCGCCGAGGCTGAGTCCCGGCCGCAGGGTCCGGATCGCTGCCTTCGCCAACCTGCCGGCGGTCGACCGCAGGCTCGCGTAGCCGTCCTCGAGTCGCTCGGCGACCTCGATCTCGGACAGGACGCCGTAGAAATCGACCTCGACGTAGTTCATCCCCGCCCGCTCGGCGTCCTCCCCGAGCCGCCGCAGCAGGCTCGTCTTGCCGTAGCGGCGCGGCGCCGAGAGCCGCACCGCGTGGCCGCCTTCGGCGAGGGCCAGCAGCTTCGCCGACTCCCCGTCGCGATCGATCAGGTCACGGGGAGCGACCGGACGGCTGAAGGTGAAGGGGTTGAGTGCGTCCACGTAGTTCAGTTTTACTGTACCTCAAAGGTGCAGCGTCACCGAACTCGTCAGTCGAACACCACCCGCTCGACGGCGCTCAGGTCGTTGTCGCAGTTGATCACCGAGGGCGCTTTCGCAAAGGCGGTGTCCGGGTCCTTGAGCCCGTGGCCGGTGAGCACGCAGACGACGCGCTCGGGCGGCGGGCCGTGATCGAGAGTCGGCAGGCCGTGAGCCAGCAGGCCGGCGACCGAGGCGGCGGAGGCCGGCTCGCAGAAGACGCCGACGCAGGAGGCGAGCCACTGGTAGGCGTCGATGATCTGCTCGTCGGAGACGGCGGCGACGCGGCCGCGCGAGGCGGTGAAGGCGGCCATCGCCTCCTCCCAGCGGGCCGGGTTGCCGATCCGGATCGCCGAGGCGATCGTCTCCGGCTGGGCGACCGGCTGGCCGCTGACCAGCGGCGCCGCGCCCTCGGCCTGGAAGCCGTAGAGGATCGGGGCGGCGCCGAGCTCCTGGAAGCCGCGCCAGTAAGCGGTGACGTTGCCGGCGTTGCCGACCGGGATCGCCAGCGCGTCGGGCGCTTCGCCGAGCTCCTCGACCAGCTCGAAGGCCGCCGTCTTCTGGCCTTCGATCCGGTGCGGGTTGACCGAGTTGACGAGCTCGATCGGGTGCTTCTGGGAGAGTTCGCGGACGATCCGCAGGGCGTCGTCGAAGTTGCCGCGCAGGGCGACGACGCGGGCGCCGTGCATCAGCGCCTGGGCGAGCTTGCCGATCGCGATCTTGCCCTCGGGGACGATCACCGCGCCGCGCAGCCCGGCCCGCGCCGCGTAGGCGGCGCAGCTGGCGGCGGTGTTGCCGGTCGAGGCGCAGATCACCGCCTCCGCCCCCCTTCCCTTCGCCCGCGAGACGGCGACGGTCATGCCACGGTCCTTGAAGGAGCCGGTCGGGTTGGCGCCCTCGAACTTGAGGAAGACCTCGGCGCCGACCCGTTCAGAGAGGCGCGGCGAGGCGATCAGCGGCGTCGAGCCCTCTTTCAGCGTCACCACCGGGTCGCCGGGCTCGAGCGAGAGCCGCTCGCGGTAGCGTTCGATCAGTCCCTCCGGCATCTAGCCCTCGTCCTCGATCACGTGGATGTAGCGCGGCGCCGCCCGCAGCTCGGGCAGCTCGGCGATCGCCCCGACCGCCGCCGCGAAGCGCGACTCGAGGCACTCGTGGGCGACCATCACCAGCCGCGCCTCTTCGCCGCTGCCGCGCTGGACGACGCTCTTGATCGAGACGCCGTGGTCGCCGAGGACGGTGGCGATCCGGGCCAGCACCCCCGGCTGGTCGGCCACCTCGAGGTGCAGGTAGAAGGCCGAGGGGACGTCGGCGACGACCGGCAGCTCCTCGCGCGTCTCGTGAACCGGCGCCTCGCCGGCGAGGATCGAGACGACGTCGCCGAGCACGGCCGAGGCGGTCTGCAACCCGCCCGCGCCGGGCCCCGACATCGTCACCTCGCCGACCGCCGGGCCCTGCACGGTGACCGCGTTGAAGGAGCCCTGGATCGGGGCGAGCGGGTGGCCGCCGTAGAGGAAGCAGGGGAAGACGCGGACGCTGATTCCGCCCTCGCGCCGCTCGGCGACCCCGAGCAGCTTCAGCGAGAGCCCGAGCTCCTTGGCGTAGGCGAGGTCGTCGGGGGTGATCGCCTCGATCCCCTCGTAGGAGACCTGGTCGAGCCCGACCGGGGTGTGGAAGGCGAGCCGGGCGAGGATCGCCATCTTCGCCGCCGCGTCGGCGCCGTTGACGTCTTCGGTCGGGTCGGCCTCGGCGTAGCCGAGCCGCTGTGCCTCGGCCAGCACCTCCTCGTAGGAGGCGCCGCGGGCGGCCATCTCGCTGAGGATGAAGTTGGTGGTGCCGTTGACGACCCCGAAGACCCGGGCGATCTCGGCGACGCCGAAGCTCTCCTGGATCGTGCGGACGATCGGGATCACCGCCGCCACCGCCGCCTCGAAGCGCAGCTGGACGCCGGCCTCGCGAGCGACCGCGAAGAGCTCGTCGCCGTGCTGGGCCAGCAGCTGCTTGTTGGCGCTGACGACCGGGCGGCCGGCGCGCAGCGCCGCCAGCACGTGCTCGCGGGTCGGTTCGGTGCCGCCCATCAGCTCGACGATCAGCTGCGAGCGCTCGAGGATCTCCTCGAAGTTGCCCTCGCTGCGGGTGAGGACGCCGGCCAGCTCGGGCCGCCGCCCGGTCGCCGCCTCGACCGCGGCGCCCCGCTCCTCCAGCAGCCCGGCGAAGGCGGCGCCGACGTTGCCGCGGCCGAGCAGGCCGATCCGGACGGGTTTGGAAGGCTCGCTGCTCATCGCGGGGTCCAGACTCTCAGACGTCCCGCGCGGTCAGGTCCTCGTAGGTCTCGCGGCGGACGACGACGCGCGAGCGGCCGTCGCGGCAGAAGATCACCGGCGGCCGCGGGACGCCGTTGTAGTTGCTGGCCATCGCGTGGCCGTAGGCGCCGGTCGCCGGGGTGACGAGCACGTCGCCGACGGCGGGGTCGGCGAGCAGCGCGTCGCGGACCAGGACGTCGCCCGACTCGCAGTGCATGCCGGCGATCGTCACCAGGGTCTCGGGGTCCGCCGCGGCGCGGTCGGCGACCAGCGCCTCGTAGCGGGAGCCGTAGAGCATCGGCCGCAGGTTGTCCGACATGCCGCCGTCGACGGCGACGTAGGTTCGGACCCCCGGCACCTCCTTGACGGTGCCGACCCGGTACATCGTCACGCCGGCGTTGGCGACCAGCGAGCGGCCCGGCTCGACCATCACCCGCACCTCAGGGCCGAAGACCTCGGCGACGCCGCGGACCTTGACGTCGACGTAGGCGTCGATCGAGGGCGGCTCGTCCTCGGCGCCGTAGGCCACCCCGAGGCCGCCGCCGACGTCGACCAGGCGGCACCAATCGCCGGCGATCTCGCCGAGCGCCCGGATCGCCAGCGTGTAGGGCTCGAGCTCGAAGATCTGCGAGCCGATGTGGGCGTGCAGGCCGACCAGCTCGAGGACGTCGGAGCCAAGCACCCGCTCGACCGCCGCCGCGGCGAGGCCGTCGGCGAGCCCGAAGCCGAACTTCGAGTCGAGCTGGCCGGTGGTGATGTAGTCGTGGGTGGAGGGCTTGATCCCGGGGGTCACCCGGATCAGCACCGGCTGCGGTTCCTCCAGCAGCCGCTCGCAGCGCTCGATCTCGTCGAAGGAGTCGAGCACCAGGTAGCCGATCCCGGCGCGGGCGGCGGCGAGGATCTCCTCGTCTGACTTGTTGTTGCCGTGCATCACGATGCGGGCGGGATCGAAGCCGGCATGAAGCGCCATGTGCAGCTCGCCGCCGGAGGCGACGTCGACCGAGAGCCCCTCCTCGGCGAACAGCCGGTAGGCGGCGGTGCAGGGGAAGGCCTTGCTGGCGAAGACGACCTCGTAGTCGGCCCCGCGGGCCTCGAAAGCGTCGCGGTAGGCGCGCGCCCGCGCCCGCAGGTCGTCCTCGGCGTAGACGTAGGCGGGCGTACCGTGCTCCGCCGCCAGCTCGACCACGTCGCAGCCGGCGATCTCCAGGTGGCCGGCGGCATTGACCCGGCTGCCCAGCGGGTAGACCGCCGAGCCGGCGACTGGGTCGCCGCTCATCGCCCCGGGTTGCGCCTGTCCGCTCGCTGCCGCCATCGGACCGGCATTGTGACGATCCGGCCGCCTTCGGGCGGGCACCGCCCCGGCGAAGCCCGCGCCTATTTGTTGCCGCCGAGGAGACCGCCGACCGCGTTCGCGGTTTCATCGACGGTTTTGCCGAGCGCCGATTCCGGCCCGACGACGCCGTTGACGACTTCTTCGGTCTGCCCGGTCACGCCGGCTTCCTCGAGAGCGCCGCCGGTGACGGATTCGTCGACCGAGTTGACGGTTTCGTTTACGGCTTCGGTCACCTTGGCGGTGGTCGATCCACCTCCGCCGGTGACCGGCTGGACGACGTCTTCGACGACTTCGGTCGGGGACTTGGCGCCGCCCGAGCCCTTACTGCCGCCGCCGCTGCTCGAGATGCCGGTGGCGTTGCCGCCGCCCCCCGAGGCGCTCGGTGAGGACTGGGTCGGAGTGGAAGGCGAAGCGGGATCGGACGGGCTCGCGCCGGGACTGCCGGTGCTGGCGGGGACGCTCGCGACCGGTTCGGATTCGGTTGCCGGCGGCGCGCCGCTGCCGACGCTGGAGCTGTCCTCGGGCGCGGCGACGCGATTTTCGTCGCCGTTCGATTGATTGCCGCCGGCGCCTCTGGGTGCGCCGGCGGCGGTTGCAGCCGCGCCCGGCCTCACCGTTTTCGGCGCCGTAGCGCCGAAGCCGCCGTTGGCGGAGACGGCGCTCGCCTCGGAGACCGACGACTGATCGCCGCCGCCGAGGTCGCCGATCGGCCAGTCCTTGAAGACCTGCGCCGAGACCAGGATCACGAACGCGACGATCGCGATCGAAATCAGGGTGACGCTCGATACCGCGCCCACCAGATATCTGCGGGCCTGCCGGATCACTTTGGTAAAGGGTACCCGTCTGTACTAGAGGTAAGCCAACGGGTCCGTCACTTCGCCGAATATCCGAACCTCGAAGTGGACGTGGGGACCGGTGCTGTAGCCGGTGTTCCCGGAGAGGCCGATCAGCTCACCCTGGCTGACGTGCTGGCCGGCGGAGACGAGGAACTCGGACTGGTGCGCGTAGCAGGTGGAGAGCCCGCCGCCGTGGTCGATGCAGGTGTAGTTGCCGTAGCCGCCGCTTTCGGCCTCGGACTGGGTGAAGACGACGGTGCCGCTGAGCGCGGCGTGGATCGGCGTCCCTTCGGGGACGGAGATGTCGATCCCGGGGTGGTACTCGTAGCCGGCGCCGATGTCGCGGCCGCCGAAGCCCGAGGTGATCGGCCCTTCGACCGGCCAGATCATCCCCAGCGTTTCGCCGTTCGCTGCGGGCCCGGCGAGCACCGGCGCCGAGCCGGTTGCCCGCAGCTGTTCGACGATTTCGCTCTGGATCGCTTCCAGGTTGCTGTCGAGCTCGTCCTCGTGTTCGCCGATCTGCGCCAGCGCCGCTTCGCGCTCGCCGCGGGCTCCGACCAGCGCCGCCTGGCGGCTGCGCAGCGCCGCCCGGTTGGCCCGCAGCCGATCGGCGAAACCGAGGATGTAGTCGCGGGCGCGTTCGATCTTCAGCTTCGAGTTGAGCCGGGCGACGACGAGGTCGCGGACTTCGTTGCGCAGGTCGCGCACCCGCCCGACCACCGATTCGTCCTGGCCGCGGATGCGGTCGAGGTATTCGGCCCGGGCGGCGAGGTCTTCGATGTCGCTGGAGCCGACGATGACGCTGAGCAGGTCGGGTGAGCCGGACTCGTAGATCGCGACCAGGTGGCGGCGCAGGCCGACGAGGGCGGCCTGCAGGTGGTCGCGGGCCCGCTCGAGCCTCGCCTTCGCGCCTGCCAGCGCCTCGCGCGCTTGCTCCAGTTCGGCCTGGCGGCCCAGCAGCCGTTCGCGCGCTTTCGCCTGGCGGGTGCGGATCGCCGCAACCGAGGCGGTGAGCTCTTCGATCCGGTCGCCGTAGCGCGAGATCGTCGAGGTGAGAACGCCCTTGCGTTCGCGCACTTCCTCGAGCTTGCCTTCGGTCGCTTCCAGCTTTTCGCCGAGGTCGGCGGCGTGCGCGGGCGGCGCCCCGGCGAGCAGCAGCAGGGCGAGCAGCGAGGCGAGGGCGAGCGCGATGGATACGGGGCTCGCCGTGTGGCGGGCGCGGGGCACGGTCGGGCGAGGCTAGAGCAGCGTCAATCCCACCTCCACCGCCCGAAACCCCCTGCAAACCGCGTTGCGCAAGACGCACTGCGCCCGAGCTGTTCCTTTTGTCCGATTGGCGGACATAAGGAACAGCTGGCGGGGTCAGACGGGGGCGTTCTCGACCTTCAGCAGGCCGCCCTCGGCCTCCTCCTCCATCTGCAGGGTGGTGTGCTCGATGCCGTAGCTCTCGCGCAGCAGCAGCTCGAGCTGCTGGCGGATCGGGTCGCGTTCGGCGCCGCGGGCGACGACGACGTGGGCGGCGATCGCGCCGAAGCCGGCGGTCACCGTCCAGACGTGGAGGTCGTGGACCGAGCGCACCCCCTCGACCCCGCAGATCGAGACCCCGACCTGATCGACGTCGAGGTTGGCCGGCGCCGCCTCCATCAGCACGTCGACCGGTTCCTTGATCAGCCGCCAGGAGGAGGCGAGCACGAGGATCGAGATCAGGATGCCGACGATCGGGTCGACGACGTCCGAGCCGCCGAGCATGACGATCAGGCCGGCGAGGACGACGCCGAGGGAGCCGAGGGCGTCGGCCGCGGAATGGCGGAGGACGCCCTCGAGGTTGACGTCGGCGCGCTCGCCGCGGGCCAGGACCCAGGTGGCGAGGACGTTGCCGAGCAGCCCGAGGACGCCGAGCGCCAGCACCGTCCCGCCCTCGATCTCGGGCGGGTCGGAGAGGCGTCCGACGGCGGCGACGCCGATGCCGACGCTGACCGCGACCAGCAGCAGTCCGTTGACCAGCGCCGCCAGCACTTCCGAGCGCATGTAGCCGAAGGTCCGCCGGCCGCTGGCGGGCCTCGCCGCCAGCCGCACCGCGATCAGCGCAAGGACGATCGAGGCGACGTCGGAGAGCAGGTGGCCGGCGTCGGCCAGCACCGCCAGCGAGCCGGCGAGGATGCCGCCAACCACCTCGATCGCGAAGAGGGCGAGGTTGATCGCCAGCGCCACGTACATCCGCCGGCGGCTGTCGGCGCGCCGCGCTTCCAGCGCGTGGGCGCCGTAGCCGTGGCTGTGGCCGGCGTGGTCGTCGTCAGCGTGGGCGTCCATCCCCGCCGAGGATACGACCGCCGATGGGCCCCACGACTTAGGCGGCGACGGGCTGCTGCATCGCCTCGGCGGCGACTTCGGCGCCGAATTCGAGCCGCTCGGCGTATTCGCGAGCCTGCATGCGTGAGATGACCATCCGCTGGATCTCGGCGGTGCCCTCGAACAGCTGGTAGATCTTGGCGTCGCGGAAGAACTTCTCCAGCGGGTACTCGGTGCTCCAGGCGTCCGGACCGACCAGGTCCATCAGCGTCGTCGTCGCCCACATCGCGACGTCGCCGCCCTTCAGCTTCGACATCGAGCCCTGGCCACCGCGCATCGGCACGCCGTTGCGGCCCATCCAGGCGGCGCGCTGGACCAGCAGCCGCGCCGCTTCGATCTCGGTCGCGACGTCGGCCAGCGTCTGCTGGATCCGCTGCGTCTGCAGCAGCGGCACGCCGCCCTCGGCGCGGGCGTCGAGGTAGGAGAGCGTCCACTCATAGGCCGCCTGGGCGATTCCCAGCGCCGAGGCGCCGACGATCGGCCGCGTCACCTCGAAGGTGGCGAGCGCGTCGGCCGAACGCGACTTTTCGCCCGAGCGGGCGCGCTCGAGCTTCTTCTGCAGCTTCTCCTCGCCGCCGAGCAGGTACTCGGCCGGGATCCGGCACTCCTCGAGCACGACCTCGGCGGTGTGCGAGGCGCGGATCCCGAGCTTCGTCTCCTTCTTGCCCTGCGAGAGCCCCGGGGTGTCCTTGGGAACGATGAACGAGGCCTGGCCGCGGGTGCCGAGCTCGGGGTCGACGGTGGCGACGACGACGGTGACGTCGGCGATGCCGCCGTTGGTGATGAAGACCTTGGTGCCGTCGAGGATCCACTCCTCGCCGTCGCGCCTGGCGGTCGTCTTCAGGCTCTTGACGTCGGAGCCGGCCTGCGGCTCGGTCACCGCGTAGGCGCCGAGCTTGATGTTCTCGACGTCGCCGAAGCACTCGGGCACCCAGCGCATGATCTGCTCCGGCGTGCCGGAGGCGGCGATGCCGGCGGCGGCGAGCCCCGAGCCGCTGATCGCCAGCGCGGTGCCGGCGCAGCCCCAGTGCGACTCTTCGGCCCAGATCACCTGCATCTGGCCCTGCTCGTCTTCGGCCGAGCGCTGCATCCCCTCGAGCGTCCCGAAGCCCTGCTTGCGGGCCTCGCGAATCACCTCCCAGGGGGTGCTCTCCTCGCGGTCGTGCCGGGGCGCGGCGGGACGGATCACGTCGCGGGCGAAGGCGCGGCAGCGAGCCTTGTACTCGAGCTGCTCGTCGGTGTAGGCGAAGTCCATGGAAATCCTCTTTCGGCGACGCCAACGCCCCTGCCGGGCCGCGGCGATTGATTGACTGGTCAGTCAGCCAGTTCCCGGAACTTTAGCCGACGGCGCGGCGAAGGCCGCGAGCAGGTGGCCTCCGCACTTTGGGTACGGCATGTACTTTTCGGTCCGGGTGGCTCGCGACAAACCGATCAACGCCGACGTCCCCGAGCGGGAGGAGCCGGAGAAGGACGCCGCCAGCGGGGCGCCGGAGCCGAAAGCAGCGCCCGGGCCCGCCCCTCCGCCGCCGCAGGCGTCCGAGCCGGAGCCCAAGCGCCGCCGTCCGCACATCCCCGGGGCGCTGCTGCTGATCGGCGGCCTCGTCGTCCTCGCGATCGGCCTCGTCGTCCTCGCCGTCGTCGCCGGCTCCGGCGGCGGCCGCAAGGGCGAGTCGACCGCGAGCGGCCCCGCCCCCGCCCCGGTGGTCGTCCCGGCGGAAGCGGCGGGCGAGGACAGCGATGGTGAGGCGGCGGCCGCCGAAAGCAGCGAAGGGCTCGGCTATCCGGCCTTCGCGACCGACAACACGACCCGTGTCGGCGGCGCCACGCCGGCCGAAAACGCCGCCGCCGTCGCCCTCGCCGTCTTCCCCTCGACCACGCCCGCCCAGCGGCCGGCGGCGGTGGCTCTCATCGCCGAAGACGACTGGCCTGCGGCGATCGCCGCCGCGGTGCTGATGGCGCCGCCGCTCCGCGTCCCGCTCCTCTTCTCCGGCCCCGACTCGACCCCCGAGGCGAGCGAAGAAGCGCTCGCCGCGCTCGCCCCGCAGGGGAGCGGGGAGACGAGCGGCGCCCGCGGCTTCGCCTTCGGCTCGGCACTGGTCCCGGAGTCGCTGTCCGGGGTCGAAACGATCCGCGGCGCCGCCAGCGACGCAGCGCAGGAACCGGGGAGCGAGGCGGAGGAACCGGCGGGCGAAGCGGAGGAACCCGCCGGCGAAGGCGAAGAACCGGCCGCGACCGCCGCCGCGATCGCCGACCTGCGCGACCGCCTCTTCGGCTCGGCGCCGAAGGCGATCGTGCTGGCGCCGCTGAGCGAACCCGGCTTCGCCGCCCCCGCCGCCGCCTGGGCCGCGCGTTCCGGCGATCCGGTCCTCTTCACCGAGACGAAAGCGCTGCCGAAAGCGACCGAAGACGCGCTGAAGAAGCATGCCGGGGTCCCGGTCTACGTCCTCGGCCCCTCCGCGGCGATCGCCGGCTCGGTGCTGGCGCAGGTCAAGAAGCTCGGCAACCCGGTGCAGCGCGTTTCCGGCACCGACCCGGTGAAGAACGCGCTCGCCTTCGCCCGCTATTCGGGTGGCGAGGGCTTCGGCTGGGACGTCAACGACCCGGGTCACGGCTTCGTCCTCTCCCGCGCCGACGCGCCGCTCGACGCAGCCGCCGCGGCGCCGCTCTCGGCCGCCGGCACCTGGGGCCCGTTGCTGCTCACCGACGGCGCCGGTACGCTCCCGGCCGAGGTGCGCAACTACCTGCTCAACGTGAAGCCCGGCTACACCACCAACCCGACCCGCGCCTATTACAACCACGTCTGGGTGATCGGCGACCAGGAGGCAATCGACGTGAAGCAACAGGCGGAAGCAAACGAACTGGCCGAGCTGGCCAAGATCGGCGCCGAATGAGCGAGGCCGAGAACCCCCAGCTGCTCGACAGCGCCAAGGAACTGGCGCCGGAGGACATCCGCGCCCTCGCCGGCGCCGTCGTCCCCCACTTCTCGCTGCAGGTCCGCAACCGGATCCGGCGCCTGATCGCGCCGCTGCCCGCCGGCCACCCCGCCCGTGTCGAAGGCGAACGCCAGATCGCCCGGCTCGAGAAGCTGGCCCAGAACAGCGGCGAGCCCCGGCAGGGGCTCGGGATCGCCCACTAGGCCGGTCGCGCCGTGAAATACCTCGCTCCCGGCGTCTGGCGGCTGAAGGAGGTCCCGGCGCCGAGCGTCAACTGCTACCTGGCCGAGGACGTGCTGATCGACGCCGGCCGGCGCTGGGACCGGCGGCGGATCTTCGCCGAGCTCGACGGGGTCGAGATCTCGCTGCTGGCGCTGACCCACGTGCACCCCGACCACCAGGGCGTCGCCAAGGACGTCTGCGAAGCGCGCGGCGTCCCGCTCGCCTGCCACGCCGACGACGTCGAGGCGATGGAAGGGCGGCGACCGGTGCAGGAGGCCGACGCCTCGAACCCGGTCAACCGCCTGATCCGCGCGCTGTGGGAGGGGCCGCCCCACCGGGTCGAGCGGGTGCTCGACGAGGGCGACGAGGTCGCCGGCTTCCGCGTCGTCCACGCGCCGGGCCACGCCCGCGGCGAGGTGATCTTCTTCCGCGAGCGCGACCGGGTGGCGATCTGCGGCGACGTGATCCGCAACATGAGCTACGCGACCGGCCTGCCGGGAATCAAGCAGCCGCCGGAGATCTTCACCTACGACCCGGCCGAGAACCGCCGCTCGATCCGCAAGCTGGCCGACCTCAACCCGGCGCTGATCCTCCCCGGCCACGGTCCCGCGGTGACCGACATGGCTGCCTTCGAGCGCTTCGTCGCCGCCCTCCCCGCCTAGCACCCCCTCGCTTGTCGCCCACAGGGCTACAAGCGAGGGGGTGGCTGGCTTGCCTTTGCATTTCGTGTCATTTATGGTGACACGAAATGCGAACGAGAACTCGCAGCTACAGCCAGACGCAGCGGGCCGAGTCGACGGCGGCGACGCGGCGGGCGATCCTCGACGCTGCCGTCGCGCTGTTCCGCGAGGAGGCCGAGCAGGACCCCTCGCTGGAGCGGGTCGCGGCGCGCGCTGGCTGCAGCACCCGCTCGGTGATCCGCCACTTCGGCTCGAAAGAGGGCCTGTTCGAGGCGGCGATGGCCGACGCGATGGAGGCGGCGGCCGAGTCGCGCCGGGTCGCGCCGGGCGACTTGGAGGGAGCCGTGCGCCTGCTCGTCGACCACTACGAGCGGATGGGCGACGACGTCGTCCGCTGGCTCGCCTCGGCCGAGCGCTATCCACTGGTCCGCCGCGTCACCGACGAAGGCGAGAGGATGCACCGCGAGTTGATCGCCGCCGCCTTCGCGCCTGACCTGGAGGGGCTTGAGCGGGGCGAGCGCCGGCGCCGCCTCGCCGCCCTGGCGACGGTCACCGACGTCTACGTCTGGCACCTGCTGCGCCGCCGCGAAGGGCTCGGCCGCGACGCCGCCGAAGCGGAGATCCGCAACCTGGTCGAGGCGGCCCGAAACGGCGCCGTCGCAGGGGCGGCTCGGCGAGGCGCGGCGCTCGCCGCGATCGCGCGATGAAGGCCCTCGCCTACACCTCGCCGGCCCGCGGCCATCTCAACCCGATGATCGGGCCGCTGCTCGAGCTGCGGCGCCGGGGCGCCGAGGTCCACGTCCGGACCCTCGCCTCGCAGGTCGAGGCGGTCCGCGCCGCCGGGCTCGAGTGCGAGCCGATCGACCCGGCGATCGAGGCGATCCCGCACGGCGACTACGACGCCCGCAACCAGATCGAGGCCGGGATGCGCTCGTTCCAGACCTTCGCCGCCCGCGCGCCGCTCGACCGGACCGACTTCGAAGCCGCCCTGGCGGCGACCGAGCCCGACCTGGCGCTGGTCGACGTCACCACCCTCGGCGCCAAGGCGGCGGCCGAGCGGCTCGGCATCCGCTGGGCCGAGTCGCGCCCGTTCCTGCTCGAAGACCCGGCGCCCGGGGTGCCGCCGTTCGGGCTCGGGCTGCGGCCGATGGGCGGCCTCGCCGGCCGGGCCCGCGACGCGGCCCTCGGCTTCGTCGGCCGCGGCTTCGACCGCCGGGCGCGGCTGCCGGCGCTGAACGCGGGGCGGCGGGCGGCCGGGCTGCCGCCGCTGGCGGCCGGCGACGAGCGCCACCGCGCCCCACTCACCCTCTACTTCACCGCCACGCCCTTCGAGTACGAGCGGCCGCTGCCGCCCGGGGTCCGGATGGTCGGCGCCGGCGAGTGGGACACCGCCGCCGACGCCGAGGTCGAGCTGCCCGCGGATGAGCGCCCGCTGGCGCTGGTCGCCTGCTCCTCGGAGTTCCAGGACGACGGCGCGATCGCCGCCGCGGCCCTCGCCGGTCTGCGCGGTCGCTGGCGCCTGGTGATGACCACCGCCGGAGTCGACCCGGCGACCCTCGGCGACCCGGGCGACGCGGTCGTCGCCCGCTTCCTCCCGCACGGACCGCTGCTGCGCGAGGCGGACGTGGTCGTCTGCCACGGCGGCATGGGGATCACCCAGAAGGCGCTCGCCGCCGGGGTCCCGGTCTGCGTCGTTCCCTGGGGCCGCGACCAGCTCGAGGTCGCCGCCCGCGTCGTCGCGGCCGAGGCCGGCACCCGGGTTGCGCGCCGCCGCCTCAACCCGCAGCGGCTCGCCGCCGCGGCCGAGCGGGCGCGCGCCTGCCGGCCCGGCGCCGCCCGCGTCCGCGCCGGCTTCGAGGCGACCGGCGGCGCCGCCGCCGCGGCCGACGCGCTGGAAGCGATCGTCGCCGCCCCCTCCAGTCGGGACCAGCTCGACGCGGGGCCGACCGACCGCAGCTTCCAGCCTGGCCGCCGGTTACCTGGGTAGCTCGCTAGCGAACCGTCAACGGAGGGAGTCCAGGATGCGCAAGCTCTTCAAGCGCCGGCCGTCACCGGGGCTGATCGTCGCCCTGATCGCCTTGGTCGTCGCCCTCGGCGGCACCGCCTACGCCGCCCAGATCAACGGCAACTCGATAATGAAGCAGTCGATCGGCGGCGGCAAGCTGAAGCAGAAGACGCTGACCGGCTACCAGATCAACGTCACCAAGCTCGGGACCGTGCCGAGCGCGAAGCGGGCGACCAACACCCTCTGGGCGGTCGTCGACAACCCGTCCGGCCCCGGCAACGCCAGCCTCGCCCGGGCCAGCGACTCGTCGATCTCGGTGACCGAGGGCGGCGGCGCCGTCAACGTGATCTTCCCCGGCAACGTCTCGGTCTGCGCCAACGTCGGAGCCCGCAACAACGCCGGCACCGCCGTGCCGGCCTCGGGCTACGCGCAGACCAACATCTCGCCGGCCAACCCGAACGCGATCGAAGTCCACACCCGCGACAAAAACGGCGGCAACGAAGACGCCGACTTCCACCTGATCGTCGTCTGCCCGGTCTGAGCCGCCCCGCCCCGCCGAAGTTGCCTTTTCCGTCGCTATTCGACGGAAAGGGCAACCTCAATGGCCTTTCCCCGGCCACGGCGCCGGTTAGAATCGGCGCGTGGCCGAGGAATCCGTCGACAAGCGCACGACGATGGAGGCCGGCGTCGCCCAGCCCGACGACGCCCGCGAGCGGGCGATCCAGCGGCTGAAAATGAAGCAGGACTTCAAAGGGATGCTCGCCGGCGGGCTCTTCGCCGTCGTCGTCACGATCGTCATCTGGGCGCTCGGCGACGGCGGCTACTTCTGGCCGGTCTGGGTCTGCCTCGGCGTCGCGATCGCGGTCGTCACCCAGGGCTGGAAGGCCTACGGTCCGAGCAACCGGATCACCGAGTCCGACGTCCAGCGCGAGATGGATAAGGGCTGAGCCAGGTCAGCTGAGCTCGGCTCCGCTGACCCGCGCCTCGTCCATCGCCACCCGCTCACCTCGGAACGGGACTCCCTCTTCGCCCAGGCGCCGCTTCTGGCGGGCGCCCTTGGGGAGCGAGCCGTCGGCGCGCACGACCCGCCACCAGGGCAGACCGCGCTCGCTGGCGCCGAAGAGGACGGAGCCGGCGAATCGCGGCGCCCCCGGCGAGACGTCGCCGTAGGTGGCGACCGCGCCGGGCGGGATCGCCCGCACCCGGGCCAGCACCTCGGCTTCGCGGTCAGGCGGTCCGCTCACGCCCCGGGTCAGGCCGCCGGGCCGAAGGCGTCGATGATCCGGTTCTGGTACTCGCTCAGCTCGGCTTCGGAGATGAAGTAGGTGGGCGGGGTGAGGAAGAGGCCGTCGGCGCGCTCGGCGGTCGCCTCGACCCGGGCGCGAACCTTGTCGAGCGGCCCCGCGGCGCAGTAGGCCTCGACCATCTCGTCGCTGATCGCCGCCGGCACCCCGGCGAGGTCGCCGCGGCGGAAGGCCTCGCCCGCCGCCGCCGCGTTGTCGGCGAAGCCGTGCAGCTCCCAGAGCGGCATGTACGTTTTCACCGTCGCGTAGAAGGAGATCGTGCGGCGGGCCATCTCGATCGCCAGCCCCTCGTCGTCGTCGATCGCGCAGCAGACGGTCGGCAGGTAGTCGAAGCTCGCGCGCTCCCGATCAGACCGCCGCAGCCCCTCCTCGAAGGCCGGGACCACCACCTCGTCGATCCAGCGCAGGCTCTGGATCGGGTGGCCGATCAGCCCGTCGGCGACGTCGCCGGCCATCCGCGCCATCCCCGCCTGGACGGCGGCGGTGTAGATCGGCGGTGGCGTCTCGCGGGCCGGCGGGTGCGGCCGCACCCAGCCCTTGATGTCGATGTCGTAGTAGGAGCCCTCGTAGCGGATCGGCTCGCCGGCGCCGGCCTGGCGCATGATCAGCCTGGTCGCCTCGATCGCCTCGCGCAGGTGCGGCGCCGGCCGCCCGTAGCTGGCGTTGTGCCAGGTCTCGTTCAGGCGCTTGACCCCCGCCCCCATCCCAAGCCGGAAGCGGCCGCCCGACATCTCGTCGATGTCGAGCGCGGTGACGGCGTGGATGAAGGGGCTGCGGGTGAAAGCCCAGACGATCCCGGTCGCGACCCCGATCCGCTCGGTCTTTCCCGCCAGGTAGGCCGCCTGGGTGACGGCGCTGCGGAACAGCTCCGGCGCCCAGACGCACTCGATCCCGGCCGCCTCGGCTCGCAGCGCCTCCGCCTCGAGCTCGGCGATCGAGGTGCCGATCGCCGCGACCGAGATGCGGTCGAGCGCGCTCACGCCAGCTGTTCTTTATCCCGGAATGGCATGGATAAGGAACAGCTCACGCCGCCGCCGGGGCGAAGATTGCCTGGGCGACGCGCTCGCGGTGCCAGCGCGAGTCGCCGTAGAGCGCGGCGTTGGCGCGGCCCCGCTTGAGGAAGAAGTGGAGGTCGTGCTCCCAGGTGAAGCCGATCCCGCCGTGGACCTGGATCGAGGCGTCGGGCACGCGCCAGCCGGCGTCGGAGGCGTAGGCCTTGGCGCTGGCGGCGGCGCGCGGCAGCGAGCTCGGCTCGGCGTCGGCGGTCCAGGCGGCGCCGTAGACGGCCGAGCGCGAGTTCTCGGTCTCCAGCAGCATCTGCGCGCAGCGGTGCGAGACCGCCTGGTAGGAGCCGATCGGGCGACCGAACTGCTGGCGGTCCTTGGCGTACTCAACGGCCATCTCGAGCGTCCGCTGGGCGACCCCGGTCGACTCGGCGGCGAGGGCGACGCAGCAGACGTCGAAGACCGGCTCCCAGTCGGCGCCGTGCCCCGGCAGCGTCTCCTCGGAAGCGACCGCCACGCCCTCGAAGCGGACCGAGGAGAGGCGGCGGGTCTGGTCGATCGACGCTTCCGGCGTCACCGTCACCCCGCTGGCGGCGGCGTCGACCAGGTGGCGGCGGCCGTCGCCGGTGGCGACGAGGAAGAAGTCGGCGCCGGCCGCGTCGGGGACGAGCACCTTCTCGCCGTCGAGGACCACCCCGTCGCCGTCGCCGCGGGCCTCCATCCCGTAGGCGCCCGGCGTGCCGCTCGAGCCAGCCTCGACGAAGGCGGGGGTGCCGCGGCGGGTGCCCTCGGCGAGCGGCCGCAGGTGGCTCTCCTTCTGCGCGTCCGAGCCGCCGGCGGCGAGCGCCAGGCCGACCGCGGTGTTGGAGAAGAGCGGCGAGGGAGCCAGCGCGTAGCCCATCTCCTCGAAGAGGACCGCCAGCTCGACCGTGCCCAGGCCCTGGCCGCCCCACTCCTCGGGCAGCGCCAACCCGGGCCAGCCGAGCTCGGACATCTCGCCCCAGCCGGCCTCGTCGGTGCCGTCCTCCGAGGCGGCGATCTCGCGGATCCGCTCCGATTTGAAGCGCGCGGCGAGGAACTCCTTCGCCGTCTCCTTGATCGCCCGCTGCTCGTCGTTGAGATCGAAGTACATGGTTAGAACGCTCCCCCTGCCATCGGAATCCCGCGCTCCCTAACGCATCCGCGGCAGGCCGAGCACCCGCTCGGCGATGATGTTCTTGAGGATGTCGGTGGTGCCGCCCTCGATCGAGTTGGCGCGCGAGCGCAGGAAGCCGTACTGCCAGGCGCCGTTGGCGACCGCGTGCCGGGCGCCGCGGGCGAGCGGCGCGTAGGCGCCCTCGATCTCGAGCGCCAGCTCGGTCAGGCCCTGGTTGATGTCGGCCCACTGCCACTTGCCGAGCGAGCCCTCCGGCCCGGGGATCCCCGACTGCATCGTCTTGGTCAGGCCGCGGTAGGCGTTGAGGCGCATCGTCTCCGCCTCGATCTGCAGCTGGGCGATCTTCTGGCGGAAGTAGGCGTCCTCGGCGGCCGAGCCGCCGCCCTCCTCGCGCACCTCCTGGGCCAGCCGCGCCAGAGCGCCGAGGCTGTTCTGGATCTGCGCGATCGCGCCGAAGGCGAGCCCGGCGCGCTCGTTCATCAGCGTCGTGATCGCCACCCCCCAGCCGTTGCCGACGCCACCGACCACGTTCTCCTCCGGGACCCGCGCCTCGTTGAGGAAGACCTCGTTGAACTCGCCCTCGCCCGTGATCTGGACCAGCGGTTTCGCCTCCACCCCCTCCTGCTCCATGTCCATCAGGAAGTAGGTGAGGCCCTGGTGCTTGGGGGCGTCGGGGTCGGTGCGGGCGACGAGCATGCACCACTTCGCGTACTGGGCGAAGGTCGTCCAGACCTTCTGCCCGGTGACCACCCATTCGTCGCCGTCCTTGACCGCCCGCGTTTTCAGCGAGGCGAGGTCAGAGCCCGACTCGGGCTCGGAGAAGCCCTGGCACCAGATCTCCTCGGCGGTCAGGATCGGCTCCAGGTAGCGCTCCTTCTGCTCCTCGCTGCCGTGGGCGATGACCACCGGCCCGCCCATCGCCAGCCCCAGCACGTTGGCCGGGCTCGGCGCCTCCTGGGCGGCGGCCTCGCTGACGAAGATCGCCTGCTCGATCATCGTCGCGCCGCGGCCGCCGTACTCCTTCGGCCAGGAGATCCCCGCCCAGCCTGCTTCGTGCAGCCTCAGCTGCCAATCGCGGCGAAAGCTCATCACCTCGTCGAGGCTGCCTTCGGGCTCGGGGCCGGGATTGTTCTCCAGCAGCCAGCCGCGAACCTCGTCGCGGAACTCCTCCTCCGATGGCGACAGCGTCAGGTCCATCGGCCGCCCAGCATATACGCCCCTGGCCAGCCGGCCAGGGGCGTGCGTCCGGCCCCTGCAGAGACCCCCTGCTGTCCCGCTAGGAGCCGCAGGTCTTCAGCCCGTAGGCGCGCGCCTTCTTCGAGGCGTCGGCCAGCGGGTCACCGCCTTCGGTCAGCTGCTTGGGATCCGCTTCCGCGTCTTCGACGCCTGCGGCGAGCGCGTCGGTGATTTCTTCGATCGCCTCCTCGTCGCCGGCGGGCGGCGTCAGCGCCGCGATTTCCTCGCCCTGCTTGGCGACGTTGGGCAGCACCACCGCTTCGTAGATCTCGACCTGCTGCGCCTGCGTCGGTTCTTCCTTTTCGATCGGGATCTCGTTCTCTTCGGCGTATTCGCCGATTTCTTCGTTCATCGCTTCGTCGGCGTCACCGCAGATTTTGTCCGCTTCCTTGATGAAGGCCGCTTTGCTCGGAGCCGAGCCGATCGCTTCGGTGCTCTCGCCACCGCTGGTGGAGTCACCGCTGCTGGTGCTGTCGTCGCCGCCCCCGCAGCCGGCGGCCACCGCCGCGATCGCCAGGCAGGCGAACAGCAGGGCCAGTACTCGCTTGGTCAAGACGTCTCCCCTTCGTTGGGTGATGTTTCGAGAGCGGCGCAAGGTAGCGCCATCGCCGGTCCCTACGCGGTTCGGCCCGCGGCCGATCTGCCTGAAGAGCCCGACTCCCGCAAAGCGCGGAGTCGGGTCAGCCGCCGACCGCCGCGGCGCCGGCGCCGGCGGCTTCGACCACCCGCGAGGCGAGGTGACCGGGCACCTCCTCATAACGCTCGAACTCCATCGTGAACTCGGCCCGGCCGCCGCTGATCGAGCGCAGGTCGGGCGCGAAGTCGAGCACCTCGGCCATCGGCACCTCGGCCTTGACCTCGGTGGTCGAGCCCTTGGCCTCCATCCCCAGCGGGCGGCCGCGGCGCGAGTTGAGGTCGCCGATCACGTCGCCGACCACCTCGTCGGGACAGCTGATCGTCAGCTTCACGATCGGCTCGAGCAGGGCCGGATCGGCCTCTTCCATCGCCTGCTTGAAGGCCATCGCGCCGGCCAGTTTGAAGGCCATCTCCGAGGAGTCGGTGTCGTGGTGCTTGCCGTCGACGAGGCGGACGCGGACGTCGGCGATCGGGTAACCGGCGACGGTGCCGTGCCGCATCGCTTCGAGGACGCCTTTCTCGACCGCCGGGATGAAGCCGCCGGGGATCGCCGCCCCCTTGATCCGGTTGACGAACTCGAGGCCGCCGCCGTCGGTGCCCGGCTCGATCTCAATCGCGCAGTCGGCGAACTGGCCTTTGCCGCCGGTCTGCTTCTTGTAGCGGGCGCGGGCGGCGGCGGCGCCGCGAATCGCCTCCCGGTACGGAACGCGCGGTGGATGCAGCTCGATCTCGGCACCGAAGCGATCCTTCATCCGCGCCACCAGAACCTCGACGTGGACCTGGGTCAGGCCGGCGATGATCTGCTCGCCGGTCTGCGGATCGCGGTGGACGTCGAGGGTCGGATCCTCCTCGCTCAGCCGCCGCACCGCGTTCGCGGCCTTGTCCTCGTCGCCCTTGCTCTTCGCCTCGTAGGAGAAGGCCATCACCGGCGCCGGCAGGTCGAGGGGGCGGATCGAGAGCTCGCGCTGGGCGTCGCTGAGGACGTCGCCGGCCCGGGTCTCCTTCAGCTTCGCGATCGCGCCGATGTCGCCGGCCCCGAGCTCTTGGACCGGCCTGATCTCCTTGCCTAGCGGCTGGCCGATCTGGCCGAGCCGCTCCTTCTGGTGGCGGCTGACGTTGACCGCCTGCGAGTCGGAGCGGATCGTGCCGCTGTAGACGCGGAAGATGTTGATCCGGCCGGTGTAGGGGTCGGCGGTCGTCTTGAAGACGTAGGCGACCAGCGGCCCGCCCTCGTCGGGCTCGATCTCGATCGCCTCTCCCCCCTCGCCGATCGCCGCCAGCGCTCCGCGCATCTGCGGCGAGGGCAGGTCCTCGACCAGCGCCTCGAGCAGCCGGTTGGTCCCCAGGTTCTTGGTCGCGACGCCGCAGGTGACCGGGAACAGGAGCCCCTCGGTGACGCCCCGCTTCAGCGCCGTGACGATCTCGGCGTGGTCGATTCCCTCGCCTTCGAGGTAGCGCTCCATCAGCTCGTCGGAGTTCTCCGCGACCTCGTCCATCAGCTTCTCGCGGTACTCCTCGGCGCGCGGCCGCAGCTCGTCGGGGATCGGCGCCCGCTCGGCGTTGCCGCGGCCAGCGCCCTCGTAGACCCAGGCCTCCATGTCGATCAGGTCGATCACCCCGCGCACCCCCTGCTCGGCGCCGATCGGGATCTCGGTGGCGACGACATGCGGGCCGAAGGCCGCCTTCAGCGAGTCGAGCGCGGCGAAGAAGTCGGCCCGCTCGCGGTCGAGCATGTTGACGAACACCAGCCGCGCCAGCCCCTCCTCGTCGGCCCGGCGCCAGAGCCGCTCGGTCTGCACCTCGACCCCGGCGGTCGCGTTGACGACGACCACCGCCGAGTCGGCGACCCGCAGCGCCGCCGCCGCGTCGGCGACGAAGCTCGGCTCGCCGGGGGTGTCGATCAGGTTGATCTCGCGGTCGTCGTAGCCGAAGCAGGAGACGCAGGCGTTGATCGAGCAGCCGCGCTGCTGCTCGTCCCCCTCGTGGTCGGAAACGGTCGAGCCGTCCTCGACGCTGCCGAGCCGGTTTATCGCCCCCGCCTCGAACAGCATCGCCTCGTGCAGCGAGGTCTTGCCGCTCCCCCGATGGCCGACGAGCGCCACGTTGCGGATGCGATCTGCAGCCTTGTGCGGCACGCTACGAACTTACACCGACCGCCGAGGAGCGTCCACTCGTCTCTAGTCTGGCGACATGACGACGGCCGCCCGCCGCCAGCCCGACGGCTCGATCCAGACCGTCTCCGGCCGCTGGATCGATCCGCTGGCGCCCGACCCGGCCAGCATCGACATCGGCGACATCGCCCAGGCGCTCGCCAACCAGTGCCGCTTCGGCGGCCACTCGCGGGCCTTCTACTCGGTCGCCCAGCACTCGACGATCGTCAGCGACGTCTGCGCCGAGCGCGGCGCCGGACCGGCCGAGGCGCTGGCGGCGCTGCTGCACGACGCCGGCGAGGCCTACCTGGTCGACCTGCCCCACCCCCTGAAGCACCGCAGCGAGCTCGGCGCGCCCTATCGCGAGGCGGAGAAGCGGCTCGAGGCGGCGATCCGCGAGCGCTTCGGTCTCGTCCCCCAGCCGGCGGCGACGAAGCCGGTCGACCGCTCGCTGCTGGCAGCCGAGCGGCAGATCTTCGCCGCGATGAACGACCCCTGGCCCGAGCTCGAGGGCTTCGAGCCGCTGGAGGTGGAGATCGATCCCTGGGAGCCGGCGCGGGCGCGGCGCGAGTTCCTCACCCGCTTCGAGCGCCTCGACGCGGCGCGCCGCTAACCGCGTTCGCCCGCTGACCTCAGACCGGCTGGCGTGGCGGCAAGCGGTCGGCGGCGAGCAGCGCGTGGACGAGGCGGACCGCGACCGAGCCCTCGCCGACCGCGGCGGCGACCCGGTTCATCGAGCCGTGGCGGACGTCCCCGGCGGCGAAGACGCCGGGAATGCTCGTCTCCAGCGAGAGCGGCTCGCGCTCCAGCGGCCAGCCGCCGTCCTCGGCGAGATCGGCCCCGGTGCGCAGGAAGCCGCCGGCGGCACGGGCAAGCTCCGCTGGCAGCCAGTCGCTGTTGGGACTGGCGCCGATCATCAGGAACAGAGCGTCGGCCGCGACCGTCTCCTCGCCGCCGTCCCGGCAACCCAGGACCAGCCTCTCCAGCGCCTCCTCGCCGCCGCCGCCCACCACCTCGGTCCGCGGCCGCACCGCGATGTTGGGCGACCCCTCGACCTGTTGCACCAGGTAATGCGACATCGCGAGGTCGAGCGAGTCGGCGCGCACCACGAGGGTCACGTTGCGTGCGTATTCCGCCAGGTGCAGCGCCGCCTGCCCGGCCGAGTTGGCGCCGCCGACGACGTAGACCTCGCGGTCGGCCAGCGCCGGCGCCTCGGAGGCCGGCCCGCCGTAGTAGACGCCGGCTCCGACCAGCGCTTCCAGCTCCGCCACACCGAGCCGGCGGTAGGCGGCTCCGGCCGCCACGATCACCGCCGGGGCGCTGACCTCGCCGCCGTCGGAGAGGCTGAGGAAGAGGCGGTCGCCCTCGCGCCGCAGCCCGGTCGCGTTGTGCATGAAGGCGAACTTGGCGCCCAGCAGCCAGGCCTGCTCGTAGGCCTGTTCGGCGAGCCGCCGCCCCGGAACGCCGCGGGGGAAGCCGAGGTAGTTGCGGATCAGCGAGCTCGAGGTCGCCTGGCCGCCGATCCCGCCGTCGTCGACGACCAGGGTGCGCAGCCCCTCGGAGGCGCCGTAGACAGCCGCCGAGAGGCCAGCCGGGCCGGCGCCGACGATCAGCAGGTCGAACTCGCGCCGCTGCGGGTCGACGGTGGCGCCGGTCGCCGCCGCCAGCTCGATGTTGGTCGGATCTTCGAGCGCGGTGCCGTCCGGGAAGATGACCAGCGGCAGCCCCGCCTCGGCACCGGCGCCGGAGACCAGCTCGCGGCCTTCCGGCGAGTCGGCGAGGCAGAAGGCATGTGGGACCGCGCAGCGACCGAGCGCCTCGCGCAGCTCGTAGGCGCGGCCCGACCAGCTTTCGCCGACGATGTGGACCGTCTGCGGCGAGAGGCGGCGCGCGTGCGACCACTCGAGCAGGAAGCTCGAGACCGCCTGGTGGAAGAGCTCATCCGGCGAGCTCGTCGGACGGACCAGGAAGTACTCGATCTGGCGCCGCGCCATCGCCTCGAAGAGCGTCTCGGCAGTCGGGCGATCGCCCCAGGCCATGAAGTCGATCAGCAGCGCCCGCTGGGCCTGCGGGTAGACGCCGCGCACCTTCGCCAGCAGCTCGGTGCCGCTGATCGGCTCGAGCTCCTGCGCGGCGATCACCAGGGCGACGTCCTCGCCCGCCGCGGCCAGGTCCCGCAGATCGCTCAGCGCCCGCTCGCCCGAGGCAGCGCTGAGGACCCGGTAGCTGCGCCCGTAGCGGTCGTCGAGCTCGTGCTCGAGCAGGCGCAGCGAGGACTGATCTTCGTCGACGACGAACAGCACGGGGACTGACACGAAGCGAACGTACCGCCCCCGCGCCCGTTCGTCATCAGCAAAAATCAGCCGGTGATCCCGTGCACCACCGGGTAGTAGCCGCTGGCGTGACCGCTGACCTTCGGGTGGTAGCTTTCGCTCACCGGGTTGGAGAGGCCGTTGATCCACTCCGTCGAGGAGCCGCCGCCACCGTCGCAGACGGCGTGGCCGACGAATGAGGGGATCACGTCGCCGAAGCTGAAGTTCGATCCCGCCCGCGTCACCGCGGCGCTGATCTCTTCCTTCAGCAGGTCGGCCGTTTCGTTCAGTCGTTTCTCCTCGCTGGAGCTGAACCAGGTGAAGGCGTTGCAGTCTTCGCCGTTGAACAGATGCGGGTAGTCGAGGACGACCACTTTCGCGCTCGGCGCCGCCGAGGCGATCGCTTCGTTGACCGAGTCGAGCTGACCCGGCAGTTCATCTTCGATGACTTCTTCCGCTTCGTCGATTGCGCCGTTGCAGTCCGAGGCCCAGGAGGGCAGGGCGCATTCGGTGATCACGTCGGAGAAGCCGGCGTCGTTGCCGCCGATCGTGTAGGTGACCCAGCTGGTGTCGGAGCTGACGCTCGAGACCTGGCTGCTGAGCAGGCTCGAGGTCGTCGCCCCCGAGCAGGTCGCGTTGACGAAGGTCCAGCTCGGGTGCGCTTCGTGCAGCAGGTACGGATAGGCATAGACCGAGCGCTGGCATTTCGATTCGTAGAAGCTGCGGGTGCCCGTCCCCGACGAGTACGAGTCCCCCAGCGCGACGTACTTGACCGCCATCGCCTGAGCGGCGAAGGCGAGGCAGAACGCGGCGACGCAGAGGGCCGCGGCGATACGACTCCACTTCCTCATGGTGCTCTCCTCCCGAGAGTTCGCCGGGTCCCTTATCCCCGGCGTTTGCGGGCGAAGCTAGCACTTCGATCAAGATTTACCGAATTATCAGAAAAAACTAATCGAATAGCCTGGTCGGGCATGGCGGGTGAGGACGTCGAGCTCTACTTCGATCTTGGGTCGCCCTATGCCCACCTCGCCGTCGCCCGCGCCGAGCGGGTCCTCGGCCGGCCGCCGGTCCTCCGCCCGGTGCTGCTCGGCGCGATCTTCGCGGCCCGCGGCTTCGGCTCCTGGGCGCAGAGCGCCCAGCGCGAGGGGCGGATCGCCGAGCTCGAGGCGCGGGCGGCGCGCTACGGCCTGCCGCCGTTCGCCTGGCCCGCCGGCTGGCCGCTCGACGGGCTGGCGGCGATGCGGGCCTGCGTCTGGGCCGCCGAGCAGGGCGCGCTCGACCGCTTCGCCCGCGCCGCCTTCGCGCGCGAGTTCGGCCGCGGCGAGGACATCTCGGGGGTGCCGGCGCTGGCCGCGATCGCCGCCGAGGTCGGCCTCCCAGGGGGCGAGCTGGCGGCGGCGGTGGCCTCGGCGCCGGTCAAGGCGCGGCTGCGCGAGCTGACCGAGGCGGCCTGGGAGCGCGGGGTCCGCGGCATCCCCACCGTCGCCGTCGGCGAAACCCTGATCTACGGCGACGACCAGCTCGAGCAGGTGCCGCTGATCCTCGCCGGCTGAGGCGCGGGCGGCTCAGCTGAGCTGGTTGCGGAGCAGCTTGCCGAGCGCGTTGCGAGGCAGCTCGGCGGCGAACTCGATCTCCTTCGGCACCTTGTAGGGGGCGAGGCGGCCGGCGGCGTGCCGGCGCAGCTGCTCGGCGTCGAGCGGCCGCTCGCCGACGACGAACGCCGTCACCTGCTCGCCCCAGCGCGGGTCGGGGCGGCCGATCACCGCCGCTTCGCGCACGGCGGGGTGGCTCTCGAGCGCCTCCTCGACCTCGCGCGGGTGGACGTTGTAGCCGCCGGAGATGATCAGGTCCTTGCTGCGACCGACCAGCGTCAGGTAGCCGTCGCCGTCGAGCTCGCCGAGGTCACCGGTCCGGAACCAGCCGTCCTCGCTGAAGGACTCCGCGTCGGCGTCGGGTCGCTCGTGGTAGCCGGCGATCACGTTGGGGCCGCGGACTTCGACTTCGCCGCCGGCGGCGAGCCGCAGCGAGACCCCGGGCAGCGGCAGGCCCACCGTGCCCGGCTTGCGCGGGCCGTCGTAGGGGTTGGAGGTGAGCATCACGGTCTCGGTCATCCCGTAGCGCTCGAGCGGGATCTGGCCGGCGCCCTCGGCGATCGCCAGGGCCAGCGCGGCGGGCAGCGGCGCCGAGCCCGAGACCAGCAGCCGCAGCCCCGCCAGCGCCGTCGCGGCCTCCGCCTCAGCCAGCCGCTGGTACATCGCCGGCACGCCGAAGAACAGCGTCGCTTCCCCCGCGGCGCAGCGCTCGGCGACGTCGGCGGCGTCGAAGCCCGGCCGCAGCACGATCGCGGCGCCGGTGGCGAGGCTGCCGTTGACCCCGACCCCGAGGCCGTGCATGTGGAAGAGCGGCAGGCTCAGCAGCAGCCGGTCGTCGGGCTGCCAACGCCAGGCGAGGCCGACCGCGGTGGCGCCGGAGAGGAGGTTGGCGTGGGTCAGCGGCGCCCCCTTGGCGAGGCCGGTGGTGCCCGAGGTGTAGACCAGCAGCGCCACGTCGTCGGGGCCGGCGGCGTCGAGCTCGGCGTCGGGGCCGGCGGCGAGCGCGACGTCGGTGCCGAAGGTCGGGATCGGCCGCTCGCTCGCCGCGGCGACCGCCGCCGCGATCGACGCCGCGTCGACCGCGGCCGCCGCCGGGCGGGCGCTCGCGACCACCCGGGCGACCTCGGTCGGCGTGTAGGCCGGGTTGAGCGGCACGACGACGAGGCCGGCGCGCAGCGCGGCCAGGTAGGCGATCACGAAGTCGGCGCTGGTCGAGCCGGCGAGCAGCAGGCGGTCGCCGGGCTCCAGCCCGGCGCCGAGCAGCCGCCGCGCCACCGCGCCGGTGCGCTCCTCGAGCTCCCCGCTGGAGATCCAGGCGCCGTCGACGTCGCGCAGCTGCCGCGGCTCGGGCCGCTCGCGCCAGAGCCTGGTGAAGCGCCCGGCCAGCGTCCCGTCGCGGAGCAGCTCGGCGTCGGTCATCGGCCGCCCGGCCGACACTCGACCGGCCCCGCCCCGTGGCCGGGCCCCGGCTGCCAGGCGGCGTTGAGGGCGAATGCAGGGCCGATCACGCCTCGCATTCTCGACGACCGCGGTGGGCGGATGCATGTCGATTCCTCACCCTCTCGTTCGTCGTCTGGGTAGAAGGGAGCTCGGAGGAGCTTCCGCGACCGAAGGAGGACCCAGATGGGCAAGTTGATCGCGACCACCCAGGCTACCCTCGACGGCGTCATCGACCCGGTCGGCGAATGGGTGCGGCCGGGCGGCGACCACGCCGAGTACTCGTTCGAGCGCCAGGCGCGCTCCGGCGGCCTGGTGCTGGGGCGCAAGACCTACGAGGGGCTGGCCGGCTACTGGCCGAACGAAACCGGCAAATGGGCGGACATGGTGAACGGGCTGCGCAAGTGGGTCGGCTCCACGAAGCTCTCCGGCGACCTCGAGTGGAACGCGACCGCTCTCGCAGGCGAGCTCGAGCAGTCGATCCCGAAGCTGAAGGAGGAGGTCGACGGCGACCTCTTCATGCACGGCAGCGGCGAGTTCGCCCACGCCCTCGCCGAGAAGGGGCTGATCGACGAGTACGAGATCTACTTCAACCCGATCGTCTGGGGCGGGGGCAACCTCCACGTCCTCGGCGACCGGGGGACGGTGCGACTCGAGCTCGCAGACGTCAGGCGCTTCGATTCCGGCGTGGTGCTGCTCACCTACCGGCCGGCGGGCTGAGCGCCGTTCGGCGCGGCGGGGCCGGCGATGACGCCGGCCTCCGCGGCCGGGGCCGCGTAGGCGGCGGCGAGGGTCGCGACGGTCTCGTGGGCGTTCAGCCCGCTCGGGTTGGGAACCACCCAGAGCGCCGCGCCGGACCAGAGGATCCCGCTGTCGAGGGTCTCCGGCTGGCGACCGAGCGCCGCGCCGCGCTCGCCGAACGCATCGCGATAGGCCGAGATGCCGGCGATCGCGACGACCCTCGGCCGGTGCTCGGCGACGAAGCGCAGCAGCCGCTCGCCGCCGTCGCGCAGCTCCTCGCGCGAGAGCTCGGAGGCGCGCGCCGTGGCCGAGCGCACGAGGTTGGTGATGCCGATGCCCCGGGCGATGAGATGGGCGCGGTCGGCGTCGGTCATTCCGGCGACCCGGTCGACCTCGTAGTCGGTGATGCCGGCGGCGGCCAGCGCCGGATAGAAGCGGTTGGTGGGATGCGCGAAGTGGGTCCTGACCGCCGCCGTCCAGAGGCCCGGGTTGATGCCGACGAACAGCAGCTTCAGGCCCGGCCCGACGAGATCGTCGACCTCGCGGCCGCGAAACGCCTCCAGCTCCGCCCGCGAGAACCCCATCGCCGCGATCCTGCCCGAAGGGCGCCGCGTCCGTCGCGCCGCTGACGGGGGCTGGGCCTTGCGGACGTTGCGAAGATGCCGCAATTTCCTCGAACGGCCCGCCCCTTCACCGCGGTTCGCAAAAAGAGGCCGACGCACTCGAATTACGGTACGTACATGTCTCGCTCCCGGTTCGCGGCTGTTCTCACGGCCCTAATCCTCCTCGCCCTGGCGGCTCCGGCGCTCTCCTCCGCGGAGTCCTCGCAGCTGGTGGTGAACACCGTCACCCCCGAGCTCGAGGAAGCCGACAGCGGCGACGGCTCGAAGCTCGAGCTCGAATTCACCAACATCACCGACGGCCCGGCGATCCTCACCGTCGCCGCGATCGGGCAGCGCGGCTGCAACCCGACGCTGAGCGAGAACCAGTTGCCGCCGAACCGGACGACCGGCGTAGAAGTGGAGATCCCGAGCCCCTGCGACCGCTCCGACGACGTGCTGAAGCTGAAGCTGACCGCCGAACTCGCCGCCGGCGCCTCGCAGGTCTTCCTGATCGAACCAGAAGGCAGCGGCGCCGACAAGCCCGACTGGAAGGTGCTCTTCGGCTTCCCGGTCCTGCTGCTCCTCAGCCTCGCCCTCGCCGTCTGGTTCCTGTTCAAGGGATGGAAGCCTCAGACCGCCGTGCCGCGCAAGAAGCGGAAGGAGGGCGAGCCCGACGAGCAGTCGCCCGGCCTCTGGGACCGGCTGCGGCAGCCGCTCACCGAGATCGACGTCTCGACCTGGAAATTCAACGACAACTGGGCGACGAACGTGACCGCGGCGGGAGCGCTGCTGACCGGGCTCTTCGGCGCGACGACGGCGAAGGCCTTCCTCGGCGAGGACGCCGAATCGCTCACCGCCCTGGCGACCGTCGGCGCCGCCATCACCGCGGCTTTCGTCGGCGCAGCGCCGATCGCCGTCCTCGCGACGAAAAGTTATGCGACCTACGAAAAGAAGCGGGGAGACTTCTTCACCGTTGGCGGCGTCCTCCTTGGCGCGGCCGTGGTCACCGCCGCCGCGATCGGCCAACTCGGGATCATCGCCTACACCGCGACGGAACTGAGCATCGGCATCGTCGCCAAGTTGGTGATTGGAATCGGCTTTGCCCTAGCCGCCGCGCTCATTCTCGTCTACGCCCGCCGGTCCCTCAGGGACGTGCTCGAAGACGGAACCGAAAAGTCGGCGGCGGACCCTGAGGTTGAGATGGAAGCCGCGGCTGTGATCGCCAAAGAGCTGAAAGCCATCCGCAAAGAGATCGCCCTCGCTTCCGCCCCCGCCCCCAGGCGCGAGATGCTCAAGGAGCCCGAGCCGGGCGAGGCCGAGAAGCCCGAGGTGCGCGAAGAAGTCCCGCCCGCGAGTCCGGTCCGGGCCCGCCGGGCCCGCAGCGCCCTGCTCTAGTGCGCCCGCGCTGATCGTCGGCCGCCAGGCCCGCCCTCAAACGGGGCGTGGTCAGAAGGCTTACCACCTCGTTGATAGATCAGGCTCATCCTCCAGGTACTCGATCACGACAGATCTCCGGGTCGTGGAGGTCGACGAGAACCCCACCCTTACGCTGCGCGCGCTCGGCCTATGCCTGGTTCGTCCTGGAGGAGCTGCTCGGCGCCGAAGGCGCCAAGAACCAGTGGCGAATCACTGCGCCAGCGCGGCGCCGACGACGAGAAGCGCCAGGGTGAAGGCGGCGATCGCGCCCCGCAACCCCGCCGCGACCCGTGCCTCCCTCCCCACCCGGTCAGCCAGGTCGGGCGTAGTGAGCGCCTGACTGCGCAGCCGGCTCATCGCCCGCGCCTGAGCCATACCCGCGACCGTGAAGACGAGCAGGGCGCCCGCCAGGAGCAGGGCCGCGACCAGCAAGCCGTCCCAGGGATGGCCGGCGAGCAGGATCGCCCCGGTCACCAGGGCCAGCAGGAGCGCGGCGCTGCCGATGATTCCGTAAGCGCGACCGAGTCCCCGGAAGAAGGCGATCCGCTGGGCCGGCTCGAGCGTCGCCGCGGCCACGCGCGCGACCACGAAGATCGCGACCAGGCCGCCGGCCCATATCGAAGTCGCCAGCAGGTTGAGAGCGACGAGCGGCGTGGCGGCAGCGACCTGGATCAAGCCTGGCTCTCCTTGTAGTAGCCGGCGTTGATCTCGACGTATTTCTTCCACTCCGGCGGCACCATGTCCTCGGGATAGATCGCGTCGACCGGGCAGGCCTCGACACAGGCGTCGCAGTCGATGCACTCGTCGGGGTCGATATAGAGCATCTCCTGCTGCTCGTAGTCGGCCTCGTCGGGGGTCGGGTGGATGCAGTCCACCGGGCACACCTCGACGCACGAGTTGTCCTTGGTTCCGATGCAGGGCTCGGTGATCACGTAGGCCATTCGCGCTCCTCCGGGGTCACACAACATTTACACATTAGGGGTGTGAAAATACACCAAGCGCGGGAGCGGGCCGGTCAGGCCTCCCTCTCCGCCTCCTCGATCGCTTCGGCCAGGCGATCGAGCGCGTCGCCGCTGAGCGACTCTTCGGCAGCCACGAACAGCTCGCGCTCCTCGAAGCGCACGTGGTCGTGGAGGACAACACCGAGCTCGTGAACCTCCTCGAGCGCGGATTCCCCGGCCGCCAGGCGCAGCGCTTGGCGGCGGATCACCCGGTGCTCCTCGAGCATCCGCGCGACACCTGGGCGGTCGATCTCGCCGTAGGCGTCCCAGGCCGGCAGCAACACCTCCTCCTCGACTCGAAAGTGACGCCGTCCGTGCTCCTCCCAGAAGTCACGGAACTCGCGCGCCGCCAGCGCCAGATCCGTCGCCTCACGCAGCTTCTTCGCCGCGAGCAGGGCGAGGAGATGCTCGCGCGAGAGCGGGCGAAGAGCCTCGGCGCGTTTCACGCGCTCCTCCCCATCACAGCCGCGGGCGAGCGCGAAGGAGGACCCGAGCGGCGAGCTGCGCGACTCGCGCGGCGAGCGCCAGGTAGACGATCAGCAGGAGAAGCCGCGCCGGGTCGCGCAGCTCGCCGAGCCCGACTCCCTGTGCCAGGGCGAGCGCCGTGATCGCCAGCGCCGCGAGCGCGGCGAGGCCGGCGTCGAGCGGCGGGCGCGCGACTGGCATGCGAGCCTCGAAGCCGCCGCGGACCCGCAGCACGACCGCGAGGAGGTGGAGCAGCGAGCCCAGGACCGTCAGCCCGATCCAGCCGGCGACCAGCAGCGTGCCGACCGTGACCCGGGTCGAACCGGCCAGGGCGTGCGCCGGCCCGCGCTCCAGCGCCGCCGTGCTGGCGACGACCAGGGCCGCGAGCAGGAAGGGCTGCGCGGTTCCAACCACCCGGGCAGCGAGGGAGAGTGGTCCAGGCGCCTCGCGTCGGCAGGCGGCGACGTTGACGAGCAGGGCCAGCGCTCCCAGACAGAGCGCCAGCCAGCCGGCGACTGCGATGACGTCCAGCGCCCAGGCATAGCCGATCGCGAGTGCTGCAACTCCGGCCGTCCAGGCGCCGAAGGCAACCGCCTGCAGGCGCGGGTAGCGCAGCCGCGTCTGCGTCAGCGACGGGTAGAAGGTGTGGAGCGTGCCGACTATCGCGCCCCCGAGCCACCCCGCCAGGTTGAGCGCCAGATGGGCGCCGAGGAGGTTGCCGTGCGCCCATGGCACTCCGTGGGCGAGCAGCGATCCAGCGAGCAGGCCGAAGGCGAGAAAGAGAGCACCGCTGCAATACCAGGCGACGGCCCACCGCGAGCGGCGAAGCGAGCGGCGCCACATCGTCGCGATCGATGCTCCCCAGAGCCCGAGCGAGGCAGCGAGGAGACCGGCGGCGAGCCAGACGGCCGCGCCGGATCCCGCCGGAACCGCCCAGGCCAGGAGCATCGTCCCGGCCAACCAGGAAGTCAGTTGGGCGCGAACCAGCCGCCGCGGCGGCGGGTCGGTGGCGAGGAAGGCGCCGACGAAGAACTGGCTCGCCCCGAGAACCAGCTGGGAGACGCCGCCGACGAAGGCGAGGTGAAGCGCGAGCCAGCGCCCCCAGGGCCAGGGCCAGAAGGCCTGGGCCAGTCCGGCGAGGGCGGCGGCGGCGAGGAAGGCGATGCCGCAAACGAAGAAGGCGCCCACCACGTCCGTCGGCCGCAGATCGCCGTCGCGGCGAGGACGCGGTCGGTGTCGGCAGCGACGCGGGGTGACCGCGTCGTCGAGCCCAGGCGCTTTGGGCGACTCAGCCGTCACCGTTGGCCGTGGCACCCGAGACGCCGACGACGCAGCCGGCGACATCGGGGTCGTGCGGCTCGAAGCGATCGAGCCTGGCGCCGGGAAACAGCTGCTCGAGGAGGCCGTCGGTGATCCCCCGATGCAGGGCGCAGACCACCGGCTGGTTCTCATGGACCGACTCCCGGTAGGGACAGTTCTCCAGCCTGCAGACGAAGTCGCCTCCCTCGCCGACTTCCACCGCGGGCCGGAAGCCGAGCGAGGCGAAGGCATGGCGGAAGCTCTCGAGCGGATCCCCGCTCGGCTCGGGCGGCGCCAGCTCGCTGCCGATCTCCCGGCCAGCCCGCTCGACCTCGCGCAGTCGATTGCGACCGGGTGGTATCGCCCGGGCCAGCCAGCGGGCCAGGTCGGCGTAGCCGGTCGGGCGGTTCCCACCCGGATCGGCGCCGGGCGCAATCGCCCACAGATCTCCGGGTCTCCCCGGACGCCCCTTGCTGCGGCTGCGCTCGACCAAGCCGGCGTCGCTAAGCAGCTCGAGGTGCCGCCGCACGCCGTTGGGATGCAGCTCGAGCGCCGCCGAGATCTGCTCGGTTCCGGCGGGAACCTTGTGGTCGACGAGCCACGAGAAGATCCGAGCACGGGTCTGCTGCCGGAGGACGTCCTCGGCACCGGCTGGAAGATCCATGCGGTCGATTTTACACAGGAATACTGTGGAAATTCCTGCTGACTCACTCGTCCAGCTCGAGGACCTCCGTCAGGAGATCAGGTCGATCGCCGCGCCGACGATCGTCTCGGTGTCGATTCCGAAGTGGCGGTAGAGGTCCTCGACGTCGCCGGACTGGCCGAAGCCGTCGACTCCGAGGCCGGAGAGACGGTCGCCGCGGATCCCGGCGAGGAAGGCGAGGGCGTGCGGGTGACCGTCTTGGACGGTGACGATCGGCGAGCGCCGCTCGGCCGGGAAGAGCGCGTCGAGGACCCGGTCCTCGCCCGCGGCGAGCCCCTGGCGCGCCCGCAGCGCCCGGTAGACGAGGTCGGGCGAGGTGAGGCAAACGAGGTCGGTCGCGATCCCCTCCCCTGCCAGCTCCTCGGCGGCGGCGCTGGCCTCCGGAACGCTGACGCCGACGGCGACCAGCGTCAGCCGGGGCGCGCTGTCGGCGCGGCGCAGGAGGTAGCCGCCGGCGAGGCACTCGCGGCGCCGGCGCTCGCGGCCCTCCTCGTCGCCGGGTAGCCGCGCCAGCTCCTGCTCGATCGGTCTGGTCGAGAGCCGGAAGTAGGCGGACTCGCCGCCGCGGCGGCCGAGCCGGCCGAGCGCCTCCATCAGCGCCCACTCGAGGTCCTGGCCGAAGGCCGGCTCCCAGGCGACGACGCCCGGCTGGCCGATCCCGATCGCGGGCGTCGTGATCGACTGGTGCGCTCCGCCCTCGGGGGCGAGCGAGACGCCGGAGGGAGTGCCGACCAGGATCGACTGGCCGCCGGCGTAGACCCCGAACGACCAGGGCTCCAGCGCCCGGTTGACGAACGGGTCGTAGAGGGTGCCGATCGGCAGCAGCGGCTGGCCGTCGCGCGACCAGGTCGCGCCGAGCTCGCCCAGCATCCCGACCAGGTTGACCTCGGCGATCCCGAGCTCGACGTGCTGGCCGGCCGGGTTCTCGCGCCAGTGGACGAGGGTGTTGGTGTCATCGGCGAACCAGTCGGTGCGCTCCCGCGGGTTCCAGATCCCGGCGTGGTTGATCCAGCCGCCGAGGTTGGTCGAGGTGCCGACGTCGGGGCTGACGGTGACGACCCGCGCGGCCACCTCGGGAGCGGTGCGGGCGAGATCGGGGAAGAAGCGGCCGAACGCCTGCTGGGTCGAGGCGGCGCCGCGATGGGTGCGGCCGACGTCGGCGGGCACCGGTGGGGGCCGATGCAGGGTCGGCGCCGCTCGCCGCAGCCGCTCGCCGGCCCTGGCACAGAACTCCGCCTCCGGCGAGCCGGCGACGAACGGTGCCCAGGGATCGGCGGCGTCGGCGCCGAGCTCGCCCGCCAGTGCCTCCCACTCGGCGACCGAGAGCAGCGCCGAGTGGTTCGCCGGATGGCCTTCGGTGGCGAGCCCGCGTGCCTTGATCGTGTAGGCGAAGATGACCGAGGGGCGCTCGTCCTCGTCGCAGCGGCGGAAGGCGTCGAGCAGGTCGAGCAGGTCGTGGCCGCCGAGGTCGCGGATCGCCCGGCCGACTTCGGCGTCGTCGAGCTCGCCGACCAGGCGCTCGATCTCGCGCCGGCCGCGACCCGCGCCCGGCAGCCGCTCGCGCACCTCCTCGGCCGTGCCGCGGAGCAGCCGCTGGTACTCCTCGTTGCCCATCTCGTCGATCCGCTGCTGCAGCGCCGCGCCGCCCCTGCGCTCGAACAGCTCGCGCAGGAAGCGGCCGTACTTGACGACGATGGTCTGCCAGCCTGCCGCCTCGAACATCCGCTGGATCCGGCCGGCGGCGATGTCGGGAACGATCCGGTCGAGCGACTGGCGGTTGAGGTCGACGACCCACATCAGCTCGCCGAGCGCCGAGACCATCGGATCGACGATCGCCTCCCAGATCGCTCCCTCGTCGAGCTCGGCGTCGCCGAGCAGGGCGACCGCGCGGCCCGCGCGGTCGGCCTCGAAGTGGTCGCAGGCGTAGCGGTTGGCGAGCGTCGACCAGATCGTCGCCGTGGCGCCGATCCCGACCGAGCCGGTGGAGAAGTCGACGGGATAGGGGTCCTTGGTCCGGCTCGGGTAGCTCTGCAGGCCACCGAAGGCGCGCAGCTCGGTCAGCTCGGCACGCTCGAGCGTGCCGAGCAGGTAGGCGATCGCCTGCGCGACGGGGGCGGCGTGCGGCTTCACCGAGACGCGGTCGGCCGGGCGAAGGTGCTCGAAGTAGAGCGCGGTCATGATCGCGACCATCGAGGCCGAGGAGGCCTGGTGGCCGCCGACCTTCACCCCCGAGGTCGTCTCCCGCACCTTGTTGGCGTGGTGGACGATCGAGGTCGCGAGCCAGAGCACGCGGCGCTCGACCGCTTCGAGCACGGCCAGGTCGGAGGCGTCGCCCGGGTGGGGCGCCAGAGTCGGCTCGGTGGCCACGCAAAGAAACTAGACAACTGCGATCGTAGCGCCACTCAAATCGCGGTTTCGGATCCGAAGTCGTTAGAAATCGTCGCCTGGGCGTCTTATGGCTTAAGTTTCCTCCGCATGGAACCCGAACTCGCCATCGACGGCACCGATCTCGAGATCATCGACCTCCTGGTCCGCGACGGGCGCCGCACCCTGGCCGAGATCGGATCCGCCGTCAGCCTCTCGGCGCCGGCGGTCAAGCGCCGCGTCGCCCGGCTCGAGGAGAACGGCGTGATCACCGGCTACACGGCCGAGGTCGACTACGCCAAGCTCGGCCGGCCGATCGAGGCCTTCACCGAGCTGCGCTTCGGCGGCACCACCAAGGTCGCCGACATCGCCGGCGTCGCCCGCGGCCTGCCCGAGGTCGACGCCGTCTACACGATCGCCGGCGACCCCGACGCCCTGGTCCACCTGCGGGTCCGCGACGTCGCCGACCTGACCCGGGTGATCGACCTGCTGCGGCGGAGCGGCAAGGTGACGGGAACGAAGACGCTGATCGTCCTCGACAACGAGTCCCGGGCCGAGCCGCCGCGCTGAGGCGGCGGTTGGCACCGCCGCCTCGGTCAAATTCAGGGGTATGCGTCAGCCCCCGCGGAGGGTGCTGCTCGCGAGGACCCTCATGGCCAGAGGCGCTTGAGGCTTTTCTCGTAAACGCCGTAGATATACGGGCCGGGATTGCGAGCCTGACGAAGGATTCGGTGGCGGTTTGAAGCGAACCTCTTGGTCTGCTCCGCACCACGGAGGTTGCGGTTGGTCAGGCAGAAGACGCGAACGGCGGCTTTGGTCAGCGCATCGCGCTCGGCCGGGCGGCGACGGATCGCGTCGTCCTTGGTGAGGACGATCCAGTCGTTCTTGCCGGCGTCTCGCAGCCAAACCTCGTCGGCGAGGAGCTGGGCGCGCTTCTCGCCGTAGATGTCGGCCATTGAATGGACCGTGAGGCCGGTATCGCGTAGCCCCTCGACAATGCTCTTGCCGAGACTACGATCAATAAAAAGCTCGGGGCTCTGCTCCTTCGGGTGGGTCATCGCTGCGGACTAACTGACGCAGCGTCCCTGTCTCACCCGATCAGGCTGCCGTCCGGGTTGCGAGCCGGATCACGTCCTCGACCTCATCGGGCGGAACCCCGAAGTCGGCCGAGATGCCGGCGACCGAATCGCCAGCCTGGAAGCGGTCGACGAGGTCCTCGACGCGGGCTCCTCCATGAACGACAAGGGGCAAGCCGAACGCGACTTTGGGATCGACCACGACCTCGGCGCTGCCGTAGGTCGGCAGCCGCACGGAGTCCGCCCAACCATCGCCCCCGTAGTGGATGCGCTTCAGGTAGTCCTTGACGACACCGGAGAACTGGCGCTGCTGGGTTCGGACGACGACCAGATCCATGACCTCGCGCTCGCCACGCTTGTTCGCGTAGTCGAAGAGAACCTCGGCCCCATCGGTGTAGAGGCGCTTGGAGGCAAGCGCGTGATCGACGCCGATCTCCTGTTCCAGGACTTCTACGGCGGGTCGAATCCGCTGCAACGGCACCCCGGCCCGCCTGAAGCTCGACAGCACAAAAGCCTCGGCGAAACCGATGAAGGGCACCGTCGCCTCGCGGCCGTGTGGCGGAAAGCAGGTGATCAACGGGTGCTTGGCTTCCGGCGGCCGAGCCCAGCGCTGGATGTTCGACTTGGGCACGTCGAGATAGCCAGCCGTCTCACGCAGCGTGAAAATGGCGCGGGCAAGTCTGGGGTCGTCTGGCCCTAAGTAATCCACTTGTCTCGCTTGAGTCTTGATCAGCGCTTCTTTCGGAACTCGGATTTCCGCTGCTCTCGATCGTAGCGACGGGTACGGTCAGTGCTCGCTGGGCAAGGCCGAAAGCAACCTCACTTCGCTACGGGTTTCTCGCCGCGACGGTCCAGCGAGGGATGACCGCGACGTAACCGAAATGCGGGATCTCATCGGCCCTTAATGTCGCCGCTTACGATCGAGCGATGAAGATCGCCATCGTCGAGGATGAGGCCGCGATCGCCGACTTCCTCGATCGCGGCCTGCGAGCCGAGGGATACGAGGTGCGACTGGCGCCGGACGGAGTCGCCGGCGAGCGCACCGCACTCGACCCCGACGTCGACCTGGTCGTGCTCGACCGGATGCTGCCAGGCATCGACGGCGACGAGGTGCTCTCGCGGGTGCGGGCAGCGCGCCCGGGCCTGCCGGTGATCATGCTGACGGCGCGGGCCGAGATCTCGGACCGAGTCGAGGGTCTCGACCGCGGCGCGACCGATTACGTCACCAAGCCGTTCGCCTTCGATGAGCTGCTGGCGCGGATCCGGGTGCGACTTCGGGACGCAGGGGTCGCGTCGGAAACGACGCTCGCAGTCGCTGACCTGAAGCTCAACCTGGTCACGCGGGAAGCGAGCAGGAATGGCCTCGCGGTGAAACTGCCGGAGCGCGAGGCCGCTCTCCTCGCCCACCTGATGCGAAACGCCGGCCAGGTCTGCCCGCGCGCGGAAATACTCTCGGTCGTCTGGGGCTACGACCACGACCCGGGCACCAACCTGGTCCAGGTCTATGCCGGTTACCTGCGGCGCAAGCTCGGCTCGGCCGTTGCGCCGCTGCCACTGGAAACCGTGCGTGGCGTCGGCTACCGGCTGCGGAGCGATCGATGAGGACGGCCTGGACCCGGCTCGGGCTGCGCGGTCGCCTGGCGATCTCGATCGGCGCGATCGTCATCCTCGCCTTCGCGGTCGTCTTCGTCGCGGTGCGGATCCAGATGTCACGCGAGTCGTCGGTGATCCAGCGCGAGGAGGGACGCGAGACGAGCGAACCTCGGTCCGACAACGGAGACGCGGGGGCAGCCGCCTCGCCGATCGAGGACGCCCATTCGGATGTGGAAAAGACCTTCTTCCTCGTCGGCGGCCTGACGCTCGCCGCCGCGCTCCTCGCCAGCTATCTGCTCGCCGCGCGCACCGCCTCGCCGTTGCGACGGTTCGCGGCGACCGCGACGGCGGTCGATGCCGGCGACCTGACGCCGAGACTGGAAGCGGACCGCGGCTCGGTGGTCGAGTTGCGGGCGCTCGCCGACGCCTTCAACCACATGCTCGAACGCCTCGACGACGCCTTCACCCGCCAGCGCCGCTTCGTCTCCGACGCCTCGCACGAGCTGCGAACCCCGCTCACCGCGGTGCGCGGACAGCTGGAAGTGCTGGCGCGGAGCGAGCGCCCCGACGCGGCGGAGGTGCGGCGGGTCGAGGGTCTGGCGATGGCCGAGCTGGCGCGCATCGAACGACTGGTCGAAGAGCTGCTGGCGCTGGCCCGGCTCGACGAGGGCCAGGGACCGGCGCTGGCGGAGATCGAAGCCGCGCGGTTCCTCGGCGATCTCGCCAGCGGCCACGTCGGCGTCGAGGTCGGCGGGTTGGCGGAAGGCCACCTCGAGGCCGACCCCGACCTGCTCGCCCGCGTCGTCCACAACCTGCTCGACAACGCCCGCCGCCACACCGGGCCGCAGGGGCGGGTGCGCCTGACCTCGACCGGCCTGGACGGAGAGCTGCAGGTGGCGGTCGACGACGATGGGCCGGGGATCCCGGCCACAGAACGGGAGCGTGTCTTCCACCGCTTCCACCGCAGCGACGCGGGGCGCTCGCGAACGACCGGCGGCAGCGGGCTCGGGTTGGCGATCTCGCGGGCGATCGTCGAGGCTCACGGTGGCGAGATAGAGGCCCTCGAATCGCCCCTCGGTGGCGCTCGACTGTCGCTACGGCTACCGCGGTTCGAGCCGATCGTGAGAGATCTCTCACCGAAGCCTTAGGGACCGCGCAGAGATCGCGACGAGCATCGTCGCCATGTACGGGCCCGATGCAGTGCCGCTCCGCGATCGTGCCGCCTCCGGGCGGACGGGCTGGCTGCGGGGAGGCGTGAGCGGGAACGCGCGGCTGACCGGAAGCATCGCGGCCGCCCTGCTCGTCCTCCTGGCCGCCGAGGGGGTGACGATCCCCTTCATCGGCCAGCTGCTCGGTCCGCACATCTTCATCGGCCTGCTGCTGGTCCCGCCGGTGGCGCTGAAGATCGCCAGCACCGGCTACCGCTTCGTCCGCTACTACACGGGTGACTCGGCCTACGTCGGCAAGGGACCGCCGCCGCTGCCCTTGCGTCTGCTCGCTCCCGGCGTCGTCCTCACCACCCTCGCCCTGTTCGGGACCGGGATCGCGCTGGCGCTCGCCTCGCCACCGAGCAACACGCTCGTCTTCGCTCACAAGCTCAGCTTCATCGCCTGGATCGCGCTGATGACCGTTCACGTTCTCGGCCATCTGATCGAGCTCCCGCCGGTGATCGGGGTCGACTGGCTGCCGGGCCGTCGCGGCAGCGGGGTGGCCGGCAGAAGCCAGCGCACGACCCTGCTCGTCGTCTCGATCCTCGCCGGGGTCGGACTCGGCCTGAGCGGACTCTCGGTGGCGGCGTCGTGGCTCTAGGCGAATCCCCAGGAAAGGTTTAGCTCCGCTTTCGCCAAGCGGCACACAGTCACGAGATGGACAACTTCGAGAAGCAAGAACGGATGCGGGAGGCCCGCCAGCGGCAGATCGCGCAGCGCATCCGGGCCGGACGACTGCGCGGCCGGGTGGTCGCGATCTCGTTGGTCTGCTTCGCGCTGCTCTGGAGCGTCGTCTTCGTGCAGATGGCGACCGGCAACGATCCGGTGCTGGGAGAAAAGTCGGTGGCCGCGGCGCGGAAGGCGAAGCGGCAAAGCGGTGCGGCGACCTGGCAGCGCCGCGATGCGGTCGAACCCGAAATCGAGCCGGCGCCGGAAGCCGAAATCGAAGCTGAACCGGAATTCGAAAGCGAACCCGAAGTCGAAGTCCAGCCGGAAGCGGAAGTCGAACTCGAACCGCTGACCACGAGCCAGTCGTGACGGAGTCCCACCTCGAGTTCGAGTGCTTCGGAGGCCTGGTGGAAGTCCGGGCGGGTGGGCCCGGTGCCGCGGCTGCGCTTCGCCGAGCGCGAGCTCGGCTGCTGGAAGCCCATCGCCGCCTCTCCCGGTTCGACCCCGCGAGCGAGCTCTCGCGGCTGAATCGCGATGAACGCACCGAGGTCCCGGCGTCACCGCTGCTTCGGCTTCTGGCCGAGGCGGTGGCCGAGGCGGGTGAACGGAGCGGCGGCCTCGTCGACGGCACCCTGTTGAGGGAGATCGAGTGCGCCGGCTACGTGGACTCGCTGCCGCAGGACGGGCCGCCCGAGCTTCTGCGGTCTCGACTCCCGGGCGCCCCTGCCGGCGTGAGCGATCGCGCCGACTGGGCGAGGATCGGAGTCGACCAGCAGGCCGGCACCGTGATCCGCCCTCCCGGGGTCAGGATCGATGGCGGCGGCCTCGCCAAGGGCATGCTCGCCGACCTGGTCGGCGCCGAGCTGGCCGGGTTCGAATCGTTCGCCGTGGACTGCTGCGGCGACCTGCGGCTCGGCGGCCGCGCCGGCGCCGAGCGGCGCATCCTGGTCGACGCCCCGAGCGGCGGCGAACCGATCGGCGAGTTGCGACTTCGCGGCGGCGGGATCGCGACCAGTGGCATCAGCCGGCGGTCCTGGACGGGCCCGAAGGGGCAACCCGCCCACCAGATCATCGACCCGCGCAGCGGCGAGCCGGCCTTCACCGGGGTGGTCCAGGCGACGGCCGTGGCGCCCAGCGCCCTGCTTGCCGAGGTCCACGCCAAGTCGGCGCTGCTCGCGGGGCCGGCGAAGGCAACGGAGTGGCTGCCGTTCGGAGGCGTGCTCGTCCTCGACGACGGCGCGGTCGAGACGGTCACCGCCAGCGCCGAGCTACCGGAGCCGGTCCTCGCGTGAACGTCGGTCCCCACCTCTTCTGGATCACCAGCCGGGCGGCCGGGGGCGCCGCCCTGCTGCTCGCCAGCGCCAGCGTCACGGTCGGGCTGATGATCAGCGCCCGCCGCCGCGGCTCGAACAAGCGCGACCTCCGCTCCATCCACGAGGCGCTCTCGCTGAGCACGCTGGCGATGGTCGCGGTCCACGGGCTCTCGCTGCTTGCCGACTCCTATCTCAATCCCGGCCTCGCCGGGATCACGATCCCCTTCGTCAGCTTCTACCGGCCGCTCTGGATCGCGCTCGGCATCATCTCCGGTTACGGCCTGGCGGCCCTCGGCCTCACCTACTACCTGCGCGACCGGATCGGCGCCTCCCGCTGGCGCCGCCTCCACCGGCTCACCGCGATCTTCTGGGTCGCCGCGATCGCCCACACGATCGGGGCCGGCAGCGACGCCGCCGAGCCGTGGTTCCTGACGATCGCGGCGGCGCTGGTCCTGCCGGCAGCGCTGCTGCTGGCGCTGCGTTGGCTCGGGCGCCTGCGGGAGGTCGAGGCGCTTGCCTCGGTCCCCCCGGTCGAGCCGGATACCAACTGACGCGAGCGACTGACTGACGCGAGCGACTAGATGGTCTAGGGAAAGAGCCGCTCGCCGCTCTCCTCGTCGACCACTGAGATCGCCACCGCCGGGCACGCTTCAGCCGCCTTCAGGAGCAGCTCCGGCGGCGCCGTGCCGATCACCTCCGCGACGTCGCCGAGGACGAAGACGTCCGGGGCGATGTCGACGCAGTCGCCGTGGGCGCTGCACTCGTCCGCATCGACCACAGCCACGTAGGTCATGCGACCACCTCCTCCGCGGGCCCGCGAGCGTGCCCGCTGTCGATCTGCTTGCGAAGTCCGGGGATCGAGCGGGGCCGGTCGACCGTGAGCGCGGCGACCGGCAGCCCGTCGCGCAGGAAGAGCGCCTCGAATTCGCGCGAGCCGGGATCGCCGTCGATCAGCACGGCGTCGGCGCGGCGAGCGTGGCCGACGTACTGGATCCGGTGCCCGTACTGGTCGCTCCAGAAGCTCGGCAGCGGCGGCGTGCCCGGGTACTTGCCGGTGATCGCCTTGGCGACCGCCGCCCCCTGCCAGGCCGCGGCGTCCCAGTGCTCGGTGCGCTCGTATTCGCCGTAGCGCGGCTCGAAGGGAATCGAGGCGTCACCCGCGGCGTAGACGTCGCGGACGGCGCTGCGGCCTGCGGTGTCGGTCCGCACACCCCGTGGGTCGAGGCCACTGCCCTCGAGCCAGGCGGTCGCCGGCACCGTCCCGACCCCGACGACGACAGCGTCGCACTCGATGCGGCGCCCATCGGCGAGCTCGAGCTCCGCCACGGACTCCCCGCCACGGGCGCCGACGATCGCGGCACCGAGGACGACCCTCACCCCCTCCTCCCGGTGGATGCGTCCGAACCAGGCGCCGACCTTCTCACCGAGGATCGGCGCCAGCGGGACCGGCAAGGCCTCGAGCACGGTCACCTCGCAGCCAAGCCCGCGGGCGCTCGCCGCCACCTCCTGGCCGATGAACCCAGCGCCGACGATCGCCAGCCGGGCACGGGACTGGAGGAGGGGCCGCAGGCGGGCGGCGTCGGCCGCCGTCCGCAGCGAGTGGACATTCGCGAAGCCGGCGAGGAACGAGAGCTGGCGCGCGGCGCCGCCGCTGGCGATCACGAGCTGGTCGTACGGGAGATCGCGTCGGTCCTCCAGCTCAAGCCGGCGCGCCGCCGGGTCGAGCCGCGTCGCCGCCGCACCCAGCAGCAGCTCGACCTCGTTGTCGCGGTACCACTGGGGCGCTCGGAAGGACAGCGCCGCCTGCTCGACCTCCCCCGCCAGCGCCGCCTTGGACAGCGGCGGTCGGTCGTAGGGCGGGACCGGCTCGGCGCAGACCATCCGGATCGACTCCTCGTAGCCGCGGCGGCGCAGCGTCTCGGCGCAGCGTTGCGCCGCGAGGCCGCCGCCGACGATCACGGTGCCGGCGGCGTTCATGCCTCCTCCGCGACCGGCGTCGGGGCGATCCGGCGGTTCGGCGGGCGCCGGGGCGGCGCTGGCGAGATCGCCGGCCTCGGCGCCGCCGCCGGCCGCCTGCGACCCGCCACCCGGTAGAGGAAGAGCGAGCCGACGATCGGCGTCGTCACCAGGACCCACCAGCGGAACCACGGGGCCGTCGCGTCGGTTCCAGCGCCGATCGCGTGGACCAGCCCGAGCAGGTAGACGACGACGGTCGCACGGTGGGCCTTGCGCCAGCGCCTGGCGCCGATCCGGCGGCGGAAGTAGTAGCTCAGCCCGAGCAGCCCCGCGAGGTAGCCGCCGATGATGCCGAGGCCGGTGAAGAGCGGCTTGAAGCCGATCGCGAAGGGGACGGCGAGGCCGGCGACGCCGGGGTTCAGCCAGGGGTCGCCGAGCAGCGAGATGCCGTGGACGGCGATCGCGATCAGCCCCGCCAGCGCGGTTTGCTCATGGACCGCCATCAGCTTCTTCGAGAGCCCGGGCCGGCGCATCACCTTGCCGGCCATCAGCAGGCCGATCGTCACCGAGATCGTCACCAGGACGAGCGCCACCAGGCCAGAGGCGCGGCTGGCGAGCCACCAGCCGTGGGACTGCAGCGTCGTCGCGATCGTTTCGGTGCCGGTCATGCCGCCGCCCCTGCTGCGGCTGGACTCTCCGGCCAGCGGATCCGCGGCCGCACCGCCAGCGGCCCGACTCGCTCGACGCGGCGGCTCTCGTGGACGATCAGGCCGCCCAGCTCGGCGAGCACCTCGCGGGCACCCTCCGGGCCGGAGAGAAGCGCCGCCTTCGAAAGCGTCTCGGCCTCGACCGCGGTGTCGCCGAGCGCCGTCGCGCCGATCAGCCCGGTCCAGGCGGGCTCACCGCTTGCCGGGTCGATCAGGTGGTGGGAGAAGCGGCCGTCCGCGTCGCGCCAGATCCGGACGTTGAGGCCTGAGGTCGCGACGCCGCCGCCCCCGAGCCGCAAGACGAAGGTGCGATCGCCCGAGAGCGGGTGTTCGACATGGACGTCGTAGGGGTGCGCGAGCGCATCGGCGCCGCCGATCCGGATGTCGCCGCCGCAGTCGACGACGAAGCGGCTGTAGCCGCGCAGGCTCTCGGCGACCAGGTCGGCGGCCAGCCCCTTGCCGGTGCCGCCGGTGTCGAAGCGCAGGCCCGGCGGTCGGCGAACGACCCCGGCCTCGTCGTCGACGACGAGCTGGCGCCAGCGGCGCCGCGGATGCGGCCGGGCCGACCGCCGCGGCGGCGCAAGCTGCAGGGCCTCCTCGAGCGAAGCCGCCGCGATCCCCGCCCGCGAATCGACGTAGCCGGCGCTCTCGATCTCGCCGACCAGGGTCGGGTCGACGAGGCCCTCGGTGCGCTCCGCGGCTTCGAGGCCGGCGCGGACCGCCCGGCGCAGCAGCGCCGAGGCCGGGACAGCCTCGCGTGGGTCCTCGTTGAGGGCGCAGAGCTCGCTGTCGGGCTTGAAGCGCGAGAGGGCGGCGTCGAAGTCCCAGATCAGGCGGCGCGCCCGCTCGGCGGCGACCGGCGCCGGGTCCATGCCGGGGCCGGGCTCACCGATCAGCAGCCGCACGTGGCTTCCCATTGCGTCGAAGCTGACGTCGTGCTCGGCATTCATCACGAGGCCCCGGTGGTGATCGGAGCCGCTTCGGCGCCTGATTCGGAGGTCGAGACGGGGCCGGCGGTGACGGTCGAGCGGCCGGGGGTCGGCACGACCGTCGTCACGACCTTCCGTTTGACGACCTTGCGCACCAGGGTCGGCCGTGGCGACGTCGAGCTGGCGCCGAGGTTCGAGCTGAGCTGGTAGGTCAGCAGGGCGAAGAGCACGCCGAACAGCGCCAACGAGCTCCAGATCACGGCCGCGGCGGCGGGACGGCGCCGATTAGTCATCGTGCTCGCCGCCATCGCCACCGTCCTCGCCTCCAGCGCCGCCGCCGGCACCGCCGCCGCCGCCGCTGGTCGCGGTGGTGACCGGAGTGCTCGATTCGGGCGAGGGGGACGCGGCGCTGCCGCTGGTGGAAGTCGTCACCGGCGCCGGTTCGGCTCCGGCTTCGACCGGGGCCGCCGCAGCTGAGCCGCTGGTCGAGGTCGTAACCGGCGCCGAGTAGGAGTTCGAGGATTCGGTCGAGCCGACCGACGAAGCGCCGGTGCTGACCGGGCCGGAGCTGCCCGCCGCGCTGGCGCCGCCGCCGCCGGAGGCCGCCGTTGCGCCCGGTCGCGAGCCACTCGCAACCGGGTGCTTCGGCTTGGCGTGCTTGGTGACGTGGATGGTCCGGTGGATCACCTTCGTCCGCACCAGCGGCTTCGTCGCGCTGAGGTCGGCGGCCTGCTGGTGGTTGGCGCTGAGCGCCACTCCCGCCAGGCCGGCGAGGCCGAGAACGGTTGCTCCGGTGGCGATCTGAGCTTTCATGTTCACTGCCGGGACCTCCTGGTCGAAGTTGCCGGGCGATTGTGCGAGGGGAAGCGCCAACGGCTGGGAAGCCGCGGGTAAAGACCTGGCAAAACATGTGGGAAAACCACACCTGGAGCCAAATCCGCGCCCTACAGTCAAGGTCGCGATGGCAACCAGCGTGAGCACCGGGCGCCGCATCCTCGTCGTCGAGGACGAGGAGTCGATCTCGACCCCGTTCGCCGAGGCGCTCCGCCGCGCCGGCTTCGAGCCGCTGGTGACGGGTACCGCCGCGGGCGCGCTGCAACTGGCCGCGGAAGCGGAGCCCGACCTGATCGTGCTCGACCTCGCCCTCCCCGACGGCGACGGCCGCGACGTCTGCCGCGAGATCCGCCGCGACTCCGACGTGCCGATCGTGATGCTGACCGCACGCGGGACCGAGATGGACCGCGTGGTCGGGCTCGAGATCGGCGCCGACGACTACGTGGTGAAGCCGTTCAGCGCCCGCGAGGTGATCTCGCGGATCCGCGCCGTGCTGCGGCGCACCGGCGCCCGCGAGACGACCCCGGAGGCGCCGATCCGGGTCGGCGACGTGGAGCTCGACCCGGCGGCGCGGATCGCCCGCCGCGACGGACTCGAGCTCGACCTCTCGCGCAAGGAGTTCGACCTGCTCGCCGAGCTGATGCGCCACGCCGGCCACGTCGTCAAGCGCGAGGACCTGATGGCGAAGGTCTGGGACGTCAACTGGTTCGGCTCGACCAAGACGCTCGACGTCCACGTCGGTTGGCTCCGCCGCAAGCTCGGCGAAGACCGATCGCCCTATATAGAGACCGTCCGCGGCGTCGGCTTCCGCTTCGCCGCTCCCGAGGGGGTCCCAAAGTAAGCCTCCGGGTCACCTTCCTCCTCGCCCTCGCCTACGTGTTGCTGCTGGCGCTGATCGCGTTCGGCATTCCGCTCGGAATCAGCTTGCGCGACCGGGTCGACGCCGAGGTGCGCGCCCAGGCCCGCAGCCAGGCCGACGTCGTCGCCGCAACCGCCTCGGAGTTGATCGGGCCCGAACGCCGCCAGCGGCTGCAGCGCCTCGTCCGGGTTTCCGCCGACAGCGTGCGCGGACGGGTGATCGCGGTCAACCGCCGCGGCGTGCTGATCGCCGATTCGGCCGGCTTGGCGCCGCCGATCGACTACTCCAGCCGTCCGGAGATCCGTGCCGCGCTGGGCGGCCGTGGCGTCCAGATCACCCGCGACAGCGAAACGCTGGGCGAGGAAATCCTCGCGACCTCGGCGCCCGTGCTCGAGCACGGGCGGCCAGCGGGGGCGATCCGGGTCACCCAGAGCGTCGCCGCGGTGGGCCGCGCGGTGCACTCCTCGATCCTCGGCCTCGCCGTCCTCGCCGGTGTCGTGATGCTGCTCGGGATTGCCGCCGGCGCCGTCGTCGCGCAGCGGATCGCGCGGCCGATCCGGCGGCTCGAGGGCGTCGCGCGGAGCTTCGCCGGCGGAGACCTCGGGGCGACGGCGACGATCGAGGGCAGCAAGGAGCAGCGCTCTCTGGCGCGCTCGTTCAACGAGATGACCGAGCGGGTCCGCCGGCTGCTGCGGGTCCAGCAGGACTTCGTCGCCGATGCCTCGCACCAGCTGCGCACGCCGCTGACCGGCCTCCGCCTCCGCCTCGAGGGGCTGGCCGAGCGCTTCCGAGCGGACGGCGCCACTCACGAGGAGCTCGAGGCGGGACTCGAGGAGATCGACCGTCTCTCCCAGATCGTCGACGAGCTGCTGCTCCTCAGCCGCGCCGGCGAGCACGAGCTGCCCGGCGAGCTGGTCGAGCTCGACGAGGCGGTCGCCGACGCCGCCGAGCGCTGGGGACCGACCGCGGCGACCCGGGGGATCGGGATCGAGCTCGCGGCCGCGGAAGGCGGCTGCGCCTGGATTGCCGAGCCCGACCTCGCCCGTGCGCTCGACGCCCTGCTCGAGAACGCGCTCCGTTACTCGCCGCCTGGGTCGACGGTCTCGCTCGCGAGCCGCGGCGGACGGATCGAGGTCAGTGACGAGGGGCCGGGCCTCGCCGCCGGCGAGGAGGAGGCCGTGTTCGAGCGCTTCAGCCGCGGCTCGGCCGGGCGCCGGGGACCCGCCGGGACCGGCCTTGGCCTGCCGATCGCCCGCGAGCTGACTCGCCAGTGGGGCGGCGAGGTGAGCCTCGCCAACCGCCCGGAGGGCGGCCTGCGAGCAACGATCGCCGTGCCCGCGGCGGTCGTCGAGGTGGCGCGATGATCTCCGCCTCGACCCTGCGCCTGATCGGCCTCGCGATCGCCGGTCTCCTCGTCGCGGCGGCGGTCGCAATCGCCGCCAGCCAGCTCGCCTCGCGCCAGATCGGCCTCGCCTCCGAACCGGTCTCGGCCGGCGACGAGCTGGCGCCGCCGGCCGCCCGCTCGCATCACGAGCGCCAGGGCGAGGGCGAGAACCAGGGCAAAGCGAGTGCCGGCGAAACGCCTGACGCGACCACCGAAGAAGCAACCGCGGCGCCGCCTTCAAGTGCCGAAACGCCGGCGATCGACGAACCCTCGAGCGACTCCGAACCGCCGGCGTCCGAACCTTCGATCTCCGAACCCGTGAGCCCGCCGGAT
>JBFWMZ010000023.1:0-52697 GCA_050251335.1 Solirubrobacterales bacterium
GGCGCCGAGCTGGCGCCGCCGGCCGCCCGCCCGCCTCCCGCGCGCCCGGGCGCGGGCGCGAACCAGGGCAACGCGCGTGCCGGCGAACCGCCTGCCGCGACCACCGCAGACGCAACCGCGGCGCCGCCTTCAAGTGCCGAAACGCCGGCGATCGTCGAACCCTCGAGCGACTCCGAACCGCCGGCGTCCGAACCTTCGATCTCCGAACCCGTGAGCCCGCCGGATGACTCCTCGCCATCCGGGGGCGGCAGCGACGGCGGGGGGTCGGGCAGCGACGGCCACGGCGACGACTGAGAGGGTCGGCCCCGCCGCCGGCTCAGTCGTCGACGTCGCCGGCAGGAGCGGCTCCGGGCGCCCCGCTCGAGCGGGTGACGAGCGGCGCCCGGCCCCCGGGGGCGGCGGAGTTGCCCGTGGCCGTCGCGCCGCCGCCGCTCGTCCGCGTAACGATTTCGTGGCCGTTGACAGTCGCGACCGTGGCGGCCGGCAGCCCGTGGTTCGAGCTGACCGCGAACCCGGCCAGCGCTCCCAGCCCGGCGATCGTCGCGGTGGTGGTGAACTTCGCTCGCTTGCTGACCATCGCAGTGCCTCCTACGTTGCGCCGATCCTGCCAACTCCGTCGCAAAGCGAACTGCAATCGACGAGAAAATTCCGGCAAAGCCTGTAGGCTCGATCGACCTCCGAGGCGCCGTCGGTTGACAGCAGCGCCGCGGCGGCCTACCGGGAAAGCACAGGGGGCAGAGGTCGGCGCCGAAATCGAGCCGACCCATTGGCAAGGCTGAAGTGCCTCCTCAACCCGCCTGCCACAAGCGCCGATAAGTAATCGGAATGTCATCTCCTAGTTTTCGAGCGAAAGCCGGGATTGAGGTGGAGTCGCGAGCCGGCCCGCACCAGCGCGCGGGGGAAGACAGAGACCGTCCCGGACAAGCGGCGCTGGAACGCGCGGAGGAGCTCGCTCGGACCGGGAGCTGGGACTGGGATCTGGAGCGTGACGTTCTGCTGTGGTCGGACAACATGTTCCGTCTGCTCGGTCTTGAGCCCGGCGCGATCGTGCCCAGTCCCGAGTACGTGATCGAGCAGGTTCATCCCGGCGACCGGGAGCGAGTGGAGGCGGAGATCGAGGCGGCGCGGGCCGAGGGGCGCCCCCCCGACGTCACCTACCGCGTGATTCTTCCCGACGGCGACGTACGGGTTCTTCGCGGTTCCACGGCCCTTGTCGTCGACGAGACCGAAGGGCGCCCGGTGAGGATGGTCGGCTCGGTCCAGGACCTCACCCACCTGGTCGAAATCCAGCGCAGGATGGCGGAGTCGCTGACCTTGCTGGAAGCGCTGCGAACCGAGGCCCCGGTCGGCTTCGCCTTCATCGACACCGAACTTCGCATAGTTCAGCTGAACCGGACCCTCGCCGACGTGAGCGAGCTCCCGATGGAGGAGCAGATCGGCAGAACGGTCGCAGAGGTCGTCCCGGACGTCTGGGCTCAGATGGAGGACACCTACCGGTCGGTGCTGCGGACGGGGGAACCCGTCCTCAACCTCGACGTGAGCCGGCCGCGGCGCGGGGATTCCGATCGCCGCCACTGGCTCTCGAGCTACTACCCCGTGCAGATCGAGGACGAGGTGATCGGCGTTGGAGTGATCGTCCTCGATGTCACCGAGCGCGAGGAGGCCGAGGACCTCCGCGCCGCGGTGATGGAAAACATCGTCGAGGGTCTCTACGTGCTCGACGCCGAGGGGCGGCTCGAGTTCATGAACAGCGCCGCGGGGAGGATGCTCGGATGGAGCAATGAGGAGCTGCGCGGGAAGTCGATGCATCAGGCGGTCCATTTCCAAAACGCCGACGGTTCGCCTCACCCGGAGCACGAATGTGAGCTTCTCAAGGTGAGGACCGAAGGTCGGCCGGTGCGAATGATCAATGAGGCGTTTACTCGCAGGGACGGCACGATCTTCCCGGTCTCCTATTCGGCCGCCCCGCTGAAGCGCGACGAGGAGGTCCATGGCGTCGTCGTCGTCTTCGCGGACCGCAGCGCCGACCAGGCACAGGAAGAGGAGGCGAGACGCGAACTCGACACCCTTGCCTGGATCGGTCGCATTCGGGACGCCATCGACGAGGATCGACTGATCCTCTACTCCCAGCCGATCGTGCCGCTCGCCGATGGTGAGCCGGGCGAGGAGCTGCTCCTGCGAATGGTCGGCCCGAGCGGAGAGACGATCCTGCCGGGCAGCTTCCTGCCCGTCGCGGAGCGCTATGGCATGATCGCCGAGATCGACCGCTGGGTGATCGGTCAGGCGGTCCGGCTCGCCGCCGGCGGTCGGCGGGTGGAGGCAAACCTCTCGGCCGACTCGATCAGCAACTTCGATCTTCTGCCGCTGGTCGAACGCGAACTGAGGGAGAGGGGGGCCGACCCGGCAAGGCTCGTCTTCGAGATAACCGAGACGGCGCTGATGGAGAACTCCGAAGCGGGCGAAGCCTTCGCCCGGAGACTTGCCGAAATCGGCTGCCAGATCGCCCTCGATGACTTCGGCACCGGCTTTGGCAGCTTCACGTACCTGAAGACGCTGCCGATCACCTACCTCAAGATCGACGTGGATTTCGTCCGCGACCTGGCAACGAACGAGGCCAATCGCCGTCTCGTCAGGGGAACCGTGGCGATCGCGCGAGAATTCGGATACCGGACGATCGCCGAGGGCGTCGAGGACGCGTCGAGCCTGGCCTTGCTCGAGGAGTATGGGGTCGATTTTGCCCAGGGCAACCATCTCGGGGCTCCCTGTCGACGCTGAGCGCCAGGGTCGGCCGGGCGCTCAACGCGAGCGAGATGCCGCCGCGATCCGCTCCAGGCCCTCTTCGATTTCGTCGGTCGTGACGCCGGAGTAGGCGAGCCGGACGGAGTTGCTCGGCCGGCCCGGCAGCATGAAGTCGGCGCCCGGGGTGCAGCGGATGCCGGCGTCCCGCGCGCGCGCGACGAAACCACCGGCCTCGATCTCCTCCGGAAGCTCGACCCAGAGGAAGTAGCCGCCCTGCGGCAGATTGCACCGCGCCCCCGGGATCGCGTCGACGATCCCCGCGGCGAGCAGCTCCGCCCGCTCCTTCAGCCCGACCCGGAAGGCCGCGATCGAGTCCTCGATCGCGCCGCTCGCGCAGAACTCGTGGACGATCGCCTCGGCCACCTGGCTCGGGGAGATGTAGGTGTCGGTGGCCAACCTCACGACCCGGTCGATGAGGTCGGTCGGGCCGACCAGGTAGCCCACCCGCAGCCCCGGGCAGACCGTCTTCGAGAACGAGTCGGCGAGCACGATCCGCCCGTCCGGCTCGAGCGAGCGCAGCGTCGGCAGCTCCTCGCCGGCGAAACGCAGCAGCCGGTAGGGATCGTCCTCGATCAGCGGGAAGCCGAACTCGGCCGCCAACCCGACCAGTCGTTCGCGGCGCTCCAGCGACAGCGTGAAACCGGACGGGTTCTGGAAGGTCGGGATCACCTGCACCAGCTTCGGCGCCAGCCCCTCGCGCAGCCGCCGCTCGAGCTCGTCGACGTCGATCCCGTCGGAGTCGCTCGGTACCGCGTGGACGGTCGCGCCTCGCATCCGCAGCGCCACCAGGGTGCGGTCGTACATCGGCTCTTCGACGACGACGTCGTCGCCGGGCTCGAGCAGCACGTCGAAGAGCAGCGAACCCGCCTGCATCGAGCCGTTGGTGACCATCACCTGCTCGACCGCGACCCCGTGCTGCGCCGCCGCCCACTCGCGCAGCGGTTGGTAGCCGGCCGCGGTGCCGTAGGTGACCGCGGCGGCGAAGTCGCCGGAGAGCGCCGCCTCGGCGGCACTCCGCAGGCCGTCGACGTGGACCAGGTCCGGGGAGGGGGCGCCGCGCTCGAAGGAGATCGGCCGCTCGACCGCGGTCGGGCTCACTCGGCGATCCGCGGCTCGGGGTGGAACGCCTGCGGCTGCCCGGTGGCGAAGCGGTAGGACTCCTGCACCAGCTCCCATATGAGCTCCAGCTCGGCCTCGTTGCGGGGCGAGTAGAGCATCACCGAGTTGGCCGGGGCGTCGCCCAGCCAGGTCGTCGTGTGAACCTCGGCCCAGCCCGCATTGATCGCGAAGACGGCCAGCTCGAGCGGCAGCTGCAGATGCCAGGAGCTGTCCGGGCGGGGGTGGATGTGGGCGAACTCGTTCTCCCAGATGAAGCCCTCGGCTGGACCCTTCGCCAGCTCCTCGCCGAGGAAGAACGCCCGCGCACCTTCGACCGAGATCAGGCTCGGCCCCTCGCTGACCCCGGGCAGCGAGTTCGCGCGACGCAGCATCTCGTCCCAGATCTGCTCCGAGCCGAGCTGGTCGAGCTGCTCGTGCGGCTCCCAGGTCGTCGTCGAGGGCTTCTCGCCGGGGCGCTGCGGAAAGATCCGTTCGTGCTTCTCGTAGCCGACCTGTGACACGTAGTCGGTGGTCGGGCTCTTCGCGCCGAGGCCGGCGGTCTCGACCTCCGGCATCGACGACGGGAACTGGTACTCGCTCATCATTCCTCGCTTTGGTCGCTGGTGGTCCCGCCGCTGGCAGGGTCTTCGAGAATGCGGCTGAAGAAGTCCGGGTCCATCATCGAGAGCGCCTCCAGCTCGAGCGGGTCGAGCCGAATCAGCGCCCCGGCGCGCGGCGAGAGGATCTCGAGCCGCTCGCCGTTGCGGGTGCGCACCCGCGAGACCTCGACCGTCGCGAACTCGTTGGCGATCCGGGTCGCCTCCTCGCGCTCGATCTTCTCCTCCGGCGTCCCGCGCTCAGCCACCCTGGCCCTCCCCGTCCTGGTCGGCCGCGCTCATCGCCGACGGGTATCCCTCGGCCTGCATGAACTGCAGCCAGCGGCGGTGGAAGCCGCGGTGGACGCCCTCCTCGAGCACCGGGAAGTAGGCGACGCCGGGACCCGGGTAGTCGTCGACGCGCCGCGAGTCGCCCGCCCCGCTCATCCCCATCTGGTAGTTCAGCTTCATCCCGATCTTGCGCCCGTAGGAGGTCGAGGCGGTCCGCCCCATCGCGATCCACGGCTCGGAGTCGTCCTGCTCGAAGGTGCCGCCGGCGCTGAAGGTGCCGATCGTCGCCCGGTAGGTCTGCGTCCGGAACGGCTCCGGCGTGCCGACCGGGCACAGCACCCAGTTCCAGATCTCCATCTCGGCCGGCCCGCGCGGCTGCCACACCCGCACCGTCATCGTCGCCGTCGGCCCCATCTCCTTCGACTGCGACAGGGGGAAGCTGAGGAAGGAGAAGTTGGGGAAGATCGTGCCGACGCAGCCGACCGAGCGCCGCGCGACGTCGAGCACCTCCGGTCCCCCGGCGCCGCCGGTGAAGAGCTCCTGCACCTCCGGCGGGTAGGCCCAGAACGAGCTCTCCTCGGTCCCCTCCGGGGTGAGGAAGTGCGAGATCGCGTGGCCGTTGCCGCCCTGCACGTGATAGCCGGCCAGGTTTTGGGAGAGGTCGCCGCCCTGGACGCCCTCCATGATCCCGGTCTCGGCCGTCGACCGGTGCAGGTAGAAGGTGTGGTAATCGTCGCCGCAGAAGTTGTCGGCGCCGGTCTTCCAGTTGGCCGGGACGATGAAGCGCTGCGGGTCGCCGACGACTTCCCAGCCCTCGGCGCACTGGCCCCAGATCGCGTCCATCTGCCAGCGGAAGCCGCCGAGGTAGCGGTCGAGCGGCGGCGCCTCCTCGTCGAGCGAGGCGAAGACGAAGCCGTGCACGCTCTCGACATGGGGTGCCCTGAAGAGGCCCCACTTCGACTTGTCGAGCTCGCCGCCATAGGCGGGCCGCATGAACGGCGCCCCGACCAGCTCGCCGGTGTTCTTGTAGGTCCAGCCGTGGTACGGACAGCGGAAGTGGCCGGCGTTGCCCTGGTCGGCGCGGCAGACGAGAGCGCCGCGGTGGCGACAGCTGTCGAAGAGGACGCGAACCTCGTCGTCCTCGCCGCGGACGAGGACGAAGGCGTCGCGACCGATCTGGCGCTTGACGTAGTCGCCGCGGGCCGGGATCTCGGACTCGTGGCCGACGTAGACCCAGGCGCGCAGGAAGATGCGGTCGATCTCCAGCTCGTAGAGACCGGGGTCGCTGAAGACCTGCACGGGCAGCAGGCCGTCGGCGAGCGAGTCGCCGATCTCGGCGAGCTTGGCGGCGGTGTCGTTGGCGGCGTACATCAGAAGAGCAGCGAGAGGTTGGGCGAGTCGAGCAGGGTGTGGTCGAGCAGGATCAGGCGGTCGCGCAGCCGCGCCCCTTCGTCGCCGAAGACCAGCAGGTCGCGGCGCTCGGCCGAGAATACGATCGCCGCGACGTCGTCCTGGTGGGAGCGGCGCAGCAGCAGGTTGGAGTGGACGAGGAGGTCGTCCTCCTCGGTGCGCCAGACGCGGAAGTTGCTGACGAAGCGCCGCGTGCGCGAGGGCGGGTCCTCGGCCCAGGCGTAGTCGGTGGCGAGCCGTTCGACCCGGGTCCGGAGGCTGTCGAAGTCCTCGTAGAGGTGGAAGCCCTCGGCGCTCACCGTCGCCCCGCGACCGAGCGCGCGCTCGCGCGTCAGCCGGATCGGCATCCGGTAGGAGATCGCCGGCGCGAGCAGCTCGAGCCACTCCTCGAGCCGGTTCTCGTCGAGCATCGCGGCCTCCTCGACGAGGAACTCGACGCAGTCCCAATACGGTTGGGAGCCGGCGCGGACGGGCTCCCTCGCCGTCGCCTCCATCGCTAGGCCTCCCGCTCCAACGACACCGTCAACCTCTCCTCGTCGATCACGATCGCGGGCCGCGGGCCGGCGGCGGCGCGCAGCTCCGCGGTCCGCTCGGCGTCGATCTCCAGGGTCTCGGGGTCGAGCGCGACGCCGTAGATCCGCGCCGCCGCCTCGAGCGAGACCATCTCCTCGGCGACGTCCTCGCGAACCCGCTCGGGATCGCGCTCGCGCGGGTCGCCGACGCCGGCCCCGCCGCTCGAGAGCTTGATCATCAAGTCGCCCGGCAGCAGGTCCTGCATGCGGTGCGGCTTGACCCGGATCAGCTCGCCGTCGCGTTCGACGAAGGTGCGCGAGCGCGGCGAGTCGGCGCCGCCGAGCACCCCTTTCGGCACCATCTCGTCGCCGTCGGAGGAACCGGTCGCCATCCGTCCGGGGCCGCCTTCGTTCAGCGCCCGCCAGTCGACGCCGCCGCCGCCGCGCCAGCGCCCGGCGCCCATGAAGTCGGGGACGACCTCGAGTTTCGTCACCCGCCAGGGGAAGCGCACCTCCGCCTCCTCGACGTTGCCGCGCATCACCGTGCCGAGGCAGCCGAAGGAGGCCGGCCCCGTGGCGCCGTCGAAGCCGTGCATCGCTCCGGCGCTGCCGTCGTAGTCGAAGCTGGTCCGCACGTAGGGACGGCCGTTGCGGGTGTCGAGGCCCGAGGTGTAATCGCCGCGGTGCTTGCCCCAGGGCGCGATCGCCCGCTCCGGGCGGGCGTAGGAGAGCGCCTCGGTGACCGCCTCGGTGATCTGCTCGCCGACCGCCACCGGGCTGCCGCCGACCGTCGCCGGGTACTCGCAGTTCAGCACCGAGCCCTTCGGCGCGATCACGGTGATCGGCCGCAGCGAGCCCTCGTTGTGGTAGTCGGCGAGGGCCGGGTCCATGCCGAGGATCGCCGAGCCGACCGCGGTCCCGTAGGTCGCCGCGAAGATCCGGTTGACGAAGCCGGGACGCTGGGCGTCGGACTCGCTGAAGTCGAGCGTCATCTCGTCGCCCGCCACGATCACCTTCACCCGCACCCAGACCGGTTCGTCGAGCACGGTTCCGTCGTCGTCGGTCGCCGAGGCGCCCTCGTAGACGCCGTCGGCGATCGAGGCGATCTCGGCACGGACGGCACGCTCGGTGCGGTCGAGCATCGCGTCGATGCAGCGGCGCACGGTGGCGGCGCCATAGCTCTCGAGGATCTCGTGCACGCGCCGCTCGGCGAAGGCCGTGGTGGCGATCATCGCCTCGCAGTCGACTTCCATCTCCTCGCGGAAGCGGACGTTGTTGAAGATCAGGTTCATCACGTCGCGGCGCTCGCTGCCCGCGTCGACGACCTTGGTGGGCGGGATCGCGAGGCCCTCGGCGTGGATGTCGAAGCCGTTGGGGAAGTAGCCGCCGGGGAAGGAGCCGCCGGTGTCCATCACGTGGCCGCGGACCAGGGTGAAGTACTCGAGCTTCCCTTCGAAGAAGATCGGCCGGATGAAGCCCCAGTCGGGGAGGTGCGGCGCGTGACCGCCGTGGAACGGGTCGTTGGTGAGGATCACGTCGCCGGGCCGCAGGTCGTCGTCGAACTGGTCGCGGATGTCCGCGATCGCGAAGCGAGTGCCGAGGAACTGGTCGAGCAGCCCCTCCGGCATCGCCACGGTGGCACCGTCGGCGCGCCAAACCCCGACCGACATGTCCTTCAGCTGGGCCATCAGGAAGCTCTGGGCGGTGCGCGTCATCAGGTGGCGCATCTCGCGGCAGGTCGTCTGGAAGCCGTGCCAGACGGTCGAGAGCGTGATCGGGTCGATCTCCCGATCGCGCGGCGGCATCCCGGGCGCGCTCATGAGGCCATCGTCATCCGGTCGCCGGCGGCCTCGACGCCGGCGCCGGCGCCGCGCCGCTGCTCGAGGACGATGTTCAGCCGCTCGTCGACCCGCGCCGCGAACTCGGCCGGGACGAGGATCGTCGAGGCCTCGCTGTCGATCAGCGCCGGCCCCTCGAAGGCGTGCCCGGGCCCGAGCCGGTCGCGGTGGAAGACCGGCACCTCGCGGCGCTCGCCGCCGATCAGGCAGGAGCGCTCCCCGGCGCGCGCGGCCTCGAGGTCGGCGGCGACAGCCGCTCCCGGCGGCGCGACGCCGGCAGCGGCTTCCTCCTCGGCGGTCGCCCGCAGGTGCGCCTCGAGGATCTCGACCCCGCGCCAGGGCAACGAGTAGCCGTAGAGCTCGAGGTAGCAGGCGTGGAAGTCCTCGCGCAAGCGCTCGACCGCGGCGGCGTCGAGGGCGCCCGCCGGGGCGGCGATCCGCACCTCGTGGAACTGGCCGAGGTAGCGCATCGAGAGCGAGCGGGCGAGCGCCACGTCGGAGGCGGCGACGCCGAGGCGGGCGAAGTGCTCGCGCGCTTCGGCCTCGAGCATCGCGAAGGCCTCTTCCAGCTGCTGCGGCGCGACCGTCAGCCGGTCCCAGACGCCGACCTTGGAAAGCTCCTGGCCGACCGCCATCGTCAACATCCCCATCGCCGAGAGGACCGGGCCCGAGAGCGGGAAGATGACGCTCGGGATGCCGAGCCGGTGGGCGATCGCGGCGCCGTGGATGCCGCCCGCGCCGCCGCCAGCGACCATCGTGAAGCGGCGCACGTCGTGGCCCTTTTTGGTCGAGACCTCGGTCACCGCGTTGGCCATCGAGGTGGTGACGGTCTCGAAGATCGCTTCCGCCGTCTCCACCGCACCGAGTCCGAGTCCGGCGCCCAGCTCGGCGATCGCCGCCTCGGCGCGATCGACGTCGAGCCTCAGCTCGCCGCCGAGGAAATAGTCGGCAGGGACGTAGCCGAGCACCAGGTCGGCGTCGGTGACGGTCGGCTCGGTGCCCTTGCCGTAGGCGACCGGGCCCGGGTCGGCGCCGGCGCTGCGCGGGCCGACGGCAAGCAGGCCGAGCCCGTCGATGCGGGCGATCGAGCCGCCGCCGGCGCCGATCGAGTTGACGTCGACGGTCTCGGTCGCCACCCGCTCCTCGCCGATGAACGCTTCGCGCGTGGTCGGCACGGTGGCCTCGCGGATCATGCAGACCTCGAAGCTGGTCCCGCCCATGTCGACCTCCAGCACGCTGGCGTAGCCGAGCGGCGCCGCCGCCGCGATCGCCGCCGTCGGGGCCGCCGCCGGGCCAGAGACGAGCAGCTCGGCGCCGCGCATGCGGCACTCCTCGACCGTCTGCATCAGACCGCTGGAGATGACGATCAGGAGCGACCCGTCGAAGCCTGCCTCGCCCAGCCGCCGCTCGAGCTCGCCCAGGTAGGCGGAGACGGCGGGACCGACATAGGCGCTGACGACGGTGGTCGAGAAGCGCTCGAACTCGCCCAGGATGGAGAGGGTCTCGTGCGAGCAGACGACGTAGGCGCCCGGCGCCGCCCGTTCGACGGCGGCCTTGGCGCGGCGCTCGTTCTCGGGGTTGACATAGGAGTGGAGGAAGCCGATCGCGAGCGATTCGCAGCCGTCCTCGACCAGCCGCCCGGCGACCGCTTCCACCTCGGCCTCGTCGACCGCGGTCTCGACGGCGCCGGTCGCCAGCGTCCGCTCGGCGACGCCGAGCCGGCGCGAGCGCGGCACCAACGGCTCGTATGGCGGCCGGAACTGGTCGAACATCGAGGTACCGAGGTTGCGGATGCCGCGCCGCATCTGGATCACGTCCCGGAAGCCCGCGGTGGTGATCAGCCCGGTCTCGGCGCCGCGCTTGGTCAGGAGCACGTTGGTCGCCAGGGTGGTGCCGTGGACGAAGCGCTCGGCCCGGCCGAGGAAGGCGGCCGGGTCCTCCGCGCCGGCCGCCTTGGCGACCGCGTCGAGGACGCCGCGGACCGGGTCGTCGGGGGTCGTCGGCGACTTGACCAGCCGCGTCGTGGCGCCGTCCTCGACCACGCAGTCGGTGAAGGTGCCGCCGATGTCGACCGCGATCCTCATCAGACGCTGAGCTCGCCGCCGTCGCCGACGATGACGCTGCCGGTGAGCCACAACCCGAGATCGCTCGCCGCCACCAGGGCGAGGCGGGCAAGGTCGTCGGGGACGCCGAAGCGACCCAGCGGCATCATCGCTTCGAGCTCGCCGAAGGGGTCGCGGTCGAGGTGCTCGGTCAGCAAGGCGCGATGCTCGTCGAGGCCCTCGGTCGAGACGACGGTCGGCTTCAGCGCCAGGACCCGGATCCCGTTGGGTCCCCATTCGGCCGCCAGCACCTTGGTCAGCTGTTCGATCCCGCCCTTGGAAGCGGCGTAGGCGACCATCCCCGGGTGACCGGCGAAGCGGTCGACCAGGGTCGACATCGTGTTGATGATGACCCCAGCCTTCCCCGCGGCGACCATGCGCCTCGCCGCCGCCCGAGAGCCGTAGAAGGCGCCGCCGAGATTGGTGTCGATGGTCCGCTGCCAGTCGGCGTCGGGAAAGTCGAGGGCCGGGTGCATGTCGGCGACTCGGATCGGATAGAGCGCCGCGAAGTTGGCCCAGATGTCAAGACCGCCGAGCCGCTCGACCGCGGCGTCGGCGAGCGCCTCGACCGAGTCCGAGGACGCGATGTCGACCTGGCCCGACTCGACCGTCCCCCCCACCTCCTCGCCCAGCTTCGCCGCCGCCGCGGCGGCGGCCTCGCCGCGCAGGTCGGCGACCAGGACCCTGGCGCCGGCCTGGGCGTAGCGCCGCGCGACCGCGAAGCCGATCCCCTGGGCGCCGCCGATCACGACCGCCGCCCGGCCCGCCAGGGAGATCAGCTCCTCGGGCGAGGAGGCGGTCACGTCGGGGAGGATCTTGCGGTCGGTCATCTGCGGCGATCACCCGCTCGCGCGCGGTGATATATCGAGTGTACATTAGAACTCGCGGGCCGCAAGGGGCCTCAGGCGAGGTAGGCCCGGGAGACCTCCGCGTTGCCGAGCAGGCTTTCCGCCTGCGCCTCCAGCACGATCTCGCCGCGACGCACCACGCAGGCGCGGTCGGCCACCGCCATCGCGATCGTCGTGTTCTGCTCGACCAGCAGCAGCGCCGTCCCGAGCTCGCGCCGCACCCGCTCCAGCATCGCGGCCACCTCGTCGACCAGCTTCGGCGAGAGGCCGAGCGAGGGCTCGTCGATCATCAGCAGCACCGGCTCGCTCATCAATCCACGGGCGATCGCCAGCATCTGCTGCTGGCCGCCGGAGAGCTCGCCCGCCCGCTGGCCGAGCTTCTCGCGCAGGGCCGGGAAGATGTCCAGCAGCCGCTCCAGCCGCGCGTCGCACTCGCCGCTCCCCATCGCCCCCAGCCGCAGGTTCTCGCGCACGGTCTGGTGGAGGAAGACCTCGCGCCCCTCGGGCACGTGGGCGAGGCCGGCGCGGGCGAGCCTGTGGCTCGGGGTCGAGGCGACGTCCCGGCCGGCGAAGGAGATCGACCCGGCGCGCAGCGGCAGCAGGCCCGACGCGGCCCGCAGGAAGGTCGACTTCCCGGCCCCGTTGGCGCCGACGATCGCCACCGCCTCGCCCGGGTCGACGTGGGCCGAGATCCCGCGCAGCACGTCGACCCCGGGCTTGTAGCCGGCGACGACGCCCGCGGCCCGCAGCAGCGGGCCGCTCATGCCGGCTCCCCGGTCGCGTCGCGACCCGGCGAGTGCCGCTTCGCGAAGGACTCGCCAAGGTAGGCGGCGACGACCGCCTCGTCGCTCGACACCGTCTCCGGGTCTCCCTCGGCCAGCTTCAGGCCGCTGTCGAGCACGGTCAGCTTGTCGCACATCGAGAGCATGAAGCTCATGTCGTGGTCGACGACGACGACGGTGACGCCGCCGTCGCGGGCACGCATGATCGTCTCCCGCAGGATCGCCGAGTCGGCCGCGGTGAGGCCGGCGGCGGGCTCGTCGAGCATCATCACGGCGGGCCCGCGGCAGAGCGCCAGGGCGACGCCGAGCAGCCGCAGCTGCCCGTAGGAGAGCTCTTCGACCGGCAGTTCGGCCACCTCGGCGAGATGGCAGGCGGCGAGGATCTCCTCCACCCCACGCGTCGCCGCGGCCTTGCCGCCTCGATGTCGCTCGGCCGACTCGAGCACCAGCCCGCAGCTGGTCGCGACGTCGAAGCTGGAGAACGACTCAGGCTGCTGGAAGGTGCGGACGATGCCCTTGCGGGCGATCGCGTCAGGCTGCATGCCGTCGATCCGCCCGCCGTCGAACCAGACCTCGCCGTCGGTCGTCGGCATGAAGCCCGAGACGCAGTTCAGCAGCGTCGTCTTGCCCGAGCCGTTGGGCCCGATCACGCCGCGGATCTCGCCGCGCCGCAGCTCGAAGTCGACGCCGTCGAGGGCGCGGTTGGCGCCGAACCAGCGCTTCAGCCCGTTGACGCCGAGGACGACCGGCGCGGCGGGGTCGAGCGGCGGCCGCTCGGGCGCCGCGGGCGCCTCGTCCGATCCCCGCAGAGGCGCCGGCGCCGCGTCCTCGATCGGCACCTCGGGCGCCGGTGCGGCCTCCCTGCGGCGGAGGCCCCAGAACCCCTTCGACTCGCCGTAGGCCCAAGCCTTGAAGGAGCCGAGCAGGCCCCGCGGCAGGACCAGGATCGAGAGCACGAGCAGGATCCCGTAGATCAGCCGACTGGTGTTCGGATCGGAGGAGCCGAGCCAGACCGGCAGGAAGAGGACGATCCAGGCTCCGACCGCGGGACCGGCCAGCAGAGCCGTCCCGCCCAGCACTATCGCCAGGTAGATGTCGATGAAGGCGAGGCCTTCGAAGAGCTTCGGCGTCACCGCCTGCTGCTGATAGAGCAGGAGCGCGCCGGCCACTCCGACGATCGCCCCCGAGAGCATCAGCAGGACGATCCGGTTCCACAGCGCGCTCAGGCCGAGCGACCGAGCCAGCGGTTCGTTGTCGCGGATCGCCCGCAGCCGCAACCCGAAGGAGGAGCGGGCGACCAGCCAGTAGACGAGGACGGTCAGCGCGAGGAATGCGAGGAAGAGGTAGTACAGGTCGCGGGCGCTGGTGAACTCGATCGGCCCGATCGCCCCCGGCACCTTGCTGATCGTCAGGCCGGAGGAGCCGCCGGTGACGCCGAGGTTGTTGAAGACGACGACCATGAAGCCGCTGAAAGCGAGGGTGACGACGAGGAAGGCGATCCCGCTGGCGCGCAGGATCACCCAGCCGACCGGCAGCGCGAAGAGCGCCGGGATCGCGGCGGCGACCAACAGGCTCGGCCAGAAGCCGATCCCCATCTGGCTGGCGGCAATGCCGGCCGAGTAGGCGCCGATTCCCCAGAAGCCGGCCTGGGCGACGCTCGGCAGGCCGGTCTGCTCGACGAACATGTTGGTGGCGACGGCGACGATCGCGAAGATCGCCGCCTGGCAGGCGACCGAGAGCAGGAAGGCGTTGGATTCGCCGATCAGCCTCGGCGGCCAGGTCGGGATGACGAAGAGAGCGATCGCGACCAGCGCCAGGCTGAGCACGCCGTAGGTTCCGCGCCTGCCCCTAAAGGTCACCGGTCCCCCTCAGGAGGCCGGACGGGCGCCAGGCCAGTACCGCGATCAGGAGGACGAAGACGTAGGCGCTCGACCACTCGGCACCCAGCGTGGCGAAGCCGAGTGGGATCCCGTAGGCCGAGCCGTAGGCCTCGACCAGTCCGAGGCCGACGCCGACCAGGATCGCGCCGACGACGTTGCCGGCGCCGCCGATGATCACGATCGCCAGGGCTTTGACCAGCAACGAGCCGCCTTCGAAGGCGGTGAAGGGGAAGGCGAGGCCGAGCAACACCCCGGCAAGCCCGGCGAGGCCCGAGCCGACCGCGAAGGCGAGGACCTGACTGCGCGAGGAGTCGACCCCGACCAGCTCGGCCATCGCGGGGTTTTCCGCGGTCGCCCGCATCCGCCGCCCGAGGTCGGTCCTCATCAGCACCCAGACGAGGGCGACGATCACCGGCACCGAGACGCAGATCAGGAAGAGCCGCCCGCTGGTGATGACGACGCCGAGCACTTCGACGCTGGAGTCGAGCGGCGAGGCGATCTTCCGCTGGCCCGGCCCCCAGCTCTTGACCAGCAGCTGTTCGATCACGATCCCGAGGCCGATCGTGAGGATGAACATCGCCAGGAAGTCATCGGTGCCGCGTTTGAAGATCGCCTCGCGCAGCACGATCCCGATCAGGGCGACGGCGATCGGCGCCGCGAGCACCGCCAGCCACCAGGGCAGGCCGCCGGAGACGAGGCCGTAGCCGATGAAGGCACCGGCGACCAGCAACTGGCCCTGGGCGTAGTTCATCACCCGGGCGACCCCCAGCACCAAGGTCAGGCCGACCCCCACCAAGACGTAGGTGGAGGCCAGCGAGAGCCCGTTGACCGTCTGCTGGAGGAATTCCGTCATCTCAGTGAGCCGTCGGGAGTCTGGCGTTTAGGCGGCTCCTTCGGCCTTCACGCATTTGCCCGCGACGCATTCGTATTTCTCCGCCGGATCGGTTTCGCCGGCTTTTGAGTAGCGGTAGACGAGGACCTTCTCGCCGTCGACCGCCTCGATCAGGTTTTCGCAGCTGTTTTCGTGGCCCTTGGTGATTTCGCAGGTGCCGAAGGGCCCTTCGTAGGACTGCCCGACCAGATTTTCGGCGATCTTTTCGACGTCGGTCGCGGTCCCCGCCGCTTCGATCGCCTGTTTCAGCTGGTGGTAGGCGTAGTACATGACGATCCCGGCCGCCGGGGTTTCCGGCACTTCGGAGCCGAAGATCTCTTCCGGGTGGTAGTCGGGGATCGTCGCCGACTTGGAGAAGGTCGGGCCGAAGCCGGGGATCAACACGGTCATGTTCTCCGGGCTGCCCTGCTCTGCGAGCTGGTCTGGGGTAATCGTGTCGTTGAGACCGAACGGGGCGACCTTCAGCTGATCGGCCTGTTGCAGGATCGCCAGCGCCTGCGGGGAGGACTGGAGGGCGATCACCATGCCCGGCTTCTTCCCTTTGATCTTGGTCAGGTAGGAGGAGAAGTCGGTGGTTTCTTCCGGGTAGATGACTTTTTCGACGACCGACATGCCCGCCGCTTTGGCGCCGTATTCATAGGCAATCGCGGCGCCCTTGCCCTCGTCGTTGCCGGGGGCCATAATCGCCACCGATTTGATCTCCGGGTAGAGCTTGGCGATCGATTCCATGTTCGCTTCGTAGAGCGGGTTGAAGAACGGGGTCGGGGCGAACAGGGTCGGGTTCTCGGCGGTGTGTTTTTCCGCCAGTTCCTCCTGCTCGAAGGCGACGCCGAAGGTGATCAGCTTGCCCTTCCAGATGTTGTAGGCGACTTCGCCGCTGATGTCGGGGCCGAGCGCGGCGATCGCGCCTTCGGTCAGCACCTTCTGCGCCGCCGAGGCGACGGCGCCCGGTTCGCTGCGGTTGTCGGCGACGACGACGGAGGCCTGCAGGCCCTCGCCTTCGACCTCGATCCCGCCTTCTTCGTTGATCGACTTGGCCGCCGCTTCCATCCCGGTGATCGCCGGTTTGGCGTAAGCCTGGAACGGCCCCGAGACCTCGGTGTTGGCTCCCAGCTTGACTTCTCCGGAGCTCGAGCTTTCGCCCGCGTCGCCACCGCCGCAGGCCGCGAGCACGACCGCGGCGAGAACGGCGAGTGAGGCGGCCGCGACGGCACTGATCGTTCTCTTCGACTTCATGTTGTCTCCTGTTCAGGGCGAGGTGCGATCGGCAGAAGCAGGTGCGAGGGCCGGGACGGTTCGTGGTGGATCGTGTGGGTGACCACCGCGTTGCGGCAGACGTGCCAGGGCTGGTGCCCCTCCCCCAGCTCGGGGTCGGCGGGCGGCCAGGCCGGATGGTCGGCGGAGCTGATCGAAAGCTTCAGCCGGTGCCCGGGCGCGAAGACCGCGGCCAGCGGCGAGAGCTCGATCCGGTACTCGACCACCTCGCCCGCCGGGACCGGCTCGGCGGACGTGTGGCGGTGGTAGGGCCGCCACGGGCGCGAGCGCTCCTCGTCGAGAGCCCGGTGGCTGGCCTTGAGGAAGCCGCGGGTCATTTCGACCTCGGAGCCGTCCGGGGCGACGTCGAGCAGGGCGACCATCCAGTTGGTGTCGGTGTCGTCGATCGCCGCGTGGAGGGTCAGGGAGGCGGGGCCGATCAGTTCCAGCGGCGCGTCGAGTGCCGGCGTCAGGTAGTCGGCGCAGGAGATCTTCGTCTGCTCCTGCACCGGCTGCTGAGTGAAGACGTCGGGGTGCCCGACGACCGGCTCTGGCTCGCGTGAGAGGCCGCCGAAGCGACGCAGGTGGAACTGCTCCCACTCGGTCCCGGGGAGGGGCCAGTCGGCCGCCTCGCGGAACCCACGCCCGCGGACGTGGACCTTCACCCGCGGCTCGTCCATGATCCCCGTGTCGGCGTCCTTCAGCCAGTGGTCGTACCAGCGCACGACCTCTTCGTTGTAGGCCTGGTCCATCGGCGCGTCGGCCTCGACCCGGCTCTCGATGTAGAGCTTCTTCGGCGCCTCGATCTCTTCGTAGTGGCGGAAGGCTCCGCGCAGGTGCATGTGGGCGAAGGCCCACCAGCCGGACGAGGTGTAGAAGGGGATCTTGATCTTGTCGTATGAGGAGTAGGCGGAGCGCTCCCGGTAGTAGGGGCCGTCGAGGTCGTGGGCGAGCGCCTCGAAGAAGGGCGCCAGCCGCTCCGGGTTGACGGCGATGTTCCAGATCAGCGGATACATCTGCAGGTCCGGGTCGGCGGCAAGCCGCTCGGTCACCTCGCGCAGTTCCTCGGCGGAGAGGCCGTCGACGTAATCGGAGGCCATCCGGGCGCGGATCCAGATCATCAGCAGCGGCACGAAGAAGGTGTGCAGGACGCCGCCGTGGTGGGTGCCTTCACGGTAGTAGTCGGCCGGCGCGTTCCACGGCATGATCGCCTCCAGGTGAGGCGGCTGGAGGGCGGCGACCGCCAGCTGGATCGCGCCGTAGTAGGAGACGCCGACCATGCCGACGCGGCCGTTGCTCCACGGCTGCTCGGCCGCCCACTCGACCAGGTCGTAGCCGTCCTCGGCCTCCTGCGTCGACATCCAGCCTTTGTAGGCGCCCTCCGAGCGACCGACGCCGCGGTCGTCGGCGATCACATGGACGTAGCCCGCGTCGGTGAGGAACTGCGGGTCGCCGGCCTCGATCTCACGCGCGTAGAGCGGCGAGGTCGGCGGCTGCGGCGGCACCTTCAGCGCCTGGATCTCCTTGCCGTAGGGCGAGATGCCGACCAGCACCGGAAACGGGCCCTCGCCGTCGGGGAGGTAGACGTCGGCGGCGATCCTCGCTCCGTCGCGGAGCGGCACCATCAGGTTGAGGGCCTCTTGCATTTCGTAGATATATCATGAACGACATCGGTCGTGTACAGCTAAAAAAATCAGCCGACGGCAGGAGGCCGCGGGTGGTCGCGATCGGCGGTTCGCAGCGCTCCGGCTCCTCCACTGCGGCCTGCGTCGAGGTTGCCCTGGAGCCGCTGCGCGAGGCTGGTTTCGCGGTCGTCCATTTCGACGGCGAGGCCCTGGAGCGGTTGCCGTTCTACCCCGACGGGGTCGGCGAGGCGCCGGTCGCCGAGGAGCTGGTGGAGGCCGTCCGAGTTGCCGACGCGGTGCTGGTCGCCTCGCCCGGTTACCACGGCTCGCTCTCGGGCCTGGTCAAGAACGGGCTCGACTATCTGGAGGAGCTGCGCGAGGACGAGCGCCCCTACCTCTCGGGCCGGCCGGTCGGCTGCATCGCCACCGGGGCCGGCTGGCAGGCGGCGGTCGCGACGCTCGGCGCGCTGCGGGCGGTCGTCCACGCCCTGCGCGGCTGGCCGACTCCGCTCGGCGCCGCCGTCAACACGGTCGAGATCGAGGCCGACCCCGAGGCGCGCGCCCGCGCCGAGGCGCAGCTGTGCGCCCTCGGCGGGCAGGTCCTCGAGTTCGTCGCCCGGCCCCGCCTGGTCGAGCCCTCCTAGCGGCTAGGAGGGTCTAGGCGACCGTCGCGCCGGCGAGCCAGGCGTTGACCTCGGCGACCGGCAGCACGTCGCCGTACTTCATGTCGAGGTCGACGAGGTTCTGCCGGTGAGCCGGGGCGCTGCGGTCACCGACCGCCTCGCGCGGGACGACCACGGTGAAGCCGTGCGAGATGGCGTCGACCGCGGTCGCCCGCACGCAGCCCGAGGTCGAGGCGCCGGTGACGACGACCGAGTCGCAGCCCAGGGCGCTGAGATGGGTCTGCAGGCAGGTGCCGAAGAAGGCCGATGGGAACACCTTCTCGAAGACCGGATCGCCCTCGCCCGGCGCCAGGCGCTCGTCGATCTCGACCCAGCGGCTGCCGGGCTCGCAGACGAAGGCGGCGGGCCACTTGCGCAGCATCGCCCTGGCGGTGATGCGCTCGCGCTCTCCGTAGACGACGGTCGTGTAGACGACGGGAACGCCGCCGCGACGGGCCGCCTCGAGCACGGTCGCGATCGCGGCCACGGTGTCGTCGAGGTCGGCGCCGAGCGGCGATTCGGAACTGGTGAAGCCGACGCTCATGTCGACGACGATCACCGCCGGACGCTCGCCCAGGCCCGAGCGGTCGCCGATCCCGGGGAACTGCTCCGGCACTAAAGGCCCTCGCGGACCGCGGACTCGGCGACCTGGTTGTGCGCCCTGGCCGCCTGGCGGGCAGCCTCGGGGTCCTTTTCGCGGACGGCCTTGAGGACGTCGATCAGGGTTTCGTGCGGGCCCCCGAGACCGGAGCCGCGGCTGTCGGCGAGGAACCAGATGCGCAGCGCCAGGAAGTAATAGAGGGTCAGCGTTTCGGTCAGATATGGGTTGTTGGCGAGGCGGTAGGTGAGCCGGTGGGCGCGCTGGTCCGCGGCGATCATCGCCCGCGGCTCTTCGTCGGGACCGAAGCCTTCCAGTTCCTCGATCATCGCGTCGATCTCATCGACCGCCGAGTCCGGGCGCCGTTCCGCCGCCCAGGCGGCCGTCAATTCCTCGAGCTCACGGCGGAACTCGTAGATCTGGCCGACGTTGCCGACGTTGACCTCGCTGACGAAGGTGCCGCGCCGGGGGACCACGGAGACGAGCTTTTCGAGGGCGAGCCGCAGCAGCGCCTCGCGAATCGGCGTGCGGCTGACTCCGAGTTCGCTCATCACGGTCGGCTCGTTGATCAGCGAGCCCGGCGCGAGCTGCAGGGTGACGATGCGGTCGCGCAGGTTGAGGTACACCTGCTCGGCCAGCGAGGCCCCCTCGGGCACTTCGGTGCCGAGGACCGAAGCGGTCTCAAGCGTGGTTTTGGTCGACAAAGTCTTGGTTGTCCTTTGTGTTTTGGTCTGTCTGCTCGATGTATATCAACCGAACAGGGCGCGCTCCGCGGGCCGGCGAGCGCCCCTCAGGCGTCCTTGCGGACGGCGATCGCGTCGATCTCGATCTCGATCCCCTCGCCGCCGAGCGCCGAGACCTCGACCATCGTGCTGACCGGCGGGCGCCTGCCGAAAAGCTCGCCGCGCATCTTGTGGGTCACCCCGCGGTCGGCGATATTCGTCATGAAGACGGTGGTCTTCAAGACGTGCTCGAAGTCGCTGCCGGAGGCCTCCAGAACCGTCGCCAGGTTCTCCAGGGTCTTGCGCGTCTGCGCCTCGATGTCGCCGGCGCCGACCAGCTTCCCCTCGGTGTCGAGCGGCACGCATCCGGAGACGAAGATCAGATCGCCCCAGCGGACCGCGTCCGCCGAGAACATCTCCTGGATCTCCGCCTTTATCTCTTCGATCTCTGGCAACTGGACCTTCCCCTTTCAGGCGGACGCGGTCTGGCCGGCGAAGACCCGCCCCGCCGCCGGCAGGGAGGCGTCGACGCCAACCGCCTGCAGGGCATGCCAGACGCAGGCCGCGTTGATCGCGATGTGCGGTTTACCGGTGCGGCGCTCGATCTCGTCGGCGAGCCGCCAGGTGGAAAGGTTGGTGCCGGCCTGGACGAAGCAGTCGACCTGCCCCTCGTCCCTCATCTCGTCGATCTTCGCCAGGACCTCCTCGTCGCTCGTCTCGGCGATCGAGACCGCGGTCGGGCAGCGCAGGCTGCGCATCGCCACCAGCGCGTAGCCGAGATCGTCGAAGTAGCGCTCGACCTGGGCGTCGATCACCGGCTGGTATGGGGTGAGGACGGCGATCTTGCGGGCGCCGATCGTCTCCAGCGCCTGCCGCGTGGCGTCGGCCCCGGTCGTCACCTTCAGCCCGCTTTCGGCCTCCCACTTCGCGGTCAGCTCTCGCTGTCCCTCGAGACCGCCGACGAAGGTCTCCGAGGACATGCCGAGGACCAGGTGATCGGGCTGGCAGGTGAGGACGTCTTCGACCGCCTTGCCGGTGCCCTCGCGGATCTGGCGCAGCGTCTCCGCCGCCTTGTCGTCGGAACCGATGCTGTTGTTGATGTAGACGCGGGCGGCGTGGAAGCTCGCCGTCTCCGGCGCCAGCGCGTTGTAGTCGCGCTCGACCGAGACGTTGGTCGAGGGGATGATCACCCCGATCTTCTTCATCTGCATCACCCCTTCTCCGGCGCGGTGGCACGCTTCGGGACCATGTCCTTGATCCTCGGGATCACCTCGCGGCCGATCAGCTCGATCGCCCGCATGTGGCGCTCGTGGCCGAGCCCGTCGATCTCGAGGATGAACTCGTCAACGCCCATCCCGGCGAGCCGGTGGCAGCGCTCGACGAAGAAGTCGGGGTCGCCGATCGAGACATAGGGGGCGCGGTCGACGACGTAGGCGAGGTCGCGCTTGCGGTCGGCGAGCTCGTTGATCGAGGCCATGTAGGCGTAGTCGTCGGACTGCTGGGCCATCCGCTGGAACCAGGTCATCACCATGTCGATCGTCTCGAAGGCGGCCCGGCCGCCCTCCTCGTAGGCCTGCGCGGTGGTCTCGGCGCAGTGGGCGCGCAGCGCGAGCGAGGAGAAGGTGTCGTTGGTGAGGCGGCCGCGAGCGGCGCCGTCGACCCAGTTGGCGCGGTAGACGTCATGGCATTCCTGGACGAAATCCCAACCGCCGGCGAGGCTGTTGCCACTCATGATCCCGAGGCCCTGTTGCCCGGCGAAGGCGTGGGTGTCGACGCTGGTCGCCGAGACGAAGACCGGCGGATGCGGCTTCTGCATCGGCTTCGGGAAGAGCGAGCGCTCGGGCACGTGCCAGAACTCGCCGTCGTGGCTGAAGGGGTCCTCGGTGAAGGCCGCGATCATCAGCTCGAGAGCCTCCGCGTACTGCTGTTTGGTTTCGGCGCCGGAGACCTCGAAGGCCTCGATCGTGTGCGCCTGGTTGGAGCGCGCGGTGCCCACTTCGATCCGGCCGTTGGAGATCAGGTCGAGCATCGCCACCCGCTCGGCGACCCGGACCGGGTGGTTGAAGGCGAGCATCACGGTCGAGACCGAGCGCAGCTTGATCCTCTCGGTCTCGGCGGCGAGCGCCCCGAGCAGGACCTCCGGCGCCGACATCTGCATCTCGGGGCTGAAGTGGACCTCGGCGAGGCCGTAGAAGTCGAAGCCGAGCAGGTCGGCGAGCTGGGCCTCTTCGATCACCTCGCGCAGCCGCTGCTCGGGCGCCACCTCGCCGATCCCGGCCGCGGTCCGCGAGCCGTCCTGAACCAGTCCGATCTTCACTGTTCCACCTCCAGGGCGTCGGCGCCCGTCCGCTTGGCCAGCCAGGCGAGAAACGTCTCCAGCTCCCGTGCGGAGTCGGGCAGCTTGTGGGGTATGTAGGCGTAGGAGTGATCGAGGCCGGCGGCGACGGAGGCGGACGTCGGCACCCCCGCTTCGGCCAGGCGCCCGGTCATGTCGAGGGTCTGCGGCAGCAGGGCGTCGTTGGAGCCCACGGCGAGGTAGGTCGGGGGGAACCGCTCCAGCGAATCGGCCAGGGCCGGGCTGACCAGCGGGTCGCGGTGCTTGGTCAGCCAGTGGGGGCCGAGATAGGCCTGGTTGTAGAGGGTCTCGGCGAAGCCGCCGGCGTGGCTGTTGGGGACCTGCATCAGGAGCGGGAAGTTGAAGATGCCGTAGAGGAAGAGCGCGGCCGAGAACTCGACCTCGGCGCCGGCGAGCTCGCGCTCGGGGAGGAGCGGCTCGGGCGCGTTCAGAGCGACGATCGTCGCCGCCGCCAGGTTCGCGCCGGCGGAGGCGCCGCCGATCGCCACCGGGCCGGGGGCGCCGTTCCACTCCCTCGCGTTCGCGCTCATCCAGCGGACCGCGTGGATCGACTCTTCGAGCGCGTAGGGGAAGGGGTGCTCGGGGGCGAGCGCGTAGGAGAGGTTGACGACGACGTGGCCCCTGGCGGCGATGCTCATCGCCAGCTTGCGCACGTATTCGGCCTTGCCCCAGCACCAGCCGCCGCCGTGCATGTAGAGCATCGTCGGGAAGGGGCCCTCGCCCTTCGGCACGCAGATCTCGGCCGTCGTCGCGTAGCCGTCGCGCTCGCGGATCGTCACGTCGTGGACGTCGACGTTGGCCGGCAGGTCGACGTTGTGACGGGAGAGGTCGCGGCTCGGGTCGGCGCGGAAGGCGATCACTTCGTCGAGCGTCGAGAGACTCGGCACCTCGACCTCGACGTCGGCGACCAGCGACATCCAGGAAGAGTTGCCCTGGTCGCCGGCGGGTTTGCGCGCGTCGCTCATCGGCCGACGAAGGGGTCCTGGATCGATTCCTCGGCCAGGTTCACCCAGATGCTCTTGACCTGGGTGTATGCGAGGACGGCGTCGCTGCCGTTCTCGCGGCCGATGCCCGATTCCTTGACGCCGCCGAAGGGCGATACCGGCGAGAGCGAGCGATAGGTGTTGATCCAGACCGTGCCGGCCTCGAGTCGCTCGGCGACGGTGTGGGCGCGCCGCAGGTCATTCGTCCAGACGCCGGCGGCGAGGCCGTAGCGGCTCGCGTTGGCGAGCTCGACCGCCTCGTCGTCGCTCTCGAAGCGGCCGATCGAGAGGACCGGCCCGAAGATCTCCTCGCGGGCGATCGTCATCTCGTTGTCGACGTCGCCGAAGGCCGTCGGCAGGTAGAACCAGCCGTCGCCCTTGCCCTCCGGGCGCTGGCCGCCGGCGAGCAGGGTCGCGCCCTCCTCGACCCCGGCGGCGACGAAGCCTTCGACCCGCTCCCGCTGGGCCTCGACCGCGAGCGGCCCGATCTCGGTCTCCTCCTCCATCGGATCCCCGACGACGATCGTGCGGGTGCGGGCGGCGACCTTCTCGCAGACCTCGTCGTAGAGCGAGGCGTGGACGAAGGCGCGGGAGCCGGCGATGCAGGTCTGGCCGGCCGCGGCAAAGACGCCGGCGAGCAGGCCCATAGTCGCGCCCTGCGCGTCGGCGTCGGCGAAGATCAGCTGGGCGCTCTTGCCGCCGAGCTCGAGCGTCGCCGAGGCGAAGTGAGAGGCGGCGGCGACGGCGACGCGTCGGCCCGACTCGGTGCCGCCGGTGAAGGCGACCTTGCCGACCCCGGGGTGTTCGGTCAGCGCGGCGCCGGCCTCGCCGTCGCCGACGATGAGGTTGACGACACCCGGCGGGAAGCCGGCCTCCTCGAACAGCGGCATCAGCTCGGCCAGCGCGGCCGAGGCGTGCTCGCTCGGCTTGACGACCAGGGTGTTGCCGGCGGCGAGGGCCGGGGCCAGCTTCATCGCCGCCAGCTGGAGCGGCGAGTTCCAGGGGACGATCGCGGCGACGACGCCGATTGGTTCGCGCCGCGTGTAGTTGAGCAGCTGCGGCTTGGTCGGCGGGATGACGTCGCCCTGGATCTTGTCGGCGATGCCGCCGTAGTAGAAGAAGAACTCCGGGACGCGGGAGACCTGGCCGCGGGTCTCGCGGATCAGCTTGCCGGTGTCGCGCGTCTCGGCCCGGGCGAAGGTCTCGATCCGCTCGGCGACGAGGTCACCGAGCTTGCGAAGCAGTCGGCCGCGCGAAGTCTGGGGCAGCTGGCGCCAACCCGGATCGCGGAAGGCGCGGGTGGCGGCGGCGACCGCGGCGTCCACATCGGCGGCCTTGCCGCGGGCCAGCCGGTACCACGGCTTGCCGGTGGTCGGGTCGAAGCCGTCGAGCCATTCCTCGGCCTGTCCCTGCGTCCAGGCCCCGTCGATGAAGTGGGGAATCGTCTTGACGTCGTCCATCGTTTTCCGATGATACATCACTAATATGATCAGTGGTATATCCAGTGAATAACGAGCCTGGCAAACCTGCCCTTTCCCCATGGACGAAGCGATCCGACGACACCTGAGGGAGGCTTTCGCGGCGACCGCTCCAGTGGCGCTGGTCGGACCCGAGCCGACCGACCCGGGGTACCTGATGCTGGCCGCCGAGCGTTCCCGGCCGGAGCCGATCCGGCGGCTGAGCAAGGCCGCGGGCGGCTGGATCTGCCTCGCCCTGACCGCCGACCGCTGTGCCGCGCTGGGGCTCGAGCCGATCAGCGCAGACCCGACCGGCCGGCTGACCTTCACCTCGACCTTCGAGGCCGAAGGCGACCAGCGCGGCTCGATCTCCTATGCCGCCCAGGCAGCTTCGATCGCCGCTGCGACGGGGTCGCGGGTCGACCCGGGTTCGATCCACACGCCCGGGAACATGCAGGCGCTGATGGCGCTCGAGGGCGGCGTGCTCCGGCGCTCGGGGCCGGCCGAGACGGCCACCGACCTGGCTGCCGAGCTCGGCCTCGAGGCCGCCGTCGTCGTCGCCGAGATCCTCGACGACCACGGCCGTTCGGTGCCAAGCTCGCAGCTGCGGCGACGCGAGCACACGCGGGTCGAGGTCGCCGACGTCGCCGCCGCGCGCCTCCGCGAGAAGCCGATCCTGAGACGGGTGGCCGCGGCGAGGATGCCGACCCGCTTCGGCGAGTTCACCGCGATCGGCTTCGAGGCACCCGGCCTCTCCCCCGGCCCGGTCGCCCTGGTGATGGGCGACGTCCGCGGCGCCGAGGCGGTGCCGGTGCGAGTGCAGCGCCGCTGCGTCCTCGGCGAAGCGCTCCACTCGAAAGCGTGCCGCTGCGACGCCGAACTGGAGCGGGCCCTGACCGCGATCGCGCGCCGCGGCAGCGGCGCCGTGATCCACGTCGACGGCGCCGCCGGAGCCCGCTCGTCGCTGGTCGGCGCTCCCGAGCCGCACCAGGCCTGCGCCGATCCGGCGGCCCGCTGGCGCGAGGACGTCGCGATCGCCGAAGTGATTGCCGATCTATCCCTTGCCTCGGTCGCCCTCGACTCCGGCAGCCCGTCCCGTCCCGCTCGCCTCACCCGCCTCGGCGTTCCGCTGGAACAGGGCCGGTGACGGCGGCTTGCGGCGCAAACGCCTGGCCGCCTGTCCGCACCCGGTCGTTCACTCTCCCACCCGCCGAAGCAGGGCGGCAATCTCCCTGGAGCTCGGAGGTCGGCCGGTGAGCACGGCCTGCAGACCAAGACCGTCGATCAGAGCGCTCGTCCCCCGCGCGGCGGATCGACTCTGACCCATTCGCCTAGCCACAGATTCGACCGAGTCGATCCATTGCTGCGCCGCCGGCAGCAGCGCCGGTCGCCGGGCCGCAAGCAGATATAGCTCGTATACCGCGACCATCCGCCTGCTTTTCGAGGTGAGGAACTGATGGACCGCGGCGACGAGAGCCGAGATATCCGCTGCCGAGGCTATCTCTGCTGCGAAGTCTTCGGTGACCATCGTCAGAGCTTTCGAGAGCAGCTCGTCGATGCTCTCGAAATGGTAGGCGACGGCACTCGGCGAGACGCCCGCCTCACGGGCAACGGTGCGGTGGGAGACCGCCGCGACGCTGTCTCGTTCGATCACGACGAGCGTGGCCTCGAGCAGCTGTCGGTGGCGCCGTTCCCCGCGGAGTATTCGTCTATCCACAGGGTTTGGCTCCTGCTTGCTGCCCTGGCGCACGGCGCCGACTATAACCCTCGCCCTCGTGGCGCCTTGCGCCTCCATCAAACAATCTGTACAGTCGTTCAGGTTGTTTGAGCGCGCCGAACGGCCGAGCGACCCGAGGGAGAGGGAGAGAGCGTTGAAGACCGACTTGTCCCCCAATGCGACTGCGCCGATCGCGGGAGTCGCGGCCGACATGGAGGCTCTACGGCCCTACTGGCATCCGGTCTGCCATAGCAAGACCGTCGTCGACGCCCCGGTTGGAGTCACGGTGTTGGGTGAGCCGGTTGTCCTGTTTCGGACCAGGCATGGGGTCGAGGCCTTCCACGATCTCTGCCCACACCGCGGGGCGAAGCTCTCGCTTGGAAGCGTGATCGGCGAAGAGCTGACGTGTCCGTATCACGGTTTTCGCTACGACCGCGAGGGCACCTGCACGCTGATTCCCTCACAGCCACCGGAGCACCAGGTGATCCCGTCTCGCTTGCGCCTCCGCTCCTACCGGGCGACCGAGCGCTTCGGAATCGTCTGGATCGCGCTCGAGGAGCCGCGCCTGCCGGTTCCCGACTGCCCGTACTTCGAGGACTCCGACTTTCACACCCATCTGCCGGCCCCGATCAGCTGGAACACGAGCGCGGCCAGGTGGATGGAGAACTTCCTGGATATGACCCACCTGGCGCACGTCCATCCCGGAATTCTCTCCGATCCCAACGAGCCCGAGGTGGCGCCGTACGAGGTCGAGGAGACCGATACGGGACTGCGTTACGAGTTTCCGTTCCGTCAGCAGCTCGATCCCTCGCGGTGGCCGCAGAACCCGGGCGATCCGCTCGACCTCGAAGACGCCTACTCCCGGCACATCCTCTACCTGCCCTACACGATCTCGATCTCGACCGACACCCCGGTCGGCACCTGGTCTTTGTGGAGCGCCGGTCTCCCGGTTGGCCCCACCGAGGTGGAGATCTTCTTCGTGATGTCCCGCAACTACCAGAAGGACGTCCCAGACGAGGAATTCGACGCGATGATGCGGATGATCGCCGGCCAGGACAAACCGATCGCCGAGAGCCAGCATCCCGAGAGGCTCCCGGTCGACCTGACCGAGGAGGTTCATCTACGGGTTGGGGACGCAATCGGAGTCGCCTACCGCCATCGGCTCCGCGAGATCGGGCTGAGGTACGCCTGATGGCCCGGGTGCGGGTCGAGCGCGAGCTCTGCATCGGCGCCGCCGAGTGCGCGCGGATTGCCGCCGAGGTCTTCCAGCTCGACCAGAACGAGATCGCAGTCGTCGTCGACCAGAACGCGGGAACGGAGGCTCAGCTGGAGGAAGCCGCCCGCAAATGCCCGGCTGGCGCGATCTTCCTCGGTGAGGACTGAGCGGCCGGTCCGGTGCGGCGCGTCCTCGTAATCGGCGGGTCACTGGCGGGATTGCGGACCGCAGAGGCGCTGCGCGCCGAGGGCTATGAGGGAGATCTGACGATCCTCGGCGACGAGGACGAGCCCCCCTACGATCGGCCACCCCTCTCGAAGGAGGTGCTGACCGGGGGGTGTACGGCCAGGCAGGTGCGGCTTTCTCAGCGGCAGGATCTCGGGGCCACCTGGCGGCTCGGCGACGCCGCGATCGGGCTCGATCCGCAGGCACGAATCGTGCGAACCGCAGGCGGTGAGGAGCTGCGCTTCGACGGCCTGGTGATCGCTACCGGAGCCGAGCCGCGGAAGCTGCCAGTGTTCGGATCGGTCGCGGCGCCGCTTGAGCTGCGCCGCCTCGGCGATGCGCTTCTCCTTCGCGAGCGTCTACTGGGCAGCTCCGAGGTGACGATCGTCGGAGCGGGGTTCATCGGCGTCGAGCTCGCTTCCTCGGCGCGGACACTGGGTCTCGGGGTCACGCTGGTCAGCCTCGAAGCGCCGCTCGCCGCCGCCGGGGCACCGGTCTCCGAGGTGATCACCGAGGAGCTTCGCGACCACGGAGTCGCGATGCATCTGGGGCGCGGCATTGCGGCGGCGCGGGGCGCCACATCCGTCGAGGCCCTCGAGCTCGACGACGGAAAGGTGCTGGCGACCGATCTTCTGGTTTCGGCGGTCGGCGTGAAGCCGGCCACTGGCTGGTTGCGCGGGAGCGGCCTCGACGGTCGCCTGGGGGTGCTGTGCGACGCGCGCTGCCGCGTCGCCGGCCTGCCCGGCGCGGTGGCCGTCGGCGACGTCGCCCGCCGCGAAGATCCTCGATTTGGCGCGCGACGGATCGAGCACTGGTCCCATGCGGTCGAGACCGCGAGGGTCGCCGCCAGGTCGCTGATCGACAAGCCCGAACCAGCCAATGCTCGCCCGCTCGTGCCGAGCTTTTGGTCCGAGCACTTCGGGCGGCGTCTTCAATCGGTCGGCCTGCCCGGGATTGCCGATCGCTTCGAGCTGGTCGAAGGCTCGCTGGCAGAGCGGCGGTTTGTTGCCCGGGGCCTCCGTCGAGGCGAGCTCGTCGGCGCGGTTGCCTACGGGATGCCGGCCGGCCTGGTCCCGGTCCGCCGCGAGCTCTCAGACATTTCAAGGCTTCCTCGATCAAAAAAGACAAGAGCGCTGGTCGACGTGAGAAAGGGCGGAGATAGTGCCGAATCCATGCGGAGGAAAGTTGGGATGGGTCGTGGGTCGTGGGAGTCCAACTGAGCTCGGAAAGCGAGGGCGGCCGGTCCTCCTGGTTGCGGGCTGCCTGCTCGCACTCGCGATCGGGGCCTGTGGGGGCGGCGAAGCGGGCGAATCGTCCAGCGGAAAGAAGGAAGTCCTCTATGGCCTCGCCGATGAGCAGTCGGGGTCACTCCAGGTGTACGGCATTCCAGCCAGGGTAGGGGTCGAAGCGGCCGCGGACTCAATCAACGCCGACGGTGGAATCTCGGTTGGCGGTGAGGAATATAGGGCGGGCGTGACCATCGCCGACAATCGCAGTGATCCCAGCGCGGTCGCGAGCTCAACGCAGAAGGTGATCGGTGCCGGAGCGATAGCGGCGCTCGGCCCGGCGATCGCTGCCCCGGTGTCCTACAACCTGATGAAGAACGCCAACCTGATCACCTTCACCGCCGATTTCGGTCTCGAGACCGAACTGGAAAAAAACGCCGCTGCCAACCCTCTGCTCTTCTCGGTGACGCCGTTCTTCGGTCGCCTTTACAGCCGCAACATGAAGCAGGTGGCCGCTCGATTCCCGGAGATCAAGACCGTCGCGATTCTCAGCCCGGCCAACGACGAGGGGAAGGGAGCCGCGGAAGCGTACGCCTACGGCGCGACGGAAGCGGGGATGAAGGTGGTAGCCGAAAAACTGTACCCAGAAGAAACCACCGATTTCTCCTCGACCCTGACCTCGATAAAGGGTGACCAGCCCGATCTGCTGATCGCGCTGCAGTCGACCGAGCAGGCCCTCACCATCATGCAACAGGCCAATCAGCTCAGTGTTACTCATTATATGCTGAATGACACCGTAACTCCCGATCAGGTTCTCGAAACGAGCGGGCTGGAGAGCGCCGAGGTGATCATCCCCAACTTCAGCCCGACCTTTTCCCCAGAAGCGACGATTCCGGCCTACGATCCGGAAGAGCTCTTTGGTGACCATGCGGTGCCGAACACGCCAGGAGCCGCGATCGACATGTGGTATTCGTACCGCCTGCTCGCCCAGGCGATTGAAGAGGCTGGGACGTCCAGCGACGCCAAGGCCATTGCCGAAAAGCTGCCGGGACAGTCCTACGACGGTCCATTTGGCCGCTGCTCGATGACGGAGGAACACGAGATGCAGTGTGAGACCCTGCTCGAGACCGTCTCGGAAGGCACCGTCGAAGTGGAGCGCTACCCCCGCTCCGATGCCGTCGAGCCGAGCGAGATCTATATCTGCCGCAGTGGTGATTGCAAGGTCAAGGGAGGCTAGGTGAGGTTCGGGTCTTGCCTAGACGCGGTCGTAGGCGTCCTGCGACGCCGAGACGTCGCCGAGGTGCTCGATCGCCCACTCCTGTAGCGCGCCGAGAGGCTCCAGCAGGGTCCGGCCCGCGTCGGTGAGCTCATAGACGACGCGGACCGGAACCTCTGGGTAGACGGTGCGCAGGACGAGGCCGTCGCGCTCGAGGCCGCGGAGGGTCTGGGTGAGCATCTTCTGGGAGATGCCGTCGACGCGGCGACGCAGCTCGGAGAAGCGGGCGTCACCTTCGCCGAGGACGCCGATCACGAGGACGGTCCAGCGGTCGCCGATCCGATCGTGACGCCTCGCCCCACGGCGGCCACGCCGCGGAGCGGGTGAAGGCGACGCGGCCTGATTCGTGAGGACGCTGCTTCTCGACGCAAGCGTCCTACTCGCTGCTCTCGATCCCGAGGACGAAGATCACGAGCCAGCAAGGATCTTGCTGGAAGACGAAGACGCCTCCCTCGCGACGCTCGACCTCGCCCGCTATGAGGTCGCGAACGTCGCAGTGCGGGCGTGGCGCGCACCGGGGTCGGTAGGGCCACTTCTGGCATTGATCGAGAGGATCGCCGACGATGGCGGCGTCGTTCCCTCCACGGACACCCTCCTAACGAGAGCGGCGGAGATCGCCGAGCGTTACACGATCTCCATCTACGACGCCGCCTACGCAGCAGCAGCCGGCGAAGCCGGGCATCTCCTCGTCAGCTGCGACGAGCGCGATCTGGTCTCGAACGGCCTCGCGGCGCTTCCAGCGAGCACGAACCCCGCATAGACCCGGTTTAGGTCGTGTGGCACTCGTTGGCGCAGTAATAACACCCGTTCACGTCGTCGTAATACTGCTCGGCGGCCGAGACGGCCTCCCGACAGGACGGGTGCGTTCCAAGGTTCAACCGATTCACGGGATCCGGCAAACAGCCTTGCTGTGAAGCCAGGTCATGCACCTCGTGATCGCCACTTCCCGGTTGGGCATTCTTGTTCACGCAGTATTCCGGCACAGCGACACCTCCGCAGGTTGTCTATTTCCCGAATGCATATCTCAACGTACCTAAAGGGTCGAAGGCTGCACCGAGCATTTACTTGCCAGTGGGTCGGCGTTTCTCCAACGACTGTCCGTACGCCGCAAGATCTATGGCGGGCACGGTGACGATGCCCCCGCCGGTGAAAGGCCCTCCGGGCGCTGACCGGCTCCCTGTTTTTCCCGATCGTGAGCAGGGTGTGGATGGTCCGCCGCCGGCCCTCGCTCTCCACCGGTGCCAATCAGGAACAAGTCGCCATCATTCTCACCGACGGTGAAGGTGCGCAGTGCCGCGCATCGATGGCCGAGCGGCTCGCCGCTGAGGAGGTCGAAGCGCCGTTCGTGCAGCGGGCAGATCACCGAGCGATCGGCCGCTATGCCATCGGCCAGAGGCCCGCCCCGGTGTGGACAGGACGCCTGGCTCGCGAACCACCCCGCCGCAGTGCGAAAGACCGCCAGGGGGCTACCATCGACACGGACCAGTCGGCCCTCGCCCACCGGTACGTCGTCGACCGCGCAGAGGCGGATCACGGCAGCTCACCCTCCGGCGGCGGTCCCACCGGAGCCAGTGCGGCACCGTCGGCCGAGACCTCGTCGAGGTCGCCGAACTGGCGCGGATGGTAAGGCTCGTCGCGCTCCAGCCAGGGGTCAGAGACAGCGGCCTTGGCGATCCTGAAGCGCTCCAGCAGCAGCGCCGAGCACTCGTGGTCGAGGACGACGCGCCGGATCTCCTCGAGGCCGACCCGCGGCACGAAGTCGTAGAGCCGTTCCTTGTACTCAGCGTTCTCGCGGTAGTACTGGAGCAGGGCGGTCGCGAGGTGGATCACCTCCCCGGGCGTCTCCACCGTCGCGACGACGTCGGCCTCCCGAACGGTGGCGCCGGCCGCGCCGCCGACGCGGATCTGCCAGCCGCCCTCGACGGCGACGACGCCGATGTCCTTGACCGTCGCCTCGGCGCAGTTGCGGGGGCAGCCGGAGACGCCGGACTTGACCTTGGCCGGCGTGTGGATCCCCTCCCACTCCCGCTCCATGGCGATCCCGAGGGCGATCGAGTTGCCGAGCCCGAAGCGGCAGAAGTCCTCGCCGACGCAGGTCTTGACGGTGCGGATCGCCTTCGCATAGGCATGTCCGGAGGGCATGCCGATGTCGCGCCAGATGTCGGGCAGGTCCTCCTTGCGGACGCCGAGCAGGTCGATCCGCTGACCCCCGGTCACCTTGACCATACGGACCTCGTAGCGCTCGGCGGCGTCGGCGATCCGGCGCAGCTCGTCCGGGGTCGTCACCCCGCCGTACATCCGCGGCACCACCGAGAAGGTGCCGTCGTTCTGGATGTTGGCGTGGACGCGGTCATTGATGAAGCGGGCGCCGCGCTCCTCGCGGTGGCGATTGGCGTTGACCTCGGAGACCAGGTAGGCGAGCGCCGGCTTGCACTGGCCGCACTCGCGCCCGGTGCCGCAGGCGTCGGCGACCTCGCTGACCGCCTCAAAGCCGCGCTCGCGGATCACCGCCGCGAGCTGCTCACGACTCTGCGCCCGGCACGGGCAGAGGTAAGCTGGCTCCTCCGCCGCGCTGCCGGTCTCGATCTGAACCAGCTCCACCACCGCCCCCTTGCAGGAGCCGCAGCCGGTGCCGGCCCGGGTCCGCGCCATCACCTCGCGCGCCGTGGCGCAGCCGGCCTCGCTGACGGCGGCGACGATCTCGCCCTTGCAGACGCCGTTGCAGTTGCAGATCTGGGCCGAGTCCGGGAGGTCGGCGACCGTCGCCTCGAGCGCGGCGGCGAGCCGCGCGAGCGGGTCGGAGACCTCCTCGCCGCCGCTGATCGCGCCGAGCAGGTCCTCGCTGCCGCGGCTGTCGCCGAGCAGGATCGCGCCGGCGGCGCAACCGTTGGCGAGGACCAGCTTGCGATAGACCGGCCCCGCCGCGTCGGCGGCGACCGCCTCCTGGGTTCCCCGCGGCGAGCCGATCGAGACGACGTCGACCCCCATCACCTTCAGCTTCGCCCACTGCAGCGAGCCCTCGTAGGGCTGCTCGCAGGCGTCGAGCAGCGAGGCGGCTGCGACCGCGGCCTGCTCGTGGATCGGCGCGACCAGCCCGTAGACGGTGCCGCGGTGCTCGGCGCACTCGCCGAGCGCCCAGACCGACGGGGCGCTGGTCCGCATCTCGTCGTCGACGAGGATGCCGCGGCCGACGTCCAGCCCGGCCGCTGCGGCCAAGGAGGTCTGCGGGCGGACGCCGATGCTGACCACCACCAGGTCGGCCTCGATCTCCTCGCCGCCGGCGAAGCGCAGGCCCTCGACCCGGTCGCTGCCGAGGATGCGCTCGGTCTGGCGCTCGAGCAGCACCTCGACCCCAAGCTCCTCCATCGCCGGCCGCAGCAGCGCCGCCGCCGGCGGGTCGAGTTGGCGCTCCATCAGCCGGTCCATCAGGTGGACGACGGTCACCGAGCAGCCCTGGGCGGCGACCCCGTAGGCGGCCTCGAGGCCGAGCAGACCGCCGCCGATCACGACCACCCGGGCGGCGCCGCCGCGGGCCGCGGCGCGGATCTCCTCGCAGTGCTCGGGGCCGCGGAAGGGCAGCACCCCCGGCAGATCGAGTCCCGGCAGCGGCGGCAGTAGCGGATCGGAGCCGGTGGCCAGGACCAGCCGCTCGTAGGAACGCGGCTCGCCGCCGTCGAGCTCGAGGCGGCGGAGCGCAGCGTCGACCTTGTCCACGCGGTGCCCGACCACGGTCTCGATCCCACGGTCGGCGTACCACTCGGGTGGGCGCAGCGCCAGGGACTCCGGCCCCTCCTCCGAGGCCAGCAGCTCGGAAAGGCGGACGCGGTCGTAGGGCAGCCGCGGCTCGCCGCAGATCATCGTCAGGGGGACCTCGGAGTCGCGCTCGCGAACCAACTCGCAGAGCGACTGCGCGGCGATGCCACCGCCGACGACGACGATTGCGGGGGATCTCGTACTCACGCCGGCAGCCTTTCGCGAGCGCGTTTCGCCGCCGTCACGTCTGTGTTTCGGCTAGATGAATCCTGTTCGCGCAGGAGCGCTTCGATCTCGCCGACGCAGGACCCGCAGCCGGTTCCCGCCCGCGTCTCGCGCCCGACTCCGGCCGCCGAGTGCAGCCCACGGGCTCGAACTGCGGCCTCGATCTCGCCTCGGGTGACCGCGTTGCAGCTGCAGACGAGGTCGCTCGGCTCGGGAGCAGCCGGCTCCGTCGCGGTCCCCGGCGGCGCCAGCAGCTGCTCGGGCGCGGGCTCGCCGCTGCGCAAGGCGGCGGAGATCTCGCGAGCGCCCTCGACGTCGCCGAGCAGGGTCGCCGCGACCAGCCGGTCACCGTCGAGGACGAGCCGGCGGTAGACACCGCGTCGACCGTCGATCCAGACCAGCTCGTCGCCGCCCTCGTGCTCGGATCCGCCGGCAAAGAGACCGACGCCGGCGACCTTCAGGTTCGTCGCCGGGATCTCGGCGTGGAAGGCGGCAGCGTCGCCGCTGAGCCCGGCGCCGGCAACCCGCGCCTGGGAGGCGACGGGGGCCCAGAGCCCGTAGACGGTTCCACGGTGCTCTGCGCACTCGCCGACCGCCCAGACCGACGGCGCGCCGGTCCGCATCTCGTCGTCGACGAGGATGCCGCGGCCGACCTCGAGTCCCGCCGCCGTGGCGAGCGACGTCTCCGCCCTGACCCCAGCCGCGATGACGGTCAGCTCGGCCTCGATCTCGCGACCGTCCGCGAGCCTGACGCCGCCGCCGGCGCAGCGCTCGACGCCGACCCCGCAGACGCTCTCGATCCCCAGCCGCGCCAACCCCCGGGAGAGCATCGCCCCGGCCGCCGGGTCGAGCTGCTGCGGCATCAGGTGCTGGGCGGCCTCGACCACGGTGACCGGCACGCCGCGGCGGCGCAGACCAGCTGCCGCCTCGAGGCCGAGCAGGCCGCCGCCGATCACCACCGCGCCGCCTGCGCCCTCGGCGGCGCGCTCGATCGCGGCGACGTCGGCGCGGTTGCGGAAGCTGAGGACGCCCGGGCCCTCGGCGCCGGGGATCGGCGGTACGAAGGGGCGCGAGCCGGTGGCGAGGACGAGGGCGTCGTATTGGCGCGAGCGGCCTTCCTCATCGATCACGGCGCCCTGGTCGAGGTCGATTCGCCGCGCCGGGCAGCCGTCGCGGAGCTCGATCCCGCGCTTCGCGAACCAGCTCCGCGAGCGCAGCTCGAGCGCCGGCTCCCCGACCTCCCCGGCAAGCAGCTTCGAGAGCAGGATGCGGTTGTACGGCGTCCCGGCCTCCTCGCCGAGCATGACGATCCGCCAGCGCTCCGATCCGTCCCGCCGCAGCAGCTCCTCGACCGTCTCCATCGCCGCCATCCCGGTGCCGACGACGACCAGGCGGCGCCGGTCCGGCGCCGGCCGCCGAGCCGCCGTCCCAGCCGGGCCGGCCGGTTCGACCCGCACCGCCGCCGCCTTCAGCTCCGGCTGCTTGGACTGCGGGTCGACCGCCGGGATCGTCAGCGCGTTGGCCTGGCCGGCGCCGGCCGGCGCGTGGCGAGCGCCCCAGTGGAAGGGCGCGAAGGCAACCCCTTCGCGGATGCCCGCGCGCAGCGCGACCCGCATGACCGCCTCGCCGCGCCGCGAGACGACGCGGGCGCGCTCGCCCTCGTGCAGGCCCAGCCGCTCGGCGTCGGCCGGGTTCAGCTCGAGCAGGGGCTCGCCGGCCGCCTGGGTCAGCCGCTTCGACTTGCCGGTCCTCGACATCGTGTGCCAGTGCTCGGCGAGCCGGCCGCTGGTCAGGATCAGCGGGTAGTCGCCGTCGGGCTCCTCGGCGGGGCCGGCCTGCGGGGTCGGCGCGAAGCGGGCGCGGCCGTCGGGGGTCGGGAAGGTACCGGTCTCGTAGAGGCGCTCGGTGCCGGCCGAGTACGGGCTCCGGCACGGCCACTGCAGGCTGCCCTCGGTGGCGAGGCGGGCGTGGCTGATGCCGCTGAGGTCACAGGGCCGCCCCGCCGTGCAGGCGGCGAACTCGGCGAAGACCTCCTCCGGACCACTCCAGGCGAAGTCCTTGGCGAAGCCGAGCTCCCGCGCCAGGCGGGCGAAGATCTCCCAGTCGGGGAGGGCGACCCCGGGCGGGTCGAGGAGCCGCCGGACGAGCGAGACCCGGCGCTCGGAGTTGGTCATCGTCCCCTGCTTCTCGGGCCAGGCCGCGGCGGGCAGCACCAGGTCGGCGAGCGCCGAGGTCTCGGTTGGGTGGTGGGCGTCCTGGACGACCACCAGCTCGGCCCGCTCGAGCGCGGCGCGGGCGGCGCCGGAGTCGGGCAGAGAGACGGCGGGGTTGGTCGCGACCACCCAGACCGCCTTCACCTCGCCACGCTCGAGCGCCCCGAAGAGGTCGACCGCCGCCCGCCCGGGCTGGGGCGAGATCGCGCCGGGCTCGATGCCCCAGTGCCGCTCCATATCCGCTCGATCCTCGGGCCGATCGACCCGCCGGTAGCCCGGCAGCAGGTGCGAGAGCCCGCCCGTCTCGCGGCCCCCCATCGCGTTCGGCTGGCCGGTCAGCGAGAGCGGTCCGGTGCCCGGTCGCCCGACCTGGCCGGTCGCTAGGCATAGGTTGATCAGGCCGCGGTTCTTCAGCGTCCCGACCCGCGACTGGTTCGCCCCCATCGACCACAGCGCCATCGAGCGCGGCCCGGCGCCGAAGCGCCGCGCCGCCTCCTCGATCAGCCCCGCTTCGACCCCGCAGACCTCGGCGGCCCGCTGCGGCGGCCATTCCCGGGCGACGTCGCGAGTCTCCTCCCAGTTCGAGGTGCTGCGCCGCACGAAGCCCTCGTCGACCAGGCCCTCGGCGTCGATCACGTGCAGCATCGCGCTCAGCAGGGCGAGGTCGGTGCCAGGGCGGACCGGCAGGTGCAGGGTCGACTCGCGCGCGGTCTGGGTCTCGCGCGGGTCGACGCAGATCACGCAGGCGCCCTCGGCGCGACGCTCGCGAATCCGCGACCAGACGATCGGGTGGCAGGCGGCCGTGTTGGTGCCGAGCAGCAGCAGGCAGTCGGCGAGGCCGATGTCGGCATAGGCGGGCGGCGGGCCGTCGAAGCCGAAGGCGCCGCTGTAGCCGGCGACCGCCGAGGACATGCAGAGACGCGAGTTCGAGTCGACGTTGTTGGTGCCGAGGAATCCCTTGGCGAGCTTGTTGACCACGTAGTAGTCCTCGGTCAGCAGCTGGCCGGAGATGTAAAAGGCGATCGCCTCCGGTCCGTGCTCGGCGAAGATCTCGCGCAGCCGCCCGGCGACGCTCCCGATCGCCTGTTCCCAGCTCGTTTCGCGAAAACGCACGTCGCGGCGCTCGCGGATCAGCGGCGCCGTCGCTCGGTCGCCCGCGTGCACTGCGCTAGCCAGCTCGAGCGGCTTGGGGCAGGTCCGGCCGTGGTTGACCGGGTGGATCGGGTCTCCGGCCACCGCGGTCAGCCGGCCGTCGTCGGCGCTCGCGATCAGGCCGCAGCCGACGCCGCAATACGGGCAGCTGGTGTGGACCCTGGCGGCGATCCAGCGATCCTGTCTGCCGCTCGTTTCGCCGCCGGGTCCCCTCGGTTTCGAGCTCGCGACCACTCTGTGAACAACGGGTTACGTGACAAGCCCGAAACACAGGGATCACGAAATCGACACGGTTCCGACCTAACTTCGCCGGCCAGGTCCGAGAGACCCCCACCCGACTCGGAGGCGCGCATGAGTGCAGCAGGCCATTGGATAGACCGCTGGGAACCCGAGGACGAGCGGTTCTGGGAGGCGAAAGGCAGGGCGGTCGCCCGCCGGAACCTGACCTTCTCGATCTTCGCCGAGAACATCGGCTTCAGCATCTGGGTGCTGTGGACGATCGTAGTCATCAACCTCGGCAACATCGGCATCGAGCTGTCGCTGCCGGAGCAGTTCTGGCTGACCGCCCTCCCCAACCTGGTCGGCTCGGCGCTGCGGATCCCCTACACCTTCGCCGTGCCGCGTTTCGGCGGGCGGTTGTGGACGACGATCAGCGCCTCGCTGCTGATGATCCCGTGTCTGCTGCTGGCGATCGTCGTACCGAGCGGCTGGCTCGCCGAACAGGGCCACTCGACCCAGTTCTGGGTCCTGCTCGCCTGCGCCGCGACGGCCGGCTTCGGCGGCGGCAACTTCTCCTCCTCGATGTCCAACATCTCGTTCTTCTACCGCGAACGCGACAAGGGCTTCGCGCTCGGGCTGAACGCGGCGGGCGGCAATCTCGGCGTCGCGATCACCCAGCTGGTGGTACCGCTGGTGATCATCGTCGGCGTGCCGGCGGCAGCGGTGAAGCTGCCCGAGCACCAGGTGCACCTCGCCTACGCGGGGCTCTTCTGGATGCCGTTCATCGTCGCCGCGGCGTTCTGCGCCTGGCGCTACATGGACAGCCTGACGCAGGCGAAAGCCGACAAGACCGCCTACGCGAAAGCGCTCGGCAACGGCCAGACCTGGATCATGTCGCTGCTCTACATCGGCACCTTCGGCTCCTTCATCGGCTACTCGTTCGTGCTGCCGCTGGTGATCAAGAACACCTTCCCCGAGTTCCTCGCCGCCCATCCCTTCATCGCCACCTACCTGGCCGGGCTCGGCTTCGTCGGAGCGCTGATCGGCTCGCTCTCGCGGCCGCTCGGAGGTTGGGTCTCCGATCGGCTCGGCGGCGCCCGGGTGACGCTGTGGTGCTTCCTCGGCATGGGCGCCTTCACGGTGCTGGCGATCGTCGGCGTCAGCGACCGCAGCTTCCCGCTGTTCTTCGGCTCGTTCATGGCGATCTTCCTGCTGGCCGGGATGGGCAACGGCTCGACCTACCGGATGATCCCGTCGATCTTCGCCGCGCTCGGCCGCCGCGAGGCAAGCGCCAAACAGCTCGACCCGGAGCGGACCGCGCTGGAATTCAAGCGCCGGGCGGCCGCGGTGATCGGGATCGCCGGCGCGATCGGCGCCTTCGGCGGCTTCCTGATCCAGGTCATCCTGCGCCAGGCAAGCCTCGGGGTGACGGCGCTGGTGAGCGCCGCCGAAACGCCGGCCGAGAAACTGACGATCGCCGAAACCCACACCGGCTGGTCGATCCCGGCGCTGTGGGTCTTCGTCGGCGTCTACGTCGTCTTCGCGGCGACGACCTGGTTCTTCTACCTCCGCAAGGAGCTCGGTACGCGGCGGATCCCGAGCTTCGCGCAGGCGTCCATCTAAGGGCCTGAGCGGCCGTCGGGGCCTGAGTGGGCACGTGGCGCCCCGTAACCGCCCGAAACCAGCTGGAAACACGACCGGCCGGTAGGGCGGGGCGGGGCGTCGCGATTTTGGACATGAGGCGAAGGATCGGGCGGCGCGGCGCACCTACGCTGCATCCGGTGGAGGCCGACACCGAATACGTGATGCGCGTCGTCGAGGAGCGCGGGGTCCAGTTCGTACGGCTCTGGTTCGTCGACGTGATCGGGTCCCTGAAGAGCCTGGCGGTTCCAGCCTCGGAGCTGGAGCCGGCGCTCCTCGAGGGAGTCGGGCTCGACGGCTCGGCGATCGAGGCCGGGGCGCGCGGCTCCGAACGCGACGTCTACGCCTGGCCGGACCCGCGCTCCTTCCAGGTCCTGCCCTGGACGCAGGACGGCCGGGTGGCGCGGATGTGCTGCGATCTGCGGCTCCCCGACGGCGAGTCCTTCCCCGGCGACAGCCGCCAGGCGCTCTGCCGGGTCCTCGACCAGGCCGCCGACCTCGGGCTGACCCTCCAGGTGGGTTGCGAGATCGAGTTCTTCCTTTTCGCCGAGGACGGCGACCCGGCGCGGCCGCCGGTGCCGCTCGACAACGGCAGCTACTTCGACCTCACCGTCCAGGACGTGGTCAGCGACTTCGGCCGGCGGGCGATCGAGCACCTCGAGCAGATGGGGATCCCGGTCACCGCCTCCCACCACGAGGTCGCCCCGTCCCAGCACGAGATTCACCTCAAGCACACCGACCCGCTCTCGATGGCCGACGCGATCAGCACCTTCCGGATCGTCGTCAAGGAGGTGGCGCGGGACCTCGGCCTCTTCGCGACCTTCATGCCGAAGCCGATCGGGGGGCTGAGCGGCAGCGGCATGCACCTGCACCTCTCGCTCTACGAGGAGGAGCGGAACCTCATCTACGGTGCCGGCGGGGGCGAAGAGAACGGGGGCGAGAAGCGCGGCCGCGAGTTCCTCGCGGGCCTCCTCGCCCACGCCGCCGAGACCGCCGCCGTCTCCAACCAGTGGGTCAACTCGTACAAGCGCCTGGCGACGGGCATGGAGGCGCCGAGCCACGTCAACTGGACCCGCGACGGCGCCAACGCGCTCGTCCGCGTCCCCGCCGGGCGGCCCGGCCGGCCGGACTCGGCCCGGGTCGAGCTGCGCTCCCCGGACGCCGCCGCGAACCCCTACCTGCTGTTCGCGCTGGTCCTGGCGGCGGGCCTGCGCGGGATGGAGCGCGGCTACCAGCTCGCGCCCGCGGTCGAGGCCGGCGACGCCGAGGAGGCGCTCGGGGTGCCGCTGCCCGGCGACCTCGGTGAGGCGACCGAGCTATTCGACGCCTCCGAACTGGCGCGCGACACGCTCGGCGACCGGCTCTGCGACTGGTTCGTCGCCAACAAGCGCGCCGAATGGGACGCCTACAGGGCGACCGTGACCGACTTCGACCGCGACCGCTACCTGCGCTGGCTGTGAAGCGTGGCGGACGTATGGATCTACAGCGACGAAAGCACCCGCGCCGCACAGATGGCGAGCCAGGTGGCAGAGCTCGGCTTCACCCCACGGGTGGTGGAAGCGAACGGGAGCCTGCGCCCGCACCCGGGGGACGGCGCGGCGGCGCGGCCACCCGACCTGGCCGTGGTGATCGGCGACGAGAAGCTCTGCGGGCGGCTGCGCGACGACGACTTCCTCGCCGACATTCCGATCCTGCTCTCGGTCCGGGCCGAAGACCTCGACGGGGCACCGGTGGAGGCCGAGGAGCTCTTGGTGCCGCCGTTCACCCCGGCCGAGCTGGAGGCGCGGATAGCGCGGGCCCGGCGCCGCCTCGGGGGCAGCGAGGAGACGCAGGCGGTCCGCGCCGGCTCGCTCGTGGTCGACCTCGTCACTTACCAGGTGACGGTCGCCGGCGAGCCCGTCGACTTCGCCTTCAAGGAGTACGAGCTGCTGCGCTTCCTCGTCACCCATCCTGGCCGCGTCTTCTCGCGCGAGGCCTTGCTCAACCGGGTCTGGGGCTACGACTACTACGGCGGTGCCCGCACCGTCGACGTCCACGTGCGGCGGCTGCGGGCCAAGCTCGGCTCCGAGCACGCCGGGCGGATCCAGACTGTACGAGGCGTCGGCTACCGATTCGACCTATGAGCACGAAGTGGAGGATGGGATGACCGAGCGGCAGGAGACCAAGGGCCGGAGCAGCTACGCCGGCTTCCGGACGACGATCAGGACGGTTGGCACCGGCCGAGTGGGGAGTCGCTCGCTGACCTTCGAGGAAGCACGCGAGGCAATGAGGGCGCTGCTGGCGGGCGAGGTGTCGGACGCCCAGGCGGGCGCCTTCCTGATCGCGATGCGGGTCAAGGGCGAGGAGCCCGAGGAGCTCGCCGGCCTGGTCCAGGCTCTGCGCGACGCGGCGGTCTCGCGAGCCGCCCCGACGAACACGCCGGTCGCCTGCGCGGGCGCGTACGACGGGGTCTCGGAGGGGCCGCAGCTCTCGCTCGCCGCGGCGGTCCTGGCGGCGGCCTGCGGGGCTCCCTGCCTGGTCCATTGTGGCGACACTCTCGGCCCCAAGTACGGGACCAATCCGGCCGACGTGCTGGCGGCTCTCGGCGGTCCCTCGCGTCCCGGCCTCGACGCCTCCCAGCGGATGCTGGAGCGCAGCGGCGCCGCCCTCCTGCACAGCGGCGAGGCAATCCCGGGCTGGGACCGCCTCGCCACGATCCGCGACCAGATCGGCCTGCGCGGACCGGTCCACTCGGCGGAGAAGCTGGTCGACCACTTTGGCGCCCGCCGCTTCGTCGTCGGCTACACCCACCAGCCTTACGGCCCGCGCATCGTCGCCGCCCTTGACCGCCTCGGCGCCGAGTCGACTGTCGCCGTCCGCGGCATCGAGGGCTCCGACGTCCCCCGCCCCGCCCGCCCCCAGGCGACCAGCACCGCCCCCCTCGACCTCCCCCAGCAGCTGAATCTACGAATGCCCGCCGCGATGTCCTCGCCACGGGACTCCGCCGAGCTCACCCGCGCTGTCCTCGCCGGCGAAGAGGGCGGCGCGGTCCGCACCGCAGTCGTCCTCGGTGCGGTGATCCGCCTGTGGGCGGCAGGTCGCTGCAACTCGGTCGCCTCCGGTGCGGCGACGGCCGAAGCGATTATCTCCTCCGGCCGCGCCACCGAGACCCTGGAACGCATGCTGGAGACCGCCTGATCCAAGCGGCAAGCCATGGTCAATCGCTGAGGCGGACTCCCGGTCACCCGCACACGGTCAACAAAGAACTCGGCCGGCTTCACTTTCGGACGAGACATGCCGCGAGCTATCTGGCGCGGCGCCCTCGTCGGCCCACTGCTCAGGCTGCCGTCCGCGTCGCGAGTCGAATCACGTCCTCGACCTCGTCAGGCGGGACGCTGAAGTCCGTTGCAATCTCGGCGACAGAGTCGCCAGCTTGGAAGCGATCGACGAGATCCTCTATGCGAGTGCCGCCGTGGGCGACGATCGGGAGGCCAAATGCGACCCTCGGGTCGACGACTTTCGCGTTGCCGTAAGTCGGCAGTCGCACCGAGTCCGCCCAGCCGTCGCCTCCGTAACGGATGCACTTCAGATAGTCCTTGACGACACCGGAGAATTGGCGCTGTTGGGTGCGAACGACGACCAATTCCATGACCTCGCGCTCGCCACGCTTGTTCGCGTAGTCGAAGAGGACCTCGGCCCCGTCGGTGTAGAGGCGTTTGGAGGCAAGCGCATGATCTCCCAGCGCTCGCTCGAGGACGCCTTCCTCAGCGAGCGGATCCGCGAGATCCATCGCGGCGCCCGCGGCGTCTACGGCGCCCGGCGCGTCCACGCCGAGCTGCGCATGGCGCACGGGGTCAAGGTCGGCCGAAAGCGCGTGGAGGGAGACGCAGGGATCAGCGGCCTGGTGCCTCGCAGGCGCGGCCGCACGACGATCCGGGTCCCGGGGGTGAGGGTCGCCGATGACCTGGTGCGCCGCGACTTCCGCCCCGCCGCGCCCAACGCCCTCTGGGTCGCCGACATCACCTATCTGCGGACATGGGAGGGCTGGCTCTACCTGGCCGCGGTGCAGGACGCGTTCAGCCGGACGATCGTCGGCTGGGCGATGGCCGAGCACATGCGAGCCGAGCTGGTCGTCGACGCGCTGCAGATGGCGCTTGCCCGCCGCCGACCCGAGGCCGGCCTGATTCATCACTCCGACCCAGGGATCGCAATACGTGTCGCTGGCCTTCGGCCAGCGGGCCCGCGACGCCGGCATCGCGGTCTCGATGGGCTCGCGGGGGGACTGCTTCGACAACGCCGTCGCCGAGAGCTTCTTCGCCACCCTGAAGAAGGAGCTCGTCCGTCGTCGCTCCTGGCCCAACCGCCGGGAGCTGCAGAGCGCCGTCTTCGACTACATCGAGTCGTTCTACAACCGCGAGAGGAGGCACTCTACGCTCGGCTATCTCTCTCCCAGGGAGTTCGAGATGATCTCTATGGATATAAAAAAGAGGATCAGGATTCAAAGCCCTGACCTGTCGCCCGAACCGGGGGCAGTCCAAGCCTCCTAGTCCATCCTGACGAAGTAGCCCGAGCGGCCAGGACAATCCCAGCCCCCGGGGTCTTTGTGTTTGCGCATCGCGGTTGAGCGCGTTTTGCGCCGGAACTCCTTACCGCAGGTCGCGCAGCGAACGATGTAGGTGGGGCCGGTCGAACGAGACCGCCTTGCGGATCGACGAGGTCCAAGCCTTGGGGCTCCCGCCCGCCGGCGTACCGGCGGCGCAGACAATCCACCCGCGGACCCGAACTCGATCGCGAAGACTGGCTGAAACGGCTGGGTGGTCGCCCGACCCGATTCGATCCTGTCTACCCTGTAGCAGCGGATTTCCCTGCTGTCGGCTCTAACACCGTAGAGCAGTAGGTTGCCGGCGCTGCTGCGCCGCAGCGAGTACGGCTCGATCAAGCGCGTGCTTCCTCCATAGCCGAGCTCCACAAGGAGGTGGTTGACGCCGGCGAATCGCACAACCTCCAAGGAAGCACGACCCCAGGTCTCCAAAGTCGGCGGCGGTGACCAGGTTCGGTCCTCCTCGGCCATCGCGCCGATTGGCTCCACCGGCTCTTCGATGGCGTTGCCTTCCAGCCATTGAAAGAGAACCTCTGCCTCCTCCCAGAACTGCTCGAAGGGCGGCAACACAGGCAGCTGGTGACCGAGCATGTTCTCCCACTCCGATTCGAGCTCGGCACGCAGCGGAGAGGAGCAGAGGTCGGCATGGGTCGGCATCGCGATCCCCTTGCTCTCGCACTTGTCCTCAAACGTCGATCGGATCAGCTCCTGCTCGAGCCGTAGATCCTCGCGGCGGAAGAGGTTGACGATGTCGTAGAGGTCGCGCGGGCGCGAGCGCTCCCCCATCGCTCGGATCTTCTCGGCGAAAAGCTCCTCGAAGCCATAGCAGCGAACCTCGGCGGGGGCGGGGAGCTCGTCGGGGTACGCATGCGCGATGGGCCGCAGCACAGGGGGCCGTGCGAGGACCTCATCGGCACTCAGGTCGAGCTTGATCCGCGCCGGCTGCGGAGCACCCCGAGGGCCGCGGTAGTAGATCCTGCCTTCCGCGGCGCGCCCGTCGGGTCGGAGCCTCAGTCGCGGCTCCTGCACAGAGAAGTCGATGCCGGACGCATCGTTTACACCGCTCAGCACCTCGACAATTAGCGGCAAGACATCGTCAGGGGCGATCGGCCCGTCGGGCAGGACGGTGAAATCGAGATCCTCGGAGAAACGGTACGTCTCGATGTAGCACTTCTTGAGGCAGGTCCCGCCCTTGAAGACCCAGGAATCGCCCAGCGACTTGTTCGCCCCTATTCCCCAGAGCAACCAGCCGAGGACGTAGTCCTTCTCGACGACGTCGTCGCGGAGCCCCCACTCCCGCACGCGCTCGTCAAGCACCGCTCGGGTGATCACGCGGCCACCCGATCTATCCGGGCGTTGATGCGTAGGTTCCAGTCGGAGTTGCGAGTGCCCGACGCCCCAATGCCTGGATCAAGCGGCACGACGCCGCTCGACATCCGCTCCCGGCAGCGCTCGATCAGGCCCGGCTCGTCGAGGCCAAGCGCCTCGAGTAGATAACCGAGCCGCTTGTAGATGCTGCGATTGCCGAAGCGCTCGCAGTAGTCGAGCAGTAGCTCGTCGTCGCGATGCGATCCCGCGAAATACTCCTCGAGCACCTCCGCCACATGGCGGATCCCACCACCCATCGAGGGGTCGTCAAGCAGATCGACAATCGTCCGGGATGGATCGGAAACTTCGACGCGCTCCGACCCCCGCCAGACACCAACCGTGCCGAACATTCTCTTAGGGTCTACGACCTTGATCCTCACGGGCGTTCCCTGGATCTCGTCGCTGCGGAAGCCGATGGGCTTTGCGCTCACCACCATCAGGTCGCGGAAGATCTGCTCGGTGAGATCCCACTGCTCGCAAGCGCTCCAGCCCGCGATGTAGCAGGGGGAGTAGGCCTGCGTCGCCGCGCGCCAGAGGTCGGCCCGCGACTCACTTGGGACGGAAGCCGAGAGCGGAACGGTGATGTACACGCCCCGACGAACGCGCGCGAGCCAGCCGCGATCCGCCAGGTAGCGCAAGACTCGCTGTGCGCGGGGGCGATCCACGTCAAGCGCCTCCTTTGCCTCGTCGGCGGTGAACGGACCGTCGAACTGGTGCAGGGAAGCCAGAAGAGCGCGGTTTCGAGCGGTAAGACCAGCGGGCGACATCTTTCTCAGTTTAGCGCCTACAGAATAGGCGTTTCTATGAGAAATATGTCGCGCCAGCCTTATGGTCAAACCCTCGGGGATTCACCCCGAAGGTCGGTGAAAAACGGCAGCTGGCAGCGGGTTTCCTGCCTGGAGGAGCGGCGTGAAACGCCCGAGTGACGCTTTCGGCGTCGAACTTAGTACCCGAATTGGTACCCGCGACCCTGGCGCGACCACCTGATCTAAAACGAAAACCCTGCGATTTGCAGGGCTTCCGTAAATAGCGGGGGCAGGATTCGAACCTGCGACCTTCGGGTTATGAGCCCGACGAGCTACCTGGCTGCTCCACCCCGCGGCGGACTAGGGATCGTAGCAATCGCGTGAGCGGGTTGGGATCGATGGGTGGCGGGCGGGGCGGGCTAGAGTGCCGCGGATGGCCGAGGCTGCGAAGCGGGTGGCGGTGATCGACGTGGGCACGAACTCGGCGCGGCTGCTGGTGGCCGACGTCCGGGGCCGGGAGGTGCGGAAGGTCGAGCGGCGGAGCACGGTGACGCGGTTGGGGCGCGGCGTCGATCTTTCGGGGCGGCTGGCGGCGGAAGCGATCGAGGACGCGTGTGGGGCGATCGGGGGTTATCTGGAGGTGGTGCGGGAGCTGGGGGTCGAGCGGGTCGAGGCGATCGCAACCAGCGCGGTGCGGGACGCGAGCAACGGTGGCGCCTTCGTCGCCGAGCTGCGGGAGCGGTTCGCGCTGACGGCGCGGGTGCTGGACGGCGAGGAGGAGGCGCGGCTGACCTATCTGGGGGCGAGCGCGGAGGAGGAGCCGCGGGTGCCGACGCTGGTGATCGACATCGGCGGTGGCTCGACCGAGCTGATCGTCGGTCGCGAAGCGGAGATCTCCTTTCACGCCTCCCTGCAGGCGGGCGTGGTCCGGCACAGCGAGCGGCACATCGCCAGTGACCCGCCGACCGCGGCCGAGCTGGAAGCGCTCGCCGCCGACGTGCGGGGGCTGATCGAGGCGGCGAGCGCCGAGGCGCCGGACCCGGAGGCCGGGATCGCGGTGGCCGGGACTCCGACCTCGCTGGCGGCGATCGACCTGGAGCTCGAGCCGTATGACCCCGACCGCGTCCACGGCCACGTGCTCGGGCTGCGCTCGATCCAGCGGATGCTGTCGCGGCTGGCCTCGGTGCCGCTTGCCGAGCGAGCCCGGATCACCGGCCTGCATCCCGACCGCGCGCCGACGATCGTCGCCGGCGTCGTGATCCTGGTCGAGGCGATGCGGTCCTTCGGGCTCGAGGAGATCACCGTCTCCGAGCACGACATCCTCTACGGCGCGGCGATAAGCGCGGCCTCGCGCTGAGGCCGCAAATCGGGCTCTTCAAGCGACGCTCGAGCGCTTCGAATGAAGCGAAGGAATTCGAGGTACTAAGCGAACAGTGGCGTACATGGCGATACGCCAAATGGGTTACGCGACGCATCGAACAACGAAAATTCGTCCAATTTGGTACTGAAATTTGGGTACCAGCCTGCCTGAGCGCTGGACTGGCGCCGGATGTACCCGCATACTTCCCGTCACCGGGGACGAGTTGGGGTTCGCCTCACCTTGCACCCGGTTACAGGGCTTGGGCGATTGCCGCATCATGGCGCCTCCCGCCGTCTAAGCCCAACTAATAAATGGTCCCTGAAGACGTACCCCTGCCCGTCCTGAGGGGCCAGCTGAATCGGCCGTCCTAGTGACGGCCGATTCTTTTGTGGGGACCCGGCCCGGTTCGCGGGACCCCCGCGGCGCGCGGGACCCCGCGGCGCACGCCGCAGTCGCCCTGGCTAGGCCAGGTTGGCTTTTCGGGGGTAGGCGATCTCGGGGTCGGTGAGGACGTTGACCAGCGTCGGCTCGCCCGACTCGAAGGCCCGCTCGAGCGCCGGCCGCAGCTCGTCCGGCTCGCGCACCAGCACCCCCCTGCAGCCGAGCGTCTCGACCAGCTCGTCATAGCGCGTCTCCGGCTGCAGCTCGGCCGCCACGGAGTAGCCGTAGAGGAACTTCATCGGGTGGTGCTCGAGACCCCAGATCCCGTTGTTGCCCATCACCCCGACGACCCCGAGGCCGTGGCGGGCCATCGTGTCGAACTCCATCCCGGCGAAGCCGAAGGCGCCGTCGCCGAGCAGCAGGCAGACCTGGCGGTCGGGCCGCGAGACCTTGGCGCCGATCGCCTGGCCCGGCCCGGCGCCGAGGCAGCCGAAGGGACCGGGATCCATCCAGCAGCCCGGCTCGTAGGTGTCGATGTAGCGGCCGGCGTAGGAGACGAAGTCGCCGCCGTCGCCGATCACGATCGCGTCGCGGTCGAGCACCTCGCCGAGCTCCTTGTAGACGCGCACCGGGTGCAGCGGCGAGCGCCCGTCCTCGAGCTCGGCCCGCTCGCCCTCGCGGCGCTCGCGCTCGACGTTCGTCAGCTGCTCCAGCCAGGGCCGCGTCCGCGTTCCCTCCCCCGCCGCCTCGCGCAGGGCGGCGAGCGTGGCCCGCACGTCGCCGACCAGGTCGACGTCCGGCGCGCGGTTGCGCGTCAGCTGGTTCGGCGAGACGTCGAGCCGGATCAACTTCGTCTCCTCGCCGAAGGCGCCGCCGAAGCCGAGCCGGAAGTCGAGCGGCACGCCGATCACGAGGCCGACGTCGGCGCCGCTGAGCGCGGTCGAGCGGGCGCGGCTGAAGGCGAGGTCGTGGTCGGCCGGCAGGCAGCCGCGGCCGAGCCCGTTGAGGAAGACCGGAATCCCGAGCGCTTCGGCGAGGGAGCGCATCTCGCCCTCGCCGCGACCCCAGTAGAGGCCGGACCCCGCCATGATCACCGGCCGCTTGGCGCCGGCCAGCAGCGCCGCCGCCTCCTCCACCCCGGCCGCCGGCTCGGCGTCGACCGCCGCCGGGTCGGGAATCTCCACCTCGCCCTCGCTGAAGACGACGTCCAACGGATAGTCGACGAAGGTGGGACCGGTCGGCGCCGCGGCGGCGAGGTCGAGCGCCGCGGCGGTCAGCGGGCCGATCGCGCTCGGGTCCTTGGCGGTGTCGGCCGACTTGACCAGCGGCGAGACGAACGGCAGGTGGTCGATCTCCTGCAGCGAGCCCGACCCCCAGCGCATCTCCGGCGCCCGCCCGCCGAGCACGCAGATCGGCGAGCCGTTGGCCTGGGCGCCGGCGATCGCGCTGATCCCGTTGGTCACCCCCGGCCCGGCGGTCAGCGCCGCCACCCCGACCCCCCGGGTCGCCTTGGCGACGCCCTCGGCGGCGAAGGCGGCGGTCTGCTCGTGGCGCACGTCGACGATTCCGATCCCCTCGGCCCTGCAGCCGTCGTAGATCGAGAAGAGGTGGCCGCCCGACAGCGTGAAGAGGTTCTCCACCCCGCGCGACTTCAGCGTCCTGGCAACGATCCGGCCCCCGTGCTCCGCCATGGCCAGGAGCCTAGCGGTAGCTGGCTCGGCGGCCAGTTCCGTCCCGGACCCAAGCTGTGGACATGGCCGTTTATGTTTTGCTGGGCCCGGGTGGCGAAGCTGGTATACGCGGCGCCCTTAAAAGGCGCTTCCCCATTGGGGATCGCGGGTTCGAGTCCCGCCCCGGGCACTCTCAAGCCGCAGTAAATCTTGGCGGGCCGCAACTACGCCCTTGTTACGGTGTCTCAAAGGCTGAAACCAGTCGCTGACCCTTGGAGGGGGGACGCTTGGAGGCATCGGCTCTAACTCACGCCAGTCGTCGCGGTCTGCTCGCCCGCCGCTCGCCCCTGCTCAAGCTGCAGGGCGACGAGAAGCTGATCGCGATGGCGCGGAGCGGCAACGCCGGCGCCTTCGAGACGATCGTCGACCGCTACCAGGGCCGTCTGCTCGGCTTCTGCCGCCAGATGCTGGGCTCGACCGAGGACGCCGAGGACGTCCTGCAGGAGGTCTTCGTCAACGCCTACCGGGCGATGCTCGCCGACGAGCGGGAGATCAACCTCCGCCCCTGGCTCTACCGGATCGCCCGCAACCGCTGCCTCAACCACCTGCGCAAACCGACTGCCGACGCGCAGGAATCGATGGACATGGTCCCCGCCGTCGACGCCGCCTCGACCGCCGAGCGGGTCCACAACCGCGAGGAGTTCCGGCAGATCATCAGCGACGTCAACAAACTTCCCGAGACGCAGCGCTCGGCGCTGCTGCTGCGCGAGATGGACGCGCTCTCCTACGAGGAAATCGCCGCCGCGATGGACACCACCGTGCCCTCGGTCAAGTCGCTGCTGGTGCGGGCGCGGATCTCGCTCGCCGAGGCGAGCCAGGCGCGCCTGCTGACCTGCGGCGAGGTCCGGGTCGAGCTCTCCGAAGCGGCCGAGGGGCTGCGCAAGGTCTCCGCCCCGGTCCGGCGCCACATCCGCGAATGCGACGAATGCGCCGACTTCCGCTCCCAGGTCCGCTCCAACGAGAAGATGCTGGCGGCGCTCTTCCCGGTCGCGCCGCTGATCGCCCTCAAGGGCTTCATCGCCTCCAAACTCGGGCTCGGCGGCGCCACCGCAACCGGCTCCGGCGCCGGCGCGGCGGGCGCCGCGGGCGTCGGCTCGGCGGCCAGCGCCGCGATCGGCGGCGGCGGCGCGGCGGGCGGGCTCGGCGGGGTGATCGGCGGCGCGATCGGCACCAAGGCGGTGGCCGGCGTCGTCACCGCCGCGGTCCTCACCGCAGGCGCGGTCGAGGTCAAGCAGCAGACTTCGTCGCCGGTCGCTCCGGAACCGGCCCCGGCGCCCATGATCGCCCCGGCAGCGCCGGGCGGCGTCGAACCGATTGCCCCGGCGATCGCCTCGGCGCAGCCGCCGGTCGAGGAATCGAACGAGCACATCGCGGCGGCGGTCCAGGTCCCGGCGGCACCGGCAGCCGCCGAACCGGCCGCCAGCGGCGAAGAGACCGAAGCCCCGCCAGCGCCGACGGCCGAGGAGGAAGAAGCGGCGGCGATCGGCGACGCCGAAAGCGAAGAAGCCGCGGGCTCGACCGCCGGCGAGGGCAGCGGCGGGCTCAACACCGCCCCGGCAGCCGTCACCCCGGCGACTCCCTCGACCCCGACCACCCCCGGCGCCCACGGCACCGGCACCGGCACGGTCGTCGTCACCGTCTCCAGCCCACCGCCGGCAGGCACCACCGGCACCAGCAGGACCACGCCGACCACCTCGGCGCCCCCGGCGACGACGACGCCAGCACCGGAAGAGGAAGCGGTCGAGGAAGAAGTCGTCCAACCGCCGGTCGAAGAAGCGCCGATCGTCGTCGTCGCCGAACCGGAAGTCCCGCCGGCGGCGGAACCCGAAGTCACGCCCTGAGGGCTCAGCCCAGCCCGATCACCCGCAGCCGCCGCATCAGGCAGGTGGCGGCGAATTCGCGCGTTTCCTCGAGCGAGTAGCCGAAGACCTCGAAGTCCTCGCTGTCCTCGGCCCAGGGCGGCGCCAGGACGCCCTCGGCGACCGGCAGCGCTTCCCCGAGCGCCCGCTGGATCGCCTCCCTGTAGCGATCGTCCTCGCCCGCCTTCTCGCGCAGGAAGACCGAGCCGAAGGCGACATGGCGGTGCTCGTCGCGGGCGACGTTGGCGAAGCCCTCGACGAAGGCCGGCAGCGTCCCTTCGCGTTCGTTGAAGTCCATGATGAAGTGCTGGCCGGTGAGCGCCAGCATTCCCTCGATCACCATGTGGTAGAGCGTCACCGCTTCGACCAGCGCCTCGGTGTCGCCCGGCTCCTGCGAGAGCCGCTCGGTGCGCCGCCCCAGCATCTCGTCGAAGAGCCGGCCGAAGTCGTCGTTGAGGTGGGTCGAGGTCTCCGCCAGCATCGCGGTCAGGTCGTCCGACTCGAGCACGCCGACCTCGCGGTAGAAGCGCTCGAAGAAGCGGACGTGGCGGGCCTCGTCGGCGATCTGCGTGCAGAGGAAGACTTTCTGCTCCTCGGTCGGCGCCGCCCGCATGATCGGCCCCAGCTCCTCGGCCACCTTCTGCTCGCCGATGAAGAAGGAGGAGAGCCCGTACATGCGCTGGAAGCGCTCCTCGGCGTCGATCCGCTCGTGCCAGTCGACCCGGTCCCGGCTGAAGTCGAGCTCCTGGGTCTGCCACTGCTGGCGCTCCCAGAGATCGTAGAGCTCGCCGTAGCCGAGCAGCTTGATCTCGCTGGTCCGGTCGGCCGCCTCGTTCAGCGCCGGGTCGGCGGTCGCCTGGTAGTCGGCGCGCTCGGTCCGCGCCCGCGTCCCGCCGGCTTGCCTCGCCTCCATCACACCCTCCTCCGTCGGCCCGCAGCACTCCGCCAGCACCGCGCTCCGAGCAGGTTACATCCGAACTGGCTATCTGGCCAGTTTCTCGGGGTGGGCGTCTGGAGGGGCGTCGGGCGACCCCTCCCCGGGAACTCCTGCGAACCACCCCGGGGAGGGGTCGCCCGGCGCCTCGACCTCAGCTGCCTAGACCGTG
>JBFWMZ010000024.1:0-49918 GCA_050251335.1 Solirubrobacterales bacterium
GCCCTGCCCTTCGGGCCGAGGGGCGCGTTAGCGTGAATCTTCATCCGGGTCTTCTCCTTGGTGCTGGGTGGCTCGACACCCCCAGCCTCCAAGGAGGCCCGGATGAACAACGTGCTTAGGAACTACAACTAGGGGAGCCGCAGTCGCTGCAGGTTCACTTCCGATGGGTCGCCATGGTCGGAGGTCTGCGTCGGGACTCCGGGCCAGGCGAGGATCAGGCTGCTGCCGGCGAGGGCCGCGAATGGGCCTGCAGTCTGGCGGCCGGGGACGAGGCCCTGGAGGTGACGAGCGAAGTTGCGTTCGAGGTGACCCCGCGGCGAGAAAGAGACGAGTGGAGCGTAGTCGCCCGCCCGCACAACCAGGATGCGACGCGGCGTGGAGAACACGGCAGCCGATTCTTCTTCGCCGAAATCGTTGCGCTTGCCGTGGGGCGAGAGCCGGGCGCGGGCGACGCCTTGGTCGCCGAAGGTGTGGTCGAGCTGGCCGTCGGGACGAAAGGAGTAAAGGAGGTTGGCAGTTGGGCTTCCGTATTCGCTGGTGGTGACGGCGAGGATCTGGTTTCCGCGCGACGCCAGGCCTTGGATCCCGTTGCCGGCGCCACGGCCGATGAGGACGCCGCCACCGTGGCCGAAGCTACGATCGAGGAGGCCACGCTTGTCCAGTCGGATCAGCATGCCGGCCTGGGTGCAGCATCGATGACGCCGCGATGCACTGCCGGCGAGAACGATCCTTCCTTGCGGATCGACGGTCATCGTCCGCACTTCCCAGAGGCGCCCGCGACCGGGTTGGACCACCGCCTTGCTTTGCTTTCCGAACGACCGGTCGAGCTTGCCGTCGGGCCGGTAGCGGTAGACGGCTGGCCGCGGGCCATGTCGCTTGGAGCCCAAGCTGCCACCGACCAGGAGGTCGCCATCGGGCAGCCGGACCACGGCCCAGGGCGTGAAGCTTGGTCTTGAAGGTGAGATGACGACGCTCCCATCGGTCCCGAAGCGGGGATCGAGGACCCCCTCCGGGGTGAGCTTGGTCAGCGTCGATTCACTGGCGGAGGTGAGGAAGGTGCTGCCGTCGGGCGCGACCGCCAGGCTCTGCGCTCCAGGTGGGACGAATGCCGCACCGTCTTCGCCGAACTCATGGTCGAGGTCTCCATTGGGGGTGTAGCGCAGAACTACCACGCCGTCGGACAGCCACATGCCCGAGTTGGTCTGGGCGACGACGAAGATGCGCCCCGAACCGTCGACGCCGGTGGCATTCGGTCTCGTCTGGGCGGTCTGCGGGCTGCTTTTGGTGACGATCCCTCCGGCGCCGAAGTCGCCGACAATTGAGCCGTCTCCGCCGAGAGCGGCGACGAAGGCGGCGTGTTCGGCTTCTCCCGCCGCGAAGACGCCGCCGCCCGGACGGGCCGCGAGTGCCTCAACGCCAAAGAGGTAACTGGGGGACCCAATTCGCGCGGCGAGCGGGGAGAGGAGCACCATTCCTCCCCGGCCGAAGCCGGCGTCTGGTCTCCCGTCGGGGCTGAAGCGGACGACGGCGGGGGTACGGTCGCATCGATACCCGTGCGGGCAGCCGGCTGATCGCGGCTCCACCAGGCCGCCGATCAGGACCCGCCCGTCGGGTTCGAACAGGGCCGCGCTCGCTTGTGCTTCACCCGGCGGCGCGAGGGCCGCGATCCCGGAGCCGTTGGCGTAAGTGAGGTCCAATTTGCCGGCTGCCGTGTAGCGAGCGACGTAGAACTCCTCCGGTCCTTGCGCCCCTTTCGGAACGGGCGCCCGCGGTTTGATCCCGGCCACGAGGAGTCCTTCGTTCGCGCCGGCGCCGGCTCCGACAACCTGACCGAGCGGCGCTACCTCCCCGTCCTTGCCGAAGCTCCCATCTCTGTCTCCGGACGGGTTGAGAGCGATCACCGTCGACCCGGTTACCACCTCAGCCCCTTCACCCGGGCGTCCCTGAACGAAGAAGGCCGTCTCGCTCTTCACTTCCTCTTCACTCCGGAGCTTGACGATTCCGCGTTGTCCGAAATCCGGGTCGAGCTTGCCGTCGGCACCGAGCCGCGCGACGAAGACCTGATCGACGGGCGGCGTTTTGGTACCTCCCCGCGAGTAGACCCCCGCGCCCGCCGCCAGCACCTTGCCGGAAGGAAGTGCCGATACCGCTTCGACCGAGAACGGCAGCGCTTCGCTAGTGCCGCCGCTGCCGAACAAAGTGTCGAGCGCGCCCCCAGGCGTGTAGCGAGTCACCGCGCTGTGCGTTTCATCTGGAAGGACGACACCCACCAGCCGGAGGCCCTCCGCCGTCACCGCTTCCGGCGGCTGCAGAACCACCGCCTCCTCCCGAGTTTCTTCGCCGAGGAGTGAGCCGTCCGGCCCGTAGCGATTGATGTCGCCCGAGCTGAAGTAGCCGACGCGGGCGATCACCCCGCCACCGGGCACGGCCGCGATTTCTTTGAACGGCTCGTTGTCGTAGGCGGGCGGGAGCGGGGTGCGGGCGATTCCGCCGGCGCCGAAGTCGGGATCGAGCCGAACAGGCGCCGCAAGCGCCTCGGGCACGAGCAAGACCGGGACCAGCGCCAGTGCGAGTCCCCAAAACAACCAGATCCTTTGCCGCATCTTCATCTGACTAACCGACAGTCGCCGAAGCCAAAAGTCGCGGCCAAGAGTTCGTCGCTGTCTCGGCCCGATCCGCTAGGGCCGAGGAGAGACTTCCAGCGAGGGAAGGTTCGGCGGAGGTGGGAGCTGATCGATATTCCAACTGAAGACCGTCGTACTACCGCGCATTCCATTCGGTTTCGGACCAATCATTTGAGTCGCACTCTGGTCGCAGAACCGTTGCAAACGGCTCTAGCAAGCACCTGACCCCGCGAGAGCGTGGGTCGATTCGGGTGGGCGCAGCCGGAAAGTCGCCCCGGTTAGGGCCAAAGGGAGGACACTCGGAGGGAGCAGGAAGGAATCGACGTGAGTGACGCTCCCGATCCCGAGGGATTCTTCGACGCCGACGAGGCCGAGCTGCGCTGGCGCCTGCTGCAGCGAGCCGAGGAGATCGCCCAGATGGGCAGCTGGGACCTCAACCGGGACACGCGGGAGATGGTCTGGTCCGACAACCTCTTCCGCATCTTCGGGTTCGAGCCGCGGACGCTGGTGCCGACGGTCGAGTTCCTGTTCGAGCGAATCCACCCCGCGGATAGGGAATATGTCGAACGCGAGGTCGGACGAGCGCTGACCGAGGGAGAGCTGCAGCCGCTCGAGTACAGGATCGTCCGCCCCGACAGCTCGCTGCGCCACGTGCACGCACATCCGACCCTGGACGAACGGGAAGGCGCCAAGTCGGGACATATCGTCGGGGCGCTTCGCGACATCAGCGAGTGGCGGATCGCCGAGGAATTCCGTGACGTCGTGATGGACACGATCGCCGAGGGCCTCTACGCGATGGATGGCGAGGCGCGGCTGATCTACATGAACTCGGCGGCCGAGGAGATGCTCGGCTGGCGCGAGTCCGAGCTCAAGGGAGAGCCGATCCACGAGACGATCCACTTTCAGCACGCCGACGGCTCCCCCTACCCCGCTGAGGAGTGCCCGCTGTTGCGAGTCGGCAGCGAAGGCCGGACCCTGCGGATGGGCGACGACGCGTTCACGAGGAGGGACGGAACGATCCTCGAGGTCGCCTACTCCGCGGCGCCGCTCCACCTGGGCGCCAGCGACCCGGGCGTGGTCGTCGTCTTCCGGGACACGACTCAGGAGCGGATCGAGCAGAACCGGGTGCGCCGCGAGCTGGACACCCTCACCTGGCTCGGGCGGGTGCGAGACGCGCTCGACGAGGATCGGCTCGTCCTCTACGCCCAGCCGATCGTGTCGCTGTCCGGCGCCCCCAGTCGCGAGGAGTTGCTGCTGCGCATGATCACTCCCGCCGGCGAGGTGGTGCTGCCCGGAAGCTTCCTGCCGACCGCGGAGCGATATGGGCTGATCGTGGAGATCGACGAATGGGTGGCGCGCCAGGCGACGCGCCTGGCGGCCGCGGGACGAAGGATCGAGGCCAACCTCTCGGCGAGCTCGTTGGCCAACGCCGACTTCCTGAGGCTGATCGAGGCGGAGCTGCAAGCGACCGGAGCGGATCCGGAAAATCTCGTCTTCGAGATCACCGAGACCGCGCTGGTCGAAAACCTGACCGCGGGGGAGGCCTTCGCCAGGGGCCTGATCGAGACGGGCTGCGGAGTGGCGCTGGACGACTTCGGCACCGGCTTCGGCAGCTTCACCTACCTGAAGACGCTGCCGATCGACTTCCTCAAGATTGACATCGATTTCGTCCGTGACCTGGACTCCAATCCCTCCAACCTGTACCTCGTCAAGGCGATCGTCGGCCTCGCTCGGGACTTCGGCTGTCAGACGATCGCCGAGGGGGTCGAGAACGCCCGCACGCTCGGGATCGTCGAAGAATTGGGCGTCGACTTCGCCCAGGGATTCCACCTCGGCCGGCCGGCCCCGATCGAGATGCCACGCCAGCCGTAGTCGCCGGCTGTCCGCCTCTGGCTGTCCTATGCACGTCGTGTCGAGATCGTGTTGTCGGCGGCGAACGATCCGGAGGGACGCTGAACGGCTGCCATATCGGTATTTCCATTTGGCAGGAGAACTCTTCGCCGAGATCGGGGTGGGCCCGATTCGGCGATTCTGCGCGAGTTTGGAGGTAGACTGGCATTTGCCAGTTTCGACTAATCAGGAGGGATTCCATGGGAGCGCACGCCCAGATCAACGTGCCCGAGGTTCCGTTCGCGGATGCAATCGAGACGATCGAGAGCCTTCGGGGGCAACTGGACGAGATAAAGCCTCAGGCAGCTGAATCCGACGAGGCTCGCCGTGCCTATGCAGCGATGTGCGACGACCTGCGTGCGGCCTATGCGGACCTCGCTGCCAAGGCGGCGCGCAAGGTTGCCGACTGGCAACCGACCGACGAGAAGCTCTCCAGCTAGCAAGCGACGTCTTGTCCGCATTCGGCGGGTTCGGTTTAACTGATTCCGAGCTGCGCCAGCGCGAGTGGCTGTACGCGCTTCATGTCCGAGACGGTTCGACGGCATGGGTCCATCTCCCGCTGATATACGCGACGCGACTTCCGCTGCAACTCGCGGCGTACGCTGCGTCGCTCAGTGAGTTCGCGGCGCGGTTCGCTAGCGACGGGTGCTTTCGGCCGGTGGTGGTGAGCGATGTCACCGTTCGCTTCAGCCTCGAGGAGTACCGGTCCTTCAGGCACGAGCTGTCACTCGGGTTCGGACCGGAGGGCGGGATGGCCCGGCCGCTTCTGGAGGAGCTGCGCCTCGTTCAGCGCCGACTGCCGATTGCCTGCATGCGAGCCGAGCGTGCGTTTCTCAGGGGCTCATCTGCGAGTCCGTTCGAAAGGCGATCGCTGCTCCGCCTCCTCGCCCGTGCAATCGCGCTCAATCTCGCGAATCCGTTCGTGGAGTCGGTGGTCGCGACGTCGAGTCTCATATTCGGCACCGAGCCGCTCTATCGGGAGCTCCTGAATCGGTATGTGCTCTCGACGGCTGTTTCTCACCGGACGGTCTTCCAGAGTGCCTGGGCCGCGCTGGAGAACTCGAACGACATCGGGTGGTCCGATGTGGTCGGGTTCTGCTGGGAGTACGGCTTTCTCGCCAACCCCTCGGGGGACGGCTCTCCCCTCGAGAGCCCAGAGCACGTCGGCGCGCGGCTCGCAATCGAGGTGCCGCTGGCGCGCCGGACCGTTCCCGGCTCCTGCTCCAAGCCTCGGTCATTCGCTGATGGGGGGCCAACCATCGGGCAGGGGCTGCCTGCCAATCCGCTGGCGCGTATCCTGCACATGTTCGGGCTGCTGCAGTACCACGAGGAGTGGCGTCACTACTGGCAGCTCCGGGTGATGCGCCTGACCCGAGTCGATCCCGGCTGGCGCGATCAGGATGCCGAGCTCGCCGAGTAAGGTCGAAGGGCTGAAGCGCATGGCTCGTCTCGGCCTCCCGGTGCCGCCCTTCCGCGAGGTGCAACGGAGCGGCGACTCGGTTTCCCACACGGTCGAAGCAGTGGTCGCAGCGGCGAAAGGGCTTCTCCATCCGGGGCACGGCGTCAGCGTTCGTTCCTGCTCGTCGGACGAGGACCGAGAGGAGTCGGCCGCGGCCGGACGGTACCTGAGCTACAACGGCCTGGTTTCCAAAGCTGGGATCGCGGCGGCGGCCGAAGCGATCGTGATCCACCATGAGAGTGAGGCGCCGACCGGCGCCTCACTCTCCCTGTTGGTGCAGGAAACCATCCCCTCCTACTTCTCCGGGGTCCTGCACCTGGACGCCGCCGGCTCATCGGGTACCGCGATCGTCGAGGCGCACTACGGCAGTTGCCGAACGGTCACCGACGGTCTGTCGCGGCCCTATCGCAGCTTCCACCTCGATGGCAGCTGGCGGCACGAACGGCGCGATGCCGGCGCCGGCGCCGATCTCTACTTCGCCCACGCGTCGACATTCGGGCGGTTTCGAAACCACCCTGGAGAGCGGCTACGGAGCGGATTGCCGGGCGGACCGCGCGACGTGCGGCTGTTCCAGCGCGCCTCCTCCCTGGAGCTCGTGGTGTACGGATGTCCTCCCGACTCCCCGCCCTCCTGGCACCCCGAGGTCTGCGCGTTTCTCCTGCAAGCTGCCGAAGACCTCGCCGGCGAGTCAGGCATCGATCTCGAGTGGACCGTGACGGCGAACGGAGACCCCTGGCTGTTGCAGGCTCGGCCGCTGACCAGGGAGATCTCGACCCTCGTGCAAGCGCGCGACGAAACAACGTCACCGTTGGGCAGCGGACGGCCGAAGGGGTTCCCGGCCTCACCCGGAGCCGCCGCCGGCGTCGTCCGCTCGCCGGGCGGGATCAGGTCCGGGGAGCGGACGATCCTACTGTTGCGGGACGGCACGATCCACGATCCTCGGCAGATCACGATGAGCGCAGGAGTGATCGTCGTTCGCGGCGGGATGCTCTGCCACGTGGCGATCATCTGCCGCGAGCAGGGCGTGCCGTGCATAGTCGGGGTTGGGGACCCGCCATCGGTGGGGGAGGCGGTTGAGATCGACGGCAGCACCGGTTGGCTCGCGCAGCTCTGAAGAGGCTGTCTCGCCCACGAATAACGCCTCCACAGAGCGATCCGGATCTCGACGAGGTTGAACGAGGTCGCGGAACGCCTCAGCGTAGTGCTGACCGGCAGGGAGCGGGGAACTCAGCGCTCCGCGGCGTCACGAAGCGCTCGCGCCGGCGCAGCGGTCGTGCAATTGTGGGGTCATGAGCACGACCGTTTCCACCGGCAGCGCCGTCGCCGAGCTGCGCAACTTCGTCGGCGGCGAGTGGCTGAGCGCCGAGGCGCAGGAGCGGATCGACGACGTCGATCCCGCCAGCGGCGAGGTGCTCGCCCGGGTCCCGCTCTCCGGCGCCGCCGACGTCGACGCCGCGGTCCGCGCCGCGCGCGCCGCCCAGCCGGGCTGGCGGGCGACCTCGCCGCTCCTCCGCGCCCGGGCCGTGATGCGGCTGCGCGACGTGCTCGCCGCCCACCGCGAGGAGATCGCCGAGCTCGTCACCCTCGACATGGGCAAGACGCTCGACGACGCCAGCGCCGAGGTCGGGCGGGGGATCGAGTCGGTCGAGGCGGCGACGGCGATCCCGCACCTGCTGAAGGGGGAGAACCTCGAGGGCGTCGCGACCGGCCTCGACGTCGAAATGGTCCGCCAGCCGGTCGGCGTGGTCGCCGCGATCACGCCCTTCAACTTCCCGGCGATGATCCCGCTCTGGTTCCTGCCCTACGCGATCGCCGCCGGCAACGCCTTCATCCTCAAGCCCTCCGAGCAGGACCCGCGGCCCTCGGCGCGGATCGCCGAGCTGATCGCCGGGATCGAGGAGATCCCGCCCGGCGTGGTCAACCTCGTGCACGGCGCCCACGACGCGGTCAACGGGCTGCTCGACCACCCCGGCATCGACGCGATCTCCTTCGTCGGCTCGGCCAAGACCGCCCGCTACATCGCCTCCCGCGCCGCCGCCAGCGGCAAGCGGGTGCAGGCGCTGGGCGGCGCCAAGAACTCGATGGTGGTGATGCCCGACGCCGACCCCGCGCTGACCAGCGCCGGCATCCTGGGCTCGGCCTTCGGCGCCGCCGGGCAGCGCTGCCTGGCCGGCTCGGTTGCGATCCTGGTCGGCGAGGAGGCCGAGCAGGACCGCAGCCTGCAGATGCTCGTCGACGCCGCCGCCGGCCTGCGCGTCGGCCCCGGCATCGAGCCCGGGACCGACGTCTGTCCGCTGGTCTCGGTCGCCGCCCGCGAGCGGGTCGAGGCCGAGATCGCCTCGGCGCTCGCCGCCGGCGCCGAGCTCGCCCTCGACGGCCGCCGCGAGGGCGGCGCCGCCGGCGCCGAGCTCGGCCCGACGATCCTCGACCGCCTGCCCGACGACGCGCGCGCCCTGCGCGAGGAGCTGTTCGGGCCGGTGCTGGCGATCAAGCGGGTCCCCGACCTGGCCGCCGCCGTCGCCTGGTCGAACGAAAGCCGCTACGGCAACTCGGCGATCCTCTTCACCGAGTCGGGCGGCGCGGCGCGCGAGTTCCGCTACTCGATCGAGGCCGGGATGATCGGCGTCAACGTCGGCGTCGCCGCCCCGGTCGCCTGGTTCCCGTTCAGCGGCTGGAAGGACTCGATCGACGGTGACCTGCACGCCAACGGCGCCGACGCGGTCGAGTTCTACACCCGCAAGAAGGTCGTCACCTCCCGCTGGGCATAGGGCCCCGGCACACCGGCCGAGCCGTCGCGATGGTGCTCGGCGCGATCGTCTCCGTGCAGTGCGGGGCGGCGCTGGCGACCCAGCTCTTCGACCAGGTCGGTCCCGCGGGCGCGGTCTTCCTGCGGACCTTCTTCGCCGCCGCGGTGCTGCTCGGCCTGAGCCGGCCGGGCCTCGCGCTGGTCCGCCAGGTCGGCGTCGTCCAGCTGCTGCTCTTCGCCCTCACCTTCCTCGGCATGAACACCTGCTTCTACACGGCGATCGACCGGATCCCGCTCGGCGCCGCGGTCACCCTCGAGTTCGTCGGGCCGCTGGCGGTCGCGGTCGCCGGCTCGCGGCGGCGGCTCGACCTGCTCTGGGTGCTCCTCGCCGCGACCGGGATCGCGCTTCTCTCCGACGGGCTCGGCGCCGACGGGATCGTCAGCTTCGGGGCGGTTCTGGCGCTGCTCGCCGGCGGCTTCTGGGGCGCCTACATCCTGCTCAGCGCCCGGGTCGGCGCGGCCCACCCCGGGCTCGGCGCGCTGGCCGCCGCGATCGCGATCTCGGCCCTGCTCGCGGCCCCGCTCGGGATCGCCGCAGGCGGCGCCGCGCTGCTCGAGCCGGCGACTCTGGCGATCGGCCTCGCCGTCGGCCTGCTCAGCTCGGTGATCGCCTACAGCCTCGAGATCGAGGCGCTGCGACGGCTGCCCAGCGCGACCTTCGGGGTGATGATGAGCCTCGAGCCGGCGGTCGCGGCGCTGGTCGGGCTGATCGCCCTCTCGCAGAGCCTCGACCCGCTCGAACTGCTCGCCATCGCCTGCGTGGTGGGCGCCAGCGCCGGCGCCCTGCGCAGCTCGACTCCAGCAGCCGTTTGACCGCTACCGGGTCCCGGGTCGGCTGATCAGGACCGCCTCGATCCCGGCCGCCTCGGCGCCGGGGAGATCGAGCTCGGGCGAGTCGCCGAGGTGGACGACCTCCTCGGGCCGCAGCCCGAGGCACTCGAGGGCCCGCTCGAAGGGCGCCGGATCGGGCTTCGCGGCGCCGACCGCGGCCGAGGTGACGACGCAGTCGAGCAGCTCGGCGATGCCGACCCGCTGCAGCACCTCGCTCAGCGAGACGTCCCAGTTGCTGACCACGGCGAGCTTCAGCCCGGCGGCGCGCAGCACCGCGAGCCAGGCGGGAACGTCGGGGTAGGCGCGGAAGCGGAGCGCGGCGAGCATCGCCGGCAGGAGCTCGTCGGGCTCGAGCCGCTCGCGCGCCGCCGCCGGCAGCGCCGCGTGCAGGACCACGGCGCAGCGCCGCCGCAGCGCGGCCAGCGAGGCGGCGTCGCGGCCCTCCAGCTGGTGCGCTCTGTAGTAGCCGATCTCGGCGGCGAAAGCCGCCTCGGCCGCGGCGGCCGAGACCTCGAGCTGCCAGCGCCGCCAGAGCTCCGCCGCCAGCAGCGGCGCCGGCGGCTCGAGCTCGACCAGCGTCCCCAGCGCATCGAGCAGGACGCCGCGCTTGGCGCCGCGGTTCGCCGCCACGCTCAGCGGCGGGCCAGGCGGCCGACGGCCTCCATCAGCTCCGAGGCTTTCTCGTCGCGATCGGCCTTGCTGCCGGTCATGCAGTGGTGGACGTGGTCGTCGAGCAGGCCGAGGGCGACGCCCTGCAGGGCCGCCTCGGCGGCCTGGATCTGGGTCAGGACGTCGATGCAGTAGCGCTCTTCCTCGACCATCCGCGTCACCCCGCGGACCTGGCCTTCGATTCGCGAGAGGCGTTTCAGCAGCTGCTCCTTCGAGGCGCTGTATCCGGGTTTGGTCGCCATCGGCGGAAGATAGCACTTGACATACCCCTGGGGGGTATAGGTATATAGTATGAGCAGCGCAAGCGATCGAAGGAGACCCGATGCACGCCCCGCCCGCCGACGCCGCGACCAGCGCAGCCAGCGAGCGCCTCGAGCTGCCGATCGAGGGCATGACCTGCGCCTCCTGCGCCAACCGGATCGAGCGCCGGCTCAACAGGCTCGACGGGGTCAGCGCCAGCGTCAACTACGCGACCGAGCGGGCGAGCGTCACCTTCGACCCCGCCGCGGTCGCCCCCCAGCAGCTGGTCGAGGTGGTCGAGAGCGCCGGCTACGGCGCCGCGCTGCCGCGGCCCGAGGCCGGCCCCGGGGACGCGCCCGAGCCCGGGGAGGCCGAGGCCGACCCGAGCGCGCCGCTGCGCCAGCGGCTGATCGTCTCGGCGCTGCTCTCGCTGCCCGTCCTCGTGCTCTCGATGGTGCCGCCGCTGCAGTTCGACAACTGGCAGTGGCTGGCGCTGCAGCTGGCGACCCCGGTCGTGCTCTGGGGCGCCTGGCCCTTCCACCGCGCCGCCTGGGCCAACCTGCGCCACGGCACCGCGACGATGGACACGCTGATCAGCCTCGGCACCCTGACCGCCTGGCTCTGGTCGCTCTACGCGCTGTTCATCGGCGACGCCGGCATGACCGGGATGAAGATGAGCTTCGACCTCGTCCCCTCGGCGGGCGGCGGCGGGGACGAGATCTACCTCGAGACCGCCTCGGTCGTCACCACCTTCATCCTCGCCGGCCGCTACTTCGAGGCCCGCGCCAAGCGCCGCGCCGGCGCCGCCCTGCAGGCGCTGCTGGAGCTCGGCGCCAAGGACGTCGCCGTCCTCGACTCCGACGGGAGCGAGCGCCGCGTTCCGGTCTCCGAGCTCGCCGCCGGCGAGCGCTTCGTCGTCCGTCCCGGCGAGAAGGTGGCCACCGACGGGGTCGTCGCGGAGGGCACCTCGGCGGTCGACATGAGCATGCTGACCGGCGAGTCGGTGCCGGTAGAGGTCGGGCCCGGCTCGGAGGTCGCGGGCGCCACCGTCAACGCCGGCGGCCGCCTCGTCGTCCGCGCCACCCGGGTCGGCGCCGACACCGCGCTGGCCCAGATCGCCAGGCTGGTGAGCGAGGCGCAGAGCGGCAAGGCGCCGGTGCAGCGGCTCGCCGACCGGATCTCCGGCGTCTTCGTCCCGGTCGTCATCGCCCTCGCCCTCGCCACCCTCGGCTTCTGGCTCGCCAACGGCGAGAGCGCCAGCTTCGCCTTCAGCGCCGCGGTCGCGGTGCTGATCATCGCCTGCCCCTGCGCCCTCGGGCTGGCGACGCCGACGGCGTTGATGGTCGGCAGCGGTCGCGGCGCCCAGCTCGGGCTGCTGATCAAGGGCCCCGAGGTGCTCGAGTCGACCCGCCGCGCCGACACCGTCGTCCTCGACAAGACCGGCACCGTGACGAGCGGCGAGATGAGCCTGACCGGGGTCGCGGTCGCCGCGGGCGAGGAGCGGGCGGAGGCGCTGCGGCTGGTCGGCGCGATCGAGGCCGCCTCCGAGCACCCGATCGGCCGGGCGATCGCCCGCGCCGCGGCGGCGGCTGGCGATCTGCCCCCGGTCGATTCCTTCGCCAACCGCGAGGGCCTCGGGGTCGAGGGCGTGGTCGCGGGACGGGGGCTCGTCGTCGGCCGCCCGGCGCTGCTGGCCGACCGGGCGATGCGCCTGCCGCCCGAGCTCGACGCCGCCCGCGCCGCCGCCGAGCAGCGCGGCGCGACGGCGATCGCCGCCGGCTGGGACGGTCGCGCCCGCGCCGTCTTCGCCGTCGCCGACACCGTCAAGGAGTCGAGCGCCGAGGCGATCGCCGCGCTGCGCGAGCTCGGCCTGCGCCCGCTGCTCCTGACCGGCGACAACGCCGCGACCGCGAAGGCGGTCGCCGCCGGGGTCGGGATCGACGAGGTGGTCGCCGAGGTGCTGCCGGCCGAGAAGGCCGAGGCGGTCGCGCGGCTGCAGGCCGAGGGCCACGTCGTCGCGATGGTCGGTGACGGCGTCAACGACGCCCCGGCGCTCGCCCAGGCCGACCTCGGGCTCAGCCTCGGGACCGGCACCGACGTCGCGATCGAGGCCTCCGACCTGACCCTCGTCTCCGGCGACCTGCGCGCCGCCGGCGACGCGATCCGCCTCTCCCGCGCCACCCTGCGGACGATCAAGGAGAACCTCGCCTGGGCCTTCGGCTACAACCTGGCGGCGCTCCCGCTGGCCGCGCTCGGGCTGCTGAACCCGGTGATCGCCGGCGCCGCGATGGCCCTCTCCAGCATCTCGGTGGTCGCCAACGCCCTGCGCCTGCGCCGCTTCGAGCCGCGCCGCCCCTAGCCCCGCCGCCTCCACGCACGCGCAAGCTGTTCCTTATCCCGGAATGGTGTGGATAAGGAACAGCTCGGCGGGTTAGCGGGCGGGCGCGACCAGCTTGGCGCTGACTTTGACCGCCTTGACGGCGCTGGTCGCCCCCGCCTGGAGGAAGGCGCCGAGGGCGAAGAGGATGACGCCGGGCACCAGCAGCAGGTCGGTGCCGATCATCAGCAGGCCGATCCGCCCGAGCAGGTAGGGCGGGGCGCTGAGGACGACGCCGAGCACGCCGCCGATCGCGCTGGCGGCGAGGCGGTCGCGACGCGAGCCGTGGCGGCTGATGCCGACCATGCGCGCCGGCACCGCGACGTAGGTGACCATCAGCACCCCGATGACGATCCCGAGGCCGAGCGTGAACCAGGGCGGGTCGCTGCGGGTCAGCACAGTGGTGACGAGGGCGAGGGCGAGGCCGACGGAGCCGCCCCAGACGCAGATCGCGACCCGGTGGCGGCCGGCGTCGCGGAAGGCGCGGCGCAGCTCGGGCCGCCCCGGCTGGGCGACTGCGAAGGCGAAGACGGCGTTCAGATAGTAGCAGGCGATCGTCCCGGCGACGATCGCCGCGACGATCGGGACCAGCACCGCCCCCTTCAGGTCGGGCGCCGTCTCCTCCTGCAGCAGGTGCAGCCGCAGGTCGTACATCGCCGCCCAGACCCACATCGCCGGCAGCACCTGGACCAGGGTCAGGCGCCAGTTCTCGAACAGCACCCGCAGCCCGGCGAGCAGCATCGCGATGCCGCCGAAGGCGAAGGTCAGCGGCGCCAGCCGCGGGTGCTCGCGGCTCTGTTCGGTGAGGATCTCGACGATCCCCGCCTCGTCGCCGCGGCTGACCGCCCGGGCCAGCGGCCCGGCCTGCCGCCGCCAGCTCTCCAGGGTGCTCCTCATCGGTCGGAATCATCTCCAACCGCCGCCGAGCTGTTCCTTATCCCGGAATGGTGTGGATAAGGAACAGCTCGGCGGCGGTGCGGGGGTTGCTCAGACGACCCAGGTGTCGCCGTCGCGCAGCAGTCCGTCGACGTCGGCGAGGGTGGCGCCGGCGTGGGCGGCTTCGAGCTCGCCCTGGCGCTCGGCGCCGTAGACCGGGCGCTCGACGTCGCGGAAGACGCCGATCGGGGTCGGGCCGGTGGGATTCTCGGTCAGCCGCGCCAGCGCGGTGGCGTGGCTCGGGTCCGCGACGTGGGCGTCGTGGACGACGAGGCCGCGCTCGCCGGCCTCGGCGACGTCGACCACTTCGAGGCCGCCGCCGCGCGAGGGGACGACGCCCTTCTCGAGCTCGGCGCCGAAGCGGATCGGCTGGCCGTGCTCGAGGCGAATCTGGTTCGGGGCACCACCCTTGCCGCGGACCGCGTCGAAGGCGCCGTCGTTGAAGACGTTGCAGTTCTGGTAGATCTCGACGAAGGCGGCGCCGGGGTGTTCGGCGGCGGCCCGCAGGGTGTCGCGGACGTGCTGCTTCTCGACGTCGATCGTGCGGGCGACGAAGGAGGCGTCGGCGCCGAGCGCCAGCGCCAGCGGGTTGAAGGGATGGTCCTCGGAGCCGAAGGGGGTCGACTTGGTGACCTTGCCGGTCTCCGAGGTCGGCGAGTACTGGCCCTTGGTGAGGCCGTAGATCTGGTTGTTGAAGAGCAGGATCTTGATCGGCACGTTGCGGCGCAGGGCGTGGATCAGGTGGTTGCCGCCGATCGAGAGCGAGTCGCCGTCGCCGCTCACCACCCAGACCGAGAGGTCCTCGCGGGCGGTCGCGATTCCGGTCGCCAGCGCCGGCGCCCGGCCGTGGATGCCGTGCATCCCGTAGGTGTCCATGTAGTAGACGAAGCGCCCGGCGCAGCCGATCCCGGAGATGAAGACGGTCTTGTGCGGCGGCACGCCCAGTTCGGGCATCAGCGTCTGCACCGAGTTGAGGATCGCGTAGTCGCCGCAGCCCGGGCACCAGCGCGTTTCCTGGCCCGACTGGAAGTCGGCCTTGGTCAGGGTCGCGGTGCCGCCCTCGCCGCTCAGCCCGTTGCCGTTGCCGTGTCCGTTCTCGCTCATCCCTCTCCCAGCGTGTCGAGGATCACCTGCTCGAGCTCCTCGGCGAGGATCGGCAGGCCCTCGACCTTGTTGTGGCCGACCGCGTCGACGAGGAACTTGTCGCGCACCAGGCTCAGCAGCTGGCCGCTGTTCACCTCCGGCACCAGCACCCGCTCGAAGGAGCGGAGGACCTCGCCGGTGTTGGCCGGCATCGGTTCGAGGTGGCGCAGGTGGGCGGTGGCGACCGGGATGCCGCGGTTGCGGACCCGCCGCGCCGCGGCGCCGATCACGCCCGAGGTCGAGCCCCAGCCGAGCACCAGCAGCTTGGCGCCGGGGTCGGCGTCGACCTGCAGCGGCGGCAGCTCCGCGGCCAGCTTCTCGAGCTTCTCGGCCCGCAGCCTGGTCATCAGCGCGTGGTTCTCGGGCGAGTAGGAGACCTTGCCCGAGCCGTGCTCCTTCTCCAGCCCGCCGAGCCGGTGCTGCAGGCCCGGCGTCCCCGGAATCGCCCAGGGGCGGGCGCCGCGGGAATCGCGCGCGTAGGGGAGGAACTCGTCGCCGGCGTTCGGACCCTCGGCGAAGTTCGGGTCGAGCTCCGGCAGCTCGCCGACGTCGGGCAGCCGCCAGGGCTCGGAGGAGTTGGAGAGGAAGGTGTCGGAGAGGAGGATCACCGGGGTCCGGTAGCGGATCGCGATCCGCGCCGCCTCGACCGCCGCCTCGAAGCAGCCGGCCGGGGTCGAGGGGGCGATCACCGGCAGCGGCGACTCGCCGTGGCGGCCGTGGATCGCCATCAGCAGGTCGGACTGTTCGGTTTTGGTCGGCAGCCCGGTCGAGGGGCCGGAGCGCTGGACGTCGATCACTATCAGCGGCAGCTCCACCATCTGCGCCAGTGCGATCGTCTCGGACTTGAGGTCCATCCCCGGGCCGCTCGTCGCGGTCACCCCGAGCTTGCCGCCGAAGGAGGCGCCGAGCGCCATGTTGGCGGCGGCGATCTCGTCCTCGGCCTGCACGGTGCGGACCCCGAAGCGGTTGTGGCGGGCGAGGTGGTGGAGCAGTTCGGAGGCCGGGGTGATCGGATAGCTGGCGAAGAAGAGCTGCAGCCCCGAGCGGACGCTGGCCGCGATCAGCCCCATCGCCAGGGCGTTGGCGCCGTTGATGTTGCGGTACTCGCCGGACTCGAGCGGGGCCGGCGCGACTTCGATCGGGGTGACCGCGATCTCGGTCGTGTCGCCGAAGTTGTAGCCGGCTTTGAAGGCGGCGATGTTGGCGGCCAGGATCGCCGGTCGGCTGGCGAATTTCGTTTCCAGCCAGGCGATCGTCTCCTTTCGCGGCCGCCCGTACATCCAGGAGATCAGCCCCAGCGCGAAGAGGTTCTTGGTCCGCTGCGCCTCGGCCGGCTTCAGCCCTTCGATCCCCTCGCTGGCGCGCGTGGTCAGCGTCGTCATCGGCACCCTGAAGACCTGGTAGTCGTCGACCGAGCCGTCCTCCAGGGGGTTCGACTCGTAGCCCGCCTTGCGCAGGTTTGCGTCGGTGAAGGCGTCTTCGTTGACGATCAGCGTGCCGCCGGGCTGCAGGGCGGAGAGGTGGGCCTTGACCGCCGCCGGGTTCATCGCCACCAGCGTGTTCGGGTGGTCGCCCGGGGTGAGGATGTCGCGCGAGGCGAAGTGGATCTGGAAGGCGGAGACGCCGCCGGGGGTGCCGGCCGGGGCGCGGATCTCGGCCGGGAAGTCGGGCAGGGTCGAGAGGTCGTTGCCGACGTGCGCGGTGGCGGCGGTGAAGCGATCGCCGACCAGCTGCATGCCATCGCCCGAATCCCCCGCAAAGCGGACGATCACGGTCTCTGGCTTCTTCGAGGTTGCGGTCAACTGCCTGGCTTACCCTGACGATACGGACCGAAAGGCGCGCCGGCAAGGCCATTTGGGGGGTCGCCGGGCGATCTCACAGGCGGGGCGGGGTCGGCGGCGCGCGGGCTAGGATCGGCGGCGATCGCCAAGCGGATCTCCGATAGCGCCCCGACCGTCGTCCCGCTGCTGGCGCTGGCGGTTCTCGCCGTGGCCTGGGAATCCCACCCGGCGACCGCGGTGGTCGTCGTCCTCGACCTCTTCCTCGCCGCCGCAGTGCTCGCCGCCGTCCACCACGCCGAGGTGATCGCCGCCCGGGTCGGCGAGCCGTTCGGCTCGCTCGTCCTGGCGGTGGCGGTGACGGTGATCGAGGTCGGGCTGATCGTCACCCTGATGGTCTCCGGCGGCGACGAGACCGCCGCCCTCGCCCGCGACACCGTGTTCGCCGCGGTGATGATCACCTGCAACGGCGTCGTCGGCATCGCGATCCTCACCGCGGCGCTGCGCCAGCGGGTCGCCTCCTTCAACGCCGAGGGGTCGGCGACCGCGTTCGCCACCGTCGTCACCCTGGCGACCCTCTGCCTCGTCCTGCCGACCTTCACCACCAGCGAGACCGGGTCGGAATTCTCCAGCTCGCAGCTGGCCTTCGCCGCCGTCGCCTCGGCCGCCCTCTACGCGCTGTTCCTGGTCGTGCAGACCGTCCGCCACCGCGGGCTCTTCCTGCCGCCGGGGCAGGACGGGGGGCTCGCCGGCAGCGGGGACGCCGGGGCAGCGGCCGCGGCGGAGGAGGCCCACCATCCGGTGCCGACCCGCGCCGCGGCGCTGCGCAGCCTCGCCCTGCTGCTGGTCGCCCTGGTCGCCGTCGTCGGCCTCGCCAAGACCAGTTCCGGCGCGATCGAGGACGGGGTCAAATCGATCGGCGCGCCGCAGTCGGCGGTCGGCGTCGTGATCGCCCTGCTGGTGCTGATGCCGGAGACCCTGGCGGCCTGGCGCAACGCCCAGCGCGGCCGCACCCAGATCAGCTTCAACCTCGCCTACGGCTCGGCGATGGCCAGCATCGGGCTGACGATCCCGGCGATCGCCGTCGCCTCGATCTGGCTCGACGGCCCGCTCGTCCTCGGCCTCGGCGCGACCCAGATCGGCCTCCTGGTGCTGACCGCGCTGGTCAGCTCGCTCACCCTGCTGCCCGGCCGCGCGACCCTGCAGGAGGGCGGCGTCCACCTGATCATCCTCGCCGCCTTCCTCTTCCTCGCCTTCAATCCATGAGATAGCTTGGGCCCCCGATGCCAGGGGACCCAGCGATCGAGGCCAGGGGGCTGGTCAAGTCCTACGGCAAGGTGCGGGCGCTCTGCGGGGTCGACCTGAGCGTCCCGGCGGGCACCGTGCTCGGGCTGCTCGGCCCAAACGGGGCCGGCAAGACGACCGCGGTGCGGATCCTCACCACGCTGCTGCCGGCCGACGGCGGCGAGGCGCGGGTCGCCGGGATCGACGTGATGCGGGAAGCGCCGGAGCTGCGCGCGGAGATCGGCCTCGCCGGCCAGTACGCGGCGGTCGACGAGAACCTGACCGGCCACGAGAACCTGGAGATGGTCGGCCGCCTCTACCACCTGCCGAAGGGCGAGCCGGCGCGTCGCGCCGAGCAGCTGCTCGAGAGCTTCGAGCTCGCCGACGCCGGCGGCCGGCTGGTCCGCACCTACTCGGGCGGGATGCGGCGGCGGCTCGACCTCGCCGCGGCGCTGGTCGCCGAGCCGCCCGTCCTCTTCCTCGACGAGCCGACCACCGGCCTCGACCCGCGCAGCCGGCTGGCGCTGTGGGAGACGATCGAGGGGCGGGTCGCCGAGGGGACGACCGTCCTGCTCACCACCCAGTACCTCGACGAGGCCGACCGCCTCGCCGACCGGATCTCGGTGATCGATCACGGCCGCGTGATCGCCGACGGCAGCTCGGACGAGCTCAAGGACCAGGTCGGCGGCGAGAGCCTCGAAGTGACGCTGGAGAGCGACGAGGAAGCGGAAGCCGCGATCGCCGCGCTGGCCCCGCTCGCAGCCGCCGAGCCGCGCCGCGAAGACGGCATCCTGCGGGTCCCGGTCTCCCAGCGCAGGGGCGCGGTCGCCGACGCGGTCCGCCGCCTCGAGCAGGCCGGGGTCGGGATCGACGACATCTCGATGCGGCGTCCCACCCTCGACGACGTCTTCCTCGAGCTGACCGGCCACGCCGCCGAAGAGGCCGAGGAGCGGGGGGAGGGGCGGTGAGCGGTCTGCGCTTCGCCGTCTCCGACACCCTGGTGCTGGCCAAGCGCAACTTCCTGCGCATCCCGCGGGCGCCGGACCTGCTGCTCGCCTTCACCGTCCAGCCGCTGATGTTCGTGCTGCTCTTCGCCTACGTCTTCGGCGGCGCGATCCCGACCCCGGGCCACTCCTACATCGACTTCCTGATCCCCGGGATCCTCGTCCAGACGATGTCCTTCGGCGGCTTCGTCACCGCGATGGGGATCGCCGAGGACCTGAAGAAAGGGCTGATCGACCGCTTCCGCTCGCTGCCGATGTCGCGCTCGGCGGTGCTCGCCGGCCGCACCCTCGCCGACATCGCCACCAACGTGATCCAGATCGTCGTCATGGTCGGCGTCGGGCTGATCATCGGCTTCGGCTTCAGCACCTCGCTGCCCGAAGTCGTCCTCGGGCTGCTGATCCTGCTGCTCTTCGGCTACGCCTTCTCCTGGGTCTTCGCCTTCATCGGCCTCACCTCGTCCTCGCCCGAGGCGGCGCAGTCGCTCGGCTTCATCATCATCTTCCCGCTGACCTTCGTCTCCTCGGCCTTCGTCCCGCCGGCGACGATGCCGGCGGCGCTCGAGTGGTTCGCCGAATGGAACCCGATCTCGATCGTCGTCAACGCGATCCGCGCCCTCTTCATCGGCGACCCGGCCGGCAACGCGGTCTGGGGCGCGATCGCCTGGTCGCTCGGCATCGCCCTGTTCTTCGCCGTCCTCGCGGTCTGGAAGTACAAACGAGCCGTGGTCCGCTGACGCGCTGAGGTCGCCGGGCGACCGCGGCTCGTCGGCTCCGACGCATGTCGGAGCCGGCAGCGGGTAGCTGTGCCGGCGATGATCGGAGCGATCCTCCTCGGGCTGGTCGCCGGCTTCATCGGCCGCGCGCTCGTCCCCAACGACGTCTTCGCCGGCATGCACGGGCCGAGGTCGTGGCTGGTCTCGATCGTGCTCGGCCTGGTCGGCGCGATCGTCGGCTGGCTGATCTTCACCGACCTGCTGGGGATCGGCGACGACGACGTCTTCGACTGGGGCGGCCTGCTCAGCGCCCTGATCGGGGTGATCATCGTCCTCCTGCTCGCCGGCTTCATCACCAGGCGGGCCGGGATCGAGACGCCGCGCGACCGTCGCCGCATGCCGCCCCGATAGCCCCGGTAACCGCGGCCGTCAGCGACGCGGCGCTTGTCCGCCGAGCTCGTAGGCGGCCCGCAGCCCGCTCGCGAAGGCGCGCACGGCGTTCAGCTCGGCGGCGTCGGCGGCGCCGCCCACGACCCGGAACGGCACCCCGATCCGCTCGAGCAGCGGGACCAGCGCGTCGTTTCGCTCCTGCCCGGCGGCGACCACCACCCGCTCCGCGACGATCAGCTCCCGGGTTCCGTCCTCGGTCTCGATCTCGACCCCCTCGGGTCCGACCCGCCGGTAGGAGAGACCGGTGCGGGTCTCGACCCCGGCGCGCTTCAAAGCGTCGAGCCAGACCCATCGCGTCGTCCGCCCGATCCCCGCTCCCACCCGCCCGTTGCGCCGCATCAGCGTCACTCGCGGCGGATTTCCGCGCGAAGTGCGCTCGGCCCGCTCGGCCCCGGGGAGAGAGCTCGCCGCCCGAGCCTTCCCCCGGGTGGGCGGGGGCTCGGTGGAGTACGTGGCGAGGAACTCGGCGGCGTCCTCGGGGTGGGTGAGGAAGTGGGCGAGGTCGACGCCGATTCCGCCGGCGCCGATGATCGCCACCGACCCGGCCTCGCCGACGCCCGCGGTGAAGGCCTCGGCGTAGTCGAGGGCGCCGGCCTCCGCGAGGCCGGGGACCTCGACCCGGCGCGGGACGACGCCGCTCGCCAAGACGATGCCGTCGAAGCCGGCGAGCAGCTCGGCGTCGCCCGCACAGTCGGAGATCGCGCGGCCGAGCTCGACCGCGACCCCGAGCCGCGGCAGCTCACGCTCGAAGTAGGCGATCGTCGCCCCGTAGTCCTCCTTGCCGGGCACCAGCCGCGCGTAGCGGAACTGGCCGCCGAGCTCCTCGGCGGCCTCGAACAGGGTCACCGCGGCGCCCAACCGCGCCAGCGAGCGCGCCGCCTCGAGCCCCGCCGGCCCGCCGCCGAGCACCGCGAAGCGCCGCCCCGCAGCGGTGATGGGCCGATTTCGGGAATCATGTTCACGAAATCGGCCCATCGACCCAGGCGACCCTGGCAGCGGGAACTCGCGCTCGAAGCCGGCGCGGGGGTTGACCAGGCAGGAGACGTGGCCGTCGATTAGCGAGCGGTCGATGCAGGCCTGGTTGCAGGCGATGCAGACGTCGACCGGTCGGCCGTTGCGGCCGCGGGCGATCAGCTCGGGGTCGGCGAGGAAGGGGCGCGACATCGAGATCAGGTCGACCTCCTCGGACGCCAGCAACGCCGCCGCGTCCGCGAGCCGGTTGACCCGGTTGCCGCCGATCACCGCGACCCCGTCGCCGACCGCGCGCTTGATCGCGCTCGCCCAGGGCAGCCAGACCCCCGGCGGCACCGGGCCCTGCACGGTCGGCACCGGCGATTCGTGCCAGCCGACGCCGACGTTGATCGCGTCGACCCCGCTCGCCGCCAGCGCCGCGGCGAAGGCCAGCACCTCGGGCAGCTCGCGCCCGCCCGGCATCAGCTCGGCCCCCGTCAACCGGAAGATCAGCGGGAACCCGGGACCGACCGCCGCGCGCACCGCCGCCGCCAGCTCGAGCCCGAACCGCATCCGCCGCTCGGCATCGCCGCCCCACTCGTCCTCGCGGCGGTTGGTCAGCGGCGAGAGGAACTGGTCGACCAGGTAGCCCTCCGAGCCCATCACCTCGACCGCGCCGAAGCCGAGCTCGACCGCCCGCGTCGCCGCCCGGCCGAAGTCGGCCACCGCCGCCCAGATCTCCTCGCCCGAGAGCTCGCGCGGCACCGCCCGCGAGACCCGGCTCGGCAGCGCCGAGGGCGCCACCGGCTGGCGCCCGAACGCCTCGCCGCTGGCGTAGCGCCCGGCGTGGAAGAGCTGCAGCGCGATCGACGCCTCCGTCCCCAGCACCGAGGCCGCGATCGGCTCCAGCGCCGCCGCCCCGGCGTCCTCGTTGACCAGCCCGTACCCGGGCCCCGCCGCGCCCTCGCGCGAGACCGCCCAGCCCCCCGTCACGATCAGCCCCGCCCCGCCCAGCGCTCGCTCGCGGTAGAACGCCGCCAACTGCTCGCCGGCGTCGAGCTCGGCCTCGGTTCCCATATGCATCGCCCCCATCACCACCCGGTGGGGGAGCCGCAGGGAGCCGATCTCGGTTGGCGCCAGCAGCGCGCCGAGGTCCCGGGGCGCGGCGGCTGGCTCAGCCATCCGGCGCAGCGGGCGCCGCGTCGCCGCTGGCGTCCTCGCGCCGCGGCAGCCGTAGCGCCTCGCCGACGTCGTCGAAGAACGGCGGCGAGATGATCGTCAGCCCCCCGTCGACGACCAGCGACTGGCCGGTCACGTACTCGGAGCGTGGTTCGAGCATGAACTCGACGCAGTCGGCGACCTCCTTGACGCTGCCCATCCGCCCTTTCGGGATCTTCGGCAGCACCTTGTCGAGGCTGGCCATCCCCTCGACGTCGTAGAAGTAGGCCGAGGAATCGGACTCGATGATGCCGCCGTTCACCGCGTTGACGTTGATCCCGAGCGGCGCCCACTCGATCGCCATGTAGCGGACCCAGGCTTCCACGGCCGCCTTGGCGGCGCCGAGGTTGGCGTAGGTGGGGTAGGCGCGGATCGCGCCATAGCTCGAGAGCGCGACGATCCGCCCGCCTTCGTTCATCAGCTCGACCGCCTGCTGGGCGCCGAGCACAAAGGCGCGGATGTTCATCGCGTAGGAGCGGTCGAGGTTGTGGACGCCGAGGTCGCGGATCGGCTTGAAGGAGCTGGCGGCGGCGTTGGAGACGAAGTAGTCGAGGCGGCCGAACTCTTCGCGCGTCGCGTCGAAGAGGGCGTGGATCTGCTCCGGGTCCTCCATGTCGGCCTGCACCGCGATCGCCTTGCCGCCCGCCTCCTCGACCCGCTTCACGACCTCCGCGGCGAGGTCCTCGTTCTGCTTGTAGTTGACGACCACCGAGCCGCCCTGCGCCGCCAGCGCCAGCGCCAGGGTGCGGCCGATCCCCCGCGAGCTGCCGGTGATCAGCGCGACCCGGCCGGCCGCGTAGCCGAATTCCGCCATCAGGCGCCGCCGGTCCGGTCGCCGGCGGTGCCGTGGAACGGGGCGAAGACCTCGCGGGCGATGATCGTCTTCTGGATCTCGTTCGTCCCCTCCTCGAAGCGCTGCGCCCGCGCGTCGCGGTAGACGCGCTCGATCGGGCTCGAGGCCCAGAAGCCGATGCCGCCGTGCGCCTGCAGCGCCCTGTCGGTGACGCGGGTCAGCATTTCGACAGCGGTCAACTTCGCCATCGAGGAGAGCACCGGCGCCTCGGGGTCGCCGCTCTCCCAGCGCCTGGCCGCGTGCAGCGCCAGCTGCCGCGCCGCTTCGATTTCGGCGGCGTTCTCGGCCAGGGCGAAGGAGATCGCCTGCCGCTGCGAGAGCGGTTTCCCGAAGGTGACCCGCTTCGTCGCGTGCTCGGCGGCGAGCTCCTGCGCCCGCCGGGCCAGCCCGACGCAGGTCATCGCGACGGCGATCCGGCTCGGGGTGAGGAAGCCGCCGAAGGCGACCTGCAGGCCGGCGCCCTCCTCGCCGAGGCGGTCGCTGATCGGCACCGGGGCGCGGTCGAAGCGCAGGTGGGCGTGGTCGGTGCCGCGCACCCCCAGCGACTCGCCCATCTCCTCGACCTCGACGTTCGGCGTCTGGCGGTCGACCAGCAGCGCCACCGTCCCTTCGGCCCCCGTCGTCCCTGCCAGCCGCGCGAACAGCAGCCAGCGGTCGCAGCTGACGCCGAAGGTGATCAGGTGCTTCTCGCCGGAGAGGTAGTAGGTGTCGCCCTCGCGCTCGACCTCGCAGCGGAGGTCGGCGCCGGAGCCGGCGGTCGGCTCGGTCAGGGTGAAGGCGACGGTCAGCTCGCCGGTAACGGCCGGGATCACGTAACGGTCCCGTTGCTCTTCGGTCGCGAACTGGTCTACCGATCGCCAGGCCCCGTTGGCGACGTGGACGATCATCCGTAGGGAAGCGTGCGACATCGAGAACAGTTCGAGCAGCTCGAGGTAGCGCGAGAAGGCGATCCCCTTGCCGCCGTAGGGGGCCGGCCCGGCCAGCGACAGGTACCCCCGCTCGTACAGCTCCTGGCGCAGCTCCGGCGGCACCGCGCGCTGGCGCTCGATCCGCTCGGTCCAGGCCTCGCCCTCCTCGGCGACGTAGGCGGCGATCTCCCCCTTCAGCGCCGCGAACATCTCCTCGTCGAGGGACTCGGGGGACGAAATCGGTGCCTGGTTCAACTCACTCTCTCCTTGCTTTCGTCACGGCTCGCGTCCTGGTCCGCGGACTCGGCGCGCAGCTCGCGGGCGCGCTCGCGGAGGACGAACTTCTGGATCTTGCCACTGGGCGTGCGCGGCATCGCCTCGATCTCGACCACCCGCTCGGGCCAGTAGTGGCGCGAGACCTCACGCCCGTCGAGGAAGCTCCGCACCGCCGCCAGGTCGAGCCTGGCCTCGCCGCCGTTGGCGGCGCCGTCGCGCACCACGAAGGCGCAGGCGCGCTCGCCGAGCCGCTCGTCGGGCATCGCCACGATCGCCACCTCGGCGACCAGCGGATGCTCGTGCAGCAGCTGCTCGATCTCGGCCACCGGCACCTTCTCGCCGCCGCGGTTGACGACGTCCCTGACCCGCCCGGTGATCCGCAGGTAGCCCTCGGCGTCGATCGTCGCCAGGTCGCCGGTCCGGTACCAGCCGTCCTCGGTCAGCGCCGCCGCGGTCAGGTCGGGGCGGTCGAGATAGCCCTCGAAGAGGCAGCGGCTGGTCACCTCGTAGTTGCCCTCGACCCCGGCCGGCAGCGGCTTGCCAGCTTCGTCGACGACCCGGATCCGGGTCCCGGCGAGGGCGCGGCCGTCGGTCCCCCAGACCTTCTCCGGGTCGTCGCCGGGGGCGGCCAGGGCGCCGAGGCAGGACTCGGTCGAGCCCCAGGCGCCGCAGACCGCGGCCGACAGCGTCTCGGTCGCGCGCTGGGCCAGCGCGCGCGGCACCGCGGCGCCGGTGACGACGAAGATCCGCAGCGCCGGCGGCGCCTCCTCGCCCTCCTCGACGACCCGCACCAGGTCGGCGAGGAACGGCGTCGCCGCCTGGATGAAGGTGCCCTCCCACTCGCGCAGCGCTCGGGCTCCGCGCTCGGCGTCCCAGACGTCCTGCAGGATCTGGGTCGAGCCGAGGCAGAAGCTCAGCCACATCCCGTAGAGCAGCCCCGTCTGGTGGGCCAGCGGGGTGGGGATGAAGAGGTTGTCGTCGCGGCCGAGGCCGAGGTGCTCGACCTCCATCATCGCCGCCCGGGTGAGGGCGTCGTAGCGGTGCAGCACGCCCTTCGGCTCGCCCGAGGTGCCGGAGGTGAAGAACAGCTGGGCGAGCGCCTCCGGGTCCGGCTTGCGGGCGGCAATCGCCTCCCGGTCGACCTCGACCGCCTCGAGCGCGGCGGCGAAGTGGTGCCACTCGACGCCGCCGTCCGCCGGCAGCACCGGCGGCTCGCCGTCGGGGTCGGAGCCGACCACCAGCACGTGCTCGAGCGCCAGCTCCTGGGCGGCGGCGCCGTTGCCGGCCGAGGAGCGGGCGTGAAGCATCCTCGCCGTCTCCGCCAGGTGGTTGCGGTTGCGGAAGCGCTCGGCGACGACCAGCACCCGCGCCCCGGCCCGGCCGGCCATCTGCGAGACCTCGCGCTCGCGGAAGATCGGCATCAGCGGGCAGCTGACGGCGCCGATCTTCATCGTCCCCAGCGTCAGGGCGACGAACTCGCGCCAGTTCGGCAGCTGGCAGGCGACCGTCTCGCCGGGCTGCACCCCGAGCTCGAGCAGCAGCGCCGCGACCCGGTCGGCCTCGCGCTCGAGCTCCTCCCAGGTCCAGGTCCGGGTGCGCTCGGCGCGGACCTCGACCACCGCGGTCTTCTGCGGCCGCTCCCGCACCCAGCGCGCCACCCAGTCCATGATCGGGATCTCCGCCGCCTGGTCGATCGCGACCGACTCGACCGCGCGCTGCCCGGAGCCGGCGGCCGGCAGCGCCGGCTCGCCCTCGACCGCCCGCTCGCGATCGTCCTCGACGCTCAGCTCGAGCCCGATCGCCCGCATGTCGTCGAGGAAGGAGGGATAGGAGATCCGGTAGGCGTGCGGGTAGGTCAGCGAGCTCTCGCCGTGGGCCCGCGAGGCGGCGATCGTCAGCGCCATGTGGACCCGGTGGTCGTTGAAGCTGGAGAGCGGCGAGCCGGTCAGCTCGCCCTCGATCCCGCGCACCACCAGCTCGCCGTCGACCACCTCGACGTCGCCGCCCATCCGGTTCAGCTGCAGCATCGAGACGACCCGGTCGGACTCCTTCAGCCGCACGTGCTCGACGTTGCGGAAGCGGGTCTCGCCCGCGGCGAACTGCCCCATCGCCGCCAGCACCGGCAGCATGTCGGGCATCGGCCGGCAGTCGACCTCGACCCCGCGCAGCCGGATCCCGTCGTGGCGGACGCGGACGCGGCCGCGCTCGTCGAGCTCGAGCGGCAGGCCCATCTCGGCGACGACGTCGATGAAGTGCGCCTCGGGATGGTCGATCCGCGCCGCCGAGGTCTCGGTCAGGCCGGGAAAGGCGACGTCGGCGGGGTGCAGCGCGGTCGCCGCCAGGCCGAAGGCGGCGGAGCCGATGTCGGGCGGCAGCGCCAGTTCGGCGACCGGCCGCGCCTCCTGGCCGCCGGCGACCTCGAAGCGCCGCCAGTCCTCGGCGACCTCGACCTCGAGCCCGAAGGCGCGCATCATCCGCACCGTCAGCTCGACGTAGGGCTGCTCGTTGAGCTCGCCCTCGACCTCGACCACGGTCGGCCCGCTGGCGAACGGGGCGACGACCAGCAGGCCCGAGATCCACTGCGAGAGGGTGCCGGCGATCCGCACCGTGCCACCGCTCGGCCGCCGCGGCGCGACCGTGATCGGCGGCGTCGCGTTATCGGCGGCGAGGTCGATCCCGAGCTCGCCGAGGGCGTCGAGCAGCGGCCCGACCGGGCGGCGCTGGAAGTACTTCTGGCCGGTGATCGTCACCGGCCGGTCGGCCAGCGAGGCGAGCCCGATCATCAGGTAGAGGGTCGTCCCCGAGGAGCCGACCGAGACCTCGTCGCGGACCGGCCGGTAGGGCCCGCCGTTGACGAGGAAGCCGTCCTGGGTCGGCTCGACCTCGGTGCCGAGCCCGGTCAGCACGTCGATCGTCGAGCGCACGTGGCGGGCGGCGGTGCGGCCGACGATCCGCGTCGTGCCCGGCGCCAGGGAGGCGAGGATCAACGCGCGGTGCGCGTGGTACTTGGAGCTGGGGACCGGGATTTCGCCTTGGAGACGGGAATTTGTCTCCCGGACGTAAAGATGCACTCTGGAACCCTATAAAGAGCACCACTCGGCAGCAGCCGGGCACCGCGACGGCACCGCGCGAGCACCCCCGATCAGAGGGGGTGGATGCAACTTTGGAGGGGTCCTAGCCGCCGTTCGGCGGGGCTGCGGAGGGGGAAGCGGGGGCGAATCGCGATAATCGCCGCCGATGAGAGTGGTCTCGGGACCAAGAGCCTGTCTCAAAGCCTTCGCGCTCGCTCGCGCCTCGGCAACCCCCGCGCCGATCCGGTGAGCGCGGCGCGCGACCCGGTCGTGACCGGAATCGGCGCGCTGACGCCGGTCGGCCTCGACGCGCCCACCACCTGGCGGGCGCTCGTCGCCGGCGAGTCCGGCGTCGGCCCGATCACCCACTTCGACGCCAGCGCCCTGCCGACCCGGATCGCCGGCGAGGTCAAGGGCTTCGACCCGGTCGAGCACCTCGGCCCGAAGCGCGCCCACCGCACCGCCCGCTTCTCGCAGCTGGCGATCGTCGCCGCCCGCGAGGCGGTCGCCGACGCCGGCCTCGAGGTCGAGCCGGGCGCCGAGCGGACCGGCGTCACCTACGGCTGCGCCGTCGCCGGCACGCCGGAGACCGAACGCAACCAGCTGGCCCTGGTCGCCGACGGCCCGAAGGCGGTCAGTCCCTTCTACGTCGCCTCGACGATCCCCAACATCGCCGCCTGCGAGATCGCGATCGACCTCGGCGCCCACGGCCCGGTCAACGCCAGCTCGCTCGCCTGCGCGACCGGGACCTACGCGCTGATGGAGGCGCGGCGGCTGATCCTCGCCGGCGAGGCCGACGTCGTCATCGCCGGCGGCGGCGACGCCGGGATCAACCTGACGATGTTCGCAGGCCTCTCCAACATGGGCCCGCTCTCGGAGCGCAACGACGATCCGGCCGGAGCCAGCCGGCCCTTCGACTCCGACCGCGACGGCTTCGTCTTCGGCGAGGGCGCGGTGGTCCTGGTGGTCGAGTCGGCCGCGCACGCCGAGGCGCGCGGCGCCGAGCCCTACGGCCGCGTCGCCGGCGGCGCCCTCACCGCCGACGCCTTCCATATGAGCGCCCCCGAGCCGAGCGGCCGCTACGCGGCGCTGGCGATCGAGCTGGCGCTGCAGCGGGCCGGGATCGCGCCGCAGGAGCTCGGCTACGTCTGCGCCCACGGCACCGGCACCCGCGCCAACGACAGCTCCGAGTCGAAGGCGATCCGCTCGGTGCTCGGGGAGGCGACCGACTCGGTCCCGGTCTCCTCGCCGAAGTCGATGGTCGGCCACCTGATCGGCGCCGCCGGCTCGCTGGCGGCGATGGCCTGCCTGCTCGCGATCCGCGACGGCGTCGTGCCGCCGACCATCAACCTCGACGACCCCGACCCCGACTGCGACCTCGACCACGTCGCCAACGTCGCCCGCGAGGCTCCGGTCAGCGCCGCGATCGCCAACGCCTTCGGCTTCGGTGGCCAGAACTGCGTCGTCGCCGTCACCGCGCCCTGAGCGACGCCGAGCTGCGTCGCCCTACAGCGCCCTGAGACGCCGAGCTGCGTCGCCCTACAGCGCCCGCCTGTAGACGCGGTACTTCTTCACGACCCGCCCGTTCATCGCTTCCAGGCCGGCGTTCATGTTCTTGTTGGTCTCGAGGATGAAGCCGGCCTCGCCGTGTTTCAGCGGCGTCCGCGCCGCCGCTTCGAAGTGTTCGACGTAGAGCAGCGCGGCGACGCCGGTGTGCTGGTGCTCGGGCTTGACGCCGAGGAAGCCGACCCGCAGCCGGTCGGTGGTCTTGTTGCGGCGCAGGAAGTGCCACCAGCCGAGCGGCAGCAGCCTGCCGTCCATCCGGCGCTGGAACTGGTTGGCGTCCATCACCGTGATCGCCATCGCGATCGTCTCGCCGTCCTTTTCGGCGACCATGAACCATTCCGGGCTGAAGACCAGCTGCAGGTCGAACGCGTAGGCGTCGAGGTCCTGCTTCGAGTAGGGGACGAAGCCCCAGTTCTGCGACCAGGCGGAGTTGTAGACCTCGGCGAAGCGGTCCATGTCGGCGCGCAGGCTGCGGCGGGTCATTTTCCGCACCGTGACGCCGTGCTTGGTCTTGCAGCGCTCGGCCAGTTTCTCGATGATCGGCTTCATCTGCGCCCGGTCGTCGATCGAGAGGTCCCAGGAGAGCAGGTCCATCGCCTTCTCCAGTCCGGCCGCCTCGCAGGCCCGTTGATAGCGGGGCGGGTGCCAGTTCTGGCGGATCAGCGGTTCCAGCTCGAAGCCCTCGATCAGCACCCCGGACTCGTCGTTGAGCGAGAAGTCCATCGGCCCCAGCATCTCGGTGCAGCCGCGGCCCCGCAGCCAGCGCGCGGCGCTGTCGAGCAGCGCCGCGAGGACCGCCGGGTCGTCCTCGAACTCGAGGAAGCCGAACATCCCGGTGCGGCTCTTGTGGAAGCGGTTGTAGGCGAAGTCGATCTGGGCGGTGATCCGGCCGACCACCCGCCCCTCGCGGCGAGCGAGGAAGTACTCGGCTTCGCCGTGGCTGAAGTAGGGGTTGAGGCGGCGGTTCAGGAACAGCCGGCGCTCGAGCCGCAGCTGCGGCACCCAGGGAGTGCCGGCGTGCAGGCGGTAGGGGAGGTCGACGAATTCGCCGATCTCGCGGCGGCTGCTGGCGACCTCGACCTCGATCGGCACGGCGGCCACCCTACTCACCGTCCCGCAGCGCGGCCCAGGCGAGCGCCAGGAGCCAGCCGCCGAAGACGAGCTGGTCGACGCGCTGGAACGCCCCTTTCAGCTCGTCGACCCCCGCGCTCAGGTAGCTGACCCCGGTGAGGATCGTCAGCGCCAGCCAGACCGCCCCCAGCACCAGCGTGAACGCCCCGATCCCCCGCAGAGTGGTTGTCCTTTCTTCGGACACGCCCGGGGTGGTTGTCCTTTCTTCGGAATGGCCGAAGAAAGGACAACCACTGCCGGGGGCGCGGCGGAGGCCCCAGCCGACGAGGGCGAAGGCGAGGACGGTGGCGAGGATTTCGGCGCCGGTCGCCAGGGCGTGGACGAGGTCGAGACCGTCCTCGCGCAGCTCGCAGCTCGCTTCCAGCCCTTCGGCGCAGCTCAGCGGCGCGGCGCTGGCGAGGACGATCATCGCCCCGGCGGCGAGCAGCGCCCAGAGCCCGCGCCGCAGCCAGGGCCGCCGCTCCCCCAGCGGCCCGCCGAGCAACACCAGCGCGTAGGCGCAGACCGCCAGCCCCGAGGCGACGCCGAGGGCGACGAAGATCGCGCCGGAGCCCTCCGAGCGGGTCGAGAGGTCGCTGATCCAGCTGGCGTCGAAGTTGGTCCGGTCGGCGAGCAGGCCTTCGAGCACCCAGTAGTTGCAGAGCAGCGCCGCGGCCACGGCCGAGGCGAGCACGAGCGGGCGCGAGCGGGTCACCGCCGCGCACAGTGGCAGGATTCCCGCCCATGAGCCCCGGCGGCCAGGACCGCGGCAACCTCGACGCGATCCTCACCACCGCCGCCCGCGATCGCAAGCGGCTCGACTCGCAGGCCCTCGGCGCCTTCAGCCTCACCCTGCTCGGGGTCGCCAGCGTCGTCGGCGCCGGCATCTTTGTCGTCACCGGCGACGCCGCCGCCCACTACGCCGGCCCGGCGGTGCTGATCTCCTTCGTCCTCGCCGGCATCGTCGCCGGGCTGACCGCGCTCTGCTACGCCGAGCTCGCCTCGGCGATCCCCGCCGCCGGCAGCACCTACTCCTACGCCTTCGCTGCCTTCGGCCCCTTCGTCGGCTGGTTCATCGGCTGGGACCTGCTGCTCGAGTACCTGTTCGCCGCCTCGACCGTCGCCGTCGGCTGGTCCGGCTACCTGGTCAGCCTCTGCGCCTCGATCGGCATCCACTTCCCGGCTGATCTCGCCAGCGCGCCGTTCGGCGACCAGGCCGGGGTCGTCAACCTGCCGGCGCTGGGAATCATGCTGCTCACCTCCGGCGCGCTCTACCTCGGCACCAGGGAGTCGGCGATCGCCAACAACGCGATGGTCGGGCTGAAGCTGCTGATCCTCCTCGTGGTCGTGGTGGTCGGCGTCTTCTACATCTCCGACGCCAACCTCGAGCCGTTCGTCCCCACCTCCACCGGCGGCTTCGGCGACTTCGGCTGGACCGGCGTCCTGCGCGGCGCCGGCATCGTCTTCTTCGCCTACATCGGCTTCGACGCGGTCTCGACCGCTGCCGCCGAGGCGCGCAACCCGCGCCGCACGGTGCCGATCGGGCTGCTCGGCACGGTGCTGATCGCGACCGCGATCTACATCGCCGTCGGCTTCGTCCTCACCGGCATGCTCAACTACCGCCAGCTCGGCGTCGCCGACCCGATCGCCGCCGCCGTCCACGCCGCCGGCCCCAACCTCGAGTGGCTGCTGCGAGCCACCGATGTCGCCGCCGTCGTCGGCCTCGCCTCGACCGTGCTCGTCACCCTCTACGGGCAGACCAGGATCTTCATGCGGATGTCCGAGGACGGGATGCTGCCGCCGGCCTTCGGCAGGGTCGGCGCCAGGACCAAGACGCCGCACTTCTCGATCCTCGTCTGCGGCGTCGCCGGCGGCATCGTCGCCGCCCTGGTGCCGCTCTCGGTGTTAGGAGAACTGATCTCGATCGGCACGCTGCTGGCCTTCATCATCGTCTCCAGCGGCGTCGTCGTCATGCGCCGCCGCTACCCCGACCTCGAGCGCCCCTTCCGGGTCCCGGCGCTGCCGCTGGTCGCCGCCGCGGCGATCCTCTCCTCGCTGGCGCTGATGGCGACGCTGCCCGGGGCGACCTGGATCCGGCTCGCGGTCTGGGCGCTGATCGGGATCTGCATCTACTTCTTCTACGCCCGCCGGCACAGCGGCGAGCGGATGCGGGCCCTCGCCGCCGATGGGCCGATTTCGCCAAATATGGAGACGAAATCGGCCCATCGGCCGGGCGGGCTGCCGTGAGCGGGGGGCGGCGCTTCAGCCTCTTCCCCGGCGCCGGCCGCAACGCCGACCTCGGCCTCCTGCACGAGACCTTCTTCGTCGCCGCGGTGACGACGATCCTCTGCATCCGCACGGAGCTCTGGCTGACCCACTACCCGCAGCTCGGCGGCCACGGCCTGCACATCGCCCACCTGCTCTGGGGCGGCCTCCTGATGGTGATCGCGATCGCGATCCTCCTCACCCTGCTCGGCCGCCGCGCCCGCTGGCCGGCGGCGCTGGTCGGCGGCATCGGCTTTGGCTTCTTCATCGACGAGCTCGGCAAGTTCATCACCGCCGACAACAACTACTTCTTCAAGCCGGCGGCGGGGCTGATCTACCTCGTCTTCGTCACCCTCTTCCTGGTCTCGCGGGCCTACCAGCGCCACCGCGGCCTGAACGAGTCCGAGCGGGTCCGCAACGCGATCGAGCTGCTCGGCGAAGCGACGGTTGGGCCGCTTCGCGAGGGCAGCCGCCGCCGGGCGCTCGCGCTGCTCGCCGCCGTCCCCGCCTCGAACCAGCTGCGGGCGCCGCTGCTCGGCCTGCTCGAGCAGCTCGACGCGACCCCCGACCCGGACCCGCCCTGGTTCGCCCGCGCCGCCACCGGGCTCGCCCACCGCTACCAGAGGTGGGCCGCCCGCGGCTGGTTCCACGGCGCCGTCACCGCGGTCTTCGTCGTCTGGGCCGGGACCGAGATCGCCACGATCCTCGCCCTCGTCCTCGGCTCCGGCGGCGACTCGATCTCCCGCCTCAGCTTCGTCAACGTCGCCAGCCTCTGCTCGACCGCCGTCTCGGCCGCATTCGTCGTCCTCGGCCTCCTGCGGCTGGCGCAGGGCCGCCGCCTCGCCGCCTACGCCTGGCTGGCGCGGGCGCTCCTGGTCTCGATCTTCGTCACCCGCGTCTTCTCCTTCGTCGAGTCGCAGTTCGGCGCGGTGATCGGGCTCGGCTTCGACGTCCTGCTGCTGGTCTCGGTGCAACTGATGGCGGGACAGGAGCGGCGGCGCGAGGGGCCGCTCCCCGTGGAGCTGCCGCGGCGGGCGCCTCGATAGCATCGCCGCCGATGACGACCTGCGTAGTCACCGGTGGCGCCGGCTTCCTCGGCTCGCACCTCTGCGAGCACCTGCTCGGCAAGGGGCACCGGGTGATCTGCATCGACAACCTCGAGACCGGCTCGCTGGAGAACATCGAGCACATCCGCGACGATGCGTTCGAGTTCCGCAACATCGACATCACCGAGCAGGTGAACATCCCGGAGTCGCTCGACTTCGTCTACCACCTCGCCTCGCCGGCCAGCCCGATCGACTACCTGCGGCTGCCGCTGCACACGCTCAAAGTCGGCTCGCACGGCACCCACCACATGCTCGGCGTCGCCAAGTTCAAGCGCGCCCGCTTCCTGATCGCCTCGACCAGCGAGGTCTACGGCGACCCCGAGGTGCACCCGCAGCAGGAGGACTACTGGGGCCACGTCAACCCGATCGGCCCGCGCGGCGTCTACGACGAGGCGAAGCGCTACGCCGAGGCGCTGACGATGGCCTACCACCGCCAGCAGGGCGTCGACACCGCGATCGTCCGCATCTTCAACACCTACGGCCCGCGGATGCGCGCCCACGACGGCCGCGCGATCCCGACCTTCCTGCGCCAGGCGCTGCAGGACCGGCCGATCACCGTCTTCGGCGACGGCAGCCAGACCCGCAGCTTCTGCTACGTCGACGACCTGATCCGCGGCATCGTCGCCCTCGCCGAGTCCGGTGTCCACGTGCCGGTCAACATCGGCAACCCGGACGAGTTCACCCTGCTCGAACTGGCCGAAGCGGTGGTCGAGGTGACCGGCTCGAAGTCGGAGATCGTCTACGAGGCGCTGCCCACCGACGACCCGAAACAGCGCCGCCCCGACATCAGCCGGGCCAAGGAGATGCTCGGCTGGGAGCCCGACGTGAAGCTGATCGACGGGCTGCGGCGGACGATCGAGCAGTCCGGGCACGAGCGCCTGATCGGCGCCAGCGCCTAGGGTCAATAGTCTCTGGGGTGCCGATGAACCCACCGGACGGCTCCGCCACCGAGGACGCTCACCGCACGATCGCGCCGGTCGTCGGCCCCGACGACAAGCGCGTCTTCACCGACTCCGGGATCGAGATCGAGGCCCTCTACGAGGAGGGCGATGTCGCTCCGGGCCTGGCCGAGCGGCTGGGCGAGCCGGGGGCGCCGCCCTTCACCCGCGGGATCCACGAGGGGATGTACCGCGACCGGCTCTGGACGATGCGCCAGTACGCCGGCTTCGCCTCGCCCGAGGACACCAACGAGCGCTACCGCTACCTGATCGAGCACGGCTCGACCGGGCTCTCGATGGCCTTCGACCTGCCGACCCAGCTCGGCCGCGACTCCGACGACCCGCTCTGCAGCGGCGAGGTCGGGCGCACCGGGGTGCCGATCGACACGATCGAGGACATGCGGATCTGCTTCGAGGCGATCCCCCTCGACAGCGTCTCCACCTCGATGACGATCAACGCCCCGGCGGCGGTCCTGTTGCTGCTCTACGAGCTGGTCGCCGAGGAGCAGGGGGTGCCGAGCGAGAAGCTGCGCGGCACGGTCCAGAACGACGTGCTGAAGGAGTACATGGCCCGCGGCAACTACATCTACCCGCCGGGACCGACGATGCGGCTGACCACCGACCTCTTCGAGTACTGCCGCGACAGGGTGCCGAAATGGAACACGATCTCGATCTCCGGGTACCACATCCGCGAGAAGGGCTGCTCCGCGGTCCAGGAGGTGGCCTTCACCCTCTCCAACGCGATCGCCTACGTCGAGGCGGCGCTCGAGCGGGGCCTCAAGATCGACGAGTTCGCGCCCCGGCTCGCCTTCTTCTTCAACTGCCACAACAACGTCTTCCAGGAGATCGCCAAGTTCCGCGCGGTGCGGCGGATGTGGGCGAAGATCGTCGCCGAGCGGTTCGGGGCGCAGGACCCGAACTCGATGAAAATCCGCTTCCACACCCAGACCGGTGGGGTGACGCTGCAGGCGCAGCAGCCCGAGGTCAACATCATCCGGGTGGCGCTGCAGGGCTTCGCCGCGGTCGCCGGCGGCACCCAGTCGCTGCACACCAACGGCTTCGACGAGGCGCTGGCGCTGCCGACCGAGCGCTCGGCGCGGATTGCCCTGCGGACCCAGCAGGTGCTCGCCTACGAGTCGGGAGTCGCCGACACCGTCGACCCCTTCGCCGGCTCCTACTTCGTCGAGTCGCTGACCGACGAGGTCGAGGCGCGGGCCTGGGAGCTGATCGACAAGGTCGCCGAGCTCGGCGGCTCGGTCGAGGCGCTGGAGTTCATGCAGCGCGAGATCGAGGAGTCGGCGCTCAGTTACCACGAGCGTTACAAGAGCGGCCAGGACGTCGTCGTCGGCGTCAACAAATTCGTCACCGACCAGGTCGACGACGTCGACATCCTCAGGGTCGACCCGGAGTCCGAGCAGCGCCAGCTGGCGCGGCTCGCGGCGTTCAAGCAGCGCCGCGACCAGGCCGGGGTGGAGGCCAGGCTCGAGGAGCTGCGCGCGGTCGCCCGCGGCGAGGGCAATTTGCTGCACCCGATCCGTGCCGCGCTCGCCGCCGACGCCTCGATCGGCGAGGTCTGCGGCGCGATGCGCGACGTCTTCGGCGAATACCAGGGCGGCGCCTTCTTCTAGCCGGCGCGCTGCAAGGATTTTGCCCCCTATAGCGGCAGCAATCGCTGCAGCGCGTCAGGCGGGACGCAGCAGGTCGTGCCCTATGAAAGCTCCATCTCAGGCGGGCCGAGTGGGCAGGAACCGCCGCCCTGCGGCAGAACGCCACGGCATGATCGAGGTTTCGAGGACGCTGATGAAGTCAGAGCCCGAGCTGGCGGAGTTGGTCGCGACGGTCGAAGGGGTCGAGGTGAGGATGGCCGGGAAGGGCTTCGGCACGCGGGTCCAGCTGCGCGCCGCCGAGCACAGCGGGCTCGGCGAGTCCGACCTCGAGGCGCTGCTCGACCGCCTCGCCGAACCCCAGCGCCGGCCGTTCAGCTGACGCCGCCTCAGGGCGCGACACCGGCGAACGCGCGCAAATAGAATCCGCCCGCGCTCCCCGGAGCCCGCTTCCCATGCGCGAGAAGAACCCGATCACCTACGAGGAGAAGCTCGACTACCTGCGCGAACTGCGCGAGTCGGCGATCCACTCGGCCTCCGAGGAAGCGGTCGAGAAGCAGCACGCGAAGGGCAAGCTGACCGCCCGCGAGCGGATCGAGAAGCTGCTCGACCCCGGCTCCTTCGAGGAGCTCGACACCTTCGTCCGCCACCGCACCTACGACTTCGAAATGCAGAAGAAAAGGCCCTGGGGGGACGCCGTCGTCACCGGCCACGGGCTCATAGAAGGAAGGACCGTCTTCGTCTTCTCCCAGGACTTCACGGTCTTCGGAGGGTCTCTCGGCGAGGTGATGGCGGAGAAGATGTGCAAGGTGATGGACCTCGCCGCCGAGGTCGGGGCGCCGGTGATCGGGATCAACGATTCCGGCGGCGCCCGGATCCAGGAGGGCGTCGTCTCCCTCGGCGCCTACGGCGACGTCTTCGCCCGCAACGTCAAATGCTCCGGCGTGATCCCGCAGATCAGCCTGATCATGGGCCCCTGCGCCGGCGGCGCGGTCTACTCGCCGGCGATGACCGACTTCATCTTCATGGTCAAAGAGACCTCGCACATGTTCATCACCGGCCCCGAAGTGATCAAGACGGTGACCGGCGAGGAAGTCGAGTTCGAGGAGCTCGGCGGGGCGATGAGCCACAACTCGAAGTCGGGGGTCGCCCACTTCGCCTCCGAGGACGAGGAGAGCTGCCTCGAGGACGCCCGCTACCTGCTCGGCTTCCTGCCCTCCAACAACCTCGAGCAGCCGCCCCGCTTCGAGCCGGCCGACGACCCCGAGCGCGAAGACGAGTCGCTCGACACCGTCGTCCCGGACGACCCCTCGAAACCGTATGACATGCGCGAGGTGATCACCCGCGTGGTCGACGACGAGGAGTTCTTCGAGGTCCACGAGCACTTCGCCAAGAACATCGTCTGCGGCTTCTCGCGGCTCGACGGCTATCCGGTCGGGATCGTCGGCAACCAGCCCGCTTTCCTCGCCGGCGTGCTCGACATCGAGGCCTCCGAGAAGGCGGCCCGCTTCGTTCGCACCTGCGACGCCTTCAACGTCCCGATCCTCACCTTCACCGACGTCCCCGGCTTCCTCCCCGGCACCGACCAGGAGTGGAACGGGATCATCCGCCACGGCGCCAAGCTGCTCTACGCCTTCACCGAGGCGACGGTGCCGAAGCTCACCGTCGTCACCCGCAAGGCCTACGGCGGCGCCTACGACGTGATGGCCTCCAAGCACATGCTCGCCGACTTCAACATCGCCTGGCCGACGGCGGAGGTCGCGGTGATGGGCCCCGAGGGCGCGGTCAACATCATCTACCGCAAAGACATCGCCAACTCGCCGACCCCCGAGGAGCGGCGCCAGAAACTGATCGACGACTACAAGGCCCACTTCGCCAACCCCTACTCGGCGGCGGAGCGCGGCTACATCGACGACGTCATCGAGCCCCGCCAGACCCGCCCGAAGCTGGTCAAGGCGCTGCGAATGCTGCAGTCCAAGCGCGTCCCGCAGCCGAAGCGCAAGCACGGCAACATCCCGCTGTAGCGCCGGTCCTCGGGCTCGAGCTCTGGCCGACCGCACAGCCGGCAAGAGAGGAGCCCAACCCCCGCAATTTCCCGCCGCCGCCCCGAATTTCGCCCCAGCCGGGGGCGAACCCCCGCCGAGCTGTTCCTTATCCCGGAATGGTGCGGATAAGGAACAACTGGCACGGAGTGTGGTGGCGAGTCGGTGAGGTGGCGGAGGCTCAGCTTGGAGTCATTTCCCGCGATCAGCTGCGGGAGCTCGGACTTGCGGACACGAGCATCGATGACGCCGTCGCCCGAGGTCGACTTCATCCGATCTTTCGCTCCGTGTTTGGCGTGGGACACGGACCGCTCAACGTCCACGCCCGTCTCCTGGCGGCGACCCTGGCCTGCGGACGGGGAAGCGTGGTTTCCCACGGCACCGCCGCGTGGCTCCTCGGCTTGCGTGACTGGAATCCACTCGACGTCAACGTGATCGCTCCGGTCGAACATGGTCGGAAGATCGATGGCGTGCGACGACGCTTCGTGCCGTTGCCTGGGCCAGGGGAAATCGAACTACGGGAAAAGGTGCCGACGACTAACGCATCGCGGACGATCGTCGACAACGCCGGAATCCTCAATCGGATGGCGATGGCGGACCTGATCGAGGAAGCGGCCAACCGACGGGTTCTCGATGTCCCCCGGATCGATGCGATCCTCGACGGCCCGCCGCGTCGCAACGCTCGCAGACTGCTCCACCAGCTTGAGCCCTGGCGCCGCTACAAGCCGGGGATCCTGATTCGAAGCCGGATGGAGGCGAAGCTCCTGCCGCTACTGACCCAGTGGGGTTTACCGATTCCCGAGACGAACGCCGGGCTGAGGATCGGTGGAGATCGGTTCGAGATCGACTTCCTCTGGCGCCGGGAGAAGCTGGCGGTCGAAACCGATGGCCGCCAGACTCACGACAACCCTCGCGCCGGCGCGCGCGACAGCAAGCGCAACAGAGCCCTTGTGCGCTCCGGCTATCGCGTCCGCCGCATCGGCTGGGAAGAACTCCGCGATCGACCCGACGCCGTGATGGCCGAGCTCCGGGCCCTTCTTCCCCCGCCTCAGTGACCTCCCCTCCACCCAGCTGTTCCTTATCCAGGCTATTCCGGGATAAGGAACAGCCCGCGAGCGGCGGTTGGTGGTGCGGCGGCGGCTAGTGCGCGGCGGTGGCCTCGGCCTCGGCGACCGTCGCCGCCGGCGCCGCGCCGCCGCCGCGGCCGCCGACGCCGCCCTCGTCGCTGGAGAGGCGGTGGGCGATGTAGACGGGGATGATCGAGAGCAGGATCAGGATTACCGCGACGGCGTCGACGATCGGCAGCTGGTTGGGGCGGAAGAGGTTGCGGAAGATCCAGATCGGCAGCGTTTCTTCGCCGGCGCCGATCGTGAACGTGGTGACGATGATCTCGTCGAAGGAGAGGGCGAAGGCGAGCAGGGCGCCGGCGGCGAGGGCGGTGCGCAGGCTCGGGAAGGTGACGTGGCGGAAGGTCTGCCAGGTGTCGGCGCCGAGGTCGGCCGAGGCCTCTTCGAAGGAGCCCGAGGTGCGGCGCAGGCGGGCGACGACGTTGTTGTAGACGACGACGATGCAGAAGGTGGCGTGGCCGATGACCACCGTCAGCAGGCTGAGGCTGACCCCCAGCACCTGGGTGAAGGTGTTGGAGAGGGCTACGCCGGTGACGATCCCCGGCAGGGCGATCGGGACGATGACGAGGAAGGAGATCGCCTCGCGGCCGAAGAAGCGGCGCCGTCCCAACGCCAGCGCGATCAGCGTGCCGAGGACGATCGCGATCGCCGTCGCGATCAGGCCCGCCTCGACCGAGATGAGCAGCGCTTCCCGCGCCGATTCGCTTTCGAAGGCCTTTTCGAACCAGTCGAAGGTGAAGCCCGGCGGCGGCCATTTGAGGATCCGGCTGGCGTTGAAGGCCTGCACCGCGATCACCAGCAGCGGGATGTAGATGAAGGCGAGGCCGAGCGCGACCGCGACCCCGAGCAGCGCCTTTGCCCGTTTCGAGAGCCGCATCAGACGTGCTCGAAGGCGCCGAGGCGGCGGGCGACGCCGAGGTAGGCGATGACGACGACGATCGGGACCAGCGCGAAGGCCGCCGCGAACGGCTGGTTGTTGGTGATCGAGGCGCGGATCGAGGTGCCTATGAACTGGTCGTTGGAGACCAGCGCCGGGGCGATGTAGTCGCCGAGGGTGAGCGAGAAGGTGAAGATCGAGCCGGCGACGACGGCCGGGAAGGCGAGCGGCAGGATCACCCGCCGGAAGCTGGTGAAGGGGGAAGCGCCGAGGTCCTCGGAGGCGTTGATCAGCGAGTCGGGGATCCGTTCCAGGCCGGCGAAGATCGGCAGGATCATGTACGGCAGCCAGAGGTAGCTGAAGACCAGCCAGACCGCGACCAGGCCTTCGCCGGGTCCGCTCAGCCCGATCGGTTCCAGCGCCCAGTTGATGATCCCGTGTTCGCTGATCATCTCGCGCCAGGCCAGCACCTTGACCAGGTAGCTCGACCAGAGCGGCATCAGCACCGCGACGACGAGGATCGCCTTCACCCGCCGGCTCGCCACCTTGGCCATGAAGAAGGCGATCGGAAAGGCGATCACCGCGTCGGTGAGGGTGACGAGGAAGGCGGTGCGGACGGTGCGCCAGACGATTTCGCGGTAGACCGGGACGTTGACCAGTTCTTCGAAGTTGGCGAGGCTGAATTCCTTGACCACGTCGCCGCTCAGCGCGTCGACCGTCCAGAAGGCGGTGACCAGGAGGATCGCCAGCGACCCGAGGTAGAGGATCGCCAGCCACGCCATCGGCGCGCTGAGCAGGCTCCCGAGCTGCAGCCGGGGCCGACCGTAGAAGAGGCCGGCGAGCCTGCGGCCCACCGACCTCTTCCTCACCGCGACTGCTTCAGAGGACATGCATCCCGGCTAGCGCGGAGTGCCGCAGTCCACCACTAGCCTTTGATTTCGGTCCAGGCGCGGACCCAGTCGTTGTAGTCCATGCATTCTTCCGGCCCGCCTTCGCTGCATTCGGCGAGTGGCGTCTCCCAGTAGTAGACGCGCTTCCAGAAGTCCGGTTCTTCCGCGTGGTATTCCTTGCAGAAGTTCGGGTTCTTCGTCTTTCCGCAGGCCTTTTCCTGGGCCGGCGCCTCGCCGAAGTATTCCGCCACCTGGGCGTTCGCCTGCGGCGAGATGATGTGGTTCATCCACATGTACATGCAGTTGGGGTGTTTGGCCTTGGAGCTGATCATCCAGGTGTCCGACCAGCCGGTCGCCCCCTCTTCCGGCAGGAAGCCCTGGCTCGCCGGGCTCGCTTCCACCGGTTCGCCTTCGCCCTGGAGGAGGAAGTACTGGTACTGCCAGGTGGTGCCGACCTGGTTGGAGCCGTTGGCGAAGCCGGCGATCTGTTCTTCCGCCGAGGCCCAGTATTCGCCGACGTTCGGTTTCTGTTCCTTCATCAGCTCGACCGCCGCGTCGAACTGTTCTTCGTTCAGCTCGTAGGGATTTTCGATCCCCAGGTCGGGCTGGTGCGATTTCAGGTACAGAGCCCCTTCGGCAATCGACATCGGGTCGTCGTACTGGCTGATGTGGCCCTTGTATTTCGCCGCGACCTTGGGGTCGAGCGTGACGTTCCAGGAGGTCGGCGCCGGCTTGACCTTCTCCGAGTTCCACATCAGCAGGTTGGCGCCGCGGCCGTGCGGGATCCCGTAGGGGACGCCTTCGAAGCTGTTGTACGGCTGGTCTTTGAGGTCGGCGAAGACGGTCTTGTAGTTGGGCACCAGGTCGGTGTTGACCGGGTCGACTTCACCCGCCGCCCAGAGCCGCGCCGAGGCGTTGCCGGAGGCGGAGACGCCGTCGTACTGGCCGGTCTCCATCAGCTGCACCATTTCGTCGGAGGTGCCGGCCACCTTGTTGTTGACCTTGCAGCCGGATTCGGCTTCGAACGGTTTCACCCATTCGGGTTCGACGTAGCCGGCCCACGAGATCAGGTTGACCTCGCCCTCGCCCTTGCCGAGCTTCTGCAGCTCGCCGCTAGCTTCGCCTTCTTCGCCGCCGCCCGAGCTGCTGCTGTCGCCGCCGCCTCCGCAGCCGGCGAGCACGAGCATGAACGCGACCAGCCCGGCGGCGATCAGCCAAGCCGTTCGGGCTGAGTGGACGTCCCTTTTCATCGTGCTACCTCCTCTTTGGTTTGCGTGCCCTGGATCGCGGCCGCGTGCTCCGGTCGCCACCCCACCAGGACCTCGTCGCCCTGCGACGGCGCCCTGCCCGGCGCCGCCTCGACGTTCTGCCTGACGATCTGAAGCTCTCCCCCCGCATCGAGCGCCACCGTGTAGCGGGTCACCGAGCCGGCGTAGGAGGCGGAGACGAGGCGGCCGCGCTCGGCGTGCAGCCCCTCCGGCGGCGCCGCCCCGGGCTCCAGCATCTCGATCTTCTCCGGCCGGATCGTCTGCCGCTCGCCACCGCGCTCGACCACGTTCGAGACGCCGACGAAGCCGGCGACGAACTCGTTCGCCGGGTGCTCGTAGAGCTCGCGCGGCGGGCTCACCTGCTCGATCCGGCCCGCGTTGAAGACGGCGATCCGGTCGCTCATCGTCAGCGCCTCCTCCTGGTCGTGGGTGACGTAGACGAAGGTGATCCCGACCTCGCCCTGGATCGACTTCAGCTCGACCTGCATCTGCTCGCGCAGCTTCAGGTCGAGCGCCCCGAGCGGCTCGTCGAGCAGCAGCACCTTGGGCCGGTTGACGATCGCCCGCGCCAGCGCCACCCGCTGCCGCTGGCCGCCGGAGAGCTCGCCCGGCTTGCGCTCGGCGTAGCCGGGCAGCCGGACCATCTCCAGCGCCTCGTCGCGCCGTCGCGCCCGCTCGCTCCTGTCCACCCTGGCCACCCTCATCCCGTACTCGACGTTCTCGCCGACCGTCATGTGCGGGAACAGGGCGTAGTCCTGGAACACCGTGTTGACCGCGCGGTCGTACGGAGGTACGCCGCTGACGTCCTCGCCGGCGAGCTCGACCGTGCCGCTGGTCGGATCCTCGAAGCCGGCGATCATCCGCAGCGTCGTCGTCTTGCCCGAGCCCGAGGGCCCGAGCATGGTGAAGAACTCGCCGCGGCCGATCTCCAGGTCGACGCCCGCGACCGCGACCACCCCACCGTAGGACTTGGTGAGCCCGGTCAGGCGGATGTCTGGGTCAGTCGCGGCTACGGGCGCAGCTTATCCGCGAGGGACGGGCGCGCAAGGCCAAGAGGTACGGCTTGGATTGGCCAGGGAGGCTAAGAGCGGGCCGGTCGAGCCTGACGCCACCGTTTCCCGCTGCGGCCCCGCCGCTGCGACATCCGGCGGTACAGACGCGCGGTTTCGAGACGAACTCTAGAAGCCGGCGGGGTGACGCGCGACGAAGCCGACGTTGTCGCGCAGATCTTCGTGCCAGCGGGGGCCGGTTTCGCCGCCGGAGTCGCCGGAGGTGTCCCAGCGCCAGCCGGCGATCACCGCGTAGGCGTGGCCCGGGTTGGTGTAGACGGTGATCCAGCGACCTTCGCCGCCTTCTTCCCAGTCTTCGAAGGAGCTGGAGGGCAGCGGGCTTTCGAGGAATTTGCCGCCGTGCAGGGCGAAGGAGACGGAGCCGGAGCAGTCGTAGCCGCGGTCCCACCAGCGGGCGTGGCCGCCGCCGTAGATGTAGGGCTTGCTGCGGATCTGGTTGGCCGCGGCGATCACTGCCTTGACCCGGGCCGGGGCGCTCGCCGGCGGCACCAGCATCCCGTTGGCGAGCAGCTTCGCTTTCGCGGTCGGGGTGCAGATGTCGATTTCAGCCGGGCTGAGGCCGCCGCCGGTGCAGCGCGCCGAGGCCCCGCTGGGGACCAGCAACGCGGTGGTGGCAAAGGCTAGGACTAGGGCGAACCCAAGCTTGACCCTGAAATTGTCGAACAACGAACCGATCTCCTTTGTCGGCCTACGGGGTTAGCTGTCGGGCTGGCGCTAAAAGGAGCCTGCGCCCCCGCCTCTGGCGGGTTAGCCCCGAAAACGTGGTTCCCCCGTTCCCGTCGCGCCTCGGGGGCGCTAGGGACTCGGCGTTCCGGTGCTGCGGATCGCGGCAATGTACACCATTGGCCGGCGGTTTGCTCATAGAACGCAAACATTCGTTTGCGATTCGCCCCCCGCGGGCCGGTTCCTGCCGCTGCAAGCGCTCTACCAAGCGGGATTCGCGACTCTGCCACGGGCGAACTCGCGGCTGGTAGCGTGGCTCTCGATGGAGCTCGGGGGACGCAGGGCACTACTGACCGGCGCAACCGGCGGCCTCGGGCGCGCCATCGCGCAGGACCTCGCCGCGCAGGGCGCCACCGTGCTGCTCAGCGGCCGCCGGCGGGAGGAGCTGGCCGAGCTCGCCGCCGGCCTGCCCGGCAGCGGCCACGCAGCCCTGCCCGCCGACCTCGCGGAGCCCGGCGCCGCCGCCGCGCTCGCCGCCGCGGCGAGCGGGGCCGGCGCAGTCGACGTCCTCGTCGCCAACGCCGGCCTTCCCGGCACCGGCTGGCTGCCGGACGTCAGCGAGGAGCAGATCGAGCGCACCCTGCGGGTCAACCTCGAGGCGCCGATGGTCCTCGCCCGCGCCCTGATGCCGGCGATGATCGAGCGCGGTGCCGGCGCGCTGGTCTTCGTCGCCTCGCTCTCCGGCAAGGCGGCGAGCCCGCGCAGCGCCCTCTACAACGCGACCAAGTTCGGTCTCCGCGGCTTCGCCTTCGGCCTCCGCACCGACCTCGGGCCGCGCGGCGTCGGCGTCTCGGTGGTCTCCCCGGGCTTCGTCCGCGACGCCGGCATGTTCGCCAAGTCGGGCGCCAAGCCGCCGCCGGGCCTCGGGACCTCGACCCCCGAGGAGGTCGCCGCCGCGGTCCGCAAGGCGATCCGCTCGAACCGCGCCGAGATCGTCGTCGCGCCGCCGGTCCCCCGCGCGCTCTCCCACTTCGCCGTGATCAGCCCGGCGATCTCCGCCCGGGTGCAGAGCGCGCCGGCCGGTCAGAAGGCGGCCGAGGCGGTCTCCGCCGGCCACGCCGCGCACGAAGCGGCCGCGCGCGACAATGAGTAGACCCCACACCTCCCCCGAGGTACCTGCCAAAGCTTGAAAGAAGGACAGAGATGAGCAGCGATTCGTTCGGCGCCCGTTCGACCCTCGCGGTGAGCGGGCGCGATTACGAGGTCTTCCGCCTCGACGCCCTCCAGGACCGCTTCGACGTCGCCCGCCTGCCGTACTCGATAAAGGTGCTGCTGGAGAACGTCCTGCGGCTCGAGGACGGCGTCTCGGTGTCCAGGGACGACGTCGAGGCGATCGCCGGCTGGGACGCCAAGGCCGAGCCCAGCGTCGAGATCCCCTTCCAGCCCGCCCGCGTCCTGATGCAGGACTTCACCGGCGTCCCCGCCGTGGTTGACCTGGCGGCGATGCGCGACGCGATGGAGGAGATCGGCGGCGACCCCGCGGCGATCAACCCGCTGGTCGACGTCGACCTGGTGATCGACCACTCGGTCCAGGTCGACGCCTTTGGCAACGAGCGCGCCTTCGCGCTCAACGCCGAGCACGACTTCGAGCGCAACCTCGAGCGCTACTCGTTCCTCAAGTGGGGGCAGGGCGCCTTCGACAATTTCCGCGTCGTGCCGCCGGCGACCGGGATCTGCCACCAGGTCAACCTCGAGCACCTGGCCCAGGTCGTCTACAGCCGCGAGACCGGCGGCGCCCTGCAGGCCTACCCCGACACCCTGGTCGGCACCGACTCGCACACGACGATGGTCAACGGCCTCGGCGTGCTCGGCTGGGGCGTGGGCGGGATCGAGGCCGAGGCGGCGATGCTCGGCCAGCCGATCTCGATGCTGCTGCCGCAGGTGGTCGGCTTCAAGCTCTCCGGCCAGCTGCCGCAGGGCGCGACCGCGACCGACCTGGTCCTCACCGTGACCGAGATGCTGCGCGAGCGCGGCGTCGTCTCCAAGTTCGTCGAGTTCTTCGGGCCCGGCGTCTCGACCCTCGGGCTCGCCGACCGGGCGACGATCGGCAACATGTCGCCCGAGTTCGGCTCGACCTGCGCGATCTTCCCGGTCGACGCCGAGACGCTGCGCTACCTCGATCTCACCGGCCGCCCGACCGAGGTGATCGAGCTGGTCGACGCCTACGCCCGCGAGCAGGGGATGTTCCACGACGAGAGCTCGGAGGACCCGACCTTCTCCGACCTGCTCGAGCTCGACCTCGGCGACGTCGAGCCCTCGATCGCCGGCCCGAAACGGCCGCAGGACCGGGTGCCGCTGGCCGAGGCGAAGGAGAACTTCCTCGAGGCGATGACCGAGTTCGACGCCGAGGCCGCCGATCAGATGGCGGGCAACGGCCGCGACGAGGCGATCGAGGAGTCCTTCCCCGCCTCCGACCCGCCGGCCGAGGAACACGACGACGAGCGCGGCAAGCCGCGCCCGGCGGTGACCGGCACGGTGCCGGCGACCCGCACCGACGACGCGATTTCGGTGACGCTCGCCGACGGCACCAGCTTCGAGCTCGACCACGGCCGCGTCGTGATCGCGGCGATCACCAGCTGCACCAACACCTCCAACCCGAGCGTGATGGTCGGCGCCGGGCTGCTCGCCCGCAACGCGGTCGAACGGGGCCTGGAGCGCAAGCCGTGGGTGAAGACCTCGCTGGCGCCGGGCTCGACGGTGGTCACCGATTACCTGCAGAAGGCCGGCCTGACCGAGTACCTCGACGCCCTGCAGTTCAACCTAGTCGGCTACGGCTGCACCACCTGCATCGGCAACTCGGGCCCGCTCGCCGAGGAGATCTCGGCGGCGATCGCCGAGCGGGACCTGGCGGTCTGCGCCGTCCTCTCCGGCAACCGCAACTTCGAGGGCCGGATCAACCAGGACGTCAAGGCCAACTACCTCGCCAGCCCGCCGCTGGTGGTCGCCTATGCGCTCGCCGGGCGCATGGACCTCGACCTGAACGAGGAGCCGCTCGGCGAGGGCTCCGACGGCGAGCCGGTCTACCTGCGCGACGTCTGGCCCGACGCGGAGGAGATCAAGCGGGTGGTCGGCGAATCGGTCGCGGCCGAGATGTACTCCCGCAACTACGCCGAGGTCTTCGCCGGCGACGAGAGCTGGAACGCGGTCGAGGTGCCGGAGGGCGACCGCTACGACTGGCCCGACTCGACCTACGTGCGCCAGCCCAGCTTCTTCCAGCGGATGCCTGCCGACCCGCCGGGGGTCGAGCCGATCACCCGCGCCCGCGCCCTGGCGGTGCTCGGCGACTCGATCACCACCGACCACATCTCGCCCGCCGGCGCGATCAAGAAAGACAGCCCCGCCGGGCGCTGGCTGATCGACCACGGGGTCGAACCGGGCGACTTCAACTCCTACGGCGCCCGTCGCGGCAACCACGAGGTGATGATCCGCGGCACCTTCGCCAACATCCGCCTCCGCAACCAGCTGGTCGACAGAGCCGGCGGCTACACCCGCCACTTCCCGGGCTGCGAGGAGACGACCATCTACGAGGCGGCGATGCACTACGCCGAGGAAGGCGTGCCGCTGGTCGTCCTCGCCGGCAAGGAGTACGGCTCCGGCTCCTCGCGCGACTGGGCGGCGAAGGGGACCAAGCTGCTCGGCGTCCGCGCCGTGATCGCCGAGAGCTTCGAGCGCATCCACCGCTCGAACCTGATCGGGATGGGCGTCCTGCCGCTGCAGTTCGCCGACGGCGAGAGCGCCCGCTCCCTCGGCCTCACCGGCGCCGAGAGCTTCGACGTCGGCGATCTCGAAGGCGGCGGGGCGAAGACCGTCACCGTCACCGCCCGCCGGGACGATGGAGAAATCAAGGAGTTCACCGCCACCGTTCGCCTCGACACTCCGAACGAGGTCACCTACTTCAACAACGGTGGGATTTTGCAGACGGTGCTGCGCAACCTGAAGTGAGAAATACTTACCGTGTTTTCCGACGGGCGCCGACAAGGCCCCCGCCGGAAACATGGTAGGTGCGGTGCGAGCCGCGGGAGGCAGGGGGGTCCGCGCGACCCGCACCGCACCGCGCGCCGGTAGCCAGGGAGGGATGCCGACGCGGCCGTTCCCCCGGACGGGACTGTCCGGTGAGAACAGTCAGCGATTAGCTATAGCGGGTGGGGCAGGCTCGGTCAAGCGAAATCAACCGCTTGGTGGGTTCCCGTTCGGCTGCGAGGCCGGCTCGCGGGACCCGATTCCCCAGCCCCTGCGCTCGATCAGTTCGATCGCGACCACGCTGCCGACCGGTCCGACCGGGGTCAGGGTCGCCGCCAGCAGGGTGTAAGGCGCCTCGCGGCGCACGCAGGCAACCCAGATCACGACACACAGTGCGATGAAGCCGAGACCGTGGGCCCAACCGAACAACATCGTCTCGGTGTCGAAACCCGGTACCAGCCAGAAGAGGATCAGCCCGGCGAAGATCGCCAGCTCGACCCATGAGAGGCGCTTGACCCAGACGAACAGATCGCCGGGCACCGGCTTCTGCAGCGGACGCCGGGCCGGGGGCGCGGCGCCACCTGGGTCGGCGGACACAGTTCCTAGACGCCGGTGGTCAGCGCGGTGAGGACGATTCGCTCCTGCTCTGAGGCGTGAGCGCCGGCGTAGCCCTCGCCGGGGCTGGCGCGACCGGGCCGGCCGATGTAGGTGAGCTCGACGCCCTCCGGCAGGACGTCGGGGAAGCGGCGGGACATCACCTTCCAGGCGCCCATGTTGCGCGGCTCCTCCTGGACCCAGGCGATCTCCTTCAGGTTCGGGTAGCGGGCGATCACCGCTTCCAGCTGTTCCTTGGCGAAGGGGTAGAGGATCTCCATCCGCGCGATCGCCACGTTCTCGGCGGCGGCGCGCTTCTCGGAGGCGTCGAGGTCGAAGTAGACCTTGCCGGTGCAGAGCACCAGCCGCTCGACCTTCTCGCGGCGGTCCGCGGCGGTTGGGTCGTCGAGCACGAAGTGCAGCTCGCCCTCGGTCAGGTCCTCGAGCTTGACCGAGGCGCGGTCGAGCCGCAGCAACCCCTTCGGGGTGAAGACGATCAGCGGCCGCGGCTTGCGGATCAGCGCCTGGCGGCGCAGCAGGTGGAAGTACTGGCCGGCGGTGGTCGGGTTGGCGATGCGGATGTTGCCCTCGGCGCCGAGCGCCAGGAAGCGCTCGATCCGGGCGCTCGAGTGCTCCGGGCCCGAGCCCTCGTAGCCGTGCGGCAGCAGCATCGTCAGGCGGCTGGTCTGCCCCCACTTGGCCTCGCCGGAGACGATGAAGCTGTCGATGATCACCTGCGCCGCGTTGGCGAAGTCGCCGAACTGCGCCTCCCAGAGGACCAGCGAGCTCGGCGTCGCCGCCGAGTAGCCGTACTCGAAGCCGAGGCAGGCGATCTCCGAGAGCGGGCTGTTGTAGAGCTCGAACGGCGCCGTCGCCTCCTCCAGGTGCTTCATCGGCGTGTAGTCGAGGCCGGTGTTCTCGTCGTGGAGGACGAGATGCCGGTGGGAGAAGGTGCCGCGCTCGGTGTCCTGGCCGGTGAGCCGGATGTGGACGCCTTCGGTCAGCAGCGAGGCGAAGGCGAGGCCCTCGGCGTGGCCGAAGTCGATCCCGCCCTCGGTCAGGGCGTCGGTCCGCCGCCCGAGCGGGCGCCGCAGCTTGCGGTGGACGTTGAAGCCCTCCGGGGTGCGCAGCAGTTCCTCGCTCAGCGCCCGCAGCTTCTCGGCCGGCACCCGGGTGTCGACCGGCGGGCTGGCGGTGCGGTCGAGTTCGCCGGTCGAGGTGGTGACGGTCGGGTCCTCGTAGTCGCCCGCCTCCATCTTCTGGCGCAGTTCGCGCAGCGCCGCGGACATCGTCTCCT
>JBFWMZ010000025.1:0-48906 GCA_050251335.1 Solirubrobacterales bacterium
GTCTGGACCGACCTGGCGAAGATGCCGCACGTGCTGGTCGCCGGCACCACCGGCTCGGGCAAGAGCGGCTGCATCAACGCGATCCTCTCCTCGATCCTGATGCAGGCCTCGCCCAACGACGTCCGCCTGGTGCTGGTCGACCCGAAGCAGGTCGAGCTCAACCACTACGAGAACGTGCCGCACCTGCTGACGCCGGTGGTGACCTCGCCGCGGCTCGCCGCCAACGTGCTCTCCAACCTGATCGGCGAGATGGAGAGCCGCTACGGGATCATGTCGCAGGCGCGCTGCCGCAACCTGGCGGAACTGAACGCGAAACGCGAACGGGAAGGCGAGCTGCCGCTGCCGCACATCCTCTGCGTGATCGACGAGCTCGCCGACCTGATGATGGTCGCGCCGGCCGAAGTCGAGGACTCGATCATCCGCCTGGCGCAGAAGTCGCGGGCGACCGGGATCCACCTGGTGCTGGCGACCCAGCGCCCCTCGACCGACATCATCACCGGCACGATCAAGGTCAACATCCCGGCCCGGATCGCCTTCGCCGTCTCCTCGCAGACCGACTCGCGGGTGATCCTCGACCAGGGCGGGGCGGAGGCACTGCTCGGCCAGGGCGACATGCTCTTCCGCGGCGCCGGGACGTCGAAGATGCAGCGCGTCCAGGGCGCCTTCATCACCGAGGACGAGATCGCCAAGATCACCAGGCACTGGGCCCGCCAGGGCGAACCGGAGTTCGAGGACGAGCTGCTCGAGGCGCCGGAGGAGGCGGTCGAGGAAGGGCGCGGCGAGGACGACTTCGATCCCGACTCCGACGACCTGCTCGACGAGGCGATCCGGCTGGTGGTGCAGACCGAAACCGCCTCGGTCTCGATGATCCAGCGGCGGCTGCGGGTGGGGTACACGCGGGCCGGCCGGCTGATCGACATGCTCGAGCGGCGCGGCGTGATCTCCGGCTACGAGGGCTCGAAGCCGCGGCAGGTGCTGATTACCCAGGCCGATCTGGCGCGGGTTCTGCAGGCCGGGGGCGGCGACCCGATCCCGGCGCACGCGTCCTCCGCGGACGGCGAGCCGGGCGGTGGCGGCGCCGGCTCCGAAGCCTGAGCCGGCGCCCGACGAGCAAGGCCGGCCGGGACCGCGACCGGCCTCCGGTACCGTGCTCGGCGTGATTCGCGCCGGCATCGTCGTCACCGGGACCGAGGTCATCACCGGCCGCATCTCCGACGCGAACGGGCCCTGGGTCTCCGAACGGCTGGCCGAGCTCGGGGTCGAGGTCGCCCATATCCAGGTCGTCGCCGATCGCCCCGACGACCTCTACGCGGCGCTGCGCTTCCTCGAGTCGGAGGGGATGGACCTGATCGTCACCAGCGGCGGGCTCGGGCCGACCGCCGACGATCTCACCGCCGAAGTGGTGGCGAGCTTCGCCGGGCGCGAGATGCGACTCGACCCGGTGATGGAGGCGAGGATCTCGGAGATCATCCGCGCCTTCGCCCGGCGCCGCGGCTGGTCCGACGAGGAGGCGCTGGTCGCCTCCAACCGCAAGCAGGCGATGGTGCCGGAGGGGGCGACGGCGCTCGACCCGATCGGGACCGCGCCGGGGCTCGTGGTGCCGGCCGGCGAGCGGGTCGTGGTGGTGCTGCCGGGGCCGCCGCGTGAGCTGCAGCCGATGTGGCCGGCGGCTCTGGCGACCCCCGAGGTGAGGGCGGTGCTCGACCGGGCGACCGCCCTGCACGGCTTGACCCTGCGGATGTTCGGCGTGCCCGAGTCGGAAGTGGCGAAAAGCCTGCGCGAGATCGAGGCCGGCGGGGTGGAGGTCGGCGCGGTCGAGATCACCACCTGTCTGCGGAAAGGCGAGATCGAGATCGACGTCCGCTATCGCGACGAGACCGTCGGGGTGGCCGGCCAGGTCCGCGACGGGCTGGTCGCGCGGCACCCGAAACAGACCTTCAGCCTCGACGGCGAGACGATCGACGAACAGGTCGCGGAGCTGCTCAAAGGGCGGCGGCTGGGGCTGGCCGAGTCCTGCAGCGGCGGCATCCTGGCGGCCCGGATCACCGACCTGGCGGGCGCCTCCGAGTACTTCATGGGCGGCGTCGTCTCCTACTCGAACGAGGCGAAGGCGGAATTGCTCGGGGTCGACCCGGAGCTGATCGCGGCGCACGGGGCGGTCTCGCCCGAGGTGGCGGAGGCGATGGCGGTCGGGGCGCTGGAGCGGTTCGGGGCCGATGTCGCCGTCTCGATAACCGGGATCGCCGGTCCCGACGGGGGGAGCGAGGAGAAGCCGGTCGGCTACGTCTGCTTCAACGCCCGCCTCGCCGACGGAACCGCGGTGGCGCGCGACCCGGTGATCCCGGGCGACCGCAGCGACATCCGCGAACGCTCGGCGCTGGTGGGAATGCACCTGCTGCGGGCGCTTCTCGGCGGCGGCGAAGAGCCGATCTAGGCGAGGTCACGCTTTCGCGTGTTCTTGTGGCGTGAAGATTCACTTCCGGGTGCTGACTCGCGCGCCCTCGCGGCGTAGCGTGGCGGGCATGGCGAAGGAGGTCGGCAAAGGCAAGCGGGTCCGCCTGTTCGTGGCCCTCGACCTGCCCGCGGCGGTGCGGGCGGGGATCGGTGCCTGGGGCGAGCGCGAGCTGGCCGACCCGGCGCTGCGGCGCTCCCGCGAGGAGTCGCTGCACGTCACCTTCGCCTTCCTCGGCAGCCGCGACGAGGCCGAGGTCGAGCCGGCGGCGGCCGCGGTGAGCGCCTGCCGCGGCGCCGCGGCGCCGCTGGTCGAGCTGCTCGACCCGGTGCAGAAACCACCGCGGGGGCGGCCGCGACTATTCGCCCTGCCGGCGGTTTCGCCCGGGGCCGAGCAGATCCAGGCCGAGGTCAGCGAGCGGCTGGTCGAGGCGGGGCTTTACAAGGCCGAAAAACGGCCGTTCTGGCCGCACGTTACGGTGGCCAGGGTGCGGACCGAGGCCAGGCGCCCGGCGCCGGTCGAGAGGGCGCCGGGGAAGCTGCCGGAAGCGCTCCACGAGCCGTTCTTTGGCGTCCGATTGACGCTCTACCGTTCTCAACTCAAGCCGACCGGGGCACGCTACGCGCCGTTGGCCCAATGCGAGCTGCCCGGCGCGGGCGGCAGTGAGGTGATCTGAAGATGGCGGATAAGAAGGTGAACTTGAAAGACGCATCGGCCAAAGAGGCCAAGGCGAAAGACGCGGCGCTCGAGTCCGCCGTCACCGGGATCAGGAGAGAGTTCGGCGAGGGGTCCCTGATGCGCCTCGGCGACAAGGGCACGGTCAAGGTCGAGGCGATCCCGACCGGGGCGCTGTCGCTCGACCTGGCGCTCGGGATCGGCGGCGTGCCGCGCGGCCGGATCGTCGAGATCTTCGGCCCCGAGTCCTCCGGCAAGACCACCCTGGTCAACCACATCATCGCCCAGGCGCAGGCGCTGGGCGGCATCTGCGCCTTCATCGACACCGAGCACGCGATCGACCCCGTCTACTCGCGGGCGATCGGCGTCGACACCGACGAGCTGCTGGTTTCGCAGCCGGACTACGGCGAGCAGGCGCTGCAGATCGCCGACCGCCTGATTGCCTCGGCGGCAGTCGACGTGGTCGCGATCGACTCGGTTGCGGCACTGACCCCGAAAGCCGAGCTCGACGGGCAGATCGGCGACACCACTGTCGGCCTGCAGGCGCGGCTGATGTCGCAGGCGATGCGCAAACTCGCCGGCAACCTCAACCGGACCAACACGGTCTGCATCTTCACCAACCAGATCCGCGAAAAGGTCGGCGTCCAGTTCGGCTCGCCGGAGACCCAGCCCGGCGGCCGGGCGCTGAAGTTCTACGCCTCGCAGCGGCTCGACATTCGCCGCATCGAGACGCTCAAGGACGGCACCGAGGCGGTCGGCAACCGGGTGCGGGTGAAAGTCGTCAAGAACAAGGTCGCCTCGCCGTTCCGCCAGGCCGAATTCGACATCGAGTACGGGGTCGGGATCTCGCGCGAGGGCGGCCTGCTCGATTTCGGGATGGAGCAGGACCTGGTGCAGAAATCGGGTTCCTTCTTCTCCTATGGCGAGACCCGCCTCGGCCAGGGCCGCAACAACGCCAAACAGTTCCTGGTCGACAACCCGGAGCTGGCGCTGGAGATCGAAACCAAGGTCCGGCGGGCGCTGGGGATCGACGGCGAGGCGCCGGCGGGCGACGAGGCTGCAGCCACCGGCGACGGTGCCGGTGACGGCGCCGACGAGGCGCCGCCGATCGCGGAGGCGCAGGCGGCCTGAGACCGGTCGACACGGTTCGGGCTCAGCAGGTAAGTGGAGCTGGTCGGCTTGGCGGCTGCGGCAAGGAGCAGGTTGGAGCCACGCTGCAAGGGTTTCGCCCCCTATAGCGGGGGAAACCCTTGCAGCGGGACCTCTCCGATCGGATCCCCGACGGCGATGCAGAGCGGCGGGGTATTCGAAGCCGCCAGTCGATAGGGTTCCGCGCGGCGTATGAGCAACGAAACCCTTCTCTATGTCTGCGGAATCATCCTCGCCGTCTCGGCGGTCGGGGTCAGCTTCGTCGGCCTGAAAGTCAAGGGCTTTCCCGGCAAAGCGATGCCGCTGGTCGTAATCTGGTTCGCGATCTTCGTCGGCGGCTCCGCCACCTTCGCCGTCCTCCACGCCAAGGACGAGGAAGCCGGCAAGGCGAAGGAGGCGAAGCTCGAGGAAGCCGGCGAGAAGGCCGAAGAAGAGGGCGGCCACGTCGGTCCGGAGAGCAAGGAAGGCGTCGAAGGCAACGAAGAAGAAAAGGAAGAAGAGGCCGAAGAAAACGCCGAAGGCTTCGAAGAAGTCGGCCCCGAAGAAGGCGGCGAAGGTCCCGAGCTGGAAGGCGGCGGCACCGGCGAAGAAGGCCAGGGCGAAACGGGTGGCGCGGGCGGCGAAGAAGCTTCCGGCGGCGACCCCGAAGCGGGCGCCGAAGTGTTCGCCACCAACTGCTCGGCCTGCCACGGCGAAGACGGCCACGGCGGCGCCGGTGGTCCCGATCTGACGACGATGCCGAAAGCCCAGAACGAACCCGCAGCGATCGAACAGGTGACCAACGGCGGCGGCGGGATGCCGCCGTTCGGGGGGCAGCTGAGCGAAGAAGAAATTCAGAACGTGGCGGCGTTCGTGGTCCAGAAAGTCGTGGGGAACGGCTGAGCTGCGCGTGGTATCGCCGCTGCTCTAGGCAGAGGCTGGCGAGACGGGCGTTCGCCGGGGACACCCACCGTCGCTCGAAGGCTTTTCCCAGGGTTGGGCTCGGCGCTCGCGACCCGAGGTAACCTCGGCCTATGAACGCCGCCGCCAAGCGCTTTCACGTCACCACGTTCGGGTGTCAGATGAACGTGCACGACTCCGAGCGCATGCGCGGGATGTTGGCGTCGCTGGGATATGAGGAGGCGAGGGAGCGCTCGGAGGCGGACCTGATCCTCTTCAACACCTGCTCGATCCGCGAGTCGGCCGACAGCCGCTTCATCGCCCACCTCGGCGAGGCGAAGCGGTTGAAGGGGGAAGACCCGGAGCGGCTGGTCGGCGTCGGGGGGTGCTGGGCGCAGTCGGTGAAGGAGGAGGTCTTCGAGCGCTTTCCGTTCGTCGACGTGGCGTTCGGGCCGGGGCAGATCCACAAGCTGGCCGAGTTCCTGACCGCGGACTCGCTGACGGCGCAGGGCTACTTCGAGTTCGAGGACTTCTCGGGGCACCTGCCGGCGCGGCGGGAGCGCGAGTTCCAGGGCTGGCTGCAGATCTCGCAGGGGTGCAACTGCGTCTGCTCGTACTGCATCGTCCCCTCGACCCGGGGCCGCGAGGTCAGCCGCGACCCGTTCGAGCTGGTCGCCGAGGCGGAGGCGCTGGCGGCCGACGGGGTGCGCGAGATCACGCTCCTCGGGCAGAACGTCAACAGCTACGGGCGCGATCTGGCGAAGGAGCGGCGGATCGGTTTCGCCGAGCTGCTGGGGCGGATCGACGCGGTCGCGGGGATCGACCGCATCCGCTACACCAGCCCCCATCCGAAGGACATGAAGGAGGACGTGGTCCGCGCCCACGCCGAGCTGCCATCGCTCTGCGAGCAGATCCACCTGCCGCTGCAGTCGGGCTCGAGCGCGGTGCTGAAGCGGATGCGCCGCACCTACGGGCGCGAGCGCTACCTGGACCGGGTGGCGCTGATCCGCGAGCACGTCCCCGACTGCGCGATCACGACCGACATCATCGTCGGCTTTCCGGGCGAGACCGAGGCCGACTTCGAGCAGACGCTGGAGGTGGTCGACGAGGTCGGCTACGACGGCGCCTTCACCTTCATCTTCTCGCCGCGGCGCGAAACCGAGGCGGCGACGATGGATGGTCAGCTGCCGCATCCGGTCAAGGTCGAGCGGCTCGAACGGCTGGTCGAGCTGGTGCAGCGGCGCGCCAGCGAGCGGGCGCAGCGCTTCGTCGGCCGCACGATGGAGGTCCTGGTCGAGGGCCCGAGCCGCACCGACGAGACCAGGCTGCGCGGCCGCACCCGCCACAACAAGGCGGTCAACTTCGACGGCGCCGCCGCGGCGGGGGAGATGGTCGAGGTCGAGATCACCAGCGCCACCTCGCAGACGCTCGCCGGCGTCGCCGCGCGGCCGCTCTCGCAGCTGCTCTGAGCGAGCCGTGGACGTCGTCGCGATCTTCGGGCCGACCGGGGTCGGCAAGACCGGGGTCGCGATCGAGCTCGCGGCGCTGCTGCGCGAGCGCGGCGAGGACCCGGTGGCGATCAACTGCGACGCGCTGCAGGTCTACGAGGGCCTCGAGGCGCTGACCGGCGCCGCCACGGCCGAGGAGCAGGAGCGGCTCGAGCACCGGCTGCTCTCCTTCGTCCCGGTCACCGAGGACTTCTCGGTCGGCGACTACATGCCGCTCGCCCACGCCGAGATCGACGCCGCCCTGGCCGCGAGCCGGCGCCCGCTGGTGCTGGGCGGCACCGGCCTCTACCTGCGCGCGGCGCTTGCCGACCTCTCGCTGCGCAGGGTGCCGCCGGACTCCGCGGACTCCGAGCTGTGGTCGCCCGAGACCCGCCGCCCGACCCGGATCTTCGGTCTCGACATGGACCGAACCCAGCTCTACGAGCGGATCGACGCCCGGGTTGAGGCGATCGTCGCGGCCGGCGCGGTCGAGGAGGCGCGGCGGGCCGAGGCGCTCGGGCCGGGCCGCAGCGCCCGCAAGGCGCTCGGCTTCGACGAGCTGCTCGCCGGCCAGCTCGAGGCGATGAAGCAGCGCTCGCGCAACTACGCCCGCCGCCAGCTCACCTGGGCCCGCAAGATCCCCAACCTCACCTGGATCGACCGCACCGGCCTCAGCGACGCCGACGTCGCCCGTCGGGTCGATGGGCCGATTTCGGGAAATATGCTTACGAAATCGGCCCATCGGCGGAGGGGTTAGGGTCCGCGGCGTGGACGATGGCCCGGTTCGCTTCGAGAAGTGGCAGGCGCTCGGCAACGACTACCTGATCGTCGAGCGCGAGCGGCTGCCGTGGGAGCTGACGGCGGCGCGGGTGCGGCTGCTCTGCGACCCGCACTTCGGGATCGGCTCCGACGGCGTCCTGCTGCTGGCGCCGAGCGAGGACCCGGAGTTCGTCGCCGAGCTGCGGATCTTCAACCCCGACGGCTCGGAGGCCGAGCTCTCGGGCAACGGCGCCCGCGAGGCGATCCTCTACCTGCGCCGCCACGGCTGGACCGACGCCGACCGGTTCGCGATCTCCACCGTCGCCGGGGCGATCCGGCCGACGATCACCGGCGAGCTGACCTGCAGCGTCGAGATGGGGAACGCCTCCACGACCTCCAGGGACTTCCCCTCGGGCGGCGAGGACGGACGGGGCAGGCTCACCTCCGCCGGCCGCGAGTGGGAGTTCCAGCATGTCTCGATCGGCAACCCGCAGTGCGCGATCGTCGTCGCCGCCGACGAGCTCGAGGGCCTCGACCTGCCGGCGATCGGCCCCGAAATCGAAGCCAACGAGCTGTTCCCGAACCGCACCAACGTCTCCTTCCTCGCGGTCGACGGCTCGCGGGTGCGGGCGCGGATCTTCGAGCGCGGCGTGGGGGAGACGCTCTCCTCCGGCACCGGCGCCAGCGGCGCCGCCGTCACCGCCCACCTGCGCGGCGCCCCCAGCCCGCTGACCGTCGAACTCGACGGCGGCGAGCTCGAGGTCGAGATCGGCGCGGAGCTGGCGGTGACTCTGACCGGCTGGGCCCAGCCGATCTGCTCCGGTGAGCTCTCGCCGGAGCTCGCCGCAGCGCTCGCCGCAGCGGCCTGAGCGCCAAGACGCAGTCGCCGCACGAGACGAATAGGGTGCCGCCGATGCCGATCGCCGAGCCGTCCAAGCGCCTGGGGGCGATGCCCCCCTACATGTTCGCCCAGCTCGAGCAGCGGATCGCCGAGAAGAGGGCGCAGGGGATCGACGTGATCAGCCTCGGGATCGGCGACCCCGACCGGCCGACCTACCCCTACATCGTCGAGGCGATGCAGTCCGCGGTCGCCGACCCGGCGACCCACCAGTACCCGAGCAACAGAGGCACCGCCGCCTTCCGCGAGGCCTTCGCCAGCTTCTACGAGACCCGCTTCGGCGTCGCGATCGACCCGGAGAGCGAGGTGATCCCGGCGATCGGCGCCAAGGAGTGCATCTACAACCTCTGCTTCGCCTTCATGGACCCGGGCGACGTCGCCCTCGCCTCCGATCCCGGCTACCCGGTCTACACCGGCGGCCCGATCCTCGCCAACGCCAGCGCCGAGGTGATGCCGCTGGTGCCCGAGCTCGGCTTCGCTCCCGACCTCGACGCGATCCCCGCCGAGACCGCCGCCAGGGCGAAGCTGATGTTCGTCAATTACCCCAACAACCCGACCGGCGCGGTCGTCCCCGACGGCTTCTTCGAGCGGGTCGTCGAGTTCGCCCGCGAGCACGAGGTCCTCGTCGTCCACGACAGCGCCTATTCGGAGACCACCTTCGACGGCTACGTCGCACCGAGCTTCCTCGCCACCCCCGGCGCCAAGGAGGTCGGTGTCGAGGTCTTCTCGCTCTCCAAGGGCTACAACATGACCGGCTGGCGCTGCGCCGCGATCCTCGGCAACGCCGACGCGATCCGCGAGTACTGGCGGCTGAAGACGAACATCGACTCGGGGCTCTTCGACGCGGTGCAGCTGGCCGGCGCCGCCGCCCTGTTGGGACCGAAGGAGCCGCTCGCGGAGCAGAACTCGATCTACCTGCGCCGCCGCGACCTGGTGGTCGGCGCCCTGCAGGAGATCGGCGTCGACGTCACCGCGCCGAAGGGCACGATCTACGTCTGGGCGCCGGTCCCCGAGGGCCACACCTCGACCTCCTTCGTCGAGCTGGTGCTGGAAGAGGCGGCGGTGGTGATCTCGCCCGGCTCGATGTACGGGCCGAGCGGCGAGGGCTTCTTCCGGATCTCGCTGACGACTCCGGACGACCGCATCGAAGAGGCGGTCGTCCGGATGCGCGAGCACCTCGCCTAGCTCGGCGGGCTCGGCCTAGGCCGCTTCGCGCTCGGCCCGCTTGCGCCAGTAGCGCTCGAGGCCGGGCCACTGGTAGGCGCTGGGAACGGCCTGAAGCAGCTCCGCGACCGTCTCCTCGCCCATCCCTTCGTCGGCGAGCTGGGCGCGGATTCGCCGCTGCAGGCCGGCCTCGTAGGCCTCACGGTCCAGCTCGCGGGCCAGTTGCGCCTCCTCGCGCAGCCGCTCGCGCACCGTCTCCAGGTGGGCGGCCGGCTCCTCGATCGCGCCGAAGTGGGTCAGCGCCAGGCGCTGGGGTTGCCAGCCGGCGAGCGTGTCGAGCGACTGTTCCCAGCTCTCGACGTCGATGTCGGGCGGCGGGGTCGGTGGCATCACCAGCCGCGAGGGCGGGATCACGCAGGCGGCGACGTCGCCGACGAAGGCGGTGCCGCTGTCGCGGTGCAGGTAGCAGACGTGGTGGGAGGCGTGGCCGGGGGTGTAGGCGACCTCCATCCCGAGCACCGTCTCGCCGCCCCGCAGCACCCGGACGTTGGCCTCGGGCACCGGCAAGATCCGCCCCCAGAGGTACTCGAGCCGATCGCCGTAGAGCTGGCCAGCGCTGTTGAGGAGGCGCGAGGGGTCGACCAGATGAGGGGCGCCGCGCTCGTGGACGTAGACCTCGAGCTCGGGCCAGCGCTCGACCAGGGCCCCGGTGGCCGCCGCGTGGTCGAGGTGGATGTGGGTGAGAAGGACGGCGCGCGGGACCTCGTCGCCGAGCTTGTCGAGAAGGGTCTGCAGCGAGGACTCGGGGCCGGGGTCGACCAGCGCCCCGTCGACCTCCCAGCAGGCGATCACGCGTTCGCGGCCGAGGTGCTCGACGTCGATCAGTCGCATCGGGGAGGCAGCTTATTGAGCGGCGGGCGCCGGGTGGAGATCCCTACGCGGCCGCGGCCGCAGGCAGGCGGCCTTCGGCGTCGAGCATCGCCCGCAGCCCCTCTTCGAGCCCGCGAGGTCGGTAACCGAGCTCGCGTTCGGCCTTCTCGTAGGAGGCCCAGAAGGTGACGCCGTCGGCGGAGGAGATCAGCTCGCGCAGGTTGGGCGGCTGGCCCATCGCCCTGCCGACCAGCGGCCCGATCGGGATCATCGCCTTCATCAACGGCACCGGCAGCGAGCGCTTCGGCGGCTTGCGGCCGGTCAGCGAGCCGACCGTCTCGATCGCCTCGCGGGCGGTGGTCGCCGGCCCGCTCAGCACGTATGCCTCTCCCGCCTTCCCTCTGTCGAGCGCCGCCAGGATGCCGGCGGCGACGTCCTCGACGTGGGCGAGGCAGATGCCGAGCTCGGGGAACGGCATCAGCGGCATCTTCCCGGCCAGGAACTGGTTCAGCAGCTGGGCGATCGAGGAGGTGTCGCCGGGGCCGTAGACGCCGCCGGGCTGGACGATCACGCAGGGCAGCCCTTCGCCGATCAGCCGCTTGGCGACCTGGTGGGCTTCCCACTTGGTCTCCTCGTAGCAGGAGGTGAAGCTCTCGGCCGGGTGCTCGTAGGACTCGTCGACGATCCGCCCGCCAGTGTTGCCGAAGACCCCGACGGTCGAGACGTAGACGAGCTTCGGGATCTTCTCCTCGAGCGCCGCGCTCAGCACCCGTTCGGTGCCGCCGACGTTGGCGTCGCGCATCGCCGGGCGCTGCGAGGCGGGGATTCCGACCTCGTAGACGGCGGCGGCGTGGATCACCGCGTCGCAGCCGCGCATCCCCTCGCGGATCGCGCGTTCGTCGCCGAGGTCGCCGCTGAGGATCTCGCAGCCGAGCTGCTCGGCCTCCCTCGCCTTTCCCGGGTTACGGGCGAGGACGGCGACCTCGTCGCCGCGGGCGCGCAGCTGGCGCACCACCGCGCCGCCGATGAAGCCCGTTCCCCCGGTGACGAAGACCTTCACGGTACGCGAGGATACCCGCCGCGGCGGGCGCGTACAATCGAGGCGAGTGCAACGTTCGCGAAACGGGCGCAAGGCCCAGTCACAGAACGGCGCCGCGGGGAACGGCACCGGCGTCTCGAATCGCCGCGCCGCGCAGCGGGCGCTGGCGATCGGGATCGTCGACGGGCGCGAGCCCGGGGGAGAGCCCCTGGCCGAGCTGAGGGAGCTGCTGCGCACCGCCGGGGTGGCCACCGCGGGAGTCGCGACCCAGCAGCGGCCGAAGCCCGACCCCGACCGCTACTTCGGCCGCGGCAGGCTCGAGGAGCTGAAGCGGGAGATCGCCGCCAGCGGCGCCAACCTGGTCGCCTGCGACGACGAGCTGGCCCCCCGGCAGGAGCGCAACCTCGAGAGCGCCCTGGGGGTGCCGGTGATCGACCGCACCGCGGTGATCCTCGACATCTTCGCCGACCACGCCCACTCGGCCGAGGGCAAGCTGCAGGTCGAGCTCGCGCAGCTCGAGTACAACATGGCCCGCATGCGGGGGCTCTGGACCCACCTCGAGCGCCTCGGCGCCGGCCGCATCGACGGCGGCATCGGCACCAGGGGCCCGGGCGAGACCCAGATCGAGACCGACCGCCGCCTCGCCCGCAACCGGATCGCGGCGCTGCGCCGCCGCCTGCAGCGGCTGGAGCGCAACCGCGGCGTGATGCGCGCCCGCCGCGAGAGCACCTCGCTGCCGCGGGTCGCCCTCGCCGGCTACACCAACGCCGGCAAGTCGACGCTGCTGAACGCGCTGACCGGGGCCGAGGTGAGCGTCGCCGACCGCCTCTTCCAGACGCTCGACCCGACCACCCGCAGCTTCGAGCTCTCCGGCCGCGACTACCTGCTGACCGACACCGTCGGCTTCATCGAGAAGCTGCCCCACCAGCTGGTCGAGGCGTTCAAGGCGACCCTCGAGGAGACCGTCCTCTCCGATCTGATCCTGCACGTCGTCGATGCCTCCGAGACGCAGGAGCGGCGGGCGCTCGACATGGAGGCGGTCGACGCGGTGCTGGAGGAGATCGGCGCCGGCGAGAAGCCGCGCCTGCTGGTCCTCAACAAGGCCGACCTGCTCGGCGAGGAGGAGCGGCGCGAGGTGCTGCTCTGGCACGCCGACGCGGTGCTCGTCTCGGCGGCGACCGGGGAGGGGCTCGAGGCGCTGCGCGAGCGGATCGAGGCGGCCTTCGCCGAGACGCTGACCGAGGTCGAGCTGCTGATCCCCTACAGCGAGGGCGGCCGCCTGCACGAGCTGCACGAGGTGGCGGGCGAGCTCGAGCGCACCGACCGCCCCGACGGCGTCCTCGTCCACGCCCGCGTCCCCTCGGCCGAGCTGCACCGCTTCACGGACCTGGCGGTCGCCTGAGCTGTTCCTTTTGTCCGCCACCCGGACATAAGGAACAGCCCGGTAGGGTGGCGGCCGTGGAGCTGCCGGTCGCGAAGCTGAAGGACAACGCGGTGCTGCCGACGCGGGCGCACGAGGGCGACGCGGGCCTCGATCTCTACGCCTGCGAGGCCGCCCACATCGGCCCCGGCGAGCGCTGGAGCGTCGGCACCGGTGTCGCGCTCGAGATTCCCGCCGGCCACGCCGGCCTCGTCCTGCCGCGCTCGGGCCTGGCCCGCGACCACGGCATCTCGCTGGTCAACGCGCCGGGGCTGATCGACGCCGGCTACCGCGGCGAACTGCGGGTGCTGCTGCTCAACAACGACCCGGCCGAGATCTTCCGGATCGCGGCGGGCGACCGGATCGCCCAGCTGGTCCTGGTCCCGGTGGCGATCGCCGCGGCGGTCGAGGCTCCCGAGCTGGCCGAGTCGGCGCGCGGCGAGGGCGGCTTCGGCTCCAGCGGGCGCTAGCCGCGGCTAGCGCGAGCCGGCGATTCCGTCCAGCAGCTCGACCGCCCGCGCCAGGGTCCGGCGGTCCGCGGCGGAGAGCTTCTCGATCTCACCGGCGAGCCAGCCCTCGCGCTCGCGGCGGCTGGCGAGCAGCGCCTCGACGCCGGCCTCGCTGAGCGAGACGAGGGCGCGGCGGCGGTCGTGCGGGTCGGGGCGGCGGTCGAGGAGGCCGGCCGATTCGAGGTCGGTCACCCTCGACGCCTCGATCACGCTGATCGCGATGCCGGACATCTTCCGCGGCATCCAGCTCGACCACAACGCGGTCGAGGTGATCGCCGGCGAGCCGGCGATGGTCCGCTCGCTGGCGGGAACCTTCGAGACGCCGGTTGGGACGGTGCTCGGCGTCTACGCCGAGCACGACGCGGCGGCCGGCAGCCAGCGCGGCCACAACACGATCTTCGTCTTCGAACTCGACGGCTTGCGGATCGCCCATTTCGGCGACTTCGGCCAGGCGCAGCTGCGGCCGGAGCAGCGGGAGGCGATCGGGGCGGGGTCGATCTGGCCTTCGTCCCGGTCGGTGGCGGGCCGACGATCGGCGGCGCCGCGGCGGCCGAGATCGCGCGCTCGCTGGGGGCGAAGTGGGTGGTGCCGATGCACTACCGGACGCCGCGAATCGGCTTCCTCGAAGACGAGGCGGAGTTCGAGGCGGAGTTCGAGCAGGTGCAGCGGTTCGCCGTGCCGAGCTTCGACAGCGACGAGCTCGAGCAGGCCGAGAGCGGCGCGGTGGCGGTGATCCCGGCGGCGCCGTGACTCGCATACCCGTATTTCCGCCGCCCAGGGAGGACGTCAGCGCTCGATTCCGCGCTGCAAGCATTTACCCCGCTATAGCGAGCAAAAAGCTTGCAGCGCGAGCGAGGCAGGGCGAAAATATCGGTACCCCGATTTTTTGGCCCTGCGGCGGTTAGAGGCCGGCGGCGGCGCGGGCCGACGCGTGGGCGGCGTCCTCGAAGGCGTCGGGAAGCGGGTCGAGGTCGGGGCGGGCGCCGTAGCGGCGGCCCAGGGCCAGGGCGATCAGGTGGTCGGCGAGCCAGGCGTTCTTCGGCAGGAGAGGACCGTGGAGGTAGGTGCCGATCAGGTTGTGGCGGCGCACACCCTCGAGGCCGTCCTTGCCGTTGTTGCCGTGGCCGGCGAGCACCTTGCCGAGCGCCGGCACCCCGGGCCCCAGGTAGGTGCGACCGCCGTGATTCTCGAAGCCGGCGAGGACGCGCGGGCCGGGGCCGAGGTCGACCTCGATCGCGACGTTGCCGATCAGCCGCGGGCCGTCCTCGCGCACCGTCTCGAAGTCGACGAGCCCGAGGCCGGGCAACTTCTCGGCGCCGAGCTGGTAGCTGTGGCCGAGCAGCTGGTAGCCGCCGCAGACGGCGAGGACGACGGCGCCGCTCTCGACCGCGGCGGCGAGGTCTTCACGCTTGCTCGCGACCATGTCGGCGGCGACCATGATCTGGTCGCGGTCCTGCCCGCCGCCGACGTAGAAGAGGTCGGCGGCGCTGGCGTCGACCGGTTCGCCGGGTCCGGCGGCCCGGTAGGAGAACTCGATCCCGCGCCACTCGCAGCGGCGCTGGAGGAAGAGGATGTTGCCGCGGTCGGCGTAGATGTTCATCTGGTCCGGATACAGGGCGCAGACGCGGAGCTCCATCAGCCGGCCTCCTCGGGTTCCCTGGCCAGGAGGACGACGAGCGAGCCGACGTGCGAGGCGGTGGGGGGGATGGCGCGGCGCCCGGCCGGGCGGAAGCGGGCCGCCGCCGCCTCGACCTCGAGCTGCTCGGCGCTGAAGGTGCGCAGCCGGATCTCGTTCGGTTCCTCGCTCAGCTCGCCCGCCGGCGAGACGACCTGGCGCAGCCGCCGCAGGACGATCTCGCCGTCGCCGGCCGCCGCCGCGGTCGGCAGGCTCGAGTAGACCCAGCCCTCGATGTCGCGGACGTCGGGCAGCGGCGGGAACGCGTCGTCTCCGCTGGGCGCTTCCAGGTCCTCGACGATCGCCGCCGCCAGCAGCCCGCCGGCCGGCAGGTGGCGCCCGACGGCGACCAGGCAGGCGATCCGTTCGGCCGGCGTCGCCAGCAGCTGCAGGAACTGCATCGGCGCCAGCGCCAGGCCGACGGGCGACCCCAGCTCGAAGTCGCAACCGTCGGCCGCAACCGCCCGCACCGGCAGCTCCCCGGCTCGCTCGCGCAGCGCCGCGACCAGCTCCGGATCGCGGTCGAGGCCGACCACCGCGTGGCCGCGGCGGGCGAGGTGCAGGGCAACGCGGCCGGTGCCGCAGCCGAGCTCGAGCACGGGCCCCGGACTGGCTGCGGCCAGCTCCTCCCAGAGCGCCAGATCGGCCTCGTAGCCGCCGCACTCGACGTCGTGCCAGATCGTCACCCGGTCGCGCACCTGGCTCATCGCCAGAACTCCTGCGCCAGGCCGCGGTCGGCGAGCAGCTTGCGCAGCTCGAGCAGGGCGGTGTAGGTGGGGAGGGCGAAGAGGCGCGGCGTCGCGTCGCCCGGCGCCGCGCCCTCGCGGGCGAGCGCGACGGCCCGGTCGAGCGAGGCGTCGATCTCGGGCACGACCTCGATCCGCTCGCTGTCCCAGCCGGCGTACTTCAGCCGCAGCGCCATCTCCGGCGCCCGGGTGCCGACGCAGACGACCCGTCGCACCGCCGCCGCCAGCAGCTCGAAGTCGGCGTCCCAGATCCAGGAGACGTCGCGGCCGTCAGCGATGCGGTCGTTGAGCGCGATCCAGAGGTCGATCCCGGCGCGGCCCGCGCCGGCGCCGTCGCCCCGGCGCTCCGCCTCGAGCAGCAGCGTCCGCAGCACCTCGTTGGCCCCGGCGGGGTTCTTGATCAGCAGGATCGAGACCTCGGCGCCGCCGAGGTCGATCGTCTCGACCCGGCCGAAGGCGGTCCGCATCCCGCCGAGCGCGGCGGCGATCCGCTCCGGCGCCACCCCGAGCCGCAGGCAGGCGGCGACCGCGGCCAGCGCGTTGTAGACGTTGTAGAGGCCGGGCAGCGGGAGCTCGAGCCGGATCTCGCCCTGCGGGGTGCGGACCGTGGCGCTCGAGCCCTCCATCCCGCGCAGCTCGATTCGCGTCGCGGCGACGTCGGGACGCGGCCGCTCGGCGCCGCAGTCGGGGCAGCGGTAGTGGCCGAGGTGGCCGACGAAGGCCCGCTCGTAGACGTAGGGGCGGCCGCAGCGCCGGCAGTGCTTGGCGTCGAAGGCATGCTGCAGCTGCGGCAGCGCCTGCGAGGCGTCCTCGATCCCGAAGTAGGTGACCCCCTGCCGCGGTCGCTCCTCGCGGTCGCGGCCGAGGTCGGCGATCAGCGGGTCGTCGGCGTTCAGCGCAAAGGCGCTCCCGCCCTCGCAGGCCTCCACCGTGGCGGCCCACTCGTCGGCCAGCGCCTCCATCTCGCCGTAGCGGTCGAGCTGATCGCGGAAGAGGTTGCCGAGCACGATCAGCGCCGGGTGCAGCTGCGCCGCCACCCGCGGCAGCCAGGCCTCGTCGACCTCGAACAGCCCCTCGCTGCCGCGCTGCTCGAGCAGCGCCGTCGCCACTCCCCAGGTCATGTTCGAGCCGGCCCGGTTGTGGACCGGCGGCCGGCCCTCGGCGGCGAGGACGGCGGCGATCATCCCGGCGGTCGTCGTCTTGCCGTTGGTGGCGCTGACCAGGGTCGTGTTGCCGCCCAGCCGCCCGCCCAGCCGCGCGATCGCCTCCGGCTCGAGCCGCAGCAGCACCCGCCCCGGCAGGGTCGTGCCGCCGCCGCGGCCGCTGGCGCGGCTGGCCGCCCCGATCGCCCGCGCCGCGGCGACCTTGGCCCCGAACAGCGCGCTCAAGAGCGGTCCTGCGGCACGAAAACGCTGAGCGAGCGCGCCAGGACCCGCAGCGAGACGGGCGTGTCGGTCAGGTGCTCGCCGTCGGCGTAGACCGGGAAGGGCTTGCTGGCGCTGAGCTCGAGGCGCGGCGCCCGGAAGACGCGGACCTCGTCCTCCTCGACGTGGGTGCCCTTGAACACCTTCGGCAGGTTAGCCAGGAACTTCAGCTTGCCGACCTCGCCGACCGAGACGATGTCGAACTCGCCGTCGTCGAGCTCGGCGTTCGGGGCGATGAACATGCCGCCGCCGTAGGCGCGGCTGTTGGCGACGACCACCGAGTAGCCGCTGAGCCGGATCCGCGAATCGTCGAGGACGATCGTGAACCCGGCCGGCTTCCAGGCGGCCAGCACCCGCAGCGCCGCGTAGGCGTAGACGAGGTTCCCGCGCAGCCAGGAGGTCTCGTTGGCGACCCGGTTGGCTTCCGAGTCGAAGCCGATGCTGGCGATCCCGAGGAAGCGCCGGCCGTTGGCCTCGCCGACGTCGATCCGGCGGCTGTGGCCGGCGAGGACCGTCGCGATCGCCTCCTCGGGGTCGGTGGGGACGCCGAGCACCCGGGCGAGGTCGTTGCCGCGACCGGCGGGGACGATCCCGAGCGGGGTGTCCGATTCGGCGACGGCGCCGCCGATCGCGCCGAGCAGCCCGTCGCCGCTGATCACGACCGGGACCTCGCCGGCCTCGACCGCCACGAGGGCCTGCTCGACGCCGTGCTCGAGGCTGCGGGTGCGGACCACGCGGAAGTCGACGCGGCGGGCGTCGAGGTGGGCCTCGACCCGGGCCAGCAGCTTCAGCGCGCGGCCGCCGGCCGAGTGCGGGTTGACGATTAGAGCGAGTGGGTTCATCCCTGCAAACGCAGAATATTCCTGCGGATGCCCGAGCAAGCGGCGCAAGGACGCGGGAGCGTCGCTCTCACTGCACCGAGGCGACAGGGGACGCCGCGATGCGCCGCTCAGCCGCCCCGCAGGCGGCCGACCGAGTAGCTGCCCTCGCCTGACGCTTCTGCCCAGATCGGCTCGATCCCGGCGCGGCGCAGGCGCCAGCCCCGCAGGCGGGCGCCGAGGCCCTGCTCCGGGCCGCCGGCGCTGCGCGCCAGCAGCAGGTAGCCGCCCGGGCGCAGCACCCGCGCCACCTCGCGCGGCGGCGGCGGCGCGTCGAGCAGGGCGACGAGGTCGAAGAGGCCGTCCGGGAAGGCCAGCCGGCGCGGCCCGCCGGCCTTGAAGGCGACCCGCCCCTCGGGGTCGAGCCCGACCCGGGCGGCGGCGCGGCGGATCGCCGCCTCGTCGGCGTCGACGCCGCGGACGCTGGCGCGGGGGAACTCGCGGGCGAGGAACAGGGCGGCGTCGCCCTCGCCGCACTCGATCACCAGGACCCGCTCGGGCGTGCCGACGTGGAGCGCCGCGGTGGCCAGGGGGGTGAGCGGCGGCACCTCGGGCACAGCCCGATCGTACGCGCCGTTTAGGGCGATGGTCTACGCTTCCCGACCGAATGCGGGAGCAGGAGCTCGACAGGCGCTGGATCCTCCTTGGCGTTTTTGCCCTGGTCGCGGCGGCGATCGTCGTCGTCATCCTGGTCTCGCGCGGCGGCGAGAGCGGCGGCGAGAGCGGCACCGGCGCCAGCGCCAAGACCGCCAAGAACGGCTGCAAGCAGGTCGAAGCGCCCGAACCGCGGGAAGAAACGCTGAAAGAACCCGAACAGACGGTGGAAAAGGGCGAAGAACTGACCGCGGTGGTGGAAACCAGCTGCGGCACCTTCGAGATCGCGCTCGACACGAGCCGGGCCCCGAAGATCGCCAACTCCTTCGCCTACCTGGCCGAAGAAGGCTTCTACGACGGCCTCGACTTCCACCGGATCGTGCCCGAATTCGTCATCCAGGGCGGCGATCCGCTCGCCAACGGCAGCGGCGGCCCCGGCTACAAGGTGACCGAGAAACCGCCCGCCAACCTCGCCTACACCAAGGGCGTGGTGGCGATGGCGAAGAGTGAAACCGAGCCGCCCGGCACCGCCGGCAGCCAGTTCTTCGTCGTCACCGGCGCCGACGCCGGCCTGCCGCCCGAATACGCGCTGGTCGGCAAGGTCAGCTCGGGGATGGACGTGGTCGAACGGATCGGCAAGCTCGGCACGCCGGAAGAAAAACCGAAACAGACCGTGCTGATCGAAAAGATGACGATCGAACGGGGCTGAGCCGCGCTCCGTAAGCTCTTGTAGTGGCCAAGGTCGACGCAGGCGACTCAGCTCCGGACTTCGAGCTGCCGGGAACCGGCGGCAGGACGTACCGGCTCGCCGACTACCGCGGCCGCAAGCTGGTCCTCGCCTTCTACCCGGGCGACTTCACCCCGACCTGCACCAAGCAGTTCTGCTCCTACCGCGACCAGGGCGAGCGGCTCGACCGGCTCGGCGCCGACGTCCTCGGGATCTCGGCCCAGTCGGTCGACTCGCACGAGCGCTTCAGCGAGGAGAAGCGGCTGAACGTGCCGCTGCTGGCCGACGAGGACAGGTCGGTGGCGCGCGCCTACGGCGTCACCGCCGGGCCGACGGTGCGGCGAGCGATCTTCGTCGTCGACGAGCAGGGCATCGTCCGCCACCGCAAGGTCTCGCTGACCGGGCTCGGCTACGAGTCCGTCGAGGACCTCGAGAAGGCCGTCGCGGCGGTCGGCTGATGGCCGGGCCAGCGAGCGGCGAGCAGTTCGCGGTCGGGCCGGCGCCGTGGCTGCGCGGCGAGGCGACGGGGGAGGGGACGCCGATCGTCCTCTGCCATGGGATCACCGCGACGCGCCGCTACGTCCTCCACGGCTCGCGGATGCTCGAGCGCGCCGGATTCCGCGCGGTCGCCTACGACGCCCGCGGGCACGGCGAGTCCGACCCCGCCCCGGCGGGGGAGGGTTATGGATACCCGCGGCTGGTCGACGACCTCGAACGGGTGATCGAGCAGCAGGTCGGCTCCGAGCGCTTCCTGCTCGCCGGCCACTCGATGGGCGCCCACACCGTCGTCGCCTACGCGCTGCGCCACCGCCAGGCGCTGGCCGAGCGGCTCGCCGGCCTGGTCGTGATCGGGCCGGTCTTCCGCGGCGGCGAGATTCCGGACAGCGCCTACTCCTACTGGGACGGCCTGGCGGAGGCGCTCGAGCGCGGCGGCGTCGACGGCTTCGTCGAGTTCATCGGCCGCGAGCAGGAGATCGCACCGGCCTTCCGCGACTCGGTCCTGCGCTTCACCCGCGAGCGCATGCTGGCCCACCGGCACCTCGACGCGGTGCTGGCGGCGCTGCGCGAGACGCCGCGCTCGCGACCCTTCGAGGAGATCTCCGAGCTGCGGGGGATCGAGGTGCCGGCGCTGGTCGTCGCCAGCCACGACGAGTCCGACCCGGGCCATCCCTACCGCAGCGCCGTCGCCTACGCCGAAGCGCTGCCACGGGCTACCCTGGTGAGCGAGGAGGAAGGCGAATCGCCGCTCGCCTGGCAGGGAGGACGGCTCTCGCGTCAGATCGCTTCGTTCCAGGAGTCGCTATCTTCGTCTTCATTGCTATGAAAGTTCCGACCGAACGATCCGAACGATGAGGATTCCGAGCGAGGCAAACCTGCGGCGGGCGATCGCCTTCGTCGCGGCGCTCGGGATCGGCGTCGCAACCTACATCACGATCGCCGACTCGGGCGGCGGCTCGCCGACCTGCCTGGCCGGTGGCCACGGCTGCGCGACCGTCGCCGAAAGCTCCTACTCGCACATCGCCGGCGTCAACATCGCGATCTTCGGGATCATCGGCTACGTATTGCTGCTGGCCAGCGCCTTCTTCGTCAGCGACTACGTCCGGCTGGGGGCCTTCGCGGTCGCGCTCGGCGGCTTCGGCTTCAGCATCTACCTGACCTACCTCGAGATCTTCAAGATCGAAGCGATCTGCCAGTGGTGCGTGGCCAGCGCGGTCCTGATGACGATCCAGTTCCTGCTCAACGCGACGCGGCTGGTCGGCTACGCCGGCACCGACGGTCGCGCCGGCAGGAGCGACGAGGACCGCGAGTCCGACAGGGAACCCGAGGCAAGCGCCGCTTGACAAGCAGCGCGTAGAGTTCCCGCTTTCCGGAACGGACCACGACAGCGGCGCGAACCAGGGGGATCGATGAGCAACAAGAAGGAGCGGGAAAGACGACGCGAGCAGCGGCTCGCCGAAGAAGCGCAGGCGAGCACCGGGGATCGCCGCACGCGCCTGCTTCAGATCGGCGCCGGCGCCGTCTTCCTCGCGATCATCGCCGTCGTCGTCGTGATCGTGATCGCCGGCTCCAGCTCCGACAGCGGCGGCGACGCCGGAAACCTGCAGGAAGTCAGCCAGGTCGACTCGCTGGTCCAGGGGATCCCGCAGAGCAAGCTGGTCCTCGGCGACGCGAAGGCGCCGGTCGAACTGATCGAGTACGGCGACCTGCAGTGCCCGGTCTGCAAAAGCTACTCGGAAGAAATCCTGCCGCCGATCGTCGAAAACCAGGTCAAGGAAGGCAAAGCCAAGATCATCTTCCGCAACTTCCTGATCATCGGCGAAGAATCGCTGCCGGCCGGCGCCGCGGCGATCGCCGCCGGCAACCAGGGCCGCGGCTGGAACTTCCTCGAGCTCTTCTACCGCAACCAGGGCAAAGAGAACTCGGGCTACGTCACCGACGATTTCCTCGAAGCCGTGGCCAAAGCCGCCGGCGTCAAGGACCTGGCGAGGTTCAACCAGGAACGGAAGAGCAAAGCGGTCGAAGAAGAGGCGGAACGGACCACCGAACAGGCGGCGACGCTCGGCTTCGAAGGCACGCCGTCATTCGCGATCAAGGGACCGAACTCGAACGGCCTCGAACTGCTCGGCACGCCCGAATCGGCCGGCCAGCTCGAAGAAGAAATCGAAAAGGTCAGCTGAGGGGCTCTCGCCGCCTCTCTTCGGCGAGTTGACATAACCAGCATTATCGTGCGTTGGCCCTGAGGTTCAGGGAGTGGCGGCGAGCCGCAGCAGCTCCTTCACCCCCGCCAGCGGGCCCCTGGGCGCGGAGGCGGCCGGCGAGGCGCCCGGGTGCTGCGGGGCGATGCGGACGCGCAGCGCGCCCGGCCGGACCCGGAACCGCAGCGGCGGCTCGAAGCGCAGCGACTCGCCGTCGACCCCGGCCGCAACCGGGCCGTCGGCCTCGACGGTGAGCTCGGGAACCGCCAGCTCGCGATAGCGGCCGGCGGCCGCCGCGCCGCCCGCTCCCGGCGGCAGGAAGTCGACGACGCCGAGGCGGCCGCTGTCGAGGCGCGGGCGCGTCCCGGAGCCGAGCGTCGGGCCCAGCCGGTACGGGTTGTTGGAGATCAGGACCAGGGCTTCGCTCTCCTGCGGGCGGCCGTCGCCGTCGACCCAGCGCAGCTGGCGCGGCTCGCCGTCGGGCCCGAGCGCGGCGGCGACGGTGTCGAGCAGGGTCCGCAGCTTGGCGTCGCGGTAGCCCTCCTGGCTGACCGCCTCGGCGTAGACGCCGAGCGAGACGTTGTTGACGAAGACGCGGCCGTTGACCTCCCCCAGGTCGACATAACGCTCGCCCGCCCCGTCGCCGAGGGCGTCGAGGGCGCCGACCACGTCTTCGCGGTCGACCCCGAGGTCGAGGGCGAAGTGGTTTCGGGTCCCCGAGGGAATGCAGGCGTACGGCAGGTCGTGGGCGGCGGCGACGGTCGCGACCACCGCCTGCGAGCCGTCGCCGCCCGCCATCGCCAACGCGTCGGCCCCCCTCCCCACCGCCGCCTCGGCCAGCTACTCGAGGTCCTCGCCCGGGTGCAGCTCGACGACCTCGATGCCGCGCTCGCCAGCCGCATCGGCGAGGCCTACCCGGGCGGCGCGGCCGTCCCCGGAGCGTGGGTTGACGAAGAGGACCGGCTGGCGAAGGGGCGGCGCCGGGGGCAGCGCGTGCTGGGGCTCGAAGGCCCGCCGCGCCGCCGCCAGCGAGGCGAGCAGGGCCGCGATCGAGACCGCCAGCAGCCAGCCGTTGCCGCCGCCGAGCGTGACCACGACCGCCACGACGAGCAGCAGCGCCGCGATCGTCAGCCCGATCAGACGCGGCGCGCCCTTGCGCAGCAGCCCGATCCAGGCGGTGCCGAGGGCGAGCACGATGGCGGCGAAGACCACCAGGCCGCGGGGGAAGTCGGAGACGAAGGCGTAGGCGGCGGTGCCGAGCGCGACCAGTGCGGCCAGCAGGGCGGCGCTGGCCGCGAGGCGGCGCTTCATATGATCGCCCGGTGCTGTCGCTGCGCGAGCTGATGAGCGAGGCGAAGGTCCTCGACGCCGCGGTCTACGCGGCCATCGCCGCGGCCGAGACGCCGCGGCTCGACCGCGGGATGCGGTCGCTGAGCCGCGCCGCCGACCACGGCAGGCTCTGGGTCGCCACGGCCGGGCTGCTGGCGCTCGCCGGCGGCGACCGCGGCCGCGCCGCCGCCGGCCAGGGACTGGTCTCGCTGGGGATCGCCTCGGCGGTCGCCAACCTGGTCGGCAAGCCGCTGACGACGCGGCGCCGGCCCGAGCGCGAGGAGCTGGAGGAGCTCGCCGCCCGCCAGGTGCCGATGCCGCGGACCAGCTCCTTCCCATCCGGCCACGCCGCCTCGGCCTTCGGCTTCGCGACCGGCGCCGGCGCCGCCTGGCCGGCCGCCTCGGCGCCGCTGAGGGCGCTGGCGACGCTGGTCGGCTACTCGCGCGTGCATACCGGAGTCCACTATCCCGCAGATGTGCTCGCCGGCGCCTTTCTCGGCGTCAGCGCGGCCGAGCTCGCCGCATGGCTGCTCGACCGCGCGACTTGACGCCCGCGAGCCGAGGCGGAGGGCTAGGGCGCGGTGACCTGGCCGTGGATCAGCGGCCGCACGATCGGCGGCGCCTTCGGCAGCTGGGCGGCCTGCAGCTCGGCGGTATCGAAGCCGGCGGCGGCGAGGCTGGCGGCGGTGTCGCGGTTGCAGTGGCAGCCGTCGGCGAGGAAGCGCCACGGCGTCTGCAGCCGGTCCTGCCAGCGCGCCAGGCGTCGGTCGCCGGCGCGGACGTGCTCGATCAGCAGCAGCCGCCCACCCGGGGCCAGGACCCGGCGCAACTCGGCCAGCGTCGCCGTCGGGTCGGGAACGGTGCAGAGGACGAGGGTCGCGACGGCGAGGTCGAACTCCCCGTCGGCGAACGGCAGGCGTTCGCCCGGCGACTCGAGCACCGTCGCCCGCCGCGGCGAGGCCCGCAGCCGCGCCCGCAGCCGCTTCGCCATGTGGGGGTCGGGCTCGACCAGGACCAGCTCGCTGACCGCCGGCGGATAGTGGTCGAGGTTGACGCCGGTGCCGGCGCCGAGCTCGAGCACTCGCCCCGTCGCCCCCGCCAGCAGCTGGCGCCGCATCTCCCCCAGTCCACCCTCCTCGGTCGCCTTCAGGCTGCGGTCGTACAGCGCGGCGAACAGGCGCCCCCAGGTCGCGTCGTAGACCTCGTGGGCGACGGTCACCGGCTCACCTCTGCCGCGAGCTCGTTTCCCTCGCCCCCGGCGGCAGGACCGTGAACGTTGCGCCGACCGGGGCGCTTGCCAGGCCCGAGGCGGCGTAGGCGCGAGCTCGCAGCTCGTATTCGCCGGGCGGCAGCTTGCGAGCGCCGACCCGGCCGGTGAAGCCGAACTGGTTGCGGCCGGCGACGTCGTTGTGGACGAAGCTGATCACCTTGACGGGACGTACGCACGGCTTCCCGGCGGAGTTCGATGCCGTCGGCAGGACGCACCGGCGGCCCACCCTGCGACCCTCTTCGAGCTCGAAGAGAACGAGGTTGGTCTGCACGGCTTCCGAGCTCTGGTAGCTGACCAGCGTCCCGCCCAGGCGCGAGCGCCTGGCGCGGACCATCGGTCCCGCCTTGGCCGCTCGGAAACTGCTGGGACCGATCCTGAAGTCGGCCAGGACCGGCGCCGGTTGCGGTGAGGAGCTGCTCTGCGACTGCGGCGGCCGCGGCGCGCCGTCGCCGGAACCGGTGGAACCGGTGGAGCCGCCCGAGTCGCTGGAGCCGCCCGAGTCGCTGGAGCCTGGAGGCGACGGCGGGACCGGCGGCACTTCCGGTCCGCAGAGGATCAGACGCGCAGCTTTGAGATTGCCGACGCTCGAGTTCAGCTGGTCGTCTTTGACCACCACGCTCCATGATCCCTGACTGGGCCGGTTGGCGAGGAGGGCGAGCCGCCCGCCGCTCCCCGGCTGCAGGCCGAGGGGCCGCTGCGCCTTGTAGAGGGACGGCACGGCGGCGAAGTCGTCGAAGACCGCGTCCATCTGCGTCTGCCCGCCCGAGGAGCTCGAGCCGATGTCTTCGAACAGCGGCAGCTCGATCGCGGCCGGGGTGCGGAGGGAGACGTCGAGGTCGGCCATCACCGACTCGACCAGGTTGAGCCCGACGGCGGCGCGGTTGATTTCCACCGCGTCGGCGACCGGGATCGGGAACACCATCGTTTTCCCGTCCTTGAATTCGCCGACGGCGGACGGGTAGCTGCGGCAGCTCGGCTGGGCGGCGGGAATCACGGTCGCCGACAGGTCATAGGTCCACAGTTCGGCTGACGCTTCGTCCTCGGAGGCAACCTTCACGTAGTAGGTGCCGGAGCTGGCGACCGTCATCGTCAGCGCCTCTGACGGTGCCGCCGGGTCGGGCGGCTCGCTTTCCCCAGGCACGCCGAGGACCTGTTTGTCGCCGTCGCCGGCAAGGCCGAATCCGAGCTGCGCTTTCGCAGCTTCGCCGGCGAGCGAGAGCGAGAGGAAGACGGTGTCGCCGGCCTGCAGCTGGATCGAGAACCAGTCCTGATCGTCGGCGGTGTGTTCGCCCAGCACCTCGCCGTCGCCGAGCGGGATGGCTTCGGCCGGTTTGTCGTTGGCGACGCCGGTCTCGAGCAACGGCGCCGCCGCCCGCTGCTGGAGATAGAGGTCGTAGGAGGAGATCGCGGCGGCATCGCCGCTTTCGACGACGAGGTAATAGGTGCCGGCGGGAATCGTCGTCGCGGCGATGCTCGAGGCGAGCGCGAACTGCGAGCCGTCGTCGTCGTCTTCCGCCACCGTGACGCCGTTTTCGTCCAGCAGCTTCAGCACCGTGTCAAACCCGGCGAGGCTGCCCGCCGTCACCGTGTTGGCGAAGACGCGTTCTTCCGTCAGCGCCGTGAAGCGGTAGTAGTCGACGTCGCTTCCGCTCGCCAGGCTGGCGCGGATTCGCTGCCCGCTGGCGATCGGGGTCGCGGTCGCGGTCGCGTCGTTCGGCTCGACCTCCGAGCCTGGCAGCGCCGGCAGAGGGACCGCTTCGAGGGCCGCGGCGCCTGCGGCGGACGGCAGCACCAGCGTTGCGCCTACGACGCAGGCGCACGCGACGAGTTGCCGCCATCTACGCCTGTTCACCTGGGCAGCATATCCTCCGAATCCTTGCTGGGGGCGCCCTCGCTGTGGGCCGCGCGGTCCTCGTAGGCCCGCCGCGCCTCGTGGTCCACCTCGGTCATCAGCCTATCGGTGCCCATCGCCCGGGCGACCCACTCGCGAGCCGCCCGCGGCAGCATCGAGCCGGCCTTGAGGATCGCGGCGTTGGCGCGCGGCACGAAGACATCGAAGCGCGGCGCTTCGAGGACCTCGACGATCGCCTCGCCGACGTCGGAGGCCTCGACCGGTTTGACCCATTTCTGGCCGACGCCGCTGGTCAGCTCGGTGTTGACCACGGTCGGCATCACGCAGGCGATCTCGACCCCGGTGCCGCGCAGCTCCGCCCGCACCGCCTCACTCAGCCCGACCACGCCGTGCTTGGTCGCCGAGTAGGTGGCGATTCCGGGGATCCCCGCTTTGCCCGCCTGCGAGGCGATGTTGACGATGTGCCCCTCGCCGCGCGGGCGGAAGCGTTCGATCGCCAGCTGGGTGCCGGTGATGACGCCGATCAGGTTGATCTCGATCTGGCGCCGCACCGAGTCGGGCGACTCCTCGACGAACGGGGTCACCGGCATGATCCCGGCGTTGTTGACGATCACGTCGAGCGGCCCGAGCTCGCGCTCTGCCTCCTCCAGGAAGCGCTCGAAGGAGCCGCGGTCGGTGACGTCGAGTGCCAGCGCCAGGGTGCCGCCGCCGAGCTCGCCGGCGGTCTGCTCGGCCAGGGCCAGGTCGAGGTCGCCGATCGCGACCCGGCAGCCCCTGGCGACCAGCGCCGCCGCCGTCGCCCTGCCGATCCCGCGGGCGCCGCCGGTGATCGCGACGACCCTGCCGTTCAGTGACCTGCGCTCCTTCGCCATCTCTTCCTCCTCGCTGCGGCGGCCCGGGACCGCCGACTTTGGCTGGCCAGCCAAATCTAGCGCGGATCCCCGTTACGGTCTGACGGTGAGCGCGACGATCGACCAGCTGACGGTTGCCGACGTCCCCGCCGCCTGGGCGCGGCTCGGGTTCGCGGTGGAGGGAAACTCGCTGCTCGCCGGCAAGGTGCGGATCCGGATGGCGGGCGCCGGGCGCGGCCTGCACGGCTGGACGCTGCGCGACGTCGCCGCCACCGAGCTCGACGGGCTGCCGACCTGGCGCTCGCAGGAGCCGGCGCCAGAGGAGGCGCCCGCGCATCCCAACGGCGTCACCGCGATCGACCACGTGGTGGCGATCACGCCGGCGCTCGAGCGGACCGTGGCGGCGCTGCGGGCGGCGGGCCTCGACCTGCGCCGGATCCGCGAGCAGCCGACCCCGGCGGGGGCGCCGCGCCAGGCGTTCTTCCGGCTCGGCGCGGTGATCCTCGAGGTGATCCAGGAGCCACCGGAGGTGGTCGCCGCCAAGGGCGCCGAGCGGCCGGCGTTCTTCTGGGGGCTGGCCTTCGTCGCCCCCGACCTCGAGGCGACGGTCGCCGAGCTGGGCGAGCGGGTGAGCGAGATCCGCGCCGCGGTCCAGCCCGGCCGCCGGATCGCCAGCCTGCGCCGCTCAGCCGGCCTCTCGCTGCCGGTGGCGTTGATCACCCCGCCCTAAATTCGCCGCGGTTCGGCCAGACGACGAAGGCGAGGAAGACGATCGCCAGGCCGACCGCGGTGCCGAGCGCCCGCTGGCCGGCGGCCTCGAGCGCCGGCTCGCCGAGGGTGTCGCTGAGGAGGACGATGAAGACGGTGATCGCGGTGGTGAAGAGCGCGTACTGGACGGTCAGCAGGCCGTAGGCGAAGGCGGCGGCGAGCGCCAGCAGGATGCCGTCGACGAGGTCGGAGTCGACCAGTTCGGCGAGCCCGGTCGCGACCACCAGGCCGAGCGCGGTGCCGACCGCGCGGAGGACGATCCGGTGGTAGCTCTCGTCCCGCTCGGGCCGCATCACGAAGAGGATCGTCAACGGCACCCAGTAGCCGTGGTCGTGGAAGCCGAAGAGGCGGTAGACCGCCACCCCGACCGCCAGCGCGGCGCCGAAGCGGATCGCGTGGCGGGCGGCGTGCGAGGCGGGACTGAGGTTCGAGCGCAGGCTGGCCAGAACCCGCTGCGTGTTCCAGCCACTCTCCGGCTGGTCCGCGGCGCGGTCGTAGAAGACCCAGACGAGGAGCGACCAGAGCACCTGGATGGCGCCGCCGGCTAGCCCCCACAGGAGCGCCCTGTCCCAGTCTCCGGCGGGCAGCCACAGCCCCTGCGAGATCAGCAGCCCGAGCATCATGCAGAGGCCGCAGATCGCGAACCGCAGCGAGACCGCGAAGCCGTAGCCGGCGACGGCGCCGAGCAGCCCCATTGCCGCCACCGCGGTGACGGCGTGCTGGCTGCTGAGCACCCCGAGGGCGCCGGCGAGACCGATCAGGACCGCGGTCACCGCCTGCCAGGCGGCGCGCGGGCGGGCCGGCGCGTCCATCCCGGCGAAGCCGCAGACAGAGGCGCCGGCGCCGAGCGCCCCGTTGGTCGGCGCGTCGAAGCCGAACTCGACGATCAGCGTGATCGCGACCGGGACTGCGAGCAGGAAGCCGCGCCGCAGCGCCGGCTTCGGCGCGCTCGGTCCGATCGCCAGCAGCGGCGAGGCGGGCAGCCGCTGAACCCAGCCGCCCGGGTCATAGAGGCCGGGCCGGAGCCTGGACGGCGCCCTGCTGGAGGTAATCTGGGAGGTCTTGGTCAACGCAGTCATCAGCTCCGATCCCGCGGCCGGAGTGGGAATCTTCGCCGCCCTCGCGGCGGGAATCGTCTCCTTCCTCTCTCCCTGCGTGCTGCCGCTCGTCCCGGGCTACCTCTCGGCGGTGACCGGCGTCTCCGCCAACGAGCTCGACCAGGCCGACTGGCGCCGCGTCCTCGGCCCCTCCCTCCTCTTCGTCGCCAGCTTCTCGACGATCTTCATCGTCCTCGGCCTCACCGCGACCGGGCTCGGCTCGACCCTGCGCGACAACGAAGACACCCTGAAGACGATCTCGGGGATCCTGATCATCGCGATGGGGGTCCTCTTCGTCGCCTCGCTCTTCGTCACCCGCCTGAACCGCGAGTGGCACGTCGAGGCGCTGCTCTCGCGGGCCGGCCGAGGCGGCCCGATCGTCGCCGGCGCCGCCTTCGCGATCGCCTGGACCCCCTGCATCGGCCCGACCCTCGGGGCGATCCTCAGCGCCGCCGCGCTGACCAACTCCTGGGGCCGCGGGGCGTTCCTCCTCGCCGTCTACTCGGCCGGCCTGGCGATCCCCTTCATCGCCACCGCCCTCGCCTTCTCACGGATGACCACCGCCTTCGCCGTGGTCAAGCGCCACTACCAGCTGATCGTCGCCGTCGGCGGCGTGATCCTGATCGCGATGGGCTTGCTGATCCTCAACAACGACCTCACTCAGCTGAACTCCGAAGTCCAGACCTGGGCCGAAGAACTCGGCATCGACTTCTGGAACAAGGTCTGAAATCCCGATCAGGTTGCCTTTTGCCCCGATATAGGCGGCAAACGGCAACCTCGACGAGTAGGGTCTCAGTTATTGGCGGGGGCGACGGTCTCCAGCTCTCTGCCGACCGCCTCGGTGATCTCGAGGCCGCTGTCGTCGGTGTCGCGCGAGCAGACGATGCGGAAGCGGCCGGTGCCGAGCTCGGGGTCGGGCAGCAGTGGCAGGCCGCGGATCGTCTCCCAGCCGAGCCGCTCGATCTCGAATGGGTTCATCCGCACCTCCGCCGCCGGAAAGGGGCAGTTGGCGTTGTGCTGGTCGATCGCCTTCGAGATCGCCTCGAGGTTCTTCGCCTCGGCGGACATCGCCTGGAGTTTAGGGCCCCTACAGAGAGCGGTCGTACGGTCGCTTGGTGCTCCCCGCCGAGGCCCTGCTCTCCAATGCCGCCGTGGCCGGCGTGATGGTCGGCGCCGGCCTCTTGGTCGGCGGCCTGCTGGCGCTGGCGCTGCACCGCGGCGGCCGCGGCTAGGCAAGGCGCTGCGAGTCGTCGCCGCCCCGCAGCCTCAGATGCGCTGTGCAGCGAACATGCGTTCGTGCCGCCTGCCCGGATCGATATCTTCCGGGTGTGGCCTCGATTGCCGACTGGCCGCGGGCGATCGCGCATCTCGACATGGACGCCTTCTACGCGTCCGTCGAGCTGCTGCGCCGCCCGGAGTTGCGGGGGAAGCCGGTGATCGTCTGCGGCTCGGGGCCGCGGGCGGTGGTGACGACGGCGAGCTACGAGGCGCGCAGGCTGGCCGGGATCCACTCGGCGATGCCGGCGGCGACGGCGCGGCGGCGGCTGCCGGACGCGGTCTACATCACGCCTGACTTCCCGGCGTACCGGGCCGCCTCGGCGGAGGTGATGGAGGTGCTGCGCGCCAACGTCGAGACGGTCGAGGTGGTCGGGCTCGACGAGGCCTATCTGGACCTCACCGGGCTGTTCTCGCCGAAGGCGACGATGCGGCGGATCGCCGCCGAGATCCGCGAAGTCACCGGTGGGCTGAGCTGCTCGGTCGGGATCTCCGAGAGCCGGCTGCTCGCGAAGATCACCAGCGAGCTCGGCAAGCCGGCCGGCCTGGTGGTGCTCTCGCGCGAGGAGGCGCTGGCCCGCTTCGCCGACCACTCCCCCGGTCTCGTCCCCGGGATCGGCCCGAAAACGCTGCAGCGGCTGGAGAAGATGGGTGCCACGACGCTGCGCGAGCTGCGCGAGAACTTCCCCCGCAGCGAGCTCGAGGAGCGCTTCGGCCCGCGCTCGGGCGCCTGGCTCCACGCCCGCGCCCAACTCGAAGACAACACCCCGGTGAGCACTTCGCGGGAGACCAAATCGCAGTCGGCCGAGACCACCTTCGACTACGACGTCGCCGACCTCGCCGCGCTCGAACGCCAGCTCGCCGAGCTCGCCGAGGAGCTCTGCCGGCGGCTCGCGAAGCGCGACCTCGCCGGCCGCTCGATCGGGATCAAGGTGCGCCTCGACGACTGGACCAACGTCAGCCGCTCGCACTCGGTGATGGCGGCGACCAACGACCCGGAGGTGGTCCGGACCGTCGCCCTGGACCTGCTGCGCGCCTACGACCCGCCGCGCCCGGTGCGGCTGCTCGGCGTCCGGGTCGCCGCCTTCGAGCAGGAGGCCGACGAGGGACGTGCCGCCGCGGTCGAGGGACCTGACGACGCGAGCGCCGAGGGTGAGGCCGAACCGCAGCTGCGGCTCGGCCTCCCCTCCTGACGTGCTGCAAGGCTTTTACCCCCTGGGAGGGGTGAAACCCTTGCAGCGGCAAGCCCTAGCGGCTCGCCATCACCGTCCCGACGCCGGGGAAGCCGAGCTTCTGCTTGACCGCGTAGGTGAGGTCGAACTCGCGGCCGGCGACGTAGGGACCGCGGTCGATCACCGGCACGGTGACCTCGCGGCCGCGGTAGCGGAGGCTCACCTTGGTCCCGCACGGCAGCGTCTTGTTGGCGACGCCCAGGGTGCCCGGGAGCAGGGTGCCGCCGCAGGCGACGCCGTTGCCCCACAGGCCCGGGCCATACCAGGAGGCGCCGGCCAGCCGGTAGCTGGTCAGGCGGCGCGGCTTGCTCGCCGCCCCCTTCGTGTGGCGGTCGTGGAGGCCGTAGGCGCGGACCGAGTAGCTGCCGGTCGCCTTCGGGACCCAGCGCAGGGCGAAGGTGCCGTCGGCCCTGGTGGCGACGCCGCGGTGGCCGGAATCGGGGCCCCTGAAGACGACGCGGACCCGGTGGCGGCCGCCCGGCCGCACCTTGCCGCTGACCCTGATGCCGTTGCCGGCGAGCAGGTCGTGGCCGGAGAGGTGCAGGGCGACGTGGGACTTCGCCCGCGCGGGGCGCTTGTCTCGCTCGTGGTGGCGGTCCTGCCGATGGTTGTGCGGTGCGGCGGGGGCAACCGTGGCGCCGACCGTCAGTGCGGCGGCAAGGGCAGCCGCGGGCACGATGTATCGCATGGGGGTGGAATCACTCGCTTTCTGCTGCCTACGGGGTTAGCTGACGGGCTCGCGGGACCGGCTCGGTACCGGACGCTTCGCTACAGGCGGTTCGCCGCCCGATTCGCCCCGGGCCGCGGCGGCAGAAGACGGATGCCGCGGCAAGTGGGTCCCCCGTTCCCCGGCGCCTGCGGCGCGGGGACTCGGCAGTTGGATGTGCTCGTTTGGAGGTGAAACACCCTAGGACGGGTTCGGGAGCGCAAATGTGAGCGAACGCACACACAACGCTTCCGCACGAATTTTTCCATTTGGCTCTACAGAGCGGAAAATCAACCTCTATACCGGCCCAGTTTCTTGTGCGAAGATGGGCCGATGGCGGACAGGCTCACCGGGTTGGACACCTCGTTCCTCCACCTCGAGCGGAGTGGCGCCCACATGCACGTCGCCTCGACCAGCATCTTCGAAGGCCCGGCGCCCAGCCACGAGGAGTTCCGCGACCACATCGCCTCGCGGCTGCACCTGGTGCCGCGGTTCAGGCAGAAGCTTCGGTTCGTGCCGCTCGACCAAGGGCGACCGGTCTGGGTCGACGACCCCCACCTCAACCTCGAGTACCACGTGCGGCAGACCGCGCTGCCCGCTCCGGGCTCCGACGAGCAGCTGCGCAACCTGGCGGCGCGGATCTTCTCCCAGCAGCTCGACCGCTCGAAGCCGCTCTGGGAGCTGTGGCTGGTCGAGGGCCTGCACGACGGCCGCTTCGCGATCATCGGCAAGAGCCACCACGCGCTGGTCGACGGCATCTCCGGAGTCGACATCACCACCGTCCTCTTCGACCTCGACCGCGAGCCCGAGGGGCACCCGGCCCCTCCCCCGCCCTGGCTCGCCCGCCCCGAACCGACCGACTTCAAGCTGCTGCAGGACGCCCTGCGCGAGCGCGTCACCAGCCCGCGCGAGATCGTCCGCGGCGTCCGTCACGCGCTGCGCGGCCCGCGCAAGGTGCTGAGCGGACTGGGCGCGACGACGAAGATGGTCGGCGCCGGCCTCGCCGCGCCGCACTCCGTGTTCAACGTCGAGATCGGCCCCCACCGCCGGTTCGCGATGACCCAGGCCAACCTCGACGACCTGAAGCGGGTCAAGGACGCCCACGGCGGCACCGTCAACGACGTCATCCTCTCGATCGTCGCCGGCGGCCTCGGCCGCTACCTGCGCGCCCGCGGTCACCGGACCGAGGGGGTCGAGCTGCGGGCGATGGTGCCGGTCTCGATCCGCGCCACCGACGAGCGCGGCGCCCTCGGCAACCGGATCACGGCGATGATGGCGCCGCTGCCGATCGGCGAGGAGGACCCGGTCGAGCGGCTGCACGTGCTGACCGCCGAGATGGGCGACCTGAAGGCCTCCGGGCAGGCGGTCGGGGCTGAAATCCTGACCAGGCTGACCGACTTCGCGCCGACCACGATCGCCTCGCAGGCCGCTCGCCTGCAGCCGGCGCAGCGCTTCTTCAACCTGGTCGTCACCAACGTGCCGGGGCCGCAGTTCCCGCTCTACCTGCTGGGACGCAAGATGGAGTCGATCTTCCCGATGGTGCCGCTGGCCCAGAGACAGGCCCTCTGCGTCGGGATCATGTCCTACGACGGCCAGGTCAACTTCGGCCTGATCGGCGACTACGACGCGATGGCCGACCTCGAGAGCTTCGCCCTCGACCTCGAAGCGGCGACGGCGGAGACGATCGCCAGCGCTCCCGCCGGCCCCCGCGGCGGCCGGAGCGGCCACCGGCAGGGCGCCGCCTCGGCGAACGGCACCGCGGCGCTGGCCGGCGAACCGAGCTGATGCCGAGCCCGGCCGAGCTGATCGACGCCCGCATCGAGGAGCTCGCCGACTGGCGCGGCGAGACGCTCGCCCGCGTCCGCGCCCTGGTCAAGGAGGCCGACCCCGAGGTGGTCGAGGAGTGGAAATGGCGCGGGGTCCCGACCTGGTACCACGCCGGGATTCTCTGCACCGGCGAGAGCTACAAGGACAAGATCAAGGTCACCTTCGCCAAGGGCGCCTCGCTCGACGATCCCGCCGGCATCTTCAACGCCAGCCTCGACGGCAACGTGCGGCGGGCGATCGACCTCCACGCCGGCGACGAGGTCGACGCCGAGGCCTTCAAGGACCTGATCCGCGCCGCGGTCGCGCTGAACGAGTCCTGAGGATGCGGGTCGCGATCACCGGAGCCTCCGGGCAGGTGGGGACCCTGCTCGGCCAGCGGCTCGCCGCGGCGGGCGTCGAGGTGACCCCGCTCGGCCGCGACGAGGACTGGGCGGCGGCGATCGCCGGCGCCGACGCGGTCGCCGCCCTCGCCGGGACCCTGCAGCCCGCTCGCGGCGAGAGCTACCGCTCGGCGAACGTCGAGACCGCGGCGGCGGTGGCGGCGGCCGCGAGGGACGGCGCGGTCGGCCGCCTGGCGTTCCTCAGCTACGTCGGCGCCGCCCCCGACTCGGCCAACGAGTACCTGCGCGCGAAGGCGGAGGCCGAGGATCTGCTGGTCGGCTCCGGCGCGCCGACGACGATCTTCCGCTGCCTCCACATCTACGGGCCGCCCTCCCGCCCGGGCCCGACGGCAGCGGCCTTCCTCGTCAGGGGCGAGGGCCGGGTCGTCGTGCCGGGCAGCGGCGGGCAGCGGATCGCGCCGCTCTACCTCGGCGACGTCGTCGCGGCGCTCTTCGGCGCCCTCACCGCCGCCGAGCCGGCGAGCGGGCGCTTCGAGCTCGGCGGGCCGGAGGAGATGGCGATCGACGAATTCGTCCGCGCGCTGAACGGCGGCGAGGCGCGGATCCGCCACCTGCCCGGCCCCGTCGCCCGCCTCGCCGCCCGGCTCTCGCCGGCGCTGACCCCGGCGCTGATCGACCTGCTGCTGCGGGACAACGTCGTCGCCGAGGACCCAGCCGAGATCGGCTCCCGGTTCGGCTTCGAGCCGCACCGCCTGGCGGACGTCTGGCCGGGCCGCGCCTCCCGCGCTTAAACCCCGGCGGCGGAGACGCCGATAGCGCCATGAGACCGTCAACCAGCGAGGCCTCGAGGCCAGGGAGGTAAGCAGGATGCGCGTACTGATCATCGGTGGAGGCGTCGCCGGGCTGGCGCTTGCCGCCAAGCTCGCCCGCCAGGGCCGCGAGCCCGTAGTCGTCGAGAAGGCGCCGGAGTACGGCGAACACGGCTACAGCCTCGCGCTCTACCCGTTCGGCTCCGCCGTCCTGCACGGGATCGGCGCCTACGACGACTTCGTCGCCGCCGGCACCGAGATGGCCACCTACGAGCTCGCCGACCACAGCGGCGAGGTGATCCAGAGCATCGACTTCGACGAGCTGCTCGCCGCCTACGGTCCCTCCTACTGCACCACCCACGCCGCCCTGGTCGAGATCCTGCGGCGCGCCTGCGGCGAGGCGATCGACCTGCGGATGGGGACGACGGTCGCGGCCCTCGAGGAAAGCGGCGAGGAGGTCGAGGCCAGCTTCGGCGACGGCAGCGCCGCCCGCTTCGACCTCGTCGTCGGCTGCGACGGCATCCACTCGGCGACCCGCGAGCAGGTCTTCGGCGAGCAGCCGACCTTCGAGACGGGCTGGGTCGGCTGGACCTGGTGGGGCAAGGAGGGCATCTTCCCGCCGCGGCTGGTGCGCGAGCACTGGCTGCGCGGCGCCTTCTTCGGCGCCTACCCGGTGCCGGGCAAATCGACCTTCGTGGCGGCGGTCCCGGTCGCCACCGCCGGGCCCGACGACGGCCTCGCCGAGGCGGAGGTGCTCGACCGCCTGCGCGCCGCCGTCGGCGAGGTGACCGAGCGGGCGCCGGAGATCTCGGCCGCGCTGGCCGAAGCCCACGACCTCTGGCCCTGGCCGCTCGCCGACGTGCGCTCGCGCGAGCTGCGCAAGGGCCGCGTCGTCCTCTGCGGCGACGCCGGCACCGCCTTCCTGCCGACCGCGGGCATCGGCGCCTCCAGCGCCCTGCGCTCGGCCGCGGCGCTGGCGGACGAGCTCTCCCGCGCCGACGCTCGCCTCGTCCCCCTGGCGATCGACCACTACGTCGAGCGCACCGAGAAGGTCATCCGCGGCAACCAGACCGACTCGCGGCACCTCGCCAAGGCGATGTTCGTCGAGAACGGCCTCGCCACCTGGGGCCGCGACGAGCTGCTGCGGCACATGCCGGTCACGAGCATGACCAAGTCGATCCTCGAGGCGATGCGCCAGCCGGTCTGAGCCGCGTCGGCGCCGCTCAGGGGATCAGGCGGCCGCTCAGCAGGAACGGCTTGCCATCCATCAGGTAGCGCCAGTCGAGGCGGCGGGCGCTGTAGCCGTGGACCTGGGCGTCGGCGTTGACGACGACCGCGGTGATCCGGCTGAAGCGGCCAGGCTCGGCGAGGCGGACAGTCAGATCGCCGCCGCCGCGCGAGTAGTCGAGCCTGGTGATCACGTGCCCGTGGCGTTCGCTGCCGATCCGGCCGACCAGCGCCAGGGCGGCGGCGTTGCCGTTCGGCGCCACGGCCTGGAAGACGACCGCGCGCCCGCGCGGCGCCCGCACCCGCAGGAACTGGAAGGTGGTGTGGTTCAGCACCCGGGTCAGGCGCCGCCCGTCGAGCGGCAGCGGGCCGCGGCGCGGCATGTCCGGGTAGAGGTCGGCCTCGCGGAAGCCGTCGTTGGTGTGCCACTCGGCGACCGCGGCGGCGAAGCGCGCGAAGTCGCGGCTGAAGGTCGACGGTCCGGCGGCGCGGATCGCCCGTTCGTAGGCGGCGACCGAGAAGCCGCCGGGCCGAGCGTGGATCGCGCCGGCCCAGGCCTTGCGGATCAGCGCCCGCCCGTAGTGGCGCGCCAGCCACTCGTTCCAGACCGCCGAGCCGTACTCCTTTATCGAGTTGGCGGTCATCGGCGTGTCGTTGAGCTTCACCCAGCGCCGCGCGTAGCGCAGGTAGTCGTTGAGGTCGTTGTAGACCTGGTCCTCCATCCAGACCGCGGTCGACTCGGCGAACCAGGGGTCCTGGTAGGCGTCGTAGCCGAACTGGAGGATGTGGTTGTACTCGTGGGCGATCGTCACCTCGAGGTCGTTGAGCGGCTTGGTGCCGGGGAACTCGAAGGCGCTGTAGTCGTTGTCGAGGACCAGGTAGCCGTAGAGGCGTCGCGGGATCGGGTGCCCCTTGGTGCTCTGGCCGCGGTCGGGGGCGGCGTAGCCGAACAGCTGGCCACCGATCTGCGAGAGGTAGACGTCGGTCTTGCCGACGCCGCCGCCGCGGCGGCCGTCGCTCTTCGGCTCGCGCCAGCCGAGCTCCTGGTTCTCGACCCGGTGGACGCGTTCGGCGACCCGCAGCACCCGCCGCACGTAGTCCGGAACGCCGCTGCCGTCGCTGTCGATGAGTTCGGGCGCGTCGAGCCCCTCGGCGACCCAGTGGACGCAGAAGAAGGGTCCGCAGAAGGGCGATTTCGGCGCCTCGGGGACGCTGTAGGCGTTGCGGTTGGGGTCGTCGCCGTCGGTCGGCCGGCCGCGCAGTTCGTCGGGACGCGATTTCGGCGCGATGAACGGCTTCTGCGCGGGCGAGGCGAGGGCTGGGATCGCCCGCTCCAGCCGGGTCGCCGCCCCGGCGGCGGCGGGTAGCGCGGCGAGGACGATCAGCGCCGCCGCCGCGACACCGACGAGGAGGCGGCGGTCACGCATCCGCGGAAGGGTAGCGGCGCGGCCTGAAGCAGCGCTTAAGAGCAGGCGCCGGCGGCCGGGCTGCAATAGAGATACTTCGGGTAGGAGCCGGCCCGACAGACGATGCGCGTAGCCCTCGCCCAGATCGACCCCACCGTCGGCGACATCGACGGCAACTCGGCCAAGGTCGCCGAGTGGATCGGCCGCGCCCGCCAAGCGGGCGCCGAGCTGGTGATCTTCCCCGAGCTCTGCATCCCCGGCTACCCGGCCGAGGACCTCTACCTGAAGCGCCATTTCCTCGAGGCGAACCGGCGCGCGGTGGAGGAGCTCGCCGCCGAGACCGCCGGGATCACGGCGCTGGTCGGCTTCGCCGAGCCGCTCGCCGACGACGACGGCGCCGACGCGCCGCGCGCCCACAACTCGCTCGCCGTCCTCGCCAACGGCGCCCTCGCGGCGGTCTACCGCAAGAACCGACTGCCCAACTACGCCGTCTTCGACGAGCAGCGCTACTTCGTCCGCGGCGAGGGCCCGGCGACGCTCGACCCCGGCGAGGGTGCCGCGCTCGAGCTCAAGGTCGGGCTGACCGTCTGCGAGGACGTCTGGGCGCCGGGCGGCCCGGCGCAGGAAGCGGCCGACGCCGGCGCCCAACTGATCGCCAATCCCTCGGGCTCGCCCTACCACCGCGGCAAGGGCCGCGAGCGCGAGCGGATGTTCGCCGAGCGGGCGCGCGAATACGGCGCCCACTTCGCCTTCTGCAACCTGGTCGGCGGCCAGGACGAGCTGGTCTTCGACGGCCACAGCTTCCTGCTCGGGCCCGACGGCGAGCTGCTGGCGCGCGCCGCCCAGTTCGAGGAGGAGCTGCTCGTCTGCGAGGTTCCCGGCGGCGCCGACTGTCCGCGCGCCGAGCCGCTCGGGGACCTCGACGAGGTCTACGCCGCGCTGACGCTGGGCCTGCGCGACTACGTCGAGAAGAACGGCTTCAGCCACGTCGGCCTGGCGCTCTCGGGCGGCATCGACTCGGCCCTGGTGGCGCAGCTCGCGGTCGACGCGCTGGGGCCCGAGCGCGTCACCTGCGTGGTCATGCCCTCTCCTCATTCCAGCGATGAAACCCAGGGCGACGCCAGAAAGATCGCCGCCAACCTCGGCTGCGAGCTGATCGAGATCGAGATCGAGCCGATGATGGCCAGCTACGAGCGGGCGCTGGCCGGGCTGCTCGACCCCGGCGCCGCGCCAGAGGTCGGCGAGCAGCCGCCGCGCGACCCGACCAAACCCTCCGAGCCGGACCTCGCCGCCGAGAACATCCAGGCGCGGATCCGCGGCAACATGATGATGGCGCTCTCCAATCGCCACGGCTGGCTGGTCCTCACCACCGGCAACAAGAGCGAGATGTCGGTCGGCTACGCGACCCTCTACGGCGACATGGCGGGGGGCTTCGCGGTGATCAAGGACGTGCCGAAGGAACTGGTCTATGCGCTGGTGCGGCGGCGCAACGAACGCGCCGGTTGCGAGCAGGTCCCGGCCAGCGTGCTCGACCGCGCGCCGTCGGCCGAGCTGCGCCCCGACCAGCTCGACGCCGACTCGCTGCCGCCCTACGAGCTGCTCGACCGGATCCTCGAGGCCTACGTCGAGCGCGACCTCGGCCGCGAAGAGATGATCGCCGAGGGGATGCCGGCGGCGACGATCGACGAGGTGATCCGGCTGGTCGACCGCTCCGAGTACAAGCGCCGCCAGGCGGCGCCGGGGATCCGAATCACGCCGAAGGCCTTCGGCAAGGACCGTCGTTTGCCGATCACCAACCGCTTCGGCGGCTGAGGGCGCCCGGAGAAGGGCTCAGCCGCCCTGCGGCGCCGGCCTGACGGCCATGGTCATCTTCGCCAGGCCGCACAAGCGCTCCTGGGCGTCGAGCACTTCGGCCTGCCAGATCCAGCTGCTGCGGCCGCGGTGGCGGGCGACGGCGCGGACTTCGGCGTGGCCGGCGGAGACCGGCCGCAGGAAGCTGACCTCGATCGACTGTCCCATCGCGATCTTGCCTTCCCCGTAGACCGAGACCGCGGTGACGTAGGAGCAGAGGCTCTCGACCAGGGTCGAGTAGACGCCACCGTGGAGGATCCCGTAGGGCTGGCGCAGGTCGTCGCGGACGTCGACCCGGCAGCGGGCGTCGTCGGGGTCGAGGCTGAGCCACTCGGTGCCGACGTAGGCGTCGAAGTTGGAGGTCGTCTCCCCGGGGTCCGCGCCGCTCTTCTTAACCTCATCCCCGTTCGCCATCGCAGGCACCCTATATAGGCTGTCCGGGGTGCCGCTCAGCGACGATCAGAGAGCGATGCTGCGCCTCCTGGCGCAGCGCGAGCAGGGATACGAGGACATGGCCGCGCTGATGGGGGTCAGCGTCGAGGAGCTGCGCGGGCGCGTCAGGGAGGCGCTGAGCGAGCTCGAGCGGGAAGGCAAGGAGGCGCCCGAGTTGCCGCCGCCGCCCGCGGCTCCGCAGCCGGACAAGCCCTCCCCGGCGGCCGCCGAGCCGCCCGAGCTGAGCGCCACCCCGGCCGCCGAGCAGGTGCCGCCGCCGAAGCCCCCGAAGCGCGCGGCCTCCTCCCTCCTCTCCTCCACCGGCGCCCGGATCGGGGTCGCCGCGGTCGCCGCCGCGGTCGCCGCCGTGGTCGTCCTCTTGCTGGTGCTCGGCGGCGGCGATTCCGGCTCATCGACTTCGGCCTCGACCACGACCGCAGGAGGCGGTGAAGCCACGGGCGCCACCTTGGTCCAGAAAGCGATCGCGACGACCGAAGCCGGCAAGGGCAAAGAAGTCACGAAAGCGGTCCTGCAGCCCGACACCGGCGGCGAAGGGCAGGGCGTCGCGATCTTCGGCAGGGTGAAGAACGCCCTGGCGCTGCAGATCGTCGCCGAAGGGCTCGCGCCGCTCGGCGCCGAACAGTCCTACGCGATCTGGATCGCCCAGTCGCCGCGGCGGATGCTCCCCCTCGCCGCCTCTCCGGTGCGGAAGAACGGCACGATCGCCAGCCAGTTCGAAGTCCCGACCGAACTGCTCGCCTACCTGGCCAACGAAACCTTCGACGAAATCGCGATCACCCGCGCTTCGAACACGAAGCTGAATGCGGCGCTGGAAACCGCGACGAAAGCGAAACGGACCCCCGCCTACACCGGCACCCCGGTGATGCGCGGCCCGATCACCGGCCCGATCGTCGGCGCCGCCAAGCGGATCGAAGCCGAACAGGGCAAGGGCAAAGCCAAGGAATAGCCCACCTCGCACCGGTCAGGTGCGAAGCAACGGTCGAGTCCTGCATCGAGGCCCTCCTGGGGCCCAAATGCAGGACTCGATCCGCAAGGCTCGCCGAGCGTGTTCCGCGACGCGCGCCGCGGCTAGGCGGCGAGCAGCTTGCCCGGGTTCATGATCCCGGCCGGGTCGAGGCGTTCCTTCGCCGCCCAGAGCAGCTCGATGCCGGTCTCCCCGACCTCGGCCGGCAGGTAGGGGGCGTGGTCGCGGCCGACCGCGTGGTGGTGGCTGATCGTGCCGCCGTGGGCGACGATCGCCTCGCAGGCGGCGGTCTTCACCTCGCGCCACTGCTCGACCTCCTCCCCCCGCCGGGCGCGGCTGACGAAGGTGAAGTAAAGCGAGGCGCCGTCGGCGTAGGCGTGCGAGAGGTGGCACCAGAGGAGCGGCGGCGTGCCGCCGCGGTCGATGCTGCCGCGAATCGCGCCGGCGACCGCGGCGCGCAGCTCCGCCAGCCGGCTCCAGGTGTGCGAGGTCTCGAGCGTCTCGACCATCGCGCCCATCCCGAGCAGGGCGTCGCGCAGATAGGGGCCCTGGTAGCGCCCTTGCTCCCAGGAGCGGCCAACTAGCTGGCCGAGATAGGCGGCGCCGCCGTCGCGCAGCGCCCGCGCGGCCAGCGACCGCTGCCGCGCCACCGCCTCCTCGTCGCCCTCGTAGCCGAGGATCATCAGCGCCCCGCCGGTCCGCTTGCGGGCGGCGAGGTAGCCGCCGAAGAGCCTGCCGGCGAGGCCGCGCGGCCCCGACAGCGCCAGCGAGCTCTCGCTCTCCTCCTCGTCGGAGACGCGAACCAGGGTCGGTAGCCCGGGGCCCTGGGCGAGGGCGCGGACGATCTCGGTGCCGGCCTCGAAGCTCTCCGCCATCCAGCCCTCGTAGCGGCGCACCGACGGTGCCGGCCGGACCCGCACGGTCACGTCGGGGATCACGCCCAGCGCCCCCTCCGAGCCGATCGCGACCTCGCGCAGCGCCGGCCCGGCGGCGGTGTGCGGCGTCTCCAGGGTTCGCAGGTCGCCGGCCGGCGCCAGCAGGCGGACCGAGCTGACCAGCGAGTCGAAGCGGCCGTAGCCGCTGGATGCCTGCCCGGCCGAGCGGGTCGCGGCGAAGCCGCCGATCGTCGCGTACTCGAAGGACTGCGGGAAGTGGCCGAGGGTGAGGCCGCGGCGCCCGAGCGCCGCCTCGGCCTCGGGCCCGCGCAGGCCGGCGCCGAGCCGGGCGGTCAGCGAGCGGGCGTCGACCTCGACCCCGCGCAGCGCCGCCAGGTCGAGGCTGACCAGCCGTTCGTACTTGCCGCGCAGCGGCTCGACCCCGCCGACCACGCTGGTGCCGCCGCCGAAGGGGACGATCGCGACGCCCTCGGCGGCGCAGGCGTCGATCGCCCGCCGCAGCGCCGCCGCGTCGGGCGGGACCAGGACCGCGTCGGGGGCCTGCTCGAGGGCGCCGAGACGCAGCCGCGCGAGGTCGACGTAGCCGCTCCCGGTGGCATGCCGCAGCCGGTCCTCGGTGCCGGCGTAGACGTTCTCCTCGCCCACCGCCTCGCCCACCGCCCGCGGCAGCTCGTGCGCCTCCGGCAACTCGAAGTCGCCGAGCTCGCGGGCCAGCGGCCAGGGCTCGAGCTCGCCGATCCGTTCGCGCAGGACGCCCTGAGCGGCGTCGTCGAGCTGCGGCAGCTGCTCCGGCTCGCCCCAGCCCCACCACTTCGAGTCGCGGCGTGGCGCGATCACGCGATCGCCCGCTCGATCCCGTCGAGCGCCTGCTCGAGGATCGCCCCCTGGCCGCGCCGCATCAGGGTGCCGCCGAGCCGCGACATCCCGCGCAGCTGCTGCTCGGAGCTGAGGCTGACCTCGGTTCCCCCGCCCCGCTCGGCCAGCCCGATCTCGACCCGCGAGCTGCGCAGGTGCTTGGCGAACGGCGTCCCCTCCAGCTGCTGCTCCCAGACGTAGCGCTCCCCCTCGGCGGCGCTGACGCAGCGGAAGTCGGCCCGCACCCCGCGCCCTTCGGCCGTCTCCAGCACCTGGGTCCACTGGCTGCGACGGCCCGAGCCGCGCTGCTCGACGCTCTCGACCCGCGCCGTGCGCGGCCACCAGCGCGGCAGGCTGTAGGGGTCGGAGACCAGTGCCCAGACCTCGCCCAGAGGCGCCCCGACCGTGCGCTTGCGGGTCACCCGGGCCACCGGCGCGGCGCTCGCGCCTATTCGCCGGCGAGGCGGCGCAGGTCGCGGACCAGCAGAAGATGCTTGAGGTGGCTGACCGTCGCCGCCAGGCTTTCCAGGCTCTGCAGCGCCTCTTTGCGGCGCTCGGGGTTGCGCGAGCGCAGCGACGGGCCGAGCAGCGCTTCCAGGAGCTGTGCCTCGCGGTCGGCCGAGGAGCGGAAGATCCGCAGGTTGCGGGCGCCGACCCCGACCCGGTTGAGCTCGTTGGCGGCGCGCACGATCTCGCGGTCGGTCTCGTCGTAGACGACCTTGCCCTCGCGTTTCTCCGGCTGCAGGATGCCGAAGTTCTCGAGCTCGGAGATCAGCTCCTCGCGGGCGCCGGTCTCCTCGACGATCTCCTCGGCCGTGAGGTAGGCGCGCGAGGTGTCGACCAGGATCGCTCGCCGCACCGCGCCGGGGGTCGGCTTGCGGTCGCCCTCGCCGCCGAAGGCGAGGTCGCCGCCGGAGGCGAGCTCCTGGCGGATCACCCGCAGCGGCAGGAACTCGTCGCGCTGCAGGCGCAGGATCGTCCGCAGCCGTTCGACGTCGGACTGGCTGTAGAGGCGGTAGCCACCCGAGGTGCGGCGCGGGTTGAGCAGCTTCTGGTCCTCGAGGTAGCGGATCTTCGAGATCGAGACGTCGTCGAACTCGTTCTGCAGGATCTTGCAGACGGCGCCGATCGTCAGCGCCTTGCGCGGGCGGCTGTTGCCGGCTTCGCCGGCGCGGGTGGATGAGGGGTCCGATACGGCCATCGTCAGCGGCTCATCCCCTCAGCGCTCGAGGTAGGAGAGCTTGAACTTGCCGACCTGGATCTCGTCGCCGTCGGCGAGCCGGTGCGACTCGATCCGGCGCCGGTTGACGTAGGTGCCGTTGAGCGAGCCGAGGTCGTCGATGTAGAGGCCGTCGCGGCGGCGCACCAGCAGCGCGTGGTTGCGGGAGACGGTGACGTCGTCGAGGAAGACGCCGGCGTCGGGGCTGCGCCCGATCGAGACGCGGTCCTGGTCGATCGAGAAGCTCTCGCCGGCGCGGCCGCCGCCGGCGCGGATCACCAGCGCCGCGCCCGAGTGCTCGACCACCTCCTCGATGTCGACCGGCTGCATGTCGCCGGTCTCGTCGACCCGGTAGGTCATCGTCGTCGGCTCCTCGCCCTCCTCTTTATGGACGCCGCCCAGGTAGGCGCCGCATTTCTGGCAGTAGTTGGCGCCCTCGGGGTTGGCGAACCCGCACTCCGGGCAGTGGACGGCCATCGCGCTCGGGCCCGAGGTTAAGCGGGCCCCTCCTCGGTCGGGTGCGCGGCTTTGCCGGCCAGGATCTGGGTCAGCTGCTCGACGTCGTCGCCGGAGATCAGCGAGTCGCCGTGTTCGCGTTTCTGCCGCAACCGGTTGACGAGCTCGGCGCGCAGGATGTCGATCTTCCCGTGCAGGACACGGCGTTTGTAGGAGATCTCGTTCTCTTCCTCCGTCAGGCCGTCGATCAGCTCCTTCAGCTCCTTGTCGGAGAGCGAGCCGAGATCAGGAAAGGTGTCCTCCATGGTGCTCCTAACTCGTGGTTCGAGGCGCCCCGGTGGGCGCGCGAGAAGTATAGAGCGACATCGACAAGGTTCAACCTACGCTTGAAGGTTCTGTTCTCGGCGGGCCCGGGATTGCAGGCCCAGAGCCGCTTCCACCCTCGGCTGAGGTCTAGGGTGCCGGGGCCGAACGGTCAGGCGGCGCGCTTTGCCTCGCGCACCGCGCGCAACCCCTCCTGGGCGTAGAGGCAGGTGGCGACGATCGCCATGACGACGCCCCAGAGGACCAGCGCGGTGGCGACCCAGCCCGGCGCGAACAGCGCCAGCCAGATCCCGCCCATGATCGGGAAGACCGAGATCCGCCCCGGCCAGTTGATCTTCACGTCGACCCCGTGGCGGAGGCCGTACTGGCCGAGCAGCAGCATCGTCAGCTCGCGCAGCGCGAGGACGACCAGCAGCCAGCGCGGCAGCAGCTCGAAGCTCCAGCAGACGACGGCGCCGGCGAGGATCGTCAGCCGGTCGACGACCGGGTCGAGCAGCGCCCCCAGACGGCTGTACTGGCCGGTGACGCGGGCGAGGAAGCCGTCGACGTAGTCGCCGAAGGCGATCGCCCAGAAGACCATCGCCGCGAGGAACGAGGTGCCGTCCTCGGTTTCGTAGGCGAGGACGAGGAAGACCGGGATCGCGGCGAGGCGCAGGTATCCGATCAGGTTCGGCAGCGTCCAGGGCCGCAGCGGTTCGCCCGGTTCGGTGCTGGCCGGTTTCGCGTAGCTGCGATCGAGGCCGAAGAGACGGCGTAGCCGGCCGCGCCCGAATGGGGAGCGGCTAGCCATCGCCCCGGCTCAGTAGGCCTTGCCGAAGACGGCTTCGACCTTCGCCGGCTCGCCGGTGAGGACGCAGCGGGCGCCGTCGGGCAGTCGCTGGTCGAGCGGCAGGCAGCGGACCGAGGCCTTCAACTCCTCGAGCACGGCGAGCGACTCGGGCGCTTCGCTCCAGGGAGCGCGGACGAAGCCGCCCCCGGTCGCGTCCCCCTCGTCGCCCTCGAACCACCGCCGGAAGCCTTCCAGATCGGCGATCTCGTGTGCCGTGCGGGACTCGAGGCGCTCGGCGGCGGCGGTGAAGTATTCGCGCTGGATCAGCCCGAGAACGTCCTCCACCGCGGCGACGAAGTCCTCGCGGCCGACGATCTCTGGCTTGCCCTCCAGAGCGGTCCGCTGGCGCACCGCCAGCTCGCCGCTGGCGAGATCGCGGGGGCCGAGTTCGATCACCAGCGGGACGCCCTTCTTTACCCACTCCCAGCGCCTGTCGGCCGGGCCGCGGTCGCGGCTATCGACCTCGGCGCGGACCGGTGCGCCGGCGAAGCTGCGCTCGCGCAGCTCCGCCGCCAGCGCCTCCGCGGCCACCGCCACCTCGTTGCTCTCCTCGCCGCGCAGGATCGGCACAATCACCACCTGGGAGGGCGCCACCGTCGGCGGCAGGCGCAATCCGTCGTCGTCGGAGTGGGACATGATCAGCGCCCCCAGCAGCCGGGTCGAGACGCCCCAGGAGGTCGTGTGGACGAGCTGGCGGCCGCCCTCGCGGTCGCTGAACTCGATTCCCGCCGCCGCGGCGAAATTGGTCCCCAGGTAGTGCGAGGTGCCCGACTGCAGCGCCTTGCCGTCCTGCATCATCGCCTCGATCGAGAGCGTCGTGACCGCGCCGGGGAAGCGCTCGTCCTCGGACTTCTCGCCGCTGATCACCGGCATCGCCAGGAAGCCTTCGGCGAACTCGCGGTAGACGTCGAGCATCCGCACCATCTCCTCTCGCGCCTCCTCCTCGCCGGCGTGGGCGGTGTGGCCCTCCTGCCAGAGGAACTCGGTGGTGCGCAGCAGCACCCGCGGCCGCATCTCCCAGCGCACGACATTGGCCCACTGGTTGATCATCAGCGGCAGGTCGCGGTAGGAGTTGATCCATTTGGCGAACGATTTGCCGATCAACGTCTCCGAGGTCGGCCGCACGATCAGCGGCTCGGCCAGCTCGGCGCCCGGCTTCAGGTGGCCCGGGCACTCGGGGTCGGCTTCCAGCCGGTGGTGGGTGACGACCGCCATCTCCTTGGCGAAGCCCTCGACGTGGCCCGCCTCGGCCTCCAGGTAGCTGAGCGGGATGAAGAGCGGAAAGTAGGCGTTCTGGGCGCCGGTCGCCTTGATCGCGCGGTCGAGCTCGGCCTGCATCAGCTCCCAGATCGCATAGCCCCAGGGGCGGATCACCATCGAGCCGCGGACGTGCGCCAGTTCGGCCACCTCGGCGTCTTTGACGACGGCCTGGAACCAGCCTGGGAAGTCCTCGGCACGGGTCGGCGAGATCGCGTTGGCGTTCTTCGGCGGCGTCAAGGTCGGCGGAGCTTATTCGGGTGCGCGGCCCCGGCTAGGCCCGCGTGAAGCGGCGGCCGGCCGTCGGTGACTCGGCCTCGTCGAGCAGCACCCGGTCGGACTCGCCCCGCTGCGCCGCTTCGTGCTCCATCGCGGCGATCTTCTCGGGGGTCAGGTCGCCGGCGTTTTCGCGCTCGATCGTGGCCACCCACTCGGCCCCCTCGCGCGACTCGGCCTCGTCGAACTCGACCTCGCCGCCGCGGTCGAGCGACTTGTCGATCTCCTCGAACAGGGTGTCGACCAGCGCCGCCTGCGGCACCTTGCGCAGCGGCTTGCCGCCGGCGAAGATCAGGCCCTCGTTCTTGGCCCCGGCGATCCCGAAGTCGGCGTGGCTGGCCTCGCCGATCCCGTTCACCGCGCAGCCCAGCACCGCGACCTCGACCGGCTCCTCGTAGCCCTCGAGCCGCTGCTCGATTTCGGCCACCACCGAGTCCATGTCGAACTGCAGGCGGCCGCAGGTCGGGCAGGCGATCAGCACCGGCCCGCGCTCGCGCAGCTGCAGCGCCTTGAGGATCTCCCAGGCGACCTTGACCTCCTCCTCGGCGTGGAAGGTCGAGAGGCTGATCCGGATCGTGTCGCCGATCCCGTCGGCGAGCAGGGTCCCCAGGCCGACCGCCGATTTCAGCGAGCCGCCCCATTTGGTCCCCGCCTCGGTGACGCCGAGGTGCAGCGGGTAGGGGATCCTCTCGCTCAGCAGCCGGTTGGCGGCGATCGTGTACGGGACGTTGGTCGACTTGATCGAGACCTTGAAGTTCTCGAAGGCGAGGCTCTCCATCAGCTCGACGAACTCGACCGCGGCGGCGACCAGCGCCTCCACGGGGTTCTCGCGCTCCAGCGCGTGCAGGTGTTTCGGCAGCGAGCCGGAGTTGACCCCGATCCGCATCGGCGTCCCCGCCGCCGTCGCCCGCTCGGCGACCTCGGCGACCTTGTCGCGGCCGCCGATGTTGCCGGGGTTGAGGCGGATGCAGTCGGCGCCGGCGTCGATCGCCTTCAGCGCCAGGGTGTGGTTGAAGTGGATGTCGGCGATCACCGGGATCGGCGATTCGCGGACGATCGTCTTCAGCGCCTCGGCGTCCTGCTCGCGCGGCACCGCGCAGCGGACGATGTCGGCGCCGGCGTCGGCGACCTTGCGGATCTGCTCCATCGTCGCCGCCAGGTTGGCGGTCTCGGTCTTGGTCATCGTCTGCACCGCGACCGGCGCGCCGCCGCCGATCGGCACCTTGCCGACCCATATCTGCCGTTTCGAAGCCATACCTAGAGTTTAGGCCCGCAGCTCAAGAACCCCCGCTGTGCCCCGGTGAGGAGGGGGCGGGGACAGTGCGAACGGGTGAGCTGAGTACTGTCCCCGGCCCCTCCCCGCCAGACCTAGCTGACCCGCCCACACACGTTGTGAACGCCTGAAAGGCATCCGGGCCCTCCCAGAGGCTTGTGGTTCTGACGCCCAAGCCAAGGAGGACCCGGATGAAGGTTCACGCTAACGCCGCTCTCGGAC
>JBFWMZ010000026.1:0-47304 GCA_050251335.1 Solirubrobacterales bacterium
CCGCAGGCCGACGACCCGACCGGCGTGATCCCCGCCACCGTCGTAGCGGCACGTCCCTCGCCGCCGAAGGCGAGCAGCGCCAGCGCCGCCGCCCCGATCAGGAGCAGGGTGAGAAGCCAGGCAGTGCGCGGGCGAGCGAGCGGGATAGCCCGCCCATCCTATGCCCGCGGCTAGGACGCGGGCAAGCCTCAGGACGCGAGCAGGCTCTCGGCCCGCTTGCCCTCCGGCAGGTTCTGGTCGGCGTGGTAGCTCGACCGCACCAGCGGACCGGCGGCGACCGACTCGAAGCCGAGGTCGTAAGCCGCCCGCTCGAGCGCCGCGAACTCGTCCGGGTGCCAGTAGCGGACGACCGGCAGGTGGTTCTCGGTCGGGCGCAGGTACTGGCCGACGGTCAGCACCTGGACCTTGGCCTCGCGCAGCAGGCCGAAGGTCTCGACCATCTCCTCGAAGCTCTCGCCGAGCCCGACCATCAGGCCGGACTTGGTGACGACGTCGGCGCCGCCCATCTCCTTCGCCATCCGCAGCACCCGCGCCGAGCGGGCGAACTGCGAGCCGCGGCGGGCGATCGGGTAGAGGCGCGGGACCGTCTCGACGTTGTGGTTGAAGACGTCGGGCCGCTCGTGGATCACCTTCGCCAGCGGCATTTCCTGACCGCGGAAGTCGGGGGTGAGGATCTCGACCTTGCAGTCGGGCGCCAGCATCCGGATCGAGCGGACGACGCCGACGAAGGCCGAGGCCCCGTAGTCGGGGAGGTCGTCGCGGTCGACCGAGGTGACCACCGCGTGGCGGAGGCCCATTCGCTTCACCTGGTTGGCGACGCGCAGCGGCTCCAGCGGGTCGTTCCAGGTCGGCTTGCCGGTCTGCACGTTGCAGAAGCCGCAGCGGCGGGTGCAGACGTCGCCGAGGATCATGAAGGTCGCGGTGCCGCGCTCCCAGCACTCGCCGACGTTGGGGCAGTTGGCCTCCTCGCAGACGGTGTGGAGGTTGTCGGCTTTGATCGTCTCCTTCAGGCGGCGGTAGTTGGGACCGCCGGGCGCCGGCACCTTCATCCACGGCGGCTTGCGGGCGCGCTTGAAGGGGACGGTGCCCTCCGACGCGGCGGCGGCGCCGCCCGGCTTGGCGCGCGAGCGGGTGACGTGGACGCGCTCGGCGGGGGGCTCGGACGGGGTGGTGGCGCTCATCGGATCGGAACCTGCTCAGCCGAGGCTAGCGGTCGCGGGTCGCGGGTCGAGCTCGGCCAGCTCGGCGGCGACCGGCTGCCGCTCGAAGACGTCCCCGTAGCGGCTGGTCAGCGCCGCCGCGAAGGAGTCGAAGTCCTGCTCGGCGCCGCGCTCGCGGCTGATCGAGGTCACGGCGCAGCCCTCGATCCCGCAGGGCACGATCCACTCGAACGGCTGCAGGTCGTTGTTGACGTTGACCGCCAGCCCGTGGGTGGTGACGCCGCGGCTGATGTGGAGGCCGATCGCGCCGATCTTGCGGGCCGGGCCCTCGCCGTGGACCCAGACGCCGGTCTCGCCCGCCACCAATCCGGCCTCGATGCCGAAGTCGCCGATCGCCGCGATCATCGCCCGCTCGAGGTTGCGCACGTACTCGACCACGTCGCCGCCGTGGGGCGCGAGCGAGACGATCGGGTAGGCGACCAGCTGGCCGGGACCGTGGTAGGTGACGCGGCCGCCGCGCTCGGTGTCGCGCACCTCGATCCCCTGCTGTTCGTACCACTCGACCCCCATCGGCAGCTCCTCCGCGGTCGCCCGGCGGCCGCGGGTGTAGACCGGCGGGTGCTCGAGCAGCAGCAAAGCGTCGCCGATCTCGCCGGCCTGGCGGCGCTCGCGCAGCCGGCCCTGCAGCTCGTAGGCCTCGGCGTAGGGGAGGAGGCCGCAGTGCACGACGTGGATCGGTTCGCTCACGTGGACAATCTTCTCAAGTCCTCGCAATAAGCTTGGGTGCCGGAATGGTTCAGGACAAGACTCTGCGGCCCGACTGGCTGCCGGCCGTGGCGCTCAGCTTCGCGCTGGCGCTGTTGATGGTCATCTGGAGCCCGCCGGTCGGCGACCTGGCGGCCCAGGTCTTCCGCACCGAGCTGTTCGAGCGCGCGGGCCTGGCGATCTGGAACGGCAGCTGGTACGGCGGGCACTACACCCTCACCTACAGCGTCCTCTTCCCGCCGCTGGCGGCGCTGCTCGGCCCGCAGCTGGTGGGGATGCTCTCGGTCGTCTCCTCGGCCTACCTCTTCGACCGCATCGTCCGCGACCGCTGGGGCGCCGAGGCGCGCTGGGCGACCCTCTGGTTCGCCGCCGGCGTCGTCACCCTGCTCGCCGACGGCCAGCTCACCTTCGCCCTCGGCGTCGCCTTCGCGCTCGCCGCGCTGCGCGCCCTGCAGCTCGGCTGGAGCGTGGTCGCGGTGGCCGCCGCCGCGGCCTGCGCCCTCGCCAGCCCGGTCGCCGGCGCCTTCCTCGGCGGGGTGCTCCTCGCCGGGGCGCTCGAACGCGGCCGCCGTCCCAACCCGGCGGCGCTCGTCGCCGCGGCGCTGGCCCTGGTCCTCACCACCGCGCCCAACCTCGCCTTCCCGGAACCGGGACAGTTCCCCTTCGTCCTCTCCTCCTTCGTCGCGATCCCGCTCTGGTGCGGTGGCGCCCTGCTCCTGACCGACGGCCTGCGCGGCGAGGAGCGGCAGCTGCGGCGGGTGATCGTCGGCTACCTCCTGGCCTCGACCGTGGTCTTCCTGCTGCCGAACGCGCTCGGCGGCAACGCGGTCCGCCTCGGCGCCCTGTTCGGCGGCCCGGTGCTGGCGGCGGTCCTGCTCTCGCGCCGGCCGCGGCCGACCGTGCCGGTCTGGTTCTACGCGGCGGTGCTGGCGGCGACCATCGGCGGCAGCCTCTACTGGCAGGTGACGGCGAGCGTCTCCCAAATTGCCCGTTCGGTCGGCGACCCCTCGACCAGCGCCGCCTACTTCCAGCCAGCCGCCGCCTGGCTGCGCGCCCACGGCGCCGAGGGCGAGCGAATCGAGGTGCCCTCGACCGCCAACCACTGGGAGGCCGCCTACCTGGCGCCCAACTTCGACCTCGCCCGCGGCTGGCTGCGCCAGGCCGACACCGCCCGCGACGACATCTTCTACGACGAGGGCGAGCTCACCGACCGCACCTACAGCCGCTGGCTGCGCGACAACGCGATCGCCTACGTCGCCCTCCCCGACGCGGACCTCGACTACTCCTCGATCGCCGAGCGCCGCCTGATCCTCGCCGCCCCGCCCTACCTGCGCCTGCGCCACAGCGCTCAGCACTGGCGCATCTACCAGGTGGTCCACCCGAAGCCGATGATCACCCCCATCGACGGCGCCGCCGCGACCACCCGCTGGGTCGGCCGCCAGGGCTTCGCCCTCGACGTCACCAAACCCGGCCTCTTCCTCGTCCGCGTCAACTTCACCCCCTACTGGTCGATTACCCACGGCAGCGGCTGCCTCCTGCGCGCCACCGGCAGCGGCTGGACCCTGGCACGGACCCTGCACCCGGGAGTGCTCCGGGTTGACGCCGACCTCTCGCTGGGCTCGGCCTGGAACGCGGTCACGGGCGCGCGGAAGACCTGCTGAGAAGCCGTTCCCATGCAGCGGACGCGGTTGCGGCGAAGGTCGCAGTTAGACAACATTGAATCAAAAATCTTGACTGTCTTCTTGGGAACGTGCGAGTCTGGAGACCGAGCCAGACTGGCTCGCTAACCAATCAAGGAGAGAAAACATGATCGGACGTAAAACCGTCCTCGGCCTCGTGGTGCTGTGTGCACTCGCTGTCAGCGCCTTCGCTGCCGCGAGCGCTTCGGCAAGCGAAGCGGGAGGGGCATGGAAATGCAAAGCAGTTAAAGGGACGGGACATTGGAACGACGACCACTGCACTAACACAAACGCAGGTAACACTGGCAATTGGGACACAACGTGGGTACCCGGATCATTCAACATCGTTGGAAGCAACGCAAAAACGACTGAAGCAACAACCGGGAAAGCTACGTCGAAGCTGCTCGGCTCGCTCTCGGGCGTAGTCACGGAACTGCAGTGCACCGAAGTCAGCGGTGCCGGCGAACTCACGAACAGTGAAGTCGGAGAAACAAAATCCGTAACGGGCACCGGCGTCATCACCTACGAAAGTTGCTCAGTGACGAAACCGTCCGGCAAAGGGTGTGTCGTGAAAGGCGGCACTGTCGTGACGAAAACCCTCAAAGGCACCACGGTCGGCGTTGCGGCAGAACGACTCAAATTTGAACCGAATTCCGGGACGACGTTCGCCGAAATAGAAATCGAAAAATGCACGATCGGCGCGCTGAACAACACCTTCCCGGTCACGGGATCCCTGGTCGCCGAAACCACCGGCGCGACAACCACCTCGACCCACGCCGGCATTACAGCACAGGGTACGCTCAAATTCGGTGGCGTCAAAGCCGGCCTCGAAGGCGCTTTGACAATCGAAGACACCGAAGAAAACGGACTCGTTCTGATGCCATAGGGCGTTTCCAGTAGCGACAGATTCGCGTCGTTATTCGGACCGGGTCGGGCTAGCGCCCGGCCCGGTCCACTTCACGAAGAGGGTGCCCGGTGCATCTGGCTCTGATGCGAGCTAAGCCGCACCCTCGAGCGTCGCCAACGCCGCGCTGACCACGTGCTCCGCGTGCGGGATCGCGGCCTGCTCGAGCCGTTTGGAGTAGGGCATGTGGACGTCGGCGCCGGTGACGCGCTGGACCGGTGCGTCGAGCTCGTCGAAGGCCTGCTCGGTGATCAGGGTCGAGAGGTTGGCGCCGACGCCGCCGTGCGGCCAGCCCTCCTCGACGATCACCGCGCGGTTGGTCTTGGCCACGGACTCGAGGATCGTGTCGAGGTCGAGTGGGCGCAGGGTGCGGGGGTCGATCACCTCGGCCTCGATCCCGTGCTCCTCGCTCAGCTTCGCCGCCGCCTCCTCGGCCACCTGGGCCATCTTCAGGATCCCGACGATCGTCACGTCGGCACCTTCGCGCCGCACCGCCGCCCGCCCGAAGGGGACCGGGTCGATCTCGCCGTCGGGAACCTCGCCGCGCACTCCATATAGGGACTCGTGCTCGATGAAGATCACCGGGTTGTCGTCGCGGATCGCCGCCTTCAGCAGGCCCTTGCCGTCGGCCGGGGTGGAGGGGCAGGCGACGAGCAGCCCCGGCACCTGCAGGTAGAGCGCCTCGAAGCTGTGCGAGTGGGTCGGGCCGAGCTGGTGGCCGCCGCCGCCCGGCATCCGGATCACCATCGGCACCGTGACGGCGCCGTTGAACATGTAGGGGATCGCGGCGGCGTGGTTGATGATCTGGTCGAGGGCGAGGAGGCTGAAGTTGACCGTCATCAGCTCGACGATCGGCCGCAGGCCGCCCATCGCCGCGCCGACTCCGGTGCCGACGATGGTGTTCTCGGAGATCGGCGTGTCGCGCACCCGGCGCTCGCCGAACTCGTTCAGCAGCCCTTCGGTCACCTTGAAGGCGCCTTCGAAGACCGCCACGTCCTCGCCCATCACGAAGACCGATTCGTCGCGACGCATCTCCTCCGCCATCGCGTCGCGCAGCGCTTCGCGCATCCGCAGCTCGGCCATCAGCCGTCTCCCCCGAGCCCGCCCGGCTCGCTGGCGTTGAGCGCCCGCTCCTCGGCGGTCTCGCCGCCCGGCTCCGGGCCGGCCTCGCGGACCTGGCCCTCGACCGGGTCGCCCTGGATCGCCGGGTTCGGCCGCGGCGCGTCGTCCTCCTCGTCGGCGTAGGCGGCGCCAGCCTCAGCCAGCTCGCGCGCCCGCTCGGGCATCTGCGCCTCGTGCTCGCCGCGGTGCGGCTCCGGGCTGCGCTCGTCGACCGCGTACCAGCCGCCGGGATAGTCGGTCAGCGCGTAGAGGTGTTCGTACATCGTGTCGAGCGGCGGTTCCGGCGAGGCCTCGGCGAACTCGACCGCCCGCGCCACCTCCTCCTCGGCCAGCTCGCGCGCCTGGGCGACCTCGCGCTCGCCCAGCACGCCCTCGGCGACGCAGCGCCGGGCGAAGCTCTCGATCGGGTCTTTCTCGCGCCACTCCTCGACCTCCTCGCGCTCGCGGTAGACCTCCGGGTCGGCGGCGGAGTGGCCGCGGAAGCGGTAGGTGAAGGCCTCGAGCAAGGTCGGCCGTTCTTCCTCGCGGGCGGCGCGGAGGCCGGCGGCGACCCCCTCGCGCACCGCGACCACGTCCATCCCGTCGACCCGCCGACCGGGGATTCCGTAGCCCTCGGCCTTCTGCGAGAGGTCGGTCTGGGCCGAGTGGCGCTCGACCGCGGTCCCCATCCCGTAGAGGTTGTTCTCGACCAGGAAGAGGACCGGCAGCTTCCAGAGCGCCGCCAGGTTCATCGTCTCGCCGAAGTTGCCGGTGTTGGAGGCGCCGTCGCCGAACATGCAGACGGTGACGTCGTTCTCGCCGCGGTACTGCGAGGAGAGGGCGAGGCCGGCGGCGAGCGGCAGGTTGCCGCCGACGATCCCGTAGCCGCCCATGAAGCGGCGCTCGGCGTCGAAGATGTGCATCGAGCCGCCGCGGCCGCCGCTGGTGCCGTCGACGCGGCCGAACAGCTCGGCCATCACGCGGCCGGGGTCGGTGCCGCGGGCGATCGCGTGGCCGTGGGTGCGGTAGGTGCCGATCAGGTAGTCGCCGGGCGCCATCACCGAGGTGGTGCCGACGATCGTCGCCTCCTCGCCGATCGCCAGGTGCAGGAAGCCGCCGGCTTTGGCGCGCTGGTACTGCCGCCCGGCCTCCTCCTCGAAGCGCCGGATCAGCGCCATCCGGGCCAGCAGCTCGAAGCAGGTCGGCGCGTCGGGCAGCGGCGGCATCGCTCTCAGGTTACCCGCCCGCCGACGGGCCGATTTCGTCGCCTATGTTCACGAAATCGGCCCATCGGCGGCTCGTGCCACCGCGGCGACCGCGTCCTCGAGGCGGTCGTCGCCCCAGAAGACGTCGCTGCCGACGACCACGGTGGGGACGCCGTGGACGCCGGCCGCCGCCGCCTCCTCGGTCGCCCGCCGCAGCTCCTCCTTGACTCCGATGGTTGCGACCGCTTTCAGCAGCGCCCGCGGGTGCAGCTCGCAGGCGGCGCCGGCGATCGCGACGTTGTCGGGATCGCTGAGGTCGCGGCCGGCGGCGAAGGCCTGGCGGAAGGCGGCGAGCGAGAAGGAGACGGCGCGGCCGGTCTGCTTGGCGAAGGTCGCGGCGCGCATCGCGGTCAGCGAGTTGGCCGGCAGCGGTTCCGGCCAGATCAGCGGCGGCAGCCCGTAGGCGGAGGCGCGGCGCTCGACCTCGGCGATGTTCGCCTCGCGCTCGTCGGTCAGGCCCCAGGGGATCCGCCCGTCCGCCTTCATCAGCGCCCCGACCAGGATCGGCCGCCACTCAGGCTGCTCGAGCTCGGCCTCGGTGAAGAGCCCGCTGACCCGCTCCGCGGCCAGATAGGCGTACGGCGAGGCGAGGTCGTAGTAGAAGGCGGCTCGACTCATGCTGAGCGGCGATTATCGCCGGACTGTTCCTTATCCCGGAATAGTGGGGAAAAGGAACAGCTAGGCGTGGATGGCCCAGCCGTCGACCGCGCGGGCCGCGTCGAGCACGGCCTCGGAGACGGTCGGGTGCGGGTGCACGATCCGGGCCAGCTCCTGATAGCCGCCCTCGAGCGCCATCGTCGCGACCAGCTCGGCGATCATGTCGCAGGCGCGGTTGCCGACGATGTGGGCGCCGAGCAGCTCCCCGTACTTGGCGTCGACGACGAGCTTGACGAGGCCGACTTTGTCGTCGTAGACGGTGCCCGCGCCCTCGCCGGAGATTTTCTGTTTGCCGACCTTGATCTCGTGGCCCGCCGCTTTGGCCTGGTCCTCGGTCATCCCGACCGAGGCCACCTGCGGGTGGGTGAAGGTGGCGCCGACCAAGAGGCCCTGGTCGACCGGCTCGGTCTCGGCGCCGGCCGCCGTCTCGACCGCGACCACGCCCTCCTCCTCGGCCTTGTGGGCGAGGGCCTTGGCGTTGACCAGGTCGCCGATCGCGAAGACCTTGGGATTGGTGGTGCGCTGGAACTCGTCGACCTTGATCTTGCGGCCGCCCTCCTCCAGCTCGATGCCGGCGGCCTCGAGCCCGAGGCCCTCGGTGTCGGGGCCGCGCCCGCCGGCGACGCAGAGGTAGTCGACCTCGGCCGACTTGTCGCCGTAGCTGAACTTGACCGCGGACTCGCCGACCTCGACGTTCTCGACCGGCGCCCCGGTCGAGATCTCGATCCCCTGTTTCTTGAAGCTGCGTTCGACGATCTTGGCGATGTCGGCGTCCTCGGCGGGGAGGATCTGGTCGAGCATCTCGATCAGGATCACCTCGGTGCCGAAGCGCGCGTAGGCGGAGGCGATCTCCGAGCCGGAGGCGCCGGCGCCGACGACGGCGATCTTCTTCGGCTGCTCGGGCAGCGACCAGGCGCCCCAGGTGTCGACTACGCGGCCGCCGAACTCGACGCCGGGGATCGGCAGCGCCACCGAGCCGGTCGCCAGCACGACCGCCTTCGCCTCGTAGACGTCCTCGCCGACCTTGACGTTGCCCTCGGGGGTGAGCGAGCCGTCGCCCTCGATCATCGCGATCTTGCCCTTGTCCCAGAGGAACTTGACGCCGCTGGAGAGCGATTCGGAGACCGCGGCGCGGCGGGCCATCAGCGCCTCCCAGTCGATCCGGATGCCCTCGGCGACGATGCCGAGCTCGGCCCCGTCCTTGGCCTCGCTGTAGATCTCGGCGCTGCGGAGGATCGTCTTCGCCGGAATGCAGGCGTAGTTGAGGCAGCGGCCGCCGGGTTTGTCGCGCTCGACGACCGCGGTCTTCTGTCCCAGCTGGGCGGCGCGGATCGCGGCCACGTAGCCGCCCGGACCGCCGCCGATGATGATCGTGTCGAAGCTCTCCGGCATCGACGGCTGAGCCTATAGGAGCGCGCATCTCGGCCCACAGAGCCCCCGGCCCCACCCCCCGATCGGCGTAGTGGCGCCTGCGAACGCGCCGCCCGGGCCGCGCCAGCGAGGCGCTACTCGTCGCCCTCCGGCGGCAGCTGGTGCGGCATCTGGATCCGCGCCATCGCCTTCACCATCAGCACGAAGAAGGTGCCGGAGACGAGGAGCAGGCCACCACTGCCGAGGAAGCCGCCGAGCGAATCGGCCTCGAGCGCCAGCCCGTAGAAGGAGGCGAAGATGAGGAAGACGAGGACGAGCTGGAAGCCGACCACGGCCCAGTAGCGGGCCCGCCACATCCCCCAGGCGAGCACGCCGGTGATCAGCGCCGGCGCCGCGACCTGGGCGAAGCGCGGCGACTCGCCGTCGGGCTTGGCCCCGGCGGCGTAGAGGGCGACGATCGAGAGCGCGATCAGCGCGCAGACGATCGCCGCGACGGTGACGACCGGCGGCCGCTCGCCCTCGCCCAGCGGCGCCAGCCGCTCCCGGGCTTCCTGGTTGCGCTGGGCGGCCTTCGCGTAGCCGCGCTCCATCGAGTTGCGCGGCGCGCGCTCGGGCGCGGGCGAAGCGTCGGGCGCGTCCGGTCGCTCCTCAGCCACCCGGCGCGACTCCCCGCCAGGGCGCCGGCGCGTCGAGCAGCGCGTCCTGGATGTTGGCGCTGCCGCCGTCGGCGGCGGCAAAGCTGCGCCGCAGCGCTTCCGCGGCGACCTCGGGGTGGGTGGCGTCGCGGATCGCCCGCACGACGACCAGCCGCCGCGCCCCGGCCCGCACCACCTCCTCGGCGTTCAGCGGGCTGATCCCGCCGATCGCGAAGAACGGGTGGCGGGCGTGCTCGGCGGCGTGGCGGATCAGCTCCAGTCCGACCGCCGGCCGCCCCGGTTTGGTCGGCGTCTCCCAGATCGGCCCGACGGCGATGTAGTCGACGGCCGCCTCGTCGGCGGCGGCGATCTGCTCCGGCGAGTGGGTCGAGACGCCGATGATCGCGTCGGGGCCGAGCAGCTCGCGCGCCGCCGCCACTTCCTCGACCGCGCCGACGTGGACGCCGTCGGCGCCGCAGCTGCGCGCCAGGTCGGGGTCGTCATTGAGGATGAAGAGGGCGCTGAAGGTGTCGGCGACGCGGCGGTAGGTGTCGGCGGCGCGCTCGATCCCGAGGCGGTCGAGCTCCTTCTCGCGCAGCTGGACGACGTCGACGCCGCCGCCCAGCGCGAGTCGCAGGAACGCTTCCAGATCGCCCCCCGGCGGCCGCGCGTCACAGACGAAATAGAGGCGGGCGGTGCGCAGCCGCTCTCTCAGTAGCGGGCCACGGCCCTCTGGCATCGCGGAGCTCATATCCCGATTATGGCTGGCGGCTACCATCACAGATGTGTAACGGGAGCCCGACGGGCTGAGAGGGCGGCACCGAGGCCGCCGACCGTCTGAACCTGATCCGGGTAATGCCGGCGGAGGTATCGGAGTGAGCGACAAGCGAAGTCTCGACGCGGTGTTCGTCGGCGGTGGCGTGATCGGCCTCGCCTGCGCCTGGCGCGCTGCCCAGCGCGGGGCGGAGGTGGCGGTGATCGAGCGCGCCGAGCGCCCCCACGCCGGTGCCACCGGGGTGGCGGCGGGAATGCTGGCGCCGGTCGGCGAGCTGACCTTCGGCGAGCGCGAGCTGCTCGCGCTGGCGCTGCGCTCGGCGCGCCTCTGGCCCGAGTTCGCGGCCGAGGTCGAGGCGGCCTCGGGGGTGGAGACGGGATACGAGCGCTGCGGCGCCCTGCACGTCGCGCTCGACCGCGACGAGGCGGCGCAGCTGCGCCGCCGCCACGACCTGCAGCGCCAGCTCGGGCTCGAGGCCGAGTGGCTGGCGCCGCGTGCCTGCCGGGCGCTCGAGCCGGGCCTGACGCCGAGCTTCAACGGCGGCGTCCACGCCGCGGGCGAGGCGGCGGTCGACCCGCGGGCGCTGGCGCTGGCGCTGCTGGCGGCGCTGAGCGAGAGCGGGGCGGAGGTGCGAAGCGGCCGCGAGGTCGTCGGCGGCCTCTGGGACGGCGAGCGCCTGGCCGGGGTGCGGACCGCGGGCGGCGCCGAGGGCGAGGCCGAGGTTGGCGCCGACGCCGTCGTCCTCTGCAACGGCGCCTGGTCGGGGTTGACCGAGTGGCTGCCCGAGGAGGCGCGCCCACCGGTGCGGCCGGTCAAGGGCGAGGTGCTCGAGCTGCGCACGCGGCCCGGGCACGAGCCGCCGGCCCACGGGATCGTCGCCTCCGAGCGCGTCTACCTGGTGCCGCGCCGCGACGGCCGCCTCGTCGTCGGCGCCACCCAGGAAGAACAGGGCTTCGATACGACCGTCACCGCCGGCGGCGCCTTCGAGCTGCTGCGCGAGGCCTACCGGGTCCTGCCCGAGGTGGCGGAGATGGAGCTGGCCGGGGCGATCGCCGGCCTCCGTCCCGGCACTCCGGACAACCTGCCGCGGATCGGCCCCGGCGGCGTCGAGGGCCTCGTCCTCGCCACCGGCCACTTCCGCAACGGCATCCTCCTCGCGCCCCTCACGGCAGACCTCGTCGCCGCGGGCCTGGCCGGCGAAGCCGCCGCACCGTGGTTGTCCTTTCTTCGGGATGGCCGAGGAAATGACAACCACGCCGCGGGTGGCCGAGGAAAGGACAACCACACCGTGGGGGTGGCGCGGTGAGGATCGAGCTGAACGGGGAGGCGGTCGAGCTGCCGGCGGGGGCGACGCTGGCCGACGCGGCGCGCGAGGCCGGTGCCGGCGAGGGCGGCCGCGGCGTCGCCGTCGCGCTCGACGGCGAGGTCGTTCCCCACGGCGAGTGGGCGGCGACGCCGCTCGCCGGCGGCCAGGCGGTCGAGGTCCTCGCCGCGATCCAGGGCGGGGCGGAGACCTGGGAGCTCGGCGGCCGCCAGTGGAGCTCGCGACTGATCGCCGGCACCGGCGGCTTCCGCTCGCTCGAGCAGATGGAAGCGGCGCTGACGGCGGCCGGCACCGAGATCGTCACCGTCGCCCTGCGCCGCATCGACCCCGCCGCCGAGGGCTCGGTGCTCGAGGTGATCGATCGCCTCGGCCTCTTCGTCCTGCCCAACACCGCCGGCTGCTACACCGCCCGCGACGCGGTCCGCACCGCCAAGCTCGCCCGCGAGGCCTTCCAGACCGAGTGGATCAAGCTCGAGGTGATCGGCGACGATCGCACCCTCTTCCCCGACGCGGTCGAGCTCCTCGACGCCGCCGAGCAGCTGGTCGCCGACGGCTTCACCGTCCTTCCCTACGCCAACGACGACCCGATCCTCGCCCGCCGCCTCGAGGAGGCCGGCTGCGCCGCGGTGATGCCCCTCGGCTCGCCGATCGGCTCCGGCGCCGGGATCCGCAACCCGTACAACATCGCGATCATCGCCGAGCGCGCCGAGGTCCCGATCGTCCTCGACGCCGGCATCGGCACCGCTTCCGACGTCGCCCTGGCGATGGAGCTCGGCTGCGACGCCGTCCTCGCCGCCAGCGCCATCTTCGGCGCCGAGGACCCGCCGACGATGGCCCGCGCCCTCCGCCTCGCCGCCGAAGCCGGCACCGCCGCCCGCCGCGCCGGCCGCATCCCGCGCCGCCTCCACGCCGAGGCCTCGACCGCCTACGAGGGCATCCCCGAGCTCTGACGAGTCAGGCCAGCGCTCGGCGGACGGGACGCGGCGGCCAGATAGACCACATTGCATCGAAAAACTTGATTGGTTGCCAGGGTTCGTGGGAGCCTCCCCGCAGCCGATCTGGGGAGACGGACCGGCCGCTGCGCGGGGGCAACGGAGTTCGGCCGGACCGAGCGCTCCCAGCAGTCTCCAGCAGACATCAAAGGGGACAGACATGACCGGATGGAAATCCGCGGTGGGCATCGCCGCGCTGTGCGCTCTCGCGCTGAGCGCCTTCGCGGCGAATGCTTCCGCAGAACAGAACGCCTTCTACTGTGCGGACAACGCGGGCAGCGAAGACTTCTCCGATTCGCACTGCGTGACCTGGGTGGGATCCGGAAACGGAAGCAAAGGTCACGAAGAATTCGAACCGTACACCGAATATTCGGTCACCGCGACCAACGCGGCCACCGCAAGCGGAACAGAAGTTGCGGCGGTCTCGAAGCTCCTCGGCGCCCTTTCGGGCGTCGCCACCGAAGTCCAGTGCACCGGCCTCAGCGGCAGCGGCGAACTGATCAACTTCTTGACCTCGGTGGAAACAGCGGGAGTCATCAGCTACAGCGGCTGCACGGTCACCAAACCGTCCGGCAAAGGATGCGTCGTCAAAGGCGGCGCCGTGACGACGAACACGCTCAGGGCGACGAACTTCCTACAGGCGGCGAACACCCTCAAGTTCGAACCCAGCGAACTCAGCGCGCTCGCGACCGTGACGATCGAAAAATGCAGCGTCGGCGCCTTGAACAACAGCTTTTCGGTCACGGGCAGCTTTGTCGCCAGCGTCAGCGGCGCGACAACGACGACGACCCACGCAGCCGTCACATCCCAGAACACGCTGAAATTCGGCGGCGTCAAAGCGGGCATCGAAGGCGCGATGACAATCAGGTGGGCGGGCGTGGTGCCTGTCACGCTCACATAGGGAGGGTCCAGGTAGCGACGACCGCAGTCCTGGTGGAGGCGGCCGGGCCGGGCATCCCTCCCGACCCGGCCGGCCCCGAAGCGGGTCGGCGCCCCTGCCGAACTCTCCTGACCGATCGGCGCCCGGCCGTCTACGATGGTCGCTCGCCCCTGTAGCTCAGTTGGTTAGAGCGGCGGCCTTTTAAGCCGCGCGGCGCGGGTTCGAGTCCCGCCGGGGGCATTTTTCGCCGGGGCCTTCGAGTCTTGCTCCCCTCGAGTTGAGGGCCGGAGCCCGCAGCTTCGCCGGTACCATCCGGGTCGTGGGGGACGGTGCCGCCGTGCGGGACGGAGGGGGAGACGCGCCGGAGTACGAATTCTTCCGGCGGGAGCGCGGCCGCGCCCTGGTCCGTCGGTTGGGCCCGGCGGCCGGACCGAGCACCTGGTCGACGGCGCCTGGATCCCGGCGCGCCTGGGACGAGCGCGACCCGGCGGGGAGCGATGGGCTCTGATCGGCGCCAGCGTCTGCGCCTTGGCGTCTGGGATCAGGGCTCTGCAGGCGGCGATGCTCACCTTCAGCAGGATTCCTCCGAACACGATCGGGCGAGTGCTCGGCCGGCGCGCGGAGAAGACCCCCGCGGACGTCCGTCGCTCCTATCTCGCGGCGCTCCTGCTCGGAGTGGCGCGGACCGGGATCATCGGCGATTGGAAGATCGCGAGGATGGTAGAGGCCAGGAGCTGGTTCCTGGGCGTCATCCTGGGCGCCCTCGGGGTGACCGCCAGCGTCCTCTTCGGGGCAGTATTTTGATCGTTCGCCGATGACCGAATCGCGGTCCGTCCTGATCCTCACCGGCCCGCCGGGCGCCGGCAAGACGACCGCCGCCGGCGTCCTCGCGCAGCGGTTCGGCCCCGGCGTCCACCTGCGGTCCGACTTCTTCTTCGACTTCGTCAGCTCCGAGTTCGTCGAGCCCTGGCGGCCCGAGTCGCAGCGGCAGAACGAGGTGGTGATGCGGACGGTGGGGGAGGCCGCGGCCTCCTACGCGCGAGGCGGCTACTTCACCGTGGTCGACGGGATCGTGATCCCGCACCGCTTCCTCGCCACCGTCCGCGACGCGATCGCCGCCGACGGGCACGAGGTCGCCTACGCGGTCCTGCGCGCTCCGCTTTCCACCTGCGTCGCCCGCGTCGCCGAGCGCGAAGGTCCCGAGCTCGTCGACCCGGCGGTGGTGGAGCAGCTCTGGGACGAGTTCGCGGACCTCGGCGAGTACGGCGCCCACGCCGTTGCGGTCGACTCCTCGACCCCCGCCGAGGTCGCGGACGCGCTGGCGCGGCGCCTGGTCGCCGGGGAGCTGACGATATGAGCGCGGCTCGCCCGCGCCTTCGTGATCATGCCCGGCGGCTTCGGCACCCTCGACGAGCTGTTCGAGGGCCTGACCCTGATCCAGACCCATCGCATCCGCAGCTTCCCGACCACCCTCGTCGACTCCGCCCACTGACTGGATCGACGCCGCGCTCGAGGACGACGGGCTGATCGGCGCCGGCGACAAGAGCTGCTGCTGACCGCCGAGACGCCCGAGGAGGTCTGCGAAATCGTCACCCGCTTCCGCGCCGAGCAACGCGCCCTCGCTCCCTGAACGCGAATGGCCCGCCGGAGCGGGCCATTCGAGAAGCAACGTTGCCGCCGAACTCAAACGGCGTCGCCCCGACGTCTCTTTATCGTAGCGCCCCGGGCGGGAGTCGAACCCGCCAACGTCGCTTCGTCGGGACGACGCCCGCGTCCGGCGGCCGGGGCTACCGCCGCGGCCGCGACGCGCCGACGCTAACCGCGAAAGCCATACGCGTGTGTCACGCAGTTCGCGTCTCTGTGACGCGCAACGCGAGGGCCCGGCTAGTGCCGAAAATGCCGGTGCTTGGTGAAGACCATCGCGACGCCCGCCTCGTCGCAGGCGGCGATCACCTCGGCGTCGCGTTTCGAGCCGCCCGGCTCGATCACCGCGGTCGATCCCGCCTGGATCGCCAGCTCCGGGCCGTCGGCGAAAGGGAAGAAGGCGTCGGAGGCGACCGCCGAGCCGGCCAGCAGCTCCTCGGCCTCCTCGCCGCGCGCCGCGCGGCACTTCTCGACTGCCAGCCGCACCGAGTCGACCCGGCTCATCTGGCCGGCGCCGATCCCCAGCGTCGCCCCGTCCTTGGCGATCACGATCGCGTTCGAGCGCACCCGCCGGCAGACGGTCCAGGCGAACAGCAGGTCGTTCCACTCGCCCTCGCTCGGTTCGCGAGCCGTCACCGCCTCCATGATCTCCCGCGGCTCGGGATCGCCGTCGCGATCCTGGATCAGGAGGCCGCCCTGGACGCGCTTGATGTCGCGCTCGGTCGGTTCGATCTCGCGCTCCTCCTCGCTGCAGAGGACCCGCAGCGACTCGCGCCGCTGGACGATCTCCAGCGCCCCCTCCTCGAATCCCGGCGCGAACAGCACCTCGAGGAAGATCTCGCTCAGCTCCTCGGCCAGGGCGGTGCCGACCGGTCCGTTGAAGGCGACGATGCCGCCGTAGGCCGACATCGGGTCGCAGGCAACCGCCTTCTCCCAGGCCTCGAGCAGGTCGGCCCCGACGGCCACCCCGCAGGGGTTGTTGTGCTTGACGATCACGCAGGCCGGCTGCTCGAAGTCCTCGACCAGCGATCGCGCCGAGTCGAGGTCGAGGACGTTGTTGAAGGAGAGCGCCTTGCCGCCCAGCTTGGCGACCCGCGAGAGGACGTGGCGACGACCGCCGACCTCGGCGTAGAGGGCGGCGCGCTGGTGCGGGTTCTCGCCGTAGGAGAGGTCGAGCACCTTTTCGAAGGCGCCGACCACGTGCTCGGGGAAGTCCTCGTACTCGCTCGAGAACCAGCGGCTGATCGCCGCGTCGTAGCGCGCGGTCTGGGCGAAGGCCTCGTTGGCGAGCCAGTGCCGGGTCGAGGCGGAGACGTCGCCGCCCGACTCCTCGAGCTCGGCGCAGACCGCGTCGTAGGACTCGGGTTTGACGATCACCGCGACCCCGGCGTGGTTCTTCGCCGCCGCGCGGATCATCGTCGGGCCGCCGATGTCGATGTTCTCGATCGCCAGCTCGGGCGAGACGTCGCGGTCGGCGACGGTCTGCTCGAAGGGATAGAGGTTGACGCAGACCAGGTCGATCGGCTCGATCCCCTCGCCCTCCAGCACCGCCATGTGGTCGGCGTCGTCGCGCCGCGCCAAGAGCGCCGCGTGGAGCCGCGGGTGCAGCGTCTTCACCCGCCCGTCGAGGATCTCCTCCTGGCCGGTGAACTCGGCGACGTCGGTCACCTCGAGCCCGGCCTCGCGCAGCGCCACCGCGGTGCCGCCGGTCGAGAGGATCTCCACCCCGAGCGCCGCCAGCGACCGTCCGAAGTCGGCGATCCCGGTCTTGTCGGAGACCGAGAGCAGCGCCCGCCGCACCCGCACCGCACCGTCGCCGCGGACCTCGGTCTCGGGGGTGTCGGAGGAGGGATCAGTCATCGACGTGGACGACCGTCGGGTCGCCGGCATCGATCCTAACCCTGCCCCGGGCGAGCATGCGGATCGCCTCCGGGTAGAGCTCGTGCTCGACCGCGTGAATTGCGGCCTCGAGGCGGCTGCGGTCGCCGCCCGGCGGCACCGGCACCGCCCGCTGCAGGATCGCCGGCCCGGTGTCGACCCCCTCGTCGACGAAGTGGACCGTCACCCCGGTCTCCTCGACCCCGGCCGCCAGCGCCTGGCCGATCGCGTCGAGCCCCGGGAAGGCCGGCAGCAGCGCCGGGTGGATGTTGACGACCTGGCCGCGGAACCGTTCCACGAACGGTTCGCTCAGCAGCTGCATGTAGCCGGCGAGGACGACCAGCTGCGGCCGGCGAGCTTCGATCCAGTCGCCCATCGCCGCGTCGCGCCCGATCCGGTCCTCGTAGCCGTCCGCGGGGAAGACCGCGGTCTCGATTCCCGCCCGCGTCGCTCGCGCCAGCGCCCCGGCGCCGGGCTTGTCGGAGCCGACCCCGACCACCTCGATCCCCTCCCTCAGGTGCACGGTGTCGAGGATCGCCTGCAGGTTGGTGCCGGTGCCGGAGGCGAGGACGACGATGCGGAACGCGGACACCATCGGGACTATATGGTCGGCCGCGATGAGCGACTTCTGGCGCGCCGTCCTCTACCTGCACCTGCTCTCGATGGCCTTCTTCCTCGGCGGCCAGCTGGTCTTCGGCGCCGCCGTGGTGCCGCTGCTGCGCGGCGAGGGCGACCGCGAGAGGATGCGGGCGATCGCCCGCCGCTTCGGCTACGGCTCGCTCCTCGCCCTCGCCGTCCTGGTCATCACCGGCTGGGCGATGGCCTCCCACTTCCAGCTCTGGGACAGCTCGACCCTGCAGTGGAAGCTCGCCCTGGTCGGCCTCCTCGTCGTCCTCGCCCTGGTCCACCTGCGCTTCGCCAAAGCCCACGCGCTGCAGGGCCTGATCCTGCTCGACACCCTGGTGATCGTCTGGCTCGGCCTCGAGTTGGCCACCGGGGGCGCTTAGCGCTGATTCGCTGGCTCCAGCTGGGTCCTGACCAAGCAGATCAAGGACGCAGGGAGCGAAGCGTGCTCTGCACGTGAGCGACCGAGGACGCCGATATGCGCCGGTCAGGGCTCAGCTGGCGATCGTCTCCAGGGCGAATTTGCCGTTCGCGTCCTCGGGGTCGCCGAGCGGGTAGTTGCCGCTGAAGCAGGCGTCGCAGTGCTCGGCGGGGGTGCCGCCGATCGCCTCGTAGACGCCGTCCATCGAGAGGTAGGCGAGCGAGTCGGCGTCGAGCTCGTCGGCGATCTCCTCGACGGTGCGGCCGTGGGCGATCATCTCCTCGCGGGTCGACATGTCGACGCCGTAGTGGCAGGGGTTGCGGATCGGCGGCGCCGAGATCCGCAGGTGGACCTCGCGGGCGCCGGCGTCGCGCAGCATGCCGACGATCTGGCGGGTGGTGTTGCCGCGCACGATCGAGTCGTCGACGACGACGATCCGCTGGCCGGCGACGATCTCGGGAAGCGGGTTGAACTTCAGCCGCAGGCCGTGCTTGCGCAGCTCCTGCCCGGGCTGGATGAAGGTGCGGGCGACGTAGCGGTTCTTGATCAGGCCGTCGTCGCGCGGCAGGCCGGAGGCGCGGGCGAAGCCGGCGGCCGCCGGGTTGCCCGAGTCCGGCACCGCGATCACCAGGTCGGCCTCGACCGGCGCCTCGCGCCAGAGGATCTCGCCCATCCGCCCGCGCGCCTGCTGCAGCACCTTGCCCTCGAGGCGGCTGTCGGGGCGGGAGAAGTAGATGTGCTCGAAGACGCAGGAGGCGCGGCGGTCGCTGCGGATCACCTGGCGCGTCCCCAGCCCGCGCTCGGTCAGCGAGACCATCTCGCCGGGGTGGACTTCGCGCATCAGCTCGGCGCCGATGATGTCGAAGGCGCAGCTCTCGGAGGCGACGACGAAGCGATCGCCGAGCCGGCCGAGGCTGAGCGGTCGGATCCCGTGCGGGTCGCGGAAGGCGACGATCGCGTGCTTGGTCATCACCACCGTCGAGTAGGCCCCCTGCAGGCGCGGCATCACCTCGGCGACCGCGTCCTCGACGGTGCGGCCGCCGTGCGAGGAGACCAGCGCGGCGATGATCTCCGAGTCGGAGGTGCCGCGGAAGTCGATCCCGCGCTCCTTCAGCTCGCTCCACAGCTCGACCGCGTTGGTCAGGTTGCCGTTGTGGGCGAGCGCCAGCTCGCGGCCGTCGTCGCGCCAGACCGGCTGGGCGTTCTCCCAGGAGCCGCCGCCGGTGGTCGAGTAGCGGACGTGGCCGATCGCCATGTCGCCCTCGAGCGCCCGCAGCTTCTCCTCGTCGAAGACCTGGGAGACGAGGCCGGCGTCGCGCATGGTGGTGATGTGCCCGCCCTCGCAGGTCGCGATCCCGGCCGACTCCTGACCGCGGTGCTGCAGCGCGTAGAGGCTGAAGTAGGCGAGGCGGCTGACGTCGTGGCCCGGCGCGTAGACGCCGAACACCCCGCATTCATCGCGTGGCCCCTCGCGGTCTGCCGTGAACCGCAACTCGGGATTCAAGAGCGCGCTTTTCCTCACTGCCTGGGAGAGAACGGAAGCGCAGGCGGCTGCCTACCCGCGGAGGGTAGCAATGCGCGCCGCTGCCGCCTGCGCCACTTCCGATCTCAGGCCGGCACCGAGGCGGCAGCGCGGCCGAACCAGCCGCCGGGGAGCGGCTCGCCGATCACCAGCCCGAAGCGCTCGAGCAGCTCCGGCACCGTCTCCGGTTTCATCTCCTGGCCGTAGCGCTCGCTGAGCGCCGCCAGCTGCTCCGGATCGGCGGCGATCGCCCCGCCCAGCGCGTCGAGCTCGCGGAAGAAGTCCTCGAACCCGGACGGGGCGATGATCTCGAGGATCCGCGCCGGCTCGTCCCCGGCGTTCCAGAACGTGTGCCACTCGCCGCGCGGCTTGAACACCAGGTCGCCGGGCTCGGCGACCAGCACGTCGTCGCCGAGCAGGGCGCCGACCCGGCCCGCGAGCACGAAGGTGTACTCGTCCTCGCGGTTGTGGCGGTGCAGCGGCGCCGCCAGCGAGTGCGGGGACATCGGGTGTTCGACCAGCGAGAAGCCGCGGTCGGTGTCGGCGCCGTCGATCATCCAGCGGACCCCGATGCTGCCGAGGAAGCCGACCTTGCCGTCCTGCGGTTTGACAACTCGTGCGCTCATTCTCGTTCCCTTCGCTCTCAAATTTTCAACGGACACTGATGTCGCGCGAAAGACCGTAGCGCACGCCGGCCCGATCTGTCAAGATTCATGAGACACCTATGTCCACTCAAACTGAGAGCCGCCGCCCCTACCGCAAGAAGCAGCGCGCCGAGCAGGAGGCCGAGACCCGCCGGCGGATCACCGAGAGCGCCGTCGCCCTGCACGGCAGCCTCGGCCCCGCCCGCACCTCGGTCGCCGCGGTCGCCGACCACGCCGGCGTGCGCCGCTCGACCATCTATCGCCACTTTCCCGACGAGGCGGCGCTGTTCGGTGCCTGCTCGGCCCACTGGGAGGCGCAGAACCCGCCGCCCGACGTCGCCGCCTGGGGTGCGGTCGCCGATCCCGAAGACCGCCTGCGGGTCGCGCTCGGCGAGCTCTACGGCTACTACCGGCGCACCGGCGGGATGCTCGACCTGCTGCTGCGCGACGCCCCGCTGGTGCCGATCGTCGGCGAGCTTATGGCGCCGTTCGGCGAGCTGCTCGAGCAGGGCGCCGAGACCCTGATGCGGGGGAGGGGCCTGCGCGGCCGTGCCCGCGAGCGCGTGCGGGCGGCGATCGGCCACGCGCTCGCCTTCCCCGCCTGGCGCGAGCTGACCGGAGCGCAGGGCCTCGACGACGAGCGGGCGGCGGAGCTGATGGCGCGCCTCGTCGCCGCGGCGGCCTAGCTCGCACGGCGGAGTCTGAGCCGCTTGGTATGAATCCGATCCGTGAAGCGGATCCTCGCCAGCGCGCTCGCGTCGGGCGCGCTTCTTCTTGCCCCTGCCGCCGCCGCTGCGGACACCTCCTTCGGCGCCGACCCTGCCCAGGGGATCAACACCGGGCTCACCTGCGCGATCGGAGCGCCCACCGGCTTTGAAATCGCCCCGATCTTCTTCGGCACCCAGGGCAGCCCCTCGTGCATGTGGACGTGGAACAACCCCGCCGTCGGCTCCGACCTCGTGCCGTTCCCGGTCACCGGCGGTAGCGGCACGATCACCAGCGTCACCCTGCCGGCGATGCCGGCGCCGGGCCCGATGGCGGTCGTCGTCCTCACCGCGGCGCTGAACTCCTCCGGCGATCCGGCACATCCGCAGTCGATCTGCTGCCAGGTCAAGCAGGTCGGTCCCGTCTTCACGGTGCCCGCCAACCAGGTTGCGACGGTGCCGCAGAGCCTCCACGTCTCGGCCACCGAGACGGCCGACCTCAGCATCCCCGGCGACACCGCCTTCGGCGACCTCGTCGGGGTCGCGGTGCTGGCGCCGAACGCCTCGCTGCCGGTTCGCTTCACCGGCGCCACGGGCATCCCCAACTTCGACGGCGCCTACGCCTACTACCCGGCGCCCGCCGGCGCCAACGGCGAGTACAGCACTCCCTACGACCCGGCCGGCTTCCAGCTGCTCGCCCGCTTCACCCTCGCTCCCGACGGCGCGGCGCCGGCGCCGGCGCCCGCTCCGGCCCCGGCGACCGCCCCGACCCCCGGTCCCGCCGCGGGCGGCGGCCTGAGGCTCGGCAAAGGCGCCCGCGTTGGCGCCGACGGCAGGACGGCGACGCTCGGCAAAGCCACCAACCCCCCGACCGCGACCACGAGTCAGACCCTCACCCTGCCGGCTGCCGCCCGTGCCTCCGCCGCGAAGCCGAAGAAGCCGGTCGTCCTCGGCAGGGGCAGGACCAGGATTCCCGCCGGCAAGAGCGCCGCGCTCACCGTGAAGCTGAACCGCAAGGGCAGGGCGCGGCTGCGGGCGCGCGGCAAGCTGGTGGCGACCCTGACCGTGGTCGCCGCCAACGCGCGGGGCGAAACGCAGACGGTGAGGCGCAAGGTGACGATCGAGCTGGCGGCCAGGAAACGCCGCTGACGGGGCGGCGACGTGCTTGGACGCTTGTTTGATGTCGACATCGTTTACTGCACAGTTTCTCCTGATCATCTGAAAAGGTGAGCGCTCGCGGCGTCGAGGACGCCGAAACAAGAAGACGGGAGAGACCAGATGAACACGACCAAGCTGGGGGTCGCGATGCTCGCTGCCCTCGCAGCAATGACGATCGGAGCCAGCGGCGCGCAAGCCGCCAACTTCACGGCCGCCTCCTATCCGGCCTTCCTCTCAGCCGAACCGTCGAGCGCGGGGACGCCGACGTTGGCCTTCGAAGGCGGAACCGAAGCGGAATGCGAAGCCTTCGGCTTCGGCGGCGCAATCACCGCGGCGACCTCCTCGCTGGCGCTCGGACCGGGGGCCACGGGGTGCACCGACTTCGGCGCCGCCGGGACGGTCGAAACCAACGGCTGTGAATTCGTCTTCCACCCGGGAACGGGGTCGGCGGACAACTACGCCGGCAGCTTCGACGTCACCTGCCCGGCGGGCGAAGAGATCGTCGTCACCGGCAACGGCTGCGAAGTCCGGATCGGCGCCCAGACCGGCCTCGGGCCGGTCTCCTACGAACGCCTGACAACCGCGCCGAAGGAAGTCCAGGCGACCTTCGAACTCGAAAGCGCGGCGGGGTTCGCCTACACCAAGGCCGTCGACGGCGCCTCCTGTCCGCTGTCCGGGACCGGCGCCAAGACCGACGGCGTGATCGGCGGCGGCGTCAGCATCAAGGCCGGCAGCATCGAAACGCTCGAACAGATCGACTTCGGAATCGAATAGAGCCCTCGCGACCGGGTCGGCGCAGGGGGCTGGGAGGGACCAGCGAAGCTCGCGTTCGCGACTGTCCCTCTAGCCGACCCGGTCGCGGTCGAGCACCGGCAGGCCGTCGATGCTCGCCTCGTTGCGGCTGGCGACGTGCTCGCGCAGCCCCTCGGCGCCCATCACCCGCAGCCGCTTCTCGGCGGCGAGGCGAGCGTGCTCGCGCTCGCCCTCGTGGCTCATCAGCGGCACCCCGTAGCCGCAGGAGTCGGAGACCCGGTCGACGGCGACGACGATGATCGACCGCCGCGCCTCCGCCAGCGAGGGGAGCTCGAAGCCGCCGCGCTCGAACAGCTCCTCGAAGCGCCCGTCGGCGGCCGCGACCACCTCGCCGCGCCCGTGCAGGCGGACGATCCGCGGCGGCCCTTCGAAGGCGCAGAACATCACCACGATCCGCCCGTTCTCGCGCAGGTGGGCGATCGTCTCGCCGCCGCTGCCGACCATGTCGAGGTAGGCGACGGTGTGGTCGTCGAACACCTTCAGGGTCCCGATCGGCCCCTTCGGCGAGACGTTGACGTGGCCGTCGCCGGCCAGCGGCGCGGTGGCGACGAAGAACATCGGCTGGCGCGCGATCCAGCCGCGCATGTGGTCGTCTATGCGCTCGAAGACCTTGGCCACCCGGCCAATTTAGCCGAGTCGCTCGCCGCTCTCGGGGTCGAACAGGTGCAGCTTCGCGGTGTCGGCCCAGAGCTCGGCCTTCTGGCGACGCTTCACTTTGCTGGTCGGGTCGAGGCGGGCGACGATCCGCTCCTCGCCCTCGCGCAGGCCGCCGGCGCCGGTTTCGCTCAGGCTCTCGCCGACCAGGTCCGCGAGCAGCTCCGACTGGACCCCCTCGGACTGGACGTGGAAGTAGGCGTAGAGGTCGGAGCCGAGCGACTCCACCAGGTCGATCGCGGCCTCGAAGACGATCCCGCGCTCCTGCCTGAGGCCCTCGTCGACGATCGAGGCGTCCTCGATGTTCTCCGGCCGCAGCCCGACGATCACCTGGCCGTCGCCGTCGCCGCCCGGCACCTGCGAGACGTCGACCTCGCCAATCGGCAACTTCAACTTGCCGCCGGAGATCTCGGCGGGCATGAAGTTCATCGCCGGCGAGCCGATGAAGCCGGCGACGAAGAGATTGCGGGGGCGGTCGTAGAGCTCTTCCGGGGTGCCGACCTGCTGCAGGATGCCGGCCCGCATCACCGCGACGCGGTCGCCGAGCGTCATCGCCTCGGTCTGGTCGTGGGTGACGTAGACGGTCGTAGTTTCCAGTTCCGACTGCAGTCGCGCGACCTCGGTGCGCATCTGGACGCGCAGCTTGGCGTCGAGGTTGGAGAGCGGCTCGTCCATCAGGAACGCTTTCGGCTCGCGGACGATCGCCCGGCCCATCGCCACCCGCTGGCGCTGGCCACCGGAGAGGTTGGCCGGCCGCCGGTCGAGGTGCTGCTCGAGGTCGAGGGTGCGCGCCGCCTCCTCGACCTTGCGGTCGATCTCGGCCTTGTCCTCGCCGGCCAGCTTCAGCGCGAAGCCCATGTTCTCGCGCACCGTCATGTGCGGGTAGAGCGCGTAGTTCTGGAAGACCATCGCGATGTCGCGATCCTTCGGCGAGCGGTCGTTGACCTCTTCGCCGTCGATCTTCAGCTCGCCCGAGGTGATGTCCTCGAGCCCGGCGATCATCCGCAGCGCCGTCGACTTGCCGCAGCCCGAGGGGCCGACCAGGATCATGAACTCGCCGTCGGCGATGTCGAGGCTCATGTCCTTGACGGCTTCGTAGCCGTCGTCGAAGACCTTGCTCACACCTTCGAGGACTATCTCTGACATTTGCGTGGGCTCCTTATCCCTTGACGGCGCCGGCGGTGAGGCCGGAGACGATTCGGCGCTGGAAGAAGAGGACGAAGACGATGATCGGGATCGTCACGACTATCGCCGCGGCGGCGATCGATCCGGTCGGGGCGGTGAAGGTCGATTCCCCGGTGAAGAAGGCGAGGGCGGCCGGAACGGTGCGCGAGGAGTCCGAGGAGGTCAGCGAGATCGCGAAGACGAAGTCGTTCCAGCAGAAGATGAAGACGAGGATCGCGGCGGTGAAGATGCCGGGCGCGGCGAGCGGCATGATCACCTTGGTGAATGCCTGGAAGGGAGTCGCGCCGTCGACCTGCGCCGCCTGCTCGAGGTCCCAGGGGATCTCTCTGAAGAACGCCGTCAGGACGTAGATCGCCAGCGGCAGCGAGAAGGTCAGGTAGGGGATGATCAGCCCCGGATAGGTGTCGTAGATGCCGATCGCTCGCCACATGTCGAACAGCGGGCCGACGATCGAGATCGGCGGGAACATCGCGATCGCCAGCGCGGCGGCGAGGATCAGCCGCTTGCCGGGGAATTCGAGCCGGGCGATCGCATAGGCGGTGAAGGCGGCGAGGGTGATCGCGATCACGGTGGTGATCAGGGCGATCGCGATCGAGTTGACCAGCGGGTGCAGGAAGGGGCTCGCGTCGAAACCGCCTTCGAACAGCGATTCGTAGTTTTCGAACGAGAAGGTGGTCGGGATGACGCGGCCGTCGCTGACGTCGGCCGCCGGTTTCAGCGAGATCGAGAGCAGCCACAGCACCGGGATCAGCGCCAGCACCAGGACCAGCACGATCGCGATCGTCCACAGCGAGACCTCTTTCGGGGTGCGCCTCATCTCAGCCTCCCGGCCGGCCTTCCTCGACGCGGACGCCGAGCACCTTGATGAAGATCGCCGCGACCAGGATCACGATCACGAACAGCAGGATCGAGATCGTCGAGCCGAGGCCGAGGTTGAGCCGGTCGATCAGCTGGTTGAAGCCGAGGATCGAGATCGATTCGGTGTCCTGCGCGCCCCGGGTCATGATGAAGATCGTGTCGAAGATCCGGAAGCCCTCGAGGGTGCGGAAGAGCAGCGCGACGAGGATCGCCGGTTTCATCAGCGGCAGGGTGATCCGGGTGAAGCGCTGCCAGGCGCTGGCGCCGTCGACCTTCGCCGCCTCGTAGAGCTGGTCGTCGATCGTCACCAGGCCGGCGAGCAGCAGCAGCGCCATGAACGGGGTCGATTTCCAGACCTCGGCCATGATGATCACGGCCAGCGAGCTGAGGTGGCCGCCGAACCAGTTCATGTCTTCGGAGGCGAACGGCAGGTTGTTGACGAAGCCCGATTCCGGCGCGAAGGCGAACTGCCAGGCGAACGCCGCGACCACGGTGATGATCCCGTAGGGGATCAGGACCGAGGTGCGGACGATGCCGCGGCCGAAGATCGCTCGGTGCATGACCAGCGCCAGCGCCATCCCCAGCACCAGCTCGATCGCGACCGAGATGACGACGATCAGCAGGGTGTTGAAGAAGTCGGACCACCACAGTTCGGAGCTGAGCACCGTGCCGTAGTTGTCGAGAAAGACGAATTCGCTCTGTTCGGGGAAGCGCAGGTCGAGCTTCTGGAAGGAGAGGACGATCGCGTAGACGATCGGGTAGGCGGTGACGGCGAGCATCGCCAGCACCGCCGGCGCGCACAGCATCCAGGCGAGCTTGCGTTCCGAGCGGGTGCGCGAGCTGGCCTTGCCGGGGGCGGGCGCCGGCGGGTCCGGGTTGGCTGGCGCGGTGGTCGCCATCAGAGCAGCCCTTCCCGCTTCACCGCGGCTTCGAGGTTCGACTTCAGTTCGTCGTAGACGCCTTCGTCATCGCCGGCGGGGATGCTTTCCGGCGGGTGCAGGGTGCGCTGCACCGCCGAGGAGACGTCCTGGTAGGCCGGCGTTGCCGGCCGCGGCCCGGCCTGCTCGATCATTTCCTTCACCAGGCCGGCGAAGCCGGGGTACGCCTTTTTCACCACTTCGCCTTCGTAGAGATCGGCGCGCGAGGGCGGCAGGCCGTCGAGTTCGGCCGCGGTTTCCTGCGACTTCTTTCCGGCCAGGCAGGCGGCCGCTTCGAAGGCCATGTCCTGGTGCTTCGAATAGGAGCTGACGGCGAGGTTGAAGCCTCCCAGTGGCGGCTTCGCTTCGTTCTCGTTCACCCGCGGGAACGGCGCCGCGCCCATGTCCTCGGCGATTTTCGGGGCGTTTTCTTTGGCGCTGCCGAAGGCGAAGGTGTAGTTGGTCATGAAGGCGGCTTCGCCGGCCTCGAAAGCGAGCCTGGTGGTGTCCTCGTTGGAGGTCGGCAGGTTCGGCGAGCTGGCCGAGGAGTGGGCGAGTTTGCCGATCACTCCCAGCGCTTCTTCGGTCGGCTTCTGTTCGAGGTCGACCGCTTCCGGACCCGAGAGCAGCTTGGTGCCGGCGCTCTCGACCAGTGCGTTGACCCAGACCATGTAGCCCTCATAGCGTTCGGCCTGGACCTGCACCGTGCCCGCTTCCTTCAGCCCTTCCGCCATTTCGATCATCTCGTCCCAGGTTTCGGGCGGCTTGGGGACCAGGTCCTTGCGGTACCAGAGGACCTGGGTGTTGGTGTTGAATGGGACGGCGTAGAGCTGCTTCTCGTAGGTCGCCGTTTCGATCACGCTGGGGAACACTTCTTCGGTCGCTTCTTCTTTCAGCTTGCCGGTCCACGGGTCGATCCAGCCGGCGTTGGCGAATTCGGCGGTCAGCACCACGTCGAGCCCGATCACGTCGATCGTCGAGTCCTTGGCGCCGAGCCGGCGCACCAGCTGTTCGCGCGCCTGGCTGGCGTCGGTGGGCAGCAGTTCGGGCGTGATCGTGTACTTGCCGTTCGCCTCCTTGGTGCAGCGTTCGGCGTTCGCTTCGATCGTCCCGCCCGGCTGGATCTGGACGAAGAACTTGATCTCCGGCGGCCCGCCCGAGCCGCCGCAGGCGCTGAGCGCGAGCGCGGCAGCCGCCGCCAGCGCGGCGACGGCGAAGCACTGCGCTCCGCGCCTCGTCCTGCCGCTTTTCAATTTCGCTCTCCCATGAGCCCATCGGCGGTGCGGCGAGCCTCGCCCGCCGCCCACGGGTTTGCTGCCCGGAGAAGCGGTTCCCTAAACGCCGCCTAAACGCTCGGGGCGATCAGGCGTCGAGGCGCGCGGCCAGCGAGTGCTTCCAGCTGGCCGCGAGGGTCCCGAGGTCGGCGAGGAGGCTGCGATCGCCGGCGGCGATCTCGACCGTGTCGCCGCCGACCTCACCGAGGTGGACGGCGCCGAGGGCGTCGAGCTCCTCCCGCCGGCCGCTGAGCAGGAAGCCGCCCGGGCCCTCGCCGAAGAGCGCCTCCTCGGGGGTGCAGCCGCGCTCGCGCAGGTGCTGGAGGTCGACCCGGCAGCCGAGCCCGGCGGTGATCGCCGACTCGGCGAGGGCGACGGCGAGGCCGCCGTCGGAGACGTCGTGGGCGGAGGCGAGGCGTCCGGCGCGGACGGCGTCGCGGACGATCGCGCAGGCGGCGGCGACCTCGGCGATCTCGGGCTCCGGGAGGCCACGGTCGAGCTCGCCGCGCAGCTTGGCCAGCTCCGAGCCGGCGAGGTTCGGTTCGAACGGCCCGAGCAGGCCGATCGCGTCTCCCTCGCGGGCGAAGGCCGAGCCGGCGGCGAGCGAGGGGTCGGGCAGCTCGCCGACCATCGCCACCACCGGGGTCGGGTAGATCGGGCCGTCGGGCCCCTCGTTGTAGAGCGAGACGTTGCCGCCGACGACGGGAACGCCGAGCGTCCGGCAGGCGTCGGCGAGACCGCTGACGGCGCGGTCGAGCTGCCAGGCGGGCACCGGTTTCTCCGGGTTTCCGAAGTTGAGGCAGTTGGTCAGGCCGAGCGGCTCGGCGCCGACGCAGGCGAGGTTCTGGGCGCACTCGAGCACCGCCTCGACCGTCCCCGCGTAGGGGTCGCAGGCGACGCGGCGTCCGTTGCCGTCGATCGCGACGGCGATCGCGTTGGCAGCCTCGGGCAGCTGCAGGACCGCGGCGTCCGCCGCCTCGGGCCGGCGCACGGTGCGCGAGCCGACCAGCGAGTCGTACTGCTCGAAGACCCAGCGCTTGGAGGCGATGCTGGGGGCCGAGAGCAGCGCCAGCAGGGTCGCCTCCGGGTCAGCGTCCTGCGGCAGCGTCTCGCGGTTGCCGTAGATCCACTCCTGCGGCTCGCCCGGCTCGATGTCGTAGAGCGGGCAGCCGTCGACCAGCGCCGCGACCGGCATCTCGCCGACCAGCTCGCCATCCTTGCTGACCTTGACCAGGCCGCTGTCGGTGACGACGCCGATCTCGGCCGATCCCGTCTCCCATTTGTCGCATACCGCGCGCACCTCGTCGACCCGGTCGGGTTCGACCACCGCCAGCATCCGCTCCTGCGACTCGGAGACCATGATCTCGAAGGGCTCCATGTCGGGCTCGCGCAGCGGCACCGCGGCGACGTCGATGTCGATCCCGACCCCGCCGGCCGAGGCCATCTCGGCGGCCGAGGAGGTGAGGCCGGCGGCGCCGAGGTCCTGCAGCGAGACCAGCAGTCCCTTCTCCAGCAGCTCGAGGCAGCACTCGAGCACCTTCGACTCCTCGAAGGGGTCGCCGACCTGGACCGTCGGCCGCTTCGCCTCGTCGCCCTCGCCGAGCTCGGCCGAGGCGAGCACCGAGGCGCCGCCGATCCCGTCGCGGCCGGTCGTCGCTCCCATCAGCACCACCGAGTTGCCGACCCCGGCGGCGGCGGCGCGGACCATGTCCTCGGTCCTCGCCAGCCCGACGCACATCGCGTTGACCAGGCAGTTGTGCTCGTAGGGCTCCTCGAAATAGACCTCGCCGCCGACCGTCGCCACCCCGATCGAGTTGCCGTAGTGGCCGATTCCGCGCACCGCACCGTCGAGCAGGTGGCGCGAGCGGACCGAGTCGAGCTCGCCGAACCGCAGGCTGTCGAGGATCGCGATCGGGCGGGCGCCGATCGCGAAGACGTCGCGGAGGATGCCGCCGACCCCGGTCGCCGCCCCCTGGAACGGTTCGACGGCGCTCGGGTGGTTGTGCGACTCGACCTTGAAGGCGACCGCGTAGCCGTTGCCGACGTCGACCGCGCCGGCGTTCTCGCCCGGCCCCATCACCACCCGCTCGCCCTCGGTCGGCAGCCGCCGCAGCAGTTTGCGCGAGTGCTTGTAGGCGCAGTGCTCGGACCAGAGCAGGCTGAACATCGCCAGCTCGACGTCGCCTGGGGTGCGGCCGAGCTTCTCGACGATCAGCGAGTACTCGTAGTCGGTCAGACCGAGCTCGCGGTGTTTGGTCCCCATCGCCGACTCCTCGGGGCTCATGCGGCGAAGCGCTCCATCGCGCGGAAGACGCGGAGACCGTCGGTCGAGCCGGTCAGCGGGTCGACGGCATGCTCGGGATGGGGCATCAGGCCGACCACGTTGCCGGCTTCGTTGCGGACGCCGGCGATGTCGCGGACCGAGCCGTTGGAGTTGTGGCCGTCGGCGTAGCGGTAGGCGACCTGCCCCCGCTCCTCGATCTCGTCGAGCAGCTCCGGCGGCGCGTAGTACCGACCTTCGCCGTGCTTCATCGGGATCGAGAGCCGCCGATGGGCCGATTTCGTCGCCTCGGCTGTCGAAATCGGCCCATCGACCTCCACCAACTCGACCTGCTTGCAGATGAAGCGGAGCTCGACGTTGCGCAGCAGGGCGCCGGGCAGGAGGCCGGCCTCGCAGAGGACCTGGAAGCCGTTGCAGATCCCCAGCACCGGGCCGCCCTCGGCGGCGAAGCGCGCCACCGCGGTCATCGCCGGGGAGAAGCGGGCCAGCGCCCCGGCCCGCAGGTAGTCGCCGTAGGAGAAGCCGCCGGGGACGACGACGCCGTCGACCCGCGAGAGGTCGCGCTCGGTGTGCCAGATCAGCCGCGCCTCGCCGCACGCCTGCGCGCAGGCGTGCAGCGCGTCCCGCTCATCGCAGGAACCGGGGAATTGGAGAACACCCCAGATCAAAGGGTCTGGATCTCGTAGTCCTCGATCAGGGGGTTGGCGAGCAGCTTCTCGCAGAGCTCCCCGAGCGCCTCGGTGTCCTCGGCCTCGAGCTCGACCATGCGGCCGACCCGGACGTGCTCGATCCCCTCGAAGCCGAGCGCCGGCAGCGCCCGCTCGACCGCCTTGCCCTGCGGGTCCAGGATCCCCTCCTTGGGACGGATCAGGACTCGCGCTTTCGCCATCAGCCTGCCACCGCTAGAAGCTCTGCCCGGTGATCCGCTCGTAGGCCTCGACGTATTTGGCCCGCGTCTGCTCGACCACGTCCGGCGGGATCTCCGGCGCCGGCGGCCTTTTGTCCCAGCCCTGGGCGCTGGCCCAGTCGCGGACGAACTGCTTGTCGAAGGAGGGCGGCGTCTTGCCGGGCTCGTAGGAGTCGGCGGGCCAGAAGCGCGAGGAGTCGGGGGTCAGCACCTCGTCGCCGAGGACGATCTCGGCCCCGGGGCTCTTGCCGAACTCGAACTTGGTGTCGGCGAGGATGATCCCGTGCTCGGCGGCGTGCTCGGCGCCCCGCTTGTAGACCTCGATCGAGAGCCGCGAGAGCTCCTCGAGCAGTCCCCGGTCGCCGACGATCTCGGCCGCCCGGTCGAAGCTGACGTTCTCGTCGTGGTCGCCGATCTCGGCCTTGGTCGAGGGGGTGAAGATCGGCTCCGGCAGCTTGTCTGACTCGATCAGCCCGCTCGGCAGCTCGATCCCGCAGACCGCGCCGGACTCCCTGTATTCCTTCCAGCCCGAGCCGGAGAGGTAGCCGCGGACGACGCACTCGACCGGGTACATCTCGAGCTTGCGCACCCGCATCGCCCGTTCGGCGACCTCCTCGGGCACGTCCTCGGAGATGAAGTGGTTGGGGACGATGTCCTCGGTCAGCCCGAACCAGAAGACGGACATCCGGTTGAGGACCTTGCCCTTGTCGGGGATCGGGGTGGGCATGACGACGTCGTAGGTCGAGATCCGGTCGGAGGCGACCATCAGCAGGTCGTCCTCCCACGCGTAGATCTCACGGACCTTGCCCGAAGAGAGGAGCTCGAGATCGGCGATGGCAGTCATGGCGCCGATGCTAGCCATCGCGGCAGCCGGACCACGTTGACGCTGATTCGTGCGATGCTGGCAACGATGGCGTTGCCGCCGGAACCGAGCTGGTCGCCGCTCAACCAGACGCTGCGCTGGAGCTTCCGCCCGCTTGCCTTCCTCGCCGAGTGCCGCCGCCGCCACGGCGACGCCTTCAGCGTCCGTTTCCTCGGCTTCGAGCGGCCGATGGTGATGATCTCCGACCCGGCGGCGATCCGCGCCCTGTACACCGAGCCGGCCAACGGCCTGCCACCCGGCCGCAACATCGTCCTCGAACCGATTCTCGGCCCGCGCTCGGTGCTGCTGCTCGAGGGCGCCGAGCACCTGGCCCGGCGGCGGCTGATGCTGCCGCCCTTCCACGGCGAGCGGATGCGCGCCTACGAGCAGACGGTGCGAACCGCCGTCAACCGCGAGATCGACTCCTGGCCGCTGAACGCGCCCTTCCCGATCCACGCCCGGATGCAGGCGATCACCCTCGAGGTGATCCTTCGCGCCGTCTTCGGCGTCCACGAGGGGCCGCGGCTCGACCGCCTGCGCGGGATGCTGGCGACGGTTCTGCAGGAAACCGCCTCACCGCGGGCGCAGATCGTCGGCCTGGCGACGCGGCGCTTCAGCGAGCGCGGGCCCTACGCGCGCTTCGAGCGGCAGCTGCGGGCGGTCGACGAGCTGATGTTCGCCGAGATCGCCGAGCACCGCACCCGTCCCGACCTCGCCGAGGGCGACGACATCCTGGCGATGCTGATGAGCGCCGAATTCGAGGACGGTGGCGCGATGGACGACCGGGAGCTGCGCGACCAGCTGATGACCCTGCTGCTCGCCGGCCACGAGACGACCGCTACCGGCCTCGCCTGGACCTTCGACCTGCTGCTCCGCCACCCCGAGGCGCTGGCGCGCTTGCGCGACTCGCTGGCGGCCGGCGAGGAGGACTACCTGCGGGCGACGATCTCCGAGAGCCTGCGGCTGCGCCCGGTGGTGCCGCTCGCCGGGCGCCGGCTGGCGGCGCCGCTTCTCGCCGGCGACCTCGAGCTGCCGGCCGGCACCGACGTCACCCCGGCGATCTGGCTGACCCACACCCGCGAGGACCTCTTCCCGGACCCGCTCGCCTTCCGTCCCGAGCGCTTCCTCGACGGCAAGCCCGACTCCTACGCCTGGATCCCCTTCGGCGGCGGCGTCCGCCGCTGCCTCGGCGCCACCTTTGCCGAGTTCGAGATGCGGATCGTCCTCAGCGAGGTGCTCGGCCGGACGTCGCTGCGCAAGGCCAACCCCGCCCCCGAGCAGACCGGCCGCCGCAACATCACCCTCTCGCCGAAGGACGGCACCCCGGTGATCCTCGAGTCGCGGGCGCCGGCGCCCGAGCCGGAGCCCGTCGCCGTGGCCTGAGATGGCCCTGATGGGACGCGCCGCCCGCCACCGCGTCCGCAGGGCTGCGCGGCGAGCGAAGGGCGAGCCGCTGGCGCCCGAGGACTGGGCGGTCTTCTTCGAGCTCGCCGCCGGGGCGGGGGAGAAGCGGCTGAGCCGGGTTCTGCGGGCGCTCCCCAGCAGTCCGCGCTGCGGCATCTGCGGGGCGCCCTTCGCCGGGATCGGCGCCCGCCTGGTGCGGCCGCTCGGCTACCACCAGTCGCGCAAGAGCCCGAACCTCTGCGACACCTGCGTCGAGGCCTCGCCGCCGGGCGGGATGACGATGGAGGCCGGCATCCTCTTCGCCGACATCCGCGGCTTCACCAGCCTCTCGGAGCGCTCCGACCCAGGCGCGGTAAGCGCCCTGCTGCGCCGCTTCTATGCCGCCGCCGAGGACGTCCTCTTCCCCGAGGCGATCATCGACAAGCTGATCGGCGACGAGGTGATGGCGCTCTACCTGCCCTACGGCGGGCACCTCGGAGAGGTGGCGCCGCTGATGCTCGATCACGCCCGCCGCCTGCTCGCCGCGGTCGGCTACGGCTCCGCCACCGGCCCCTTCGTCGCGGTCGGCATCGGCCTCGACTACGGCGAGGCCTTCGTCGGCAACGTCGGCGGCGACTCCTACACCGAGTTCACCGCGATCGGCGACGTCGTCAACGTCGCCTCCCGGCTGCAGGGCGAGGCGGCCGGCGGCGAGATCGTCGCCTCGGCGCGGCTGGTCGAGCGCCTCGACCCCGCTCCCGGGGAGCGAATCGAGCTGGCGCTGAAGGGCAAGGCCGAGCCCGTCGCCGCCTACCGGATCGTCCCGTTGGCGCGTTAGTCGCCTATATGGCTACTTACGCGCCAACTCTGGCGGGCGAGTTGGGATGCTCCTTGGCCCAGCGCGCGATCGCGCCGGAGCCGGAGACGACCTCGCCGTCGTCGAGGACGAGGATCGGCACCTCGTTGGTGCCGGAGAGCTTCTTCACCTCGGCCCGGTCGGCGCCGCGGCTGCCCCAGGTCCAGATCGCCATCCGGTAGCCGCCGACGGTCTTGATCTCGTACTTGTACCCCGCGGCGTCGAGCGCCTTCCCCGCTTTGGCGCAGGGATGCGCGAACCCCGGCCCATGAGTCTTCTGCCCGCAGGTGTAGAGGACCACGGGCGTACCCTAACTCAGGGATTCCAGCCGCGCAAAGATCTCCGGTAGGTGGGTGAGGTAGGCCCCGTAGTCGAAGACGGCGTCGAGGTCGAGCTCGGGGGTCTCGGCGGCGGCCAGCAGCTCGCGGAAGTCGGTGCCGGTGTCCCAGGCCTGCTGGGCGTTGGCCTGGACCACGCGGTAGGCGTCGTCGCGGCTCATCCCCGCCTCGACCAGGGCGGTGAGCGCGCGCTGGCTGAAGAGGGCGCCGTGGGTGAGGTCGAGGTTGGCACGCATCCGCTCGGCGTCGATCGTCATCCCGGCGGCGATCCTGGCGCCGAGGTCCTGCATGTAGTCGAGCAGGATCGTCGCGTCGGGGAGGATCACCCGCTCGGCGCCGGAGTGGGAGATGTCGCGCTCGTGCCAGAGGGCGACGTTCTCGACGCCGGCGCTGGCGTAGCCGCGCAGCACCCGGGCCAGGCCGGTGACGCGCTCGGTGCGGATCGGGTTGCGCTTGTGCGGCATCGCCGAGGAGCCCTTCTGGCCGGCGGCGAACGGCTCTTCGACCTCGCGCACCTCGGTTCTCTGCAGGTTGCGGACCTCGGTCGCGAAGCGCTCGAGGCCGGCGCCGGCGATCGCGATGGCGGTGAGCAGCTGGGCGTGGCGGTCGCGCGGCACGACCTGGGTGGCGACGTCCTCGCGCTCCAGCCCGAGCCGCTTCATCACCCGCGCCTCGACCGCCGGCGGCACGCTGGCGTAGGTCCCGACCGCCCCGGAGAGCTTGCCGACGGCGAGCTGGGCGAACGCGTCCTCGAGCCGCCGCAGGTTGCGATCGGCCTCGAAGGCGAAGCCGGCGAGGCGCAGGCCGAAGGTGGTCGGCTCGGCGTGGACGCCGTGGGTGCGGCCGACGCAGAGCGTGTCGCGCTGCTCGAGGGCGCGGTCGCGGAGCGCGTCGCGGTAGGCCCGCGCCCCGGCGACGACGATCTCGCCGGCTCGCCGCAGCTGCAGCGCCAGCGCCGTGTCGAGCACGTCGGAGGAGGTGAGGCCGTAGTGGATCCAGCGCCCGCCCTGCTCGCCGACCGAGGCGGCAACGACGTCGACGAAGGCAGCGACGTCGTGGTCGGTGACCTTCTCGCGCTCGTCGACCGCCTCGACCGTGAAGGCGGCGTTCGCCCGCGCGGCGGCGGCCGCCTCGCGCGGCACGGCGCCCTCCTCGGCCCAGGCCTCGGTCGCCGCCAGCTCGACCTCGAGCCAGGTCTCGAGCTTTGCCTGCTGGGTCCAGACCGCCCCGATCTCGGGGCGGGTGTAACGGGCGATCACGGGTCGCTGCTCAGACGTTGATGATCCGCGCCGCCAGCACGCCGGCGTTTTTGGCGCCGTCGATGGCGACGCAGGCGACCGGGATCCCGGGCGGCATCTGCACCGCCGAGAGCAGCGCGTCGAGCCCGCCGAGGCTCTTGCCGAGGATCGGCACGCCGATCACCGGCAGCTCGGTGTGGGCGGCGGCGACGCCGGGCAGCGCCGCCGACATCCCGGCGCCGGCGATGATCACCTTCATCCCCCGCATCTTCGCGTTGGTGCAGTAGTCGCGGACCAGCTCCGGGTCGCGGTGGGCGCTCATCACCCTGACCTCGCAGGAGATCCCCTGTTCCTTCAGGTACTTCTCCGCCGGCAGCATCTTGTCCATGTCGTTTTTCGAACCCATGATGATCCCGACCAGCGGCTGCTCGGTGTCGATCTCCTCGATCTCCTCGAGCTCCTCGGCCATCGCCTGTTCGCTGGTCTGCGGCTCTGAGATCTCGCTCATGATCGGGGATCGTCCTCTCTTGGGTGGGGTGTCGTCTAACCGGGGGTCTGGGTGCGGGCCACCGCGCGGGCGGCGATGTCGGTGCGCATCTGCATCCCCGCGAAGGAGATGCGACTGGCCGCATCGTACGCGCGATCGCGCGCCGCGGCCGGGTCGGGTCCGAGGCCGGTGACGTTGAGCACCCGCCCTCCGGCGGTGACGATCTCGCCGTCGCGCTCGGCGGTCCCGGCGTGGGTCACCTCGGCGAGCGCCGCCGCCTCGTCGAGGCCGTGGATCACGTCGCCCTTGGAGGAGCTCTCGGGATAGCCGGCCGAGGCGAGGACCAGAGTCACCGCCCACTCGTCGGCGAACTCGGCGCGGACGCCGGCCAACCCGCCCGGCTCGCGGGCGGCGAGGAACAGCTCGGCGAGGTCGGAGCGCAGCCGCGGCAGCACCGCCTGGGTCTCCGGGTCGCCGAAGCGGGTGTTGAACTCGAGCACCCTGGGACCCTCGGCGCCGATCATCAGGCCGGCGTAGAGGACGCCGTGGAAGGGCACCCCGCCCGCCGCCATCGCCGCCACCACCGGCCGGTGCACCAGGTCGACGATCTCCTCGACCGCGGCGGCGTCGAAGCCGGGAACGGGCGAGTAGCTGCCCATCCCGCCGGTGTTGGGGCCGCGGTCGCCGTCGAAGATCCGCTTGTAGTCCTGGGCCGGCGCCAGCGGCACCACGTTTTCGCCGTCGCAGAGGGCGAGCAGCGAGAGCTCCTCGCCCTCGAGGAACTCCTCCAGCACCACCGTCGTCTCGCCGAAGCGGCGCTCGGTGAAGAAGAGGTCAAGCGCGACCGCGGCGTCCGACTCGTCCTCGCAGATGATCACGCCCTTGCCCGCCGCCAGGCCGTCGGCCTTGAGCACGGTCGGGTAGGAGCGACCGGCAAGCGCCCGCTCCGCCTCCTCGCGGCTGCGCAGCAGCAGATGTCCGGCGGTCGGCACCCCGGCCTGCTGCATCAGCTTCTTGGCGAAGGCCTTCGAGCCCTCGAGCTCGGCGGCGGCCCGCGTCGGGCCGAAGGCGGGGATGCCGGCCTCCTCGAGCGCGTCGACCGCGCCGGCGACGAGCCCCGCCTCGGGCCCGATAACCGCCAGGTCGATGCCGCGCTCCCGCGCCGCGGCGACGATCGCCGCCGGGTCCTCGGCGGCGACGCCGGGGATCAGCTCGGCGTCGGCGGCGATCCCGGCGTTGCCGGGGGCGCAGAACAGCTCCGGGGCATGGGCGGAGCGCGCCAGCGCCCGCACCAGCGCGTGCTCGCGGCCCCCGCCGCCGACTACCAGGGCCCGCATCTAGAGCGCGTCGGAGAGGTCCTCGGCGGGCATCGCGCTCAGCGTCTGGCTGGTCATCGTGCCGCGCGAGCCGAGCTCGATCGAGACCTTCGCCATCGTCTCGGCATCGGGCGCCTCGACGATCGTGACGAAGTCGTACTGGCCCAGCGTCGCGTACTGGGCGACCACCCTGGCGCCGATCTGCTCGACCTCCTGGTTGACCTCGGCGACCCGGCCGGGGTTGTTCTTCAGCGTCCGCACGCCCTCGGCGGAGAGGTTGGTCAGCATCACATAGGTCGGCATCGTCGGCTCCTCCTCGAAACTGTCAGGTGCCGAAGCCTAGTACCCGACCGGGTGACGCACCACGAACCCGTCCGGGTAGGGCGGCTCGGCGTGCCAGCGGGGGCCGGTGCCGGACTCGTCGCCGACCGTGTCCCAGCGCAGGCCGGCGACGACCATGTAGGTGTGGGTCGCGTTGGCGTAGATCGTGATCCACTTGCCGGGGCCGGGTTCGCCGTAGCTCTCGAGCGCGCCGGAGGTGAGGGGGGTGTTGAGCAGGCCGGCGCCGTAGAGCGCGAAGCTGACCGCGCCCGAGCAGTCGTAGCCGTAGGAGTACCAGGAGCCGTGGCCGCCGCCCCAGACGTAGGGGGTGGTGGCGATCGAGTTGGCGGCGGCGAGCGCGGCCTTCACCGCGGGCGGCGCCGAGCGGGGGGCGCTGGCGAGGCCGTCGGGGTTGAGGACCGCCTCCTCGCCGGCGACTTCGGTGCCGGTGCCGAGCGGCGCGACCCGCCAGTCCATGTAGGAGACCCGGCAGGCGCCTTCGATTTCCCCGGCGCTCCGCATCACCTGCTGCACGTACCACTCGGCCTGGTTGTGGGCGAAGATGCCGGCTTCGAGGCCGCCGTGCGACCAGATCAGCCGCGCCAGGGTCGCCGCCGAGTCGGCGATGTCGCCGCGGTGGATGTGGCCGTCGCGGTCGCCGTCGACCGCGTAGCGCTTCCACTCGCTCGGGTCGAGCCCGAGCGCCCCTTCGGTGCGCAGCTGCTGCTTGTTCATGCCGCGGCCGAAGTCTGACTCGAGCCGGGCGATCGCCGCCAGCGCCCAGACGCCGCGGCGGCCGAGTTCGTAGCGGCCGGCCGCTTCCTCGAAGGCTTCCAGGTAGTCGGCCGGGATCTGCTTGCGCCACGGCGCCGCCGGGTCGCAGTGCAGGACCTGGATCTGCGGCCCGAGGCTGCTCGCGGTGAACGCCGGGTCGCCGACTTCCTGCGCGTAGCAACCGGCGTTGGCGAGCACGTCGGAGACGTACCAGTCGGCGTGGTTGTAGGCGAAGATCGCGCCGTAGGTGTCGGCCGGCATGCCGGCCGCCGAGAGGTAGCGGGCGGCGGCGTAGATCGCGTCTTCGGGGTTGCTCGGATCCTTGACCCCGTCGCCGTTGGCGTCGACCCCGTACATGTCCCAGGTTGAGGGCATGAACTGCATCCAGCCGACGGCGCCGGCGTAGGAGGGGCCGAGGTTGGAGCCGAAGTTGGTCTCGATCGCGTTGATCCCGGCGAGGATCGCCGGGCCCTGGGGGCCGAGCGCGTACTGGGTCGAGGCGGCCTGGTAGATCGGGATCAGGACCGGCGGCACCCCCGTCGGGGCGCAGGCCGACTCGGGCAGCGAGGGGATCGCGAAGGCAGAGCCGGGGGCGGGCGTCGCGCCGACGCCTTCGGTCGCTTCCTCGCCTTCTTTGCGTTCCTGTTCCAGCTGCTCTTCGGAGGGCGGCGTCTGCGGCTGCGGCTTGCCGTTCGGCTTACCGGCCTCAGGGCCGGCGCTGGGCGGCTGCGGCGCTTCGGTCGCCGGCTGGGTCGGCTTCGGCTCCTGCGGCGGCGCCAGCGGCGAGCCTTCCTCGATCGCTTCGCCGCCGCCCTCTTCCTGCCCGGCCTGCCCGGACGATTCCTGCCCCGAGCCTTCCGAGGCCGGCGCCAGCTCGGCTCCTTCCTTGAAGGCCGAGGCGGACTGTTCGACCGCCGTCCCTTCCGCCGGGTTCGCCGGGTCGGCGGCGCGGGCGATCGCGACCGGGATCGCGAGGCCGACCGTGGCGGCGGCGACGGCAACCGCCGCCCGGGCTCTGCGCAGTCGCTCGTCCATCAGCCGAGGACGTTGGTGACGCGCCACTCGGCGCGCTTCCCGGATCCGATCCTTTCCATGTCGAGCCGCAGCTCGCTGGTGACGCCGACCCGCAGCAGCGAGACGCTGACCTTGTAGACCCTGCCCTGCGAGGGACCGGCGACGACGTTCAGCACCTTCGCCCGCGGCACCCTGACCCCGGCCGGCTGCTTCGGCGGCCGCTGCAGCAGCGCCTTGGTCAGCTTCGGCGTGGCCGAGGCCGCGAAGGCTCCCTTGAAGGCGCTCTCCTTGCCGCCGGTCTCGTAGACGACGAACCCGGCGGCGAATTCGCGCGCCACCTTCAACGCCGCCGGGCCGGCCGGCGGGCCATCCGGGACGGCGGCGCGGGCGGCGGTTGCCGCGTTCGCGCTGGCGCCCGAGTCGGTCTTGGGAGTCTTGCTCGGGTCGGAGGAGATCCTCGCGTCGGCTGGGGCGGGAGTAGCCGAGGTCGAAGCCGAGTCGGCCGCGGCTGGATCGCCCGAGCCGGCTTCATCCGCGGCCGCGCCGCCCGAATCGTTGGCAGCACCTGAGTCAGCGGATTCGCTCGCAGTCGCGTCCGCTGCACTGGTCTTGGACCCGCCGGTCTTCTCACCCCCCTTGCTTGCGGGTGAGGGGGGTGAGAAGACCGGCGCCGCGCCGTGCAGCGTCTCGCGGGGCGGCTCTTGCTTCGCGGGCTCGGGTTCGGCGGGGGCTGGGGTCGTCGCGAGGGGCTCCCGCGGCGCCGCAGCCTCGACAACGGTGGTCTTCGCGGGGACGGAGGAACCGCCGCCGCTGGAAAGCGCGAAGACGACTGCGACACCTGCAAGGAATGCCGCTGCACCGCCGCCGAGCAGCACGTCGCGGCTGGGGCCGGATCCGAGGTGGCCGAAGCGGTCCTGCAGCGGCCAGACCAGCCGCTCCTGGAGCGCGAATCCGACTCGCTCGACGGGCTCGGGCAGCCGTCGCTTCCGCCGCATCGCGGCGTTTTCCCTATTGATCGGAGTCTCGTCGTTCATCTGCCCGAATGCGAAAGCGCCTGTAACAGGACGGTTAAAGCTTAAGCCCGATCTTCAAACAGGCCATTACGGCCTTGTTTCGGCATTTCCCGCGACCCAATTGACCCCAAAATCGGGGTGCCAAGCCGCGCTGCAGGCTTTTCGCCCCCTATAGGGGGTGCAAGTGCTGCAGCGCGGAATGGCGGGCTCAGGCGGCGGCTTCGACCGCCGCGCCGGCCTTCTCGAAGGTGAGCTCGCCGCCGTCTACCGTGACCAGCACCGTGTCGCCCTCCTGGAACTCGCCCTCGAGGATCTTCAGCGCCAGCTTGTCGACCAGCTGCTTCTGGATCACCCGCTTCAGCGGCCGCGCCCCGTAGGTCGGGTCGTAGCCGAGGTTCCCCAGCAGCGTTCGCGCCTCGTCGCTCAGCTCGATCTCGATCCCGCGCTCGCGGACCCGGCCGACCAGCTGCGCCACCTGCAGCTCGACGATGCGGCCGATGTCGGCCTTCGAGAGCCGGTGGAAGATCACCGTGTCGTCGATTCGGTTTAGGAACTCGGGCTTGAAGGTCGCCGCCAGCACCTCTTCGATCTGCTCGCGGATCCTCTCGTCGACCTGCTCGCCGACGATCCGGTCCGAGCCGACGTTCGAGGTCATGATCAGCACCGTGTTGGTGAAGCTGACGGTGCGGCCCTGGCCGTCGGTCAACCGGCCGTCGTCCATGATCTGCAGCAGCGTGTTGAAGACGTCGGGGTGCGCCTTCTCGATCTCGTCGAGCAGCACCACCGCGTAGGGCCGGCGCCGCACCGCCTCGGTCAGCTGGCCGCCCTCCTCGTAGCCGACGTAGCCGGGAGGGGCGCCGATCAGCCGCGCCACCGTGTGTTTCTCCATGTACTCGGACATGTCGAGGCGGACGATCGCCTGCTCGGAGTCGAACATGAACTCGGCCAGCGCCTTCGCCAGCTCGGTCTTGCCGACCCCGGTCGGGCCGAGGAAGAGGAAGGAGCCGATCGGCCGGTTCGGGTCCGAGAGCCCGGCTCGCGAGCGCCGCAGGGCGTTGGAGACCGCCTCGATCGCCTCGTCCTGGCCGATCACCCTTTCGTGCAGCCGCTCCTCCATGTGGATCAGCTTCTCGACTTCGCCCTCCATCAGGCGGCTGACCGGGATCCCGGTCCATTTGGCGACGACCTGGGCGACGTCCTCCTCGGTCACCTCGTCGGCGAGCAGCGAGGAGCCGCCCTCGCGCAGCTCGGCGATCCGCGCGTCCTGGTCGGCGACCTCCTTTTCCAGCCCCGGGATCTCGCCGAAGCGGAGCTCGCCGGCGCGCTCGAGGTTGGCCTCGCGTTCGGCCCGCTCGAGCTCGACCTTCGCCTGCTCGAGACGGGCGTTGGCCTCGTTGCGGGCATCGATCGCGTCCTTCTCGTTCTGCCAGCGGGCGTTCATCGCGTCGAAGCGCTCGTTCAGCTCGGCCAGCTCCTCCTCGAGCGCGTCGAGCCGTTTGCGCGATGCCTCGTCGGTCTCTTTGGCCAGCGCCTGGCGCTCGATTTCGAGTTGCTGGATCCGCCGTTTGACCTCGTCGATCTCGGTCGGCATCGAGTCGATCTCGATCTTCAGCCGCGAGGCCGCCTCGTCGATCAGGTCGATCGCCTTGTCGGGCAGGAAGCGGTCGGCGATGTAGCGCTCGGAGAGGGTCACGGCGGCGACGATCGCCGAGTCGGTGATCTTCACCCCGTGGTGGTTTTCGTAGCGCTCCTTCAGCCCGCGGAGGATCGCGATCGCGTCGTTGATGTCGGGCTCGCCGACGTAGATCGGCTGGAAGCGCCGCTCCAGCGCCGCGTCCTTCTCGATGTGCTTGCGGTACTCGTCGAGCGTGGTGGCGCCGACCGCGCGCAGCTCCCCGCGCGCCAGCATCGGCTTCAACAGGTTGGCGGCGTCGACCGCGCCTTCGGCGGCGCCGGCGCCGACGATGGTGTGCAGCTCGTCGAGGAAGAGGACGATCTGCCCCTCCGCTTGCTGCACCTCGTTCAGCACCGCTTTCAGCCGCTCCTCGAACTCGCCGCGGTATTTGGAGCCGGCCAGCAGCGAGCCGATGTCGAGCGCGATCACCCGCCGGTCGCGCAGGCTCTCGGGCACGTCGCCGTCGACGATCCGCTGCGCCAACCCCTCGACGATCGCCGTCTTGCCGACGCCGGGGTCGCCGATCAGCACCGGGTTGTTCTTGGTCCGGCGGGAGAGGACCTGGATCACGCGCCGGATCTCCTCGTCGCGGCCGATCACCGGGTCGAGCTTGCCGGCGCGGGCGTCGGCGGTCAGGTCGCGGCCGAATTTCTCCAGCGCCTGCGCCGTCGACTCGGGATCGGGGGAGGTGACCTTGTGCGGGCGCACCTCGGCGATCGCCTTTTCGATCGAGTCGCGGTCGGGGAGGAACTCGCCGAGCCGGTCGTCCTCGGCCAGCGCCAGCAGCATGTGGTCGGTCGAGATGTACTCGTCGCCGAGCCGGCCCATTTCCTGCTCGGCCCGGCGCAGCGTCGCCGCCAGGCTCGAGGACATCCGCGGCTCCTCGCCCTCGCCGCCGAGTTTCGGCAGCTGCGCCACCGCCTCAGAGGCCCGCGCCGCGATCGTCGCCGTGTCGGCGCCGATCCGCTGCAGGATCGGGACGACCAGCCCTTCGGGCTGGTCGAGCAGCGCGACGAGCAGGTGGGGCGGAGCGATCTCCGGGTTGCGGTGGCTGCGCGCCAGCTCCTGGGCTCCGGCCACCGCTTCCTGCGCTTTCGTCGTGAATCGGTCAGCCTGCATCGGTCGCATCTCCTTTTGCTTCCAGTTCTTCCACTCTCCGCTTCAGTCTCTCGACCTGCGCTTCGAGTGCGAGCACCGTCTCGACGCCGACCAGGTTGAGCCCCTGGGCCGTCATTTCCTGGATCCGGCGCAGCCGTTCGACGTCGCGCTGCGAGTAAAGGCGGGTGTTCTTCGGCGAGCGCTTCGGGGCGATCAGCCCGCGCTGCTCGTACATCCGCAGCGTCTGCGGGTGCATCTCGGCCAGTTCGGCCGCGACCGAGATCATGAAGACGCCCTGCTCCTCGTTGAAGGTCGCCTTCACCTGTCGCCGGTAGGTCGCCATCAGACTCCGGCCTTGCGCAGCAGCTCGGTGCGCGGGTCGGACCCGTTCGACGCCTCCGCGAACTTCTCGATCGCCTCGCTCTGCTCCTCGCTCAGCTCGGCGGGGATCGCGATCTCGAGGCGGTAGCGGATGTCGCCGTTGCCCTTGCCTTTCGGTTTCGGCGGGCCCTCGCCGCGCAGTCTCTGGATCGTCCCCGACTTGGTCCCCGGCGCGACCTTGATCCTCTTCGTGCCCTGCAGGGTCGGCACCTCGATCGTGCCGCCGCGCAGCGCCTCGGGGATCGTGATCGGCACCGTCACCTCGAGGTTGCCGTCGTCGAGCCGTTTGAAGACCGGGGAGGAGGCGACCCGGGTGGTCACGTAGAGGTCGCCGGGCGGGCCGCCGCGCGGACCCGCCTCGCCTTTGCCGGCGAGCCGGATGCGGCTGCCGTCCTTGACCCCGGCGGGGACGTTGACCCGGTAGCGCTTGGTCTGCTGGGTGACGCCGGAGCCGCCGCAGGTCTGGCAGGGGTGCTCGATGACCTGGCCCGAGCCGCCGCACTGCGGGCAGGGCTGGCTGATCGAGAAGAACCCCTGGCTCGAGGCCTCGACGCCGCGGCCTTCGCAGCGCGGGCAGGTCGTCGGCGCGGTACCCGGTTCGGCGCCCGAGCCGTGGCAGGTCGGGCAGCGTTCCTGCTTCGGCACCGTGACGCTGATCTGGGCGCCGTTGACCGCCTGGTCGAAGCTCAGCTGGACCTCGGTTTCGAGGTCGCGGCCGCGGACCTCCTGGGTCTGGGTGCGGCCGCCGCCGCGGTTGAAGATCCCGGAGAAGATGTCGCCGAGGTCGCCGAAGCCGCCCTGGGCGCCGCCGCCCGCGAACGGGCCGCCGGCCCCCGGGGCGCCGCCGCCAAAGCCGCCGAAGCCGCCGAACCGGCTCGCCTCGTCGTACTCCTTGCGCTTCTCGGGGTCGGAGAGGACGTCGTGGGCGGCCGAGATCTCCTTGAACCTTTCCTCGGCCTCCGCGTCGTCGGGGTTGCGGTCAGGGTGGTACTGGCGCGCCAGCTTGCGGTACGCCTTCTTGATCTCGTCCTCGGAGGCGTCCTTGCCGACGCCGAGGGTCTTGTAGAGCTCGTCTGCCACTTCGTCTCGTCCGTTCTCCTAGGCGCTGACCACGACCCGCGCCGGACGGATCAGCTGCCCGTCCAACCGGTAGCCCTTCTGCATCACCTCGACCACGGTCCCCGACTCGGCCCCCTCGACCGCCATCGTCGAGAGCGCCTCGTGCTCGGTCGGGTCGAACCGCTCGCCGCTCGGGTCGACGGCCTCGATCCCGTTGCGCTTCAGCGTCTCGCGCAAACCGCGGAAGACGAGGATCACGCCGTGGGCGAGCCCGTCCTCGGAATCGCCCTCGGGGTCGAGCCCGGCCGCCTGCAGCGCCCGCTCGAGGTCGTCGAGCACCGGCACCACGTCCTTGGCGACCGCGGCCTTGCCGCGCACCGCCGCGGCCTGCACCTCGGCCGCCATCCGCTTGCGGTAGTTCTCGAAATCCGCCTGCGCGCGGCGGGCGAGTTCGAGGTACTCGTCCCTTTTTGCCTCCGCATCGGCCAGCAGCTTCTCGAAATCCCGCGAGACCTCCTCGCCGTCGGCCGCACCGGTGCCACCCGTGGGGGGCGTCGAGGGTGAGCTCTCCGGCGGATGAGCCGGAGAGTCACCCTCGGCGACAGGACCCGCGGGCCGGGGCTCGTTCGCGTCCTGAGCCGCCATTACTTGGTCTCCGCGTCGTCAACGACCTCGGCGTCGACGACTTCCTCCTCGTCGGCGCTCGCCCCGTTCGGGGAGCCGTCGCCGCCGCTCGTCTGCGCCTCGGACTGGGCCGCCGCGTAGATCTGCTCCGACGCTTTGGTCATCGCCGCGGTCAGCGCCTCGGTCTTCGCGTTGACCTCCTCGAGGCTGCCGCTGTCGAGCACCGAGCGGACCTCTTTCACCGCGCTCTCGACCTCGTCCTTGGTCGCCTGGTCGACTTTGTCGCCGGCCTCGGCGATCGCTTTCTCCGCCTGGTAGGCGGCGTTCTCGCCGACGTTGCGGGCCTCGGCCAGCTCACGCTGCTTGCGGTCCTCCTCGGCGTGGCTCTCGGCGTCGGAGACCATGCTCTGGATTTCCTCGTCGCTCAGGCCGGAGCCGGATTTGATCTCGATCTTCTGCTCTTTGCCGGTGCCTTTGTCCTGGGCGGTGACGGCGATGATGCCGTTGGCGTCGATGTCGAAGGTGACCTCGATCTGCGGCATCCCGCGCGGCGCCGGCGGGATGCCGGTGAGCTGGAATTTGCCCAGGCTCTTGTTGCCGCTGGCCATCTCGCGCTCGCCCTGGAGGACGTGGATCTCGACCGAGGGCTGGTTGTCGTCGGCGGTCGAGAAGACCTCCGACTTCTTCGTCGGGATCGTCGTGTTGCGCTCGATCAGCTTCGTCATCACGCCGCCTTTGGTCTCGATCCCGAGGGTCAGCGGGGTGACGTCGAGCAGCAGCACGTCCTTGACGTCGCCGGCCAGGACGCCGGCCTGGATCCCGGCACCGACGGCGACCACCTCATCGGGGTTGACCCCCTGGTGCGGCTCCTTGCCGGTCAGCTCTTTGACCCGGTCGCGGACGGCCGGCATGCGGGTCATGCCGCCGACCAGGACGACGTGGTCGATCGCCGCGTCGGCGTCGTCGAGGGCCTGTTTCACCGGTCCGACGATCCGCTCCAGCAGGTCGCTGGTCAGCTCGTTCAGTTTCGACCGCGTCAGCTTCAGGTCGAGGTGCTTCGGCTGCCCCTCGACGGCGGTGATGAACGGCAGGTTGATCTGCGTCTCCTGCGTCGAGGAGAGCTCGATCTTCGCTTTCTCCGCCGCCTCGTAGAGGCGCTGCAGCGAGTTCTTGTCGGCCCCGAGGTCGACGCCCTGGTCGCGTTTGAACTCGGCGACCAGCCACTCGACGATCGCTTTGTCCCAGTTGTCGCCGCCCAGGTGGTTGTCGCCGGCGGTCGCTTTCACCTCGAAGACGCCGTCGCCGATTTCGAGCACCGAGACGTCGAAGGTGCCGCCGCCGAGGTCGAAGACGAGGATCGAGTGTTCGGCCCCCTCTTTGTCGAGCCCGTAGGCGAGCGAGGCCGCGGTCGGCTCGTTGATGATCCGCTTGACCTCGAGGCCGGCGATTTTGCCGGCGTCCTTGGTCGCCTGGCGCTGGTCGTCGTTGAAGTACGCCGGCACCGTGATCACGGCGCTGTCGACGGTGTCGCCGAGCTTCGCTTCGGCGTCGGTCTTCAGCTTCTGCAGGATCATCGCGCTGATCTCCGGCGGGCTGTACTGCTTGCCGCGCACGTCGACCCGCACGTCCCCGTTGGGGCCGGCCTCGACCTTGTACGGGACGATCGTCTCCTCCTCTTTGACTTCGGCCTCCTTGCGGCCCATGAAGCGCTTGATCGAGAAGATCGTGTTCTCCGGGTTCATCACCGCCTGGCGTTTGGCGACGGTGCCGACGAGGCGCTCGCCGCCCTCGGTGAACGCGACGACGGACGGCGTCGTACGACCGCCCTCAGCGTTCTCGAGGACGGTGGGCTCGCCACCCTCCATCACCGCGA
>JBFWMZ010000027.1:0-45523 GCA_050251335.1 Solirubrobacterales bacterium
AGCTGCGGGTCAGCAGCCCGATCGAGATGTGATCGGAGAGGCGCTGGTCGCTGCGGGGCTTGACCCAGCCGGCCCGGGGCATGGGGAGACCGTACCCTGGGCATCGGACGTTAAGTTATGGGTATTGTAACTAGGCCGGTTTCCCCGGCGGGTGTCGCCGTAGAGGGTGAACTGGCTGACGCAGAGGACCTCGCGCTCGCCCAGCGGCTCGTTCATCCGGCCCTGGTCGTCGTCGAAGATCCGCAACTTCGCGACCTTGTCGGCGAGCTTGTCGCACTCCCCGGTCCCGTCGCCGGCCCCCACCCCGAGCAGAACCAGCATCCCCGGCCCGATCTGGGCGACCCGCTCGCCCTCGACGTCGACCGCCGCCTGACTCACCCGCTGCACCAGCGCCCGCATCGAGCGAACCTAGAGGATCAGCGGTGGTGGCGTTTCCTCTGGTGGCGGCGGTTGTGGCGCTTGTGCGGCTTGTGGCGCTTCACGCAGCGGACCTTGCCTTTGACCCGCATCTTGACCTTGCCTTTGCCGCAGTGGAGCGGTTTGGGCATGGACAGGACCGGCGCGGGACCGTCAGTGCTTCGCGTGCCGGAGCCGCCAGACGAAGACTGCCCCGAAGACGGGCCGGGACCGAGCAGCCCGTCGATGCCGGCGAAGGTGCTGGTGCGCGTGACCGTGAGCGTCCGCCGCGGCGAAGGTCGGCTTCTGGTCGAAGAACTGGGTTGACCAGATGTCGGGGCTCGCTTCCGGGTCGAGTTCGACCTCGGCCGGCTCGGGCGAAAAGACGACTTTGAACTGCCCTGGTGGGACCGGGAAGAATTCGTAGGCACCGGAGTCGTCGGTGCGCGTGCACGCTGCGGTTTCGTGGAATTTGGCCCAGATGGCGCAGACGGCGATACCGCCAAGCGGGGTGTGGCTCGAGGCCGCGTAGACGTTGCCGCTGATCCGGCCTTCCTGAGGCAACAGAAGCGCTTCGACCTGGATGGTGCCGCCAGCGGAGATCGGGATCGAGTCGACGGTCTTTGATTCGTGGCCGGCTCCAGGCACGAATACGAGTTCGATGGAGCCGGGATAGACACCGAGGATCCTGAAGCTGCCATCGGCGGCGGAAAAGTCACAGCGCCAGAAAGCTCCGCCATCCGACCACGCGCAGATGAAGACATCGCCAAGCAGGGCGCCGCTGGTCGAATCAGCAACTGTCCCTTCGATCACGCCGCCTTTGACCAGTTCCGCGTCAATCCCGCCATGGTTCGCCCCCGATTCGACCGTGACTTGGTTCGGGTAGGGCCAGAAGCCCACGAACGGGTTCTCTTCGCTCGCTTCGAAGCTGACGAGGTAGCTTCCGGGAGCCAGGCCGGCGAGCTGGTAGGAGCCGTTGGCTGCGCTCCTCGCGCAGGCGGAGTCGGTTCCGCTGCCCGCGCACACTTCGGCTCCCGCCACCGGTCCGCCACCGCCCCCAAACGTCAGTACGCCGCTGATCGAGCCGTCGGCGGCGCTGGCCGCTGACGGCGCGAGCAGAACCACGACGAGCGCGACGAGCGCCGCGATCCCCAGCTGGCCGATAGTCGAGATTCCCCCACCTCTCAAGACGGCGGCGAGTATATCCGCGGCTCGGCGAGCGGCGATCAGCCGGCTTCGAGCGCCTCGACCAGCGAGCCCGCGTCGTACGCCCCGGTGAAGTGGGCGCCATTGACGTAGAAGCTCGGCGTGCCGGTCGCGCCGCTGGCCTCGGCCGAGGCGAGGTCGCGCTCGATCCGCGACCGGTGGCTGCCGGCCTCGAGCTCGGCGGCGACCCGGTCGGCGTCGAGGCCGACCTCTGCGGCGACCCGCAGGATCGTCTCGCGCGAGAGCTTCGGCTGTTCGGGATAGAGGGCGTCGTGGAACTGCCAGAACTTGCCCTCGGCGGCCGCCGCCTCGCTCGCTTCGGCGGCGATCATCGCCAGCGGATGCTTCTCGGGAATCGGCAGGTGGCGAAAGGCGAACAGCAGGCGGTCGCCGAGGCGCTGGCGGACCCGGCGCAGGACCGACTGCGCGCCGAGGCAGAAGGGGCACTGGAAGTCACCGAACATCACCAGCTCGAGCTCGGCGCCCGGCTCGCCCCGGGTGTGGTCGATCTCCTCCAGCGGCGGCGTCAACCGCTCTCCGCCCTCGCCGCTCATTTCGCGCACCCTTCGACCACGCCGACCAGAATCTTTTCGCGTTTCGCTTCACTCGCGTTGCCGAGCGCGATCACCTTCTCGTCCGGGAACCCGGCAATCGTCTGGCTCAGGCACTTCGCCTGCTTGGCGTCCAGTCCCTGCCGCTTGCCGAGCGCTTCCAGGGTCGAGGCGTAGCCGATCCGCAGCAACTGGATCTGGACGTGGCTGGCGTCGGCGCGGATCGGTTGGCGCCCCTGTCGATCGCAGTTCGGCGCCGCCCCGAGCGCGAACCGCAGCGCCACCCGGCGGCCCTGCGCGTCCGGCAGCTCGGCGAGTTCTTCCAGCTCGGCGGCGCTCAGCTTGGCTTCGACCTGATCGACGAGGCAGTCGCGGTACCACGGCTCGTAGGGAAACTTGGCGAGCACGAAGCGCAGCTCGGCGAAGGGGTCTTCGCCGGATTCGGCCGCGCTCGAGCTCGACGAGGAGCCGCCGCCGCAGGCGGCCAGCAGCAGCACGGCGGGAGCCAGCGCAACGAGGCTGAGGAGGCGGCGCATCGGCGCCCACGCTAGCGGCTGTCGGCGCTTGCCGCGATCATGCGCCGGTGCATCACGTCGAGTCGATCCTGATCCTGCTGCTGGCGGCGGCGCTGCTGGTCCGGCTTGCCGACCTGGGCAAGATCCCGGCGCCGATCGTCCTCGTCATCGGCGGCCTGGCGATCGCCTTCATCCCCGGGCTGCCCGAGGTCGAACTCGAGCCCGACGTGATCTTCCTCGTCTTCCTGCCGCCGCTCGTCTTCGCCGCCGGCTGGCGCACCTCGCCGCAGGAGCTGCGGGCGGTGATGCGGCCGCTCGGCTTCCTCGCGGTCGGCCTCGTCTTCCTCACCGCAGGCGCCGTCGCCGTCGTCGCCCACCTCACCGTGCCCAGCCTCAGCTGGGCCGAGGCGGCGGTGCTGGGCGCCGTCCTCGCCCCCACCGACGCGATTGCCGCGACCGCGATCTTCGGCCGCCTCGGCGCCCCCGAGCGGGTGCGGCTGGTGGTCGAAGGCGAGTCGATGATCAACGACGGCACCGCGCTCGTGCTCTACCGGATCGCGGTCGGGGTGGCGACCGGCAGCGCCTTCAGCTTCGGCGGCGCGGCGCTCGAGTTCGTCGGCGTCTCGCTCGGCGGCATCGCGGTCGGGCTGGCGATCGGCTTCGTCTCCGACCTGATCGTCCGCCGCCAGACCGACGCCAGCCTCTCGATCTTCCTCACCGTCCTGACCGCCTACGCCGCCTACATCGGCGCCGAGGAAGCCCACGTCTCAGGGATCCTCGCCGCGGTCGTGGCCGGGGTCTATGCCGGCTACCGCTCGCCGGTCTCGCTCAACGCCGACATCCGCCTCAGCGGCGTCGCCTTCTGGAACGTGCTGACCTTCGGGCTCGAGATCTCGCTCTTCGTCCTCCTCGGGCTGCAGCTGCCAGGCGTCGTCGACACCCTGCGGGAAGCCGACTCGGGGGTGGTCGACCTGCTCTGGCCGGTGGCGGCGATCGCCCTCGCCTCGATCGCCCTCCGCCTGGCCTTCGTCTTCGCGATGCGAAACGACGCCGGCGAGAGCTTCGGCGAACGCTTCGCGATCGGCTGGAGCGGGATGCGCGGCGCCGTCTCGCTGGCGGCGGCGCTGGCGGTGCCGCTCGACGTCCCCGGCCGGCCGCAGATCATTTTCCTCACCTTCGCCCTGATCCTCGTCACCCTGGTCGGCCAGGGGCTCTCGCTGCCGTTCATCATCAGGGCGCTGCGGCTCGAGCAGCCGCGCCGCTGGTCCGACGAAGAGGCGGTCGCCCGCATGGAGGCCGCGCAGGCGGCGCTCGACCGGATCGACGAGATCGAGGACGAGGAACGCGCCTCGGAGACGCAGCTGAAACGCCTCCGCGACCTCTACCGCGGACGGTTCCGGATGTGCCAGGCGGTGCTCGGCGGCGGCGACCCGGAGACGGCGGCGCGGGAACAGAGGATTGCCGACTACGGCGAGTTGCGGCGCGAGCTAATCGGGGTTGAGCGGGAGGAACTGCTGAACCTACGCGGCAATGGGCGCCTGCGGCCGCCGACCCAGCGCCAGATCGAGCGCGATCTGGACCTCGAGGAGGCCCGCATCCGGGCCTGAGGCCGCCTGAACGGCGCATGCCGGCGTCCTCGGTCGCTTGTGTGCAGAAGCACACGGCGCTCCCTGCGTCCTTGGCCTGCTTGTTCAGCCGGCCTCAGGCGAAGAAATCGCGAGCTCTGGCTGCCACGAGGTCTGGGGCCTCGTCGGCGATGAAGTGGCCGCAACCCTCGACCAGCTCGACCTCCATCTCCGGCGCATGCCGTCGCCAGCCCGCGAGCATCTCGGGACGCAACGCCGCGTCGCCGGTGCCGAACAGCAACTTCGTCGGCACCTCCAGATGCGCGTCGGCATAGCGTCCGCCGAGGACCGCCGGCACCTCGCGCAGATTGAAGACCCGGTACATCTGCACCGCGGCGCGCGCCCGCTCCGGCTGCTCGAAGGTGTCGGAGAAGGCGTGGATCGTCTCCTGGTCCCAGACCTCCTTGCGGACCGAGCCGCCGACCAGCACCTTCGGCACGAACTGGCCGGAGGTGTGGAGCCGTTCGCCGATCACCGGCGCCAGGATCAGCCACTGGTACCAGAAGCGCCAGAGATGCGGCGCCATCGCCCGCCGGCTCGTCCAGGGCGGGACGATGTTGAGCGCCAGGTAGCGCTCGAATCGCTGCGGCGCCCGCAGGCAGAGCAGGAAGCCGATGTAGCCGCCCCAGTCGTGGCCGACCAGCTTCACCCGCTCGAGCCCGAGCTCGTCGAGCAGGGCCAGCACGTCGGCGGCCAGCTCCTCCTTCTCGTAGCCCTCCGCGGTCGCCTCCGACCAGCCGAAGCCGCGCTGGTCCAGAGCGATCACCCGGTGGCGGTCGGAGAGCGCCGGCATCAGCGCCCGCCACTCGTACCAGTGCTGCGGCCAGCCGTGGAGACAGAGGACGACGTCCTCGCCCTCCCCCATCTCCGCCAGGTGCAGCTCGGCCCCGCGCACCCGGACCTGCCGGTGCGTCACTCCTTCCAGCTGCGGCAGCTCGGTCAGCGCAGCGCCGTCTCGGCCGCAGCGCGGAAGTCGGCGAGCATCTCGCCCATCGCCTCGACGTTGCACGGGACCCCTTCGGGCCACGGCTTGTCGGGGTGGTCGGCGATCGTCTTCAGGCCGTTGCCGGTGATCGTCGCGACGACCACCTCGTCGCGGCCGATCTTCCCTTCCTGGGCGAGCCGCGCGGTGCAGGCGATCGTCGTGCCGCCAGCCGGCTCGGTCAGCAGGCCCTCGGTGCGGCCGAGCAGGTCGATCGCTTCGAAGATCTCCGGGTCCGAGGCGGTCGCCGCCCAGCCGCCGCGACTGCGGACGGCGTCGACCACCAGGTTGCCGTCGCCCGGCGCCCCGATCGCGATCGAGTGGGCGGCCGTCTCCGGGGTCTGCGGCTCGAGGTCGCCACCGCCGCGGATCGCGGTGGCGATCGGCGAGCAGCCGCTCGCCTGGGCGATGTTGAGCTTGGTGCCGGAGGTGGTCGCCAGGCCGACCGTCTCCAGCTCGTTCAGCCCCTTGTGGACGCGCGAGGAGAGGGTGCCGCCGGCGGCCGGGATCACCAGGTGGTCGGGCGAGCGCCAGTCGAGCTGCTCGACCACCTCGAAGGCCATCGTCTTCGCTCCCTCGGCGTAGAACGGCCGCAGGGTGATGTTGGCGAACTCGATCCCGCTGGCCAGCGAGAGCTCGCGGCAGGCGCGGTTGGCCTGGTCGTAGTTGCCGTCGAGCTGGCAGACCTGGGCGCCGAGGGCGCGGCAGGCTTTCGCCTTCCCCTTCTCCATGTTGCCGGGGTAGAAGACGTAGGCGCGGGCGCCGGCGGCGGCGGCGAGCGCCGAGACGGCGGTGCCGACGTTGCCGGTCGAGACGCAGCCGACCTCGTCCTTGCCGAGCTCGAGCAGGCGGGCGATCGCCATCCCCACCACCCGGTCCTTGTAGGAGAGGGTCGGCCGGTTGGTCGAGTCGTCCTTGACGTAGAGGCGGGTGAGGCCGAGCTCGGCGCCGAGCCGCTCGGCGTGGATCAGCGGCGTCTGGCCGGAGATCTGGCCGACCTGGGCCTGGGCGCGGGCGCTTGTGATCGGCAGCAGCTCCTCGAAGCGCCAGATGTTGAGCGGCCGCTCGCCGAGCGGGTGCTCGGCGATCGTCGCCTTGGCGCGCTCGTAGTCGTAGTCGACGTCGAGGCCCTCGCCGCAGGCCGGGCACTTGAAGGCGCGGTCGAGCAGCGGCGTCCGGTAGCCGCAGTCACGGCAGGCGAGTTCGGTGGCGCACGACCTGGTGTGCGGCCCTGCGGGCGCCTCCAGATGCGGGTCAACCGCGTCGCTCATGATTCCTCCGTTCGTCTGTCCTGTGCTCGGCTCGGCACTTTGTGCCGCATTCTCCTGAGCAAGGTAGCGGACCGGCAAGGCGGCGGCGCGAAATTTCGCCGCGACGGGGGCGCGGCGAGGACGCGACGGAGGCACGACGGGGGCGCCGCAAGGCACGGCGAGGGTTTCTGTCTGTGGAACTTTGTGTCTGTAGCGGTACAGAATGCGCACCGATGGCTCTCAGCCCGCAGCAGCGATTCGCCGCCAACCTGCGCCGCGTCCGCACCAAGGCCGGCGTCTCCCAGGAAGAGCTGGCGCGGCGCTGCGACCTGCACCGGACCGAGGTCTCACTGCTCGAGCGCGCCGGCCGCGAGCCGCGCCTCGGCACGATCACCAAGCTCGCCGGCTCGCTCGGCACCACCGCCGCGGTCCTCTGCGAGGGCATCACCTGGTCGGCGGAGAAGTCGCAGTACGTGGTCGACGCGCTGCCCGACGCGAAGAAGTAGTTGGAGGCGGGGCGGGCGCCGGCGCTTTAGCCAAGACGCTCCCGAGTCCGTCCAGGAACGGATCCGACTCGGCTCAACGACTGGTCCTCCTTTGCCACCCCAAGGCGGTTTCCCGGTTCGTTTGAGAGCCCCGCCTCCTATGCAACCGGTTGATCAACCCGGCCTGAGCAATTAGTAACAGATCCCGCCCTCAGTAGTCAAGTCTTTTTGTGCTATTGATCCCACGGGGGTCGCACGGAGGTATCGGGGAAGTCACATGGGCGCATCAGGGGAGTCGCCTGGACGCACCAGAGAGCCGCTTTGGCGCAAAAGTCGCCTATACGGCTACTAATGCGCCCATCACGTTCCAGCCGGCGCCGGGTCCTCGAAGGCAACCGGGATCTCAGCCCGCTCGGGCCACTCCCCCAGCGTCTCGGCGTCGACCCGGCCGGAGGCGAGCAGCAGCGCCTCGGCGGTGTGCGGGGCGAACGGGACGAGGGTGCGGGCGAGCAGCACCAGCGCCGCGACCTGGGCCTCGGCGTCGGCGCGATCGAGCTGGCCGCGGCGCTGAATCACCCGCTTCTCGTACTGGCCGATCCGCTCGAAGAGGCGGGTGATGTTGCGGATCGCCTGGTGCATCTGCAGCTCGGCGGTGTCCTCGCTGATCTTCTCCAGCCCGGCCTCGCACCATTTGCGCAGCCGGTCGCGCAGGTGCTCGGTGTCGGCAGCGGCCTCGGGATCGTGGCGGTGCTCCTCGAGGGCGACGAAGCGGTCCTGCGAGTAGGTCCAGAGGTTGCGCAGGAAGCGGCTGGCGAATTTGATCTCGCCCTCGGACCAGTTCAGCGTCTTCGCCGGGCCGGCGGCGCGGAGGATCGCGAAGCGGACCGTGTCGGCGCCGTACCTGGCGACCAGCTCGTCGGGATCGACGACGTTGCCGAGGTGCTTCGACATCTTGCGGCCGTCGGCGATCACCATCTCGTGGAAGAGGCAGCCGGCGAACGGCTCGCCCTCCGCCATGAAGGCGAAGGGACCGATGTCGCGCAGCGCCTTGGTGACGATCCGCTGGTCGAAGACGAAGCCGCCCGAGTCGCCGCCGGCGACCAGCCGCTCGGCCGGCAGCCACTCCTTCAGGTCCGGGTGGGTGAACATCTGCTCGGCCCGGTCCTCGGGCGGCACCGCCGCCGGCACCCAGAGGAAGAGGGCGTCGAAGTGGCAGTCGAGGGTGTCGGTCTCGCGCTTGGCGGGCGCTCCGCAGAGCGGGCAGGCGACGTCGACGAAGTCGGGACGCTCGGCGAGCGGGTTGCCCTCGCCGGTCGGCAGGATGTCGCGCGGCAGCACCACCGGCAGGTCGGCCTCGGGGACCGGCACCGGCCCGTGCTCCTCGCAGTGGACGATCGGGATCGGCGTGCCCCACGAGCGCTGGCGCGAGATCGAGAAGTCGTTGGCGCGGTAGTGAACCGCCTCGCGGGCGCCCGCGACCGGCGGCGCGTTCGGCGGCTCCTCCCCCTCGCCGACCTCGATCGGGTCCGGCGCGCGCTCCATCCGCTTCGCGATCTCGGCGTCGGCCTCGTCGACCGCCGGGATCCCGAGCGCCGCGGTCGGCCCGAAGCGGGCGTCGACCAGCGGCGAGACGAAGACCGGCAGCGGGTCCCCGGCCGGCCCGGCGAGCGAGGCGCCGGTGTCGATCACCGGCACCGAGCGGGCGTCGCGGGCGCTCCGCTCCCAGCCGCCCGAGCGCAGCTGCTCGAGCTCCTCGCGGGCGGCCTCGCCGATCCAGGCGTCGATCTCGGGGTGGCGCGGCGAGAGCAGAACGAAGGTCGCCAGCCCGAGCGCGGTGCGGTGGGGGCTGAAGACGGTCAGCTCGCGGCCGCCCTCGTCGCGCAGCTCGAGCTCGACCCCCTCGCTGCGACCGAGGATGTAGCGCTGGGTCGCCAGCGCCAGCTCGTCCCAGTTGCGCAGCCGCTCGATGTTGCGGTCGTTCTCCTCGAGGTAGGGGGTGATCCGCAGGAACCAGGTCGGCCGCCGGATCAGCCGCACCTCGTTGTGACAGCGCCAGCAGCGACCGTCCTCGACCTGGATCGTCGCCAGCGTCGTGTTGCAGGTGTCGCACCAGTCGACGGTGGCGTCCTCGCGGTAGATCAGACCCGCCTCGAGCAGGGTCAGGAAGAGCCACTGCGACCAGCGGTACTGGCCCTCGTCGGAGCTGTAGAAGACGCGGTCGTAGTCGAAGGAGTAGCCGAGGCGGCGCATCTGGCCGAGCATCTGCTCGCCCGATTTCTCGACCCACTCCGCGGGCGGAACCTGGCGCTCGATCGCCGCCAGCTCGGCCGGCAGCCCGAAGGCGTCGAAGCCGAAGCCGAACAGCACCGCGTCGCCGCGGCCGCGGCGGAAGCGGGCGTAGGCGTCGCCGATCGAGTAGTCGCGGACGTGGCCCATGTGCAGGTTGCCCGAGGTGAACGGGCTCGAGGGCTTGACGTAGACCCGCGTCTGGCCGGGCTCGGGCCGCGGCGCCTCGAAGTCGCCGCGCTCGGCCCAGGCGGCCTGGCGCTCGGCCTCGATCTCCGCCGGCTCGAACTTTGGAGTGCGATCGCTCATCTCAACTCAAGGCTAGCCGAGCGGTCCAGCCTCAGCCGATGGGCCGATTTCGGGAACCATGCTCCCGAAATCGGCCCATCGGCCGTCCCGGGCTAGCGGAAGGTCCAGAGGCGGTTGCCGAGGAAGTTGAACGGCATCGCGAAGGCGACGGCGATCGCCTGGGCGGGGAGTTCGGCCACCCCCGAGCCGACCAGCAGCTCGAGCATCGCCAGGTTGAGCAGCAGGGCGCCGACGCTGACGATCAGGAAGCGCGCCGCCTGGAAGTGCAGCGGCCCCTCCCCCGGGCCGAACGTCCAGTGCCGGTTCCAGAAGTAGTTGCTGCTGACCGCGATGCAGAAGGCGCCGACCGCGGCGATCGTGTGCTGGACCCCGAAGTTGCCGGAGAGCAGGGCGAAGACGCCGAGGTTGACGAGGTAGCCGGAGCCACCGACGAGGCCGAACTTGAGCAGCTGGACCCAGTTCTCGGGCTCGCGCGCCGCGGCGCCGATCCGGTAGACGAGCGGGATTTCGGCGGTGTCGCTCGGCGCGGGCACGGGGCGCGCAGGTTAGCGCTGAAGTCGGGCGAGGACGGCGATTTTCCCCTCCTGCCCGTAATCTCCGGCCTCGTGCAGCGCCGCACCGCAACCGCCCTCGCCGTCGTCCTCGCCGCGGCGGCCGTCGCGCTGATGCTGATCTTCGGCGGCAAGGAGAGCTCGAAGGCCGGACCGAAGCCGCCGGCCCCCGGCGAACCGGCGGTCGAAATCATCTCCCCCCGCAACGGCGCCCGCCAGAACGCCCACGCGGTCGTCGTCAAGGTCGACGTCCAGAACTTCCATCTGGCCCCGAGCCAGTTCGGCCGCGACCCACAGCTCGGCGAGGGCCATCTCCGCTTCGGCCTCAACCGCGTCCCCAACTGCGTCGACCCGGCGAAGCTGCAGAAGGCGATCGACAGCCCGCTCGGCAAAGGCCGGCTGGTCGGCGCCTCCTTCGACTACCCCCGCTACGCCGGCCCCAACGGGCTGCTGGCCGAGCGGATCGGCACCGCCGGCAGCTACTCGCCGGCGACCCGGCCGGAGATCTTCTACCGCGGCCTGCCGCCCGGCTTCTACCGGCTGGTCGTCAACCTGGCCCAGAACAACGGCGCGACGACGCCCTTCCATGACGTCACCAACTTCCAGATCCTGCAGAAGCCGGGCCACCATATGAAACCGTGCCCGCCGGGCAAGGTCTCGAGCGCCAGCGCCGCCGAAAAGCTGGAATAGCTCAAAACTTCACTTTGTATAGTCGGTAGGGATGCGCACGTACCGACGTCTGCTCGGCTTCCTTCGCCCCTACCGCAGGCAGCTCTGGGGGTCGCTGGTCTTCGCCTGGGCGGCGATGGGGATGACGGTGCTGATCCCCTGGCTGGTCGGCCGCGCCGTCAACGCGATCGAGGCCGGCAACAAGCCCGATCTGCTGCCGCTGGCGCTGGCGATCGTCGGCGCCAGCATCCTCCGTCTCGGCCTAACCGTGGTCCGCCGGGTGGTCGCCGGCAAGGTCTCGCTGGGGGTCGAATTCGACCTCCGCCAGACCTTCTACCAGCACCTGCAGCGGCTCGAGCTCGGCTTCTTCGACAGCCAGCAGACCGGACAGCTGATGTCGCGGGCGACCGTCGACCTCTCGGCGATCCGCTTCTTCCTCGGCTACGGCCTGATCTTCATCTCCCAGAGCCTCTTGACGATCACCCTGGCGGGCGCGGTGATGATCGTGATCAACCCGCTGCTGGCGCTGCTGGCACTGGCTCCGGCGCCGTTCATCGTCTACGCCGCGCTGCGCTACAACCGCGTCTCCCGCCCCGCCCTGCAGGAGGTCCAGCAGCGGATCGCCGAGCTGACCGCGGAAGCCGAGGAGAACGTCTCGGGGATCCGCATCGTCAAGGCCTTCGCCCGCGAGGAGCATCAGCTGCACCGCTTCCGACGGGCGGTCACCCGGGTCTTCGACCAGAGCATCTACTCGACCAAGCTGCAGGCCTTCTTCTCGCCGCTGATCGGGCTGCTGCCACAGCTCGGAATCGCCGTGATCCTGCTGATCGGCGGCCGGATGGTGATCGACGGCAGCCTCAGCCTCGGCGACTTCACCGCCTTCTACACCTACCTGGCGATCCTCGCCGGGCCGCTGCGCTCGCTCGGGGTGATGATGGGAATGGCGCAGCGGGCGATCGCCGCCGGCAACCGGATGTTCGAGATCATCGACCGCGAACCGGCGATCCAGAGCCCGCCGCAGGCGCCGCCGCTGCCGGCCGGCGGCGGCGCGGTGGCGCTGCGCGGCGTCACCCTCACCTATCCCGGTGCCGCAGCGCCGTCGCTGCGCGAGGTCGACCTCGAGGTCGAGGTGGGTCGGACGATCGCTCTGGTCGGGCCCTCGGGGGCGGGCAAGACGAGCCTGGTGGCGCTGATCGCGCGCCTCTATGACCCGGATGCGGGGACCGTCGAGGTCGACGGCGCCGACGTTCGCGAGGTCGACGTCGACAGCCTCCGCTCGGAGATCGCCTTCGTCGCCGACGACAGCTTCCTCTTCACCGCCAGCGTCGCCGAGAACATCGCCTACGCGCACGCCGGCGCAAGCCGCGAGAGGATCGAAGCGGCGGCGCGGCTGGCGCAGGCCGACGGCTTCATCCGCGAATTGCCCGACGGCTACGAGACTCGGGTCGGCGAGCGCGGCCTGACCCTCTCCGGCGGCCAGCGGCAGCGGATCGCGATCGCCCGAGCGCTGCTCGCCGACCCCCGCATCCTGATCCTCGACGACGCCACCTCCTCGGTCGACGCGACGACCGAGGCGGCGATCAAGACCGGCCTGCGCGAGGCGATGACCGGCCGCACCACCTTCATCATCGCCCACCGCCTCTCGACCGTCGCCCTCGCCGACGAGATCGTCGTCCTCGACGGCGGCCGGATCGTCGACCGCGGCAGCCACGAGGAGCTGATGCGCGGCTGCGGCTTCTATCGCGAGATCGCCGAGCACGGCCTCGCCGACTCGGTCTTCCTGCAGCGCGACCTCGATCAGCGCGAGGAGATGGCGCGACTGTGAACGGCGGCGGCAACCCCTTCCGCGACATCGGGGCGCTCTTCGCCGCCCTCTGGCGCCTCGTCCGCGGCCAGGACCAGCGTGGGCGCAAGGTGCGCTGGCTGCTGGGGCTGCTGCGCCCCTACCGCGGCCGGATGGCTCTGATGCTGCTCTTCCTGCTGATCGAGACCGGGGCCGGGCTGGCGCCGCCGTACCTGGCGGGGCGGGCGATCGACGCCGGCATCGTCACCGGCGACGTCGCCGCCCTCACCTTGACGGTCGCGGCCTTCGTCGGCTTCGCCCTGATCTACGCGGTGGCCACCGTCGCCGAGACCTACCTGGTCGGCTGGGTCGGGACGCGGGCGCTGCAGGACATGCGCGAGCGCCTCTTCACCCACATCCAGGGGATGTCGATCGGCTTCTTCACCCGCAGGAGCCCCGGCGTCCTGATCTCGCGGATGACCAACGACGTCGAGGCGCTGAACCAGCTGGTGACCAGCGGCGTGGTGACGATCTTCTCCAGCTCGCTGACCCTGGTCGGGGTCGTCGTCATCCTCCTCGTCCTCGACGTCAAACTGGCGCTGATCACCTTCCTCACCTTCCCGCTGCTGGCGGTGGCGAGCGTCGTCTTCCGGATCGTCTCGGCCGGCGCCTACCGGGCGACCCGCGAGCGGATCGCCGCCGTCACCGCCTACCTGCAGGAGAGCCTCTCCGGCGTCCGCGTCGTCCGCAGCTTCGGCCAGGAGCCGCGCCACGTCGATGAGATGACCGCGCTCAATGAGGCCAACCGGGCGGTCAACATGAAGACGGTCTACCTCAACGCCTCCTACTTCCCCGCGGTCGAACTGCTGGCCGGCGTCGGCACCGCGGTGATCCTGCTCTATGGCGGCAGCCAGGCGATCGACGGGGCGATCCAGATCGGCGTGATCGTCGCCTTCGTCGGCTACCTCGCCCGGTTCTTCGAACCGATCCAGGAACTGAGCCAGCTCTACACCACCTACCAGCAGGGGATGGCGGCGCTGGACAAGATCTTCGACACCCTCGACACCGAGCCCGACATGGTCGACGCGCCCGACGCGATCGACCCGGGGCCGCTGCGCGGCGAGATCGAACTCGCCGACATCTGGTTCTCCTACGCCGAGGAGCCGGACCTCGACGACCCCTCCGAGTGGGCGCTGCAGGGGGTCGACCTGCACGTGCCGCCGGGCCAGACGCTGGCCCTGGTCGGCGCCACCGGGGCTGGCAAGTCGACCTTCGCCAAGCTGGTGGCGCGCTTCTATGACCCGCAGCAGGGCCGGGTGCTGGTCGACGGCCACGACCTCCGCGGCCTGCAGCAGACGGCGCTGCGGCGCCAGCTCGGGATTGTCCCGCAGGAGGGCTTCCTCTTCTCCGGCAGCGTTCGCGAGAACGTCGCCTTCGGGCGGCCCGAGGCGGGCCTGGAGGAGATCGAGGCGGCGATCGCCGCTGTCGGCGCTGGCGAGTTCGTCGCCGCTCTGCCGGCCGGGATCGAGACCCAGGTCGGCGAGCGCGGCATCCAGCTCTCCGCCGGCCAGCGCCAGCTGGTCGCCTTCGCCCGCGCCCTGCTCGCCGAGCCCCGCATCCTGATCCTCGACGAGGCGACCTCGAACGTCGACGTGCGGACCGAGAAAACGATCGAGCAGGGTCTCGAGCGGCTGCTGCACGGGCGGACCGCGATCGTCATCGCCCACCGGCTGTCGACGATCCGGCGGGCGGGCAAGATCGTCGTGCTCGAGGGCGGGAGGATCGTGGAGCAGGGGACGCACGAGGAGCTGATCGCGGCTGGAGGGCGGTACGCGGAGTTGTACGGGGCTTGGGCGGAGGGGGCGGGGGCTGCGTAGGACGGGGCGGTGCGAGGGGACGGGGGTGCGAGGACTTCTTGCTAGGGACAAGGGTTTGCGGCGCTGGGCGATCGTCGGCAGGACCCCCTCTCTCGGCCTGTCGGGGTGGGTCGAATTCGGCTTAACGCCCGCAGGAGCGCCGACCCTCAGCCGCAAAACGTTCGGGGGTCCTGCCGACACTCGCCCGCGAGAATCGAACTCCGGCGAGCGCCGCAGGGACGGTCCGCCCCATCTCTCTTTGAGCTTGCGAGGGACGTAGTCTGGCCGGCTAGATCCGATGAGCTGGCGGCGAGCGGGAGGAGCGAAAGCGAGCGGGCGGAGCGAGAGGAGCGGGCCGACCTCGTTGCGCTTGTCCCCACCGGTTGCGGTTGTCCCCGCTATGCGGGGACAAAGGCGTCGCGTGGGGAGAAGTGCAACGAGGTCGGTCCCGTCGGGACGCCCCGTCGGGACGCCCCCGTCCCTAGTCAGCTTTCACGAAAAGGGGGTCGGACTCCAACGGATTCGTTGGCGAGCGCCGGCAGGACCCCCGAACGTTTTGCGGCTGAGGGTCGGCGCTCCTGCGGGCGCCAGCCGAATCCGACCCACCCCGACAGGCCGAGAGAGGGGGTCCTGCCGGCGCTCGCCGCCGCAAACCCTGGTCCCTAGAACGTCCCTCGCCCCGCCCGTCCCTCAGCCCGGCCCGATCCCCCCACCGGACGGTTCTTCGCCGCCCCCTTCGACTTCGCCTTCGCCTTCCCCCACGCCCCCGGCACCGCCCGTTTCCGGCGCCGCTTCTTCTTCTGGGACGAATTCTTCTTCTGGGATGACTTCTTCTTCGGCTTCTGGGACGAATTCTTCTTCGAGTTCGGGAGCGACTTCTTCTTCGAGCCCCGGTTCTTCGGCGCCGGGGCCCGGGCCGGTCGCGGCGCTCGGCGCCTGCGGTCCTTCGCTGCACTCCTCGAAGCCGTAGACGGCAGCGGCATTCTGGAAGCCTTCGAGCGCCGGGACAGCGGAGTTCGAGGCTTCTTCGAGCGCCGCCGGGTCTTCTTTCTCGGCCGCGGCTTTGACTTCGCTCTCGGCCTTGCCGAGCTGTTCGGCGGCTTCGGAAAGTTCGGCGTAGCCGTCCATTTCAGACGGCGTGCCGAGCTTGGTCAGCCGTTCGATCATCCCGGTGTAGAGGCTCGCCACCTGCGCCGCCTGCTCGCTCGAGGCGACTTCGACTTCGCTGGCCTCGATCGAGCCGACCGCCGAGTTGACCTCGCCGCAGATCCCGTCGCCGCGGACGATGAACTCGGCCTTGGTCAGCTTCGCCGGCGCTTCCTGCTTCTTCGCCTGGGTCGCTTCGGTGGTGTCGCCGCCGCCCCCGCCGCAGCCGCCGATGACCAGGGCCGCAAGCGGGATGGCAAGCGCCGCGGAACGAGGGTTGAGCCGGGAAAACTTCATAGCGACAGCTGCGCCCCAGGGACTCGAACCCCGACTACCTCGTCCAGAGCGAGGCGTGCTGCCATTACACCAGGGCGCAAAGGTTCCCTGAGGATAACGGTGGCTGCGGGGAGATCACCGCCCGCCCCGGGGGAGAGAACCGCCGCGCCCAGCCCTTGGCGAGGGCGTGCAGCCACCGGATCCGTGTAGACAGAAGTGTAGACTCGCCCCATGGCAAGCGTCGAGACCACGACGATCCGCGTCCGCCGCGCCACCAAGGAGCGCCTTCAGGTCGAGGCCGAGTCGAGGGGCAAGAGCGTGACCGAGCTGCTGGAGATGGCGGCGGACGTGCTCTACGAGCAGCGAATCCTCGAGGGAGCCGTGCGTTCCTGGGAGAAGCATGGACCCGCGATGCGCGAGGAAATGAAGGACTGGCTGGAGATGCCAGGCCCTCCGCTTCCCGACGACGACTGGTCCGACCTTGACTCCCCCGACGAGTGACGTGTTCGTCGACGCTCCCAAGCGTGGCGAGCTTTACATGGCCGACCCGGGCCAGACGCTCGGGCACGAGCAGGGCGGGCGGCGCCCCCACCTCGTGCTCTCGGTGGGGGCAATGAACAACTCGCCGCTCGGCATGGTGATCGCAGTGCCACTGACCACGACCGGCGCCTCCAGCCCGCTGCATGTGCGGATCGAGCCGCGGCCGGAGAACGGGCTGAATCGGGTCAGCTACGCAATGCCCGAGATGGTTCGCTCGGTCTCCATGGAGCGCTTCGGCCGCCTGCTGGGATGGATCACCGCCGAGACGCTCGAACGGGCCGCGGCCCACACCGGCATCCTCCTCGGCCTCGGCCGCACCAAGTTCTGAGCCGCCCAGCGGCGCCTAGACGATCGCGGCGAGATCGGCGCCGGGATCGGCGAGCTGCTCGCGCGCGCCGGAGACGTCGACGCCGTCGGCGAGCAGCCGCCGCGCCTCGGCCAGGTCTTCGGAGCGCTCGACGCTGAGGGCGCCGGCGACCTTGCCGTCCTTCAGGTACCAGACCGAGAACTCGCCGCACTCGCGATCGCCGCGCCAGATCTCCTCGTCCCACTCGGAGGCCGGGCCGACGTACTCGAGGCTGGCCCAGTCGGCGAGGTCGCTGAAGAAGTAGGGGACGACGTCGTAGTCGGCGTCGGCGCCGAGCATGTTGCGGGCGGCGTGGATCCCCTGCTGCATCGCCACGTCCCAGTGCTCGACGTGGATCCGGCGACCGTGGACGACGCTCTCATAGCTGCAGCAGTCACCGGCCGCGTAGATGCCCTCGGCCGAGGTGCGGAGCTTGGAGTCGCAGACGATGCCGCCGTCGCCGGTCTCGATCCCGGCCCGGTCGGCGAGCATCGTGTCGGGCCGGACGCCGGCGCCGACGATCACCGCGTCGCACTCGACCGTCAAGCCGCTCCTGGTGACGATCGCGCGGACCCGGCCGTCGCCCTCGAAGGCCTCGAGCTCCTCGCCGCCGTGGAAGGCGACGCCGTGCGATTCGAGCTGTGCCTGGAACCAGCGGCCGGCGTCCTCGCCGAAGGTGCGCGAAAGCGCCACGTCCTCGAGCGCGACCAGCGTGCACTCGGTGCCGCGCGCGGTCAGCGAGGCGGCGACCTCGGTGGCGATGTAGCTGCCGCCGATTAGAACCACGCGATCCGCGCTCTCGGCGTCGGCGCGAATCGCGTCGGAATTGCCGTAGGCGCGCAGGTAATGGATGCCCTCGTTCTCGGCCCCCTCGAGCCGCAGGATGTTGACCAGCGCCCCGGTGGCGATCAGCGCCTGGCCGAAGCCGACCTCCTCCCCGCCCTGGATCGTCGCCCTCCTCGCCGCCGGGTCGAGCGACATCACGTTGCGCCCGGTGAGCAGCTCGACGGCGTTCTCCTCGTACCACTCGGGCGGGTTGACGTAGGCGTCGGAGCGCTCCGCCTCGCCGCGCAGGTACTCCTTCGAGAGCGGCGGCCGTTCGTAGGGCGGCTCGGGCTCGCGGCCGGCGAGCAGGATCGCCCCCTCGGCGCCCTTCTTGCGCAGCTCGGCGGCACAGCTGGCGCCGGCCAGGCCACCGCCGACGATGAGGAAATCGACCTCGCGGGATGGGCTCTCAGCCAACGCCCCCGTCTCCTTCCGGTCCGAACAGGTCCTTGAGCTGGTCCTCCTTACCCGGATCGAGCACCGCGAGCACCTCGTCCCCCTCCTCCAGGACGGTGTCGGCGGTCGGCACGAACCCCTTGCCGTTGCGCAGCACTGAGATCAGCAGGCTGCCTTCGGGCATCTGCAGGTCGCCGACCCGGCGACCGGTGACCCGCGAGTCGTCGCCGAGCAGCATCTCGATGATCTCCAGCTGCTCCTCCTGCAGGTCGAGCAGATGGACGAGCCCGTACTCGGGCACCTCGTGCTCGAGCAGCCGCAGGATCAGGTCGGTCGCCGAGACCGAGGGCTTGACCCCGAGCAGGTCGAAGTGGCGGCGGTTGCGGGGATTGTTGACCCGGGCGATGATCTGGTCGACCAGGTACTTCTCGCGCGCGACCTGGCAGATCAGCATGTTGTCCTCGTCGTCGCCGGTCACCGCGATCACCATCTCGGCGCGCTGGATCCCCGCCCGCTCGAGCACCCAGAGCTCGGAGGCGTCGCCGTAGGTGACGTTGTGCTCGAGCTCCTGCTCGACGGTCAGGTAGCGGCGCCGGTCGCTCTCGATCAGGGTCACCTCGTGGTCCTTCTCGAGCAGCTCGCGAGCCAGGTTCCACCCCACCTTGCCCGCGCCGACGACGATGATGTACACGCCCGCCGTCCCCCTAGGCCGCTTCGGTGACGTTGTCGTCGGGAGCGCCGCCGCGGTTGGCGGCGTCGCGCACGGCGCCCTCGAGCATCTCGATCGCGACCCGGGTCGGACAGACCGTGTGCAGCCCCTGGCGCTGGTACCACTCGGCCCGCAGCGGGTCGAGGACGCGGGCGATCACGGTCGGCACCTGGTAGCGCTTCTGCGCGATCTGGGCGATGATGATGTTCGTGTTATCGCCGTCGGTGGAGGCGATGAAGACGTCGGCGTGCTCGATCCCGGCGGCGAGGAGCGCCTCGGTCTCGAGACCGGCGCCGACCGTGAACTGGCCGCCGAGGTCCTCCCAGCTCTTCTCCAGCCCGACCTCGAGCCGGGCGTGGGACTCGGGGTCCTCGTCGAGGCAGGAGACTTCGTGGCCCTCGCGCAGCATCCCCCGCGCCACCGACGAGCCAACCCGGCCGCAGCCGACGATCAAGACGAACATTGGCCGGATACTAGGCGCTAGCGCGGCTCGTCCGAGTCCGGGTCCTGAGCGCCCGCCTCCGCCAGCTCGCCCTCCCTGGCCTCCGGCGGCGCCGTCAGCAGCACCCGGCAGGGCGCTTTTTTCAGCACGTACTCGGTCGCCGCGCCGATCTCCTCCGGCTTGGCGGCGCCGATCCCGCCGAGGACGCCGCCGCCGCGGATCTTCGTCGGCGGCTCGCCGCCGATCACGATCGCCTCCGAGTCGGCCCGCCGCGCCGCCTCGAGGATCCCGGCGCCGACCTTGCGGGCGCGGATCACCTCGGTGCGGACGTCGACGTCCTCGTACTCCTCCCCCACCTCGCGCGCCCGCTCGAGCGCCCGCCGCGCCTGCGCCTCGCGCTCCTGCGGGAGCTTCGCGTCGAGCGGCAGCGAGAGCGGCACCTCGATCACGTAGACGACGTCGAGGTGCGACTCGCCATCGTCGCCGGAGGCCTCCTGCTCGGCGGCGGCGAGCCGGCCGGCGGTGGCGACGATGTCGTCGTCGAGCGCGGTGCCGAAGACCGGCACGAGGATGTTGCGGAATTCGACCGCCGGCGCCTGCTTGGTCAGGGCGTGCTCGGGCACCGAGACGCGCCGGGTCAGGGTCGTGCCCTCGAAGACCTTGCGGTAGACGACGTAGAAGGTCAGCCCGAAGGCCATCCAGCCGAGCCCGACCCAGCGTGCGGTCGAGTGGTAGGCGAGCACGCTGACGAACGCGAGGGCGCTGGCCAGGGCCGCGATCATCGCCGGGATCGGCAGCTCGGCTTTGCCCCAGCGCATCCCCCAGGGGATCCGGAAGGGCCGCGGCCGCTCGGGGGCGGTGACCCGCAGCCGGATGATCGAGAGGTGGGCGATCGTGATCGCCAGCATCGCGCCGAAGGCATAGAGGCCGGCCAGCAGCCTGACGTCGGTCGGGAGGACGAGGCCGAAGGCGATCAGGCCGCAGATCGTGATCGCCACGTACGGCGTCGCCTGGCGCTTCTCGAGCTTGCCGAGCCAGCTGGGGATCTGGCGGTTGATCGCCAGCGTGTAGATGTGGCGGGAGACGCCGAGCATCGAGGTGTTGGCCGCCCAGAAGAGAACCGGGACGGCGATCAGCATCACCATCCAGCGCATCGTTTCCGCCACCCAGTGGGGGTGGAAGCCGGAGACGACGCCGAGCACCGGGTTCTCGATCCAGTTGCCGCCGAGGGCGGTCTTTGCGCCGACCACCGGCAGCGCCATCAGCGCGATCGCGGCCATCCCGGCGTAGACCAGCGGCACCGCGATCGCCCCCACCGTCGCCACCCGCCGCAGGTCGCGGCGGCCGACGTTGATGTCCGGGGCGAGGTCGGAGGCGGCCTCGATCCCGGCGTAGGCGAGCATCGCGACGACCGCGGCGTAGACGATGTCGCGGAAGCTCGGCTCGGTGAAGAGATGGATCTGTTCGGTCAGCCGCTCGGGGTGCCAGACAGCGACGACGCCGACCGCGATCACCGCCAGCTGCAGGCCGAGGTCGGCGAGGGCGAGGACGGCGAGGCCGCGCTGGCCGCCGCGACCGGTGACGTTGAAGACGTTGAGCAGGCAGACGGCGGCGATCACCAGCCCAGCCACCGGCACCTCGAGCCCGGGGCGGCCGAACTCGTTCGAGATCGGCTCCAGGTAGTGCGGCACCGAGAGCGCCGCCAGCGCGACGACGATCAGGTAGTCGATCAGGATCGCCCAGCCGGCGATGAAGGCGATCAGCTCGTTGAAGGCGTGGCGGGCGAAGCTCGAGGAGCCGCCGCGCTCGCGCAGCATCGCGCCGCCCTCGACGTAGGTCAGCGTGGTCAGCGCGAACAGCAGCCCGGAGACGAGGAAGATCAGCGGCGTCAGGCCGAGGCCGCGGTCGGCGACGACGCCGAGCGCGAAGTAGATCGAGAAGCCGACGACCGAGTAGGCGGTGACGAAGAGCGCCGGCACGCCGAGCCCGCGCCGCAGCGTCGGCTCGCCCCTGAGGGCCCGCGGCGGCCGCCGCGCCGGATCGCCGTTGCCGCCGCTCTCCGCGCTCATCGGCCCGACCGGGTCACGAGCCAGAGGCGGAGGACGCCGACCGCGAGGAAGGCGAGGCCGAGCAGGAACCCGATCGAGAGCGGGCCGCCGCCGTTGGCGAGGGTGACGACCAGCAGCAGCAGGCCGATCGCGACGAAGAGCGCCGAGAAGGTCCTGATCGCGCCCTGGTAGGCGCCGCGGCGGTCCATCAGCCGACCTCGGCCTCGACCAGGGCTTCGGTCGGCACCGGAGCGCGTTTGTCGACCGGGTCGGAAACGACGATCACCCGGCACGGCCGCTCGCCGAGGACCGTCTGCAGCATCTTGTCGTAGAGCGGCACGCCGCGCCGGTAGCGCAGCCCGATGACGATCACCTCGGCCTTGATCAGCTCCGCCTCGTCGGCCACCGAGTAGCCCGACTGGCCCGGCCGCACCCGGGCGACGTGGCCGGTCACCCGCTGGCCGCCGATCAGCCGCGCTTCCTCGACCCTGCGCTGTGCCTCGGCTTCGGCCTCGGGCATCTCCGCCTCCAGCGGCAGGTTGGTCGGCACCGTCATCATCGAGTGGACGTGGATGCCGCGGCGGCGTTTGGAGGCGAGCTTGACCGCGGTGGCGACCACCTCGGGCGAGAACTCTTCGTCGTCCTCGAAGGCGACCAGGACCGAGCGGTACTCGACCTCCTCGACCCCGAGCGGCTCCGGCAGCACGACCTTGACCGTTTGGGTCAGCGGCAGCCCCTGGTTTCGCCGGTAGAGGACGTAGACGAGAATCCCGGCCAGCATCCAGCCGGTGCCGACGAAGAGCGTGCGTGGGTTCAGCGCCATCACGACGATCCAGGCGGCGAAGGTGCCGAAGCCGCCGAGCACGGCGGTCAGCGGCAGCTCGAAGCCGAAGGCGGTGATGTTCAGTCGCGGCTTCCAGCGCCGCTCCGCGGTGGCCTGGCGGCGTCGCAGCTGGATCACCGCGACGTGGGCGATCGTGAAGGAGAGCATCGCGCCGAACGAGTACATCGTTGCCAGGAAGTCGGTCTGCCCCGGCAGCAGGGTGATGATCGCCACCACGGCGAAGATCAGGATCGCGATGTAGGGGGTGCGGTACTTGGGATGGACCTGCCGCAGGCCCTCGGGGAGCTGGCGGTGCTGGCCCATCGAGTAGGTGAGGCGCGAGACCCCGATCAGCGCCGCGTTGGTCGCGATCAGGAGGATCACCGCCGCCAGCACGCCGACGTAGTAGCGGAGGACTTCGGTCGGGCCGTGGGCGAGACCGAGGTTCTCGACGATGCCGAGGATCGGGTCGTCGGCGTAGGTGCTGCCGAGCGCGGTGCTGTAGTTGCCGGCCGCGTCCTGGGTGACGGGCATCGCCGAGAGGGCGACGATCGGGATCAGCAGGTAGAGGCCGAGGACCGCGGCGACGACCAGCCCGACGCTCTGCGGCACGGTGCGGACGGCGTCCTTGGCCTCCTCGGCCATGTTGGAGATCGTCTCGATCCCGGTGTAGGCGATCATCCCGACCGCGATCCCGAGCGCGAAGTCGCTCCAGGTCGGGGCGACCCCGAGGTGGACATTGTCGACCAGGATCGAGGGGTTGAAGACGAGGACGAGGCCGATCCCGACCAGCACGACCTGGGTGGCGAGGTCGGCGAGCGCGAGGATCAGGTTCAGTTTCGCCGACTCCTCGGTGCCGCGGACGTTGAGCAGCGCCAGGCCGGCGATCAGGACCGCGCCGCCGACGATGTCGCCGGGGCTGCCGCCGAGCCAGGGCCAGAAGACGGCCAGGTAGTGCGGCACGAAGAAGGCCGAGATCGCGGCGGTGATCACGTAGTTGAGCATCTGGCCCCAGGCGGCGATGAAGCTGACCAGCTCGTTGAAGGCGTGGCGGGCGAAGCTCGAGGAGCCGCCGGCTTCCGGGTACATCACCGTCGCCTCGGCGTAGGTGGCCGCGGTGCAGATGAAGATCAGGCCGGTGATCGCGAAGGCGATCGGGGTCAGCCCGAGGGCGAACGCGGCGGTGACGCCGAGGGCGTAGTAGATCGAGGAGCCGACGTTCCCGTAGGCGGCGGAGAACAGCGCTCCGACGCCGTGGACGCGGCTCAGCGACTCGTCTCTGGGGATTCGCTGGGCCATTCAGGAGGGGGTGATTGTCACTCGGTGATGCTCACCTGTCTCGAATATACGCTCGCGGTCAGCCGCGCCGGACGTGTGCCCGGGTCAGCTCGTCGGGAGCGGTGACGCCGCACAGCGCCAGGGTCAGGGCCAGCTCGGCGCCGACCAGCTCGAGAACCCGCCGCACGCCCTCCTCGCCGCCGAGAGTCAGGCCCCAGAGGACCGGGCGGCCGAGGAGCACCGCGTCGGCGCCGAGCGCCAGCGCGATCGCGACGTCGACGCCGCGGCGGATACCGCCGTCGACCAGCACCGGCACTCGCCCGGCGACCGCGTCGACGACGTCGGGAAGCGCCTCGGCGGTGGCCAGCGACCGGTCGAGCTGGCGACCGCCGTGGTTGGAGACGACGACGCCGGCGGCGCCGTGCTCGACCGCGAGCGCCGCGTCCGCACCGGCGGCGACGCCCTTGACCAGCACCGGCACCCCGGTTTCGGCGACGAGATCGCCGAGGTCCTCCCAGTCGAGCGAGCGGTCCATCAGGTCGAAGGTCTCCCTCATCGTGTACTCGCGGCCGGGGCCGCAGGCCGCGTCGATGCTGGGGACGCGGAGGTCGGCGGGGACGACGAAGCCGGTGCGCAGGTCGCGCTCGCGATTGCCGGCCGGCGGCGCGTCGACGGTGAGGACGATCGCCTCGTAGCCGGCGGCCAGCGCATGCTCCCAGAGGGCCCGCGTCACCCCCTCGTCCTCGAAGCAGTAGAGCTGACACCAGCGGCGGCCCGGCGGCGCGCCGGCGGCGACCTCGGGTGGCGCGATCGTCGCCAGGGTCGAGTGGCAGAACACCGTTCCGGCGGCCGCGGCGGCCCGCGCGGTCGCCAGCTCCCCGTCCGGGTGCAAGAGCCGGTGGAAGGCCGTCGGCGCGACGAGGATCGGCGCCACCACGGGCCCACCCAGGAGCTCGCGGCGGGTGGTCACCTCGGAGGTATCGGTCAGCACCCGCGGGACCAGCCGCCAGCGCCGCCACGCCTCGCGGTTCTCGCCCAGCGTCTCCTCGTCCCCGGCGCCGCCGGCGAAGTAGCCGAGCACGCCGGGCTCGAGCCGCTCGGCGGCAAGCCGTTCTGCTTCCTCGACCGTTCTCCAGTCCTCTGCCACGGGCGCGAGCCTAATCTGCCGGCATGGTTCGGAGTGTCGCCGTGGCAGTCTTAGCGGTCGTGCTGGGCGCGATCGTCTTCATGGTGCTGGCAACGACCGTCTTCGGGCCGGCCGACGAGCACGGCGCTCGGGTCGAGCACCTGACGATCGACAGCGCCGCGGTGGGGCGCGAGCTAGGCGTCAGCGTCATCGTTCCGGCGAAGCTCCCCGAGCCGCGCGGCGAGCGGCCGCTGCTCGTCTTCCTCCATGGTCGCGGCGGCTCCGACAGCACCTTCACCGGCAACGAGGCGGTCTTCGCCGGCCTCGCGAAGCTGGGCGGCAGGGCGCCGATCGTCGCCTTTCCGGACGGCGGCGAACACAGCTACTGGCACGACCGTCGCGAAGGCGCGTGGGGCCGCTACGTGATGCGCGAAGTGATCCCGGCCGTCCAGCGGCGCTTCGGGACCGATCCGCGGCGGATCGCGATCGGCGGCATCTCGATGGGCGGCTTCGGCGCCTACGACCTCGCGCTGCAGCACCCGCGCCGCTTCTGCGCCGCCGGCGGCCACTCAGCCGCGCTCTGGTTCGAGTCCGGCGAAACCGCCCCCGGCGCCTTCGAAAGCCCGGCTGACTTCGCCCGCAACGACGTCGTCGGAACGGTCGAGGCAGACCCCGACGCCTTCGGCTCGATGCGGGTCTGGAACGACTACGGCAGCGACGACCCGTTTCGCGTCTACAACGAGGGCTTCGCCGCCTCGATGGAGCGCGGCGACGCCGACTTCACCACCCACACCTCGCCCGGCGGCCACGACAACGGCTACTGGGACGCCCATTGGGCGCAGTACCTGCGCTTCTACGCGAACTCGCTGGCGCACTGCGGCTGACGCTGGGCTGGGTTCCTGTCGGTATGCGACAGGAACCCAGCCCAAGGCTCAGCGGCCGGGGGAGCCGGCGGGCGGGGTGCCGGGGGGCGGCGGCGGGCCCCAGCTCTGGCGCCCGTCCGCGGTCTGGATCGGGATCTTCGGACCGGCCATTGCCGGGGTGTCGACGGTGACGTCGGCGATCGCCTTGACCCGCGAGAGGACCTCGCGGACGGAGCTCTTCCTCCCCTGGTAGCCCCAGTGATGGAAGTCGGCGGTCAGGCCACTGGCGTCGATCCCCGCTTCTTCGGCCAGGAACAGCGCCCGGGGCATGTGGAACCCGTTGGTCACCACCACCGCGTCGTGCACGTTGAAGATCGAGCGCGCCCGCACCATCGTCGCCCAGGTATCGAAGCCGGCGTGGTCCTCGAAGACGTCGCGCGGCGGCACCCCGTGCCGGACCAGCGCCTTGCGCATCGTGTCGGGCTCGTCGTAGGCCCAGGTGTGGTGATCGCCCGAGACGAGCACCTTTTCCACCTTGCCCGCGTGCCAGAGCCGCGCCGCCTGCCTGACCCGATCGGCCAGCATCGCGCTCATCCTCCCGTTCGGCTGCACCAGCGCCCCCGGCACGATCGCCACTTCCGCCGCCGGCACCGCGGCGATCTCCGAAGTCGCGTTCCCGTCCTCGCGCAGCAGGATGTAGGCGTTGGCGCCGGCGACGAGCAGCACTACCGCCACGAAGCCGCTGCTCACGGCCCAAGCCGTCCGCGGGAACCGGCGCCAAGGCCACGCAAGCAAAAGAAATCCCCTGCGCATCCCGCCGAACCCTAGCGCCCGCCCCCGTTGGGAGGGGGCAGGCACAGTGCGAACGGGTGAGCTGAGTACTGTGCCTGACCCCTCCTCGCGGGGGTTTCGACCCTAGAAGTGGACGATCGGGATGATCAGGATGGCGACGATATTGGCCACCTTGATCATCGGGTTGATCGCCGGGCCGGCGGTGTCCTTGTAGGGGTCGCCGACGGTGTCGCCGGTGACCGAGGCTTCGTGGGCCGGAGAGCCTTTGCCGCCGTGCTCGCCGTCCTCGATCAGCTTCTTGGCGTTGTCCCAGGCGCCGCCGCCGGCGGTCATCGAGATCGCCGCGAAGAGCCCGACGACGATCACGCCGATCAGCAGGCCGCCGAGCGCGTCGACGCTCAGCAGGCCGACGATCACCGGCACGACGATCGGGATCAGCGCCGGCAGGATCATCTCTTTCTGCGCCGCCGCGGTGACGATCGCCACCGTTTTCCCGTACTCGGGTTTCTCGGTCCCCTCCATGATCCCGGGGTGCTCGCGGAACTGTTTGCGCACCTCCTCGACCACCTGGCCGCCGGCGCGGCCGACCGCCTCGATCGCGAAGGCCGAGAACAGGTAGACCATCATGCCGCCGATGATCAGCCCGATCAGCACGTCGGGGCTGGTCAGGTGGAACAGGCTGTCGATGTCGAACCCGGGCTTCTCCTCCTGCAATTCGCTGCGGAAGGCCGCGAACAGCACCAGCGCCGCGAGCGCCGCCGAGCCGATCGCGTAACCCTTGGTGACCGCCTTGGTCGTGTTGCCGACCGCGTCGAGCGGATCGGTGACGTTGCGGACGTCCTCCGGCAGATCCGCCATCTCGGCGATGCCGCCGGCGTTGTCGGTGATCGGTCCGAAGGCGTCGAGGGCGACGATCAGGCCGCAGAGAGAGAGCTGGGCGACGACCGCGATGCCGATCCCGTAGATGCCCGCCAGCTCGTTGGCGCCGAGGATCGCGAAGGCGATCACCAGGGCCGGCAGCGCCGTCGACTGGAAGCCCTGGGCGAGGCCGGCGATGATGTTCGTCGCGTGACCGGTCTCCGAAGCCTGGGCGATCATCTTCACCGGCCGGAACCGGGTCGACGTATAAAATTCGGTAATCCCGAAGAGCAGCGCGGTGACCGCGACTCCGATCACGGCGCAGAGCCAGAGGTCCCCGACGCTGACCGACTTGGCAGCCGCGTCGGCGAAGCCGAGCCGCAGCGGATCGCTCATCAGCCAGTCGGTGATCGGGTAGAAGGCGGCGATCGAGAGGATCCCGGAGATCAGCAGCCCGATGTAGAGCGCACCCTCGACTTTGTCCGATTTGGTCCGCACGCAGAGCGCGCCGATGATCGAGGCGATGATCGCGATGCCGCCGAGCACCAGCGGGTAGATCGCGACCTCGCGGGCGTAGTCGCCGGTGAAGGTGAGAACGCCGAGCAGCATCACCGCGACCGTGGTGACCGCGTAGGTCTCGAACAGGTCGGCGGCCATGCCGGCGCAGTCGCCGACGTTGTCGCCGACGTTGTCGGCGATCACCGCCGGGTTGCGGGGATCGTCCTCGGGGATACCCGCCTCGACCTTGCCCACCAGGTCGGCGCCGACGTCGGCGGCCTTGGTGAAGATCCCACCGCCGAGCCGGGCGAAGACCGAGATCAGCGAGCCGCCGAACCCGAGCCCGATCAGCGCGTCGACCGCCTCCTTGTCGGAGGAGCCGGTGATGACCAGGAATCCGAAGTAGCCGGCGACCCCGAGCAGGGCCAGGCCGACGACCAGCAGACCGGTCACCGAGCCGCCTTTGAAGGCGACGTCGAGCGCCGGCGGTACGCCGCCGCGGGCGGCCTCGGCGACGCGGGCGTTGGCCCGCACCGAGACGTTCATCCCGATGAAGCCGGTCGCGCCCGAGAGCGTGGCGCCGATGATGAAGCCGACGGCGGTCTTCCAGTCCTGCAGCAGGAGCAGCAGGATCGCGATCGGCACCGCGACCGCGGCAATGATCGTGTACTGGCGGTTGAGGTAGGCCTGGGCGCCCTCCTGCACCGCTCCCGAGATTTCGCGCATGCGGTCGTTGCCCGGTGATTTGGCGAGCAGGCGCTGGGTCACTACGAGTCCGTAGACCACGGCGGCGCCCGCGCAAACGAGCGCGACGACTACCCCGTAGTCCGTCAAGAAGCTGGTCAAAGTACTTTCCTCCGGTGGGTTTAGCGGGCGCGAGTCTATATATGCGCTCGGCTACAAGCTCCGCGATGCCAAAGCTGGCCCGCCGACCAGGCCGGTTGGGAGGGGACGGGCCCAGTGCGAACGGGGGAGCTGGGTACTGTGCCCGGCCCCTCCCCCGCCGCCCCTACGCGGGCTGCTCGATCCCGGCGTAGGTGCGCCGCGTCTCGGCCACCGCGTCGCGCAGGATCTCGCGCACCCCGGCGCCGCCGCGGAAGGCCTCGCGTGCCCGCTCGGCCCCGTTGCGGGCCGGCAGCTCGACCTCGATACCGAGCTGCGAGCGCGCCGGCTCGGTCCAGGCGAGCAGCGACTCGAGCGCCGCCCGCGTCTCGACCTCGACCCCGCGGCGGAAGTCGATCAGCTTGCCGGAGGCGCCGTAGCGGATCGCCCGCCAGAGGTTCTCCTCGATCTCGCGGTCGGCGAGCGGCGCTGCCGCGCCTTCGTAGCCGTGCTCGTCGTAGTCGAGCGTCGCCTGGGCGACGCAGGCCGCGATCAGCCCCGAGAGCGCGGTCGCCTCCTCGCCGCGCGTCTGCGCGTCGCAGATCCGCACCTCGACGGTGCCGAAACTGTGGTGCGGCCGCACGCTCCACCACAGCTGGGTCGACTCGACGACGCTCCCGGTCCGCACCAGCAGGTCGACGAAATCGGCGTAGCTCGCCCAATCGCGGAACGGCGAGGGGACGCCGCAGCGCGGGAAGGTGCGGGTGAAGATCTCGCTGCGGACCGAGTGCAGCCCGGTGTCGCGGCCGTCGAGGAAGGGCGAGTTGGCCGAGACGGCAAGCAGCAGCGGCAGCAGCTCGCGCATCCAGTCGCAGACCGCGATCGCCCGATCGGCGCCGCGGACCCCGACGTGGACGTGCAGCGACCAGGTGTTGTTGCGCTGCGCGACCCAGCCGAGTTCGTCGCGCAGGCGGTTGTAGTGGTCGGTGTCGATGATCCGCTGGTCGAGGTAGCTGGCCCAGGGATGGGTTCCGGTGGCCCCGAGCGCCAGCCCCATCTCGGCGGCCAGCGCGAACAGCCGCCGCCGCCGCTCGCCCTGCCTCGCCACCGCCTCGGCGAAGCTCTCGCTGCGCCCGGAGCGGATCTCGATCTCGGAGGCGATCAGCTCGCCCGCGGCCGATTCGGCCAGCACCTCGTCGCGCTGGCAGGCGTCGTAGACGTCCTCGAAGCGGTGCGCCAGCTCGAGCGAGCCGGGATCGAGGAGCGCGAACTCCTCCTCGAGGCCGATCGTGAAGTCGGTCGAGGCCTCGAAGCTCTCGCGGGCGCCGTCGAGGTCCACGGTTAGGGCTAGGCCAGGTAGAAGTAGAGCGCGTAGAGCAGGTCCACAGCCGGGCTCGAGGTGTGGACCGTGACCTCCGGCGGCACCTGCAGGAGCTGCTCGGAGTAGTTGAAGATGATCTTCACGCCGGCCTTGACCAGACGGTCGGCGACCTCCTGGGCGGCGTCGGCGGGGACGGCGAGGACGCCGACGACGACCTCCTCCTCGCGGACGACCGCGTCGAGGTCGCCGAGCCCGCGCACGGTCAGCTCGCCGATCTGTGTCCCGACCACGTCGGGATTGGCGTCGAAGACGGCCACCACCTGGAAGCCGTGGTCGGCGAAGATCGCCGAGGAGGCGATCGCCTGGCCGAGGTGGCCGGCGCCGAAGAGGGCGATGTTGTGCTGGCCCGAGGTGCGGAGGATCTTGCGGATCTCGGAGACCAGCGAGTCGACGTTGTAGCCGACGCCGCGCTTGCCGAACTTGCCGAAGCCGGAGAGGTCGCGGCGGATCTGGGTCGGGTTGATGTGGGTGTACTCGGAGAGCTCCTGCGAGGAGATCGTCTCGCGCCCCATCTTGCGCGCCTGGGTCAGCACCTGCAGGTAGCGGCTGAGTCGCGCCGCGACTCCCAGCGACAACCGCTCGCCTTCGACCGGGAAGGCGCCCGCGTCGAACTCTTCGATCACCTCGACCATGCCCCCACAGTATCGAGCCGGGCGCGCACCGATGCCTCGTCGAAGCGCAGCTCGGAGGCGACGACGCCGTCGATCTCGACCACCGGAATGCGCTCCAAGTGGCGCCGCAGCAGGAGATCGTCGCTCTCGATGTCGATCTCGCGCAGCTCGAACCGGTACCCCGCCGAATGGAGGTCGAGCAGCGCCGCGATCGCCTCCTCGCAGAGGTGGCAGCCGGGACGCGAGTAGACGACGACCTCGGTCAGGCGGCCTGCCGACGGGCCGATTTCGTGCAAATGCTTCCCGAAATCGGCCCATCGACGGCTTCGCCGCTGGCGAAGGCGTCGTAGCCGAGGTAGTCGGGATAGGCGAGGTGGGGCGCGTAGCGGGCGGCGGAGCCGATCATCGCGGCGTTGTCGGTGCAGAGCGCCAGCGGCACGAGCTTGAGGCGCACGCCCCATTCCTCGCAGAGCGCGCCGATCGCCTCGCGCAGCGGCCCGTTGGCGGCGACGCCGCCGCCGAGCGCGACCGCCTCCCAGTCGCCGCGCTTCAGGGCCCGCGCCGTCTTCGAGACCAGCTGGCCGACGATCGCGGCCTGGAAGGAGGCGGCGAGGTCGGCGCGGCGCTCCGCCACCGCCTCGGGCCCGAGCTCGCGGCAGCGGTAGACGAGCGCCGTCTTCAGGCCGCTGAAGCTGAAGTCGAGGCCTGGGTCGCGGGCCATCGCGACCGGCATCTGGAACGCCTCCGGGTCGCCGCCCTCGGCCTCCCTCTGCAGCGCCGGCCCGCCCGGGAAGCCGAGTCCGAGCAGCCGCGCCGACTTGTCGAAGGCCTCGCCGGCGGCGTCGTCGAGGGTCTGGCCGAGCAGCTCGTAGCCCTGGTGGTCGCGAACCCCCGCCAGCAGCGTGTGGCCGCCGCTGGCGACCAGGCAGAGGAAGGGCGGCTCGAGCGGCTCGGGCTCGAGGAAGTTGGCGGCGACGTGGCCCTGCAGGTGGTCGACCGGGATCAGCGGCAGCCGCCGCGCGGCGGCGATCGCCTTGGCGGTCGAGACCCCGACCAGGAGCGCCCCGATCAGCCCCGGGCCGGCGGTGACGGCGACCGCCTCGATCTCCTCCAGCCCGACCCCAGCCTCCTCCAGCGCCGCCGTCGCCAGCGGCGCCGTCAGCTCCAGGTGGTGGCGGGCGGCGACCTCGGGGACGACGCCGCCGAAGGCGGCGTGGGCGGCGTGCTGCGAGGAGATCAGGTTGGAGAGGATCCGCGGCCCGTCGAGCACCGCGGCGCAGGTGTCGTCGCACGACGTCTCGATGGCAAGGATCAGGTTGCGGTCGTCCACGGTCCCTCCGGGCGGCTCAGTCGAGCCACATGATCAGCGCGTCCTCGCCGTTGTCGTGGTAGTAGCGAGGGCGGACGCCGGCGGAGCGGAAGCCGAACCGTTCGTACATCTCGATCGCCTTGCGGTTGGAGACGCGGACCTCGAGCGTGAACGGCAGCACCCCGCGCGCCTCCTCGACCAGCCCTGTCATCAGCGCCCAGGCGATGCCACGGCGGCGGTGTTCGGGGGCGACGGCGATGTTCATCAGGTGCCAGACCTGGTCGTAGCGCGAGCAGACCACGTAGCCGAGCAGGTCGTCGCCGGCGCTGGCGGCGAGGCAGATCCCCGACGGCTTGGAGAGCTCGAGGACGAACATCGCCAGCGACCACGGGGTCGGGAAGGAGCGGCGCTCGATCGCGATCACCGCCGGCAGGTCGCTGTAGGCGAGCCGGCGCACCCTGACCTCCCGGGTCAGGCTTTCACTCTGCTCTTTGGAGAGAATCTCGCTCACGCCAACGCTCCGCGTCGGGGGGTCGAAGGTAGATCGGCTCGAGCGGCGCCGCCTTCCCGTCCATCGCCGCCAGGGCGCAGACATCGCGCGCCGCGACGCGGTGAACGGGATCCAAGTCGTCCGCGATCTGGACGCCATCCACGGTCAGCTCTGCTCGAAATCGTACCGCGCCGGGGCCGGCGACAGACGGCGGGGTTTCCAGCGCCTCGAGACGTTCGGCGAGCTCGCCCGGCCGGCAGACGACGGGATCCCAGAGGCGCTCGCCGTCGGCCGCGTAGAGCGCCGCGAAGACCTCGCCGCGATAGCCGTCGAGGACCGCGAGGCGCTCGCCCTCCGCTCCCGCCGCGCCGATCCCGCGCCCGAGCGCATCGAGGGTGCCGACCCCGCGCGCCGGCAGCCCGAGGCTGGTGGCGAGGCCGCGGGCGGTGGCGACCCCGATCCGCAGACCGGTGAAGGAGCCCGGCCCGAGCCCGACCGCCAGCAGCTCGACCGCCGTCCAGCCGCCGGCCGCGCTCGCCGCCGCCTCGACCTCGGCCAGCAGCGCGGTCGCGTGGCGCGGCCGGCCGGCGGCCGAGAGGCCGAGCTGCGAGGCATGCAGAACCTCGCCGTCGCGCCAGGCGCAGACGGCGGTGTCGGCGGTCGCGGTGTCGAAGCCGACGACTACCAGGGGTTTTTCTCCGCGCCGCTCGGGCGCGCTAGCGCTTCACCCGGAAGGCGGTCGAGCCGACTTTCTTCCCCTTGACGAACCAGGAGACGACGTGGCGACCGGGAATCGTCGAGGTGATCTTGTTGACGTAGAGGGTCCCCTGGTCGGCCTCCTGGGCTTTCGCGCAGAGGTTTTTGCCGCTCGGGAACTTGACGCAGACCGAGTAGGTGACGCTCGCCCTGAGGCTTTTGAAGAAGGCACCCTTCTTGCTCTGGCGCGGGCAGACATGGGCAGGCTTGGCCTTGCGCGAGATCCCGCAGCCGATGTAGTGCTTGTAGGCCTGGCCGGCCCCCTTCTGCGTCTGCGGCGCGGCGCCGGACGTCGCCGGGAGCGCGGTGGCCAGCATCGCGGCCACGACAAGTGCCACTCCCAACGCGTTCAGTCCCTTCATCTGCCTTCCCTTCTGGCTCGACTCCTGGTCCGCCGATGCTACCGGCGCTGGCCTGGAGCCCGATTAGCGGTCGACTTCAACAACCCGCCTCCCCTCGTCGAGGTGCGCCATGCGGACCGCCAGCGCCGGGCGGCCGAGGCGCTCTGCGCCGGCCGCCGGCCACTCGACGAAGGCGACCGAGTCCGGCCGCAGGTAGTCCTCGAGCAGCGCCGGGTCCTCGCCCTCGAGGCCGGCGAGCCGGTAGAGGTCGAGGTGGGAGACGGGCAGCCGGCCGCCGCCGTAGCGCTGGCCGATCGTGAAGGTCGGCGAGGTGACCGGTTCGGTGACCCCGAGGCCGCGGCAGGCGCCGCGGATCAGCGTCGTCTTGCCGGCCCCGACCTCGCCGGAGACGACGACCACGTCGCCGGGCCCGAGCCGCTCGGCGAGGCGGGCGCCGAGGGCTTCGGTCTCGGCGGCCGAGGCGGTCTCGACCCTCTCCACGCCCACCTCCATCAGCCGAAGAACCCCAGCTGGTCATCCCGCGGCGGCGGCTCGGCGGCCATCTCCTCCCGCGCCTCCTCCTCTTCCAGCTCCGCCCGCGAGGGCAGCGGCTGCGGCAGCGGCTTCGCCAACAGCGCCGGGATCGTCGCGAAGTCCTCGCGCAGCTGCTGCTTGACCGCCGGCGTGCGCAGCGCCGCCGCCGGGTGGAAGAGCGGCAGCAGGTAGACGGTGCGGCTCCCCAGCTCGTGCACCTGCGGCTCGCCGCGGACCTTGGTGATCCCGGTCGGGCTGCCGGTCAGCAGCTTGGTCGCGAAGTTGCCGAGGGTGCAGACCACGCGTGGCTCGATCAGCCGCACCTGCTCCCAGAGGTAGGGCTCGCAGGCCTGGATCTCGAGCGGCTGCGGGTCGCGGTTGCCGGGCGGCCGCGACTTCAGCACGTTGGCGATGAAGACCTGCTCGCGCGAGAGCCCGATCTCGACCAGCAGCTCGTTCAGCAGCTGCCCGGCGCGGCCGACGAACGGCAGTCCCTGGCGATCCTCTTCGGCCCCCGGCGCCTCGCCGACGAACATCAGCTCGGCGTCGGCGTCGCCGGCGCCGAAGACCGCCTTGGTGCGGGTCTCGTAGAGAGGGCAGCGGGTGCACTCGGCGACCTCGCGGTAGAGCTCGACCAGCCGCTCGCGGCGCTCGCCGGGGTCGCTCGCGCTCATCGTCCCTCCCGCTTCTTCTTCGCCGCGGCGAGCCGCTCGCCGCGGGCCGCCTCGCGCTCGCGCCGGCGCGATTCGTCGGCGCGCACCCCCGCCCCGCGGGGCTGGCGGCCGGGCGGCGCGAAGCCGGAGAACAGCCGCCGCGTGCGGGCCGAGCCGCAGCTCGGACAGGGCACCGGCTCGGCGCCCGCGGCGACCAGCTCCTCGAAGCGCTCGCCGCACCCCTCGCACTCGTACTCGTAGATCGGCATACCTCTGTCGAATCTAGTCCCTGACCTCGACCCACGGGCGGGGGTCCAGCAACTTGCAATAAGTGAACAATCTTTCAGCTATGCTATCCGGCGATGAGCCACGGCGCCCGCTCCGATCCGGCCGAGCTGCTCGACCGCGAGCTGGCCGCACAGGTCGCCGAGACGATGCAGGCGCTGGCGACGCCGAGCCGGCTGCGAATCCTCGCCCGCCTCTACGAGGGGCCGGCCGCGGTGAGCGACCTCTGCGAGGCGGTCTCGATGGACGGCTCCGCCGTCTCTCACCAGCTCCGCGTCCTCCGCCATCTCGGCCTCGTCGTCGGCGAGCGCGACGGGCGACGGGTCAATTACTCGCTGCACGACGAACACGTCGGGCAGCTGCTCGAGCAGGCGATGGGCCACGTCGAGCATCTGCGGCTCGGTCTCTCCCGGCCCACCGGCGGCCGGCAGGCGGTGCCGGCGTAGCCGATGGCGAGCAGCTCTCACCGCCACGGTCACGAGGATGGCGAGCACGGCCACAGCCACGGCCTCGTCCACGCCTCGATAAAGCGCTCGCGCGAGGGCTTGCGGGCGGTGATCGCGAGCCTCCTGATCCTCGGGCTGACCGCGGTGCTGCAGATCGGCGTCTTCGTTCTCAGCGACTCGGTCGCGCTGCTCGCCGACCTGATCCACAACATCGGCGACGCCCTCACCGCGGTCCCGCTCGGCGTCGCCTTCCTGCTGCGCTCCTTCAAGGCCGAGAAATACGCGGGATATTTCGTCGTCGCGACGATCTTCCTCAGCGCCTGCGTCGCCTTCTACGAGTCGATCGACCGCCTGATCAACCCGCGGGACCTGACCCACCTGTGGGCGCTCGCCGGTGCCGGCGTGATCGGCTTCCTCGGCAACGAGGCCGCGGCCTGGGTGCGGCTGCGGGCAGGCAGGCGACTGCGGAGCCCGGCGCTGGTCGCCGACGGCTACCACGCCCGCACCGACGGGCTCGTCAGCCTCGCGGTGGTCGCCAGCGCGATCCTCGTCGCCCTTGGCCTGCAGGCCGCCGACCCGCTGATCGGCATGGTCGTGACCATCATGATCCTGCGGATCACCTGGCACTCCCTCCAGACGGTGCGGAGCGAGCAGCCGGGGGCGCCGCTTGACGGTCACCACCACCGTCACGGAGCGCACCAGCATTGAGCCCGCGCGGCCGACCGCGACCGACGGGAACGGCCGCCAGACGCCGAGGCGCTAGGCGACCGCCTCGGCGAGCAGCACGATCGCGCCGAAGACGAAGCCGGCGGCGGTCAGGGCGGCGACGAGGCGGACCGGCGGGCCACCGTGGACTCCGGTCCGGTGGACCGCAGCGTGCCCTTTGCCGCGGGCGATCAGGTAGCGGTTGACCGGGATCGTCACCACCGCGGCGACCGCCAGGGCGAAGCTGAGGCTGCCCCAGAACAGGAGGCTGCCGAGGCCGGCGTCCATCGCTCCCGGGACGGCGACGACGATCAGGTTGTCGACCACCTCCATGGTGGCGATGCTGAGGGTGTCTGAGGCCAGCGCGATCGGGATCACGGCGCTGAGCGCGAAGCCGGCACGCAGCAGCGGCAGGCTGGTCAGGCCGTAGCCGAAGGCGAAGGCGAGCGCGACGGACAGCGCCACCGTCCCCAAGGTGGAGAAACCGAGGCCGGTGCCGATCGCCATGCCGGCGATCTCGCCGATCGCGCATCCGGTCAGGCAGTGCATCGTCGCCGAGACGGCGGTCGCGGTCAGCGCGGCGCCGCCGGTCGGCAGCTGGTGGCCGTGTGCGGTCGCGGGTGCGGTTGCTGGGAATCTCACGGGGTTGCCTCCTTGCGGTCTGCTCCTCCCGGTCCTCCACTATACCCCCTGGGGGTATATGGCGTGATCGGCGCGAGACTCGAAGGGTGCCGATCGGCGCGCCGAGCGGGCGGCCGAGGAACCGAATCGGTACGCCGGTACCGGCTCGATTTGCAGTCGATCGCGCCGATCCCTAGGGTGGATCGAGAGCAAGCCGGGCCGGTCACCAAGGGCCACCACGGGCACGCTGGCCCAGGCGGAGAGGTCAAGATGTTCTACTGCGAGCGCTGCGGATCCCGCTTCAACGAGACGGTCGCCGCCGCGAGCTCCAACTGCCCGCGCTGTCGCGAGGCGGACGGCGTCGAGACGCCGTTGCGCTTCCGGCTCTTCTCGCGGTCGGCCCTGCGAGTCGCGGGCATCGAGCCGAAGCCGACCCCCACGCAGCCAGCCGAGAACCGGCGCTAACGCGGCGGTCGCTCGAAGAAGGTGACGAAGGCGGTGAGCGGGATCTCCCCGTCGCCGTCGTCGTCGCTGCTGTCCTCGGCGCTGCCGCGCTCGGCGCGGCGCTGGTCGCTGGCGGCGCGGACCGCGAACAGGCGGTCGACCATCTCCGCGTAGAGCTCGGCGAGTTCCTTCCAACCGTCCTCGTCGACGACCATCGGCATCCGCACGACGTGGGCGTCGGGGCGCTGGTTGAAGGTCCTGGCATCGAGGGCGATCGTCGCGTCGGCCGCCGCCAGCTGGGTGATCAGACGCGCGAACTCGAGTCGCTCGTCGAGCGGCAGATCGGCGTTTTCGGCGGTGTCGACGTAGGGCATCGCGATCGCCCGGTAGAAGTGCTGGATCGAGCCGCGCACCGGCCGTTCGCCGACCAGCTCGATGGCGCCGGCTTTGAGCAGCGTCGCGACGTGATAGCTGACGTCGCTGAGCGGCTTGCGGAATTCGATCGCCAGTTCAGCCGGACTCGCCGTGCGATCGGCCAGGGCGGTGAGGCAGCGGGCGCGCAGCGGGTGAGCGACTACCGATCCGATCGTGCGGTCGACCCTGCGCTTGTTGGCCGAGGCCATGGTGCTCCTCCGTCGATTGTGATTGGCCGAACATTCTAACCCGGTCCCGAGCTTTCGACTCGAATTTACGACAAATGATTAAAAAGATCGAGGTTCTTTTAGCACTTTAAATTGTTTAAGCGCCGAGGCAGATTCGCCCGCTGAGGAAGGGGGTGATCAGATGAAGATGGCAATCTCGGCGCAGACCGTCCCGGCTGTGTCTACGAGCAAGTCCTCGTGATTTCAGGCGCCAGCCTCCTCCCCACGGCGGAGGCGGCGCCGCTTTGCGGTGCCGACCGGCCGGGCCGGAGCGCTCAGAGCAGGGGCTCCCACTCCCAGTCGCTATTCGCCGCCAGGCTCTCCTGGTCGAGGTAGCGGCGGAACTCGGCCAGCTCCTCGGGGTCGACGGCGTAGCCGTGCTCGGGGCCCGGGAAGCTGTGGCCGCGGACCTCCTCGCTGTAGCTGCCCAGCGCCGTGACCATCTCCTCGTGGATCTCGGCGTAGCGCTTGACGAACTTCGCCATGTGTCCGGTGGTGATCCCCAGCAGGTCGTGGAAGACGAGCACCTGGCCGGAGGTCGCCGGGCCGGCGCCGATCCCGATCGTCGGGATCTCGAGCCGCTCGGCGATAGCCGCGGTGATCTCGGCCGGCACCGCCTCGAAGACGATCGCGAAGCAGCCGACCGACTGCAGCGCCAGGGCGTCCTCGCAGAGCTGGACCGCCGCCCGCGCCGACTTGCCCTGGGCTTTGTAGCCGCCCAGCGCGGTCGCGGTCTGCGGCGTCAGGCCGAGGTGCCCCATCACCGGGATGCCGGCGCGGACGATCGCCCGCGCGCGCTCGACCGAGACGCCGCCGGCCTCGAGCTTGACCACCTGGCAGCCGGTCTCCTTGACCAGCCGCTGGGCGTTCCGGATCGCCAGCTCGTTGCTCGCCTCGTAGCTGCCCATCGGCATGTCGCCGATCATCAGCGGCGTCCTCAGGCCGCGGCGGACGGCCTTGCCGAGGACGATCATCTCCTCGATCGAGACCAGCTCGGTGCGCTCGTAGCCGAGCACCACGTTGGCGGCGGAGTCGCCGACCAGGACGAGGTCGACGCCGGCCGCCTCGGCGACGCTCGCCGAGGGGTAGTCGTAGGCGGTGACCATCACGATCGGTTCGCCGTTTTCCTTCATCTCCTGCAGTCGCGGCAGGCTCATCGCGACGCGGTCTTCGACGGGGGCGGTATGGGAGCGGCTGCCTGAGCTCATGAGACGAGCACCTCCGGGCGGTTGTCGACGGCGAGGGCGCGGTTGTCCTCGTCGACGTGGACTACTACGGGCTGGTAGCGCTCGAGATCGGCCTCGTCGTAGGCGCCGAAGGAGACGACGATGATCTTGTGGCCGGGCTCGGTCAGGTGGGCGGCGGCGCCGTTGACCTGCATCGCGCCAGAGCCGGGCTCGCCGTCGATCACGTAGGTGACGAAGCGCTGGCCGTTGTCGACGTCCCAGACATGGACCTGCTCGTTGGTCAGCAGGTCGGCGGCTGCCATCAGCTCGGTGTCGATCGTGATGCTGCCGATGTAGTCGACGTCGCAGTCGCTCACCGTCGCGCGGTGGATCTTCGACTTCAGCATCTGCCTCTGCACAGGGGCCTCCCTACTCGCTTGCGTTTGCCTCGGGGCCGTGGGCGGCCCGGGGGTCGATCAGGACGTTGTCGATCAGCCGCGCGGCGCCGACCGGGGCGGCGACGGCGACGAGGACGGGGCGCTCGCCCAGCTCCGCGACCGCGGCGAGCGTCTCCGCGTCGCGCGCCTCGAGGTACTCGGGGACGATCGCGGCGGCGCCCAGCTCGGCCTCGCCGGCGGCGATCGCGGCGGCCAGCGGGCGACCGCCGAGGGCGGCCTCGCGGACCGCCTCCAGGGCGCGCGAGAGGGCGACGGCGCGCTCGCGGTCGGCTGGCTCGAGGTAGGCGTTGCGCGAGCTCATCGCCAGCCCGTCGGGCTCGCGCACGGTCGGCAGCACCTCGATCCGCACCGGGTAGTCGAGGTCGCGGACCATGCGGCGGACGACGGCAGCCTGCTGCGCGTCCTTCTGGCCGAAGTAGGCGACGTCGGGGCCGACCGCGCCCAGCAGCTTGGCGACGACGGTGGTGACGCCGCGGAAGTGATCGGCGCCGCGGCGACCCGGGGCGCCGTCGAGCACCTCGGTCAGCGGGCCGCTGACCGCGACGGCGGTCGCGAAGCCCTCCGGGTAGACCTCCTCGACCGGCGGCGCGTAGACGAAGTCGACGCCGGCCTCGGCGGCGAGCCGCAGGTCCCGCTCCTCGTCGCGCGGGTAGCGCTCGAGGTCCTCGCCGGGCCCGAACTGGGTCGGGTTGACGAACAGGCTCATCACCACCAGGTCGCACTCGGCGCGGGCCGCCCGCAGCAGCGAGAGGTGCCCCTCGTGCAGGTAGCCCATCGTCGGCACCAGGCCGATCCGCAGGCCCTCGCGCCGCGGGCGCTCGAGCGCGCTGCGCAGCTGAGCCTTGGCGCGGAGCACGCTCACGGCAGCCTCATTGCTGTTAGCGGGGGAAACGAGATCGAGGTCCATAGGTCCATGCCCTTCAGGGTCACGGCCGGTTGCAGGCGGGATTATAGCCCTACCGGTACTGGATCTCACGCAACGGCTTCGCCGGGGCGCCGGCGCAGACGTGGCGCGCCGGCAGGTCGGCGGTGACGACCGAGTTGGCGCCGACCACGCAGCGCTCCCCCACGCTGACCCCGCTGGTGACGACGCAGTTGACCCCGAACCAGACGTTGTCGCCGATCGTCACCGGGCCCTTCGAGCTGAAGCCCTGCCAGGTGACCGGCAGCTCGGGATCGTCGTAGCGGTGCTCGGCGTCGCCGACGAAGCAGCCGTTGGCGAACATCACGTGGTTGCCGATCGTCACCCGCCCCTGGGCGGCGACCATCGTGTTGCGGTTGAGGAAGCACCCGGCGCCGATCTCGATCTCCGCCTCTGGCGCCATCGTGATCCAGCAGCCCGGCTCGAGCAGCGTCCCTTCGCCGATCCGCAGGCGGCCCTGGTCGAGCGCCTCGAGAATCTCCCCCTCGACCGGCTGGCGGACGAAGAAGCCGCCACGGGCGGCGTGACGAGCGAGGCGCAGGCGACGCGAGGCGCGCCGGTTGCGTTCGTACCAGCGGTGCTTTGCGATCCACGGGCGCCACCCGGTCTGCGACATGCCGGCACCGTACCTCGCGCCTTGGCGCCTTAGTCCCCTACGTGGGGGACAAAGGCGCCAATTCCATCGTCCCTCCCCCGCCCTAGACTCCCGCCCCATGCCCGACGAACTCCGCGGCGGCATCGACCTCGGCGGCACCAAGATCCAGACCGCGATCGTCGACGCGGCGGGCGAGGTCAAGGGGGAGGCGCGCCATCCGACGCCCACCGAGGGCGGTCCGGCGGAGATCGTCAAGGCGATGGGCGCCGCCCTCACCGAGGCCGCCGAACAGGCGGGGGTCGAGACCTCCGAGCTCGCCGGCGTCGGCGTCGGCTCGCCTGGAGACGCCGACGAGAAGACCGGCGTCGTCTCCTCCGCTCGCAACCTGCCCGGCTGGGAGGGCAGCTTCCCGGTCGCCGAGACCCTCGAACAGGCACTGGGGACGCGGGTCCGGGTCGGCAACGACGTCGACGTCGCCACCCAGGCCGAGTTCCACCTCGGCTCCGGCCGCGAGTTCCAGAGTCTGATCGGCGTCTTCTGGGGCACCGGGGTCGGCGGCGGCCTGATCCTCGACGGCAAGCCCTGGATCGGCCGCGGCGCCGCCGGCGAGATCGGCCACATGGTCGTCCAGCGGGGCGGCGCCAGGTGCACCTGCGGCCGGCTGGGCTGCATGGAGGCCTACGCCGGGCGGATGACGATGGAAGCCGAGGCGCGCCGTCGGCACGAGGAAGGGGTCAAGACCGACCTCTTCAAGCTGATGGAGAAACACGAGAAACCGCGGCTGACCAGTGGCATCTGGGAGCGCGCCCTCGACCACGGCGACAAGCTCGCCAGCGACCTGCTCGACCGCGCGATCGAGGCGATCGGCACCGCCGTCGCCTCCGCCGTCAACCTCCTCGACCCGGAAGCGATCATCATCGGCGGCGGGCTCGGAATCCGCTTCGGCGAGCGCTTCATGGAGCCGCTGACCCAGGAGATGGGCAAGCACCTCTTCGTCGACGAGCGCCCGCCCACGGTGCGGGTCGCCGCGCTCGGCGATCTGGGAGGCGCGATCGGCGCCTCCCTCCTGATCGCCGAGCGCTGAGCGCCCTAGACGCGTCCCGAGGTCTGCCGCTGCTGCCTGGCGATCGCGTCGACCAGCACGGCCAGCAGCAGGACGCCACCGGTGACCATCAGTTTCACCGGCGAGGACAGCGAGAGCAGGTCCATGCCGTTGGAGATCGAGCCGATCACCAGCGCTCCCAGCAGTGCAGTCCAGACCGAGCCGCGGCCGCCGAACAGGCTGGTGCCCGCGATCACCGGACCGGCGATCGCCAGCAGCAGGAGTTCGTTGCCGCCCGAGTTCTGGTTGACGGCGAACAGCCGCGAGGCCGCCATCACGCCACCGACCGCGGCCATCGAACCGGAGATCGTGAAGACCGCGATGCGGACCCGGTTGACCCCGATCCCGGCCCGCCGCGCCGCCTCGGCGTTACCGCCGACGGCGAAGACGTGGCGGCCGAAGCCGGTGCGGGTGACGACGTACTCCATCCCGACCACGAAACCGAGCAGGATCATCACCGCCAGCGGCACGCCGCGATCCGAGTTGAGGATCGCCACCGCCCCGATCACGATCACCGCCAGCGCTGCCAATTTGGCGATCAGGCCGAACGGCGAGCCCTCGTCGATCCCGGCCGCCACCCGGCGCCGGTAGCCCAGCGCCAGGATCGCCGCGTAGGCGGCGATGATCACCGCCGCGAAGATCCACCCGACGGTGTCGGAGTAGAAGATGTTGGCGAGGCCGGTGATCTTCGGATCGGTGATGTTCAGCGACCCGGTCTTGCCCAGCACCTGCAGCAGGGCGCCCTGCCAGGCCAACAACCCGGCGAGGGTGACGACGAACGAGGGCACGACGAATCTGCTGAACAGCGTCCCTTGGGCGAAGCCGATCGCGGCGCCGACGGCGACCGCGGCGGCGATCGCCAGGTAGGGGTTCCAGCCGTGCTTGACGTTGAGCACCGCCATCACCGCCCCGGCGAGCCCCGAGACGGCGCCGACCGAGAGGTCGATCTCTCCCAGCAGCAGCACGTAGACGACGCCGACCGAGATCAACCCGATCGTCGTGATCTGCAGCATCAGGTTGGTCAGGTTCTCGGCCGAGAGGAAGCGGTCTTCCTGGACCTGGAAGATGATCGCGATCAGGATCAGGCCGAAGACGACCCGGACCGAGGAGAGGTCGCCCTGGCCGATGCGGCGCAACATCTGGCCGATGTTGGGACGCTCCTTCGGCTCTGCGGTCGCCTCGGCCGGCGCTGCGTCGCTCATCGACCCTCACCTCCTTCCGCTTCTGGCTCGTCCTCGGACTGGCGCTCGTTGGCGCCTTCGCCGACGCCGGTGATGGCGCCGACCACGTGCTCCTCGGTGGTCGCCTTGGCCTCGAAGTCGCCGGCGGTCTTGCCGAGGCGGAGAACCAGGATGCGGTCGGCGACCTCGAAGACGTCGACCAGGTTGTGGCTGATGACGACGACGCCGAGCTCGCGCTCGCGCAGGCGCTTGATCAGCGCCAGCACCTGCTTGGTCTGCGGCACGCCGAGCGCCGCGGTGGGCTCGTCGAGCATCACGACCTTCGGCTCGCCGAGCAGCGAGCGGGCGACCGCCACCTGCTGGCGCTGACCGCCCGAGAGCGTTCCCACCTCGGAGCGCAGGCTCGGAATCGTCACCGCCAGGTTGGAGAGCAGCTCGCCGGTCTCCCGCTCCATCTTCACCTCGTCCAGCTGGCGCGAGACGGTGCCCGGACCGGGCGCGACCAGCTCGCGGCCGAGGAAGAGGTTGGCGACGACGTCGAGGTTGTCGCAGAGCGCGAGGTCCTGGTAGACCGTTGCGATCCCCAGTTCGGTCGCGTCCTGAGGGCTGGAGATCGAGACCTTCTGCCCTTCGAACTTGATCGTTCCTTCGTCGGCTGAATGGATGCCCGCGATCGTCTTCACCAGCGTCGACTTGCCGGCGCCGTTGTCGCCGACCAGGCCGACGACTTCGCCGGCCCGGACGGCGAAGTCGACCCGGTCCAATGCATGGACCGGGCCGAATCGCTTGCTTATGCCTTCCAGCTCGAGAAGCGGAGTTCCCGTAGCGGCCATCTCAGCCGGAGATTCCCACTTCTTTGCAGGCGGCCGCGTAGGGGCCGGTGCAGAGTTCGCCAGCCGAGACGAACCCTTCTTTGATCACGGTGTCTTTGATGTTGTCCTTGACCACCGCGACCGGTTCCAGCAGCACCGCCGGAACGTCGGTCTTGCCGTTGTTCACTTCTTCGGTGACCTTGCCCTGCGGGACTTCTTCGCCGTTGCCGAGCGCGATCGCGATTTCGGCGCTGATTTCGGCCTGCGGGCCGATCGACTTGAACACGGTCATGTACTGCTGTCCGACGAGGATCCGCTGCAGGCCCGCGACGGTCGCGTCCTGGCCGGTGACCGGCCGTTCTTCCGGATTGATCCCGGCGCCTTTCATCGCCGCAATCGCACCGCCGCCGGTGTCGTCGTTGGCGGCGTAGATGCCGGCGAAGCCGTTGTTGCCGAGTGCCGTGATCGCCTGCTGCGCCTCGCGCTGGGCGTTTTCGGCGGTCCAGCCGGGGGTGTCGTATTCCTTCGCGATTTCAACCCCGGCGGCTTCGAACCCCTTCTTCGCGCCGGCCTTGAAGAGCGCCGCGTTAGGGTCGGCCGGATCGCCATTGATCATGATGATCGGGCCTTTGGGGCTGCCGTCTTCTTTCAGCTTTTCCGACAGCGATTCGGCCTGCAGTTCGCCAACCCTTTCGTTGTCGAACGAGATGTAGGCGTCGACTTCGCCGTTTTCGATCAGGCGGTCGTAACTGACCACCGGAACGTCCTGGGCGTTTGCTTTTTCGGCGATGCTGGCGGCCGATTTGGAATCCATCGGGTCGAGGACCATCACGTCGGCGCCTTTGGTCAGCGCCGCTTCGCCCTGCGACTGCTGTTTTTCGGCGTCGCCGCCCGCGTTGAAGTAGATCACTTCACATTCGGGGCACTTTTCTTCGACCGCTGCTTCGAAGTCCGGCCGGTCGTTGGTTTCGTAGCGTGGCGTTTCGTTTTCGGGCAGCAGAAGGGCGATCGTCGAACTGCCACCACCCCCGCCTTCTTCGCTTTCCGTTTCGCCGCCACCGCCACCGCTGCTGGTGCTGTCGCTGCCCCCACCGCAGCCGGCGGCGACCACCGCGATCACAGCGCAGGCAAGCGCTGCGAACAAGAGCTTCCTGAGCGTTGCACTGGGCATAAGCTCCTCCTCTTTCTTTGCCCGGTTGCTGCTTGCGACCCTACCCCCACGGGTCGACCTTCAGGCTCATGAATGCAGGCGTTTCCGCGATTTGGCCAATGAATGGCTGCGGGGTGGGACGGAATGTCCACTGGGTGAGGGACGGGCTGGGCGAGGGACGGCTAGGGATCAGGGTTGGCGGCGGCGAGCGCCGGCAGGACCCCCTCGCTCGGCCTGTCGGGGTTCGTCGGATTCGGCTGGCGCCTCGGGGAGCGCCGACCCTCAGCCGCAAAACGTTCGGGGGTCCTGCCGACGCTCGCCAACGAATCCGTTGGAGCCCCACCCCCTTTTTCCTGAAAGCTGACTAGGGACGGGGGCGTCCCGACGGGGCGTCCCGACGGGGCCGACCTGGTTGCACTTCTCCCCACGCGACGCCTTTGTCCCCGCATAGCGGGGACAACCGCAACCGGTGGGGACAAGCGCAACGAGGTCGGCTCGCCCGCTCGCTCCGCCCGCTCGCTTTCGCTCCGGCTCGCTCGCCCTCGCTCGCCGCCAGCTCATCGGATCTCCCCGGCCAGACTCCGTCCCTCGCAAGCTCAAAGAGAGATGGGGCGGACCGTCCCTGGGACCTCGCGGATTCTCGCGGGCGAGCGTCGGCCGGCCCCCCC
>JBFWMZ010000028.1:0-42933 GCA_050251335.1 Solirubrobacterales bacterium
CCCCCCCCCCACCCCCCTCCCCCGCAAACCCCCGAACCCTCGCCCGCCCGCCCGCCCGCCCCGCCCCGCCCGCCCCTCGCCCCGATCCCTACCCCTAGCCGGCCCCCAACCCAACCGGGATCGCCTCGATCACGTCGCTGGCGATCACCGACTCAGCGGCGCCGATCCGGCGCGCCGCCTCGCGGCCTGCGCGCGCGTGAGCCAGCACCGCCGCGCAGGCGGCGGCGAACGGCTCGAGGCCGCGGGCGAGCAGCGCCGCGGTGAGGCCGGAGAGGACGTCGCCGGTGCCGGCGGTCGCCAGGGCCGGAGCCGAGACGGCGTTGACGGCGACCCGCTCGCCGTCGGCGACGATCGTGTCGTCGCCCTTGAGGACGACGACCGCGCCCGAAGCGGCGGCGGCTTCGCGGGCGGCGGTGAGGCGGTGCTCGCCGACCTCGTCGGAGTCGCGCCCGAGCAGCCGGCCGAGCTCGCCGGCGTGCGGGGTGAGGATCGTCGGCGCCTCGCGGGCAGCGAGCAGCAGGAGCCGGCCGGCGAAGGCGTTGAGGCCGTCGGCGTCGATCACCAGCGGGCAGCCGATCCGAGGGGCGACCTCGCGGGCCAGCGCCAGCGACCCCTCCTCGCGCCCGAGCCCGGGACCCAGAACCCCGGCGGCGGCGCGCTCGAAGGCGGCCAGCAGCAGCTTGGCCGAGTCGGGCGAGAAGCAGCCCTCACCGCCCGGGATGGCCTTCGACATCACCTCCGGGTCGGCGCTCGCGAAGACCGGCTGCAGGTCGGCCGGGACGGCGACCGTCGCGTAGCCGGCGCCGCCGCGGATCGCCGCCCGCGCGGACATCCGCACCGCCCCGGTCAGCCCGCGCGAGCCGCCGGCGATCGTCACCTGCCCGGAGCTGAACTTGGTCGAGCGGGCACCGCGCCTCGGCAGCAGCTTGAGAACGTCGCTGCCGATCGTGCCCGCCGCCGGCGCCGCCGGCGCGCCCGCCGGGATCCCGATCGGCGCCACCCGCAGCTCGCCGCTCGCCCACTTGCCGGGGGCCACCAGCTGGCCCAGCTTGGCGGCGTGGAAGCTGACCGTCAGGCCGGCGGCGACGAACGCCCCGGCGATCTCGCCGCTCGAGGCGTCGACCCCGGAGGCGAGATCGCAGGCGACGACGGGCGCGCCGCAGCGGTTGATCGCGGCGATCGCCGCCGCCGCGGGCTCCCGCGGCGCACCGCTGAAGCCGGTGCCGAAGATCGCGTCGACCACCGCCCCGGAGCCGCGCATGCAAGCGACGACCTCGTCGGGGCCGAGCTCGTGCGCCTCGGTGCGCGCCAGGTTCACCGCGGCGTCGCCCTTCACCTCGCTCGCCGGCCAGAGCAGGAGGACGTCGACCTCGAAGCCCCAACCGCGCAGCAGCCGCGCGGCGACGAGGCCGTCACCGCCGTTGTTGCCCTTGCCGCAGACGATTCGCACCGGCCCGTGCGGCGCCAGACCGACCACCGCCTCGGCCAGGGCCCGCCCCGCCGCCTCCATCAGCTCCAGCGAGGGAACGCCCCGCTCCTCGATCGCCCAGCGGTCGGTGGCGCGCATCCCGTCGGCGTCGTAGAGCGGTCGCAGCCAGGGCTCCATCGCCGGGAGCGTAACTCCGCGCCTCAGTGGGCGATAGCTACCGCGGCGGCGTTGTCGCGCGAATGGGTCAGCGAGATCTCGACCCGGCGGCCGGCGGCGGCCTCGGCGGCGCGCCCGGAGAGGCGCACGGTAGGCGGTTCGCCGGCCACCACCTCGATCTCCCCCAGTCCCAGCGCGCTGCGCAGCCCGAGCGCCTTCGCCACCGCCTCCTTGGCGGCGAAGCGGGCGGCGAGGTGGCGGCCCGGCCGCGCCTTGGCGGCGGCGTATTCGCGCTCGGCGGCGGTGAAGAGGCGCTCGGCGAGCCGCGGGTGCCGCTCCAGGGCGCGCTCCATCCGCTCGATCTCGAGCAGGTCGATGCCGACGCCGGTGGTCATCGGGCCATCGCGGTCATCGTGCCTGGCCGCCGGGCCGGCCATCCCTTACTTGGCGAGACCGGCGACGAGCTTGGCGCTGGTGCTGTCGCCGGAGCTTTCGCCGCCGAGCGCGATCCAGCCGAGCTTTTCGAGATACGGCCGCACCTGGTCGAGTTTCGCCACGTCGAGCGGCGAGGCGAGGGTTTCGAACAGCTCGAGAGCCGGGGCGCCGGCGAGGAAGCCGCTGATCGGCGTGTCGCCCAGCGCCGCCTTGGCTTCGGCGAAGGCGGGATCGTCACCGAGCGTGCCGGCGCCTTCGGAGAGCGCCGCGGCCGCCGCCTCGGGTCCGTAGGAGATCGCGACCTTGCTGCCGCCGGCGGCGACGACGAGCGGCTTTTCGCCGAGTTCGGGCGAGCTGACCGAGAAGCCGGAGAAGGAGCCTTCCTTGAACGCGGTGATGCCGGGGACGCCAGAGGCGCGAAGCAGCAGGCCGAGGTTCTTCACCGTGTTCTGGGCTTCGTTCGAATCCCCCGATTCGATCACCAGGGCGCCGCCGAGGTTGCTCTCGCTGTTCCCTTCGACGAAGACGCCGACGTCGCCGATCGAGCCGATGATCGATTCGATGTCGATCCCCGATTCTTCGAGGCTGCTCTTGAATTTGTTCGGCGGCACCTCGCCCGCGATCCCCTCTTCGTCGATCTGGTCGATCATCTGCTGCAGCGCCTGACCGTAGTCGGCGCTGGCGACCGCCGCCACCGAGCCGGCCGGCAGCGAGCCGAGCAGGCCGCTGGCGTCGCCGCCGGCGGCAGCGCCGCTGGTCAGGTTGGAGCTGATGTCCATCTCCAGGGTTTCGGCGCCGGGGACCAGGCTGATCAGCGCCGTCGAGCCTTCCGGTTCGATCCCCAGCAGTTCGAGGCCGAGGCGGGTTTCGTCGTCGATCCCCTCGCCGGTTTCCTGGATCAGGGCGCCGATGTCGACGTAGACGTCGGCGACGCTGTCGGCCGGCGCGTCGCCGCTGGCGCTGGCGAACGACTCGGCGCCGGCGAGGTTCTCGCCGGCGAGCGCGTCGACCATCTGCTTGAAGATCCGTTCGTTTTCCGCGTACATCAGCAGGCCTTCGGTGAAGCCGACGGCCGTGCCGTCCTCGTCGGTCTTGAAGTCGACGCCGTCGTGATCGGCTTCGTCGTAGGTTTCGCCGCTTTCGTCGGCCGTCTTGTCGACGAAATCTTCAGCTTCGCCCTGGTCGGAGACCTGCAGCGCCGCGCCCGCCCCGCGGAAGTCTTCGCCGTCGTATTCCTGCAGGAAGATCCCCGCCTCCTCGCCCAGCCACGGCTGGACTTCCTTTTCGAAGTCGACCTTGGCGCCGCCGTCGGCGGCGGACCGTTCGAGTTCTGCGGCAATCAGGGCGCCGACGCTGTCGATTCCGGCGACCTTCTCGGCCAGCGAGTCGACGTTTTCGGCGATTTCGCCGTCCGGCTGGATCTGGGCCTGGACGAAGACCGAGGCGCCTGGCGGCACCGCCTCGGACGGTTCGGTCTCGCCCGAGCCGGAACCGCCGCCGCAGCCGACGACGGCGAGCGCGGCCGCGAGGGCCGCGAGGACGAGCAGGGGGACGAAACGACGCCTCACGAAGCGCGCACCCTAGAGGATCGCGGTCGCCGGCTCACTCGACCGTGACCGTCTTGGCCAGATTGCGGGGCTGATCGACGTTGAGGCCGCGCAAGCGGGCGATGTCGTAGGCAAGCAGCTGCAGCGGCAGCACCGCGACGATCGGCTGCAGAATCCAGTCGCTGCGGGCGACCTCGATCGTCTCGTCGGAGACCTCGGCGACCCGCTCGTCGCCGGCGGTGGCGATCGCGATCGTGCAGGCGCCTCGGGCGCGGACCTCCTCGACGTTGGAGAGCACCTTCTCGAGCACCGGGCTCTCGGTGGCGACGCAGACGACGGGGGTCGATTCGTCGAGCAGGGCGATCGGACCGTGCTTCATCTCCCCCGCCGCGTAGGCGTCGGTCGGGATGTAGGAGACCTCCTTCAGCTTCAGCGCCCCCTCGAGGCAGACCGGCAGCCCGATGTGGCGGCCGAGGTAGAGGAAGAATTCCTCCCGGTAGTGCTTCTCGGCAATCGCGCGGACCGGCTCCTCGGTCATCGCCAGGGTCGCGTCGATCTTCACCGGCAGCGCTCTCAGTTCGGCGACCAGCTCTTCGATCCGCGCCGGCGGCAGCGTCGCGCGCAGCTCGGCGAGCCGCAGGCCGAGCAGGTAGATCGCCGCCACCTGGGAGAGGAACGTCTTGGTCGCGGCGACCCCGATCTCGAGCCCGGCACGGGTGAAGAGGACGGCGTCGGCGTCGCGGGTCGCCTGGCTGCCCATGATGTTGGTGATCGCCAGCACCGTCGCTCCCGCCTCGCGGGCGAGGCGCATCGCCGCCAGGGTGTCGGCCGTCTCGCCCGACTGGGTGATGCCGACGACCAGGTCGCCAGGCCCGACCACCGGGTTGCGGTAGCGGTACTCGGAGGCGATGTCCATTTCCACCGGCACCCGCGACCACTCCTCGATCGCGTAGCGGCCGACCAGGCCGGCGTGGTAGCTGGTGCCGCAGGCGACGATCACGATCCGCCGCACCTCGCGGAGGAAGTCGTCGGCGAGATCGACGTCGGAGAGGTCGACGCCGTGGTCCTCGGGCAGGCGATCGGTGATCGTCTCGGCGACGGCGTCGGCCTGTTCGTGGATCTCCTTCAGCATGAAGGTCTCGTAACCGCCTTTCTCGGCCGCGTCGGCGTCCCAGGTCACCTCTTCGACCGCGCGCTCGATCGGCTCGCCGGACGGGTCGGTGATCCGCACCCCGTCGGCGTCGATTTCGACGATCTCGTCGTTTTCGATCGGCATCGCGGTGCGGGTGTCGGCGAGGAAGGCGGGGATCGCCGAAGCGAGGAAGGTCTCCCCGGCGCCGACCCCGGCGACCAGCGGGCACTCCTTGCGCGCGCCGAGCAGCCGACCCCGCTCCCCGGCGTGCATCGCGACGAAGGCGTAATGGCCGCGCAGCTCGGCGTAGGCGGCGCGGACCGCGGCGGCGAGGTCGCCGTCGTAGTGGCTGGCGATCAGGTGGGCGACCACCTCGGCGTCGGTCTCCGAGGTGAACTCCTGGCCTTCCGCCTGCAGCCGCCGGCGCAGCGCCGCGTGGTTCTCGACGATCCCGTTGAGCACGATGTGGACCTGGCCGGAGCTGTCGTCGTGCGGGTGGGCGTTCTCCTCGGTGACCCGGCCGTGGGTCGCCCAGCGGGTGTGGGCGATGCCGGTCGTCGCATCGGAGAGGGTGCCGTGGCCGTTGGTCCGCTGCTCGACGGCGGCGCGCAGGTTGGCGAGGTTGCCGACCGCGTGGACGCTCTCGACCTCCTCGTCCTCGAGCAGCGAGATCCCGGCCGAGTCATAGCCGCGGTATTCGAGCTTTTCGAGCCCCGCGAGCAGGAGCTCCTCGCAGGGGCGCGAGCCCACGTATCCGACGATGCCGCACATAGGAGGACGGACAGGTTAGACGGCGGTCAACGCCGGCCTGGCGAATTCGCACTCGTTGAAACGTCCAGGCCCCGCCACCCCCTCATTTGTCGCCCACAGGGCTACAAGCGAGGGGGGGGTCAGGCGAGCTCGGACCTGACCAGGTCGACGAGGCGGGTGCAGACGGCGTCGGCCTCCTCGGCGCTCGGGGCCTCGACCATGACCCGGACCAGCGGCTCGGTGCCGGAGGGGCGCAGGAGGACCCGGCCGCGGCCCTCGAGCGCGGCGTTCTCGGACTCGACCGCCTCCCAGACGGCGGCCGCGCCGGCGATCGCCTCGCGGTCGGCGACCTCGACGTTGACCAGCGTCTGCGGCAGCTTCTCCATCGGCACGCCCTCGTGCAGGCCGGTGGCGCCGAGCTCGCGCATCGCGGTCAGGGCGGCGGCGATGCCGTCGCCGGTGAAGACGAAGTCGGCGGCGATGATGTGGCCCGACTGCTCGCCGCCGAGTCGCCAGCCGCGGCGCCGCATCTCGTCGATCACGTAACGGTCGCCGACCTGGGTGGTGGCGACCTCGATCCCGGCCTCCTCCATCGCCCGGTGGAAGCCGAAATTGGTCATCACGGTGACGACGACGCCGCCGCCGAGCTCACCGCGCGAGGCGAGCCCACGGGCGGCGAGGGCGATCAGCTCGTCGCCGTCGTGGACGCGGCCGGCGGCGTCGACCGCCAGCACGCGGTCGCCGTCGCCGTCGAAGGCGAAGCCGATCTCGGCCTCCGAAGCGGCGATCCGCTCGGCCAGCTTGTCGACGTGGGTGGAGCCGCAGCCGTCGTTGATGTTGCGGCCGTCGGGCTCGACCCCGATCGCCTCGACCTCGGCGCCGAGCCGTTCGAAGATCGCTGGCGCGACCCGGTGGGTGGCGCCGTTGGCGCAGTCGAGCAGGACGCGGCGGCCGGAGAGATCGAGCGGGAAGGCGGCGCTCAGCTCGCGCAGGTAATCCTCGGCGCCGCCCTCGAGCTCGCGCACGCGGCCGACCTCGGCCGGCGGCTCGGCCGGGTTCGCCAGCAGCGCCTCGATCCGCGCCTCCTCCTCGTCGGGCAGCTTCAGGCCCTGGGCGGTGAAGAACTTGATCCCGTTGTCGCGGTACGGGTTGTGGGAGGCGGAGACGACGGCGGCGAGGTCGAGGCCGAGGCGGCGGACGAGGATCGCCGCCGCCGGGGTCGGCAGCACGCCGCCGAGCAGCGCGTCGCCACCGGCCGCGGCGATGCCGGCGGCCAGCGCCGCCTCGAGCATCGGGCCCGACTCGCGGGTGTCGCGGACGATCAGGACCTGCGGTCGCTGCGCGTCGAGCTCGGTGGTGACGGCACGGCCGAGCGCGGTCGCCAGCTCGGCGCTGAGGAACGTCCCAGCCTCCCCTCGGACCCCGTCGGTGCCGAAGAGCTTGCGCTCGGTCGCCGCCACCTGGCTCTCAGCGCTTGCTGAACTGCGGGCGCTTGCGGGCCTTCTTCAGGCCGGCCTTGCGGCGCTCCTTGACCCGGGCGTCGCGGGTGAGAAAGCCGCGCCGCTTGAGGTCGCCGCGCAGCTCGGCGTCGATCTCGGTCAGCGCCCGGGCGATGCCGTGGCGGACCGCCCCGGCCTGGCCGCTGACGCCGCCGCCGTGGACGCGGACGCGGACATCGACGTTGCCCTCGTAGCCGGAGACGGCGAGTGGCTGCTTGACCATCGTCTGGTGCAGGGGCCGCGGGAAGAACTCCTCGAGGCCGCGGCTGTTGATCGTGAACTTGCCGTCGCCGGGAATCAGGGTGACGCGGGCGATTGAGCTCTTGCGCTTGCCGGTGGCGAGGAAACGCGAGCCGCTCTCCATTTTCGCCGGCGCGCGGCTGGCGGCGTCGGACTCCTCGGCGGCGGCGAGCTCGGCCTCGCGCCGCGCTTTCTCCTCTTCCTCGGCTTCGAGGCGGGCCCGCTCCTCGGCGCTCAGCTCGGGGGCGTCGGGCTCGACCGCGATCGGCTCCAGATCGGCGCCCGGGATGACGTCTTTTTTCGGCTCCTCGGCTTTCGGCGGCTCGGCGCGAGCGGGCTGCTCGGCGGGCTCCTCGGCCTCAGCGGCGGGCTCCTCGGCCTGCTCGGCCGGCGCCTCGGCGGCGGGCTGGTCGGCCTCGCGCTCGGGCTCCTCGGCGGGCGTCTCGCCCTCGGTCCCGGCGGCGGCGGCCTCGTCGACCGGAGCCGTGTCGGCGCCGTTCTCCTCGGCGACCGGCGCCGGCTCGGCGGACTCGGAAGCCTCCGGGGTCTCCGGGGTCTCCTCGTCGCGTTTCGTCTCGTCGTCTGCCATCAGTTCGTCTCCATCGGTTGCGGCTGCTGCGCGGCGTGCGGATGATCCGGGCCCGCGTACACCTTCAGCTTGGTCAGCTGCTGACGGGCGAGGCGGTTGCGCGGCAACATTCCCTTCACCGCCTTGCGGATCACCTCCTCGGGCCGGCGCTCGAGCATCTCGCCGAGCGTGCGCGACTTGATCCCGCCGGGGTACCCGCTGTGGCGCCAGTAGGTCTTCTGCGCCAGCTTGTCGCCGGTGACCCGGATCTTCTCCGCGTTGACGACGACGACGAAGTCGCCGGTGTCGACGTGCGGCGTGTACTCCGGCTTGCGCTTGCCGCGCAGGGCGTCGGCGATCTGCGTCGCCAGGCGGCCCAGGGTCTTGCCCTCGGCATCGACGACGTACCAGTCGCGCTGGCGGTTGGCGGCTGTGGCTACGAAGGTCTTCATCGCGCAAAAACCGCGCGGCAGAACCAGCGCGGCCGGGGGATGATAGCCATCTCGCCGTGGGGACACGTCCCAGATGGCGCGGGTCGGCACGGTATGCTGCCGCGCCAGCAGTGCCGAGTCCCGTCCGGAAGGCCGGATGGGAGTGGAGGACCCGAAGGGACCAAAGCAGGTCCCGGGGGCGAATCGGGCGAATCTCGCTCGTAGCGCATCTCTTTCAGCGCGAGCCCGTCAGCTAACTCCGCAGGCGATCGAAAGAGAGGGCTTGGTGGTTCGCAGCAGAGGACCGGGGCGGCGACCCGGGGCGAAATCGGCGATCTTGGCGCTCGGCGCAGCCTTGGCGCTGGCCTTGCCAGGATCCGCGCTCGCCGGCACCGGCGGCGCCGTCACCCCGGGCAGCGCGCCGCCGCCGCCGAGCAGCGGGGCCGGCACGCCGGCCGCAGCCCCGACCGCTGGCGCGATCTCGCTGCTCTCGGCGCAAACCGCGCCGCGCAAGTCGTTCTACTTCGGCTACCGCACCGCCCGCATCACCTTCACGATCGCCTCTTCCCAGCCCGACAACGACCTCCGCGTCGACGTCCTCGACGCCAACCGCGCCCCGCTCAAGACCTTCTACCTCGAAGGGGTCGAACCGAACTCGCCGGTGACCGTCCGCTGGGACGGCTCGACCAACGAGAACCGCCCCGCGCCCAACGGCCGCTACTCCTTCCGCGTCTCGCCCCAGACCGAAGGGACGCCGGCCGCCCGCCGCGCCACCACCTCCACCCCGCTCTCGCTCGGCTTCTCCTTCTACCGCTTCGCCTTCCCGATCCTCGGCCAGCACGAATTCGGCTCCAGCGCTGGCCGCTTCGGCGCCGGTCGCTCCGGCCACACCCACCAGGGCCAGGACACGATGGCCGCCTGCGGCACGCCGCTGGTCGCCGCCCGCGGCGGCGTCGTCCAGTACTCCGGCTACCAGTCGCTGGCGGGCAACTACGTGGTGATCGACGGCCGCGGCTCGCCGATCGACTTCATGTACGCGCACCTGGCCGAACCCTCGCCGCTGCAGGAGGGCGAAGTCGTCCGCACCGGACAGCCGATCGGGATCGTCGGCGACAGCGGCGACGCCAGCGCCTGCCACCTTCACTTCGAGATGTGGAGCGCCCCCGGCTGGTACGAGGGCGGCAGCCCCTTCGATCCGCTCCCCTACCTCGAAGAATGGGACCGCTACAGCTGAGGACGCACAGGCTCGCCGTGGCTTTGTCCTCGGTCGGGTGACTTGCTCACGCACCTGAGTGCGCTCGCGGCGTCACCCTCCCTGCGTCCGCGCCACGCCTTCGCCTGAGCGCCCTCAGTCCGCAGCGGATCAGTTGCTGCAGCGCTCGCAGCGGCCGCGGAGGACGACGTCGTGCTCGGCGACCTCGAAGTCCATCTCCTCGCAGAGCTTGCCGATCGCCTGCTCCAGCGAGCGGTCCTCGAAGGGGACCATGCGGCCGCAGTCGCGGCAGATCGCGTGGTGATGGTGGTGGCCGGTGGGGTCGACCCGCTCGTAGCCGGCGACGCCGCGGGCGACCTCGAGCCGCCGCACCAGGCCGAGCTGCTCGAGCTGCTCGAGCGCCCGGTAGACGCTGGCGCGAGCGACCCGCGGGCGGCGGCGGGCGAGCTCGTCGTCGAGGTCGAGGGCGGTGACGGCGCACTCGTGGGCGGCGAGCGCTTCGACCACCGCGGTGCGGGCGCCGCCGCGGCGATGCCCCGCCTCCTGCAGGGTCGCCAGCGCGTGCCGGGCCCACTCGTTCTGGATGTTGGCGGTCGCGGTCACGCTTCGATGCTAGTGGCCCGCCGAGGGCGCAGTGGGGCCGCTGCGGCGAGGGCGCTGCGCGCCCCGGCGAGGACGAAGACGGCGCTGGCGACGCCGATGATCGCGGTGCTGGCCGGCAGCGATTCGATCTCGTAGCTGAGGGCCAGGCCGGCCCAGGTCGAGCCGACCGCGATCGCCGCCGAGAGCGCCAGGCCGTGCCAGGGACGGTCGCTCAGCAGGCGAGCGGCGCCGCCGGGCGCGGCCAGCAGACCGAGCAGGAGAAGCGCCCCGACCGCCTGGGTCGCCTCCGCCGCGACGGCGCCGAGGAGGACGAGGAAGGCGATGCCGAGCGCCCGCACCGGGACGCCGAGACCGCGCGCCACCTCGGGGTCGAGCGAGCTGAGCAGGAGCGGCCGCGCCAGAGCCAGCAGCGCCAGGCAGGCGGCGATCGCGATCGCCGCGGCGAGCCGGGCTTCGCCGGCAGAGAGGCCGAGGATCGAGCCGAACAGGACCCGCACCGCGGCGGTCCCGTCGGAGCCGCTCGAGCCGGCGACGAAGATCGAGAGGAAGAGCGCGCCGAGGCCGAGGACCCAGGCGAACACCGAGCCGATGACGACGTCGTCGGGCCGGGCGCGGCGACCCAGCGCGCCGATCCCGGCGGCGACCCCGAGGGTGGCGACGAAGAGGCCGAGCCGGACGTCGATCCCCGCCGCGGCCGCCGCCAGGGCGCCGGTGAAGGCGACGTGGCTGAGGGCGTCGCCGGCGAAGACCTGGGCGCGGAGGACGACGAAGTAGCCGACCAGGCCGCAGGCGAGGGCGACGAAGGTCCCGGCCAGGAAGGCGCTGCGCATGAACTCGTGGGCGAGCATCAGGCGGCCTCCGCGGCGAGAGGCCGGGCGCGGTCGCGCGGCGCCCGGCGGCGCGCCGCCGCCGCGCCCAGCCGCACCGCGACGTAGAGCCCGAAGGCGAGCGAGGTGACCCAGAAGCCGACCGGATAGGGCGAGAAGTAGGCGATCGTCAGGCCGACCCAGATGACGAGGAGAGCGAGCAGGATCGAGAGGGCGAGGCCCAGCCCCGGGCGGGAGGTGAGCTGCTCGGCGGTCGCCGCGGGCGTCACCAGCAGGGCGAAGACGAGCAGGGCGCCGGTGATCTGCGCGGTCGCCGCGACCGCGAGCCCGAGCAGCAGCAGGAACGCCGCCCCCAGCAGCTGGGTCGGCACCCCGGCGGCGCGGGCGACCTCGCGGTCGAGCGAGGCGAAGAGCAGCGGCCTGCCGATCGCGGCGAGGACCAGCAACGCCGCCACCGCGACCCAGAGCAGCGTCCGCACCTGACCGGTGGTGATCCCGAGGAAGGTCCCGAACAGCAGCGACTCGAGGTTCGCGAGCTGGCCGTCGTAGAGGTTGACGAAGAGGAAGCCGAGGCCGAGCGCCAGCGCCTGCAACGTCCCGATCGCCGCCGACTCGGCGGCCTGTCCGGAGCCGGCCCCGTGCGGGCGACTGACCGCCGCGAGCCCCACCGCGCCCAGCCCGCAGGCGCCGAAGAAGCCGACCGCCAGCGGCAGCCCGGCGAGCGCCGCGGCGGCGGCGCCGGGGAAGGCGACGACCGAGAGGGTGTGCCCGGCGAAGGTCTGCCGCCGCAGGACCATGAACCAGCCGACCGCGCCGGCGAGGACGGCGACGATCGTCCCCGCCCACAGCGCGTTGACCATGAAGGGGAATTCGGTGATCGCTTCGAAGTCGGCGAGCGGGTTGAGCGAGAGGCCGGCGAGCTGAGCGGTCATCAGGCGTCCGCCGGTCCGTGGTGGTGGTCCTGGTGGCCGGCCGGTTCCGGCGTGCCGACGACGACGAGACGCCCGTCGGAGGCTTCCAGCACCTCGATCGGGGCGCCGTAGAGCCCGCTCAGGGTGGGGCCGTCGATCACCTCGCGCGGCGGCCCTTCGATCCCCCGCCCGGCGGCGAAGTAGACGACCCGGTCGAGGTAGGGAAGGATCGGGTTGACGTCATGGGCGACGAGCAGCACCGTCACCCCCTGGGTCCGGCAGATCCGCTGGACGAGACCGGCGACGGCGGCCTGGTTGGAGAGGTCGAGGCTGTCGAGCGGCTCGTCGAGCAGCAGCAGCCGCGGCTCGCGGACCAGCGCCTGGGCGATCAGCAGCCGCTGCTGCTCGCCGCCGGAGAGCTCGCCGATCGGCCGCGAGGCGTAGGCGGCGCCGCCGACCAGCTCGATCGCCTCCTCGACCCGCTCGCCGGCGCGCCGGCTGGCGGTGCTGAGCCGGGCCGGCAGCGGCAGGCCCCAGCGCGAGCCGTCGAGCCCGAGCCGCACCACCTCGCGGCCGCGGACCCGGGTCGCGGCGTCGAAGCTGCGGCGCTGCGGCAGGTAGCCGATCTCACCGCGGGCGGCGCCCGGCGGGCGCCCGAGCACGCTGACCGTGCCGGCGCTGAGCGGCAGCAGGCCGAGGAGGACGTCGAGCAGGGTCGACTTGCCGGCGCCGTTGGGGCCGAGCACGGCGACGAACTCGCCCTGGCCGATGCGCAGGTCGACCCCCGACCAGACCGGGCGCGAGCCGCGGCGCGCGGCCGCACCCTGCAGGGCGATCGCGCTCAGCTCCCGCTCCCTGCCGCCAGCGCCGCCTCGATCCCCTGCAGCTCGGCGACCATCCACTGCTCGAAGGTCGCGTTCGCCGGCGTCAGCGTCTCGGTCACCGTCGCGATCGGGATCCCGGCGGCTTCGGCCGCCTCGTTCAGGCGCTTGACGTCGGGGGTCGCGTTCTGGCTGTTGTAGACCCAGAGGTCGATTTCGCCGTCTTCGATCTGCGCGTTGCCGCTCGCCTTCTCCGCCGGCGTCGCTTCGGTCCCCTCGGAGACCGCGTCCATGAAGCCGCGCGGGGTGATCAGCCGCAGCCCCAGCGCCGGCGCCAGCGGTTCGAAGATGCTCTCCGAGGCGCCGACCGGGCTGCCGCCGTAGCGCGACTTGATCCGGGCGATCAAACGGTCGTATTCGGCCAGGCCGGCGCCTTCGAAGCGCGCCTTCTGCAGCTGGAAGTAGCGCTCTTTGCCCGGCAGCGCCCGTTCGTAGGCGGCGACGATCGCGTCGATCACCCGGTGGACCGAGCGGGGCGAGTACCACTGATGGGGGTTGTCGCCGTTCTCGAGCCCGACGACCGCGCCGACGTTGACCTCGACACGGCTCGAGTCGGGGCTGGCTTCGAGCAGCTTCGAGGCCCATTCGTCGTAACCGATTCCGTTGACGATCGCGACCTGGGCGCCGGCGAAGGCCTGCGCGTCGGCGCTCGTCGGTTCGTAATCGTGGGGATCGGCGGCCGGGCTGTCGATGATGTTCCTCACCGCCACCTCCTGCCCGCCGAGCTGTTCGGCGATCGAGCCCCAGAAGTTCTCGGCGGCGACGACGTTGAGCCTGCCGTCCCCGGCGGTGGTCGCCCCGCCGCCGCCGCAGCCGGTGGCGAGCAGGGCGAGTGGGATCGCGAGCAGGGTGAAGAGGGCGAGGAGGCGCGAGGACGAAGCGGATCGGGGCCGGGCCACGGGCGAGCGGGTGAAAGAGGGCGAGCGCATGCGCGGGATCTTAATGAGAATGAATCTAGTTTGCGTTTAACCCTCATGCCTCCTTCGCGCCTCCAACGATCGTCCAGTCCACGGCAGGCGACTCCGCAAACTCGGCGTTCGGCAAGGGATGACAATCTTGTCCATTGGACCCAATGTATTTGAGTATGTCGGGCCTCCCCCGATGCCCACGTCCGCGTTCCCGACATCCCAAGGAGCTCCCCATGTCCGAGACGAACCCGGAAGCGATCGAAGAGCGGCTTGCCCGCGCGCTTTCACACCCCCTGCGCGTGCAGATCTTCGAGATCCTCAGCGAACGGATCGCCAGCCCGCACGACCTCTCGCAGGAACTCGGGGTCGAGCTGACCCACATCGCCTACCACACCCGCACGCTCGATCGCTGCGGCTGCCTCGAGCTCGTCGACACCGCTCAGCGGCGCGGCGCCACCGAGCACTACTACCGGACCGCCGCCCGCACCGGCCTGCGCTGGATCCCGCTCGACCTCGACGAGAAGGGCTGGGAGGAGGTCGCCTCGATCCTCGAGCAGACCCAGCGCCGCGTCCGCGCCGCCCAGCGGCGGACCGCCGCCCGCCGCCTGGACGGCGCCCGCCCCGCACCCTCGGTGGTCGCGCTAGCGACTCTGGTCTAGATCGCGCTGGCGCTCGTCGGCGCGCCGCTCCTCGAGCTCGGCCTCGGCGGCGATTCGCTTGGCCCGTTCCTCGGCGAGCGCCGCCCGGTGGCGGGCCGCCTCGGCGTGGCTGCGGTGGCGGTCGACGTCCTCGTGCAGCGCCTCGCCCTGCGCCTGCCCCAGCTGCGCCTGCCGGCGCCGCCGGATCGCGGCGAGCGCAAGCAGTGCCGCCAGCGCGACGACGATGACGACGATGACGACGAGAAGCGCGGTGGACATCAGAGCCGCCCCAACAGCAGGAGGATGAGAAGGATCAGGGCGATCAGACCGAGGATCCCCCCGGCCACCGCGACCTTCAGGAGCACCAGCACGATTGCCACGATCACCAGCGCTGCAATTACGGCTCCGACCATCTTTCCTCCTTGTAGAAGTTGGAACGAGATTCCGAACCAGTGGCTCGCTACCCGCGCTGCAACCGGGGAAACGCCTCGCCTTAGGTCGGGCGCGGCACCCGAGCGGCGGGCCCGGTCCCTACTCCCACTCGATCGTCGCGGGAGGCTTCGAGGAGATGTCGAGGGCGACGCGGTTGACGTCGCGGATCTCGTTGATGATCCGGTTGGAGACCCGCTCGAGCAGGTCGTAGGGGAGCCGCGCCCAGTCGGCGGTCATCGCGTCGTCGGAGGTGACGGCGCGGATCACGATCGGGTAGGCGTAGGTGCGGCCGTCGCCCTGGACCCCGACCGAGCGGACCACCGGCAGGACGCAGAACGACTGCCAGAGCTGGCGGTAGAGCTCGGCGGCGCGAATCTCCTCCTGCAGGATCGCGTCGGCGGCGCGGAGGACGTCGAGCCGCTCTTTGTTGACCTCGCCGCCGACGATCCTGATCGCCAGGCCCGGCCCCGGGAAGGGCTGGCGCCAGACCATCCGCTCGGGCAGCCCGAGCTCGGCGCCGACCGCGCGGACCTCGTCCTTGAACAGCATCCGCAGCGGCTCGACCAGCTCGAAGTCGAAGTCCTCGGGCAGGCCGCCGACGTTGTGGTGCGACTTGATCGTCGCCGCGTGGTCGGAGCCGCCGGACTCGATCACGTCGGAGTAGAGGGTGCCCTGGACCAGGTAGCCGACGTCCTCGAGCTTCGAGGCCTCGTCCTCGAAGACGCGGATGAACTCCTCGCCGATGATCTTGCGCTTGCGCTCGGGCTCGTCGACGCCCTTCAGCTTGGCGAGGAAGCGCTCTTCGGCCTGCACGTGGACCAGCGGGATGCCGAACTGCGAGAAGGTCTCGACCACCTGCTCGGACTCGTTCAGCCGCATCATCCCGTGGTCGACGTAGATGCAGGTGAGGCGCTCGCCGACCGCTTTGTGGACGAGCAGCGCCGCTACCGAGGAGTCGACGCCGCCGGAGAGGCCGCAGATGACGCGTCCCTCCCCCACCTGCGCCTGGATCTTCTCGACCTGCTCGGCGATCACCGACTGCGGTGACCATTGCTGCTCGCAGCCGGCGACGTCGCGCAGGAAGCGGGTCAGGATCTCGGTCCCGTAGGGCGTGTGGACGACCTCGGGATGGAACTGGATGCCGTAGATGCCGCGGTCGGGCAGCTCGTAGGCGGCGACCGGCGAGCTCGGGCTCGAGGCCAGCGGCGTGAACCCGTCGGGCGCCTCGAAGACCGCGTCGCGGTGGCTCATCCAGCAGGTCTGCTCCTCGGGCAGGCCGCCGAGCAGCCGCCCCCCGCCCTCGCGGAGGACGAGCTCGGTGCGGCCGAACTCGCCCGACTCGGCCGACTCGACCCGGCCGCCGAGCGCCAGCGCCATCGCCTGCATCCCGTAACAGATGCCGAGCAGGGGGATCTCGAGGTCGAGCAGCTGGGTCGGGAACTCCGGCGCGCCCTCCTCGTAGACCGAGGCGGGACCGCCGCTCAGGACCAGCGCCTTCGGCGCCCGGGCGCGGATCTCCTCGACCGCGACGGTCGAGGGCAGGAGCTCGGCGAAGACCCCGCATTCGCGGATCCGCCGCGCGATCAGCTGCGAGTACTGGCCCCCGAAGTCGAGGACCAGCACCTCCTCCACCGCCCGCACGTCATCAGCGGGAATTTCCCCAGCGACAACCGCGGATTGCTCGTCGTCGACACTGGCGACGAGCGGTTCAGTCATCCGAAACTGCGACCCCTGCGGACACTGCCGCCCGTCCGTTGGAGCCCATGCCGACGTGCTGCTCGTTCTGCAGCTTCTTGCCCTCGGACATCAGCGCCGGGGCGACCATCACCTCGGCCCGCTGGAAGGAGCGGATGTCCTCGTAGCCGCAGGTGGCCATCGAGGTTTTCAGCGCCCCCATCAGGTTGAAGGTGCCGTCGTTCTCGCGCGCCGGGCCGAGCAGGATCTGCTCCATCGTGCCGTCCTGCTTGGTCGAGACGCGGGTGCCGCGCGGCAGCGAGGGATGGAAGGTCGCCATCCCCCAGTGGAAGCCGCGACCGGGTGCCTCCTTGGCGCGCGCCAGGGGCGAGCCGACCATCACCGCGTCGGCGCCCATCGCGATCGCCTTGGAGACGTCGCCGCCGGTCCGCATGCCGCCGTCGGCGATCACGTTGACGTACTCGCCGGTCTCCAGCATGTGCTGCGAGCGGGCCGCCGCGACGTCGGCGATCGCCGTCGCCTGCGGGACGCCGATCCCGAGCACGCCGCGGGTCGTGCAGGCGGCGCCGGGACCGACGCCGACCAGGACGCCGACCGCGCCGGTCCGCATCAGGTGCAGCCCGGTGGAGTAGGAGGCGCAGCCGCCGACCACGGTCGGGACCGGCACCTCGGAGATGAACTCCTTCAGGTTCAGCGGCTCGACCGTGGTCGAGACGTGTTCGGCGGAGATCACCGTGCCCTGGATGACGAGGATGTCGAGGCCGGCCTCGACCGCCGCCTCGTAATGGTCGCGGACTTTCTGCGGCGTCAGCGAGCCGCAGACGACCGCGCCGCGCGCCTTGATTTCCGCCACCCGCTGGGAGATCAGCTCCTCCTTGACCGGCTCGGCGTAGATCTCCTGCATCAGCCGCGTCGCTTCGTGCTTCGGCGCCGCGGCGATCGCCTCCAGCCGCTCCTCGGCGTTCTCGAAACGGGACCAGATGCCCTCGAGGTTGAGGACGCCGAGCCCGCCGAGCTGGTTGGTCAGCACCGCGGTGTCGGGGCTGACGACGCCGTCCATGGCCGAGGCCAGCAGCGGTATTTCGAAGCGGTAGGGACCGAGGGTCCAGCTGATGTCGATGTCGTCGGGGTCGCGGGTCCGGCGCGAAGGAACGATCGCGATGTCGTCGAATCCGTAGGCGCGCCGCCCCTTCTTTCCGCGTCCGATTTCAATTTCCAAGTTGGTCCTCCAAGGGTGGCGGGTGAATCACTCAGCGTACACGTCGGCGGGGACCTCCAAATCGTGAACCGCGACCTCGCCGAGCAGCCGCTCGACCTGGTTGCGGTCGACGGTTCCGGCGCCGAAATGCTGGGTCGACTCGGCCCCGCAGGCGACCCCGTAGGCGAGACACTCCTCGGCGCTGCGGTCCTCGTAGCGGGCGGCCACGTAACCGGCGACGAAGGCGTCGCCGGAGCCGACCGTCGAGACCGGCTCGAGCGGCTCGGTATGGACCTCGAGCAGGCGCCGGTTGGCCGCCTCGCCGACCGCCGCGACGCAGCCCTCGGGCCGGGTGATGGCCGCCTCCTCGGCCCCCAGCCGGACCAGCTCCCCCAGCCCGTGGGCGAGGTCCGATCCGTCTTCGGCGAACTCCTGGCCGACTAGCTCCTCGGCCTCTCGCTCGTTCGGGGTGACCATCGAGGCGCCGGCGCGGAGGCCGGCCAGCATCGCCTCGCCCTCGGCGTCGAGCACGACGGTGACGCCGCGCCGGGTCAGGTCGGAGACGAGCTTGGCGTAGAGGTCGTCGCCGGCGCCCGGCGGCAGCGAGCCGGCGAGAACGCAGATCTTGGCCCCGCCGGCGAGGTAGCCGATCCGCTCGAACAGCCGCTTCACCTCCTCCGGGCTGACCGCCGGGCCGCGCTCGTTGATCTCGGTCTGCTCGCCCGAGGTCGGGTCGATCACGGCCAGGTTGATCCGGGTCTCGGCGGCGATCCGGATGAAGTCGGTGAGCACCGACTCTTCGTGCAGCTGTTCGAGCACCCGGGTGCCGGTCGGGCCGCCGACCATGCCGGCGGCGATCACCGGCCGCCCCAGCAGGCTCAGCGCCCGGGCGACGTTGATCCCCTTGCCGCCGGCGACGGTGCGGCTCTCGACCGCGCGGTGGCGGCGGGCCAGCCGGAAGTTCGGCACGGCGACGGTGCGGTCGATCGCCGCGTTCAGCGTCACGGTCAGGATCACTTGTCGTTCACCCGGTTCGTGCCCCCTCGTTCGATGCGTTCGATGCGAGTCAGTTTCTGCGCCGTCTGCGCCGGGACCGTCTCCACAAGTACAGCAGCATCCCGAAAATCAGTATCGCGCAGATCGCCGCGAGGACCGGGATCCAGTTGTCCTTGAGGAAATAGCGGACGCGGTCGACGACGTCGGCCTTCGGGATCGCGCGGCCGGCGCGCAGCGCGACCCGCCCCGCGGGGGCGCCGTCGACGAAGACGTTGGCGCGGCCGAGCCTGGCGCCGCGGCGGATCGGGCCGGTCACTTGGCGCGGAGCTTCGACCTCGATTTCGACCTGCTGGTCCTGGCGCAGGCCGAGCACCATCGGCCGCGCGGCGCGCAACGGCAGGCTGCCGCCCGAGTAACGGATCGACGGTTCGGCCAGCGCCTGGCCGCGCTGGATCGCGCGCTCGTGGCGGTACTGGCGAAAGCCCCATTCGAGCAGCTCGAGGTTGTCGGCAAAGCGGGCTTCGTCGCTCGGGGCGCCGATCGCGACCGAGATCAGTTCGGTGCCCTTCTTGGTGCCCGAGCCGACGAGGACGTAGGCGGCGCCCCAGGTGTGGCCGGTCTTCACCCCGGTCACCCAGGGGGCATCCTCGAGCAGCTCGTTGATCGTCTCGATCCGTCGCGGCGGGTCGACGCTGGTCAGCTCGGCTTCGCGCGAGTCGGCGATCTTGGCGAAGGCGGGGATCGCCAGCAGGCGGCGGGTCAGGGTCATCAGATCGAGCGCGCTCGAGTAGTTGCGCTTGTCGTCGAGGCCTATCGGGTTGGCGTAGTGGGTGTTGGCGAGGCCGAGCGCCGCCGCGTAGCGATTCATCCGGGCGACGAATTTCGGCATCGAGCCGGCGGCGCGCAGCGCCAGCGTGTAGGCGGCGTCGTTGCCGCTGCGCAGGATCAGTCCGTAGAGCAGGTCGCGGACGCTGATCTCCTGGCCGGGCCGCAGGTTCATCAGCGACTCGCCGTATTCGGCGTCGTAATCGGCCGCCCGCACGACCTTGTCGAGCGGCATGTCCTTGATCGCCACGTAGGCGGTCATCAGCTTCGTGGTCGAGGCGATCGGCAGCCGCCGGTTGCCGGCGTGGGAGATCAGCACTTCGCCGGTGCGGCCATCGCTGAGACCCCAGGAGCGCGCTTCGACCGGCGGCCCGGGGGTCGGGTGCTTGGGCTCCTGGGGCTGCTTCTTCGGCTTCTCGCTCTTGGCCCCACCCGACTGCGGAGCCGCCAGGGACGCCGAGCACAGCCACGACGCGCAGGCGAGAAGCGCCACCACCGACGCGGCGACGGCGGCGCACCGCCTCACCTGAGTTTCAGCACCTCGCCGGCGATCAGGATCTGCGGGTCGATTTCCGGGTTCAGCGCCTGCAGCTCGGCGACCGGGACGCCGGTCTTGTGGGCGATCGCGGTCAAGGTGTCGCCGCTCTGCACCGTGTAGGTCTTGGCCTTCGTGCGCTGCGGCTTTTTCGGCTGCTGCTTCGCCGGGTGGGCTTTGCCGTTGCCGCTGGCCTTGTCCTTCGAGTCCTCGGGCTTGAAGTTGGAGACGATCATCACGACGGCGACGGCGACGGCCGCGATCGCGAGCACGGCGAGCAGTCGCGCCAGGTATCTCTTGGTTCTGTTCATCGAGCCGATTGCCGGGGACTGACTGGGGAGCGGGATCGTAGCGGCGGGTATCGCCTTTTCAGCCGCCGGAGATCTTCCACACGATTTCCCTCAGTTCCTCCGCGGCGCCGGCGGGATCGGGCGCCGCGGCGATTCCCCGCGAGGCGGCGACGAGCGCCGCGGCGGGGCCGGCGGTGAAGGCGGGCCCGAGCAGCTCCGGCTTGCCACCCTGGGCGCCCACCCCCGGGATCAGGAAGACCGAGCGCGGCATCAGCTCGCGCAGGCGGGCGATGTGCTGGGGCTCGGTGGCGCCGACGACGGCGCCCATCCCGCTCAGCTCTCCCTCCCCCGCCAGGCGCGGCGCCAGCCCGGCGACCAGCTGCGCCAGCCGCTCGTGCAGCGGCCGCTCCGGCGCCGGCAGGTCCATCAGGTCGGCGGCGCCCGGGTTGCTGGTGCGGACCAGGGCGAAAACTCCGGCGCCCGCCGCAGCCGCCGCCTCGACGAGCGGCTCGAGCGCGTCGCGGCCGAGCAGCGGGTTGGCGGTGAAGGCGTCGGCCCCGAGCCCCGGCACGGGGCCCCAGGGAGTCGGCGTCTCACCGACCAGCGCCTGGGCGTAGGCGGCGGCGGTGACCGGGACGTCGCCGCGCTTGCCGTCGGCGATCACCAGCAGACCGGCCTCCTGGGCGGCAGCGATCGTCGCCGCGAGCGCCTCCCAGCCGGGAGCGCCGAGCCGTTCGAAACAGGCCAGCTGCGGCTTCACCGCGACGCAGGCCGGTCCAGCGCGCTCGATCAGCGAGCGGCAGTGGGCGGCGACCGCAGCGCCGGCGCGCCCGGCGGCGTCAGCCGCGGCCCCGGACTCGGCCCCGTCCCCGGCGAGCTGCGCCGGGTCGGGGTCGAGACCTAGGCAAACCTGACTGCGGCGCTCCTCGACGAGCGTCGCCAGCCGGTCCGCGAAACTCGGCCCTGTCACCGCAGGGCCCGGGTCAGCGGGCGAGCCTCAGCCGCCTTTGACCTTGCTCTTCAGAGCGGAGCCCGCCGAGAAGCGCGGCACCTTGCCGCCCGGGATGGTGATCCGCTCGCCGGTGCGCGGGTTGACGCCCTGACGCGGGCCACGCTCGGCAACGTGGAATTTGCCGAAGCCGGTGAAGCTCACCTCGTCGCCGGAGCTGAGCGCATCGGCGATCGCGTCGAGCACGGCGTCGACCGCGTCGCTCGCAGCTTTTTTGCTGCCCAGCCGCTCGTCGCCTGCAAGTTGGTCCAGAAACTCAGCCTTGGTCACGTCGGGATTCCTCCTCGGGGGTTGAAGATGCGCCGCAATCTAACAACGTGGACGGCGGGAACCGCAGCGCCAAGCCATTAAATCCTCAGGAACCGCTGAGCGAAAGCTCGGCGATCAGCAGCGGCGGCGTCTTCACCGAGCCGCCGAACGGCACCCAGCGGGCCTCGGCCCCGGCCGCCTGAACGGCACCGAGCATCGCCACCAGCTCGCCGGCGATCGTGAACTCGCGGATCGGCTCGGCCAGCTCGCCAGCGCGGATCACGCGGCCAGAGGCGCCGACCGAGAAGATCCCGGTGACCGGGTTGACGCCCGAGTGCAGGCCGGCGACGTCGGTCACGTAGACGCCCTCCCCCGCCGCCCGCAAGAGCTCCGGCTCACTCAGCCCGCCGGTGGCGACGAGCAGGTTCGAGGGCGACACGGAGGGCAGCGAGCGGTAGCCGGAGCGCGCGGCCGAGCCGGTCGAGTGGACGCCCTCGCGGTTGGCGGTGTAGGTGTCGTAGAGGTAGGAGCGCAGGCGGCCCTCCTCGATCAGCGCGGTGCGGCGGCGCGGCACTCCCTCGCCGTCGAACGGCGCCGAGGCCGGCCCTTCGGGATCGCGGCCGTCGTCATGCAGGGCGAAGGCCTCGCTGGCCAGCTCCTCTTCGATCCGCCCGGCGAACGGCGAGCGACCGCGCTGCACCGCTTTGGCGCCGAGCGCGCCACCGATCAGCCCGGCGAAGCTGGCGGCGACCGTCGGGTCGAGGACCACCGGGCAGGCACGCGACTCGGGCTTGGAGGCGCCGATCATCGCCAGCGCCCGGGCGGCGCCCTCGGCGCCGATCTCCTCGGGTTCGAGGCCGTCCGGGCCGCGGGCGAGGCCGAAGCCGAGGCCGGTCTCGCGGCCGTCGTCGGCCTCGGCCAGGGCCTGCAGGTAGGCGTAGCAGCTGGAGGTCTCGTACTCGCCCGCGAGCCCGACCGAGGAGGAGATCGCGACCCGCTCGCAGGAGTCGGCGTAGACCGCCTGCTCGACGGCGACGAGGCGCTCGTCGGCGGCCAGCGCGGTGCGCTCGACGGTCAGCGCCAGCTCGGCGACGCGCGGCGTCTCCCAGGTGGTGACGGAGGGGTCGTCGAGCCCGGGCAGCGCCTCGATCTCCGCCGGCTCGGGCGGCGCCGCGTAGGCGTCCTCGTCGGCGATCGCCGCCATCTCGGCGGCGCGGGCGGCGATCGCCGCGACGCCCGCCTCCGAGAGGTCGGTCCCGTAGGCGTAGCCGACCCGGTGGCCGATCCAGGCGCGGACGCCGATCCCGCTCTGGGTGGCGGCGGTGAGGCTTTCGACCTCGCCACCGTGGACCCGCACCTCGCGCCCACTCTCACGCGAGGCATAGGCCTCGGCCTCGCCGGCGCCGGCGCTCTGCGCCGCCTCGACCGCCCGCCGCGTCGCCTCGCTCAGCTCGCTCACCGCATCGCTCCACACGCTTTCGATCTTTTGGGGGCCCTGGCGCCCAAAAGATCGGTACCCCGATTTTTTGGCCCCCTCATCGGGCGGTGCCTCCGACGGTCATGCGGCCGACGCGGACGTGGCCCTGGCCGGTGCCGACCGGGACTTTCTGGCCGCCCTTGCCGCAGATCCCGGTCTTCATCCAGAAGTCGTCGCCGACCGCGTCGATCGCCGCCAGCGCCTCAAGGCAGTTGCCGACCAGGGTGGCGCCGCGGCAGGGCGCGGTCACCTTGCCGTTCTCGATCAGGTAGCCCTCGGAGACGCCGAAGACGAAGTCTCCGGTCGCCGGGTCGACCTGGCCGCCGCCGAAGGAGACCGCGTAGAAGCCGCTCTCGACCTCCTCGATCATCGCCTCCGGACTGGCATCGCCGGGGGCGATGTAGGTGTTGGTCATCCGCGGGATCGGCAGGTGGCGGAAGCTCTCGCGGCGGCCGTTGCCGGTCGGCGCGTGGCCGTCGCGCTCGGCGGTGACGTGGTCGTAGAGGTAGGAGACCAGCCGACCCTCCTCGATCACCAGCGTCTTCTGGGTCGGCGCGCCCTCGTCGTCGATTCCGTCGCTCCCCCACTCCCCGGGGAGGCGGCCGTCGTCATAGGCGTTCAGCAGCGGCTGGGCGACGGCCTCGCCGAGCTTGCCCGCGTACACGCTGGCGCCCTTCTGGATGTGGTCGGCCTCGAGCCCGTGGCCGGTCATCTCGTGGAAGAGGACGCCGCCGAAGCCGCCGCCGACCACCACCGGCATCGAGCCCGACGGCGCCGGCCGCGCGTCGAGCAGGGTCAGCGCCTTGCGCGCCGCCTGCTCGGCGATCTGGCCGGGATCGTCCGCGAGCAGCTCGAAGCCGCGGTGGGCGCCGAGCGTCTCGGCGCCGGTCTCGACCACCTCGCCGCGGCGGGCGACCGCCTGGGCGCCGATCCGGGTGCGGGTGCGGTCGTCACCGGCGAAGAGGCCGTCAGAGTTGGCGACGGCGACGCGGCGGCGGGCCTCGGCGTAGGAGGCGGTGAACTGGGCGACCGCATCGCCCTGCGCGCGGCCGCGCTGGTCGAGCTCGCGCAGCAGCGCCGCCTTGGTCGCGGCGTCGACCTCCTCCGGCCGCCGCTCGATCGGGATCGGCTGCGAGAACCGCGCCCCCAGCGCCCGCGGCTCGCGCCGCGCGCCGCGCAGCGCCGCGGCGGCTTCGTCGGCGGCGCGCTCGAGGTCGGCCGGGTCGAGCCCGTCGACGTGGGCGAAGTAGGTGGTGGCGCCGTCGATCACCCGCACCCCGGCGCCCTCCTCGGCGGCCGACTGGACCGACTCGAGCCGCCGCTCGTCGATCGCCATCGTCAGCCCCTGGCGGCTTTCGGCGAAGAGCTCGGCGAAGCGACCGCCGTTCGCCAGGGCGCGGGCGAGGACGCGCTCGGCGATCTCCGGTGCGATCAGTCCGTCGCCGTCGCCATTCGCGGCGGCGCTCACGCTCGCCTCCGGCGGGGGTTGCCGGCGACCTCGACCAGGCGGTCGGCGGCGTCGAAGAGGGCGATCCCCTCCCGGCTGTCGATCTCCTGGTCGACCGCGCGCCCCTTGGCGTAGTAGAGGCGGGCGAAGGGTCGGCGGGCGATTTTGCGGCGCCGCATGTAGGCGGCGGCCTCGTCGGCGTAGCCGGAGACCCGGTCGAGCAGGACGCGGTGCGGCTTCGGCGGCATCAGACCCCTCCCCCGTCCCGCCCGCCGCTCCGAGAGGCACCGTCGCGGCGGGCGATCGCCAGGTCGCGGAGCGCCTGGCGCAGGTCGAAGAGCATCAGCGAGGCGAGCGCGAAACGCTCGGTGACGGCGACCGCGGCCAGCCCCTCGTGGCGCAGCGCGAAGACCTCGCCCGACTCGCTGCCGACGTGGATCTGCTCGACCGGCTCGGGATCGGCAGCGTCGGCGGCCACCAGCAGCGCCCGGACCGCCTCCGCCCACGCCCCGGGCTCCTCGCCGCTGGCGGCGAGCACGCCGCCGTCGCCGTCGAGGATCGCCGCCCCCCGCAGGTCGGGCGACATCTCGGTCAGGAACGCCAGGGCCGCCGCGGCGGCGCCTTCGGTCGGGGTCGCGGTCGCGGCGTCGGCCATCTCAGCGAAGATACCGAGCGATGACCCTCGCCCGGGCCTCATGGATGATCGTCGTCGCCGTCTGCGCGATCGCCGCGATCCTCTTCGGGATCAGCGGCTACACCGGTTACACCCTCGTCCTCGTCGCCGTCGGCCTCGCCGCCGCGGTCAACCTCCTCCCCGCCCCCTAGCGCCCCCTCGAGCTGTTCTTTATCCCGGAATAGTCGGGAAAAGGAACAGCTCGGCGGGGTCAGCCGGAGCGGAAGGGGCCTTCGCCGGGCCTCTCGGGCTGGCGCAGCGAGGTCTCGGGCTCGACGTGGATCAGCACCTCGGCGCCGGGGACCTCCTGCTCGACCTCGTCGCGCATCCGGTGAGCGATCTCATGGGCGCGCTCGAGGCTGGTGCCGGAGCGGAACTGGACGTGCAGGTCGACCCAGCGGCGGCTGCCGGCCCGGCGGCCGCGCAGCTTGTGGTACCCGGCGACCTCCGGGGTGCGGGCGGCGGCGATCGCCGCCTCGACCCGGTCCATCTCGCGCTCCGGCAGCGCTTCGTCGACGAGCACGCCGGAGGAGCGGCGGATGATCCGGATCCCGGCCCAGACGATCGCCACGGCGACGACCAGCGCCGTGATCGAGTCGAAGGCGACGGCGCCGGTGATCTCGACCAGGGCGAGGCCGAGGAGCACGCCGGCCGAGGTGAGAGCGTCGGTGCGCAGGTGGGCGGCGTCGCCCTCCAGCGCCGGCGAGTCGGTGCGCCGGGCGGTGCGGGAGAGGATGCCCGAGACCGCGAGGTTGGCGAGCATCGAGAAGGCCATCACCGCGATGCCGATGCCGAGCGATTCGACCTCGGATCCGACCGCCAGCCGGTGGGTCGCCTCGTAGACGATGATCCCGGCGCCGACCAGGATCAGGATCCCCTCGATGTTGGCCGCCAGGTTCTCGACCTTCTCGTGGCCGTAGGGGTGGTCGGCGTCGGCCGGCTCGTCGGCTTTGCGGACCGAGAGGAAGGCGATCACCGAAGCGACCAGGTCGATCAGCGAGTGGATCGCCTCGGTCAGGATCGCGATCGAGCCGGTCAGCGCGCCGGCCGCCAGCTTCAGCGCGATCAGCACCGAGTTGGAGGCGATCGAGAGCCCGGCGGCGGCGCGTTTGCTGCTGAACATGCTCAGCCGGCGGCCGACCGGCGGCTGGCGGCGGCTTCGAGGTGGACGGCGAGCAGACGCGCCGCCTTGCCGCGATGGCTGATCGCGTTCTTCTCGGCGGCCGAGATCTCGGCCATCGTCCGCTGGTCGTCGGGCCCGGTCTCCTCGGGGACGAAGATCGGGTCGTAGCCGAAGCCGCCCGTCCCCCGCTCCTCCTCCAGCAGGCGGCCGCCGCAGCGGGCTTCGAAGACGTGCTCGGTGCCGTCGGCGTCGATCAGCGCCAGGGCGCAGACATAGGCGGCGCGGCGCTCGCCGCCGGCGGCGTCGACTTCGCGCAGCAGCTTCTCGAGGTTGGTCTGGTCGCCGACGCCGACGCCGGCGTAGCGGGCCGAGTAGATCCCCGGCGCGCCACCGAGGTCCTCCGCCTCGATCCCCGAGTCGTCGGCGAGGACCACGGCGCCCGTCGCGGCGTGGACGGCGCGGGCCTTGATCAGGGCGTTGGCCTCGAAGCTGTCGCCGTCCTCCGGCGGCAGCTCGAACCCCTCCGGCAGCCGCTCGAGCTCGACCTCCGGCAGCAGTTCGCGCATCTCGGCGAGCTTGTGGCGGTTGCCGGTGGCGAGGATCACGAGACCCGCTCCTGCACCTCCCGCAGGCGCGCGATGCCACCCTCGGCGAGCGCCAGCAGCTCGTCCAGCGAGGCGCGCGAGAGCGGCGTCCGCTCGGCCGTCGCCTGGACCTCGACCAGGCCGCCCTCGCCGGTCATCACGACGTTGGCGTCGACCTCGGCGTTGGAGTCCTCGCCGTAGTCGAGGTCGCAGAGGGCGCGGCCGTTGACGATCCCGACGCTGACCGCGGCAATCGTCCCGTTCAGCGGCAGGGCATCGATCGCTTTGCGGTCGACCAGCTTCTGCAGCGCCTGGCGCAGTGCCACGTAGCCGCCGGTGATCGCCGCGCAGCGGGTCCCGCCGTCGGCTTCGAGCACGTCGCAGTCGACGTAGACGCTGCGTTCGCCGAGCGCGCGGAAATCGACCACCACCCGCAGCGAGCGGCCGATCAGCCGCTGGATCTCGACCCCGCGGCCGTCCTGCTTGCCCTTCGCGATGTCGCGCTGCTTGCGCTCGCCGGTCGAGGCGGGGAGCATCGCGTACTCGGCGGTGACCCAGCCTTTGCCGCGGCCCTGCATCCAGCGCGGCACCTGCTCGGAGACCGAGGCGGTGCAGATCACCCTGGTGCGGCCGACCGAGATCAGCGCCGAGCCGGCGGCGCTTTCGACGAAGCCGGTGTCGATCGTCACCGGCCGGATGTCGGCCGGTGCGCGGTCGTAGCTGCGCGAAGCGGGCACGGCGCGATCTTGTCATGGCGCGGGCCGGTGGCGCTCGTCGCGAAGCCGGAGCGGCCGGTTTTCTAATCTCCTCGGGTGAGCGCAGCGCACCCCAAGCGGATCGGCTTCCTCTCCTTCGGCCACTGGCAGGCCGGCGGCGGCTCGCGGACGCCGACCGCGGCGGACGCGCTGCTACAGACGGTCGAGCTGGCCGAGGCGGCGGAGGAGATCGGGGTCGACGGCGCCTTCGTTCGCGTCCACCACTTCGCCCGCCAGCTCGCCTCGCCCTTCCCGCTGCTGGCGGCGATCGGGGTGCGGACGCAGCGGATCGAGATCGGCACCGGCGTGATCGACATGCGCTACGAGAACCCCCTCTACATGGCCGAGGACGCCGGCGCCGCGGATCTGCTGAGCGGCGGCCGGCTGCAGCTGGGGATCAGCCGCGGCTCGCCGGAGCCGGCCTGGCGCGGCTACGAGGCGTTCGGCTACGTCCCCGCCGAGGGCCAGACCGACGCCGACGCCGCCCGCGACAAGGCGGCTCTCTTCCGCGCCGCGATCGCCGGCGCCGGCGTCGTCCCGGCCGACATCGGCGGCGCGCCCTCGGAGGGCCTCTTGCCGATCCAGCCGCGCTCGCCCGGGCTGCCGCGGCGGATCTGGTGGGGCGCCGGCAGCCGCGAGACCGCAGTCTGGACGGCCCAGCAGGGGATGAACCTGATGAGCTCGACCCTGCTGCTCGAAGACACCGGCACCCCGTTCGACCAGCTGCAGGCCGGCCAGATCGCCGCCTTCCGCGAGGCCTGGCGGGAGGCCGGCTGGGACTGGGAGCCGCGCGTCTCGGTCAGCCGCACGGTGATCCCGAACGTTCCCGGTCAGGAGTCCCGCATCTTCGGCCGCGACACCTCCGACGGCGACCAGGTCGGCCCGATCGACGGCGCGATCGCCCGCTTCGGCCGCGCCTACACCGGCGAACCCGACCGGATCGCCGCCGAACTGGCCGATGACGCCGCCGTCGCCGCCGCCGACACGATCCTCCTCACCGTCCCCAACCAGCTCGGGGTCGAGTACAACGCCCGCCTGCTCGCCGTGATCGCCGAGGAGATCGCCCCCGCGATCGGCTGGCGTCCCAAGCCGGCCCCCGCGGTGGCGCATTAGTCGGCATATGGGCGACTAATGCGCCAATCGCCGCCGCGGCCGCGCTTCAGCTGAGCGCGAACCTCACGAGATCGGCGAGTTCGAATCTCCCCGCTTTCGGGCCGAATTGCGGTTTGAAGCCGGGATTCTGGTTGACGAACGAGTGGACGTCCTCCTTCAGCAGGCCGACGAGGACGTCGGCGACGATCTCGCCGCCCACCCGCCCGAGCCGCTCCCCGCCGGCGAGGCCCGACTCCTTGAGCAGGTAGAACCAGAGCGGCGTCGGCTCCGGCGCCCCGAGTTTTTTGCCGCCCAGCGGTTTTGCCCCGACCAGGCGGGCGACATCCTGCCCGGACGGCAGCCCCAGCGCCTCGCCGCGCTTGAGGTTGCGAAAGGCGAGCGACGATTCTTTCTGCGGCAACCCGGGAAGGTCGAAGAGACCGCGGGCGAGCCGGGCGTCGATCCGCCGCGAGCGCTGCGCTCTTTTCGCTTTGCCGGGCGCCCCATCGAGAAAGAACGACCAGTCCACCGTCCAGAGGTTGGGCAGCGGCCGGAAGCCCCTCAGGTCTTCCAGTTCGCCGACTTTTTCGCCGGGGATGAAGATCGGCACGCCGGTGACGGTGGCGTTGAGGTCGCAGGCGGGCCGCACCATGCTGTGGCCGAAGCGGTAGGCGGCGACCGCGAACTCGACCGGCATGAACGGGTTGTTCCTCGGTTCGAACCAGCGCGGGTTGATTTTGACCTCGCCGTTTTTCCGTTCGATCCGCGCTTTGAGCGGATCCGGGCCGACGATCCGCGGCAGGAAGTCTTCCAGCACCACCCACTGGTAGTGCCAGCGGACCAGGCGCTGGGCACGCTCGAACCGCTCGGACTCCGGCACCGATTTGTCGGCGGCGACTTTCGCCGCCACCTTGTTGTGGAAGCGGATGAACGTGAGCTGCAGCTGGCTGACGACGATGTTCTCGTCGTTGCGCGGATCGCCGATCAGCGCGACCCCTTCGGCGTTGCGTTGCAGGTCCGGTTCGCCTTTTTTGTTTTTCGGGTCGATCACCAACCGCAGCCGCTCCGGCTGCTGGTAGAGGAACGGCTCGTCCGCGGGGCCGGACCCGTAGACGGAGTCGAGGTCGAAGCGCGGCGAGCGGAAGTCGACCAGCGCGTCCGGGTCGTTGCGGCGCTGCAGGCTGGAAACCGGGTCGAAGGTGAGGTCGTGGTCGACGAACTGACCGAAGTAGGTGTAGCCGGAGGGGATTTTCGGGTTGTCGAGTTTGCCCCCGCTCGCTTTCGGCTCGCGCATGCTCTCGGCCAGGTCGCGCAGCGCTTTGTCGGACAGTTTCGGCGCCGGCGGCAAGCGCCTGAAGAGGCGACCGAACCTCCCCTCGTTGAGATTCGAACGCGGGACCGCTTTCAGTCCGCGCGGTTCGTTTTTCCCGTGCCCTTTGACGACGAGATCTTTCGGCGGCATCGATTCCTCCCCCTCGAATTGATCCCTGCCCGCCAGCCATTGTTGCCGAATTTGCGAACCCGGCCGTTTGGAGCGTCGTGCTCGACCTCTAGCGCGACATTGGCGCCTTTGTTCGCCTATGGCGAACAAAGGCGCCAGAGGATCCCACCTCCTATTTGAACGCGACTTTGTCGACCGCCTCCTTGATCTTGTTGACGATCACGTCGGCGAGCTCGGTTCCCTGTTTGCCGTTGAAACCTTTCATCGCCGCCACCATCCCGACCATCAGCAGCGAGACCAGCAGGATCAGGCCGACGTACTCGACCGTCCCCTGACCCGCCTCGCCGCCAGCCAGCCGCTGCACCCGCCGCACCCGCTCGACCACGGCGGCGTGCACGTACCCGAACCACATGTAGAGCATCGACTGCCTCCTCTCTTGGTTTGGCGATCGATGCTCGGTCGCCGCGGCGCACCGAACAAGACGCCGGTGCGCCGGCTTCCCCACGGCTCTGTGACGGCTCTTCCACCGATCGGCGGAAAGGCCGCTCCGAACGAGAAGTTGAGCTGATCGATGCTCGCCGCGGATAGCCTCACGCGGGTGCGAGTCCTCGTCGTCCACAACTTCGAGCCCGACGAGGGCGCCCCGCAGCGGGGGCGCTGGGTCCGCGACCAGATCGACGAGCTGCGCAGGCTCGGGGTCGAGATCGTGGTCTTCAGCTTCCACCGCGGCCGCGGCGAATACGCGCCGGCGACGCGGCGCCTGCGCGGCCTGCTGAAGCGGCAGCGCTTCGACCTCGTCCACGCCCACTACGGCCTCGCCGGCTGGTGCGCGCTGCTGGCCGGCGCCCGGCCGCTGGTCGTCACCTTCCACGGCACCGACGTCCGCCACCCGATCGTCGGGCCGCTCTCGCACCGGCTCGCCTGGCGCTGCGACCTGGTCGCCGCCGTCTCGCGGGCGCTGTTCGAGCCCGAGGAGGGCCGCCCCGGCCTGCCCGCCGTCCCCGCCTCCGCCGTCCTTCCCTGCGGCCCCGACCTCGACCGCTTCGAGCCGGCGCCGCGGGCCGCGGCGCGCCGCGCCCTCGGCCTCGAGCCCGAGGGCCGCTACCTCTTCTTCCCCGCCAACCCGGCCCGGCCCGAGAAGCGGGCCGACCGCGCCCGCGAGCTCGCCGCCGCCTGCGAGGCCGAGCTGCTGACCGGCGGCGCGATCGATCCGGAAGCGATGCCGACCTGGATCAACGCCGCCGACGCCGTCCTCGTCACCTCCGACCACGAGGGCTTCGGCATGGCGGCGGTCGAGGCGCTGGCCTGCGACGTGCCGGTGCTCTCGACCCCGGTCGGGGTCGCGCCCTACCTGCTCCGCGGCGTCGAGGGCTGCCTCTGCGCGCCCTTCGATCGCGCCGCCTGGGCGGCGGCCGCCCGCCCCCACCTCGACGCCGCCGACCCGCGCGTGGCCGGCGCCGCCCGCGCCGCGACCCTCTCCGCCGCGCGGATGGCCGAGCGCGTCCTCGCCGCCTACCGAGACGTGACCGCCCACCAGGCGTGACGAAACCCGCGCGCCTCGAATAGATTGAGGCGATGAACGCGCAGCCGGGAGGCCAGGGAAGCCAACCGAACGCCGGCAGGACCGGCGGTCCCGGCGCTCCGAGCGGATCGGGCTCGGGGCTCGAGGCGCGAATCGAGGAGGCGAAGAAGCGGCTGCAGGCGGCGGCCAGCACCGCGACCGAAGCCGAGCGCCGGCTCGAAGCCGAGATCCGGGCGCTGGAAGCCGACCTCGAGCGGGCGCAGGCGGAGATGGACAAGGAGCTGAAAGCGCAGCAGCTGGCGCACGAGCAGGAGCTGCAGCGCGAGCGCGAGGCGAAGGAGCGGGCGATCGCCGCCGTGGAGGAGCGCTTGAACGAGATCGAAGCGCAGGCCGAGGCGGCCGAGGAACGAGTCGCCGCGGCGGAGGAGCGCGCGGCGCGCTCCGAGCGGGAGGTCGAGGACGAACGGGTGCGGGCCCGCGAATCAGCCGCGACCTGGCTGCGGGGGCAGCTCGACGCGCTGCGCCGAGAGGGCTGACCACAATCGCCGCCAAAGCCGAGTTCGACGTCGCCGTCGTCGGCGGCGGCGCCGCCGGCCTCTGGACGGCGCTGCGGGCGGCGGAGCTGGGCGGCAGCGTCTGCCTGGTCTCGCGCACGCCGCTCTCCGAGAGCGCCAGCTTCTGGGCCCAGGGCGGGCTCGCCGCGGCGCTCGAACCCGACGACTCGCCGAGCGCCCACGCCGCCGACACGATCGCCGCCGGTCGCGGCCTCTGCCGGCCCTCGGCGGTCCGCGTCCTCGCCGACGAGGCACCCACCGCGGTCCGCGACCTGCAGGCGCGCGGCGTCGAGTTCGACCTCGACCAGGAGGGGCGGCTGGCGCTCGGGCTCGAGGGCGGCCACTCGGCGCGGCGGATCGTCCATGCGGGGGGATCGGCCACCGGCCACGAGCTGACCTCGAAGCTCGCCAAGATGGTCGCCGCCAGCGCGCGGATCGAGGTGATGGAGCGGACATCCGCGCTCGCCCTGTGGTCCGACGGCGAGCGCTGCCACGGCGTGCTCGCCGACTCGGGGCCGATCGCCGCCGCCGCGACCGTGCTGGCGACCGGCGGCGCCGCGGCGCTGTGGCGGCGGACGACCAACCCGCGCGGCGCGATCGGCGCCGGGATGGTCCTCGCCTCGGCCGCCGGCGCCGACCTCGCCGACCTCGAGTTCTGCCAGTTCCACCCCACCGCGCTGGCGCTGCCGGGCACCCCCCACGACGGCAAGCTGATCACCGAGGCGATCCGCGGCGAGGGCGCTCACCTGCTCGACGGCCACGGCGAGCGGTTCACCGACGAGCTGGCGCCGCGCGACGCGGTCACCCGCGCGATCCTCGAGCAGATGCGCGCCGAGGGCACCGAGTCGGTGCTGCTCGACCTGCGGCAGATCGACCCCGCCCGCTTTCCCAACGTCTTCGCCTCGCTCGCCGCCGCCGGCCTCGACCCGCGCAGCGAGCCCGTCCCCGTCTCCCCCGCCTCCCACTACATGATGGGGGGCGTCGCCGTCGACCTCGACGGCCGCTCCTCGCTGCCCGGGCTGCTGGCGGTCGGCGAGTGCTCGTGCACCGGCCTGCACGGCGCCAACCGCCTCGCCTCCAACTCGCTCAGCGAGTGCTTCGTCTTCGGCAACCGGGCGGCCGCGGCGGCGGTGGCCGAAACCGCGGCGGCAAGCCGGCCGGAGCTGCCGAGCTGGCGCTTCCAGCCGCCGACGACGGAGATCCGCGACGCGGTCTGGCGCTACGCCGGCCCGGTCCGCAACCCCGACGACCTGGCGCGGCTGATCTCCAGCCGCTACCCGCTGGCGCGGGCGATCGCGACCTCGGCGCTCGACCGCCGCGAGTCGCGCGGCGGCCACCTGCGCGCCGACGCGCCGCAGACCGACCCCGCCCTCGACGGCATCCACGTCGTCGTCGAGCCGGCCGGCGGAGCCCGGCACGAGATCTGGGACTGAACCCCGCGCAGTCGCCCCGCATGCCGGGGACGACTGCGCAGGCGTTAGCTTGCGGCGGATGCTCCTCGGAGTCGACGTCGGCGGCACCTTCACCGACGCCGTCCTGCTCGACGACGGCGCCGTCCACACCGCCAAGGTCCCGACCACGCCCGGCGCCGAGTCCGAGGGGGTGATGGAGGCGGTCGCGGCGGTGCTCGCGCGGGCCGGCGCGGAGGCCGGCGCGGTCGAGGTCTTCGCCCACGGGATGACGGTCGGCACCAACGCGCTGCTCGAGGAACGCGGCGCCCGCACGGCGCTGGTCGCGACCCGCGGCTTCGCCGACCTGCTCGAGATCGGTCGCCAGGACCGCCCCGAGCTCTACCGCCTCTGCGCCCCGAAGCCGCCGCCGCTGGTGGCGCGCGAGCTGCGCTTCGAGGCGGCCGAGCGGACCGGCCCGGAGGGGGTCGCCGAGGCGATGGAGGACGGCGAGCCGGAGCGACTGGCGGCGGCGATCGAGGCGAGCGGTGCGGAATCGGTGGCGATCTGCCTGCTTTTCTCCTATCTCGACCCCGGCCATGAGCGCCGCCTCGCGGAGCACCTGCGCCAGCGCCTCCCCGGCGTCCACGTCTCCGCCTCGCACCAGGTGCTGCCCCGCTTCCGCGAGTACGAGCGCTGCTCGACCACCGCGATCGACGCCTACCTCAGCCCGCTGCTCGGCCGCTACCTCGGCCGGCTCGGTGAGGCCGCGGCCGGCGCCGGGCTGCCGGCGCCGCTGGTGATGCAGTCCTCGGGCGGCGTCGCCCCCGCCGATGAGGCGGGCCGCGCGGGCGCCTGGAGCGTCCTCTCCGGCCCGGCCGGCGGCGCGGTCGGCGCCGGCCTGCTGGCCGCGAGCGCCGGCGAGCCCGACGCGCTCGGCTTCGACATGGGCGGCACCTCCTGCGACGTCTGCGTGGTCGAGGACGGCGCCGTGCGGCGCACCGACTCGCGGCGGATCGAGGGGCGGGTGATCCAGCTGCCGATGGTCGACGTGCACACGGTCGGAGCCGGCGGCGGCTCGGTCGCCTGGCGCGACGCCGGCGGCGCCCTGCGGGTCGGGCCGCGCTCGGCCGGCGCGGTGCCGGGGCCGGCCTGCTACGGGCGCGGCGGCGAGGAGCCGACCGTCACCGACGCCAACCTGCTGCTCGGCAACCTCGCGGCGGACTCGCGGCTGGCCGGCGGCGTCGAGCTCGACGCCGAGGCGGCGGCTGCGGCGGTCGACGACCTCGCTGAGGAACTCGGCCTCGACCGCGAGCAGACCGCCGCCGGCATCCTCCGCGTCGCCAACCAGGAGATGGTGCGGGCGCTGCGGGTGGTGACGGTCGAGCGCGGCCTCGACCCGCGCCGCTTCGCGCTCCTCCCCTTCGGCGGCGCCGGGCCGATGCACGCGGCGGCGATCGCCGCCGAGCTGGGCGTCGAGCGGATCGTCTGCCCGCGCGCCAGCGGCGTCCTCTCGGCGCTCGGCCTCTGCGCCTCGGACCGCCGCCGCGACACCGCCCGCACGGTGATGCTGGGAGGGGCGGAGCTGAGCGCCGAGCGCGTCGCCGCCGAGGTCGAGGCGCTGATCGCCGCCGCCGGCGAGGGCCTCGGCGCCGAGGCGGAGCCCGAGCTGGTCTACGAGATGCGCTACGCCGGCCAGGCCTTCGAGCTGCCGGTCCCCGGCCCGCCCCGCCCCGATCCGGCCGAGCTCGCCGCCGGGTTCGAGGCGCTGCACGAGGAGCGCTACGGGCACCGCGACCCCGACGGTCAGGTCATCCTCGTCGACATCCGCCTGGCGCTGGTCGTCCCCGGCCCCGAGCCGCGGCCCGTGGCGGCCAGCGGCGAGCTCGAGCGCCTCCGCCGCCGGGTGCTGTTCGACGGCGGCTGGGTCGAGACGCCGGTCCTGCGCGGTGAGCCGGGAGCCGGCGAGGAGGCCGAGGGACCGGTCGTCTTCGAGCTCCCCGAGGCGACCCTGGTGCTGCCGCCCGGCTGGCGGGCCGAGGTCGACGAGAGCGGCACGATCAAGGCGGAGCGCTGAGCTGTTCCTTATGTCGGCCCCTCGGACAAAAGGAACAGCTCGATGAGCGGCCTCGACCCGATCACGCTGCAGGTGCTGATCGGCGGCCTGCGCGCCGTTTGCGAGGAGATGGGCGCGGTGCTGATCCGCTCGGCCTACTCGGCCAACATCAAGGAGCGCCACGACTGCTCGACCGCGCTCTTCGACGCGGCCGGCGAGCTGGTCATGCAGGCCGAGCACATTCCCGTCCACCTCGGCTCGATGCCCGACGCGGTCGCTGCGGTGCTCGGCGAGGAACAGCATCCCGGCGGCAGCTGGATCCTCAACGATCCCTATCGCGGCGGCACCCACCTGCCCGACGTGACGCTGATCTCCCCCGTCTTCCTCGACGGCGAGCTGTTCGGGTTCGCGGCCAGCCGCGCCCACCACGCCGACATCGGCGGCCCGACCCCCGGCGGGATGCCCGCCGGCTCGCGCAGCCTCGACGAGGAGGGCGTCGTGATCCCGCCGACCCGAGCCACGCCGGCGGAGCTCGAGCGGCTCGCCGGCGAGATGCGGGCGCCGCGCCAGCGGCTCGCCGACCTCCGCGCCCAGGCGGCCGCCAACCGGATCGGCGAGCAGCGCCTGAGCGAGCTCGCCGCGCGCCACGGCGCCGCGACCCTGCGCGCGGGGATGACCGAGATCCTCGCCTACTCCGAGCGCCGCACCCGGGCGGCGCTGGCGGCGCTCCCCGACGGCACCTACGCGGCCGAGGACGCCCTCGAAGCCGACCCCGGCGGGCGCCCGCGCGACGTCACCCTGCGGGTCGCGGCGACGATCGCCGGCGAGACGCTGCGGCTCGACTTCGGCGGCACCGACGAGCAGGTCGACGGCAACCTCAACTGTCCGCTTTCCGTCACGAAGTCCGCGGCTTTCTTCGCGGTCCGGGTCCTGACCGATCCCGAGGCGCCGCCCTCCGCCGGCGCCCACCGCCCGATCGAGGTCATCGCGCCGGCGGGCTGCCTGCTGAACGCCCGCTATCCGGCCGCCGTCGTCGCCGGCAACGTCGAGACCTCGAGCCGGGTCGCCGACCTGGTGATCGCCGCCCTCGCCGGCGCCCGGCCGGTCCCCGCCCAGGGCCAGGGGACGATGAACAACCTGACCCTCGCCAACCGGGACTTCACCTACTACGAGACGCTCGGCGGCGGCCAGGGCGCCTGCCCCGACGCCCCCGGCCCGAGCGCGATCCACGTCGCGATGTCGAACACGCTCAACACCCCGGTCGAGGCGCTGGAGAGCGAGTTCCCGTTGCGGGTGCGCGAGCTCGCGGTGCGGCGCGGCAGCGGCGGCGCCGGCGAGCAGGCCGGCGGCGAGGGGATCGTCCGCGAGCTCGAAGCGCTGGCGCCGATGTCGTTTTCGCTGATCACCGAGCGCCGCCGCCACGCGCCGCGCGGCCGCCAGGGCGGCGGGGACGGCGAGCCCGGACGCAACCTGCTCGACGGCGAGCCGCTGCCCAGCAAGGCCAGCGGCGACCTCAGCCCCGGTCAGCGCTTGCGGATCGAGACTCCCGGCGGCGGCGGCCACGGCCGCCCCGGCCAGACCGGTGAGCCAGAAATGTGAAAGCGTCACACTGCGGACGGATTCGGCGGTCTAAAGCCAATCTTCCGTCGAAATTTATTTTGAGATTCGGGAGCCCTCGTCTAGACTTCGCGACCTCGGCGAGGCGAACGGCCCAACGGGCCCGGTGTTGAGCACGGCCTCGCTCCACTTCCGAACAACCTCCACCAGGTACTGACGACAAATGCCGATCGCACTGAAGGAATGGGCTGTAACGGTCCGCGCCCTCGCTGAGGGCGAGCAGCTGCTGACCCTGCGCAAGGGCGGGATCCGCGAGGAGAACAAGCACTTCGAGGTCGAGCACGAGCGCTTCTTCCTCTACCCGACCTTCGACCACCAGCGCAACGACCTCGTCCGCGAGTCCCACCATCCGGAGCTCCGCCGCGCCCTCGAGGAGGGTGTCTGGCCGGACGAGGAGCCGCCGCCGAGAGCGCTGATCCAGGACGGCGGCATTCCGCAGCCCGACCGCGTCCGGCTGCGCGCCTGGGCCGAGGTCACCGATCACATCACGATCGAAGACCGCCGCACCCTCGACGGCCTCTCGCCGTACTACATCTGGACCCCCGACTACGCCGAAAAGCGCCTCGCCTGGAAGCGCCGGCACCCGCTGCACATCCTGCTGTTGCGGGTCCACCGCATCCCCCGCCCGGTCACCGTGCGGGTCCGCGACGAGTACCACGGCTGCCGCTCCTGGGTCGAGATCGACCGCGAACTGCCCTTCGAGGGCACGCCGGTGATGGCCGACGAAGAGTATGACCGCGCTCGCGCCGAGATCATGTCGGTCTGCGACTCGCGCGAACCCGCGCTCGTCTGAGCTCGCCTGACACTGCGCATACCGGGGTCCTCGTCGCTCACGTGGAGAGCACGCTCGCTCCTGCGTCCTCGGTCTGCTTGGTCAGTCGAGCCCAGACCAAGCGCCGGTCAACCTCGTAATCTCGTTTAGTGGCCTGGGAAGAAACGGAGTCGCTGAGCTTCACCGCGCGGCACGACTCCGAAGACGCCGCCTTTGCAGAGCAGACGCTCGACCGGATGGAGATCCTGCGGCTGCGGCTCGAAGACCGCTTCGCCGAGGTGCCGGGCGAGGTCACGGTCGTCGTTCACACCAACCCGCTCTGGCTGACCGCCGCCCACCCCTTCCTGCCGGCGGCGCGCTGGTCGGCGGCCCCCGCCGGCCGTCGCTACCTCGCCGGCTGGGCGATGGCGACCGAGCTGCACGTCCTCAACGACAAGCACATGGAACGCCGCGCCGCCGGCGACGACTCGCTGGAGGCGCTTCGGGGCACCGCCGAGCGGCTCTACGCCCAGCTGGTGGTCGCCGCCAACAACAGCGCCCTGCCGCCGGCCTGGACGCCGGGCCGCTTCTACCGCTACCTGCGCTGGGCCTGGCTGGTCGAAGGCGGCGCCCAGTACTTTGCCCGCCAGGTCGGCCTCTACCGCGCCGCGGTGATCCGCCGCCTGCGCGAGAGCTCGCGCCCCTCCTTCCCGCCCTCGCGCCGCGACGCGGTGATCCTCGGCGGCACGATCTTCGACCTGCTGGAGAACGAGCGCGGCCCGGAGGCCTGCGAGCGGCTCGTCGACGGCCTTCTTCCCGGCGGCCCGACGGTGACGCTGGAAGACGCCTTCGACGCCCGCTTCCGCGACATCGAGGACGCCTGGCGCGACCACCTGCGCGGCATGATCCGAGCCGGCGACGGCGGCCTGATCCGCTGAGCAACCCGCGCCTGATCGCAGCGCGGCGTCTGCGAATCGGCGACCGCGGTCAGCGGGCGTCCGGATCCGTCAGCAGGGTCTTCGCCTCCTCCGCGCGCTCTGACGGGACCATCACGTCCTGCGGTCCGCTCATCGACCCCCGCGCCAGCATTCCGAAGGCCAGCTCCTGGCCATCGACCTTCGCCGCGCTGGCCCGCAGGAACGCCGGAATTCCGGCGTCCTCCAGCAGCCCCTTGATCATCGCCCCCTCGACCGCGTCGCCCGCCAACGCAACCCGGGTCAGCTCCCCGCCCACCGTCAGCTGACTTCGTAGAGGATCCAGATCAGGATCACGGCGCCGATCGCCGCGGCGAGCACCCAGAGCGCCAGCCGCGCCGGCGAGGGACCGCCGCTTTCGCCGCGCGCCAGCCGGCGTTCCTCTTCCAGCTCGAGCCGCTCCTCGCCCTCGCCCTCGTCGGCGACCATCGTCTCGGCGAGGACCCGCTTCGCCTCCTCCTCGTGCTGGACGTTGACCCAGACGTCGTGCGGGCCGGCGGCGAGGAAGTCGGGGTTGTCGAAGCCGCCGGCGCGTTTCAGGACGCTCGGGATCCCCGAGTCGAGCAGCAGCCCCTGCAGCAGTTCGGCTTCGGACTGGTTGCGGGCGAAAGCGACCTTGACCAGCTTGCCGCCTCCGCCGCCTCCGCCTCCCCCGCCCCCCTCGTGCGAGCCGCCGTCGCCCTGGCCGGAACCGTGCGCGCCGCGGCTGTGGGGCTTCTTATGTGACGTCGAGCTCGGCATCGGCGATCTGCAGGTCGGCCAGGGTGAAGGCCTTGACGTCGGGCACGTCGGGATCGGCGAGCGAGACGATCAGGTAGATCTGTTCGGGCCAGTTCTGCGCCTGGTTGACGTCGGTCTGCGACGGATAGGCGGCGCTCTTGGTGTGCGAGTGGTAGATCGCCAGCAGCTCGCCGCCGTCGGCTTCGATCTCCTTCAGCGCGTCGAACTGTCCCTGCGGGTCCATCTCGTAGCGCAGCGGGCTGGCGGCGGCGTTCTCCACCCGCACCACCCGCTCCGCCGTCCCGTCGCGGCCGCCGACCATCCCGCAGCACTCGTTGGGGACGTCCTCGCGCGCGTGCGCGACCATCTCGTCGAGCAGCTGCTGGGAGATCTTCACGAGGGCGAGGTTAATGCAGCCGGGCCGCCCGGAGCCCGACTACCACCAGACGGTGGAGTCGAGGTTCTCGATCTCCTCCAGCGGCTTCGTGTAAACGCCCGAGGAGAGGTACTTCCAGCCGTCGTCGGGGATCAGGAAGACGACGTTGCCGGACTCGAGCTCGCCGGCGATGCGGGCGGCGATCGCGGCGATCGCGCCGGCGGAGACGCCGGCGAAGACGCCCTCCTCGTGGAGCAGGCGCTTGGTCCAGATGATCGCGTCGCGGTTGGAGACCATGATCTTGCGATCCAGCAGGGAGAGGTCGATGATCGGCGGGATGAAGCCGTCGTCGAGCGAGCGCAGCCCTTGGACCAGCTCGCCCTGCATCGGCTCGGCGGCGACGACCAGCGTCTCCGGGTTTTCCTCCTTGAGCCGGCGACCGTTGCCCATCAGGGTGCCGCCGGTGCCGAGCCCGCCGACGAAGGCGGTGACCTCGTCGAGCTCTTCGAGGATCTCCAGCGCGGTGCCGTTGTAGTGGGCCAGCGGGTTGGCCTCGTTGCCGTACTGGTAGGGCATGAAGTAGCCGGGCTCCTGCGCCATCTCCAGCGCCACCTCGACGGCGCCGTTGGAGCCCTTCGGCCCCTCCGAGTAGACGATCTCCGCTCCGTACATGCGCAGCAGCTGGGTCCGCTCCTCGGTGACGTTGTCGGGCATCACGACCTTCAGCGGGTAGCCCTTGCGGCGACAGATCATCGCCAGGGCGATTCCGGTGTTGCCCGAGGTCGGTTCGAGGATCGTGTGGCCCGGCTCGATCGCCCCTTCGGCCTCGGCCGTCTCGATCATCGACTTCGCGACCCGGTCCTTGACCGAGCCGGTCGGGTTGTGGCCCTCGAGCTTGGCGAAGATCTTCACCTCGGGGTTGGGCGAGAGCCGCGGCAGCTCGACCAGCGGCGTGTTGCCAATCGATTCGACGACGCTGCCGAACCGGCCCCCGCAGGGTCTATTGATCGTGTCGTTGGTCATGGCGTTGCCCGCTTCTGCTACTTCAAAAAGTATAGCGAGGGAACGGTCCTTGCAGATGATCAATTTGGCGCGTCCCGCGCTGGCCGTTTAGCCAGTTGGATAAAGACCGCGGCGCGACGTTGGGGTATGTTCGCGCGGGTCCAGGCAATACGGATCGGAGGCAATACCCAATGGGCAGGACTAGGCTGACCGCGCTTCTCGCGGTCTTCCTCGTGGCGATCGCGGCATTGGTCGTGGCGGGGTGCGGCGGCGGTGACGACACCACCAGCGCCGGCGGCGGCGGCGAACCGCTGGTGATCGGCTCGGACATCCCCTATCCCCCGTTCGAGCAGGGGAAACCGGGTGAATACACCGGCTTCGACGTCGAACTGATGGAAGCGATCGGCGAAGAGATCGGCCGCACGCCGGAATTCAACGACTCGTCGTTCGAAACGATCTTTCGCGACGTCGCCCAGGGCAAGTTCGAAGCGGTGATCTCAGCCGCGACGATCACCGAAGAACGCGAAAAGGTGGTCGCCTTCTCGAACCCCTATTACCTCTCCGAACAGGCGATCCTGGTCAAAGAGGGCAGCGACATCGAAGGTCTCGAAGACCTGGCCGGCGAAACTGTCGGCGCCCAGCAGGGCACCACCGGCCTCGAACTCGGCAAGGAAAAAGCCGATGCCGGGGAACTCCGCCCCTATCCCGAAGGCCCCGACGCGATCAACGCGCTGAAAGCGGGCACCGTCTCCGCGGTGATCATCGACGCCCCGGTCGCGGCCAACGCGGTCGAAGCCGGCGGGGTCGAAATCGCCGAAAAAGTTCCGACCGAAGAAACCTACGGAATCGCGGTCGCCAAAGACAACACGGAACTACTTGAAGAGATCAACGAAGGGCTTGCCACCACCCTGGAAAACGGCAAGTACGAAGAAATCTACGAAAAGTGGTTCAAGGAAGCGCCGCCGCAGGAAATCTTCGACCTCGGCAAGGGCGAATGACGGTTTCGCGGCGAGCGGGACTCGGATAATGGAAGGGGCGCCGGCGACGGCGCCCCTTCTTTCTTGATAGCCAGCAGGAGCAGAGATGGACGTCTTCTTCGAACAGTACTTCGACTTCTCGGTGATGGGGGAACACTTCGGCGAAGTCTTCGAAGCCTTCCTGCAGAACCTGCTGATCTTCCTCGTCGCCGCCCTCGTGGCGCTGATCTGGGGCCTCGTCCTCGCCCTGCTGCGGCAGCTGCCGGGGAAGAAATGGGGCCCTATCCGCTTCGTGACGATCGCCTACATCGACGTCCTGCGGGCGATCCCGCTGCTGATCATCATCCTGCTGATCTCGGGCGGGGTCCCCTTCCTCGACTTCATCCCGAAAGAAGTGCGGATCCCCAAATGGTTCGGCAAGCCGGACCCCTTCTGGTACGGCGTCGCCGCCCTCGTCTTCGTCTACGGCGCCTACATGGCGGAGGTCTACCGGGCCGGGATCGAAGCGATCCCCAAAGGCCAGATGGAGGCGGCGCGCTCGCTCGGGATGAGCCACTTCCAGGCGATGCGCCACATCATCGTGCCGCAGGCGGTGACCAAGATCCCGGCGCCGCTGCTGAACGAATTGATCTCGCTGCTGAAGGACACGACGCTGGTCAGCGTCATCGCGCTCGGCGAGTCGGTGCTGGTCAGCCGCGAAATCCTCGCCGAACAGCTGAACAGCTCCGCCCTGATCCTCACCGCCGCCTTCTTCCTGGTGATCACGCTGCCCGCCGCCCGCCTGGTCGACTACCTGATCAGGCGCCAGCAGGGCAAGGTCGCCAGCGGCTCCCACATCGAGGTGGCGTGATGGCCGAGCCGATGCTGCACCTGAAAGGGGTCCACAAGCGCTTCGGCCAGCTGGAAGTGCTGAAAGGCGTCGACCTCGAGGTCGCCAAAGGGGAAGTGATCTGCATCCTCGGCCCCAGCGGCTCGGGCAAGAGCACCCTGCTGCGCTGCGTCAACCT
>JBFWMZ010000029.1:0-41254 GCA_050251335.1 Solirubrobacterales bacterium
GGTTTCGAGAGCGGCACCGGTTTGTTGCGCGAGCCGACGAAGCCGGTGACCCCCGGGGTGTTCTTGACCAGCCCCCAGGCGTCGTCGGTCATCTCCATGTTGACGAGCACGTAGCCGGGCATCGTCCGTTTCTCGGTCTGGACTTTCTGCCCGTCCTTCATCTCCGAGACCTGCTCGGTGGGGACGACGACCTGCCGCACGTTGCGGTTCTGACTCATCGTCTCGACCCGGTGCTCGAGGTTGTGCTTGACCTTGTTCTCGTGCCCGGAATAGGTGTTGATTACGTACCAGCGATACAAACTGAAGCCTTTTTCTTTCGGGATCCCCGGCTAGAGGATCTGCTTGATCAGCCAGTTGAAGAGAGCGTCGAGGGCGCCGAGATAGGCGGCCGCCACCGCGACGAACAGAATCGTTACCGCGGTCGCCTGGATCAGGGTCTCGCGGTCGGGCCATTGAACTTTCTTCAGCTCGGCCCAGCAGGAGATTAGGAAACCGATGACGCCGCCGCGTTGATGGCTCGAGGTGGTCTGCTTTTTCGCCGCCGCTTTCTGCCGTTTCGCCAGCTGTTCGCGCTCGTGCTGGCGCTGTTGGTCTTTCTCGCGTTTCTGCGCGGATTTCTGCGCTTTCGCCTCGGCGCGGCGCTCGGCGCGCGAGGGCTTCGGCGACTCCGGAAGCTCGAGCGCCTCCTCGGGGACGCCCTCGGCGATCCCCTCCTCGATCGCTTCGATCTCGCGGACCTCGCCGGAGACCCCTACCTCGGTGTCGTGCTGGGCACGCGACTCACCGCGACGGTCGCCGCCAGCGCCGGACCGCTTCCGCCCCTCGGCTTCCCGAGCCCGGCGCTCGGCCTTGCGCTGTGCGCGGCTTTTCGCCATCGGGGACTACCGGGTCTCTTTATGAGGGGTGTGGCGGCCGCACCAGCGGCAGAACTTGCGCAGCTCGATCCGGTCGGGCGAATTGCGCCGCGACTTGTTCGTCTGGTAGTTCCGCCGCTTGCATTCCTCGCAAGCCATGGTCACCGCGATGCGGACATCTCCGCGAGCCATCTCTTCCCTCGCTCCTAAAGGACTTGATTACAAAAGAAAACCTCGGGCCCGGGGCGCGAGGCTCGGCTTAGGATAGCGACCTCTCGACCTATTTGAGCTTCAGCGCGCGCTTCGTCTTCACGGCGGGGCCGCCGACCTGGACGGTGCTGGCGATTGCGGTGGCGCGGGCGACCTCGAGACCGTCGAGCAGCCGCAGGTTGGAACTGAGCGGGACGACCAGGTACTGGCGGCGTCCCTTGCCGATCGAGTAGGGCACCTTGTGAACGGCGCCGGCGGCGCTCAGCGTCAGGGTGCCGATGCAGCGGGCCGCGCTGGCGCCGGCGCAGCGGACCTGGACCAGTGCCCCCGGGCCGGCGATCCGGGCGACGCGGCGGGTGAACCGGAGCGTCATCCGTTTGCTCGCCGGGATCCGATATCCGCGACTGCTGGAACGCGGCGTGGCGAGCGCCGTCGGGGCCGGGCTGGCGGCGTTCGCGGTCGGCGCCGCCGCCGCGGGCTCGGCCACGGGGGCCGGCGCGGCGGCGGCTTCGACCGTGAACGCCGGTTGGCGTCCCTCCCAAGTCGCGGGCGCCGCCTCGAACCCGAGGACCGGCGCGGCCCCCGGTTCGGACGCGTTGGCGGCGCGGTAGACGCCTTCGGCTTCGCGCGGAGTGGCGCCGACGGCGGCGGGTCCGGCGAGCGCGACGCCGACAGCGTCGGCGGGTCCGGCGAGCCCGGTCGGCGCGTAGCCGCTGGTCGCGGTGTCGAAGGCGAGCGAGAAGATCGCTTCGGGCGGCAACGTCGCCCCCAGCAGCTCGAAGGCGAGGGACTGCGCCCCCTGGCAGGGGAGCTGGAAGGTCCTCGTCTCGCGGGCCAGCAGCGGGCCGGGCGAGCCGTCGGCGTTCGCCGCGTAGACGCTGAGGGTGGCCGGCAAGGCGAAGCTGGCGCCGGCGGTCGCGCAGGCGGCATCGGTCGAGCCTTCGTCGCTGGCGTCGACGATCGTCGCCACCCGGACCTGCGGGTCGAGCCGGGCGGCGCCGGCGAGGCGGACCAGGGTGCCGAGCTCGGCGGTGCCGCTCTGCTCGAAGCCGAGCGCCTCGGTTGCGCCGGCGGCGGGAGGGTTGTCGTAGACGACCTCGGCCCTGGCCGGCGCGGCGAGGGCGGCGAGGGCGAGGGCCGCGAGGGCGAGCAGCACGGCGGCCAGCGCGAGGTGCGGGATGCGGATCGCCCGCGCGCGGTGCAGCAGCTGTCGTCCGTCGCTCGCCATCTGGTCCTCCCGACCGTAGGTGAGAACCGCAACGCATGTACGAGCTCCTTCCTCGTACATGCGTTTATTTGTATAGAGAGGGCTAAAGATCCGTCACGAATCTTTAGAGATGGGAAGGATTTCCCGGCCCGGCGTCGACGGCGTTGCGGTTGTCCCCACCGAGTGCAGTTGTCCCCGCATAGCGGGGACAACTGCAGCCGGGAACGGTTAGAGCCCGAGCGTCTTGGCGACGATGTTGCGCTGGATCTCGGAGGTGCCGCCGTAGATCGTCGCGGCCAGCGAGCTGCGGACCAGCCGCTCCATGTCGTACTCGGAGGAGTAGCCGTAGCCGCCCATCAGCTGCATTCCCTCGAGCGTCGCCCGCTTCACCGCCTCGGTGACGAAGAGCTTCACCATCGAGGCCTGCTGCGGCAGCATCCGGTCCGGGTCTTCGTCGATCAGGGTGGCGACCCAGTAGGTCATCAGCCGCGCCGCCTGCAGGTCGGTGGCGATGTCGGCGATGCGGTGCTGCAGCGCCTGGAAGGAGCCGATCGGGCGGCCGAACTGGCGTCGCTCCTTGACGTAGGCGAGGGTGTCGTCGAGGGCGCGCTGGCCGATCCCGAGGTTGGTCGCGGCGAGGATCAGGCGCTCGACGTTGAGGCCGGCCATCAGCTGGGTCCAAGCCTGGTCGACCGCGCCAAGCACGGCGCTGTCGGGCACCTCGCATTCGGTGAAGTAGAGGTGGTTGGTCTCGCGGCCGCCCATCGTCTCGATCGGGACGACCTCCATCCCCTCCGCCCCGGCCGTCACCCAGATCATCGTCATCCCCTCGTGCTTGCCGCCGCCGGGGGTGGTGCGGCAGACGACGAGCACGTGGTCGGAGAGGTGGGCGTTGGAGCAGAAGACCTTCTGGCCGTCGAGCACGAAGCCGCCGTCGATCCTGGTCGCCCGGCAGCTCATGGCGCCGACGTCGGAGCCAGCCTCGGGCTCGGTCATCGCGATCGCCTCGACCGAGCCGGTGGCGATGCCGCCGAGGATCTCGGCCTTCTGCTCCTCGCTGCCGAAGCGCTGGGTGGCGCCGGCGACGATCAGCGTCGTCGCGTAGGCCGAGATCGGCGCCAGCCCGCGCGCGGTCTCCTCCATGAACAGGCAGGCCTCGAGCATGCCGCCGCCCGAGCCGCCGTAGGCCTCCTCGATCGCCACCCCGAGCCAGCCGAGCTCGGCCATCTTCCCGTAGATCTCGAAGTTGTGGTGCTCGCTGTAGCCGTCGGTGAGCCGCTCGCGCTGGTCCGGCGTGCCGCACTCGCGGGAGCAGAACTCGCGGATCGCGGCGACGAAGTCCTGCTGCTCGTCGGTCAGCGAGAAGTCCACGGCGGCACCCTATAGAGCCCGCTTCGCAATTTGGCCGGCCGGCCAGGAGAGGCCTTCGGTGAGACGGTCGCGGCAAACCGGCCGAGAGCGACGCCTTCTGGGCGGCCCAGGCGAGCGAGCTAGCGGGCGACGCGGCGCAGGATGTCGGTCGCGTGCCGACGGTCGACCGGCCCGCCCGAGGCGAGGCTGATCACGAGGATCCCCTCGGCCGCCGCTGCCAGCGACGCGGCGGTGAGCGGGTCCGCGAAGGGCTCGATCGCCAGCCGCAGATTGGCCGACCATTTCGCCGCCGCGGGCCGCAGCGCCGGGCGCTTGAGCGCCGCCAGGTAGAGCTCGTACGCCACCACGTTCATCTCGCGACCGTCAGAGGATTCGCGCACGAGCAGCTCTGCGAGGGCCTCCACCAGGTCATCGCCCTCGCCGATCGCAGCTGCCCAGGCGTCGATCTTCCGCCGCGTCTCCGCCGCCGCCTCGGACATCGCCGCCTCGAGCATCTCCTCGCGGTCGCTGAAGTGGTACGTGGTGGAGCCGAGGGGAACCGCGGCGGCCTCGGCGACGGCGCGGTGGGTCAAGCCCTCGAGGCCTCTCTCCGCGACGACCGCGACCGCGGCTTTGGCGATCCGGTCGCGACGGCCACGATCGGTCGGGCCGCGCCGGCGGGCCATCAGCCGGCCACCTCGCCAGCCGGGATCTCCGCCGGCCGGGCCGCGTAGCTCCGCCGGCGGACGATCACCGCGAGGGTGAGGAGGCAGGTCGCCGCCATGGCCAGATACGGGGCCGCTTCGGTGGTCAGCTGCTCGAGCGCGCTGAGGAGCGGCGGTCCCACGGTCGAGGCGACGGTGAAGGTCAGGTTGATCGTCAGCGCAGCGGTGGCCGCGCCGATTCCGACCGCTTCCCCGCGCTCGGTGAAGAGGCTGATTATCGGGATCCAGAAGAAGCTGAGGCCGATCCCCTCGAAGAGGACGAAGCCGATCGAGAGCATCAGCGGGGAGTGCGAGGCGGCCATCGCAGCGAGCGTGGCGACGCTGATCACGCCGCCGAAGACGACCGGCGCCAGCGCTCCGCGGCGGTCGGAGATCCGTCCCGCCTTGGGGCAGCAGATCGCCGCCAGCAGCGCGCCGGCGAGCAGGGCGGCGTCCACCCCCAATTCGCTGGCCCCGCGTGCGACCAGCTGGAGCGGGACGATGGTGAGCACGGCGGAGATCACCAGGGGCGGCACGAAGGCGATCGCCGCCATCAGGCGCAGCTGCGTGTCCGGGGGCAGGCGCAGGCGCGAGGTCGAGGGCTCGCCCTCGACCCGGGTCGGAGCAGGGGCTCGCTGCAGGACGGCGGCGAACAGGAGCACGACGGCGGCGACCCCGGCGAACACCACGAAGGTGCCGACCACCTGCGTGGCCGCCCCGAGGAGTGGTCCCGCGGCGGTGCCGAAGACCGATGCCCCGAGCGCCGCCCCGAGGGTGGAGCCGCGGCGGGCGGGCGGGACTATGAGGATCAGCCAGTTGAGCAGCGAGTACCAGAGGAGCCCCGCCCCCACCCCCTGGACGGTGCGGGCGACGTCGAGCGTGACGACGTCGTTCGCGGCCCCGAAGGCGACGCTGGCGAGCGCGAGCAGGACGCAGCCGGCCAGCGAGGTGGCGCGGACGCCGAAACGGTCACCGGCCCACAGGCCGGTGACGAGGATCGCGAGCACCATCCCCGCCGTGTAACAGCCGGCGAGCACTCCCGAGGCCAGCGTCGACATCCCGAATTCGCTCTCGAACTGCGGCAGCATCGCCGACAGCGTCGAGAAGAGCGCCGCCTCGAGAGCGAAGGCGACCGCCGCGATCGGGAAGAAGGCGCGTTCGATACGTACAATTGTACACAAAGGCGCTCGGGCGCCCGGGCGCTGCCCTAGCCGCCGCGGGCGAGATGCCTGGCGATCACCAGGCGCTGGATCTGGTTGGTTCCCTCGAAGATCTGCATCACCTTCGCCTCGCGCATGTAGCGCTCGACCGGGAACTCCTTCGTGTAGCCGAAGCCGCCGAGCACCTGAACCGCGTCGGTGGTGACCTTCATCGCCGCGTCGGTGGCGACGAGCTTGGCGATCGAGGCCTGGCGCGAGAACGGCAGCCCGCGGTCACGGCGGCGCGCCGCTTCCAGGGTCGTCGCCCGCGCCGACTCGACCGCGGCCGCCATGTCGGCGAGCAGGAAGCCGAGGCCCTGGTGCTCGATGATCGGCCTGCCGAACGTCTGCCGTTCCTGCGCGTAGGCCACCGCGTCGTCGAGCGCCCCCTGGGCGAGGCCGACGGCGACGGCGGCGATTCCGAGCCGGCCGCTGTCGAGGGCCTGCAGGGCGATCGCCAGGCCCTGGCCTTCGGCGCCGACCAGCCGCTCGCGCTCGAGGCGGACGCCGTCGAAGTCGAGGGTCGTCGTGGTCGAGCCGGTCAGGCCCATCTTCCGCTCCGCCGGCCGCGGCGCGAGGCCGTCGGCGTCGCCCGGCACGAGGAAGCAGGAGATGCCGCCCGCACGGTCCTCGGAGGTGCGGGCGAAGAGCGCGTAGAAGTCGGCCTCGCCGCCGTGGGTGACCCAGGCCTTGGCGCCGCTGACCTCGAAGCCCTCGACGACCGGCCGCGCCCGCGTCCGCATCGCCGCCGGATCGGAACCGGCGTCGGCCTCGGAGAGGCAGTAGCCACCGAGCAGCTCGCCGCCGAGCATCGCGCCCAGCCAGCGCTCCTGCTGCTCGGCCGTCCCCCAGGTCGCCAGCGGGAAGCAGGACATGACGTGGACGCTGAACCCGACCGCGACGCTGGCCCAGGCCGCGGCGATCTCCTCCAGCGCCTGCAGGTAGACCTCGTAGGGCTGGCCGGCGCCGCCGAGCTCCTCGGGGTAGGGCATCGCCAGGAAGCCGAGCTCGCCGAGCCGCGCGAAGGCGTCGCGGGGGAAATCGGCCTCCTCCTCCGCCGCGGCGACCCGGGGCCGCAGCTCCGAGGCGGCGAAGCGGCGCGCCAGGTCGACGATCTCCTCGCCCTCCGGGGTCGGCAGCGCTCGCTCGGCGGGCATCAGCGCCCCTTCCACTCGGGCTCGCGCTTCTCGAAGAAGGCGCTGACCCCCTCGACGATGTCCTCGGTCGAGAGGGCGAGGCTGAGCTGGGAGCGCAGGAACTCCAGCGCGTCCTCGAAGGCCATGTCCTGCTGGCGGTAGATCGCGTCGTGGCCGAGGCGCATCAGGACCGGGCTCTTGGCGGCGAGCTTGGTCGCCCACTCGGCGACCGCGGCGTCGAACTCGGCCTCCGGCACCGCCTTGTTGGCGAGGCCGTAGGTAACCGCCTCCTCGGCGGAGAGACGCTCTCCCAGGAGCATCATCTCGTTTACCTTCTTGCGCGGCACGTTGCGGTAGATGATCGCCATGATCATGTAGGGGAAGGCGCCGACGTTGATCTCGGGGGTGCCGAAGCTGGCGCCCTGCTTGGCGATCACCAGGTCGCAGGAGAGGGCGATGCCCATGCCGCCGGCGAGGACGTGGCCGTTTACCGCGGCGAGGGTCGGCTTGCCGAGGCGCGGCATCAGCTTGAAGTAGTCGAGGAAGAGGTCGGAGGCGAAGTGCTTGGAGACCAGCGGCACCTCGGCGGCGAAGCCGCCGAGGTCGGCGCCGGCGCAGAAGACCTTGCCGGCGCCGGTGAGAACCACGGCGCGGACCTCCTCGTCGGCTTTCGCCATCCTCATCGCCGCGACCAGCTCGGCCAGCATCTGGGCGGAGAGCATGTTGCGCTTCTCGGGGTCGTCGAGGGTGACGGTGGCGATGCCGTCGGCGACCTCGTAGGCGATCTTCTCGAAACTGCGTGCAGGCACGGGCGGCTACAGAGCTTCGCGCCTAGCCGAGGTCGAGTCGAGCGCGGATCGCGCTGGCGGCCTCGCGCAACGACTCGAGCTCCTCGGCGGAGAGGGTCTGCTCGACCACCTCGATGACGCCGTCGCGCCCGAGCACCGCGGGCACGCCGAGGAAGATGCCGTCGATCCCGTACTCGCCTTCGAGCCGAGCCGAGACCGACACCGGCCCCGCCTTCGCCCCGCGGATCGCGTCCAGCAGCTCCAGGGTCGCATGGGCGGGAGCGTAGATCGCCGATCCGGTGCGCCGCAGCCGCACCACCGCGGCCCCGCCGTCGATCGTCCGCTTGACGCATTGCTCGATCTCCTCGGCGGAGAGGACGTCGACCAGGGGCCGGCCCCGCACCGTCGCCGTCGAGGTGACCGGGACCATCTCCGCCCCGTGGCTTCCCAGCGTGACCGCCTCGACGTCGGCCGCCTGCGCGTCGGCGGCCCTGGCGATCTCGTGCCGGAACCGGCTCGAGTCGAGCGTGCCGGCCATCCCGATCACCTTGCGGGGCTCGAGACCGCTGGCGGCCCAGAACTCGTGGGTCATCTCGTCGAGCGGGTTGGTGACGACGATGACGATCGCCTCCGGCGCGTACTGGGCGACCGCCTCCGCGGCCGAGCGGATGACGCTGCCGTTGACCTCGAGCAGGGCCGAGCGGTCCATCCCCGGAGTCCGCGGCCGGCCGGCCGTGATCACGATCGCGTCGCATCCCGCGACCAGCTCCATGCCCGTGCCGCCACGGCCGCTCGTGCGGGAGCCGGTGATCCCCGAGGCGTGCTCGAGATCGAGCGCGACCGCCGCGGCGACGTCGGGGACGATGTCGATCATCACGATCTCGTCGGCCATGTCGGCGCAGGCCGCGAGGTGGGCCGTCGTCGCTCCGACTCCGCCGGCGCCGACGAATCCGAGGCGGCCGAAGCGGGTCGGGGTCAGCCCGCGGTGAGCGCTGGGGGCGACCCAGCGGGGGTTGCGGCGCAGCAGCGTCCGCCGGATCGCCCGGGCGGGGTCGGTGCCGACCGGCGAGGGCCGGGTGGCGCCGCGCTGGATCCGGACCCCGAGGCGCTCCGCCGACTCGAGCGCCTGCGGCGTCAGCAGCGCGTCCTCGGAAACGACGAGCTTTCGCCCGCCGCGACGGAGTACTTCGCGGACCTCCGCCTCTCCGACGACGGGCATCAGCGCCCCTCGATGCTCTCCAGCGTGGACACCGCAGCCTCGACGGCCATCCGCACATCGGCCTCGCTGCCGCAGATGAAGAGCCGGCCGAAGCGGCCGACGGTCCTCACCTCGGCGATCTTGATCGAGGCCACCTTCTCGGCGTCGTTGGCGGCGGCGGTGATGTAGGCGGCGGGGGCGCACTCGACGATCCCCAGCGACTCGCCGGGGACGATCATCGAGCCCTTGCGCCACTTGTTCAGCAGCTGCGCCTGGTAGGGCTCGACCGAGGTGATCACCTGGCGGCTCTCGACGTGCGGAGCGCGACGCGCGGTCAGCGGCACGCCGAGGTGGCCGAGGATCGCCTCGTGGGCGGCCGAGATCTCAGAGTTGCTCGCCGAGCAGAGGATGAAGAAGCCGAACTCGCGCTCGACGATCTGCGAGGACGCCTGCACGTCGGCCGCCTTGAGGGCGACGTCGACGACCCGGAAGACCTCGTTTCCGGGTCCCATCTCGCCGACCAGGATCGTGTAGCCGGAGAGCGGGATCGAGCCCTGCACGGTCGCGGCCGTGTAGGCGGCGAACTGCGGCTGCAGGCGGTCGATCTGAAGCAGGGCGCGCAGGTCGAAAGCGTCGTCTTGGGCCATCAGTGGGCTCCTTCGAGGTCGGCCAATGAGCGCCAGGGTCGGGACTCGTAGGCAATTCGCTTGATGTTGATCAGGTGCAGCGCGGTGACGTTGTCGGAGACGATCGAGCCCGAGCTGGTGCCGGTTCCGAGCATGAAGCTGGGGTCGATGTCGCAGGAGAACCCCATGCCGCCGTGCAGGCAGGGCGTGTTGACGAGGATTCGTCCCGCCGGCAAGGCGGAGTAGCGGGAGACGGCCTCCGGGTCGGAGCTGTGAAGCGCCGCGGTGTGGCCTTCGCCGCCGAACTGGAGCACCTCGGTCGCGCGCTCGATCGCGCCGGCCACCCCGTCGACCTCGTAGAAGGCGAGCGCCGGGTCGAGCTTCTCCGCCGAGAGCGGCTCCTCGGGGCCGATCCGGTCGCACTCGGCGACGAGGACCCGGGTCCGCGGCGGGACGGTGAAGCCCGACAGCTCGGCGAGCCGCTGCGCCGACTGCCCGACGTTGGCCACCCGGTGGCCGCCGCGCGGCTGGAAGATGACGTTGGCGAGCGCCTCGGCCTCGCGCGAGGTGCAGAAGTAGGCGCCGTGCTGGCGCAGCGCCTCGCGCATCCGAGCGGCGATCGGGCGGTCGGCGAGGAGGGCCTGCTCGGAGAGGCAGGCGGTGCCGTTGTCGAGCGAGCGCGAGGTGATGATCATCTCCGCCACCTCGTCGAGGTCGTCCGCCTTGGAGCGGTCGACGTAGACCGGGACGTTGCCTGGGCCGACGGCGAGGGTCGGCTTGCCCGAGGAGTAGGCGACCCGGACCATGTCGGCGCCGCCGGTCGCGAGGACGACCGCGGTGCGCTCGTGGTGCATCAGCTCCCGCGTCCCCTCGAGCCGGCCGGCGGTGAGGCACTGGATCAGGCCGCTCGGCGCGCCCGCTTCGACCGCGGCGTCGGAGAGGATCCGCGCCGTCTCGGCCCCGCAGGTTCGGCCACGGGGATGCGGAGCGTGGACGATGGCGTTGCCGGCCTTCAGCGCCGAGAGCGTCTTGAAGATCACCATCGCGGTCGGGCTGGTGACCGGGATCAGCGCCGCGACCACCCCCATCGGCTCGCCGATCGCGACCACCTTCGTCACCTCGTCGCGCCACAGCACTCCCAGCGTGCGGACGTTGCGCAGCCAGTCGGCGACGGCGATCGAGTTGAACAGGTTCTTCAGCGTTTTGTCGGCGACGTTGCCGTAGCCGGTCTCCTCGGCGGCGAGCTCGGCGAGCCGGCCGGCTTCCGGGGCGACCGCGCGGGACATCGCCTCGACCACGCGGTCGACGTCGGCCGGGTTCCAGTAGCGGAAGTCCTGCCAGGCGCGGTACGCCGACTCGACCGCGGTCCGCGCCTCGGCGACCGCCTCGAGATCGGAGAAGGTCGCGACGCTCATGCCAGCACCTCGGCGAGCAGGCTGGCGTCGGACCCGTCGAGGGCGCGCCGGATCCCGTCGGTGCCGAGACGGTCGAGGCCGAGGCTCGGCAGGGTGCGCCCGTAGCGCATGTAGTCGAGCCCGGCAAGGGTCGATGCCACGTCGACCAGCGCGCTCGCGGTGGGCGCGTGGACTCCCGCCAGCTGCGCGGCGCTGACCAGCGGCACGAGGCTGCTCGCCACCAGGTCGTGGGTGCGCTGGTCCTCGCCCGGCGGCCCCGGCGCCGGCAGCTCGCCGTAGGCCTCGATTTCGTCGAGGACCTCGTCGATCCCCTGACCGCCGCAGCCGTAGGACCGCGCCAGCCGCTCCCAGGCGGCGTCGAGATCGCGGACGCCGTAGGCGAAGGCGATCGCCGCGCGCTCCGCATCGAGCCGGCGCAGCGCGGTGGCGGTGACCGCCTGCGGCAGGCGGTCCCGGACGGTCGCCTCCGGATCCCTGGCCGCGACGCCGAGCAGCGCCGGCGGCAGGTTGACGACCGATCCGAGGTCGGAGAAGCTCGACTCGAGCACGCCGCTGGCCGGGGTCAGCATCGGCAGCACCGCCTGCAGGCTCTCGACCACCGCCGCGGTGCGGCTATTCGGCAGGCAGGCGGCCGGCAGATCGCGCTTCCCGGCGTGCACCTGGAGGCGGCCCGGCCTCTCGACGCTTGCCAGGTAGGGCGCCGAGGCGACCTCGAGGATCGAGAGGTCCGAGTGCAGCCCGAGCCGCCGCAGGCCGCGGGCGAACTCGACAGCGCCGAAGGCCCGGCCCGGCAGCAGGACGATGATCTGCCCCTCGTTCAGCAGCGGCGCGAGCAGGCCGGCATAGGCCTGATGGGCGACGGCGGGAGTCGCCAGCACGACCGCGTCGGCCTCGCCGATCGCCCCGTCGATCGACGGGCGAACCTCGATCGAGGGCCCCCGGTTGCCATCGAGCTCGTAGGTCCCGACCAGCTCCTCGCCGCGCACGGTGATCGCCCCGGCCTCGCGCAGCGAGGCCAGCTCGGCTTCGTAGGCGGCGTGCAGGCGAACGGTGCAGCCGGCCGCCAGCGAGGCGCAGGCGACCGCCTGCCCGACCGGCCCCGCCCCGACCACGGCGACGCAGCCGATCGTCGGCGAAGCGGCCGGCTCGGACGCGCGGCGATCCGCGGCGAGGCCGGCGACGACGGCCTCGAACTCTCCTACCGATGAGGACACGAGCGGCCTCGCTCAGGCGCCGGTCGCTATTTCGCGTGCGGCAGGACGCCGTCGAGATCGCTGTGCGGGCGGGCGATGACGTGGATCGCGGTGACGTCGCCGACCTTGTTGGCCGCAACGCCTCCGGCATCGGTCGCCGCTTTCACGGCGCCGACGTCGCCACGGACGATCATCGCCACCAATCCGCCTCCCGGCTGCTCCTTGGCGACGAGCTCGACGTTGGCCGCCTTGACCATCGCGTCGGCCGCCTCGAGGGCGGGGACGAGCCCTCGGGTCTCGATCATTCCAAGGGCGACCTGCGGCGTATCCGGCATCTTTAGCTCCTTTTCGATTTTTGACGTTTGGCTTGAGGCGCGCTCGCATCGACGACGTCGACCGAATCGACGATCGCGACGACGGCGAGATCGGTGACGACCGACCGCGTCGCCGGCGCCTGCCGGGCGGCGGAGCCGGCGACGGTGAGGACGAGGTCGCCGGGACCCGCTCCGACCGTGTCGACGGCGACGCTTGCGGGGACGGAGGGATCCGCCCCTCGCGGCCTGACGACCAGGAGCTTGTGGCTGGCGAGGCTTTCGGCCTTGACGGTCGCGGTGACCGATCCGAGGACTTCGGCGATCTCCATCAGAAGGCCTCCAGGTAGCGTTCGCGCTCGAGCTCGGTGACGGCGCCCGTCACCTTCTCGTGCTCGAAGCGGCAGAAGCCGACGAAGGTCTCGAGCAGCATCGAATCGAAGGTCTCCCTGGCCAGCTCGCTGCTCGCGAGCGCCCCGATCGCCTCCGGCACCGTGCGCGGCAGCGACGCGTCGGCGTCGCTGCTGTAGGCGTCGCCCTCACAGCGCGGCCCAGGCTCGATCCGGCCGTTGATCCCGTCGAGGCCGGCGGAGAGCTGCGCCGCCATCGCCAGGTAGGGGTTGCAGTCGGCGGCCCCGTCGCGCTGCTCGATTCGCGTCGCGTCCTCCTCGCCGTCGATCACGCGCAGGCCGACGGTGCGGTTGTCGCCGCCCCAGCTCGCGGTGGTCGGGCAGAAGGAGTAGTCGATGCGGCGTTTCATCCCGTTCGCGGTCGGCGAGCCGAAGAGGGTCAGGGCGGGCATATGCCGCTGCAGGCCGCCGAGGAAGTGGCTGCCCACCTGCGAGAGGGCCTCGCCGTCGGCAAAGGAGTTCTCCTCCCCCTGCCAGAGGGAGTAGTGGACGTGCATGCCCGAGCCGGACTCTCCCTCGAAGGGCTTGGCCATGAAGCTGGCGAGCCAGCCCTCGCGCGCCGCGATCTCCTTCACCGCCGAGCGGAACTGGACCGAGGCGTCGGCCGCCTCGAGCGCGTCGCCGTAGAGGAGGTTGACCTCGACCTGGCCCGGGGCGTACTCGAGGTTGCTCGCCTCGACCGGGATCCCGTAATCGTTGAGGAGGTTCCTGATCGCGGTGAGGACGCCTTCGTAGAGGGGGGCGTGCGTGACCCCGTAGCACTGGGTGGCCGACTGCCGCGGCTGCCGTGTCTCGGGGTCGAGCAGGTAGAACTCGAACTCGACCCCGGCCTTGACCTGGTAACCGAGCTCGGCGTAGCTATCGAGGACCTTCAGCAGCGCCCGCCGCGGATCGACCCGGACCGCCGAGCCGTCGGGCTCGCGCGCCTCGCAGAGGACCCGGGCCGTGCCGTCCTGCCAGGGAAGCACGCGGAGCGTCTCGAGCATCGGCACGATGCGGATGTCGGGAACGCCGTTCTCCATGTTCGAGTAGGGAGCGTCCTCGCGGATGTCGCAGCAGGGCGACCACTCGAAGAGGACCCCGGCGAGGGCGATGCCGTTGTTCGCGACCCGGCGCCACATGCTGCGCGGGATGCGCTTGCCGCGCAGCAGGCCGGAGCTGTCGCCGACGACCAGCTCGACCGTGTGGATGTCGTCCGGAAGCGCCCACTCCTCGCTCCCGGCCCCGGTCCCGGGAGCCGTCTGCTCGGCACTGGGCGCGGAAAGGTTTTCCATCGAATCCTCCACTATCGTGTACCGTATACGAACAATGGTGACTTTGCAAGGAACTAAGGGGAAACCGGCCCGGGCGCCACGCCGCAACGGCACCGCGACCGTCTTCGGCGCCGGCATCGCCGGCGCCAGCACGGCGCTGGCGCTGCAGGAACGCGGGGTCGAGACCACGCTCGTCGACCCCTGGGACCCCGGGCACCTGCGGGCGGCGTCCTCCGGGGACCACCGGATCCTCCGCACCAGCCACGGCAGCGACGAGCTGTACACCGCCTGGGCGAAGGAATCGCGGCTGCGCTGGCTCGAATTCCAGGAGCGCCGCGGGACTCAGCTCTTCGTTCAGTCCGGCGCCGTGATGCTCGCGCACGAACGCGATTCCTCCTGGGAGGAAGCCTCGGCGGCGACGCTGGGACGGCTCGGGATCCCCTCGTTCCGGGTTTCGGCCGAGGAGCTGCGGGTGCGGCTGCCCGTGCTCGACACCGCGGGAATCGCCTTCGGCCTCTGGGAGCCGGAGTCCGGCTTCGTCTTCGCCCGCCGGGCGCTGCTGGCGATCGTCGAAGAGTTCGAGGACCGCGGCGGCAGCTGCCGCAAGGGGAGCCTCAGCGCCGGCCCCGACGAGGTCCCGCTGCTCGACGGCGCCCCGGTCGGCTCGGACCTCGTCATCTGCGCCTGCGGCGCCTGGATGCGGGACATCTTCCGGCGCACCCTCGCGCCGCTGCTGGAGATCGCCCGCCAGGACGTGATCCTCGTCGCGCCGCCCGCCGGCAGCCGCGCCTTCGACGCCGACAACTTCCCCGCCTGGATCGACCACACCTATCCGGCCTACGGGATCCCGGCCGTCGGCGGCCACGGCTTCAAGGCGGTGATCAACTGGCGCGGCCTCAGCATCGACGTCGACCGCGACGACCGCCTCGTCTCGCAACCGGCGATCGCGCGCTCGCGGCGCTACCTGGCGACGCGGTTCCCGACGCTGCTCGAGCAGCCGATCGTCGGGCAGGAGGTGGGCCAGATCGCCAACACCCCCGACACCCAATTCCTGATCGACGCTCATCCGGATCATCCCAACGTGACCATCGTCGCAGGGGACTCGGGGCACATGTTCAAGCACGGGCTGGTTCTCGGTGAGTACGCCGCGAGGTTCGCGCTCGGCGAGATCGAGGGCGAGCCGCGCTTCGCTCTGCGCCGCCGCACGCGGGTCGCGCACAACGACCGCCCGCAGTAGGGCGCTCAGGGCTGAAACGGCCGTTCGACCCCGGCCAGGTCGACGCCGGTGAAGGCGGAGGCCTCGAGCGTCAGCGCTCGCAGGTCCTCGGGCTCGAGGTTGTGGACGCTCGCCTTGCCGCAGGCCTTGGCCAGCAGCGTCGCTTCCATCGTCATCGCGGTCAGCAGGCGGGCGATTCGCTCGCCCCCGGCGGCAACGTCCATCCGCGCTTCGAGCTCGGGATCCTGAGTCGTGATCCCAACCGGGCAGCGGCCCGTGTGGCAGTGATGGCAGGCGCCCGGCTCGGTGCCGATCGCTCGGTAATCCTCGAGGTAGCGGGGCGAGTTGCAGCCGAGCCCGATCAGCGCCGTGGTCCCGATCATCGTGCAGTCGGCGCCCAGGGCGAGGCACTTGGCGACGTCGGCGCCGGAGCGAATCCCGCCTGCCGCGATCAGCTTCACCTTGCCGCTCATGCCGCAGTCTTCGAGCGCCCGGCGGGCGGCCGGAATGGCGGCGATCGTCGGCACGCCGGTGTGGTCCAGCAGCAGCTCGGGAGAGGCCCCCGTCGAACCCTGCATGCCGTCGACGACGACCGCGTCGACTCCGCTCTTGGCGGCGACGGCGACGTCGAAGTAGGGCCGGGTCGCGCCCATCTTGAGCAGGATCGGGACCTGGTAGTCGGTCGCCTCGCGCAGCTCCTCGACCTTGATCTGGAGATCGTCGGCGCCGAGGAAGTCGGGGTGCCGGACCGTCGATCGCTGGTCGACGCCGAGCGGCAGCGAGCGCATCCTCGCGACCCGCTCCGACACCTTCATCCCCAGCAGCAGCCCACCGGTCCCCGGCTTCGCGCCCTGTCCGGCGACCACCTCGATGCCGTCGACCTGGCGCAGGTGGTCGAGGTCGAGCATGTAGCGCGAGGGCGTCAGCTGGTAGACGAGGGTGCGCGACGCCCGGCGCTCGTCCTCGAGCATCCCGCCCTCGCCGGTGCAGGTCATCGTCCCGACTTTGGAGGCGCCCTCGCCGAGGGCCGCCTTGGCGTTCGCCGAAAGCGCCCCGAAGCTCATCGCGGCGATGTAGATCGGGATCTCCAGCTCGATCGGCTTCTCGACCAGCCCGAGGCCGTCGCCGATCACCGTCCTGGTCTCGCACCGCTCCCGGTAGCCCTCGAGCGGCAGCCGGGTCATCGTCGCCGGCTCGAAGGTGAGGTCGTCGAAGGTCGGCAGGTTGCGCTGGAAGGTCGAGAAGCCGCGGATCTGGTAGCGGCCGAGCTGGCTCTTGGCCTGGATGTCGGCGATCGCCGACCGGGTCCAGATCCCCGAGCCGCCCTCCTCGTAGGAGGCGGGGACGCCGGCGGGCCGCCCCTCGATCGCCCCGTCCGCGTAGGCGACGAGGTTCTCGTCGACGCCCTCGGCAGCCGTCATCGCCGGTTTCAGATCATCAGCCATTGCTTTGCGTCCCTCGAGTCGAAGTGCCAGAGTTCTTGAGCGGAAACGATCACCTTCCAGTCGCGGACGGGGTCCTCGATTCCGAGCGTTTCGAGCAGCGCCTGGACCTCGGCGACCTCCTCGGGCGAGGGGGCGACGACTTCGGCGTCGACGCCGAGCCCGGCGATCTCACCGGCGACCCACACGCAACCTCCCCAGAGCGAATCGCCGGCGGCGTCGGCGGCGTCGCCGAGGCTGATCAGGCGTCCGGCGTGGGCCATGAACGCCGACGAGTAGCCGATGTTGCCCTCGACGACGATCGTGCCTCCCTTCATCGAGACGCCGCAGCGCGGACCCGCGTCGCCGCGGATGTGGACCAGGCCGCCCCGCATCGAGGCTCCGGCGCTCATCGCGGCGTGGCCGTCGATCGTGATCTGGCCGGCGGCCATCGCCTCGCCGACGGCCCAGCCGCAGTTCCGGGAGACCTCGATCGTGGCGCCGTTGTTGAGGCCGCCGCAGTAGTAGCCGACGCTGCCCTCGAAGCGGACCGTCCCGCCCGGCGGCAGCGCCACACCGAGGTTGTGCCGGGACATCGGCTCGGTCACGGTCACCGTCTCGCCGGCGGCGACCGCCGCGCGGAGCTCGCGGTTGAACTCGCGCAGCGGCGTCTTGCCGGCGACCAGCGTGCGGCCGGCCTGGGCGGTGCTCATGCCGCCTCCAGGACCGGAGCGCGCGTCGACCAGGTGCGGACGATCGAGGGACCGTCGAAGACCTCGACCTCGACCTCGTCGGGATAGACGGTGCGAAGCGACTGCTCCTCGGTGGCGAGCGCGACGTTGCCGCCCTCGAGCATCGCCACCATCGGCTTGATCGCCCAGCGGTCCTTGGCCAGGCCGATGTCGGTGGCGGTCGCGAGCAGGTAGGTGAAGACGCCGTCGAATTCCGAGAGGCTGCGCTGCAGCGAGTCGCCGAGCGATTCCCCGGCCGCGATCCGGTCCGAGTTCCAGACCGCGATCAGCTCGCTGTCGTTGAAGGTGGTGAAGCGGTAGCCGGCGCGTTGGAGCTTGCGGCGCCAGGTGTAGTAGTTCGTCAGCTGGCCGTTGTGGACGATCGCGACGTCGGGGAACGGCCGCGCCCAGAAGGGATGGCCGGCGACCGGCGAGACGCTCGACTCGGTGGCGAGGCGAACGTGGGCGAGGCCGTGGGTGCCCCGGAACTCGCGGACCCGGTGCTTCTCGGCGACCTCCTCGGCGTCGCCGAGGTCCTTGATGATCTCCAGCGCCCGCCCGGCGGACTGCAGCTCGACCCCGTCGAGGGCGTCGCAGGCGTCGGTCCAGAGCCGCATGTCGGCCGGCTCGCTGACGACGAAGCGGGCGAGCGCGTGGGCCTGCCCGCTCTTGTCCCAGGTCGGTTCCTCGAGGAAATCGGCGCCGTGCTCACGGCTGACCTGACGGAGGTCCTCCAAGGCCGCTCCGAGCCTGCCGCGATCCTCGATCAGGACGCGCACGACGTAGCCCTCCTCGAGCGGCTCGCGATACAGAGCGAAGCCGGTCGAGTCCCAGCCTCGGTGGCGCTGAGCCGTCATCATCTCGACCAGCTGGTTTCCGATATCGCCTGGACGCTCGAGAAGCCGCCCTCCTATGCCGCACATTGATCCTCCACGAGTTTTCGTATACCGTACACGGTGAGTCAAGGCGGCGGCGCGGTGGTCGTGTACGGTGTCCCGAGATGATCGGAATGGCAACTAAATCCAGCAGCGACCCCGACGGCAGAGGCGTTTTCGCCGAGTATCGCGACGGCGGCCGCTTCGAAGAGGCCGGCGGATACGTGCGCGCGAAGCGCGTCGGCGATCTCGTGTTCGTCGCCGGGACGACCGCGATCGAGCCGTCGGGCCGGGTCCACGCCCCGGGCGACCTCTACGCCCAGAGCCGCTTCGCGATCGCGCGCATCGGCGATGCCCTAGCCGCGGTCGGAAGCCGGCTCGAGGACGTCGTCAGGGTCCGCGCCTACCTCACCGACCTCGATCGGGCCGGCGAGTTCGTCAGGGCCCACCGGGAGTTGCTGGGAGCGGCCAAACCGGTCCTGACCGCGGTCGGGGCCAGCCTCGCAACCCCCGGGCTGGTCGTCGAGATCGAGGTCGACGCCGTGTCCCCTTCGGTCCAGGACTTCGGATCCGGTGTCGACTGACATCGCCAAAGTCGGCGATGCCGGCAAGGACGTCCGGCCCTTCGCCCGGATCGAGAGGGCCCAGGGGCCGCTGGCCTCCGAGGTGTACGAGCGCGTGGTCGACGGGCTCCTCGAGGGGCGGCTCAGACCGGGCGACCGGCTGATCCTCGACCGTCTCGCCGAAGAACTCGACGTCAGCAGGACGCCGATCCGCGACGCGCTGCTGCGGCTTCGCGAAGAGGGCGTCATAGAGGCGGTCGGGCGACGCGGATATGTGGTCGCCAGCCTTGGCAAATCCGAGATCGAACAGCTCTACGAGGCTCGCAACGCGATCGAGGGCTTCGCCGCCGCGGCCCTCGCCGCGGGGGACCCGGCGCGCGTCGAGCTCCTCAGGGACGCGCTCGAGCAGGCGGCCGGCTCGCCGATGAGGACGGCGCGCGAGTCGTTCCTCGCCAACCGCAGCTTCCACCGTGCCGTCGTCGCCGCCCTCGGCAATCCTCACCTCCTGGTCTTCTTCGACGCGATCTGGGGCCGCGCGGTGGCGGGCTGGGCGTATCACGAGTTCTTCACCGCTTCGCCCTACGGCGAGTTCCGCAAGGACCACGAAGAGCTGATCGCCGAGATCTTCGCCGGCGACCCCGAGAGGGCACGCGAGGCGATGACGGCCCACATCGCCGCCGGTCTGGCGGCCACCTTCGGCAGCGAGAAGGCCGACGCCGGGCCATAGCCGCGACCGGAGCGCCTTGGGAGAGGGTGGCGCTCCGGACTCGACCTCCCCCTATCCCGGGGTGGTGGGAGCCTGCCCGCTCGCCACCTCGTCGGTCGCCGGTCCCCCGAGGCCCATCTCCGGGCCGGTTTCGTCGTCCTCGGGCGGTTCACCCGTTCCCAGCGCGGCATAGCGGGCCGGGTTCGAGCTCCTCATCGCGTAGGCGACGGCGAGGCCGACCGCGGCGGCGAGCGGGATCGCGATCCAGAGGTGGTTGATCAGCTCCGAGCTGGCCCCGGTCAGAAGCGGATAGTTGTCGACGACCAGGACGGCCGCGACCGCCAGGGCGATCCCTCCCAGCAGCGGAGCGAGCATGGTCTGCACCGGGTTTCGGTCGGCGCGGTTGCGAAAGAAGCCGACGACGGAAAAGCTCGCGAGGCTCTGCAGCACGACGATGCTGAGCGTACCGAGCCCGAGGAACGCGGCCCCGATCTCGAGCAGCGGATCGAGCCCGGCGACGATGCAGGCGACGACCACGATTGCCGTGAAGAGGAGCTGGATCGCGCTCGCCAGATAGGGGGAGCCATGGTCCCGGTGCGTCCTGGCGAGAGCGGCCGGCAGGATCCCGTCGCGGGCGATCGCGTACATGTAGCGAGCCGCCGCGTTGTGAAAGGCCAGCAGCGCCGCCAGCAGGCTGGTGCAGACGAGGATGCTCATCGCGACTTCGGTGATGCCGCCGACGTATTCGGCGTTCGCCAGGAAGACGAAGGAGGCGGGTTCTTCGCCGGCGACTTCGACGACGCTTCCGGCGCCGAAAGCAGCGACGAGGGACCAGGTGGTGAAGGCGTAGAAGACCCCGATCAAGCCGATCGCGATGTAGGTGGCCCTGGGAACGGTTCGCTTCGGTTCGCGCGCCTCCTCGCCGTAGATCGCGGTCGCCTCGAAACCGACGAAGGAGGCGAACGCGTACATGATGCTCACCCCGGCAGCCGCGCCGAAGACGGTGCCCGGAGAAAACGATTCGAGCGGATAGGCGCTGAACCCCTGGTCGATGAGGATCGCGAAATCCATGATCAGCAAGACCACGACCTCGCAGACCAGCGCCACCCCGAGCACCTTGGCGCTGAGGTGGATCTGGAAATAGCTGAGCGCCGCGACTATCGCGAAGGCGATGGCGGACCACACCTTCCAGTCGAGGTCGATGCTGAATTCGGCCAGCGCGACCTGGTTGGCGAAGACGCCGACGAAGACGACGACGGCGATCACCATCGCGTTGTAGGCGACCAGGGCGATCATCGCCGTCGCCACCCCCAACGGTCGGCCGAGACCACGGCTGACGTACGCGTAGAACGCGCCGACATTGGTCACGTGTCGGCTCATCGCGACATAGCCGGCCGAGAAGAGGCCGAGCGCGATGGCGGCGAGGACATACGCCCCCGGGGTTCCCACCCCGGTCCCCAGCGCGATCGAGAGCGGCACCGTGATGACCACCGCTCCCAACGGCGCGGCCGCGGCGATTACCAGGAAGACGATCCCACCCGTCCCCAGCTGGTTGCGACGCAACCTCCCTCCGCGAGACGCTTGCGCATTACTCACGTCGTTCTCCTTCCCATAAATCCCCGTATTTCGTATACGGTATGTGGGAGGATGCGAGCTGTCAAGGGGCGGCAGGCGCGACTTGGGAGGGGCTGAATCGCCCGGCTAGACATAGCGCTGAAAGACGGAGGGTGTCGGTGTCCCTCCTCTCTCGATCTGTCGGCGTGTAGAGAATTCGGCTGGCGCCTCTTTCGAGCTCCGGGCCTCAATCGCAAAACGTTCGGAGGGACACCGACACCCTCCGTCTTGCGGAAGCTTTGAACAAGACAGAGGGACCCCCCCACGCTTTGTTTGAGCTTCCGAGGGACGGGAGCTGTCTGGCCAGAGGAGGATTGCTGGGTGGGGATCGGGGGACCCTCCGAACGTTTTGCGATTGAGGGTCGGAGCTCATTCATGGCGTAAAGCCGAATCCGCCACACCCCGACAGATCGAGTGAGGAGGGTCCCCCGAGCCCCACCTACCGCACCGCCCCGTCTAGCTAGTAGTCCGCACCGCCCCGCCCCGTCCGCCTAGTACGACGGGGGGGTCATCACCCAGAGGACTTCGGCGGACTCCGTTCCCAGGTTGGCGAAGGAGTGCGGCAGTCGCGGGTCGAGCAGGAGGGAATCTCCGGGCTCGAGGTCGAACGCGTTGCTGTCGACCCAGACCCGCAGGGTGCCTTTGAGCAGCACGACGCACTCCTCGTCGGAGTCGTGCGAGTAGGCCGCCTCGTGGTGCCCGGGCTCGACGACGGTGCAGTTGAGCTGCAGGTGGGTCGCCGTCACCGGGGTCAGGAACTCGTCCACCCAGTGGTGCTCGGGGTCGACCAGACGGCGGCGATCAGCCTTGCGGACCAGCCGGCCTTCGCCTGCGTCGGTCGCGAGCAGCCAGGTCACCGGCCTCCCCACCGCGGAGGAGATCAGCCGCAGGGTTTGGACGGAGGGACTGGCGACGCCGCGCTCGATCTGCGAGAGGAAGCTCTCCGAGACGCCCACCACGTCGGCGACCTGCTTGAGCGTCTTGGAGGACTCTTTGCGGGCTCTCCGGATGCGGTTTCCAAGCACCTGCTCCGGTCGCTTCTCGGCATTCACGTGGGCGCCATCTAAACAGAAGCCGCCGCCCTTCAGCTAACGCGCTCCCCAGACGCGATCGGCCACCGTGCCGATCACCTCGATCTTCCGCCACTGCGCCTCATCGGTCTCGACCCGGTCGTCCTCGGCGAGGGAGGCGAACCCGCACTGCGTGCAGAGGCCGAGCTGCTCGACGTCCAGATAGCGGCTGGCGGCCTCGAGCTCGCGCATCACCGCGTCCGGGTCCTCGACCTCGGGCCGCTTGGTGCTGATCAGCCCCATCACCATCGTCTTCCCCTTGGGCACGAACTTGATCGGCTCGTAGTCGCCCTCGCGGGCGGTGTCCTCCCACTCGAACAGAAAGCGGTCGTAGGGGAGCTCGTTGTACAGGCGCTCGGCGATCGGGGCGAGCGATCCGTCCCAGAAGCCGCCGCCGTCGATGTTGCCCCGGCACAGGTGCAGCGCGGTGGTGACCTCGTCCGGAAGGCCCTCGACGACAGCCTTGTCCACGGCGAGCGCCTTCTCCAGCAGCGTCTCCGCGGTGTCGCCGGTGCGGGCGGTCTGTTCGGCCATGCGGCGGGGGTCGACCACGAGCGGATAGAGGGGAAAATCGAACTGCAGCCAGCGGGCCCCGGCCGCGACCGCCTCCTGCGCGAGCGTGCGGGTGATGGCGACGGCGTCCTGCGCGAACTCGTCACGGTCGCGGTAGGCATCGGTCGCGATCGGAACGAAGTCGAAGAGGAACGAGGACGCCGAGGGAAAGGTGATCTTGAAGGGATGGTCGGTGATACCGCGGAGGAAGCTCGCCTCCTCGACCGCGGGGTTCGAACCCTTGATAACCCGCCCGCTGATCGTCGGGTCCATCGCTCCCGACCACTGCAGGTTGCCGTCCGCGTCATAGGTCTCGAGTGGCTTGTCGGCCCGGCGCAGACCCTCGCTGGTCGCGTCGTAGAAGCAGCTCAAGAAGCTGGTGCGGCGGAACTCGCCGTCGGTTACCACGTCGAGGCCGGCCTCGATCTGGCGACCGACGACGTCGACGATCGCCGCGTCGGCGGCGCGGTTGAATTCGGCCAGCTCGGTGGCGCGCTCCGGCATCGCGTCGGAGCGCAACGCCACCGCGGTGTCGAGATCCTGATAGGCGGCATGCAGCTTCTCGATCACGCTTCGCGGCCGCATCAGGCTGCCGACCGTCTCCGCTCGGGGAACGTCTCTGAGGGCCATGCTCGCTCCTTTTCGAATTGCCGCGGGCTAAGCGCCGATTTCGACGTAGCGCTCGGCGCCCGGTCGCTCGTACACCAGCTCACCGCCGACGAACACGTAGTCGACCTTTGCATCGAGCAGCTTCTCGGCCGGGATCTCGCGCAGATCCCGCTCCAGCACGATCGCGTCGGCGAGCTTGCCGACCTCGAGCGTTCCGCGGTCCTCCTCGACGCCCAGCGCGTGGGCGCCGTTGACGGTGAACATGCGAAGCGCCTCGTCGATTCCGATCCGCTGGTCCGGCTCGATCGGCCGCCCCTCGAATCCTTCGCGGTGCGTGCAGCACCAGAGCCCGAACATCGGGTTGGTCTGACGCGGGTCGCAACCCATCCCGATGTCAGAGCCGCCGGAGAGGCGCCAGTTGTCCTCCAGGAGGGTGCGGAACGGGAAGCGCCCTTTCGTTCCCGGCGCCCCCAGGTACTCCTCGAGGACGTTGCCGAACACGTAGATGAAGGCCGGATTCGGCGCCGGCAGGATCCCGGCGTCGCGCCAGTGTCGAACGGTCTCGGCGCTGGTCACGAGGTTGCCGGCGTGCTCGACCCGGGTGGGCGGCCGCGTCCCGCCGCCGCCCTGGTACTCGCGGATGCCGTCGCAGGCGGCGTGCTGGGCCCGCTCTCCGTTGGCGTGGACCGCCAGCTGCAGCCCCGCTTCCTCGGCGCGCCGGGCGACGACCTCGATCTGCTCGCTCTCGAGGTTGACGTGCCCACACGAACCGGGGCAGAGGGCGTGGGGCTCCTGGTACGGAGTCAGCGTCGCGGCGTTGCGGGCGGAGTACCCCCCGTCGGCGAAGACCTTGAGGCCCTGAACCGCGAGCCGGTCGCGCTCGGTCCGGAAGTCGAGGATGTCCTGCCAGCGGCAGGCGTCGTCGATCGACATCGTCGCCGGGGCCCAGAGGTACAGCGACATGCGGGTGTGGATCTCCCCCGCCTGGAATAGCGCGTCCATGGCGTTCATCCCGAGCACGCTCTCGGAGATCTCCCCCAGCGAGGTCACGCCCTTGTTGCGGAACAGCTCGTTGCTGACCCGCTTGATCGCGGCGCGGACCTCGTCCGGCTCCAGCTCGGGGATCGGCAGGGCGGCGTCGAGCTCGGAGATCGTGCCCGAGGGACGACCGTCGGCGCCGGTCTCGATCACCGCGCCGCCCATCATCCCCTCCTTGCCGGCGTACTTGACGACGTCCGAGAGCTCGAACGCCTTCGAGTTCAGCACCGAGGTATGGCCGCCGGCACGGAGGACGATGCAGAGGTCTTCGCTGACCGAGTCGAGCTCCTCGCGCGTCGGCAGCCGGCCGTCGGCCAGACGCTGGTCGAGGAAGAGGTTTCCCATCCCGACGAGCCAGCCGTCGCGCTGCTTGTCGAGGTTGTCGCCGAACGCCTGCAGGACGTCTTCGACGCTTCCGCATCCCGGCGCGCGGCAGTCGACCATCGTGTCGGCGCGCGCCAGGTGCTCGAGGTGGACGTGCGGATCGACGAATCCGGGCATCACCACCCGATCGCCGAAGTCGAGCGTCCGCCCGGCCTCGCCGGCGGCCGCGACTATCCGCTCGCCGGCGAAATGAACCTCCTGCAGCTCGCGCCACTCGCCCGCCTGCGGCACGACCCTGCCTCGCAGAGTCGTCGTTTGGGTTTCTTCGGTCACCGCGCTCTCGCCCCCTTCATGTCAGGCCAGCTGCGGCACGTGCGCCGCGGCGGCGTTGAGTCGACCTTGCAGGCGGCCGGACCGGCCCATCGACCAGATCAGCGCCGAGCGGACGTCGAGCGGCGCCCCTCCTGCGGGCCAGCGGGTCCCCATCCTTCCGTAGAAGCGCGAGTACCTCTGGGCCTGGTCGACGATCGGACGCTCGCTCGCTTCCCATCGCTGCAGCGCCTGCTCGACGTCCTCCTCGGCGGCCAGTGCCTGCCCGAGGGCGAGCGAGGTCGACATCGCGGTGCAGGCGCCCTGGCCGAGGTTCGGCGCCATCGCGTGCGCGGCGTCGCCGATCAGGGCGACGCGCCCCGTGGTCCACGAGTGGAGGTGGACCTCGTGGAAGGTGGCGAAGCGACCGTCGGGATGAGTCGGGATGCGCTTGATCTGGTCGCTGTAGGACGGATAGGTCTCGAGCCACGGCTCGGGCTCGAACGGGTTCTGGCGGCGGGCGGCGAGATCGGTGGCCGGGCAGCAGAGGAAGATGTAGACCTTCTCGCGCGAGGCCGGGGCGACTCCCAGGCGTCGCCCACCCGACCAGACCTCGAAGGTCTTGCGCACCGGATCGATCGGCTCGCGATCGATCAGGTGGCGTCCGCAGCCGTCTTCGAGATCGACGACCTTGCGGGCCAGACCGAGCGAGTCGCGCACCCGGGAGTAGACGCCGTCGGCGCCGATCACCAAGTCGGCCTTCGCCTCGCTGCCGTCGGCGAAGGTCAGGGTCCCGTCGGAGCGGGCCCCGCTCACATACGAATTGGTGACGATCTCGACCCCGGCGGCGCGGGCCGCGTTCGCGAGCGCCTTGTGGAGCTCGGAGCGGACGACGACGCGCAGCCGGCCGTGAGCCTGCATCCAGCCGACCTGCAGGGTGCGGTTGCGGTGGTCGAGCAGCGCGTGCTGGTCGACGGTTTCCCAGGTCTGCTCCAGCTCCTCGCCGGCGCCGATCGCTTCCAGGGCCAGGATCGCGTTCTCCCAGAGGAAGATCCCGGCGCCGATCTCGCGCAGCTCGGGCCCGCGCTCATGGATCCGCACGTCCCAACCGCGCTTCGCAAGGGTGGCCGCCGCGGTCAATCCGGCGAGTCCGGCTCCGGCGATCTCGGCGCTTCTTGTATTGGTCATAAAAGTAATCTTACCACAGAAACTGAAGTATTAGTTCAGATAGCCGCACGTGGAGGTCGTTCGTTTGGCGGGGCGCGAGTTCAGGAGCGGTAGAAGGGGAATCCGAGCGCGGCCGGCCAGGGCGACCCCCCGCCCTGGCGCCTGGTGACGAGGCTGCGGGCGACCATCATCGCGACGGTCCCGACGTAGGGAAGGGCGACGAAGACCTGCGACGGGATCGTCCAGCCCTCGGCCTGCCCGACGTTGCCCAGGGTCGCGAGGGCGCCGAAGAGGTAGGCGCCGACGAGCAGGCCGAAGGGTCGCCAGGCCGCGAAGAAGACGATCGCGAAGCCGATCCAACCCTGGCCGGCGGTGACGTTGTCCTGCCAGGATCCGACGATTCCGAGGGTCAGTACGCCGCCGCCGATGCCGGTGAGAGCGCCGCCGATCGCCAGCGAGGACAGGCGCCAGCCGACGACCGAGAGTCCCGCCGCGTCAGCGGCGTCCGGGTTCTCTCCGATCGAGGTCAGCTGCAGCCCGCGGCGCGTGCGTTCGAGCGCGAACCAGAGCACGAAGGGCAGGGCGAAGGCGACGTAGGCCATGATCGACTGCTCGAACAGCGCCGGCCCGACTCCCGGAATGGCGGAGAGCAGCGGCACATGCCAATCGGGTATTCGCGAGGCAGCCTCTTCGCTGACGTGGCCCTGACCGACGATCGAGGTGACGCCGGCGACGGCCAGCACCATCGCCACCCCCGCCACCACCTGGTCGGCGCGCATCAGCACCGTCACCACCCCGTAGAGGGTCGACGCCACCATTCCGAACAGGGCGGCGATGATCAGTCCCGTCACCCAGCTTCCGGTCGCGTTGGCTCCGAGGAAGCCGGCGAGAGCGCCGCACAGCATCACTCCCTCGATGCCGATGTTGTAGACGCCGCTGCGCTCGACGATCAGCTCCCCGCAGGCGACGAGCAGGATCGCGGTGCCGCCGCCGACGGCGGTGGCGATCGACGAAATCAGCACGGAATTGCTCACGCGACCTCCTGACGTTGAACCGACGGCCTCGCGACCCGGCGCTTCGACGCCTTGGTGCGAACGAAGCGCATCCGCGCCAGCGCCTCGCCGCTCGCGGCGAGGACGAGGATCAGGCCGATCATCGCCAGCACCGCCTCGGGGGCGACCCCGGCGACCGACATCGAGTCACCGCCGAGCAGCATGGCTCCGTAGAGCACGCCGACGGGGATCACCCCAAGCGGCGAACCGCCAGCCAGGACGGCGATCGCGAGCGCGGCGTAGCCGAAGTCGTTGGCGAGCGCGTCGCCGTAGTAATGCGTGTTGCCGACCATGTTGACGACGCCGACGAAGCCGGAGATCGCGCCCGACAGGAGCATGATCGAGAGCATCTTTCGCTTGACGTTCACCCCGGCGTAGCGGCCGGTGCGCGGCGCGGCCCCGGCGAGGCTGAACTCGAACCCGCTGCGCGTCATCGCCAGCAGCAACCAGGCGACGATCGGGATCCCCACGGCGAGGAAGACGCCCCAGTGCGCGGTGACGCTGCCGAAGTCGATCTCTCCCAGCTGGCTGTTCCCGGGGATCGGGCGGGAGCGGGTGCCGCCGCCGCCCGCGGCCTGGTCGAACCAATCGCCGCGAACCCAGTAGCTCATCCAGGCCACCGCTCCGAAATTGAGCAGGAAGGTGGTGACGATCTCGTTGATGCCGAGGAAGACGCGGGCGACCGCCGGGACCAGCATCCACAGCGCTCCCCCGAGGGCGCCGGCGACGAACATGATCGGCACCAGCACGAATCCGCTGGCGTCGCTCATCTTGAAGGCGATGAACAGCGCCAGCCAGGCCCCCATCAGGATCTGCCCTTCGACGCCGACGTTCCAGAGCCCGATCCGGTACGCCAGCGCCACGGCGAGTCCGGCGAGCACCAGAGGCACCGAGATCAGCAGCAGGTTGGTGATCCCGAACGGCGTGCCGAAGGTGCCGTTCCAGACGAAGGTGTAGATGTCGGCCCCCACCGATGGCGCCAGGAGCGGCGCCAGGGCCAGGGCGATGGCGAAGCCGATCAGGGCGCCGGTGAGCCGGTAGGTGACCAGCCGCTTCGGCCGCGAGCGCCGTTCCACCCGCCAGGGGAAGGAGAGTCGGTGCTCAGACACCGGAGCCCCCGCTCGGGACGCCGTGTCCGGCCATGAACTGGCCGACCGTGGCGACATCGGCCTCGAAGCCCTCGAACTCCGCCACGAAGCGGCCCTCGAAGAGGACGAGGATCCGGTCGGAGAGCCGCATCACCTCTTCCAGCTCGCTCGAGATGAGCAGCGTGCCCACTCCCGCCTCGCTCGCCTCGAGCAGCATCTGACCGACCTGCGCGACCGCCGAGACGTCGAGACCCTGCGTCGGGTTGACGGCGACCACCGCGTTGTAGCCCGCCTCGAGCTCGCGGCCGACCAGCAGCTTCTGCGCGTTGCCGCCGGAGAGCTGGAAGACGGGCGTGTCGACGTCGCCGGTCGAGAGGTTCACCTTGGTGCTGAGGTCGGCCGCGACGTGCTTGGCCGCGCGGCGGCGGAGGAACGGTCCGCGCGCGATCGGCGCCCGGTCGTAGCGGCGGAGGATCGCGTTGCGCCAGATCGCGTCCGAGCGGGACAGCCCCATCGTCATCCGGTCCTCCGGGATGAAGGCGATCCCGGCCCGGGTGAACTCGCGCGGCGACCTACCGGTGAGGTCCTCGCCCGCGACCTCGATCGTCCCGGCGGTCGTCGGCCGCAGCCCGACCAGCGCCTCCGCGAGCTCGACCTGCCCGTTGCCGGCAACTCCGGCGATGCCGACGATCTCACCCCGGCGGACGCGGAGCGAGAGCTCGTGAACGACCTCGAGCCCGCGGTCGCCGTCGACGCAGATCCCCTCGGCGACGAGAGCGGGGCGATCCTCGATCAGGTGGTCGGCGGGGCGCTCGACCCGGGGCGAGCTGCCCGCGCCGAACATCATCGCGCTGAGCTCCTCGGCGCTGCTGCCGCTGAGCGAGACGGTGCCCACCGTCTTGCCGCCGCGCAGCACGGTGGCGCGGTCGGCGAACTCGAGGATCTCGCGGATCTTGTGCGAGATCAGGACGACGGCGCGGCCCGCTGCCGCCAGCTGGCGCAGCAGTCCGCCGAGGGCGTCGGCCTCTTCGGGGGTCAGGACCGCGGTCGGCTCGTCGAGGATCAGGGTCTCGGCGCCGCCGGCGAGGATGCGGAGGATCTCCACCCGCTGCTGCTCGCCGAGAGCGAGCTGCCAGACGGGGACGTCGAGGGGAACCTCGAGGCCGTACTGGTCGATCAGCTGCTGGGCACCGCGCTTCAGCTCCTTGCGGTCGAACCGGGCACCGCCCACCTCGTGGCCGAGAGCGATGTTCTCGGCGGCGGTGAAGCGATCGACGAGGCGGAAGTGCTGGTGCACCATCCCGATTCCGTGAGCCAGGGCGTCCCTCGGAGATCCGAACTCGACCTCCTCGCCGTGGACCGAGATCGTTCCCTCGTCGGCGGCGAGGAAGCCGCCCAGCACTTTCATCAGCGTCGTCTTGCCGGCGCCGTTCTCGCCGAGCAGGGCGTGGACCTCCCCCGCCCGGATCTCGAGGCAGACATCGTCGAGCGCGGTCACCGTCCCGAACCGCTTGCCGATCCCTTCGACGGCGACCGCGCTCGACTTCATACAGCGCCCCGTGGTGGTTGCAGCGACACGAGCCGGCGGCCTCTCAGCTCGCGTTGGCGACGCCGCGGACGAACCATTCCCATTCGTAGCCGAGGACTTTGAGCGGCACCGGTTCGCCCTCCTTGTACTGGAGCTTGCCCTTCTGGTCGTAGATCGGGCCGACGATCACGTCCTTGCCGGCGACGATTTCGTCCAGGACCGTCTCGACCTGCGAGCGGACCTTGGCGGGCACGAAGCTGCCCCAGCCTTCGAGGTGCGGCACGGATTCTTCGGTGCCGATTTCGATGATGTCGTGGCTGCCGCCCTTCCAGGTGCCGTCGAGGATTTCTTCGGTCTGTTCGTCGACATAGCCGCTCAGGTCCCAGACGGTCGCCATCAGCTGCGACCCGGGGCACGCCTTTTCGAAGTTCGCGAACTCGCCAACCGCGTAGACGCCGCGTTCTTCCGCGACCTTGCAGAAGGTCGGGTCGTCGACGTAATTGCGGATCACGTCAGCCCCCACGTCGATCAGCGATTCCGTCGCCTGGGCGGCCTTCGGCGGGTCGAAGTAGTTTTCGAGGTAGACCGTGCGCACTTCGCAGTCGGGGCGAACCGACTGGCAGCCGAGGGCAAAGCTGTTGACGACGGTTTTGGTCACCGGCACGTCATAGGAGACGACGATTCCGACCTTGCCCGATTTCGTCGTCAGGCCGGCGGTGATTCCGGCGAGGTAGTTGAGGTTCCAGTCGGCCGGAAGCCAGGAGCGGGTGTTGGGGCCCTGCTTTTCCGGATCGCCGGCAAGGAAGCATTTGAGTTCCTGGTTTTCTGCGCAGACCGGGCTGACGAGGGTGGTCAGGCCCTGGGTGTCGAAGTAGAAGTTCGTCCCGTTGGCGACCGACTGCTGCAGGATCTGCGTGGCCCGTTCGTCGAAGGTGGTCTCGGGGTTGAAGGTCACCGAGACCTGGCCGGGGAACTTCTCGACCGGCGCTTCGGCGGAGGGAATCATCGCTCCCTCGTTGTAGCCCCCGTCCTTCTCCGGACCGCCGAGCGTCCACATCGCGTTGATCGTGGGTGCGTCCGCGGAGGTCGTTTCGCTGCCGCCGCCGCCGGTGGTGGACGACGAGGACGAAGACGAAGACGAAGACGAGCCGCCGCCGCCGCAGCCGGCGAACAAGGCGGAGCCGACCGCCAGCAGTCCGAACAGGATGAGTAGGCGCTTCACGTAATCCCTCCTTGCCTCCGCCGGGGCGGAGAATCGAATCCCATTTTCGGACCGTATACCGTGTACGAAAGAGTGTCAAGTTTCATCTTAGTTACTTAAGTCCTGGTTCAGAACAGCCGATCAGCGGCCCGAACCGATGTCTGTGGCGCCGGTCGCCCGGGGCCGTGGCGCACGCTGCGGGGAGCCGTCGGCATCGACGAAGCGTCGTGGCGCGCACCGGGGGTCTCTCCGTCTCCTGGGGCACAGAAGGCGGGCACCGTAGCCCGCACGGCCGATCCTGTCAATCGAAAAACTACGATCAGATCGGTCTTTATTGCGATATCGATCTCTATTTGGCCCCGTTTTGACGTAATAGTGCTTCTTGGTTATGTTTGCCGCCGGAATGGTGGTGCCACCCAGCGCACCGCTCAAGGGGCTACCAACGGAGGTCGAGATGCCGATGCTTGAGGTTCACCTGCTCGCGGGAAGGTCCGACGAGGAGCTGCGCACGATGGTGAGCAAGCTGACCGACGCGATGGTTGAGAGCGTCGGGGCCGAGCGGGAGACCGTTCAGGTGATCGTCGACGAGGTCCAGCTCTCGCACTGGGCCCAGGCGGGTCAGACCGCCGAGGTGATCCTGGGCGGTCAGTCGTGAAGCTGTACGCCGAACACCTCCGCCCCGCCGCCACCGAGGCGATCGAGGGCGACAACCGGCTGCTGATCGGTGGCGAGATGATCGACTCGGGCTCCGGCTTGAGCTTCGATTCGATCGACCCCGCGACGGGGGAGCGACTGGCGACGGTGCCGCAGGCCGGCCCGGAGGACGTCGACGCCGCCGTGCGCTCGGCGGCCGAGAGCTTCCGCGGCGAGTGGGGGGCGACGTCTCCCGCCCGGCGCGAGCAGCTGCTTCACCGGTTCGCCGATCTGCTCGAAGAGCGGGCCGCCGACTTCGCGCTCGTCGAGAGCCTCGACACCGGCAAGCCGGTGACGCAGATCGAACAGATCGACCTCACCGTCTCGGTCGGCCTGCTGCGGTACTACGCCGGCTTCCCGACGAAGCTGAGCGGGGAAACGGTTCCGGTCAGCGCCCCCGGGGTCCAGGCGTTCACCCGCCGCGAGCCGCTCGGCGTCGTCGCCGCGATCACGCCCTGGAACTTCCCGATCAACCAGGCGATCTACAAGATCGCCCCCGCCCTCGCCGCTGGCTGCACCGTCGTGCTGAAGCCCGCCGAGCAGACTCCGCTGTCGAGCCTGATGCTCGGCAAGCTGGCGCTGGAGGCGGGCTTTCCTCCCGGGACGATCAACGTCATCACCGGCGACGGGGCGACCGGGGCGGCCCTGGTCGAGCACCCCGGGGTCGCGAAGATCGCCTTCACCGGCTCGGGGACCGTCGGGCGCGAGATCGCCCGCAGCGCCGCCTCGACCCTGAAGCACGTCTCGCTCGAGCTCGGCGGCAAGAACGCGAACATCGTCTTCGCCGACGCCGACCTCGAGGCCGCGGCGGCAACCGCGGTGCTGGCGATCTTCTTCTACTCCGGCCAGGTCTGCTCGGCGGGCTCGCGGCTGATGGTCCAGGAGGAGGTCTTCGACCAGGTGCTCGAGACGGTCGCCGCCGGCGCGTCCGGGTTCCAGCTCGGACCGGGAGTCGACCCGGCGACCACGATGGGGCCGCTGATCTCGCGTGAGCAGCACAGCCGCGTCGAGGGCCTCGTCAACGCGGCGGCGGAACGCGGCGGCGAGCTGATCCGCGGCTCGGCGCTGCCGGACGGGCCCTTCGAGAGCGGCTACTTCTACCAGCCGACGGTGGTCACCGGCCTCGACGACGAGGCGGAGGCGACTCGCGAGGAGATCTTCGGCCCGGTGCTGGTGGCGCAACCGTTCAGCACCGTCGAGGAGGTCGTCTCACGCGTCAACTCCGGCCCGCTCGGCCTGGCCGCCGGGGTCTGGACCGAGTCGAACGCGACGGCACTCCAGCTGGCGACGGCGCTCGACGTCGGCGCGGTCTGGATCAACTCGTACAACCTCTTCGACCCGGCCGCGCCCTGGGGTGGTTGGAAGGACAGCGGCTACGGCCGCGACGCCGGTCCCGAGAGCGTCGAGAAGTTCCTGCAGACAAAGACCATCTGGAATCAGTTCGCGTGACGCGCGGCGCGTCGCCGGCTGCACTTCGCCAATCGACAAGGAGACCCGCACGATGCGAATCGGACTAGCCCAGGAGGGTGAGACCCGCCCTGGAATCAGCACCGAGCAGCGCTACCACGAGATGATCGAGGAGGTCCAGGTCGCCGATCGGGTCGGGTTCTCCGTCTACGGGAACTCCGAACAGCATTTCAGCCCGCCGCGGTTCAACGTCGCCGCGCCGGAGGTCTTCTGCGCCGCCCTGGCGACGCAGACGGAGCGGATCCACCTGCGGACGATGTGCACCGTGCTGCTGCAGTGGAACCACCCGATGCTGGTGGCAGAGCGCCTGGCGACGCTCGACATCCTCTCGCACGGCCGGGCCGAGGCCGGGTTCGCGCGCTCCAACAACCTGGGAACGCTCGAGGCCTTCGGCGTTCCGGCGAGCGAAACCGCGCAGCAGTTCGACGAGAGCCTGGCGCTCCTGATCAAGATCCTCACCGAGGAGGAAGCCGAAGGCGACGGCCCCCTGTGGCAGATGCCGCCGCGGACGCTGGTCCCGGGCGTGGTCCAGAAGCCGCATCCGCCGCTGTCGATGGCGGCCTCCTCGCTCACCTCGTGCCGCAAGGCCGGGCGGCTGGGGATCGGGGCGATGCTGTTCGAGGGCTACTTCGGGTTCGAGTACTTCGAAAAGTGCGTCGACGAGTACCGCGCCGGGCTGGCGGAACACGAGCCGGCCGCCAGCCAGCTGAACGAATCGATGGGCATCGTCGCGATCGGTGGCTTCTGCGCCGAAACCAGGGAGGAGGCGATCGCGGTGGCCGGCGAGCAGGCGCTCGGATATTTCGCCTTCATGGGCGAACTGTACGGACGCCTGGCGAGCACGCCCGGCTACGAGTACCTCGTAGAGGTCGAACGGGTGGTCGAGAACATCGGCAAGATCGACTACCTGCTGAAAGAGACGCCGTCGGTGATCATCGGCACCCCTGACGACTTCATCGCCCGCTTCCAGGAGCTGAGCGAGCGCGGGGTCGACGAGGTCGTCATCCGCGTCGACGGACTCCCCACCGAGAAGATCAAGAGCTGTCTGGAGCTGATCGGGCGCGAGGTGATTCCGCGCTTCGATCCGCTCGTCGCCACCGCGTGATCCGCTCGGTAGGATCGCCTCGGCGCAATGCCGAGCCGTTCAAAAGAACGCGGGCCTGAACGGGTGAGGCCGTTTCTCCGGCTGGCAAGCGCCGGCAGGCTCAGCGATTTCGACGCCAAGCTGATCGAGCTGCTGCAGCTCGACGGTCGCACCTCCTACGCGCAGCTCGCCCGGGACCTTGCCGTCACCGAGCGCCGGGTGCGTAGTCGCGTCAATGCTCTTTCGCGGGAGGGGACGATCCGGATCTCGGCGGTGACCGACCCCCGGGCCCTCGGCTACGAGGCGGGAGCGCTCTTCGCGATCTCGGCGAACGGCAATCAGCTGATCGAGACCCTGGTCGAGGAACTGATGGTGAATCCGCGGATCAGCTACGTCGCCGTCACCGCCGGGAGGTTCACGATCCTGGCAGAGGCCTTCTGCCGAGATCGCGAGGAACTCTTCATGCTGGCCAACAACGAAATCCTCGGCCTCTCCGGCGTCGGCGCGCTCGAGATCTTCCCCTTCCTCGAGATCGTCTATCAGGAATTCACCCCGAACCCGACTCGGGTCGATCGCACTCGCGCGGTGGTCTCCAGCCGCGAGCTGGACAAGACCGACTCGGCGATCGTGCGGGAGCTCTCGATCGACGGGCGCGCTCCCGCTCAGGCGATCGCGAACAACCTCGAGATCAGCGAGTCCCAGGTCCGCCACCGGATCAAAGCCCTGACCGAAGACGGGCTCCTGAGGGTCGCGGCGATCATCAACCCCTTCGGCTCGCACTACCAGGCCATGGCCTGGCTCGGTGTCTGCGTGCAGCCCGGCGCCTCGGCGATCGAGCTGGCGCATGCCGCGGGTGAGATCGGGGCGGTCACCTACGTGATCAACACCGCGGGCCGATACGACGCGCTGATCGAGGTTGCCTGCACCGATCACAAGGAGCTCCTGCAGATCCTCGACGAGGTTCGCGGCCTTCCGGGCGCGGGAACGATCGAGGCTCACCTGTACCTGAGCGTGCAGTACCGGCCGCCGCTGCCGCTCTAAACGGTTTCGGGCGGCATATTCGCTAGATACAGCGAAATACAATCGTTTTCGCCTGTTTTCAACGATTTAGCGCACCTATCGGGTAGTATCTGCCGAAATCGGTCCATGGCACTCCAACCGGACATGCGCACGTTCCTCGACGCGATGGCGGAAATCCCAGCGGGCGTCGCCGTCGTTACGACTCTCGACTCGGTCGGGACGCCGGCCGGCGCGACGCTCTCCGCCGTCTCCTCGGTCTCCCTCGATCCGCCGCTGATCCTCGCCTGCTTCGACCACGGCTCCGACACCCTGGCGGCGGTCCTTCAGCGCGGCGCCTTTCTTCTCCACCTCCTGGGCGAGGGCCAGGAGGCGGTCGCCAAGCGATTCGCTTCCGAGGAGGGAAAGTTCGCCGAGCGCGACTGGTCGCTCGGCCCCCACGGTCTCCCCCAGCTCGAGAGCTGCAGCCTGGTGCTGCGCTGCTCGCTGGAGCAGGTGGTCGACGCCGGCGACCACAGGGTGCTGTTCGGCCGGGTGCTCGAGATCGATCATCGGGCCGGTCGGCCCCTGGTCTACCACCGGCGAATGCTCGCCCCTTCGCCGGTTCCCGGTGCCTGAGGTGCTGCAGCTGACGAGCTCTCACAATCTGGAGGCGACGGCGATCGCGTCCTTGGAGGAGGGCCATCCCGTCGTGATCGTGCAGCGGAGCGGCGAGGTGGAGCTCTCGGGCCTGGTCTGCCGGGGCGTGGAAGCGAAGCCGGCCTCGATAAACCTCATGGCAGGCGCCGGACACAGCCTGATCATGGTCTGCCTGCGCCCGGAGCGGCTTGCGGCGCTTGGCCTACCGGCCGAGGCTCCCGAGCCCGGGCCGGGGTTCCCCGCCGCGACCTTCTCGATCGACGCCGCCAAGGGCGGCACCGGAATCTCGGCCGCGGATCGCGCCCTGGCGATCGCGACGGCTTCCGATCCCGATGCTCAGCCCGACGACCTCGTCATGCCGGGCCACGTCTTCCCGGTCGCGGTGCCGAGCCGACCGCTTTCCTCGGCCGAGCAGGATGGCCTCGTCGAGATTGCAATCGAGGCCGCTCGTGTGGCAACCGGCATCGAGGCCGCCGCCCTGAGCCCGATCATCGATCCGCACGGCCTGCCGCTGGACGCTGCCGGAGCGGAAAGATTCGCCGCGGCGAACGACCTTCGAGTGCTCACCGGCTGCGCTTGACTCTCCGCCATCGGCCGTTTGCGCCTTCGCTGTCGCAGCGATCCGGCTGCGCCTATTTGCTGCACACGACGACGACTTCCGACTTGAACACCCAGGCTTGGTCACCGATTCACATCCAGGCGGCGCCGTGGGCGGAGCGGAAGGTTCGCCGAGATCATGGACCGCTCCCGCGCCTGCGAAGTCTCTTCTTCAGTTGTTTCGCGGCCAGGCTCCGTTCCCTGGCCCCTCCGATCCGGAGCGCGTCGACCAACGTCAGCAACCGTGCCAGCTCCTCGTCGCGACGAGCTGCCTCGGGAGCGTGCGAATCCAACGGCTCGAGCGCGATGCCCCTTACTTTGCCATGAGGATCGGGCCAGACAGGCGGGTTATTTCCCGCATGCGAAAGTTCGTCCGAGAGCGGCGGCGCGGCCCATGCGGTCGGGATCCCTCGAGATTCACCTCCCCATTTCGGCGGAAAGACGTAGCGAACCCCGTGCACGAGGAACTCCTCCAGCGCTCGCTTGTCGACTTCCTTCGCAGCTGGCCTGTAGAGGCCGGCATTGGCGGCGCGGTCGAGGCTGCGGTGAACCGCCGACGGACTCAAACCAAGTTCGTGTGCGATCTGGTCGAAGGTCCAGATACGGCACCAGAGGACGAGCTTGAGCAGGATGAGGATGTCTTGGGAGCGAAGCACGATGCGACCGTAGCGGCTTTGGCGTCCATATTCCAGAATTTGGAATATGGAAATGGAGACATGCAGAGCCGCGGGAACGCAATCCTGCTCTTCAGCGGTTTGCAAGCAACTTGACGAAATCAGATTCACCAACGATCTCGAGCTTTTGCCCCTTGGCCACCAGCCCTTGTGCCTTTCTCAGCTTGTCGCTCTCGCTCCGTCCTTGCGCCAACCTAGTGAGGTCCTGAAACCAGTGACAAGCAGTTCCGTCTTGCGAGTCACCCCCTTCCCGGCAAGGCACCGCAGTCAACGACTGCCTGCATTGCTTCGCGACGAGGGATCGCGCGGGTCCCGAGCGCGGGGTCTGGAGCTCGGCGATCATGTCGCCGGCGACTTCTCCCCCGTCGAGGGAGCCCGGCCGGAGCCGAAGCAAAGAAGGAGGGAGGCAGCAAACCCGCCTCCCTCCTTACGTTCCGCATCTCCGAAGCCGGAGTGGCGTCCTAAGCCCGGAACGAGACTCGAACTCGTGACCCCTTCCTTACCATTCGGGGCCGCACAACGACGAGTGCGGGCCGGAAAAGGGGCTCTCGCAGGGACTTATCGGCTCGGGCCAGAGAGCCGACAGCCGAATTCAGCGCCCGTGATTGCCCGCAATATGCGGCAATTGTCACGGCTTTCCGCCACTCGGTGAATCCGAGTGGCGAAACCCCCTGCGTTGAATTCCCGGGATTTTGGCCGAAGCCCGCTGCGATCCTGAGCGGACCAAGGGTCACCTGCCCGAAAGCTCGAGTAGTCGTCTCGTCTCGACCTCTTTGCGACCGGCTCCGGTTATCACTAAGCGACCGTCGCCCTCGTGGACGAACGCTTTGTCGTGGACCAGACGATCGACCGTACGACGAAGGTTGGCCCGCGCCGACGGAGATACCCAAGATTCGAGATCAGCGAAGTCGGCCCCATCGGGGCCTCGCTGATATAGAAGAACCAGACACTGCTGGCCGGCAGGGAGCCCCGGATTCAAGAGCTTTAGGTAGTCACCGAACTCTTCGATAACCGGTGCCTTCCTCTGGACGAGGTCCTCGACTATCTCTTGGGCACGGTCCGCCGGTACGTTGTGGTGGAGGCGAACGAACTCGGCGAGCACCCAATCCGCGGTGGTTGCCACGAGGGTCGAGTCCTGCAGATTCGGATCGATTCCATCAGCAAGGTGCGCGGCGTCGCGGTTGTTTCGGACGTCGTAAATGACTCGCAGCGCTCGGGGAATATGAAGTCGGATCGAGTCTGAAAACGTTGCCCGCGGCGCGTTCGCCAGCCCTCGGATGATCGCTTCGGTATCAATTGAATTTCCGAGCGGATCGAAGGTGCCGGTCGTCTCCTCCTGTAGCAGCCTGAATGCGGCCTCGGCAAACCGACCGCCCTCAACCTCGGCCAGCCGCAGCCCCCCTAGATAGAAATTTTGCTTCAGCTCTTCATGAGCATCCAACATCTCTTCAACGAGAGAACCGTCGTAGGCCACGCCGAGGGACGAGGCGATTTCTGACCGCAGGTCCACGAGCTAAGCGTCTACCTCGCTTTTTTGCCTCTTGGTTTTCGGCGTTTTGGCGCTTTGGCCATGATCGACTTCACTTTGTCCCGATCGGGAAGCGCCTCGACGACTTCTTCGCCGACGCGGGTGACCTGGCGCAGCCCTTTGCCCGCAGACGCGAGATAGCCGCTTTTTCTCGTGGCGTTATCAACGGCCTGAGCTGGGTTACCGATAGCCCTGCCCGCAGCTTCGACGTTTAGCTCGGTGAGGTCTGCCGTTTTGAAGACTCTCTGGTTTCGATATTTCGAGATGTAGTACCCGAGGCACGTCACCCGCTCGATGTCCGTTTCGGGTTGTTTGTCTGCCATGAAGGACTTGGGGTCGGCTTGACTACCTGCGCCCTCCCTGTTGGTCCCACCATCATCTCCGCGCTCGAAACCCGCTCCATCTCTCGAGCTGTCGATTTGGAGCTCTGCGCCAAGAGCCGAGGCAAGCCAGTTCAACGCCCTCTCGCGGCCCTCAGGCTCAAGCCCCTCTAGGGCAGTGAGCGCGGTCTGCATTGCCTGAAGCTCTTTTGCTGCATCTGCCATTGGGCGGCAGTCTTTCACGAATACCAGGGATTTTCCAAATTCGTCCCAATGCCGTTTCGCGACCGCCATGGGCATTACCGATGGTGGCCGGATTCGACCCGCGGCCTTTCGGATTCTTAGGTCCCAGATGGCCCGCGGCCCGATGGCCTGGAGTTCGGAACGTTCTGAGCGACAGGTCAGGTTGGAGATTGAGTTCGGCGATCCAGCCAGTGGCAGATCTTCTCGAAGGTCGCGTCGCCGGCGGCGATCCGCTTGACCATCGGCACGTCGACATCGGGGTTAGCGTCTTGGATCGGCCGACCGTTGACTGCGAGGAAGCGCTCGATGGCAAGGAAGGCGGAGCGCTTGTTGCCGTCGGGGAGCGGGTGATTTCGCGCGAGGTGTTCGATGAGGGCTGCGGCCTTCTCGATCAGCGTCGGGTAGGCGTCGTGGTCGCCGAAGCCGGACCTGGGCACGGCGAGGGCGGAGTCAGCGAGATCGATGCGCGGGAGGCGCGCGATCTGCTCCGGAGTCGTCCCGAGAACTTCGGCGGCGATGAGGCAGTAGTCGCCGAGCTCGAGGTAGTAGACCTCACGCACCGCTGGCTGCCCGGGGCTACTGGGCCAGTCGGCGCAGGGTCTCGGCGTGCTTCTTCATCGCGGCGCTGAGGTCGCGTCGCTGCTCCCCGGGAGTTCCTGGCAGGCCAGATTTGAGCTTCGGCTCGTTTGATGGCTTCGCCGGTTGTGTGGTCGAGGAGCGACGATTCATCGCCGGGACATTGTTGCAGGGAGCACCGACCGCGACCAATCAGCGGCGATCGGCGCCGATTTCGCCACTAGTGGCAGTATTCCGCAATCGCAACACATCCCCGAAACGCAAATCAGCCCCAAAAGGCCCCGATTTGCAGGCACTCCCTAAGCCCGGAACGAGACTCGAACTCGTGACCCCTTCCTTACCATTCACGACCGCTCGCCGACGCAAGTCCGCCCCGATATCGCAATTAGCAGGACCTTTCCCAGCCGGATTCCGGACAATGAGCGGGCCTCCTTGGGCCGCAGATTGCCCGCAATATGCGGGGATTTACATGGCTTTCGGCCACTCGGTGAATCCGAGTGGGTCACGTCGCTAGAAGTGGTGTAACTGCCGCGTAGGCCCGAGCGAAGTTCCGGCCACCGCGGGCCGCAGACTCGTCGTTGAAGGACCAACCTCAATGACGAAGGAGCACCACGATGGCCGAGAGCCGAAGCATGACGACCCCCGAGGTCGTAGCCAAGACCCTGATCACCGAGCACTCCGACTTCCTGCGGGAGGCGGTGGCGGCGGTCGCCGCCCAGCTGATGGAGGCGGAGATCTCCGCCGAGATCGGCGCCGGCAGAGGCGAGATCACCGAGGCGAGGGCGACCCACCGCAACGGCTACCGGCAGAGGCCGTGGGCGACCAGGGTCGGTGAGATCGAGCTGGCGGTGCCGCGCAAACGCTCGGGAGAGAGCTACTTCCCGAGCTTTCTGGAGCCGCGCAAAAGAAGCGAGAAAGCACTGCTCGGCGTGGTCATGGAGGCCTACGTCAACGGGGTCTCGACCCGCAAGGTCGACCACCTGGTCTCGGAGCTGGGCATCCACATGTCGAAGGACCAGGTCTCGCGGATCTGCGGCGAGCTCGACGGCCAGGTCGAGGCCTTCCGCACCAGGCCGCTGGAGGGTGAGCATCCCTACCTGTGGCTCGACGCCAAGCACCTGAAGGTGAGGGACCGGGGCCACGTCCACTCCAAGGCGCTGATGGTCGCCTTCGCGGTGCATGAGTCCGGGCGCCGCGAGGTGATCGGGATCGAGATCGCCGAGTCTGAGACCGAGGCGGGCTGGGCCGCCTTCCTGCGCGAGCTGCGGGCTCGTGGCCTGGAAGGGGTGAGGCTCTGCGTCTCCGACGACCACCTCGGCCTGAAGGCGGCCGTCGCCAAGGTGCTCGGCTGCCCCTGGCAGCGCTGCACCGGGTGGATTCAACTGGTCCTCGCAACACCTGATCGAGGAGGTTGCGATGAGAACGTCGAAGGTTCGGGCGTCAGGGCAGACGGGGCGGGATGCGAAGGGCTGGGCGGGTCATCCCGGAGTGGGCCGTC
>JBFWMZ010000030.1:0-38931 GCA_050251335.1 Solirubrobacterales bacterium
GGGACCCTCCCCAGGCTGCTTCGCAGGAGTTCCTGGGGAGGGTCCCCCGACCCCCCTCCGCAGGACGCGACGGCCACACCCCTTTTCCTGAAAGCTGACAAGGGACGGGGCGTCCCGACGGGGGCGTCCTGGTTGCGCTTCTCCCCACGCGTTGCACTTCTCCCCACGCGATGCCTTTGTCCCCGCATAGCGGGGACAACCGCAACCGGTGGGGACAAGCGCAACGAGGTCCGCCCGCTCCCGCTCGCTCCGCCCGCTCACTTTCACTCCGGCTCGCTCGCCCTCGCTCGCCGCCAACTCATCGGATCTCCCCGGCCAGACTCCGTCCCTCGCAAGCTCAAAGAGAGATGGGGCGGACTGACCCTGGGACCCAGACCTTTCTCGCGGGCGAGCGTCGGCAGGACCCCCGAGCGTTTTGCGGCTGAGGGTCGGCGCTCCTGCGGGCGAACGCAGAATTCGATCCACCCCGACAGGCCGAGCGAGGGGGTCCTGCCGACGCTCGCCCAGCGCCGCCAACCCTGGTCCCTAGCCCGCGTGTGTCAGTGACCCCCACCCGCCATCGGCGGCGCCGTCGGATCCTCGCCCTCGGCACCAAGATCCTCGCGGGCGATGTAGTCCTCCGCCAGCAGCAGGTTCTCGCGCGAGCGCTCGACGACGTTGAGGAGGTCGCTCATCAGCGCCACCTCCTCGACCTGCTCCTTGAGGAACCAGGAGAGGAACTGCTCGGCGCGGTAGTCCTTGACCTCGCGGGCGAGCTCGAAGAGGGCGAAGATCTCCTCGCTGACCCGTTTCTCCTGTTCGAGCGCCATCTGCACCGGAGCGCTGCCGTCGGCGTAGCTGGTCTGCTGCGACTTGATGTCGGGGATCCGGACTTCCTCGCCGACGTCGAGCAGGTACTGGATCATCATCATCGCGTGCTCGCGCTCCTCCAGCGCCTGCCGGTAGAAGAAGGAGGCGAGGCGGGGCAGGGTCTCGGTGTCGTAGTAGACGGCGGCGCCGATGTACTGCTGGTGGGCGGCGAACTCGTTCGAGATCTGCTCGTTGAGGGCGTCGGCGAAGGACTTCTCGGCCATCGAAAGGGCTCCTTTGGTCGCGAGCGGCGTGGTCGGGCGTCCAACGTAGCCGAAAGCGCGGCTTCAGCCGACCCAGCGGAAGCCGAGCGGCTCGAGCGCCGGCTCGAGCGGGCTCGACGGCAGCCCCGGTTTCGTCGCCTGCTCGGGGTCGTTGTAGCCGGAGGGGGCGACGTCGTTCGGGGTGTCGGGGTGGAAGATCGCGGCGAGGTACTGGATCTGGCCGCGGCCCGGCCCGAGCTCGCTCTGGCCGCCTCCGTAGGCGCCGATCCCGCGCTCCTCGCAGTAGTCGTAGGCGGCGAAGAGGTTGGAGATCGGCCCGAATCGCGAGGGCTTGACGTTTACCGTGCGCGGCGGCGACCAGGGCATCGCCTCGATGTCGGCGATCGAGTGGATCGGCGCGTCCCAGGTGACGCGCTCGGACACCGGGTCGAGCAGCGGTTTCGTCTCCTCGGTCACGTCGGGGTCCTCGAGCCAGGCATCGGGGAAGGCCTCGATCAGCGCGGCGTAGAGCTCGGGGTCGGTGACGACGTCGACCGGGGTGCCTTTGTAGAAGCCCTTGAGATCGAGCGAGTCGACCGCGCCGGTGGCGACCAGCGCCGCGATCAGCTCGTCGTCCCAGTCGTTGACGGGGTCGAGCTTGAAGCGCAGCGTCGGGTAGACCTCGAGCCTCTTCAGCAGCGGCTCGACCGAGGACTTCTCGTTCGGGTCGAAGCCGGCCAGCCGCATCGAGTTGACGAAGTTGAGCGGCCGCGGCTCGCGGCCGAGCGCCGCCGCGAGGTTGGTCCCCGCCTGGCGCAGCGCCAGATCGAGCGCCGCCGACTCGTAGGCCCAGCGGCGGTAGTCGGCCGAGACGTCGCCGCGCTCCGGCGGGCCCGCCGGAAAGAGGTCGATCTGGTCGAGCCGCTGCGAGAACTCGTCGAAGCTGCCGGAGAAGGCGAGACCCTCGGGCGGCCCGTGGCTCTGCTGGCCGATGTGGTCGACGGCGTCGTAGATGACGTCTTCGCCGACGCCCTCCTCGCCGCCGCCGCGCAGCTTGACGACGGTGGTCAGCCGTTCGAATTCGCCGAAGCTGATCTCGAGCCCCTCGAACTCGCAGCCCTCGACCGTCAGCGGCAGGTCCCGGATCGCGTCGTAGGAGGCCATCGACCGGGACCCTAACGGTTCAGTCGCGCGTGACCCTCAGGGTCCGCAGCGCCCGGTCGGAGCCGCCGCGCACGTAGCCGCCGTGGGCGACGCTCTCGCGGATGTAGTCGAGCGTCTCGGCGGTCAGCCGCTCGCCGGGCAGCACGTTGGGGATGCCCGGCGGGTAGGCGGCGAGCCCCTCGGCGGCGATCCGCCCGGCGGCGGTGTCGAAGGCGACGACCTCCTGCGGGCCGAGGTAGGCCTCGCGCGGGGTCAGCACCAGCTCGCCCCAGGGCGGCGGCGGCATCAGCTTCTCGTCGGGCGCGCCCATCCGCGTCTCCAGGTGGGCGACCGCCTCGCGCAGGCCGGCGACCAGCCGCTCACCCGCCTCGCGCGCCGGCTCGCCCATGCCGAAGATCGCGACGACGACGTTGGTGGTGTAGAGCTCGAGGTCGAGGCCGGCGTCGTAGAAGGCCGCCTTCGCCAGCCGGTAGCCGTCGGAGCCGGTGCCGCGCACGTCGATCGCCAGCCGCAGCGGGTCCCAGCCGGCGATCCCCGGCAGGCCGACCATCCGCTCGTCGAGCACCTCGATTCCCTCGATCGCCCCGATCTCCTCGCGCGTCTCGCGGATCGCCGCCAGCGTCTCGCCGAGCAGCTGCTCGCCGCGGATCGCCGCCATCCGCCGGGCGGCGTCGAGCGAGCCGGAGAGCAGGCCGCTGGGGCTGGTCGTTTCGACCAGGCTGACGCAGCGGTCGACGACGGCGTCGTCGATGCGGCCGCCGTGGCCGAGGTGGAGCATCGCCGCCTGGGTCAGGGCGCCGACGATCTTGTGGGTCGAGGAGGTGACCAGGTCGGCGCCCGCCGAGAGCGCGTCCTGCGGCAGGTCGGGGTGGAAGTGCAGGTGGGCGCCCCAGGCCTCGTCGACGACCAGCGGCACGCCGCGCTGGTGCGCGACCTCGGCCAGCGCCGCGACGTCGGCGCAGGCGCCGAAGTAGGTGGGGGAGACGACCAGCGCCGCGACGGCGGCCGGGGTCGCCGCCAGCGCCGCCTCCAGCGAGGCCGGGGTCAGCCCGTGGGCGATCCCCAGCTCGGGGTCGATCTCCGGCGCGACGAAGGTCGGCCGCATCCCGCTCAGCACCAGGCCGTCGATCACCGAGGAGTGGACGTTGCGCTGGACCACGACCTCGCCTCCCATGTGGGCGAGGGCCATCATCGTCGCGTGGTTGCCCTGCGAGGCGCCGTTGACCAGGAACCAGGAGCGGCGCGCTCCCCAGGCCTCGGCGGCGAGCAGCTGCGCCTGCTGGAAGGGGGTCGGTTCGGGGCCGATGTCGACGCCCTCGGTGACCGAGGGGATGTCGTTGCGCAGGCCGACGTCGCCGACCAGCTCGCGCATCGCCGGGTCGGCGCCGAGGCCGCCCTTGTGGCCGGGGACCTGGAAGCGGCCGGGGTCGAGCTCCGAGTAGGCGAGCAGAGCGTCGACGTAGGGAGTGGTCGTCTGCTTCGGATCTGGCATCGATTGAGCGTAGCCTGCACGGCGCATGCACCACACTCGACTCGGCTACTGGATCGAGGAGGCCGGCGCGGTCGAGCCGGCGCCGCCGCTGCAGGGTGAGCGCAGCGCCGACGTGGTCGTCGTCGGCGGCGGTTACACCGGGCTCTGGACCGCCTGGTACCTGCGCCAGCTCGAGCCCGAGGCGCGGGTCGTCGTGCTCGAGTCCGAAGCGGTCTGCGGGCGCGGCCCGAGCGGCCGCAGCGGCGGCTTCTGCAACGCGCTCTGGTACTCGTTGCCCTCGATGCGCGAGCGCTGGGGCGATGCCGCGGCGCTGGCGACCGGCCGCGCCGCCGCCGAGGCGGTGGAGCGGATCGGCGCCTTCTGCGCCGAGCAGGGAGTCGATGCCTGGTGGCGTCCGGCCGGCTACGTCGAGACCGCGACCGCGCCCGCCCAGGACGGCGAGTGGGAGCCGGCGCTCGCCGCCTGCCGCGAGCTCGGCGTGCCGGAGGCGATCGTCCCGCTCAGCCCGGCGGAGGTGCAGGAGCGTTGCAAGTCGCCGGCCTTCGGCGCCGGCGCCGTCTGTCCCGACTCGGCGACCGTGCAGCCGGCGCGGCTGGCGCTCGGGATCCGGCGGCGGCTGCGCGAGGAGGGGGTCGAGATCTTCGAGTCCTCGGTGGTGCGCCGCTTCGAGGAGGGCGCCGGAGGCGTGGTGGCGCGGACGCCGGAAGGCGCGATCCGGGCCGAGCGCGCGGTGCTGGCGATCGGGGCCGCCGCCAAGGGGCGGCGCGGCCCGCTGCGCGGCCGGCTCACCGTCGCCTCCTCCCACATCGTCCTCACCGAGCCGGTCCCCGAGCTGCTCGAGGAGATCGGCTGGACCGGAGGCGAGGCGATCACCGACTGCCGCGCCCTGGTCAACTATTTCCGCACCACCCCGGACGGTCGCATCGCCTTCGGCTGGGGCGGCGGCCGGATCGGCTTCGGGGCGCGTACCGGCGGCCGCGCCGAGGTCGACCCGGCGGTGATCGCGGCAACCGCCGCCCACCTCTACGACTACTTCCCCGGCCTCCGCGGCCGCCGCTTGACCCACGCCTGGGGCGGCCCGATCGACGCCTCGCCGACCCACCTGCCGATCGTCACCAGCCTGCCCGGCGACCGCGCCTTCGCCGTTGCCGGCTACACCGGCAACGGCGTCGGCCCCAGCAACATGGTCGGCCGTACCCTCGCCTCGCTCGCCCTCGACCGCCGCGACGACGCCAGCCGCCTCGCCTTCGTCGACGATGCCTCACCCCGCATCCCGCCCGAGCCCTTCCACTGGATCGGCGGCGAGGCGATCCGCCGCGGCATCCTCGCCAAGGAGGAGGCCGAGATGGCCGGCCGCGAGCCAAGCAAACTCTCCTCAGCCATCGCTCGCGTCCCCGAACTGATCGGATTCCACATCGGCCGCTAGGCGGCCGCTCTGCGATCGATCTGGCCGAGATGGCGTCGGGTGAGTCGCAGCAGCTCCTGCGACCGGTCCTGCTGAAGCAGGACCAACGGCGGCCGATCGCCGATCTCCTCGTGGGGGGTGACGAGCCACTCGTAGGCATCCGTTCCCCGGCCCGCGTCGTCAAAGAGGTCAAGGGTCAGTCCCAGGATCTGCATCCAGCGATCCTCGGTCGGCACGACCCGGCCGTGTGGCCGTCGCCCGAGGAAGTTTGCCGCCGCCTCGTCGGCCGCCAGGTAGCGGAGCTCCGGCGAAACGGCGATCTCCTGTCCGTGGAATCGCACCCTGCGCTCGTTCGCTCCGTTATCCGTATCTGATCGCAAGCTCCCTCGCTTATAGAGGGAGCATCGGTCGCGGAGTTGGCTCTGGATCCCGATCGCTCGGAGTGACCTATAGGATTCCGCGCGGCTGCGTCTCAAATCAGAACGTTGTGATACCGAAACCTGACAATCCCGAATACGACGCCACGCACCGCGGCCTGCGGATGCTGTTCGAACGGCTCTGGGATCCCGCCGCCGTCTCGAACGGGTTGGTGCGGCCAGCGCGGGACAAGATGGAAGAACGGCAACGAACCCGATGGCCGGGAGACTCGGCTGCTGCGCGAGTTCGAACCCCGAGCGCCGCCAATGCTCTCGACGGAGCCTGCACTCGGTTCGGGAGCCACCTCGACGCACCGTTCGATCCGAGCGGCGAGCTCGACCTGATCGTCCCCCCCATCGCTGACTTCCTGATTGCGCTTCATCGGATCAAGCCCTTCGGGAAAGGGCAAAAGGGCCTGGAGCTGCTTGCCATGCATGACTGCTGCAAGTTCGCCGGCTGCCCTCCGCCACAGAGCGAAAAAGGAGAACGGAGCTGGCGTGACGCGCTTCGCAAGGAGGGGAACACGTCACCTGCCGAGCAGCTCGATGACCTGACCGACCGCCTCTACAACGGCATACTCACGTCGTCCTCCGGTCCCTTTGCGGAAGCCGTGGCTCGAGGACGAGGACGGACCCATCGCGCTCGCACCCGGCGGCGCGAAGCGATCGCGCACACGATGCGCGGACTGATAGTCCAGATCTAGGATCCGGAGCGGCAACCCGGCAACAGCCATGGTGCTCAAACCCCTTGGTCGAATCTCGGCGGTTGTCGGAGGCCTGGTGCTGATGGCCCTCGGGGTGTTGGTTTGGATCCTGCCGGTGTTGCTCCCCGACGACGAGATGGTGAGAGAAAGGGTCTTGACCCACGAAGCCGGCGCCAAGGTCACGGTGATAACCCAGCATCAGGAGGGGTGGCACGAACTTCATTCCGAGGCGATCGCGATCGCGCTACTGGGCGTCGGTCTGAGCGTCTTCGCCGTGGGTGCGCTCCCACCCAGGACCGTGGCGAGCATAAAGACCCCTTTCGGTGAGGTGACGTTCACCGAAGCCGAGGTCGAAGAGGTGGTGAAGAGGGTGACGAAAGCCGCCGTCCCGGAAGACAAGGTCCCCGCCGTGGTGACCGGGACGCTGAGGGAGATCGGCACTCAGCGCCTCACCGGCGCCGAGGCGTTCAAGAGCGAGATCGACGCGACGATCACGAAGGTAATCGAAGAAGAAGCAGAAGAAGAAGACGAAGACGACGACGAAACCGGGGAGGGCGAGACCGGCTAGGCCTCTCAGGTCGCCGCCTGCGCGGGGACCGCGGGAATCGGCGCCTCCTCCTGGTCCGGCCGCACCGCCGCCATCCTTTCGCCCCGCCGCTGCTGCCAGGTGGTGAAGACCATCGCCCCCACCGTGATCCCGAAGAGGATCATCGCGATGCAGTTGACCTCGACCGGGACGCCGCGCTGGAAGGCGCCGAAGATGTAGAGCGGGAAGGTCACCGTCGTCCCCGAGTTGAAGTTGGAGATCACGAAGTCGTCGATCGAGAGGGCGAAGGCGAGCATCGCGCCGGCGAAGATGCCGGGCATGATCAGCGGCAGGGTCACCAGCCGGAACGTCTCGAACGAGTTGGCGCCGAGATCGCGCGCCGCCTCCTCCAGCCGCCGGTCGAAGCCGATCAGCCTTGAGCGCACGACGACGACGACGAAGCTGATGCAGAACATCACGTGGGCGATCAGCAGGGTGGTGAAGCCGAGCGAGGTGCCGAGGATGAGGAAGAAGGAGAGGAGCGAGGCGCCCATCACCACCTCGGGGGTGGCCATCGGGATCACGATCAGGAAGTTCGCCCCCCGCCGGCCGAGGAACTGGTGGCGGACCAGGGCGATCGCCATCATCGTGCCGATCACGGTCGAGACCAGCGTCGCCAGCAGCGCCAGCTTGATCGAGGTCCAGAGGGCTTCGTTCAATTCCGGGATGCCGAACACGTTTTCCCAGTGCTGCAGGGTGAAGCCGACCCAGGTGAAGTTGAAGCGGCCCGCCGGATCGTTGAAGGAGAAGGCGAAGATGACCGCGATCGGGACCAGCAGATAGACGACGACGAGGATCCCGACGATGTTGACGGCGTGCTCGCGCAGCCATTTCCAGGCGCGCGCCGGCGAGGATTCCGCGGCCGTCATCTGGCCGCCGCCTCCTCGCCCATCAGCGCCTCCGAGCCGGCGAAGCGAATGTAGATCAGGACGATCACGAGGATGATCGCCATCAGCACGAAGGAGAGCGCCGCCGCCGCCGGATAATCGCTCTGTTTGAGGTACAGCGACTGGACCACGTTGCCGATCATCTGGTTGTCGGTGCCGCCGAGGAACGCCGCGTTGACGTAGTCGCCGGTGGCGGGGATGAAGGTGAGGAGGGTTCCCGCCACGACCCCCGGCGCCGAGAGCGGCAGCGTTACTTTGAAGAAGGCGGTGGTGGCGTTCGAGTAGAGGTCCTTAGCCGCCTCGACCAGCCGCGTGTCCAGCCGCTCCAGGCTGGCGTAGATCGGCAGCACCATGAAGGGCAGGTAGTTGTAGACCAGGCCCGAGATCACCGCCGGACCGGTGGCGAGGACGCGATGGTCCGGGGCGAGTTGGAGGAAGTGCAGGACGTCCACCACCGGGCTTTCGTCGGAGAGGATCGTCACCCAGGCCAGGGTGCGGATCAGGTAGGTGGTGAAGAACGGCGCCACCACCGCCAGCAGCATCGCGTAGCGCCATCTCCCCGCCTTGAAGGCGATCGTGTACGCCAGCGGGTAGGCGAGCAGGAGGCAGATCAGCGTCGCCAGCAGCGAGTACTGGAAGCTGCGCAGGAACTGGGTGTCGTAGAGGCTGAGCGCATCGGAGTAGTTCTGCCAGTGCCAGTCGAACGGGTAGTAGGTGCCGAGGTTGACGTTGAGCGACAGCCTCCCCATGAAGTAAAGGGGGATGAGGAAGAAGACCACCAGCCAGGCGGTCCCCGGCAGCAGCAGGGCGTAGGGGATCACCCGTCGTTTCAGGGCGGCCATCGGCTAGCCGTTCAGCACCGCGTTGAAGGCCCGGTTGATGTTCCGTTCTTCCGCGCCGGTCGGCGAGGGCTGGATCGAGCAGTTCTTGGTGAACGAGGCCGGCGGGAAGATCAGCTTGTTCTTGGCGACTTCCGGTTCTTCCTTGAGCAGTACCTCTTTGGTCCCTTCGACCGGGCTGACGTAGTTGACGTAGGCCTCGATCTGCGCCTGGTTGACGGGGTCGTAGACGTAGTTGATGAACGCCTCGGCGGCGGTCGGGTTCGGCGCCCCGACCGGGATCACCATGTTGTCGGACCAGAGGATGCAGCCCTCTTCGGGCATCCGCCATTCGATGTTCGGGTTGTCGGCCTGCAGCTGCACCGCGTCGCCCGACCAGCCGATCGCCGCGACCACGTTGCCGTTGGTCAGGTCGGCCGAGTAGTCGTTGCCGGTGAAGCGCCGGATCTGCCCCGATTCGGCCGCGCCCTTGATTTTGTCGATCGCCTTCATCCAGTCGGCTTCGGTCGCCTTTTCGACGTCGACCCCTTCGCACTTCATCACCAGCGGAACCGTGTCGCGAAGTTCGTTCAGCATGTCGACCTTGCCCTTGTACTTGGGGTCGAAGAGGTCGCAGACCGATTTGATCTCCGGCGCCAGGTCCTTGTTGACGATCACCCCGGTCATCCCCGACTGCCACGGCGCGGCGAAGTCGCGGCCGGGGTCATAGGAGGCGCCCCGCAGGTTGTCGGCGAGGTTTTTCTCGAAGTTCGGGATCGCCGCCGGTTCGAATTCCTGCAGGTACCCGAGTTCGTTCATTTTGTTCGCCATCCAGTCGGTGACGACGAACAGGCTGCGGCCTCCCGATTCGCCGTTGGCCAGCAGCGGCTGCATCTTGGCGAAGAACTCTTCGTTGGCGTTGACGTCTTCGACGTACTTGACCGAGACGCCCGTTTCCCTTTCGAAGTCCGGCACCGTCTGTTTGTCGATGTAGAGCGGCCAGTTGGAGATCGTCAGCTCGCCCGAGGGTCTGCCTTCGATCTTCACCCGGTTGCCGTTGACGCCGCCTTCGGCCGCCGTCGCGGGCGGCTGTTCGATGCCGCTGCCACAGGCGCTGAGGGCGATGCATGCCGCCAGCGCGAGCAGCGCCAGGGTTAGGCGGACGGTTCGCTTCGAGCTCATGCCTCCACCTCCGCCTCGGCTGCTTCCTCCGGCTCCGCGCCCTCGATCGTCGTCTCCTTCGCCTCGTCGATCACGACGTGCATGTGCTCGGGCTCCCAGCTCAGCACCACCCGGGCGCCGCCGCCGGGCAGCCGCTGCCGTTTCGCCTCGTCGGCGTTGGGCACGAGGACCGTCATCCGCACTCCCTCGCCGACGCCGACGACGATCTGGGTCGAGGTGCCGAGGTAGACCGAGCTCTCGACCACGCCCTCGACCGAGGGCGAGCCATCCGCGCGCCCGCCGTCGCCGGCCAGGTCGATCCGCAGCTTCTCCGGTCGCACCACCGCCGCGCAGCCCTCGCCGGGCTCGAGCGAGCCGGTCTCGGCCGGCACCTCGGGACCGTCGTCGAGCTGCACCCTGCCGGACGCCGAGACGGTCGCCGGCATCAGGTTGGAGACGCCGATGAAGCCGGCGACGAAGCTCGTCGTCGGCCGCTCGTAGACCTCCTCGGGGTCCGAGACCTGCTCGACCCGGCCGCGGTTCATCACCGCGATCCGATCCGACATCGTCAGCGCCTCCTCCTGGTCGTGGGTGACGTAGACGAAGGTGATCCCGACCTCGCGCTGGATCTGCTTCAGCTCGATCTGCAGCCCCTTGCGCAGTTTCAGGTCAAGTGCGCCCAGGGGCTCGTCGAGCAGCAGCACCTTCGGCAGGTTGACCAGCGCCCGCGCCAGCGCCACCCGCTGCTGCATCCCGCCCGAGAGCTGCGAGGGCCGCCGGTTCGCCTCGCTCGCCAGGCCGACTCGCTGCAGCTCGGCGGCGACCCGTTCGGCGATCTCGTCCTTGCCGACGCCCTTGCGCTTCAGCCCGAAGGCGACGTTCTTCTCGACGCTCAGGTGCGGGAAGAGGGCGTAGCTCTGAAAGACGGTGTTGGTCGGCCGCTTGTGCGGTGGCGTCCCGGCGACCTCCTCGCCCTCGATCCGGATGTGCCCCTCGCTCGGCTGCTCGAAGCCGGCGATCATCCGCAGCGTCGTCGTCTTGCCGCAGCCGCTCGGCCCCAGCAGGGTGAAGAATTCGCCCTTGCCGAGGGTCAGGTCGAGGTCGTCGACCGCGGTGAACTCGCCGAAGCGCTTGCTCACCCCGATCAGCTCGACGCTCGCCTCCGCACCGTCCCGGCTCTCCCCGCCATTCGCCTCGTTGCTCGGCGAACCCCCGGCGCTCTCCAACTCGGTCTCCTTCCTCTGGCCGACTTCGCCTGGCCTCTTTCCCTCTCAGCGACGGTAAGCCCCACTGGAGCGGGTTGCAAGTGGCAAATGTCCCAAAAGCACAGGCACAGCTTGTACGCTGTGTATAAATGCTTTCAGAGGCCTCTACCTCATGACCACTTGCTTTCCTGCTGCGCCTGGTTTTAGCTTTGTCCAGATCGTCGTAGAGCGATAGGCCAGGAAAAGGAGCACTCAATGTCCACCGTCTCGCAAGCGCCGTCGGGAACCGAACTCCAGGAGCTGGCCAAACGCCATCTCTGGATGCACTTCTCGCGGATGGGCGGCTATGACGCCGAGCACCCGATCCCGGTGATTGCGCGGGCCGAGGGCTGCTATGTCTTCGACGAGGCCGGCAACCGCTACCTCGACGGGCTCTCGGCGCTCTTCTGCGTCAACGCCGGCCACGGCCGCAGCGAGTACGGCGAGGCGGCGGCGCGCCAGGTCGAAGAGCTCGACTTCTACACGCTCTGGAGCTATGCCCACCCGCGGGCGATCGAACTGGCGGCGCGGATCGCCGCGCTCGCCCCCGGCGAGCTGAACCGCGTCTTCTTCACCGACGGCGGCTCGGAGGCGGTCGAGTCGGCGCTGAAGCTGGCCCGCAACTACCACCGCCTTCACGGCAAAGGCCAGAAGCACAAATTCATCGCCCGCGAGGTCGCCTACCACGGCACCTCGCTGGGGGCGCTCTCGGCGACCGGGATCACCGAGCTGCGAAACCAGTTCGAACCGCTGGTCGCCGGCGCCTGCCACGTGCCGAACACCAACATCTACCGCTGGCCCGAGGATCGCGACCCGCTCTGGGCGGCCGACGCGATCGAGGAGCGGATCGTCTTCGAGGGTCCCGAGACGGTCGCCGCGGTGATCCTCGAGCCGGTCCAGAACGCCGGCGGCTGCTTCGTCCCGCCCGACGGCTACTTCCACCGGGTGCGGGAGATCTGCGATCAGTACGACGTCCTGCTGATCTCCGACGAGGTGATCTGCGCCTGGGGTCGGCTCGGCCACTACTTCGGCTGCGAGCGCTTCAACTACGAGCCGGACATCATCACCACCGCCAAGGCGATGACCTCCGCCTACGCGCCGATGGGCGCGGTGATCGCCTCCGACACGGTCGCCGAGCCGTTCATGCAGGGCACCGAGTCCTTTGCCCACGGCTTCACCTTCGCCGGCCACCCGCTGGCGGCGGCGATCGCGATGGCCAACCTCGACGTCTACGAGCGCGAGGACCTCTGCGGCCAGGTGCTGGCCAGGGAGGGCGAGTTCCGCCAGATGCTGGAGAGCCTGCGCGACCTGCCGATCGTCGGCGACGTGCGCGGCGCCGGCTTCTTCCAGGCGATCGAGCTGGTCAAGGACAAGGAGACGAAAGAGACCTTCGACGACGAGGAGTCCGAGCGCCTGCTGCGCGGCTTCCTCTCCGGCGAGCTCTACCGCAACGGCCTGATCTGCCGCGCCGACGACCGCGGCGACCCGGTAATCCAGCTGGCGCCGCCGCTGATCGCCGACACGCCGCAGTTCGAAGAGATCCACGAGGTGCTGAGGAGCGTCCTCGGCGAGGCCTCGGAGCGGATGCTCGCCTAGGAGGATCGTGCTCACCGTCCAGAGCCTGCTCGACGAGCTCGACCTCGACCTCGCGGCCGGGGCGGCCGGCGCCGCCGCGCCGGTCCGCTGGGTCCACATCTCCGAGCTGCAGGACCCGACCCCGTGGCTCTCCGGCGGCGAGCTGATGCTGACCACCGGGATCCCGCTCGACACCGCCGCCAAGCAGCGCTCCTTCGTCCGCATCCTCGCCGACTGCAACCTCGCCGGGCTCGGCTTCGGCACCGGCTTCAGCCATGCCGAACTGCCGAAAGCGCTGGTCCAGGAGGCGGAGAAGCGCGACTTCCCGCTCTTCGAGGTTCCCTACTCGACGCCGTTCATCGCGATCACCGAGAAAGCCTTCGCGCGGCTCGTCAACGAGCAGTACGAGGTGCTGCAGCGGGGGATCGCGGTGCAGCGGCGGCTCGAGCGGCTGGTGCTCGAGGAGCGCGGCCTGGAGGAGATCGCGGCGACGATCGCCTCCGCGGTCGGCGGCACGGTGGCGATCCTCGACGGCCGCGGCGAGCGCCTTGCCGGCCGCGGCTTCCGCCGCCAGCTCTCGAGCGAGGCGATCGCCGGGATCCGCCGCGAGGCGCTCGGCCACGCTGGCGACGGCCACCCCTTCGTGCCCTCGCACCCCTCGGTCGCCGGGCGGGCGCTCGCCCACCCGGTGGTCTCGCCCGGCGGCGGCGCGCCGCAGGCCTGGGTGGTGATCGTCCGCGACTCGGGCGGCCTCGGCGACTTCGAGCGGCTGATCCTGCAGCAGGCGGTGGCGGTGGTGGCGCTGGAGCTGATGCGCCGCCGGGTCGCCCGCGAGACCGAGCGGCGGCTGGCGGGCGACGTCGTCGCCGCGGCGCTCGGCGGCGGCATGGACGGCGGCGAGCTGCGGCGGCGGCTGGAGCCGTTCGGGATCGGCGAGGAGGCGGCGGTGCTGGTCTTCGCGCTCGAGGCGCCGGCGGCCGCGACCGCGGCGCTCGAACGGGCGCTCGCCGCCGAGGACTGCTCGGCGGTCGTCGCCCCGTATGCGGCCGGCAGCCGCGAGCTGCTCTGCGCGGTGGTCGAGGCCGGCGAGTCGGATCCGCTCGAGGTCGCGACCGCGGCGCGCCGGGCGCTCGCCGGCGAGCGCGGCGAGGTGCGCGCCGCGGCCAGCCGCACCGCCGGCCCCGAGGGGCTGCGGCACGCCTTCCACGAAGCGCGCTGCGCCCTCGAGGCGACCGCCTTCGAGAACGGCTCGGCCCCGGAGGTCGCCTCCTGGCGCGACCTCGGCGCCTTCACCCTGCTGCTCTCGATTCAGGACGAGGAGGCGCTGGGCCTCTACTGCGACAGCGTCCTGGGCCCGATCGAGCGCGGCGACGAGGACTACGGCGGCGAGCTGCTGCGCTCGCTGGAGGCGTTCATCGAGCAGAACGGTCAGTGGGAGCGGGCCGCGCGCGAGGTCTACTGCCACCGCCACACGCTGCGCTATCGGATGCGCAAGGTCGAGGAGCTGACCGGCCGCGACCTCTCGCGCGCCCACGACCGGATCGAGTTCTGGCTGGCGCTGCGGGCGCGGGAGCTGGTGGCCCCGCAATGAAGGTCGGCGTCCCCACCGAGATCAAGGCCGACGAGTACCGCGTCGCGATCACCCCGGCCGGGGTGCGCGAATTGCGCGAACGCGGCCACGAGGTCCTCGTTCAGGCCGGCGCCGGCGAGGGCTCAGGCGTGGCCGACGGCGACTACGAGGGCCAGGGGGCGACGATCGTCGCCGACGCGGCGGCGGTCTTCGGCGAGGCCGAGATGATCCTCCACGTCAAGGAGCTGCAGGCCTCCGAGATCGCGATGCTCAGCCCCGGTCAGCTGCTCTTCACCTACCTGCACCTGGCGCCCGACCCGGAGCAGACCCGCGGGTTGTGCGAATCGGGGACGACGGCGATCGCCTACGAGACGGTCGAGGACGGGCGCGGGCGGCTGCCGCTGCTGGCGCCGATGAGCGAGGTGGCGGGGAAGATCGCGACCCAGGCCGGCGCCTTCATGCTCGAGAAGCCGCTCGGCGGCCGCGGCATCCTGCTCGGCGGCGTGCCGGGGGTGGCGGCGGCCAACGTGCTGGTGATCGGCGGCGGCGTGGTCGGCATGAACGCGGCCTTCATCGCGATCGGGATGGAGGCCGACGTCTTCGTCTTCGATCGCTCGGTCGACCGCCTGCGCGAGCTCGACGTCACCTTCAACGGCCGCTGCTCGACCGTCTACTCGACGACGCTGGCGATCGAAGAGATGCTGCCGCGGGCCGATCTGGTGATCGGCGCCGTGCTCCTGCACGGGGCGCGGGCGCCGCACGTGATCCGCCGCGAGCAGTTGCGGCTGATGAAGCCCGGCGCGGTGCTGGTCGACGTCGCGATCGACCAGGGCGGCTGCTTCGAGACCTCGCGTCCGACCACCCACCGCGAGCCGACCTTCGAGGTCGACGGGATCACCCACTACTGCGTCACCAACATGCCGGGCGCGGTGCCGATCACCGCCACCGGGGCCCTGACCAACGCCACCCTTCCCTACGCGATCGCGCTCGCCGACCACGGCGTCGGCGGGGCGATCGAGCGCGACCCGGGCCTGCGGATGGGCGTCAACGTCGCCGCCGGCAAGGTCACCCACCCCGCGGTCGCCGAGGGAGTGGGTATGGAGTACGTACCGGTCGAGCGGGCGCTCGGACTGCAACCACAACTACAGGAGAGCTGAATGAGCACCTACGCGGTAGTCAACCCGGCCACGGGCGAGACGGTGAAGGAGTACCCGGAGATCTCAGACGCCGAGCTGCGCGCCGCGATCGACCGGGCCGACAGGGCTTCGAAGGGCTGGGCTCAGACCTCGACCGTGGCCGAGCGGGCGGCGCTGGTCCGCAAGGTCGGCGAACTGCACCAGGAGCGGCAGCAGCAGCTGGCCGAGATCATCGTCCGCGAGATGGGCAAGCCGATCGAGCAGGCGGTCGAAGAGGTCGGCTTCGCCGGCGCGATCTACGAATTCTACGCCGACAACGCCGAGGAGCTGATGGCCGACGAGCCGATCGCCCTCTCCGAAGGCGAGGGCACCGCGGTGGTCCGCCGCAGCCCCTTCGGCGTCGTGCTCGGGATCATGCCCTGGAACTTTCCCTACTACCAGGTGGCTCGCTTCGCGGGGCCGAACCTGGTGATCGGCAACACGATCCTGCTCAAGCACGCGTTGCAGTGCCCGGAATCGGCCGAGGCGATGCAGCAGATCTTCGACGATGCCGGGGTCCCCGAGGGCGCCTACGAGAACGTCTACGCGACGCACGAGCAGATCGAGTGGGTGATCGCCGACCCGCGCGTGCACGGGGTTTCGGTCACCGGCTCGGAGCGAGCGGGCGCCGCGGTGGCGGCGATCGCCGGCGCCAATCTGAAGAAGGTCGTGCTCGAGCTCGGCGGCTCGGACCCGTTCATCCTGCTCGGCGCCGAGGACGTCGGCGCCGCCGCCCAGGCGGCCGCCGAAGCGCGACTCGACAACACCGGCCAGTCCTGCAACGCGGCCAAGCGCTTCATCGTCGCCGAGGAGCTCTACGACGACTTCTTGGAGAAGTTCAAGGAGCAGCTCGAAGGGGCGAAGCCGGGCGACCCGACCTCGGAGGAGACCGCGATCGGCCCGCTCTCCTCGCGGACCGCGGCCGACCGGCTCGAGGACCAGGTCAAGCGGGCGATCGAGAACGGCGCCGAGGTCGTCGTCGGCGGCAAGCGCGACGGCAACTTCTTCGAACCGACGATCCTCACCGGGATCAAGCCGGGCGACGAGGCCTCCCAGGAAGAGTTCTTCGGCCCGGTGGCGCAGGTCTACAAGGTCGGCTCCGAGGAGGAGGCGGTGGCGCTCGCCAACCAGACCCCCTTCGGGCTCGGCTCCTACCTGATGACGAACGACAAGGAGCAGGCCGAGCGGGTCGCCAACCAGATCGAAGCCGGGATGGTCTACGTCAACCTGGTCGGCGCCGACGCGCCGGAGCTGCCCTTCGGCGGCTTCAAGCGCTCGGGCTTCGGCCGCGAGCTCGGCCGCTACGGCGCCGACGAGTTCGTCAACAAGAAGCTGATCCGCTCGGCCTAGATGAGAGTCGTCTTGACGGCGGGCGCGCTGCTCGCGCTGGTGTTGATGAGCAGCGCGCTGGCCGCAGCGCCGCAGAGCGAGCCGGTCGAGGTGCCGCGCTGCCACGGCCGGCAGGCGGAGATCGTCGGCAGCGAAGGACCCGACGTGCTGCACGGGACCCCGGAGCGCGACGTGATCTGGGGCGGCGGCGGTGACGACGAGATCTACGGCAGCCTCGGCAACGACCTGATCTGTGGTGGCCCCGGCGCCGACACGGTCCACGGCGGCCGCGGCAACGACGAGGTCGACGGCGGCGCCGGCGACGGCGACCGGGTGATCGGCGACCTCGGCGACGACAAGGTGCTCGGCGGCGCCGGCGACCACGACGAGGTGGCCGGCGACCTCGGGATCGACATCGTCAACGGCGGCCCCGGCGCCTTCGACCTCGTCCACGGCGACTACGGCTGGGACCGGATGTCGGGCGGCGCCGGCGGCGGCGACATCGCCTCCTTCGCGACCAAGGTCGCCGGCGGCAGGGGGAGCGGCGTCTGGGCCTCGCTGGCCGCCCACCGGGCGCTTGGCGACGGCCACGACAAGCTGCTGCGCTTCGAGAGCCTCGAAGGCTCGGCGTTCCGCGACACGTTGATCGGGACGCGGCGCGCCAACGTCCTGTTCGGCGGGCCCGGCGACGACCGGGTGCTCGGCGGCGGTGGCCTGGACTCGATCGACGGCGGCCAGGGCGAAGACCGCTGCAGCGGCGCCAGGGGGCGGACCACCTCCTGCGGCGCCGAACGGCCGCCGCTCGGCAGCGCCTACGTCGAGCTCGATCCGGCGGTCGGTGGCGGGGCCGGCCTGCAGGTGGTGGGCGGCGCCGGCGAGGACCACTTCGCGGTCGCCTACGACGAGGCGAGCCAGACCTTCGGCGTCAGCGCCAAACGGCCGCTGGCGGCGGGCTTCGGCTGCTCGCACTCTGAAGGCGCGTCGAAGCGGGTCAGCTGCCCGGCCGCGGGGCCGGGGCGCTGGCTGATGGTCGACCTTGGCCCCGGCGACGACAGCGTCCGCGTCTTCGGCTCGCTGGTCGAGGTCGGCAACGTCCGCCTCGCCGGCGGCCTCGGCGACGACCTGCTGAAAGGGGGGCCGGAGGACGACCTGATCGAGGCCGGTCCCGGCGCCGACCGCCTCTACGGCGGCGCCGGCGCCGACGGCCTCGTCGGCGGGTTACCCGGCCCGACCTTCCTCTACGGCGGCGAGGACGGGGACCTGCTGGCCGCCGGCGGCGGCTGCGCCGGCGGCGCCCTGGTCGGCGGTCCCGGCCGCGACGACGCCTCCTTCGCCGAGGTCGGCGCCCACCCCGGCGTCCTGGTCGTCTCCTTCCCCGCTCACAGAGCCTGGATCCCGCAGGTCGAGGGCTGCGACCCGGTCCGTCTCTCGAAGACCGACGAGGACATGGAGGGCACCTTTGGCCCCGACGTCCTGATCGGCGACTCGCGCCCGAACGCGATGCTCGGCCAACCCGGCCGCGACACCTTCTTCGGCAACGGCGGCGACGACGTCCTCGACGCCCGCGACGGCGTCCGCGACCGGGCCATCCAGTGCGGCCCCGGCGAGCCCCCGCATCCGAAGCCGAAATCGCGAGGCGGCGGCCTGACCAAGCCGACCGGCTACCCCGCTGGCCGCGCCCTGATGGATCGCTTCGACCCGCGGCCGTTCAACTGCGCGATCACGAAGCACGGCACCCCCGTCCCCGGCCTCAACGGCTAGCACCCAAATAGCGCCCGTCGGCGAGTCGGCCTGGGGAGAACCGGCAGTGCGTTCGTCCTTGTTCCCGCTGTGCGGGAAGAACGACGAACGCCCACCGATCATCGCGCCCTGGCGCGGCTTGCGGCTTCGCAACACGGGGTGGTTTCCGCGGCTCAGCTCCGTGAGCTCGGTTACACACACAGCGCCGTCGGCCGGGAGTCTCGATCCGGGCGCCTGCATCGTCTGCACCGCGGCGTGTACGCGGTGGGGCATACGGACCTGGATCACCACGGGTGGGTGATGGCGGCGGTGCTGGCCTCGGTGCCGGCCGTCGCGAGTCACTGGACCGCCGGGTGGCTCTGGGGCCTCTTCCGCACCAACTCGGCGATCCACCTCACGGCACCGACCAGGCGCCACCGCCGCCGCGAGTTCCGGGTCCACTACGCGGCTCTGGCAGCGGAGGACGCGAGCGTCCTTGCCGGCATTCCCGTCACCTCGCTCGCTCGCACCATCCTCGATCTCGCGCCGCTGGTCGATCGCGAGCGGCTGGCGGCCCTGCTCGAGAGCGCTGAGAAGCTCGAGGACGAGGACGACCGCAAACCCTTCGACCTGCGCGATTTCGAATCACTGCTCGCCCGTACCGCCGGCCATCCCGGCCACGCGAGACTTGTCGAGGCGCTCCACCTCTATCGCCCGGATCCGACGTTCACCCGCTCGCAGCTCGAGCGCCGCTTCCGCGACCTGCTTCGCTCGGCGTGTCTCCCCCTACCCAGCCAGAACGTCTTCATCGGCCGCTACGAGCTCGACTGCTATTGGGAGTCCGAGCGCTTCTGCGTCGAACTCGACGTCTACGCCACCCACGGCAGTCGCCGCTCCTTCGAGCGCGACCGCGAACGCGAGGACGACCTGCTGCTCGCCGGCATCGAGGTGATGCGCGTCACCGACATTCGCCTCGCCCGCGAACCCGACGCGGTGATCGCGCGGCTTGCCGCCCACCTCGAGCGGCGGCGGCGAACCCTCGCGTTCAATTAGTCTCCGAGCCATGGCAGCGAAGACCGCGACGGGCGAGGAGGCGGCCGCGATCGCCGCCGCCGTGGCGCGCTTCGAGGCCGAGTTCGCGGCCGCCGCGCCGGCCGCACCACCGGCCTACGGAGCCTGGCAGCGAGCGGCGCTGTTGGAGGGCGTCAGCGCGAAGGAGATCCCGCAGGACCCACAAGGAGGAGCGAGATGGCAGTCGTGAAAATCATCGAGCTGGTCGGCAGCTCGAAGACCTCGACCGACGACGCGGCGAAACAGGCGCTGCACCAGGCGGAAGGGACGCTGCGCAACATTCGCGCGGTCGACATCGTCTCAACCGGGATCCGCGGCGAGAACCTCGACGAGTACCGGGCGCACGTCCGCGTCGCCTTCCTGGTCGAGGGAACGGAGATCGACTGATGGCGGCTGATCCCGGCGACGCGCCGGAGGCGCGCGAGGTCGACCGCGAGGAGGCTCGCAGGCTGGTGGACGACGGCGCCCAGCTGGTCGACGTGCGCGCCGACCACGAGTGGGAGGCGGGGCACATCGCCGGCGCCTCCCACATCCCGCTCGACGAGCTGCCGCAGCGGGCCGGCGAGCTCGAGAGGGAGCGCCCGGTCGTCCTCTACTGCCGCGGCGGCAACCGCTCCTCGATGGCGACCGCCGCCCTGGCCGAAGCCGGCTTCGACGCCGCCAAGCTCACCGGGGGCATCACCGGCTGGGAGGAGGAGGGGCTGCCGCTCGCGCCGGAGGGCGGCTACGTGGCCGAGTCGGGCGAGGCCGCGGCGGTCATCGAGGGCCGCAAAAGGGCTGCACAAAGCTAAATACCCTAATTCCAGTCAGGTTTTGCTACATTCCTCGCCATGGAGGTAGCAACCGCAGTCGAAAAGGAGCAGCGGGGCAAAGGGCGCGTCGGCACCCTGGAGAACCCGGAGACCTACGAGAACGTCCCGGGACACATCATCCCGATCATCGAGCGCGAGTTCGACGACTTCGACAACGAAGCCGAGCAGTTCCTCTCGGGCCAGCTGGAGGAGAACCAGTTCATCGGCTTCCGGCTCAAACAGGGCGTCTACGGGCAGCGCCAGCCCGACGTCCAGATGATCCGCATCAAGCTTCCCTTCGGCGGCGTCACGCCGGAGCAGATGGACGCCTTCGGCAGCGTGGTCGAGAAGTACGCGCCGCTGGTCAAAGGCCACATCACCACTCGCCAGAACATCCAGATCCACCACGTGCCGCTGCGCGACACCGAGCTGCTGCTGCGCGAGATCGCCGAAGCGGGGCTCTCCAGCCGCGAGGGCTGCGGCAACACCGTCCGCAACGTCACCGGCGATCCCTGGGCCGGCGTCCACCCGGACGAGATCTTCGACCCGACCCGCTACGCCGGCGCCTACGTCCGCTACTTCGTCCGCCACCCGACGACGCAGCTGATGCCGCGCAAGATCAAGACCTCCTTCACCGGCTCCGACGAGGACCGGGCGATCAGCGGCATCCACGACATCGCCTTCCTCTCGCGCGAACGCGACGGGGTCAAGGGGTTCGAGGTCCGGGTCGGCGGCGGCACCTCGATCATGGCCCGCGTCGCCCCCACCCTCTACGACTTCGTCGCGGCCGACAACGGCGACTACCTCAAGGTCGCCGAGGCCGTCTTCCGCATCTTCGACCGCCAGGACTGGCTGCGGGTCAACCGCGCCCGGGCCCGGATCAAGGTCCTGATCGACAAGATCGGGATGGACGCCTTCCGCGAGCAGGTCGAGGAGGAGCTCGAGGGCGACTGGGTCGGCGAGCGCGAATTCGGCCCCGAGCTGGTCGATCGCCTCAGCTTCGAGGACGATGAGGAGAGCCGCGCCCCGCAGGCGCCGCCCTCGGCCGCCTCGCCGAACGGCGACCGCTCCGAGTTCGAGCGCTTCGTTGCCGCAAATGTCCAGGCGCAGCGCCAGGAGGGCTTCTCCACGGTCGAGGTGAAGATCGAGCGCGGCGACCTCACCCCCGAGCAGTTCCGCGGCCTGGCCCAGATCATGCGCGACTTCAGCGGCGGCAACGCCCGCAGCACCGTGCAGCAGAACTTCGTCCTGCGCTGGGTTCGCGACGAGTCGCTCTACGACGTCTGGCAGCGGCTCGAGCAGCTCGGCCTCGCCGAGCCCGGCCCGCGCGAGATCACCGACGTCGTCTCCTGCCCCGGCACCGACAGCTGCAAACTCGGGATCACCAGCTCGATGGGCCTCAACCGGGCGATCAAGGAGCGGGTCGGCGCGATGGCGATCGAAGACGAGCTGACGAAGAGGATCCACATCAAGATGAGCGGCTGCCCGAACGGCTGCAGCCAGCACCACATCGCCAACATCGGCTTCTACGGCGCCTCGCTGAAAGTCGGCGGCCGGCAGATGCCCGCCTACATCCCGCACATCGGCGGCAACTACGAGGGCGGCGAGGTGGTCTTCGGCACCCGGCTGAAATCGCGGCTGCCGGCCAAACGGGTCCCCGAGGCGGTCGAGCGCTGGGTGCGCCTGTACGAGGCCGAGCGCAACGAGGGCGAGGAGTTCAACGCCTTCGCCGAGCGGATCGGGGCGGCCAGCTTCGAAGAGCAGGTCAAGGACCTGACGATGCCGGCGGAGTTCAGCCTCGAGACGATGCAGCAGTTCATCGACTGGAACCGCCAGGCGCCTTACAAAGTCGAGCGCGGTGAGGGAGAGTGCGCGATCTAGCTCGCGCTTGCGAGTCATGAAGCCACCGCCAGTAACCCTCTCCGGCAACGTGCCGACAGTGACCGACCTCGACCACGAGTCGATCGCCGCCGACCTCGAGTCGGGCACCGCCCAGGAGGCGCTGGAGTGGATGTTCGACCAGTTCGGCGCCGACCACTACCTCGCCTGCTCGTTCCAGAAAACCAGTTCGGTGACGGCGCACCTGGCGACCCAGATCAACCCCGAGGCGCGCTTCTTCTACCTCGACACCGACGTCCTCTTCCCGGAGACCTACGAGACCCGCGACCGCCTCGCCGAGTCGCTTGGGATCGAGTTCGACCGCTTCCACAACATCAGCCTTGCCGAGCAGGCCGCCGAGTACGGCGACGAGCTCTGGAAGCACCAGCCGGACAGCTGCTGCGGGCTGCGCAAGGTGGAGCCGATGCGGCGCGCGCTCTCTTCCGTAGACTGCTGGGTCGCCGGCGTCCGGCGCGGCGATTCAAGCACCCGGTCCAAGACCCCGAAGTTCGCCTGGGACAGGAAATTCGGGCTCTGGAAGCTGAACCCGCTCGCCGACTGGACCGAGCGCGACGTCTGGAACTACATCCGTGAGCACCACCTCCCGTACAACCCCCTTCATGATCACGGCTACCCGTCGATCGGCTGCACCCACTGCACCCAGCCGGTCGTCCCGGGCGGCGATCTGCGCGAGGGCCGCTGGATGGGGCTGGAAAAGACGGAGTGCGGGATCAACTAGCTTCCGGCGCCGCCGCGGCGTCGCCGAGGACCGACTAGCGAGGCCGCGGCAATGAGCGACCAGATCACTTCGGCGCGCAGCTCCGGCGTCGAGCTCTCCGACCTGGAGACGCTCGAAGCCGAGTCGATCCAGATCATCCGCGAGGTCGCGGCCGAGTTCGAGCACCCGGTGATGCTCTTCTCCGGCGGCAAGGACTCGGTGCTGATGCTGCACCTGGCGCAGAAGGCCTTCGCGCCGGCGCCGGTGCCGTTCCCGATCATGCACGTCGACACCGGCCACAACTTCCCCGAGGTGATCGAGTTCCGCGACCGCACCGTCGCGGAGATGGGGCTGCGGCTGGTCGTCGCCTCGGTCCAGGAGCAGATCGACTCCGGCCGGATTCAGGTCGGCCACGAACTCGAAAGCCGCAACCGCCATCAGACCGTCGCCCTGCTGGAGGCGATCCAGGCCAACGGCTTCGACGCCGTCTTCGGCGGTGGCCGCCGCGACGAGGAGAAGGCACGGGCCAAGGAGCGGGTCTTCTCCTTCCGCGACCGCTTCGGCCAGTGGGACCCGAAGAACCAGCGTCCCGAGCTCTGGAGCCTCTTCAACGGCCGCCACAAGAAGGGCGAGCACATCCGCGTCTTCCCGATCTCCGACTGGACCGAGCTCGACGTCTGGCGCTACCTCGCCAAGGAAGCCGTCGACCTGCCCTCGATCTACTTCGCCCACGAGCGCGAGGTGGTCGAGCACGAGGGCCTGGTGATGGCCGTCAACGAGTTCTTCCCGCTGCCCGAGGGCGCCGAGCTGCGGACCGAGATGGTCCGCTACCGGACCGTCGGCGACGCCACCTCGACCGGCGCCGTGCGCTCGACCGCCACCACCTACGAGCTGGTGATCGAGGAAACCGCGGTTTCGCGGATCACCGAGCGCGGCGCGACCCGCGGCGACGACCGCTTCTCGGAAGCGGCGATGGAGGACCGCAAGAAGGAAGGCTACTTCTAATGGGCGCCGCGCCGACGAGGGTTCGCTGATGGCCGAGATGCTGCGGATCGCCACCGCCGGGTCGGTCGACGACGGCAAGTCGACCCTGATCGGGCGGCTGCTCTACGAGACGAAATCGATCTTCGAAGACCAGCTCGAGTCGATCGAGCGGACCTCCGAAAAGCGCGGCAACGAGCAGACCGACCTGGCGCTGCTGACCGACGGCCTGCGGGCCGAGCGCGAGCAGGGGATCACGATCGACGTCGCCCACCGCTACTTCGCGACGCCGAAGCGCAAGTTCGTGATCGCCGACACGCCGGGCCACATCCAGTACACGCGCAACATGGTCACCGGCGCCTCCAACGCCAATCTGGCGCTGCTGCTGGTCGACGCCCGCAAAGGGGTGCTCGAACAGACCCGCCGCCACGCGCTGCTCTCCTCGCTGCTGCGGGTTCCGCACCTGGTCCTCTGCGTCAACAAAATGGACCTCGTCGACTACGACCAGTCGATCTACGAGGAGATCCGCGAGGACTTCACCTCCTTCGCCGCCAAGCTCGAGATCACCGACCTCGACTTCGTCCCGATCTCGGCGCTGGAGGGCGACAACGTCGTCACCCGCTCGCCGAACATGCCCTGGTTCGAAGGCCAGCCGCTGCTCGGCCAGCTCGAGGAGGTCCACATCGCCTCCGACCGCAACCTGGTCGACAACCGCTTCCCGGTCCAGTACGTGATCCGGCCGCAGTCGGCCGAGCAGCGCGACTACCGCGGCTTCGCCGGCTCGGTGGTCGGCGGCATCTTCAAGCCCGGCGACGAGGTGATGGCGCTGCCCTCGCGACGGCGCTCGCGGATCGCGGCGATCGACAGCCCCGGCGGCCCGGTCACCGAGGCCTTCCCGCCGATGGCGGTGACGCTGCTGCTCGAGGACGAGATCGACGTCTCGCGCGGGGACATGATCTGCCGGCCCTCGAACCAGCCGACGGCGAACCAGACCTTCGAGGCGATGGTCTGCTGGTTCGACGAGACGAGCTCGCTGCGGACCGACGTCCCCTACCAGTTGAAGCACACGACGAGGTGGGTCGCCGCCGAGGTCGAGGCGCTGCGCTACCAGCTCGACGTCGACACCCTGCACCGCGACCTCGAGGCGGAGACGCTCGAGGTCAACGACATCGGCCGGATCGCGATCCACACCGCCTCGCCGCTGTTCTTCGACACCTACCGGCTCAACCGCACCACCGGCAGCTTCATCCTCGTCGACCCGGCGACCAACCTGACCGTCGCCGCCGGGATGATCATCGGCGCCGCCGGCGACACCGCCGCCGCCGTCGAGGATGCGCCGCTGGCGACCAACATCACCTTCCACCCGAGCAAGCTGAGCCGCGAGGAGCGCTGGTCGGCGCTGGGGACGCAGGGGGCGACGATCTGGCTGACCGGGCTCTCGGGCTCGGGCAAGTCGACGATCGCGACCGCGGTCGAGCACACCCTGGTCAGCTCGGGCCAGTCGGCCTTCATGCTCGACGGCGACAACCTCCGCCACGGCCTCAACTCGAACCTCGGCTTCTCCCCCGCGGACCGGGCCGAGAACGTGCGCCGCACCGGCGAGCTGGCGAGGACGCTGGCCGAAGCGGGGACGATCTCGATCGTCTCGCTGGTCAGCCCCTACCGCGAGGACCGCGACCGGGTGCGGGCGCTGCACGCCGACGCCGGCATCCCCTTCCACGAGGTCTTCGTCGACACCCCACTCGAGGAGTGCGAACGCCGCGACCCGAAGGGCCTCTACGCGAAGGCCCGGGCGGGCGAGATCACCGACCTGACCGGCGTCGGCAGCCCCTACGAGGCTCCACAGTCGCCCGACCTGGTGACCGACCCCGACCTCGAGGTCGCCGTCCGCCAAGTCATCGCCCTGCTCGGCTAGCGCCGTTGGCGCCTTAGTCGCCATATGGGCGACCGTTGCGCCAATCGCTAACGGCGGGGTTCGCGGACGATCACGGTGCGGCCGTCGGCGAGGCGGTAAACGGTGCCGATCGGCTTGCCGCGGCCGAGGACCTTCTCGCCCGGCTTCACCTCGACCGGCTTGACCGTCGAGTCTTTCGGGGCGACGACGGTGTCGGCGGGGCGGGTCCGCCTGTCCATTGCCGCCTTGCCGGTCAGGGCCGAGGTGAGCTTTAGCGAGGAGAGGGCGGCGAGGAGGAAGGCGACCGAGAGGACGATGCCGAGGTCGAAGAGGTTGACGAGCCCGTCGAGCGGGTCGCCGGCGCGGTCCTCGTGGCGGCGGGCTCGCGGAGAAACCTTCACGACGCGGTTGCCCAGTGGGCGCGGGAGACGGGGTGCTCGTTGGCCGGTGGCGCGGTGAGATTGGCGGCGACGTACTCGAGGTCGGAGTAGTCCTCGGCGTAGAGGCGGTCGCGGACGAGGGAGATCGCAAAGGCGACGGCACCGACCAGGAGGCCGGCGACGGTGACGCTGAAGGCGACGCGAAGGTTGTCGCTGAGGGTGGCGACGTCGCCGTCGGCGAGGCCGGCGAGGGCCGGCGAGAGGGGAATCAGCGTTCCCATCAGACCGAGGGCCGGGCCGATGCGGACGAGGATCCGGGTCCGCTCGAGCCGGCGCAGGCTGGCGTAGTCGTACTCGGCGAGGCGCTTGGCGATCCGCGCCTCGGCGCCGGGCCGGCCGACCTGGTCGACGACCGTCGCCAGCGCCTCCTCGGCGCGACGGTTGGCGGCGAAGGGGAGGAGGGCGCCGAGCGCCGCGGCCGGCTGACCGGCGACGAGGCGGCCACGGCACTCGGCGACCGCCTGCTCGAGCCCCCAGAGGCTGCGGCGCCGGCGGCGCGCCAGCTCGACCAGCAGCGAGCCGGCTTCGACCACGACCACCGCCAGCGCCGCCAGGGCGAGGACCAGCACCGGCACCCGCAGCGCTTCGGAGACGTCGAAGAGGACCTTCTCGATCACGACGCTCCCCGGCGGCCTGGCAGCAGCAAGGCGAGCCCGCGCGCCTCGAGCAGGGCGCCGGCGCCGAGCAGCGCGAGCGTCGCCAGCCCGCCCCAGGCGGCGGCGGGGACGGAGAGGCCGCCCGGGTCGGCCCGGGGATCGCCGCGCCGCGCCGCGGCGGCCTGCGCCTCCGGGTTCGGCTCGGGCGGCGCAGCCGCGGTGGCGAGCAGTTCGCCGCTGACGCGCTCGCCGGGCGGCGGCTGGCGGGTGCGGTTGTCCCCGCTTTGGGGGGACAACCGCACCCGCTTCTGCGATGCCGCTTCGCGCTCCGGCTTCGGTGCGGAGCGCCGCGGCTTCGGCTCGGCGCTTGCGGGCACCGACGCCTGGGGGACGCTTGGCGCGGCGCTCGGCGCAGCCGCGGCACTCGGCGCCGCGCCGGCCGCGGTGCCGGTCGAGCCGCCCGCGTCCGCACCCCCGCCGCTCGCCGCGCCGTGGTCGGGAGCATCCCGTTTCCCGCTCGTGCCGCCGCCCCTGCGATCCGGACCCTCGGCCGGCTTCCCGACCTGAACCGTCACCACCGCCGAGGCTCCCGCTTCCTCGCCGCTCGCCCGCGCTCCGACGACGACGTCATAGCTCCCCGGCCTGGCGAAGCTGTGGCTCGCTTCCGGGCCGCTCGCCGAGTGGCCGTCGTCGAAGTACCACGAGTAGCTCAGCTCCTCGCCGGCACCCGAGCGCTCGACGATCGCCCGGAAGGAGACCGGCCTGCCCGGTTGCGCCCGTCGCGGCGAGGCCTCGGCGCGCAGCTGCAGCGCCGCCCCCTTGCGCAGCACGATCGTCAGTCCCTGCGGCGCTTCGAAGCAGTCGGCGGCGTTGGCGTCTTCGCCACCGGCACTGGGGCGCAGGAAGGCGGTGCCGGCCGCCGTCGGGTAGACGAGCGGCGGTCCGTCGCCGCCGCTCGCGAGCGCCTGCGCCCGGCTCAGCAGCACCGCGCCGCCGCTCGGCCGCTGCACTTCGAGGTAGGAGAAGGCGTAGGGGTCGGCGCCGGCCGCCTCCAGCAGCGCCGCCAGCGAGAAGCCGCTGAGCGGCCGCGATTCTTCGCCCGCTGCGGAGCGCACCGCGTAGTCGCGGTCGACCACGTCGCCGCCGCCGAGCGCGGTCAGCGAGAGGGTCTGCGAGGCGCCGCCGGGCGAGACGACGGTCGCCTGGGGAGAGTCGGCTCGGGCCGCCGCTGCCCACGGCGACCCGAGCGTGACGGCGAGCGCCAGGGCGATCAGCCGCCAGTCTGGAAAGAGACGGTGAAGCATCCGAAGTCGGTGCCGGGGGCGTAGAAGCCGGCGAAGGTCGAGCTCGCGGTGCCGGCGGGAATCGCGCCGGGGACCCGTTCGTAGGTGAACGAGCCGCCTTCGGCGCGGATCGCCGCGGCGGCGCCGAGGTCGAGGTTGACCAGCACCTGGCGAGTGGCGGCGCCGCCGTCTTCGGCGATCGCGAAGATCGCCCGCGAGGCCGGGCCGCGCAGCTCGAGTTCGGGTTCGGCGGTGCTGAGGTCGATGCCGTGCGCCGAGTAGCGGAACTGGACCGCACCGCCGAACCTGACCAGCGCCGTGTCGTCGGCGGTGCTCGCCGGGTCGGCCCCGGGGTCGAGCCAGCCGGAGGCGAACGGGAACTGGAATCCGTAGCTGAGCGCCGCCGAGGCGCCGGGCATCAGCACCGGCGGGTCGGCGACGGCGCCGCCGGAGACGCTCGCGCCCTCGCCGCTGGCGATGTAGCGGACGAACGATTCGCGCACCTGCCAGTCGAGCGTTGCGGCGGTGACGTCGACCGCCGCCGGCGGCCGGGCGAGGACCGGCAGCGGGCTTTCCGGCGCCGGGCCGGCGCTGCCCGGCAGCGGGCAGGCGGCCGAGGGCGCCGGGCTTGCGCCCTTGCTGCCGGGGCTGCCGGCCGGGGTCCCGCTGCCCGCGCTGCCGCCGCCGCGGCTGCCGGGGGAGGTGCCGCTCGTGGTCAGGCCGCGGGCGCGCGCCGCGAGCACTCCGAAGCGTCCGCGGGCGACGTGCCGCAACCCGAGCTTGGCGGCCAGCGCCCGCGCGGCGGTGGCGGTCAGCGTCAGCTTCAACCCCGCGAGCGAGGCGGAGCCGCCGACCGGATCGACCTGGCGGCGGCCACCCTTGTCGAGGGTGAAGAGGTTGAGGCTCTCTCCGGCGAGCCTCGCCTCGACCCGGCCGCGCTTGCCGAGGACGAGGCTGAGCCCGGTGAGCCGCGCCCGGCGGGGGCCGGAGCGGAAGACGATCGCGCCGCGCTGGCGCAGCAGCGTCGTCGTTTCGCCGGCCAGGCCGGCGCCGGTCGGGAGGACGAGGCGACGCTCGCCGCCCCGCGCCGCTCCGGCCGGGGCGATCGCGATCCCCTGCGCCCGCAGCAACTGCGCCGCCGGGCCGTTCAGGCGCAGGGTCGTCTTGCCGCTCGCGGCGGCGGCTGCGGCGGGCGCGGCGGCGAGGGCGGCAAACGCCGCCCCAACCGCCATCGCCCGCCGGATCGCGATCGCGGCGCTCACTAGAACCCGGCCGTGACGTCGATCGATTCGAGCTCTTTACCGGCCGCGTAGAAGCCGGCGAACGAAGCGGCGCCGTCGGCGGTCAGGGTCGCCGGGACGTCGGTCCAGGTGACCGAGTCGGCGGCCACGGCGGGCGTCACGGCCGCCGGGTCGAGGCTGGCGAATTTGACGTCTTCGGTCGCTTCCGGGGCGCCGAAATCGGTGCTGACGTCGGCGATCAGCCACGAGCCCGCCGGTCCGAACTCGACTTCCAGGTTGGAGAGCCGGACTTCGTTGATCATGTGGCCGGGCTTGGCCCAGTCGACGCTGCCCTTGCTCGCCAGCGTCAGCTCGGCGGGGACGGTTCCGTAGGCGGCGGTGTAGCTCCCGCCGGTCGCCGGGAAGCCAAAGGTCGTCGCCGGGTTGGTCAGTTCGCCGGTCGCGGTCGCTCCCGCGGAGACTTCCTCGCTGCCGGCGGGTGGCGAGAGCAGCACATAGCTGCGCCAGGAGGAGAGGAAGCCCCAGCCGATGCCGCCGGAGACGACCGGCCTCGGGTCAGGCTTGACGGGGTCGATCGGCCGGATTGGCTCGACCGGTTTGACGGGCTCGGGGGCGGGCGCCGAAACCTGCGGCTGCTCGGCCTGGGCGGCCAGCCAGACCATGCCGACGGCGCGGCGGACCAGCGCCCGTTCGAGGCCGAGGGCCTGCTTCAGCGCGCCGGCGGCGGCACCGGTCAGGCGCAGCTTGCCGCCCTGCAGCGAGGCGCTGGTGGCGCCGGCGTCGACGCTGGCGCCGAGCTTGAAGACGGCCAGATGGCGGCCGTCGAGTGAGCCGTTCAGGGTCCGCTTGGCGAAGTCGAAGCTGATCTCGGTGAGGGCGACCGAGCGTTTGCCGCGCTCGAAGCCGAGGGAGGCCGAGGTGCCGGAGCCGCTCGCCTCGAGTGTGCTCAGCGGCAGGGTCAGCATCCCGTTGGCGGCGGTCCCGGCGCCGGCCCCGGCGACGAGCTTCACGCCCTGGCCGCTCAGGGTGCGGCCCTTGTCGTGGCTGGCGGGCCGCAGGAATGCCTGGCCGCTGGCGCTGGCCGCGGCGGCGGGGGAAGCGAGGACGGCGACGGCGAGCGCCGCCGCGGCAAGCGCGGTTGCCGCCGCCCCCGTCCGGTTCTTGAAGGTCTGGATCCGGCTCATCTGCGTGCTTCGTCTCCTTCTGGGCAGCTCGTGTTGTGAGATGGGAGCGACCCGAATTAGGGTCACCTAATAATCCACACTATAGGAATCGGAATTAGGGTGCCCTAACGCCTCCGCCGATGGGCCGATTTCGTCAGCCATATGGACGAAATCGGCCCGTCGGCGGGGCGTCCCGTTGGCCCGGCGGCGCGGTGGCCCGTTCGGCCTGGCGGCCAGGCTCCCCGTCGGCGCGGCGGGCGCCGAGCCAGGCGACGTGCAGGGCGGTGCGTCCGCTCCGCTCGGTCAGCTCGGCGTCGGCGCCCCAGACCGCCCCGAGCAGCTCGGGGGTCAGCACCGCCGGCGGGCCGGAGGCGACGGTCCGACCCTCGCTGACGACCACCACCGAGTCGGCGACCGCCGCCGCCAGCGCCAGGTCGTGGACCACCACGAGCACCGTCAGCCCCTCGTCGACCAGGCCGCGCAGCAGTGCCGCGATCTCGACCGCGGCGCCGAGGTCGAGCTGCGAGGTCGGCTCGTCGGCGACCAGCACCGGCGTCTCCTGGGCGAGGCCGATCGCGATCTGGACCCGCTGCAGCTCGCCGCCGGAGAGGGTCGTCAGCTCCCGCTCGGCGAAGCGGCCGACGGCGGTGCGCTCGATCGCCGCCGCGACCGCGGCGCGGTCGCGCCCGGTCATCCGGCCCAGCACCCGCAGGTGCGAGGAGCGCCCGATCGTCACCGCTTCGCGCACCGTCACCCCGGCCGGCACCGGCATCCGCTGCGGCACGAAGGCGCGCCGTCGCGCCAGCTCGCGGCTGCGCAGCGAACCGAGCTCGCGCCCCCACCAGGCGACGATCCCGCCGCTTGCCCGCTGCAGGCCGCAGGCGGCGCGGACCAGCGTCGACTTGCCGGCCCCGTTGGGCCCGACGACGGCGAGCAGCCGGCCGGGCGCCAGCTGCAGGTCGGCGCCGCGCAGGATCCGCTTGCCGCCAATCTCGACCTCGACCCCGTAGGCCTCGAGCGCGTACTCCGTGCTCACCGGGTCCAGCTGCGTGGCCGCTTCCATCACACCGCCCGCCGCAGGAGCCAGAGGAAGAGCGGCACGCCGAGCAGCACCATGAACGGGCCGACGGGCATTTCGATCGGCGCCCGCAGGGTGCGGGCCAGGGTGTCGCCGGCCGCCAGCAGGGCGGCGCCGCCGAGCGCCGAGGCGGGGACGACGAAGGCGTTGGTCGCGGTCCCGCCGGCCATCCGCACGACGTGGGGGACGACCAGGCCGAGGAAGCCGAGCAGGCCGGCGATCGCCGCCGAGGCGGCGGCGAGCAGCGCCGCGGCGACGCCGGCCGCGAGCCGGATCAGCTGCGGCCGCGAGCCGAGCGAGGCGGCGACGTCGTCGCCCAGCGCCAGCCGGTCGAGCGGACGGATCAGCAGCGCCGCGACGAGGAAGCCGGCGGCGAAGTAGGGCCAGATCTCGCGCAGGTCCTCCCAGCCGCTCGTCGTCAGCCCACCGGCGATGAAGAAGATCGCCGAGGGGGCGCGGTCGGGGTAGGCGGCGAGCAGGCCGGTGGTCGCCGCCGTGAACATCGCGAGGACGGCGATCCCGGCGAGGATCACCTTGCCGGCGCTGCCGCGGTTGCGTCCCGACCAGGCGAAGCCGAAGACCAGCGCCGCCGCCAGCAGCCCGAAGCAGAGGGCGCCGACCGGCAGCAGCGCGATCGAGCCGGGGAAGAGGATGATGATCAGGATCGCGCCGAAGCCGCTGCCGCCGGTGACGCCGATCACGTCAGGCGAGGCGAGCGGATTGGCCAGCGCCCCCTGGAGGACGGCGCCGGCGATCCCCAGCGCCGCGCCGACCACCAGCGCCTCGACCGTCCGCGGCAGCCGCAGCTGCTCGACGATCTGCTGCTGGGGCCCGCCGCCACCGTGGCCGAGGAGGACGTCGACCAGCTCGCCGACCGGGACCCTGACGGCGCCCAGTGCCAGCGAGGCGACCGTCGCGGCGAGCAGGGCGGCGAGCAGCGCCGCGTAGACCGATGCCCGCCGCGCCATGCCCGCCTCAGTTCTGCAGGAACTGCCGGCGGACCTTGCGGATCGTCGCCGCGACGTCGGTGCCCGCCTGCAGCAGCGAGTTGTCGACCGAGACGTAGACGCGGCCGGTCCGCGCCGCGGTCGTGCTCGACCAGGCGGGGTTGCCGCGCAGGTATTGGGTCAGGCTCGGGATGTCCTCGGCGTTGGCATGGGGCACGGCGATGATCACCTCGGGGTCTTCGGCGATCACGACTTCGTCGGAGATCCGCTCGAAGCCCGAGCGCGAGCGGACGCCGCCGGTCAGGAGCTCGGCGCCCGCCGCTTCGAGCAGGTTGCCGCCCCAGCTGTTGGGCAGGAAGGTGAACGGGGTGCGGCCGACGCCGAGGAGGAGCATCACCCGGGGGTGGGAGGAGATGCCGCGCTCGGCTGCTTCGATCCGCTTGCGGCGCTGTTTGACGATCGCCCGCGCCCGGTGCGCGCGGCCCACCAGCTGGCCGAGCTTGTAGGTGTCGGCGAGCGAGCCGGCGATCGAGACCGGCTCGCGGACGACGACCTCGATGCCGAGGCTCTCGATCGCCTGGTTGCCCTTTGCCCAGGTGCGCGAGGAGAGGACGAGGTCGGGGTCGAGCGAGGCGAGCTGCTCGAGGTTGGGGCCGTTCGGGTGCGAGAGCGGCAGCACCTCGACCCCCTTCAGCTTCGGCGAGTAGCGCTCGCGGCCACCGAGCGTCTGGCCGACGCCGACCGGGGCCACGCCGAGCTCGGCCAGGGTGTTGGCGGCGAACGGGGTGAGGGCGACGATCCGCTTCTCGCCCCCGTCCTTGGGGGCGGCCTGCGCCGCGGGGGCCGCCAGCGCGATCAGCAGCAGCGCCGCCAGCGCCGCGAATCGCCGCTTGGCGGCGGCGCGGGGGCGCCTCACGCCGGCACCCGCGCGTCGATCACCTCGTAGTGGCGCACCTCGTTGCCGTGGGCGAGCTGCCCGTCGGCGTGGCGGTGGCTGCGCTTGAAGGCGTCGCTCTTGGCCCAGGCCCTGAACGACCGCTCGTCCTCCCAGCGGGTGAGGACGACGTACTCGCCGTCGCGGTCGCGCCGCAGCAGCTCGAAGCCGGCAAAGCCCGGCGCTTCGTGCACATGGCTTTGCCGCTCCAGGAAGGCGCGCTCAAACGCATCCCGCCGGTCCTCGCACACCTGCACCACGTTCATCACGATCAGCACCGCTCGCTCCCCTCAGTCTTGTATTAGGACGCCCTAATTAGGTGAGCCTAATGCATGGGAGGAGGGACGGGCGTGGGTGACCCCTCCCAGGCTGGCTTAGCCAGGAGTTCCTGGGAGGGGTCACCCACGCCCGTCCTGCGCTCTGCGTCGGGGCTCTCTATGGGGCCTGACGCCCGACGGTCGCTTACTGCCGCTTACTGAGGACGGGGCGGAACCCGCGGCTCGCCGAGGCCGTAGGTCTCGTAGGCGCCGAAGGCGGCGAACGTCTTGTGGGTCGGGCCGTGGTAGTCGGAGGAGGCGGTGGGGACGAGGTCGAGCTCCGCGCAGAGGGCGAGCAGGTGGCGGGTCTGCTCCTCGCTGTGGGTCGGGTAGAAGGCCTCGATCCCGTCGGGGCGCAGCGAGCGGACCAGGTCCTCGACCTGGGCCGGGTCGGAGACGTCCCAGTAGGGATGGGCGACGACGGCGACCCCACCGGCCTCGCGGATCAGCGCCACCGCCTGCTCGGCGCTCGGCCAGCGGCGCGGCACGAAGGCCTTGGCGCCGGGGACCAGGTACTCCTCGAAGAAGGGGCCGAGGTCGCCGCTGGCGCCGGCGGCGCGGGCGATGTGGGGGCGGCCGATCGAGTCGGCGCCGCCGGCCTCGCGGATCGCGTCCTCGAGGGTCAGCTCGAAGCCCTCGCGGCGCAGGTTCTCGACGATCTCGCCGGCGCGGGCGCGGCGCTCCTGCTGGGCCCGCTCGCAGGTCGGCGCGATCGCCTCCAGGTCGACCCAGTAGCCGCAGACGTGGAGGTCTTCGGCGTACTCGTGGACGCAGGACATCTCGACCGCCGGCACCAGCTCGAGCCCGAGCCGGCACGCCGCCTCTTCGGCCTCGGGGACGCCCGCCACCGCGTCGTGGTCGCTCAGCGCCAGCGTCGTCACGCCCGCCGCCGCCGCCTGCTCGACGACCCCGGCTGGCGGCAGCTGGCCGTCGGAGACGGTCGAATGCGACTGCAGCTCGATCAGCACCCGGCGGACACTACCTCGGCCCCGGCGTCACCCGGCGGCGCAGCAGCCGCGCGTCGAGGGAGCGCTCGCCGGGACCGACCCAGAGCAGGAAGAGCATCGCCGCCAGCAGCGCTGGCGCCAGGGTGAGGCTCGGCAGCACCTCGCCCTCGCCGATCCCCGAGACGGCGATCGCGCCGATCATGTTGCCCGCCAGGGCGACGGCTATGAGCCGGGTCAGCAGGCCGGCGAGGAGCAGGGCGCCGCCGACGATCTCCAGCGTCCCGATCAGGTAGACGAAGGCGTCGGGCGCCGGCAGCCCGTAGGCCTCGAAGGACTCGACCTCGTGGCCGTGGGCGGTGAGCTTGCCGATCCCGAAGACGACGAAGACGGCGCCGGCGAGCCAGGGCAGCGGCGGCGCCCAGCGCGCCAGCGGCGTTGCGCGCGTGGCCAGCAGGGTCTGCGGTCCGGCGGTCATCCCGGCCAGCGTAGGCGCCAGACCTTGCCGAAGCGTGAACCGCGAAGCAGCCTCTCCGCCGACCCAAATAGACTGCGCCGCCGCTGATGTTCGAGAAGGTGCTGATAGCCAACCGCGGCGAGATCGCGATCCGGGTGGCGCGGACGCTGCGCGAGATGGGGATCGCCTCGGTCGCCGTCTACTCGGAGATCGACCGCGACGCCCCGCACGTGCGCGCGGCCGACGAGGCGTTTCTGATCGGTCCGGCGGTTCCGGCCGAGAGCTACCTCAACATCGCGAAGATCATCGAGACCGCGAAGCAGGCGGGGGCCGAAGGGATCCACCCCGGCTACGGGTTCCTCGCCGAGAACGCCGAGATGGCGCGGGCCTGCGCCGACGCCGGCGTCACCTGGATCGGTCCGCCGCCGGAGGCGATCGAAGCGATGGGCTCGAAGACGCGGGCGCGCGAGATCATGAAGGAGGCCGGGGTGCCGATCGTCCCCGGCTCGACCGAGGTCGCCAAGGACCTCGACGACGCCCGCCGGCAGGCCGAGGAGGCTGGCTACCCGGTTGCCTGCAAGGCCGCGGGCGGCGGCGGCGGCAAGGGCTTCCGCGTCGCGATGACGCCCGAGGACCTGCAGGACGCCTTCGAGGGGGCGGCCCGCGAAGGGGAGAAGTTCTTCGGCGACGACCGCGTCTACATCGAGCGCTACCTCGAGGACCCGCGCCACGTCGAGGTCCAGGTGCTGGCCGACTCGCACGGCAACGTGATCCACCTCGGCGAGCGCGACTGCTCGATCCAGCGCCGTCACCAGAAGGTGATCGAGGAGGCGCCGGGCCCGCGCGTCGACGCCGAGATGCGGGCGCGGATCGGCAAGATCGCCACCGACGCGGCGGCCGCGGTCGGATACCGCGGCGCCGGCACGATCGAGGGGATGCAGGTCGGCGAGGAGTACTTCTTCCTCGAGATGAACACGCGGGTGCAGGTCGAGCACTGCGTGACCGAGATGGTGACCGGGGTCGACATCGTCCGCGAGCAGGTGCTGGTCGCCGCCGGCGAGCCGCTCTCGATCTCCCAGGACGATTTCGAGATGCGCGGCTGGTCGATCGAGTGCCGGATCAACGCCGAGGACGCGGCGAAGAAATTCGCCCCGGCGCCGGGGCCGATCGGCGACTCCTACCGCGAGCCTTCGGGACCGGGCGTGCGGGTCGACTCCGGGGTCGAGGGCGGCTCCGAGGTGACGCCGATGTACGACCCGATGGTCGCCAAGCTCGTCGTCTGGGACGTCGACCGCGAGAAGGCGACGCGCCGCATGCTGCGCGCCCTCGGCGAATACGACTCCGGCGGCCTGACCACGCTGATCCCCTTCCACGAGGCGATCCTCGCCACCGAGCAGTGGCGGAACGGCGAGACCTGCCGCGACCTGATGGAGGACGCGGAGTGGCTGAAGTCGACCGCCCCGGCCGAGGCGGTCGCGCCGGCGGCCGAGGCCGACGGGGCCGGCGAGCTGGTCAGCCGCGACTACAAGGTCGAGGTCGGCGGCAAGCTCTTCGACGTCAAGGTGATCGGCGACCCGCCCGTCGCCGGCGCCGCTCCCGCCGCGGGCGGCCGCAAAGCGCCGAAACGCGAGCGCAGGGGCGGCGGCGGCCCCAGCGCCTCGAGCGAGGCGCTGCCCTCGCCGCTGCAGGGCACCGTGCTCAAAGTCGCCGTCGCCGAGGGCCAGGAGGTCGCCGAGGGCGACCTGGTCTGCGTGATCGAGGCGATGAAGATGGAGAACGAGATCACCGCCCACCGCGCCGGCAAGGTCACCGCCCTCAACGTCTCCGAAGGCGGCGCGATCGGCAGCGGCGACGTGATCGCCGTCATCGAGTAACGCTGAGCGCCGCTCAGGCCGCGTCGGCCGAAGGGGAATCGCGGCGGGGCCGCCGATCCTCGCCGAGGAAGGCGAGGACCGAGTCGCGGCCGCGCGGCGCCTCGACGACGTGGCGGGCGCTGTCCGCGGCGGCCTGGCGCTGGGTGCCGTAGGTCTCGCCGACCCAGCCGCAGGTGGCGCAGATTGCGATCCAGCCGGCGGCCAGTTCGACCGGCGCGGCGTCGTGGGCTCTCTCGGATTGCTCCATCGGGCGAGGGTGGCGGCCGGCGGCGGGGTTGGCAACCGAAGGGGACGAACGGACGCCGAGAAGTGGCTAGAACGTCGGTCGAGCGACGGCCCGGCCGGCGCCGGCGCGGCCGGAGGGCGCGGGGCCAGTCATCGTCCGGCCTTCGCTTTCCCCTGCCGTTTGTGGTGTTCCTTTTCTTCCTGTTCCTTCTGTTTGCGCCGTTCTTCTTCGCGCCGTTCCTTGTTGACCTTCTGCTGCTGCAGCCTGGTCAGCGGAAAGGGCGGCGCCGGTTCGGAGCATTTGCGCCCGACGCAGGTCTCCATCCGGATCAGCTGCGCGTGCATGAAGGCGCGGATCGGGAAGTAGTTCGGCTGGCGGACGATGTTGTTGAGCTCGTAGGGGTCTTTTTCGACGTCGTAGAGCTCTTTCTCGCCGTCGGGCCACTCGATGTACTTGTAGGGGCCGAGGCGCAGTCCCTCGTAGTCCTTCGGCGGGGCGACGATCGAGGCTTCGGCGGTCGGTTCGCCGGAGCGGGCGCGCGAGGCGGTGGCGCCGAGCGGGGTCGCCGTCGCCCGCGAGGACCGCGCGTAGGACGTCCCTTCGGTCTCCGGGGCGCCGCCGTTCTGCTCGACGTCGCTGGTTTCGACGAAGGACTCGTAGAGCAGCGCCCGCCGGGTCCGCAGTTCGGGGTCCCTCATGAAGGGAACGAGCGAGCGACCGTCGATGCTCTTGTCGGCGCTGACCCCGGCGAGTTCGAGGATCGTCGGCGCGATGTCGACGACCGAGGCCAGCTCGCCGGTGCTGCTGTTCGGCTTGATCCCCGGGCCGCGCATCAGCAGCGGCAGGTGGGTCGCAGGCTCGTAGGCGAGGAACTTGCCGCCGGTCAGCCGGTGCTCGCCGTAGAAGAAGCCGTTGTCGGAGGTGAAGAGGATGTAGGTGTTGCGCAGCCGGTGCATCGCGCCGAGCGTCTGCACGATCGCGTGGACCCCCTCGTCGATCGCGCGCAGCGACTCGAGCCCCTTCTGGTAGTAGACGCGGTAGGTGTGGATTTCGAGCGGCGAGAGGTAGGGCGCTTCGCGGATGAAGCGCGGCTTGTCGTTGACGTTGCCCTCGTTGAAGCCCTGCGAGCGGCTGTGCGGATAGGGGGCGCCGGCGAAGCTGCCGTAGTGGCGGGTCGCCGGCTCGGGACCGGCGGGGCGGCGAAAGTCGCCGTGCGGCGCGCTGTAGTCGAGCTGCAGGTAGAAGGGCTGTTCGGGCGAGGTGCCGTAGATCTCTTCGGTGCTGATCCGGTTGAGGATGTCGGTCTCGTAGAGGCAGGGTTTGCCGTTCGAGGGCGCGGTCGGGCAGCCGGGATCGTCGCGTTCGCCGTATTCGCGCGTGTCCCAGCTGCCGGAGTCGCCGAAGGGCCCCTCGATCAAGCCGTTGTCGTTCAGCCGGTAGCCGTAGAAGTAGTGGTTGGTGTCGGAGCGGACGATCGTGTGCCAGGCGCTCCAGCCCGGCGGCACGTCGGTGCCGCCGTCGAAGGGCGGATCGCCGTAGCCGTTGAGGAACTTGCCGACGTGGATCGTCCGGTAGCCCGAGCCCTGCAGCCAGGTGGCGAGGTTGTGGCTGTAGGCGGCGCGGCCTTTGAAGCCGGTGTAGCCGCCGTTCGGCTGGACGTTGCCCTTGACGCCGTTGTTGTGCGCGTAGCGCCCGGTCAGCATGCTCACCCGCGAGGGGGTGCAGAGCGGGTAGGAGTCGTAGTAGCGGTCGAAGGTGATGCCTTTTTCGGCGATGTCGGAGAGCGTGTAGGGCATCGCCG
>JBFWMZ010000031.1:0-37845 GCA_050251335.1 Solirubrobacterales bacterium
CGTAGAAGGCGTTCCTGCCTTCCTTGGAGAGCGACTGGTGGACGTGCATCCCGGAGCCGTTCTCGCCGAACAGCGGCTTCGGCATGAAGGTCGCGTGGTAGCCGTACTTGAGCGCGATCTCCTTGACGACGATGCGGTAGGTCATGCAGTCGTCGGCCATCTCGAGCGCGTTCTTGTAGCGCATGTCGACCTCGTGCTGGGAGGGACCGACCTCGTGGTGGGTGTACTCGACGTGGATTCCCATCTTCTCCAGCGCCAGCACCGTTTCGCGGCGCAGGTCGGAGCCCGCGTCGAGGGTGGTGAGGTCGAAGTAGCCGCCCTGGTCGAGCGGCTCGGGGACGCCGCCCTCGGGCTTCGAGGAGCGGAAGTAGAAGAACTCGAGCTCGGGACCGATGTTGTAGGCGTCGAAGCCGAGCTCCTGGGCCCGCTTCAGCGCTCGCTGCAGGATCCAGCGGGGATCGCCCTCATACGGGCCGCCGCCGGGAACGCGAATGTCGCAGAACATGCGGGCGACGCGGTCTTCGGCCTCCGGGCGCCAGGGGATCATCTCGAAGGTCGCCGGGTCGGGCACGGCGAGCATGTCGGACTCCTCGATTGGGTTGAAGCCGGTGATCGAGGAGCCGTCGAAGCCCATCCCGCCCGCGAAGGCGTCCTCCAGCTCGGAGGCATTGATCGAGAAGCTCTTCAGCTGGCCGAGGACGTCGGTGAACCAGAGGCGGATGAAGCGGACGTCCTCCTCCTCGACCTGCGCGATGACGTCGGCGGCGCTGCGGGGTTCGTCTGCCATGCCTCAAATGCCTCCTGGGGTCGCGAGAAGGGGGCAACGATAGGCCAATGAACCGCGGCGGTGCACAAAGCCGTATATCGGGTAGCTAAACGAGGCCGGGGGTGGCGTCGCGCTGTGTTCGAGGAGCCCCCGACCCGGCTTGCAGACCGGTCGGAAAACAGGTATAACTTACTCGACGTAAGTAATCGGCTCAAAGTAAAGTAAAGGCCACGTAAAGGCTCTGTAAAGCGGCCGCCCAAGAGCAAGCGGCATCGCGCCCAGGCAGAGCAGAAGCGAGTTGCAGAGTGACCGTAAAAACCGCAGTTAGCAGATTTCAGATCCACGATGAGCTGACCGCACCGGACGAGAGCGCCCCGCTCATCAAGTCCATCCAGGCCGCTGGCGGCGCGGTGACCAAGTTCGTCGGCGTCCTCGCCGGCGCCCCTGCCGTCCTGCGCGCCTACACGCGCATGCGTTCCGAGCTCCGCGGCGGCGTCCTTCCCCAGGCGACCCGCGAGCGGATCGCGCTGGCGGTCGCCGAGCACCGCGAGGACACCTACAGCATCGCCCAGCACGCCAAATCGGCAAGGCGGGCGGGCCTCGGCCTCGACGAGGTCTCGCGGGCTCGCAGCTTCACCTCCGCCGACCCCAAGGAGGCGGCGCTGCTCCTCTACCTCAAGGAGGCCCTGGACGCGGACGGCCCGCCGCCGCTTCACCTCCATGAGGAGGCGCGTGAAATCGGCTGGACCGACGAGGAGATTCTCGAGGCGGTCGCGCACCTGGCGCTGAACGAGTTCCAGAGCCTGATCGCCAGCTCCGCGGCGCTGCCGCAGGACCAGGCGACCCCGCGGGTCCTCCCCACCGCCGCCTAAGCCCCCCGACCGAGGTTGCCTTTTGACCCGCTCTCCGGGTCGAAGGGCAACCTCGCCGTGACCGAGAGCCCGCCAGGCGCGGGCTCTCCACGTTTCAGGCGCCCTCCGCCCTCGTTCAGGCCCCCTCCGCCCCCTCCGCCCTCGTTCAGGCCCCCTCCGCCCTCGGCCCTTCCGGCCCTCTACTTGCCCTCGACCAGGGTCGCCGTGTAGAGCAGGCGCGCGGTTGCGTACCTGCAGCCGAAGGTGGCGCGCTTGTGGACCTTTTCCAGCGCTTCGCCCTCGCGAATCGAGGTCGAGTTGGTGCAGGTGCCCGGCGCCCGGCTGGCCCGCCAGACGTTCTTCTCGTCGAGTCCCTGCGAGAACATCGGCGCCCAGGTCGGAACCGAGATCCCGACGATGTCGCCCTTTTCGACCGCCAGATTGGAGCCGAACTTGACGGTCTGCCCGAGGTAGGGCGAGAGCACCTTGATCGCGCCCTGGGCGACGAGCGAGTAGCGAGGCGGGTTGGTTTCCGGAACCCGGCGCAGGATCGCCAGCCGCGCCTCCGGGGGAGTGCCGAAGAAGCCGTTGAAGAAGGAGCGCTGCTTGTTGGTCGGCTGGGCCAGGGTCAGAGTCCAGGCCTTGATCGTGCCGTCGCGGGGGACCGTGAACGGCAGGTTCGTCTGGCCGTTGCTGACCTGGAAGCCGGTGACGCTACCGACCGCCTGGCAGGGCAGCTCCGGGCAGGACGGGTCGGGAACGGTCGCGGTGCTGCCCAGCACCACCGTGGCGGTGCCAGGAGCCGCGGCCCCAGTCGCGGCGAAGGCGCCGACCGCGGCGAGCAGGCCGCAGAGGAGCGCCGCCAGCCCAAGCCGGCGCCTCCGGCGCCGCCCCAGCTTGGCGGGCGTTGCTTGCGACGACCTCGGCATGCGAATGCTCCTCTCGACGATGGCGCGATGCGGCGCCGCGCGTTCCTGGACTGCGTGGAACACGGCAGGTTAGCTCTCGTGGCGGCCGCGAGCGCCGGTTTTCCTGCTGGCAGCCGAGGATTCGGCAGCGGCTCAGTGGCGGGCGTATTCGACCGCGACCTGGTAGCCGACGCGACCGACGCCGGCCGATTCGAAGCCGATCGCTTCGCTCGCCGCAGCGGTGAGGTCCCAGGCCCGGCCTTTGACGTACGGACCGCGGTCGATCACCGGGGCGGTGATGGTGTGCCCTTCGTAGACGAAGCGCACCATCGTGCCGCAGGGCAGTCGCTTATGGGCGACGCCGATCGTCGTCGGCCGCAGGGTGACGCCGCAGGCGGTGCTGCGTCCCCAGAGGCCGGGGCCGTACCAGCTGGCGCCGGCGTAGCGCAGTGGGCCGAAGGCGAGTGCTTCGCCGCTCGGGGCGGCCGCTTCATAGCCGGAGGCACCGCCCGTCTCGGCTTGCGCAAGCGGAATCGCGCCGAATCCGGCGAGCGCGATCGCGAGGAGGGCGAGCGCGGCGCGCAGGCGACGCCGGCAGCGGCGATCTGAGGTCTGTTTCCGCCCGTGGCGGTTCTGGTCTTGGCTCATGCTCTTTCGAAGCGCTTGCGGGGTTAGCTGTCGGGCTCGCGCTGAAAGAGCTGCGCTACGCGGCAGACGCCGCGACTCGCCCCAACCAATTGGGTCCCCCGCTCCTCGCGATATGTAGGCGAAGATTCAGCGGAAGTTGGCGGGAGGTTAGCAAACGCTAAGACAGAAAAGTTGCGAGAAGGAGGAATCGCGAGCATTGAGCGAACAATCGGCGTCCCGCCAGCCGCATTTAGCGAAGAAACGGACCCTGCACGGCCCCTGGGGTCCGCTGAACCCGCCTCGAGGTTGCCGAAATCGTCGAATGGCCGCCCGAATTCGGCCACCCGGTGGCGGCAGCCCGAATTCGGCCACCCGGTGGCGGCAGCCCAATGGGAAAGGCCCCACGAGGGGGCCTTTCCGTTAGCGGGCCTGTAAGCCGGATCCTGTCGTGAGCGGCCATCTATCTCTGCGGCCTACCTGGACCTCGCCGGGCTGGGTCGACGGTCCTGCTTGGCCTTGCACCGGGCGGGGTTTGCCTGGCCGCCGCGTCACCGCGACGCCGGTGCGCTCTTACCGCACCCTTTCACCTTTGCCTGTACGCGACTCACGTGCGGTCGCGCCATCGGCCGTATGTTTCTGTGGCACTTTCCCGCGGGTTTCCCCGGGTGGGCGTTACCCACCGCCCTGCCCTGTGGTGTCCGGACTTTCCTCGAAGGGTTTTCTCTCCCTCCGCGGTCCGCTCAGCCCGCTCTAGAAATAGTAGCCCCTGTTCGGCCCGTGCCCGGCACCAGGCGCGCTGCAGCACTTTTGGCCGCTATACGGTCCCTAAAGCTTGCAGCGCCAACCGCCAGACTGAGCGGACGCTGCCATTGAACCAGTAAGGCAAACCCCCCGCGGCCCGTCCCGCCGCCGGGCCACCCACGCTTGCCGCCGCCAATCCGGGGCCGCCTCCGAACGCCCCCTCACCCGCCGCCGCACCTCCGCCCTGCCCTGCCCTGCCTTGGGCCCCCTCACCCTGCCCCGACGGCCCAGCCCGCCTACCGCGAGGCCCGCGCCGTCAGACCTTGCGGAAGACGCCGACGACCCGCCCGAGCACCCGAGCCTCGGTGGTCAGGATCGGCTCCATTTCCTCGTTCTCGGGCTGCAGGCGGATGTGGTCGGCCTCGCGGTAGATCCGCTTTACCGTCGCCTCCTCGCCGATCAGGGCGACGACGATTTCGCCGTTGTCGGCGTCGTCGCTGGGCCGCACCACGACGTAGTCGCCTTCGAGGATGCCGGCGTTCTTCATGCTTTCGCCGCGGATCTGCAGGATGTAGTCGCCGTCCTCGCCGCCAATCACGTCGGGGATCTCGAGGTACTCGTCGATGTTCTCCTCGGCGAGGATCGGCTCACCGGCGGCGACCTGGCCGATCAGCGGCAGCTCGTATCCCGGCCGCACCGCCTTCTTCGCCTTTTCGAACAGCAGCTCGATCGCCCGCGGCTTCGACGGGTCGCGCTTAAGCAGCCCGAGCTTCTCCAGGTTCGCCAGGTGAGCGTGCACGGTCGAGGACGAGTGCAGGCCGACGGCCTTGCCGATCTCCCGCACCGTTGGCGGGTAGCCGGTCTTGGCCGCGTACTTGCGGATGAAGTCGAAGATCTCCTTCTGCCGCTTGGTCAGGTCGAGGTCAACCATCGTCGGTCAATTTCCTCCGTCGCCGGGTCCGCTGCGTTCGAACATCTGTTCGTAAAGGCTAGCGGCCCCCGCGGACGCGTTCAAGCTATATGCGAGATTTTGACAACAGCCGCCCAATCGCCGTGGCAAGCTGAAAGGTCGCGATGGCCGAGCCGCAGGAAAGCCCCGAGGGCGCGCCCCGCCGCACCCACCTCGCCGCCGAGCGCACCCAGCTCGCCTGGTGGCGGACCGGCCTCACCGCGATCGCCGTCGGCGTCGGCGTCGGCCGCGTCGTCCCCGAGCTCGCCGGCACCACGGACACCTTGCCCTACGTGGTCACCGGCGTCGCCTTCGCCCTCTACGGAGTCGTCCTCATCGCCTACGGCACCCTGCGCGCCCGCGAGCTCGAGCGCAAGCTCGGCGGCCGCCACGAGATCGACGCCTCCGACGCGATCCTCCTGGCGATCACCGGCTTCGGCATCCTCCTCGGCCTCGCCAGCGTCGCCCTGATCGCGATCGAGTGAGGGGCGAAGTCGGGACCCGCGTCGAGTTGCTCGCCAGTTTCCTCGGCCGCCGTCCCTCCTGCTCCGCAGGCGAGCCGTCGGGTTTCGCACGCGTCTCCGCGCCGCTGATGGCGGCGGCGATGCGGCGGGCGAACCGCAAGGAGCTGCGGCGCCTGACGAGGATTCTCGAGCAGGACTGAGCCGACCTCAATTTGAGTCGGTGCCGGCCGCCCTCGGCCCCGACCGGCGTCGACCCCGCAACGCAGAAACCCCGCCGTAGCGGGGCTTCCGGGAGTGCGGCTGAATGGAGTCGAACCATCACGGGTGTTTCCACCCACAAGGCCCTCAACCTTGCGCGTCTACCAGTTCCGCCACAGCCGCAGAGCCACTGATCTTATTGAAGGGCGTGATCGATGAACGGCCCGAGCAGCTCGGCGACCTGCTCGGCGGTCTGGTGCGGGTTCTCGCCGGGGGTGGTGATGTGGCTGATCGCGAGGCGGACCAGGGCCTCGGCGAGCAGCGAGACGTCGGCTTTGGCGGCCTGCGGCCAGCCCTGCTCGATGACGGCCGAGAGGCGGGTCGTCGCCCAGAGGACGACCGGCCGGCCCTCGGTGGTGACGTAGGGCAGCAGGCCCTGGGTGCCGTCGTCGCTGAGCATGATGCGGACCAGCGGGTCCTCGCCGGCGCTGCGCAGGAAGAGCTCGAGGGCGGCGCCGATCGCGGCGCGGGGGTCGTCGGTGTGGGCGAGGACGGCGGCCTCGACCGCGGCCAGGAAGCGCTCGCCCTCGTGCAGGATCAGGGCGAGGCCGAACTCGTTGCGGTTGCCGAACTCCTTGTAGAGGGTCTGACGGGAGACGCCGGCCGCGGCGGCGATATCGGCCATCGTGATCTCCGACCAAGCGCGCTCGGCGAGCTGGTCGCGGGCGGCGTCGAAGAAGGTTTGGCGCAGCAGCTCGCGGGCCGCCTCCGGATACGGGGTGCGGGCCGAGGGCGCGGAGCTGCGCGGGGGGGACGCCACGCCCCCAATCGTCGCACTGGCCGCGGTCAATCGCCCTCGTCGGGCTCGAAGTCGACCTTGTCGCGGACGCCGCAGTCGGGGCAGGGCCAGTCGTCGGGCACCTCGCTCCAGGGAGTGCCGGCCGGGAACCCCTCGCGCGGGTTCCCGACCTCCTCGTCGTAGACGTAGCCGCAGGCCGGGCAGCGGAAGCGGCTCACGAGTAGCGCTCCAACACCTGCGCCCGCTTGCGGGGATGGACGTTGGCTCGCTCCACCTCGCCGCCGTAGTGGGCCAGCAGGCGCCGGTCCATCACCCGGCGCCAGAGCGGCGGGAACCAGGCGAGGACGATCATCCCCGCGTACCCGGTCGGCAGCTGCGGCGCCTCTTCGACGTGGCGCAGGGCCTGGTAGCGGCGGGTCGGGTTGGCGTGGTGGTCGGAGTGCCGCTGCAGGTGGTAGAGCAGGACGTTGGAGGCGACGTTGTTGCTGTTCCAGCTGTGCTCGGGCCGGCAGCGCTCGTAGCGGCCGTCCTCCCGGCGCTGCCGCAGCAGCCCGTAGTGCTCGAGGTAGTTGACGACCTCGAGCAGCGAGAAGCCGATCACCGCCTGCAGGGCCAGGAACGGCAGCACGATCGGGCCGAAGGCGACGGCCAGGGCGGCGAAGAGGACGACGGTCATCGCCCAGGCGCCGAGGACGTCGTTGCGCAGCGTCCAGTGGCCGGTCCCGACCCGGTCCAGCCGGGCGGTCTCGATCTCCCAGGCCGAGCGCAGGCTGCCGGCGACGGTGCGCGGCAGGAAGGCCCAGAAGCTCTCCCCCAGTCGCGAGCTGGCCGGGTCCTCCGGCGTCGCCACCCGCACGTGGTGACCGCGGTTGTGCTCGATGAAGAAGTGGCCGTAGCCGGTCTGGGCGAGGGCGACGCGGCTCAGCCACTTCTCGCTCGCCTCGCGCTTGTGGCCGAGCTCGTGGGCGGTATTGATCGCGATCCCGCCGACCACGCCCATCGTCAGCGCCAGCCCGATCGATTCGACGATCGTCAGGTCGCCGCTCCCCCACATCGCGCAGGCGAGGATCAACCCGGCGTACTGGATCGGGATGAAGAGGTAGGTGCACCAGCGGTAGTAGCGGTCCTGCTCGACGAACTTGAGGACGCTGTCGGGCGGGTTCGAGGCGTCGAGCCCGACGACGACGTCGAGAATCGGGAAGGCGACGAAGACCAGGACCGGGCCGAGGAACCAGAAGCCGCCGAAGCCGGTCAGCTCGACCAGCCCCCAGCCGAAGAACGGCGCCAGCGGGACGATGATCCCGAGCAGCCAGGCGTAGCGCTTCGGGTCGCTCCAGGCCGCCGCGTTGACCTCGACGTCGTCGTGATGGTGGTGGTGATGCTGATGCTCGAGTTCTGCGTGAGCCTCCACGGCTCTCCTCCTTGTCAAAGTCGGAAAGAACGTCTGCAAGGTTTACATAGATTCCATTTTTGTCAACCTTGACGACAGAGTTCGGCGCAGTGTCGCGAGCCCAGGCGCAAAAAAAGCCGCCCCGCGGGCGGCACCGAACGCCGGCTGTTCCTTATCCACGCTATTCCGGGATAAAGAACAGCCCGATGGAGTGGGCGGCTAGATCTTCAGTAGCAGGAAGGTGTTGAGCACGAAGAGGACGGCGAAGAAGACCGTCGCGCGGTCGAGGTTGCGCTCGACCATCGAGCCGCCGCCGATCGAGCTGCCGCCACCGCCGATGCCGAAGGCGCCGGAGAGGCCGGCGTCTTTGCCGGAGTGGAGCAGGATCAGGAACACCAGCACGACGCTGATGATCACCTGGATGACGCTGAAGAACGTGTACATCGCCTCGAGAGTCTAGCTGCGCTCGGCCTTTTCGGGCTCCGTGGCCGGACGATCGCCGTTGCCGTGATGGCCGTTGGAGCCGTTGGCGCCGTTCGCGCCGTTGGCCCCGACCGCGACCTTCGCCCCTCCCCCGTTCCGCGCCCGTTCGAGCTCGTCGAGCATCTCGACCGCCTCTTGGCGCAGCTCGGCGTCGAGCGCCGCGTAGTCCTCGTCGGAGAGCTTGCCGGCCGCGTGGTCGAGCTCGGCGTCGCGGATCTCGCGGTACTTGGCTTCCTTCAGGGCGTCGGTCTCGGTCCGCAGCAGCGCGCCCTTGCGGCGACCGCGGCTCGGCCAGATCGCAATCAGGGCCCCGGCCAGGGCGATCAGCCCGCCGATCCACATCCAGGTGACGAGCGGGTTGATGATGATCTTGAACTGCGTCTGCGCCCCTTCCTTGACGTAGCTGGCGGCGATCTGCTTGGCGGTCAGTTCCTGCAGCCGTTCGATCTGCGCCAGCGCTTTCGGCTGCAGCGCCGGATTGGCGGCGGCGTTGCGCATCAGCGCGTTCACGTCTTTGCAGGACTGCGGCGTCCCGGGCCCCGCTTCGACGCATTTCTGGAAGCCTTCTTCGGCGACTTTTGCCTTCCGCTGCAAGCCGACTATGTTGGGCTGGTTGGCGGCCCAGAAGTCGTGCCCGAAGCCGGCTCTGAGGCCGATTTCGCTGTCGGCTTCGCCGTCGAAGTAGTCGACGATCCCGCCGACCCCTTCTTCGCGTCCGGTCGGGCGGTAGAAGCGACGCTCCGGCGTGACGATGAACCTGTCGCCGCCGTCCTTGACCAGGAGTTCGCCGCCGATCGCCAGCCGCAGCCCGTCGACGCTCGCCACCGGGCGCAGGTACGTCACTTCGCGCCCGTCGACAACCGTGCTTTCGCCCGGCTTCAGTTCGACGTTGCGGTTCGTCTGGAAGCTCGAGGAGGCGGCGATGCCGATCAGCAGCACGGCGACCCCGACGTGGACGATGTAGCCGCCGTAGCGCCGGCGGTTGCGGCCGACGATCCCGGCCAGCGCCCTGCCCATCGGCTCGCCGGTCAGCCGCTTGCGCCCCGCGGCGCCGTTCCAGAACTCCTGCCCGATGCCGACGATCGCGAAGGTGGCGAAGGCGAAGAGCGCCAGCGCCCAGGGCTTGTTCGCGGCGTCGGTGAAGAGCGCCAGCGCCACGGCGACCAGCGCGGCCGCCGCCAGCGGCAGCCGGAAGGCGCGCCTCGCCGTCGCCCAGCTGACCCGCCGCCAGGCGAGCAGCGGCCCGATCCCGGTGAACAGCACCAGGAGGATCGCCAGCGGCGTCGTGTAGCGGTCGAACCAGGGCGCCGCCAGGGAGGACTTCGAGCCGGTGAAGAGTTCGGAGATCAGCGGGAAGAAGGTGCCCCAGGCGATCACCAGCGTCAGCCCGACCAGCAGCAGGTTGTTGACCAGGAAGACCGCCTCGCGCGAGATCAGCGAGTCGATCCGCTTCGGAGTCCGCAGTTCGTCGAGCCGCGAGACGATCAGCGCGGTCGAGCCGAGCACGACGACGCCGATCAGGCCGAGGATGTAGGGCCCGACGGTGCTGTCGCCGAAGGCGTGGATCGACTGCAGGACCCCCGAGCGGACCAGGAACGTCCCCAGCAGCGCCATCGAGAAGGTGCCGACGACGAGGCTCGCGTTCCAGACCTTCAGCATCCCGCGCTTCTCCTGGACCATGATCGAGTGCAGGAAGGCGGTGCCGAGCAACCACGGCATCAGCGCCGCGTTCTCGACCGGGTCCCAGGCCCAGTAGCCGCCCCAGCCGAGCTCGGTGTAGGACCAGCGGGCGCCGAGCAGCAGGCCGAAGCCGAGGAAGGTCCAGGCGATCAGCGCGAACTTGCGGGTGGCGCGGATCCACTCGGCGTCGACCCGGCGGGTGACGAGCGCCCCGATCGCGAAGGCGAAGGGGATCGTGAACGCCACGTAGCCCGAGTAGAGCATCGGCGGGTGGATCATCATGCTCGGGTGCTGCAGCAGCGGGTTCAGCCCGATCCCGTTCGCCGGGGCCGGATTGAGCTGGGCGAAGGGGTCGACCCCGGGCGCGAACAGCATCAGCCCGGTGAAGAAGGCGGCGATCCCCATCATCACCCCGGTCGCCCAGGGGACCAGCTGGCGCAGCTTGTTGCGGGTGAAGTAGAGGGCGGCGCTGGAGAAGATCGCGAGCACCCAGGCCCAGAGCAGCAGCGAGCCTTCCTGGCTCGACCACATCGCCGCCACCTTGTAGAAGACCGGCGTCTCCAGCGAGGAGTGTTCCTGGACGATCTTGAAGCCGAAGTTGTCGGCCAGGAACTCGATCTCGATGATCGCCACGCAGGCGGTGACGAGGGCGAGGAAGACGTAGACGATCCGCCGCGAGAGGACGAGCTTGCGCTCGTCGCGGCGCCCTACGGTGAGCGCGACCAGCCCGGCGGTTACGGCAGCGAGGAACGCCAGCGCCAGCAGAACGCTGCCGAGGCTAGCCATCGCTCTTGGTCGTGAACTTCGACGGGCACTTGGTGATCAGGGTTTCCGGCTCGCCGACGAAGGTGCCCTCCTTCAGACTGCCGGTCAGGACGATCTCACGGCCGCCGCGGAACGGATCCGGGACGGCTCCCTTGTAGGTCACCGGCATCTTCTCGCCGTTGCCCTTGCGGTCGGTGACGAGGAAGGAGATGCCCTCCGCGCCGTTCTGCTGGACCGAGCCGCGAACCACCCTGCCGGTCATCTCGTAGGTGCTCCCGGCCCCAGCCGAGAGGATCTGCGAAGGCTCCTTCGCCTCGGTCGAGGCGGAGAACGAGGTGTAGATCAGAGCGACGGCGAGCAGCACGGCGGCGCTCAGCGCGACGACGAGGCGGATCTTCCGCTTGCGGCTCGGGTCCACGGTCGCGGATTATCGCAGCCTAGAATGGTCGGCGATGGCCGCCACCTCCGACGACCCGGTCCTGCTGATCACCGGCGCCAGCAGCGGCATCGGCGCCGCCACCGCGCGCGCCGCAGCCGAGCGCTACCGGCTGGTGCTGGCCGGACGGCGGATCAAACCGCTCGATGTGGTCTCGGGCGAACTGGGCGGCACCGAGCGGGCGCTGCCGGTCCGCTGCGACGTCTCCGAGTGGGAGCAGGTCGAGGCGATGGTCGCGCGGGCTCTCGAGCAGTTCGGCCGCATCGACGCGGTCTTCGCCAACGCCGGCTTCGGCGCCAAACGGGGCTTCACGGAGGAGTCGGTCGAGCACTGGCGCTCGATGGTCCTGACCAACGTGCTGGGACCGGCGCTGACGATCCGCGCCACCCTCCCGCACATGCTCGAGCGCGGCAGCGGCCACTACCTGATCACCAGCTCGGTCGCCGGCCGGCTGACGCTGCCGGGCTCGCTCTACTCGGCGACCAAGTGGGCGGCGACCGCGATCGGCCAGAACCTGCGCGCCGAGCTGCGCCAGATGCACGACAACCGGACGATTCGGGTCAGCGTGATCGAGCCCGGCATGGTCGACACCCCGTTCTTCGAGAACCGTCCCGGCGAGTGGGCTCTGCAGGACGAGGACATCGCCCGGGCGGCGATGTACGCGCTCGAGCAGCCGCCGCACGTCGACGTCGCCGAGGTGCTGGTGCTGCCGACCCAGCAGGGCTGACCCCGGCCAGCTGTTCCTTATGTCCATCATCCCGTCATAAGGAACAGCTGGAGTGGGTGGCGGATGGGGCGGGCGGGGGATCAGCGGCGGCCGAGGAGGGTGCGGACCGCTCGCCAGTAGGCGCGCAGCGCCAGGCGGGCCGGCCCCGAGCGGGCGGCGGCGGCGATGAACGGCGAGTCGAGGTCGGGGGTCAACCAGGAGGCGAACTCGGCGGCGCCGACCGTCCGCGTCCGCTGGATCCGCCACCGCTCGCGCAGCAGCCGCGGCAGCCAGCGCAGCGCTTCGGCGTCGGCCGCCAGCTTCTGGTCGCCCCAGCCGGCGCGCGAGGAGACGGCCAGCAGCGCCAGCTCGGTCGCCAGCAGCGCCGGCGCCAGCAGCGCCAGCAGCGCCACCGGGTAGGTGCGGAGGAGGAAGGCGAGCCGGTTGCGCTCGAGCCAGCGCCACTTGTGGCCGGCGCTGGCGCCGAACTCGTAGTCGTGCTCGACCACCGCCCGCGGCTCGATCCCTACCGTGCCGCCCGCCAGCCGCAGCCGGATCGAGAGGTCGACGTCCTCGTGGTACATGAAGAAGCGCTCGGCGAAGCCGCCGGCCTGGCGCCAGTTGGCCAGCGGGATCGCCAGGCAGGCGCCGGAGAGGACCGGGACCTCGGCCGGACCGCTCGGCGCCGCGGCGATCGGCTCGCCGTGGCGGCCGGCCCAGACGATGCCGGTGAAGTGCACCGGGTTGCCCGCGGAGTTGATCTCGGTCCCGCCCGCCTCGGCGACCAGCGCCTGCCAGGCGGCCCAGCCGCGGCCCTCGCGCCAGGGCAGGCGGATCGCCTCCCCCCAGCCCGGCAGCGGCGCCGCGTCGGGATTGAGGATGACGAGCAGGTCGCCGCTCGCCTCGGTGGCGCCGGCGTTGCAGCCGCCGGCGAACCCGACGTTGCGTCCCATCCGCACCAGCTTCGCCGCCGGTGCCAGCTCGCGGACCACCCTGGCGGAGTCGTCGGGGGAGTCGTTGTCGACGACGATCAGCTCGTCGCCGGGACCAAGCTCGGCGAGCAGCGCCGGCAGGGTTCGCGCCAGCTCGGCGCGCGAGTTCCAGGCGACGATCAGGACCGAGAGCGAAGGGTGCACCGGCGCGGAGGCTAGTGAGCCATCCGCGCCGGTGCGAGCGCCGCGATCAGCGGAGCGCCGTTACTTGTTGCCCTTCTTGTTCTTCTTCTTGCCGTTGCCGCACTTGTCGATCCGCAGCGGGAACTTGTTGGTCTTCACCTTCTTGCCGTTGTAGCCCTTCAGGTTGAGGATCGCCCGCTGCGGCGACTTGCAGAGGTTTTCCGAGTTCTCGATGAGACTCTTCTTGCCCCCCTGCATGTTGAGGATGAACTTCGTCACCGGCACGTCCGGCACTTCGGGGAACACCGTCTTCAGCCCGCCGTGTTTGGAGCTGATCACCCCGCGGAGCTGGATGTTCACCTGGCCGCGCAGGTCGGCGACGAGGTTCGGCAACTTGTCGTTGGAGGACACCAGGTAGACCGGGCCCTTCAACGCCCTGCTGACCAGCGGCGATTTCGCCTGGGCGTGGCCGTAGATCGCCGCCTTCGGGCACTGCTTCGCCGCCAACTGGACCCGGGTGCACACCGTGCGGATGTGGCCCTGGTCGAGGAACAGCGAGTGCGGCAGGTTGAGCGCCGTGCGGGCGATGTTGGCGTTGCCGTTCTTGGCTTCGAGGATCGCCCGGATCCGGGTGTTCTTGGCCCGGGTCGTCGGTCCGTAGATCCGCACGTGCAGCTTCGGCTGGAAGCCGAGCTTGTTGCAGCCGCTCACCCGGTACTGCGAGCTGACGTCGAACGAGCTCCAGGAACCCGCGTTGGCCGGGTTGCTGCCGCCGCCGTTGATCACGCCTTCGGTCGCGGCCTTGGCGCAGCTCGTCGGGCTGAGCATGAACTTGCTGCGGTCGATGTTGACGTCGATATTGCGGATGTCGAGCTTGACCCCGCCGAACACGTCGGGGATCGGGTCGGAGACCGCATTCACCTGGGCGGTGGTCGGATCGACGTTGAGCGCCGTCCGCACGACCACGGTGCCGAGGTCGAACGGGCCGGCGACCGCCGGGGTGATCACGACCAGCGAGAACGGCGCCCCCTTGTAGGGACCGGCGAGGAAGGCCTTGCCGGAGATCTTCAGGGGGTTGCCGCCGGTGCCCGCCTCGACCGTCGCCGTGCCGAGCAGACTGTTCGGCCCGCAGGTGTACTCGGCCTGCGTCGCCTTGCCGCTGCGCTTGCCGGCGGCGTCGATGTTGGCTTCCGAGCAGTAGGGGATGCCGGCGAGTTTCCCGGTCAGCCCCTCCGGCAGGGTGATGTCGACGGCCTTCAGCTCCTGCTCGCCGTCGGACCGGGCGATGGTGACCCGGAACGGGCTGTAGGTATCGGCCTGGGTGTTGTCCGACTTGCCGACGAGGACCGGCGTGAACTTCCGCTCCCCGAGCGAGGTCGGGCAGCTACCGCCGCGCGGGTCGGTCGAGAGCGTGAATTTCGCGCTGACCGCCGTGTTGGTGCCGGGACGCGCCCACGGTTCCATCTGCCCGTTGGCCTCCGCCGTGGCGCAGGTCGGCGGGCTGGTGAGCACGTCTTTCGAGCCGTTGAAGCGGATCCGCACCGACTCGAACGGGACCTGCGGCAGGCCTTCCGGCAGCTGGCCGGCGAACTGGCCGGTGAGCTGGTCGTTGAGGACGGCCGTCAGCTGCCCGGTCGTCGCGTTGGCCTTCACGTTGCCGACCAGGCGGGCGACGATGCCCTCTTTTTTCGACTTCGCTTCGATCAGGATCCGGAACTCTTCGCCGGATTCAGGACTCATGCTCTTCTGTTCGCCGACGTAGACGTTGCCGACCAGCGGTTCGGCCAGCGGCGGCGAGACGACCTCGACGGTGCCGACGTTGGAGCTCGCCGGGCATTCGTTGTTTTCGGTCCGCACGCCCTTCTTGAACTGGGCGTCGGTGCAGGCCTCGAGGCCGTTGGCGCCGGACGGGTTCAGGCCCATCCCTGCCGGCAGCGAGATTTCGGCCTTCTTCACATTCGACTGCGACTGGCCGGCGCCGCCTTCTTTGGCCGGGTCGAAGGGCAGCTTCGCTTCGACCGTGGCGCCTGCCGGCGAGTCGATCGAGCTGGTGCCCGGGTTGACCTCGATCGACGGTTCGAACGGGATCGTGTCGCAACCGGATTGCTGGACCCTCTCTCCACTCGCGCCTTTCGGGAACTTCGCCTCGACGGCGGTGGAGCCTTCCGGGAAGGTCGGGTTCGGTTCGCCATAGGACTCGGCCCGGAACCAGGTCGAGTAGAGGTGTTCGTACTGCGCTTCATTCGGGTTGAAGCAGGTGGTCGGGTTGGTGATGAACGTCCCATTGCTGCCTTCGGTGACTTTGCTGCCGAAGGAGACGAGACGGCTGATCAGGGTCGAGAGCCCGGTCAGTTCAGCCGTGTACGGGAGTTTGATCGTGAAGCTCTCGTGGAAGTCGCTCTCCCAGGCAACCTGCGTTTCGAGAAAGACCGGGATTTTCCCGTTGACGACGAAGCCGAATTTGGCGGGTTCGCCTTCGGCAGGAACGAGGTTGTAGACCGGCACCTTGGTGCCGCCCGGCTGAGGCGGAATGAAAAAGCCTTCCGGCACTTTCACGCCTTCTTTGATTTCAACTTCGTTTCTGTTGGTCACCAGCGAGATGTTCTCTTCACCCGTCTGAGTCGACGCCGCGCAGGTGGGAACGTAGTTTTCCCCGACTTTGTTGAGGAAGTTGGCCAGTGGGCAACGGGACGGAGTTGCCTCGGGGTTCACCGTCAGGCCGGGAGGCAGGTCGGTCCGCAGCGTTTTGATCGAGTGGGAAGCGACCGTCGGGGGAATCGGCGCGAGAAAGCCGGGCCCTGGGATCAGCGTGTATTTGGCGTGCTGAATGATGTACTGGGTGAACCCGATCGGCGGGTGTCCGCCAGCGATGGTCGAAAAGATGTTCGGCGTTTCGGGAGAGCAGTATTTCGGTGGCGGCCCTTCTGGCGGAGCACCGGCTTCGGCTTCCTGCGTGCAGGTGATCGCCTGGAACCCCTGGTCGAAGGTTTCGTTCTGCGGCTGGATGATGTTGGTCGTATCCGCCTGCGCGGACGCGGCGAACACCACCAGGCCGAGCACCGCTACCGCGACGACGGCAAAGCGCCTAAGCATCTAAATCCTCCTCGTTCCCCGTAATGCGTTTGTGTCGCCCCTGCCGCGACACCGTCCCTCTCCCGCCACCGACCCTAGCTGGTCGGGTGGCCAGCAAGCAAGTCTCTGCACCGGTCTTACCTATTACCGATGTAGAAATTTCAAGACTTCCCGGCCTTCTGCTTGCCGCCGTTGCCGGGCTCCTTGCCGCTGCCCTTCTTGCGGTGCTTGCCGCGGTGCTTTCCCTTGTCGTGCTTTCCATGCTTCTTGCGGTGATTGCCCTTGCAGGGGGTGCGCAGCTTGACGTGGCGGTTGGCGGTCTTGCCGTTGTGGCCTCTCAGCTGGACGATCCCCTTGACCGCCCGGGCGCAGAGGTTGCGCGAGGCGACCAACAGGCCGTGCTTGCCGCCCGGCAGGGTGAGCGCGAACTTGCTCACCGGCACGTCGGGAACGCGGTCGAAGGTGGTGCGGATGCCGCCCCGGAACGAGTCGATCCGGCCGACCAGGTCGATGTCGATCTGGCCCTTCAGGTGGGCGACCATGTCGGGCAGGGTGTTGTCCGAGGAGCGCAGGTAGACCGGCCCTTGGAGCGGTTTGGCGAGCAGCGGGCTCCAGGCCCGCGCCCAACCGTAGACCGATTTCTTCGGGCACTGGTTGGCGCTGAACTGAACCCGGGTGCAGATCCGCGCGATGCTCGACTGCTTGAGGAAGATCGCGTGCGGCAGAGCCACCGAGGCGCGGGCGATGTTGGCCTCGCCCTCGGGGGCCTTCAGTTCGGCTCGCAGCTTCGGGCTCTTCGCTCGCCTGGTAGCGCCGAACAGCCGCAGCGTCAGCTTCGGCTTGAAGTTCAGCTTCTCGCAGCTGTCCAGTTTGACGCCGCTGGAGACGCTGGCGGCGGAGAACGACGCCGGGTTGGTCGGGTCGGAGCCGCCGCCCTTGATCGCGCCGGTCGTCGCCATCTGGGCGCAGTGGGTTCCGTTGCGGGTGAACCCGCTGCGATCGAGGTTCACCGCGATCAACCTGATGTCGAGTTTGGCGCCGCCGAAGACGTCGGGGATCGCGTTGGTCACAGTGTGGATCTGCGCCGTTTCCGGGTCGACGAAGATCGGCACCTGGATCACCACGGTGCCGAGGTCGAACGGTCCGGCGAGCGCCGGCGTCACCACCGCCAGCGACAGCGGTGCGCCTTCGTAGGGCCCCGCGAGGTAGGCGTTGCCATCGATCTTCAACGGTGAGGCACCGGTGCCGGCGCTGACGCTGGCGACGCCGACGTGGCTGTCACCCGGGCAGCTGGGATCACTCTTCTCGCTCGCCCCGGACTTGCCCGCCGCCGACGCCAATTGCTCCGGCGGACAGTAGGAGACGCCGGCCAGCTTCGCGGTCGCTCCCGGCGGCAGGGTGATGTCGATCCCCTTGATCTCCTGCTGGCCGTCGCCGCGGTCGATCTGCAGCTGGAAGGGGGTGTAGTCGAGCGCCCGCTTGGAGTTCGGCTGGGCGCTGAACCCCGGCGAGAAGGGCCGCTCGCCCATCGACTTGGCGCACGGCCCGCCGCCCGGCGCTTGGGTCAGGGTGAGCGTCGTCGGCGGCGTCGCCACCGGGTTGCCGGTCGACCAGGGGGTGATCTGCGAGGTCGCCGAGCTCGAGCAGATCGGCGGGCTGCTGAGGGCCGGGATGCTGTGGCCGGCGGTGCCGGTGAAGTTGAGGACCACGGAGCTGAAGCCGACCTGCGGAGCGCCATCGAAGGTCCCGGTCAGCTGTCCGGTCTTCGGGTCGGCCGCGACCTTGCCTTCCAGCCGAACGTCGACGCCGTAGCGCGAGGAGACCGCGTCGAAGAAGATCCGGTAGGCCTTGCCGCTCTGCGGGTCGCGGCTTTCCTGGGTCGCCAGGTAGACCGGTCCGGTCAGCGAGTTCGGCGGCAGCACCGGCGTCTGGATCGCGACAGTGCCGATCTGCGACTTCGCCGGGCAGGTGACCGCCGCTTTCGACTTCAGCGGAAAGCTCGAGTTGGGGCAGAACTCGAGGCCCGGGGCGGTCGCCGGGTTGAGTCCGGCGCCGCGCTGCAACGTCACCTGCGCGGACTTGACCGTCGAGGAGTTGATCGGCTGCAGCTTCTGCGGCACCTCGAGCGCTAGCGAGATGTCCGCCGAGGAGTCGGTCGGGGCGCCGTTGGCCGAGGCGGCGACCACCGGGTTGAAGGGGACGGCCTGGCAGCCGTCGATCGGGGCCGGCGGGGTGGTCGGCAGCGGTCCGACGTTCTGCCCTTCGTGCGATTCGACCCGGAGCGTGGTCGTCGTCGGGCCGTTGCAGGGGCTCGGCAGGGTGAGGAAGGTGCCGCCCGCCTGGCCGTTGAAGACGAGCCGGTTCGCGACGATCGGCGGGAAGCTCGGAATGTTGCGGATCGTGAAGCCCTCGTGGTAGTCGCCGGCCCATTCGACGTCGGCCTGGAGGTAGATGTCGGCGTCGACGATCAGCGGCACGTTGGCGTTGAACCCGAACAGCGCCGGTTCGCCGTTGTCCGGCACCAGGTTGTAGACCGGGAAGGAGACGGGCGGGAAGAGCGTGCTCAGCGAGGTGATCCGGCTGTAACCGACCTGGCTCGCGGCGCAGCTGGTCGGGCTCGCTTCGAAATTGGCTTTGGGGCACTGCGGCACCGCCTGCGGGTCGACGTTCAGACCCTCCGGGAGATCGACGCGCACCTGCCGGACGTTCCCCACCGGCCCGAGCGCGCCCGTTTCGAAGCTGAAATCGGTGAGGCCTTCTTCGGGGTGGCCGGCGGCTTGGGTGTACAGGCGGGAGGGAGCGCTGGCGTAGGTGCAGTCGCCGAGACCGGTCTTGCAGGTCCCGGCTTCCCAGTTGGTGACGTTGAAGGCCCCCGCGCTCGGCGCCAGGGCGATGCCGAGCACCGCCATGACCAGGCCCAGTACGGCGCCCGCGATCCCAAGTCTCCTCAAGGTTCGGTCTCCTTCCCCGTGTTCCCGGTCAATCGAAGTCATCGGCGTCGCCCCCGCTCGCAGAGACGACGCCTGCGACAGCGCTTACCCAATCGCCGGGGGCCTCAACCAGATTTCGTGGCGTGTTTCGGCTGCCGCTTGCCGTGCTTCTTGTTGCCCTTGCCCTTGCAGGCCGGGGTGTGCAGCGGCAGCCTCTTCTTCTTCAGCTTCTTGCCGTTCTGGGCTTTGAAGTTGAGGAACGAGAAGGCGCGACGGTCGCAGAGGTTGCGCGAGTTGACCAGCAGGCCGCGCTTGCCGCCGCTCATCGTGAGCACGAACTTGCGGACCGGCACGTCGGGGACCGGGAAGAAGACCGTCTTGGTCCGCGCCTTCTTGGTCGAGATCACGCCGTGCAGCTGGATGTCGACCTGGCCGCGCAGATCAGCGAGGAGGTCCGGCAGCAGGTTGTCCGAGGAGACCAGGTAGACGGGGCCCCTGAGCGGTTCATCGAGCAGCGGGGTCTGCGCTTCGGCGCGCCCGTAGATCGCCCTCTTCGGGCATTTCTGGGCGGCGAGCTGGACCCGCGTGCAGACCGTCCCGATGTGGCCCTGGTCGAGGAACTCGGCGTGCGGCAGGGTGAGTGCGGCGCGGGCGATGTTGGCGTCGCCGGGGCGGGCGGCAAGGACGGCGCGGAATTTGGGGTGGCCGTTGCGCCGCATCTTCTTGCGGTTGCCGATCAGCTTGGTGGTCAGCTTCGGGCGGAACTTGAGGTCTTCGCAGCCGCTCGTCTGGAACCGGGAGCTGACCGCGTGCGAGCTCCAGTACCCGGCGTCGGCCGGCTTGCCGCCGCCGCCCCGCAGGTCGCCGTTGCTGCTGAGCGACTCGCAGCTGGTCGGGTTGAGGGTGAATTCGTCGCGGTCGAGGTCGAGGCGGATCGCCCGCACGCTGAGCTGGGTGCCGCCGTAGACGTCGGGGATCGGGTCCGAGACCGCGTGGATCTGGGCGCTGACCGGATCGACGAACAGCGCCACCCTCACCACGACCGTCCCGAGGTCAAACGGTCCGGCCGTGGCGGGGGTGATCACTGCCAGGGAAAGGGGGGCGCCTCTGTAGGGCCCCGAGAGGAAGGCTTGGCCGGCGATCTTCAGCGGCGAGGGGCCGGTGCCGGCTTCGATCGCGACGCTGCCGACCCGGCTCTTCGCCGGGCAGCTCGAGGAGGCTGCCTCCTCGGCGCCTCCCCGCCCCGCCGCGGTCGCGAGTTCCGGCGCCTGGCAGTAGACGAGGCCGGCGAGCTTGCCGGTCAACCCCGGCGCCAGGGTGAGATCGACCCCTTTCAGCTCCTGCTGCCCGTCGCCGCGGGTGATCTCGACGCTGAGCGGGCTGAAGGCTCCGGCCCGGTTGCTGTTCGGCGCCACCGCCAGACTCGGCGCGAAGGGGCGCTCGCCCATCGACTTCGGGCAGGAGCCGCCGCCCGGCAACGAGCTCAGCGAGAAGCTGCCGCTCGGGGTGGCCGGCGGGTTGCCCGACCAGGGAGCCATCACCGCGGTCGTCTGGTTCGGGCCGCAGGTCGGCGGGCTGCTCAGCACCGCCGGCCGCGGCGAGTTGGCGAAGCTGAGGACGAAGGAGGTGAAGGGCACCTGCGGCGCTTCGCTGATCGTCGTCGAGAGCTGCCCGGTGACCGGATCGGCGCGGACGTTGCCGACCAGCCGCACGTCGACCCCGTAGCGCTGCGAGACCGCGTTGATGAAGATCCGGTACTCGTTGCCGGAGAGCGGGTCGCGGCTCAGCTGCTGGCCGACGTAGACCGGGCCTTCGAGCTGGTTGTTCGCCTCCGGCAGCGGCGGCGATTCGATCTTCACGGTGCCGATCCGCGAGCGCGCCGGGCAGCTCACCGGATTGCGGCTGCCCTTGTTGAACTGCTGGTCGGTGCAGGTCTGCAGCCCGTTGGGGCCGGCGGCGTTGCTGGCGGCCGCCGGGTTGATCCCCATCCCGGTCGGCAGGGTCACGGTCGCGCTCTTGGTGTTGGAGCTGTCCTGGGCGCCGGGGTCTTTGAGGTGCGGCACGGCGATCTCGACCGAGGCGCTCGCCGGCGAGTTGACGCTGCCGGTCCCGGGATCGGTGCCGACGGTCGGCCCATAGGGGATCGTGTTGCATTCCTTTGGCGAGGTGCCCGGGGGGATCGGCGACTCGAGCCGCGGCTCGGCGCTCTGCGGAAAGGCGTAGCCGGGCTGTGCCACTTCGTCTTCGGAGGCGGCGCGGAGGAAGGTCGAGTAGATGCTGCCCGACTGTTTGAACGCTTCCCCGAAGCAGGTGCTCGGCGTGGTCAGGAAGGTCCCGTCTCCGGCGCGGCCGTCGAAGACGAGGCGGTTGCGGAGGACCAGGCCGCCGAGCGCGAGGGGCAGCGCTTTCGGGACGTGGATCGTGAAGCCCTCGTGGAAGTCGCCAGCCCATTCGACGTCGCCTTCGAGGAAGACTTCGTTGCCGGCGAGTTCGAGCCCGAAGCGCGCCGCCTCCCCCGCTTTCGGCACGACGTTGTAGACGGGCACCACCGACAGCGGCGCTGACGGCGGCGCCGGCACGCCGGCCAGCGAGGTTTCGACTTTGCTCTCGCCCACCCGCGAGGCCGGCGGGCAGTGGGTCGATTCCGCTTCGAAGGTGGCGAGCGGGCACTGGACGGTGGCGCTCGGGTTGACGCTGAGACCGACGGGAAGATCGACCCGCACCTCCTTCAGTTCGTCGACCGGCACCTTGGTCCCCGAGACCGGAATGCCGCCGATCTCGAGCGGGTTGTTCCTGATGATGAACTGGGTGAAGCCCCAGTTCGGATGAGCGGCGGCGCGTTCGAAGAACTGGCCGGGCGTCGCCACCGAGCATTCGGTCGGCACTTCCGGCGGTTCGAGGCTGCAGGTGCCGGCCTGCCAGCCCGAGTCGACTTGGGGGTTGTGCGGGTCGAAGGGCGGGTTGATGATCGCTTCGGTGTTGGCGGCGGCCGCTGCCGGGAGGAGGGCGGCGCCGAGCACGATCGCGACCGCGGCCACAAAGATCGCGCCGGCACGGCTGCCGCCCGTTGGATTTCCCTCCCGAGGAACCATCCTGATTGGAGAACTTACCCGATTTTCATCACTTGAGTCAATAATTTTTGGTAATCTCTATCTATGCCAGGCAACAGTTACCCGGGAAACGGCAATGGCAATGGGGCCAGCGGCAACGGAGCGCGCTCCGCGCCGGTGCCGGTCGACTGGGAGGAGCTGGCGCGCTCCACCGCTCATCCGCTGCGGGTCTCGATCCTCGAAATCCTCGGCATCGACGGCGGCCGCACCCTCTCCCCCTCCGAACTCTGCCTGGAGTTGCAGATCCCGCTCAGCAACACGAACTACCACGTCACCGAGTTGCACAAAGCAGGTCTGATCGAACTCGCTAGCCAGCGCCAGGTCCGCGGCGCGACCGAGCACTTCTACCGCCTCCCCGGCTCGACCCTCGCCAGGGCCTCCGAACCGATGGCCGCGGCCGAGCCGGCGACGGCCAACGCTTCCTAGGCGTCCTCCCCCACGCCCCCCGGGCGACCCGCGGCGGCCTAGCCGTCGCGGGTCGCTACGGCGATCACGTAGCGGCTCGTGACCTGGACCTGCTCCGCCACCCCAACCCTCAAGTTGAGGTTGAGGTTACGCTCCTGCGCGCGGCTTGACCGTCGGGCGTCTTCGCGCAGTCGCCTCAGGCGGCCAGCCTCGGCTCGCTCTACGACTGAGGGCGACCGCCCCAGGGGTGCAAGCGAAGCGGACGACGGGTCTCGAACCCGCGACCTCGAGCTTGGGAAGCTCGCGCTCTACCAGCTGAGCTACGTCCGCGTGGGGGCGATTCTAAACGGCGGGCGGGGGCTCAGACGCCGCCGCCACCGCCGGTGCTTTCGCCGCCGAGGGCGTCGTTGCCGGTGCCGGCGGCTTTCGAGACGTATTCGGAGATCGCCTTGATTTCTTCTTCCGAGAGCAGGCCGCCGAACGCGGGCATGCCGCCGCCGCCGTTGATCACCTGTTTTTCGACCGTGGCCTTGTCCGGTTTGAGGTCATCGAGGTTGGGGCCGACGGAGCCGGTCGTGCCCGCCTCGGAGAGGGTGTGGCAGGAGGCGCAGTTGGTGGTGAAGGCGGTCTTGCCTTCGGTCAGCAGGGCTTCTTCGCCGCCGCCTTCTTCGGACGCTTCTTCTTCTTCGCCGCCTCCTTCGCCTTCCGCGGCGCCTTCTTCTTCTTCTTCGCCCGCCACTTCGCTGCCGCCTTCTTCGGGTTCACCGACCGGGCCGGCTTCTTCCCCGCCTTCTTTGCCTGCCGGCTGCTCGCCTTCGGCTTCGGCCTCTTCCTTTTCCTCGGCTTCTCTTTCTTCCGCTTCGGCGCTGGCGCCGAGGCGGTAGGCGACGATCTGCGGCCCTTCGTCGCCGGCGGGGACGCTGTTGATCGCAATCAGCGTGTCGCCTTCGATCACCAGCGGCGAGTTGCTGCCGCCGGGCAGCTTTTCTTCCCAGAGGATCTGGCCGTTCTTGCGGCTGACGCCGACCACGGTGCCGTCGTAGAGGGTCGTGAAGACCATGTCGTTGGAGATCGTCGCGGCGCCGAACGGGACGCCCGGAAGTTTCTCTTCCCAGATCTTCTCGCCGCTGGCGACGTCGATCGCGACGATGTCGCCGTCGCTGTCTTCGAGGCTCTGGCCGCCGCCCAACGTCGTGTTCGGGTCGGGGCGTTCCTGGTAGCTGTTGACCGTCACCACGTAGGCGACGCCCTCGTCGACCGCCATGTTGGTCTCGACCCCGCCGAGCGTGCCGGGGTAGACCTTGTACGGGTAGGTCGTCGGGTGGTACTTGCCTTCGAGCGCGAGCTGGCCGTCTTCGTCGTGGCCGTTGTGGGTGCCGACCGGGGTCTTCCAGAGCAGCTCGCCGCTGTTCGGGTCCATCGCGTAGACGAAGCCCATCTTGCCCGCGTCGAGGACGATGTCCTTGCCGGTTTCTTCGCTGTAGACGGGCGAGATCTGCATGTCCCAGTCGTAGAAGTCGTTGGGGACGCCCTGCATGTACCACTCGACCCTGCCGCTTTCCGGGTCGACCGCGATCGTCGAGTCGTTGTAGAGCAGCTCGGTCGGCGTTTCGATCGCCTGTTCGTCGGTCCGGTAGGGGTTGCCGATCCCGTAGTAGACGGTCCCTTCGGGGCCGATCGCCGGCGCGTTCCAGGAGCCGCCGGTGCCAGCGACGCCGCCGACCACCCGGTCGGCCGGGTCTTTCGTCTCGTTCGTTTTCCACAGCACCTCGCCGGTCGCGGCGTCGAGGGCGATCGCCTCGCCGCCGGTGATCTGGCCCGAGGTCGAGACGAAGACGCGACCGTTGTGGACCTGCGGCGCGAAGTTGATCCCCTGGCCTTTGGCGGTGATCCCGATCGAGGTGTCGACGCTGGCGTTGGCCGCTTCCGCCGCCGGGAACTGCGCCTTTCCTTCGGCTTCGGTGATCGTCAGCCGTTCGGTCTTCCAGATCTCTTCGCCGGTCTTGGCGTCGAGCGAGAAGCAGAAGCTCGAGCTGCAGCCATAGACGGCGCCGTCGACGTAGGTGACCCCGTTCGGCCCCTCGTTCGGCAGATTGAATTCCTTCTTCCAGATTTCCTGGCCGGTCTTCAGGTTGACCGCGAAGACGTTGCTGTCGGCGTCCTGGAAGTAGACGACGCCCTTTTCGTCGATCACCGGGGTGCTCGCGAAGTAGCCGAATTTGGCCGCCGGCACGTAGGTGCCTTTGAGCGTCGCGGTGATCGGCAGCGTCCAGGCGACGCCGAGTTCCTTGACGTTTTCGGAGTCGATTTCCGAGTTGGCGACGCGGTGGTTGTACTGGTCGCCGTTGGGCGCCGCCCAGGACGACATCGGCGGCGGCGTGCCGAAGGAGATCTCTTCGCCGTTGGGCGTCACTTCGACCACCTTGTCGCTGCCGATGAAGTAGTGGCCGATGATGAAGCCGACCACGAAGACGACGAGGAGGACCTGGACCAGCGTCGCCATCGCGACCTGAATCCAGACGAAAGCGGAGATTTTCTCTTCGGTGTCCATCACCAGGGACTCAGTCTCGGCTGCGCGGCCAGTCTATAGATCGCGCTCTGGTGGCCGACGCGCCCGGCACACCGCGCCGCTTGGCCAGGCGCCCCCGGTCACGCCTCGTCGTGGAATCAACCATCTAGGATTGCCGGCGATGACTGCGACGGCACCGGAATCGGTCAACCCGCGGGCGCAGGCGAGGGCGAGCGTGCGGGCGAAAATCGCGCAGTCGGTGTTCACGATCTTCGCCGAGCGGGGCTTCGAGGAGACGACCGCGAGCGAAGCCGCCGAGGCGGCCGGGATCTCGCGCGCGAGCTTCTTCCGCTACTTCAGCTCGAAGGAGGAGGCGGTTTTCGCGGCGCAGGAGGCGATGGGCGAAGAGATCGCCGCGGCGCTCGGCGAACGACCCGCCGGGGAGGACACCTGGACGGCGCTGCGACGCGCCTTCGACGCCGCGGTGCGGAACTACGAACGCAGCCCGACCGAGACGCTGAAGCGCGTGCGACTGGCCCGCGGCACCCCGGCGCTGCGCGCCCACGAGCTCGAGCGGCAGGAGCAGTGGCGGGTGATGATCAGCGTCGAGCTGGCGCCGCGACTCGACCTCGAGCCGGGCGACCTGCGGGCCGAAGCGGTGGCCGGGGCGGCAATGGCCGCCTTCTCCGCCGCGGTCACGTCGTGGGCCGAGCAGGGCGAGAGGTCCGACCTGATCGGGCTGATCGACGAGAGCTTCGCCGCGGTGCGCGAGTTCCTGCCGCGGGGATGATCTAGCCGGCCTCTAACCTAAGGGGCCCCGTGAGCATTCGCTCTTCGATCGTGGTTCTCGCCGTCCTGGCCGCCGTCGGCCTGCTCGTCTACGGGCTGGTGAGCAAGGGCGACTCGCGGATCGCGATCGGCGACCCCGCGCCGGCGAAGACGGTCGACCGGCTCGAGGGCGGCGGCGAGGAATCGCTCGCCGACTACCGCGGCCGCTGGGTGATGGTCAACTTTTGGGCCTCCTGGTGCGTGCCCTGCCGCGAGGAGGCGAAGGCGCTGAACCAGCTGCAGGAGGAACGCGGCGGCCGGAAGTTCACCGTGCTGGGCGTCGACACCGAAGACCTCAGCCCCGACGCGAAGGCGTTCGTCAAGCGCTACGGCATGCGCTACCCGCAGCTGCGCGACGGCCAGGGCGACCTCGGCGACGATTTCGGCACCACCGGCGTCCCCGAGAGCTACCTGTTCGACCCGCAGGGGATCCTGCGCGAGGCGCAGGCGGGCCCGGTCACCGAGGAGATCCTGCGGGAACGTTTCCTGCCGCTGATCCCGCAGAAGGAGACCTCATGAGGAGGCTCGGCCTGCTGATCGCGTTGCTGGCCCTGGCCGGCGCGCTCGCCGCCCCGGCTGGCGCCGCGCAGCCGGAAGTGAACGTCAACGAGATCGAGGAAGAAGTGATGTGCCCGGTCTGCGGCACGCTGCTGGCACTGGCCGAATCGCCGCAGGCCCAGCGCGAGAAGGTCTTCATCGAGCGGCTCGCCGCCGAAGGCAAGACGAAGGAGGAGATCAAGGACGCGCTGGTCGCCCAGTACGGCGAGGCGGTGCTGGCGCTGCCCCAGGACAGCGGCTTCGACCTCTCCGCCTACCTCGTCCCGATCGTCGCCTTCATCGTCGCCGCCGTGGCGCTCGGCTTCGGCGTCTATCGCTGGCGACGCTCCGGGTCCGGCGGCCCCCCCGACGGCCGTCCGCCGTCGGCCCGGGAACCGACCGAGTCCGAGCGCGAGCGCCTCGACGCCGACCTCGCCCGCTACGACCTCTAGCGCGGGCGGTCAGAGGGCGCCGACGAGGACGGCGCCGAGGGGGCGCGGGCCGAGGCGGCGGGCGGCGACGCCGACCGTCTTCGCGCGGCTGCCGCTGCCGTAATCCGGCGGCAGCGCCAGGAGCAGCGCCTCGGCCTCGGCGGCGACGCTGGCGAGGCCGGCGTCGCCGTTGCCGAGCGGCGGCCCGAGCAGGATCCGCAGCTCGTAGGCGTCGCGCAGCTTCGCGGTCATATGGCGAAAGCTGCCGAGCCCGAGCAGCGTCGCCGGGTCGGGCGCGGCGCGGCCGGCGGCGACGCAGACCAGCGGCTCCTCGGCCGCCGCCGCGGTGCCGGCGAGAACCACCGGCTGCAGCAAATCGGCCGGGGTCGCCTCCCAGCGCAGGTACTCGTGCAGGCCCGGCTCGGCGGCGAGGCCGAGCTCGGCGGCGAGTCGCGGCCGCCCGACGTCGCACTCGACCAGGATCGTCCGCCTCCCCCCCGCCGCCGCGACCGCGGCCAGCGCGATCGCCAGCACCCGCTGCTCCTCGCTGCCGCCGGTGACCAGCAGGTCGCCGCTTCCGCCGAGCTCGGCCAGCGGCCGCGCCAGCGCCTCGAAGTCGCGTTCGCGGATCCCCCAGGCGGGCTCCGCGTCGCCGGCTGGACCAGCGATCTCGGCCAGCACGGGGAGCTTCCCGCGCCTCCCCATCACATCCGCTCGGGCGAGGAGATTCCGAGCAGGCCGAGCGCCGCGGCGATCGTCCGCTTCGTCGCCAGGCAGAGTCCGAGGCGCGCCCGTTCGATCCCCTCGCCCTCGGCGCCGACCACCTGGCAGTCGCGGTAGAAGGCGTGGAAGTCGGCGGCGACCGCGGTCGAGTAGGCGCAGATCCGGTGCGGGGCGCGCCGCGCCGCCGCCTCGCCGACCTGGTCGGGAAACTCGAGCAGCCGCTTGATCAGCGCCTTCTCGCTCGGGTCGAGCGAAGCGGTCGGTGCCGCTGCCGGGTCGAGCTTCGCCGCCTCGCCGGCGGCGTCCCCGGCTTTGCGCAGGATGCTGGCGATCCGCGCGTGGGCGTACTGGACGTAGTAGACCGGGTTCTCGTTCGACTGGCTGCGGGCCAGCTCCAGGTCGAGGTCGACGGCGGTCTCGTGGCCGCGCCAGAGCATGAACCAGCGCGCCGCGTCGACGCCGATGTCGTCGAGCAGCTGGTCGAGGCTGACGAAGTCGCCGCTGCGCTTCGACATCCGCGCCCGCTCGCCGCCCTCGACGATGTGGACGAGGTTGAGGATCAGCGCCTCGAAGCTGTCGGGATCGGCGCCGAGCGCGGCGATCGCGGCCCGCATCCGCGGCACGTAGCCATGGTGGTCGGAGCCGAGCACGTCGATCAGCCGCCCGAAGCCGCGCTGCAGCTTGTCCCAGTGGTAGGCGATGTCCGGCATCAGGTAGGTGGCCTCGCCGTCGGAGCGGATCAGGACCCGGTCCTTGTCGTCGCCGAAGTCGGTGGTCCGCAGCCAGGTGGCGCCATCGTGCTCGTAGGTGTGGCCGCGCTGCTCCAGCTCGCCCAGCGCCTGCTCGACCTCGCCCCGTTCGTAGAGCGAGCGCTCCGAGGTCCAGGTGTCGAAGCGGACGCCGAACCGCTCGAGGGTGGCGCGGACGCCGTCGAGGACCAGCGCGACGCCGCGGCGGCCGACGGTCTCGCGGTCGCTCGGATCGACCCCCTCGGCCAGCAGCCGTTCGGCGATGTCGCTGACGTAGCCGCCCTCGTAGCCGCCCGCGGGCAGGTCGGCGCCGGTCATCCGGGCGGCGATCGAGTCGGCGAAGCGGTCGATCTGCGAGCCGCCGTCGTTGATGTAGTACTCGCGCTCGACGTCGTGGCCGACAGCCGCCAGGAGGCGGACGATCGCGTCGCCATAGGCGGCGCCGCGGCTGCCGCCGACGTGCAGTGGCCCGGTCGGGTTGGCGGAGACGAACTCGACCAGGATCTTCTCCCGCTGCGCGGCGGGCAGCGGCGGCGGCCCCAGGTCCTCGCCGGCGTCGAGCAGGGTCGCCAGCGCCCGCCGGTACCAGGCGTCGGCGAGGAAGAAGTTGACGAACCCGGGCCCGGCGACCTCGATCCGCTCGAGGCTGCCGGCATCGCCGAGCCGCTGCTCGAGCTCGCCCCGCAGCCGCTCGGCGACGGCGCGCGGGTTGTCGCCGAGCGGGCCGGCGAGCAGCATCGCGGCGTTGGACGAGTAGTCGCCGAACTCGGGGTTGGGCGGACGGTCCAGGGTCGGCGCCGGCTCGGTCCGCTCGCCGCCGCGCAGCGCCCGCGCCGCCTCGTCGACGGCGCCCCGCAGCTCGCTGATCGAATCGGTGGCGCTCATCGCCCCATCGTATGAGGTCGCCCGCAAACCCTGCCCCAGGTCCACCGGCCGGTCACGGGTCCACCGGGGGGTCCCCGCTACGCTCCCCGCTTGCGCGTAGCCGTCCTCAGCGACATCCACGCCAACCGACCCGCCCTGGAAGCCGTGCTCGAGGCGATCGGGGAGACCGAGGTCGAGGAGCTCTGGTGCCTCGGCGACCTAGTCGGCTACGGGGCCGACCCCGACCGCTGCACCGAGCTGGTGCGCGAGCGCTGCGCGCTGACGCTGTGCGGCAACCACGACCTGGCGGTGCTGGGCGAGCTCGACATCGCGACCTTCTCCGAGTCCGCCGCGACGGCCGTCGAGTGGACCCGGGCGGCGGCCAGCGAGGAGAGCCTCGACTACCTGCGCTCGCTGGCGCCGCAGGGCAGCCGCGCCAAGGTCGGCCTTTTCCATGCCTCGCCGCGCGACCCGGTCTGGGAGTACGTGCTCTCGCTCGACCAGGCGGAAGCCGGCCTCGAGGCGATGGAGGAGCGGGTGGGGCTGATCGGCCACTCTCACGTCGCCCTCTTCTTCACCCGCCCGGCCGCGAAACGGCCGACCTACGCCCAAGGCGCCCAGGCGGGCGACGGCGCCTCGGTCGAGATCGCGAGCGGGCGCTGGCTCCTCAACCCCGGCAGCGTCGGCCAGCCGCGCGACGGCGACCCGCGCGCCGCCTGGCTGGAGCTCGACGCCGGGAGCTGGTCGGCCCGCTACCACCGCGTCCCCTACGACACCGAGGCGGCCGGCCGGGCGATCCTCGAGGCCGGCCTCCCGAGCTCGCTGGCGGAACGGCTGCAGATCGGCCGATGACCCAAAATGCAGGCCAAATTGAGGCGCGAGAGCGTTCTCTAGACTCGGTTCCATGGGCCGCCTGAGAGCCGCTTCGATCGCTTGCGCCCTCGTTTTGGGGGCCGGACTGGCGCTCGCCGCCTGCGGCGGCAGCGACGCCGAGCTGCTGCCCGGCAGGACCGCCGAACAGATCAACGAAAACCTCGACCAGGTGCGCGCTTTCGCCGCCGAAGGCGACTGCGCCGGCGCCGAAAGCGCGGTCGCCGAGGTGAGCGAAGAGGTCGCCAACCTCGGCGGCGTCGACCAGAAGCTGAAGGCCGCCCTGCGCCAGGGGGCTAACCGTCTGGCGGAAGTGGTGTCCTCATGCGGAGAAGAAGCGCTGGCCGAAGCGGAAGCGGAACGCGAAGCCGAAGAAGAAGACAGAGCGGAACAAGAAGAACAAGCCGCTGTTGAAGCCGAAGAAGAAGAATTGGCAGCAGAAGAACAGAGAGAAGAAAAGGCCGGCGAGAAAGCCGAAAAAGAAGCCGAGAAAGAACAACAGGCGGCGGAAAAAGAGGCTGAACGGGAAGAAGCAGAAACGCCTGGCGGCGAAGGCCCGGCGGGCGAAGGCAAAGGGCCGCCGGAAGAAACGCCAGGCGGCACCGAACCGCCAGCCGGCGGCCTCGGTCCCGGAACGGAAGTCGAATGATGGAGGCGGGAACGCTCTCGGGGCGCTACGAAACCGGTGAGAGGCTCGGCTCGGGCGGGATGTCGAACGTCTACAAGGCGACCGACCGGATCCTCGAGCGGACCGTCGCGGTGAAGATCCTCGCCGAGCACCTCTCCGACGACGAGCGCTTCGTCGCCCGCTTCAAGCGCGAGGCGCTGGCCGTCGCGCGGCTGATCCACCCCAACATCGTCCAGGTCTACGACACCGGCGTCGACGACGGCCGCCACTACATCGTCATGGAGTACGTCGAGGGCCGCTCCGGGGCGCAGATCCTGCAGCGCCAGGGCCCGGTCGAGGCCGAGGTGGCGGCGGAGATCGGGATCCAGGCCTGCGCCGGGCTCGACTACGCGCACCGGCGCGGGATCATCCACCGCGACGTCAAGCCGGGCAACCTGATGATCAGCGGCGGGCCCGTGGGCGGCGGCGAGATGATCGTCAAGCTGACCGACTTCGGGATCGCCCGGGCGATCGAGCAGACGCGGATCACCCAGGTCGGCTCGGTGGTCGGCACCGCCGCCTACCTGGCTCCCGAGCAGGTGCGCGGCGAGGAGGCGACGCCGGCGACCGACGTCTATGCGCTCGGCGTCGTCCTCTACCAGTTCCTCACCGGGCGACTGCCCTACGAGGGCAGCTCGCTGGCCGAGCTCGCGGTGCGCCAGCAGAACGAGAAGCCGCTGCCGCCGAGCGCCTACAACGACGAAGTCCCCGACACCTTCGGCGCCGCCGTGCTGCGAGCGCTCGAGGGCGACCCGAGCCGCCGCTACGCCAGCGCCGAGGAGCTCTCGCGGGGGCTGCAGCTGGGGCTCGAAGGCGAGGAGATCACGGTCGACGAAGAGGGCCACACGCGGCCAACCGGCGTGCTCGGTGGCGAGACCACCGCGACCCGCCACCTGAGCCGCGACACCGCCGCCACCGAGTACCGGCCGGCCAGCCCGACCCGGCGGCCCGAGCCGCGCGTCGCCCCCGTGCCGCCGCCGCCGGTCGCCGCCGCCCCGCGACGCGAACCGACTCCGGCGCCGCCGCGCAAGCGGGGCGGCTTCTCGCGCTTCGTCCGCTTCGTGCTGGCGCTGCTGGCGCTGATCCTCGTCGCCGCCGTCGTCGCGATCGGCGTCATCCTCGCCACCGACCAGGCCGCCGGCGTCAAGGTCGGCAAGGTGGCCGGCGACACCGTCGACAAGGTCGTCGAAGAAGTCAAGAGCCTGGTCAACGACAACAAGGAATAGCGCCGCCCGGGCCGGCGCCACCCGAAGCGCGTTCGTCGTATGGACGCGTACGCCGTACCAACGACGAACGCGTTCGTCGTTTGTCCCGCTGGACGGGAAGAACGACGAACGCGTCAGGCGGACCAGGGCGGGGAGCCGGCGAGGACGGCGGTGCGGTAGGCGTCGAAGCGGCCGGCCGCGATCGCGGCGCGAGCGTGATTCGTCAGCTCGCGCATGTAGACGAGGTTGTGGAGGACGATGAGGCGGACCGCGGTCAGCTCCTCGGCGCGGCTCAGGTAGCTGAGGTAGTCGCGATCGTGGCGGGTGCAGGCGTGGCAGGGGCAGCCCGCGACCAGCGGCGCGCGGTCGCCGACCCAGCGACCCTTGCGCAGGTCGAGGCGCCAGCGCGTCTCCGGGCTAGGCGCCAGCGCGACCCCGTGCCGCGCCAGCCGGGTCGGCACCGCGCAGTCGAAGACGTCGAGCCCGAGCGCGATCCCGCCCAGCAGGTCGTCGACCTCGCCGATCCCCAGCAGGTGCTTCGGCGCCGCGACAGGCAGGAGCGGCGCGGTCAGCGCCAGCACCGCCGCCATCTCCTCCTTGTCGCGGCCGAGGGTTCCGCCGATCGCCAGCCCGTCGACCGTCGCCTCGCTGACCGCCTGCGCCGACTCGCGTCGCAGGTCCTCGTAGACGCCGCCCTGGACGATCCCGAAGACCGCCTGCCGCGCCGGCCCCTCCCGCTGGTGCCAGGCGAGGCAGCGATCGAGCCAGCGGTGGGTTCGCTCGGTCGAACGGGCGGTGTAGTCGCGCTCGGCGTGGAACGGCGTGCACTCGTCGAAGACCAGGGCAATGTCGGAGCCGAGCGCCGCCTGGACGCTCATCGAGACCTCGGGCGAGATGAACAGCTCGGCGCCGTCGCGGGGCGAGCGGAAGCGCGCGCCCTCCTCGCCGATCTCGACCTTCGAGCGCGGCTCCCCCTCGCGGCGGCCGCTGCCCTTGACCTCGTTGGCGACGCCGCCATGGGCGAGCGAGAAGACCTGGAAGCCGCCCGAGTCGGTGATCAGCGCCCGCTCCCAGCCCATGAAGCGGTGCAGGCCGCCGGCGGCGGCGATCCGCTCCGGTCCCGGCGAGACGAACAGGTGGTAGGTGTTGCCGAGGATCAGCTGGTAGCCGAGCTCGGCGACCTCCGCCGACTCGAGCCCGCGCACCGTCCCCTTGGTCGCCAGGGGGATGAAGGCCGGCGTCTCGATCGGGCCGTGCGCGGTATGCAGGACGCCCGCGCGGGCTGCGCCGTCGCGGGCGTCGATCTCGAACCTCAGTCGCTGCGGGTCGCTTCTCACGCCCGCAGCGTATGGATCGCGGCTAGCCGGCCGCCCCGACGGGCTCGGAGTCGCGCGCCTCGGCCTCGATCGCCTCGGCCTTGGCGCCCTCGCCGCCGCCGACCTCGATCCTGGTCGCCTTGCGCTCCTCGGGCTTCGGCAGCCGCACCTCGAGCACGCCGCGCTCGAAGCTCGCGGTCACCGCGCTCGGGTCGACCCCGCGCGGCAGCCCCAGCGAGCGGCTGAAGCGCCCGAACGAGCGCTCGACGCGGTGGTAGCCCTCGCGCTCCGTCTCGTGCTCGGCCTTGCGCTCGCCCGAGACGGTGAGGACGCCGTCCTTCACCTCGACCTCGATGTCGTCGCGGTCCATGCCGGGCAGGTCCGCCCGCAGCACGAGGCTGTCCTCGGTCTCGACCAGGTCCATCGCGGGGACCCAGCGCCGGGCCCCGGCGGACGCCTCTGCGCGCCGCCCGAAGAAGCTGTCGAAGAGCCGGTTGACGTCGCCCTGCAGGGTGTCCAGCTCACGGGCCGGGTCCCATCGAACAAGTGCCATCTCGTTACCTCCTGATGCTCCGCCCCCATCGTCGGTGTGGGGAGTCCTTATCTAGGGAGGATTATTAAATCTAAGTGCACCTATGTCAAGTCTGCAGCAGCGACTTGCCGGTCATCGCGGCCGGCTGCGGGATGCCGAGCAGCTCCAGCGCGGTCGGGGCGACGTCGGCGAGGATGCCGCCCGAGCGCAGCGGCCCGATCCCCTCGGCGGTGAGGATCAACGGCACCGGGTTGAGCGAGTGGGCGGTGTTGGGCGAGCCGTCGGGCTCGAGCATGTTGTCGCAGTTGCCGTGGTCGGCGGTGACGATGCAGGCGCCGCCGCGGGCCTCGACCGCGGCGACGACGTCGCCGAGCAGCCGGTCGACCTCCTCGACCGCCGCCACCGCGGCCGGGATCACGCCGGTGTGGCCGACCATGTCGGGGTTGGCGAAGTTGATGATCCCGAAGCGGTAGGAGCCGGCGCTCCAGTTCGCGACGAAGGTGGCGGCGGCGGCGGCGGCGCTCATCTGCGGCTTTTCGTCGTAGGTGGCGACATCGCGGGGCGAGTCGACCAGGCAGCGCTCTTCGGCCTCGACCTCGGCCTCTTTGCCGCCGTTGAAGAAGTAGGTGACGTGGGCGTACTTCTCGGTCTCGGCGACGTGCAGCTGGCGGCCGCCGGCGGCGGCGATCGTCTCGGCCAGGGTCGTCGCCGGCCGCCGCTCGGGGAAGGCGACCGGGTAGGGCCAGCCCTTGCGGTACTCGGTCATCGTCGTCAGGTCGATCGTCGGCGCGCCGCCGCGCGAGAACTCGTCGAAGTTCGGCTCGGCCAGGGACCGCGTCATCTGCCGCGCCCGGTCGGGGCGGAAGTTGACGAAGATCGCGACGTCGCCGGCCTCGACCCCGTCGTAGCCGCCGATCACGGTCGGTTTGACGAACTCGTCGGTGTCGCCGCGCTGATAGGAGTCGGCGACCGCCTCCACCCCGCTCGCCGCCTCCAGCCCGCGAGCGTGGACGATCGCGTCGTAGGCGAGCTTGGTCCGCTCCCAGCGGGTGTCGCGGTCCATCGCGTAGTAGCGGCCGCTGACGGTGCCGATCCGCCCCGCCGCCCGCAGCCACCGTTCGAGCTCGGCGACGTAGCCGCGACCGCCGGTCGGCAGCGTGTCGCGGCCGTCGGTGAAGGCGTGGACGACGAGGTCGGGGACGCCCTCCTGCGAGGCCAGCTCGATGCAGGCCTCGATGTGCTCCCAGCCGGAGTGGACGCCGCCGTCGGAAACCAGCCCCAGCAGGTGCAGCCGGCCGCGCGGGCTGTTGCGCGCCTTCTCGCAGGCCGCCAGCAGGACCTCGTTCTCGAAGAAGCTGCCGTCGGCGACCGCGTCGTCGATCCGCGCCAGGTCCTGCTTGACGATCGCGCCGGCGCCGAGGTTCAGGTGGCCGACCTCGGAGTTGCCCATCTGGCCCTCCGGCAGGCCGACGTCGGGTCCCTGGGCGGAGAGCTCGGTGTGCGGGTAGCTCGCCCAGAGGCGGTCGAAGACCGGCGTCTCGGCGAGCGAGACGGCGTTGCCGGGGCCGGGCGGCGCCAGCCCCCAGCCGTCGAGGATCACCAGCGCGAGCGACGGGACCAGAGGCATGGGCGCGATCCTAGATGCTCCGTTGGGTTGGGCGGGGCGAGCGGTGGAGGGTTCGAGGGCGGTGTGGCGGTGGCGGCGGGCCGGGTCTCGGGCCCCAACGGCAATACGGACCCCGTCGAGGTTGCCTTTTGCATCGCTATTCGACGAAAAGGGCAACCTCAACGAAGTCCTCGGCGGTAGAGCGGCGCTCCGCCGCCTACCCCAGAGCGAACCTAGGCCGCGTCGACGATCGCGGCGAATTCTTCGGGGTCGAGCGCGGCGCCGCCGACCAGGGCGCCATCGACGTCCGGCAGGGCGAGGAGCTCGGCGGCGTTGGCGGGCTTGACCGAGCCGCCGTAGAGGATCCGCACCTCGCCGGCGGCGGCGCCGCGGGCGCGCAGCACGTCGCGGATGAAGGCGCACGCCTCCTGCGCCTGCTCGGGGGTCGCGACCTTGCCGGTGCCGATCGCCCAGATCGGCTCGTAGGCGATCACGACACTCGGCACCTGCGCGTCCTCGAGCCCCGCGAGGTCGGCCTGCAGCTGGCGCTCCAGGACGACCTCGGTCTCGCCCGCGTCGCGCGCCGCCTCGCTCTCGCCGACGCAGAGGATCGGCTCGAGGTCGTGGGCGAGCGCCGCCGGCACCTTGCGGGCCAGCGCCTCGTCGGTCTCGTTGAAGTACTGGCGCCGCTCGGAGTGGCCGAGGACGACCGCTTCGACGTCGAGCTCGGTCAGCATCGGCGCCGAGACCTCGCCGGTGAAGGCCCCGGACTCCTCCTCGTGCATGTTCTGGGCGGCGACCTTGACCGCGGTGCCGCGGCGGCGCTCGACCACCTCGGCCAGCGCCGTGAAGGGCGGGCAGAGGACGACGTCGCTCTGCGTGGCGGCGATCCGAGGGAGCAGCACGTCGACGAAGTGCGCCGCCTCGGCGACGGTCTTGTGCATCTTCCAGTTGGCGGCGATGTAGGGGGTTCTAGGCATCGGCGAGCGCCTCCACCCCGGGCAGCTTCTTGCCCTCGAGCAGCTCCAGCGAGGCGCCGCCGCCGGTCGAGACCCAGTCGACCTGCGCGTCGAGCCCGAACTGCTTCAACGCCGCGACCGAGTCGCCGCCGCCGACCACCGTCGTCGCGCCGGTCGCGGCGACGGCCTCGGCCACCGCGCGGGTCCCGGCCGCGAAGGGCTCCAGCTCGAAGGCTCCCATCGGCCCGTTCCAGAGCACGGTGCCGGCGCCGCGCACCGCCTCGGCGTAGAGCTCGCGGCTGCGCGGGCCGATGTCCAGGCCCATCCAGCCGTCTGGCACCTCGACCCCGTCGCTCTCTCGCGTCTCGGTGGCGGCGTCGAACTCGCGACCCAGCACCAGGTCAACCGGCAGCACCAGCTCGCAGTCGGCGCCCTCGGCCTTGGCCAGCGCCTCGCGCGCCGCCTCGACGCTCTCCTCGTCGGAGAGCGAGTCGCCGATCGGGATCCCCTGGGCGCGGAAGAAGCTGAAGCACATCGCGCCGCCGATCAGGATCTCGTCGGCGACCTCGAGGAAGCGGTCGATCACCCCGACCTTGTCGGAGACCTTGGCGCCGCCGAGGACGACGACCAGCGGCCGCTGCGGCGACTCGACCACCCGGCTCAGCTCGGTCACCTCCTTCTCCAGCAGCAGCCCGGCATAGGCGGGGATGTGGTGGGCGACGCCCTCGGTCGAGGCGTGGGCGCGGTGGGCGGCGCCGAAGGCGTCGTTGACGTAGACGTCGGCCAGGCTGGCCAGCCCTTCGGCCAGCTTCGGGTCGTTCTTCGTCTCCCCCGCCTCGAAGCGGACGTTCTCGAGCAGCAGCACGTCGCCTGGGCCGAGCCCACCCGAGCAGTCGAGGTCGACGTCGGCGCCGAGCACGCCCTTGGCGACCCTGACCTTCGTCCCCAGCAGCTCTTCCAGCCGCGCCCCGACCGGCTTCATCGAGAGCGCCGGGTCCGGCTTGCCGCCGGGCCGGCCGAGGTGGGAGACGAGGATCACCGCGGCGCCGCGTTCGCGCAGCAGCTCGATCGTCGGCAGCGCCGCCCGGATCCGGGTGTCGTCGCTCACCTCGCCGTCGGCCAGCGGGACGTTGAAGTCGACCCGGACGAGGACCCGGCGACCCTTCACCTGGGCGTCGCGGACGCTGGCCTTGGCGAAGCTCACGACTGCCTCCGCCATGGGGTTACGGCAGGACCTTGGCGGCCAGCTCGACGCAGCGGTTCGAGTAGCCCCACTCGTTGTCGTACCAGCTGATCACCTTGGCCATCCGGCCGTCGCCGATCACCATCGTCGATTCGGCGTCGACGATCGAGGAGTGCGGGTCGCCGACGATGTCGGTGGAGACGATCGGGTCCTCGGTGTAGGCGAGGATCCCCCGCAGCGGGCCGTCGGCGGCAGCCTGCAGCGCGGCGTTGATCTTCTCCTTGTCGAGCGGCTCGGGCGTGGTGAAGACGAGGTCGACGGCGGAGCCGGTCGGCACCGGGGCCCGCATCGAGAAGCCGTTCAGCTTGCCGTTCAGCTCCGGCAGCACCAGGCCGACCGCCTTGGCGGCGCCGGTCGTGGTCGGGATCAGGTTGAGCGCCGCGGCGCGCGAGCGGCGCGGGTCCTTGTGCG
>JBFWMZ010000032.1:0-36216 GCA_050251335.1 Solirubrobacterales bacterium
CCGCGGGACCGGCGATCTGGGTCCACTGGTAGGTGAGCGCTTTGCCGCCTTCGGCCGAGCTGGCGGAGCCGTCGAGGGCGACCGCGGCGCCAGAGGCGACCGACTGGTCGGGGCCGGCGTTGGCGACCGCCCCAGTGATCCGCACCGCGGCGACGTACTGACGGGCAAGCCAGCTCCAGTATTCGGTCGGTTCGCAGGCGCCTGCCCCTGCGCAGGCGTGGCTGTCGTGTTCGCCGTAGGTGTAGAAGTAGCCCTGCTTGGCGGCAAGCAGGGCGCCGGAGACGTTGGCCGGCCGCTGCGACGATTCGTAGTCCTCGTAGCCGATCAGTCGGTGAGCCGCTCCGTAGGCGCCCTGCGCGGCAGCGGTGAACAGCCCGGTGGCGACGTGGTCGGCGTGGTCGGCCCCGCTCAGGCTGCCTTCGAAGTTCTGCGTCGCGATCACCTGCGGCTGGAAGGAGCGCATCGCCGCGGTGAGCGTTTCGATCAGGTCCTGGTAGCCGTAGGAGGTCGAGCCGTCGATCGCGTCGATCGAGGAGATCGTCGGTTCAAGGCTGCCATTCGGGTTTCCGTGCGCCCACAGGCGCCGCAGGCTCTCATGTCCGAAGAGATCCGACCCCTGCCCGTCGGGGAAGCCGTCGGGCAGCCGCAGGAAGAGGACCGAGACCCTCGGTGCCCCGTTCAGCGTCGCCTCGGCGATCGGATGGCCGTTGACCAGTTCGCTGCTCTTGGTCCAGCTGTCCGGAACTCCCGCCATCTGCGCGTAGGCCGCCTCGACGCCTTCCTCGCGAGTGCTCCAGTAGGAGGCGCCCTGCCCGGCATCGCCGGCGGTGAGGAAGATGCTGCGGACGCAGTGGCCGCTGGCCACGTCCTGAAGCAGATCAGGGCTTTGGAAGAGGAGGCTGTCGTCCTGGTGGGCGACCACATAGAGGGACGACGCTTCGCAGCCGGCCAGCGGCGTGGCGGCGCCCGCGGCGGGCGTGTCGACCATCAGCCCGAGCGCTACGGCGATGCAGGCCAATGCCGCTGCCGCCCCGCGCCAACGGCTGGGATTCCGTGTCCGGACGAGTTTGCTGGGTCGGTCGCGCACCGTTGCGAGTCAGTTCGCTTGAACGGGGCTCCTATCTCGACCACTCCGGCGGTGCCACCCCTCCGTCGCCTGAGAACCGCAACGTACCATCCCGGCACCGGGCCCCCCGGCGGATTCTTCGAGAAGTCGGTAGGCGGTCCCTAAATGCTCTCGGGGCGCTGACCGGGCCGGCGGGCGGCGAAGAACTGGCGCAGCAGGGCGGCCGACTCGGCGGCGCGGACGCCGGCGATGACCCGCGGGCGATGGTTGAGGGCGGGCTCGGCGAGGACGTCCAGCACCGAGCCGGCGGCGCCGGCCTTGGGGTCGGCGGTGGCGAAGACGACGGTGGGGACGCGGGCGAGGACGATCGCCCCCGCGCACATCGCGCAGGGCTCGAGGGTGACGTAGAGCGTCGCTCCCGGCAGGCGCCAGCCGCCGAGCGCTGCGGCGGCCGCGCGGATCGCCAGCACCTCGGCGTGGGCGGTCGGGTCCTGGCGCAGCTCGCGCTCGTTGCCGGCGGCGGCGAGAAGCTCGCCGTCGCGCAGGATCGCGGCGCCGATCGGGACGTCGCCGTGCTGCTCGGCGCGGCGCGCCCGCTCGAGGGCGATTCCCATCGCCTCCTCGTGCTGGGCGGCCTCGGTCGCGGTCGGTTCGGCGGGGTGCGGATCCATCGATCCGCAAGTATGTCTGGCCGCGATGGTCGCGAGGAAGGCGAAAACTTCGCCCCCGGCTCCGTGTTAGCTGAGTAACCGGGCGGCCGAGGTGCGGCCGGTCCGAACCCGCCACGATGACTCGACTGAAGACGATCCTCGCCGCGGCCGCGCTCGCGATGCTCGCCGTAGCCGCCACGGCGGCCAACGCCACGGCTGCCGTCGGCCTCGCTCCGGCGCGCGAATTCGCGCCGCGCCAACTGCTGGTCAAGGTCGAAGGCGAGCGGCGGGGACGGGCGGTGAGGCTGCCGGCCGGGGTCGGCGTGCGCGAGGCGGCGCGGGCGCTGCGAGCCAGCCCGCGGGTCGACTACGCCGTACCCAACTACATCGCCACCGCCTCGGCGACCGGGGGCGCCGGCGCCTCGGCGGAACCGCCGCTCGCGCTCCCCAACGACCCCGGCACCCTCGGCGGCGCCGCCGAAGCGGCGACGCCGCTCGGCGACTGGACGATCAAGCAGTGGAACTTCCTCGACTACGAAGGGGCGGTGACGGCGCGGCTGCCGATCTCGCCTGGCGGGATCGACGCGGTCGGCGCCTGGCAGCATCTCGAAGCGGTCGGCCGGCCCGGCGCCGAAGGGATCACCGTCGCGGTTCTCGACACCGGGGTCGCCTACCGCTCCGACGGCCAGCGCTTCCGCAAGAGCCCCGACTTCACCGCCAACCAGTTCGTCCGCGGCTACGACTTCGTCGACGGCGACGCGGTGCCGCTCGACGAGAACGGCCACGGCACCCACGTCGCCGGCACGATCGCCGAGAAGACCGGCAACGGAATCGGGCTGACCGGCCTCGCCTACCGGGCCAAGCTGATGCCGGTCAGGGTGCTCGACGCCCACGGCCGCGGCAACGCCGCCGAGATCGCCCGCGGCATCCGCTTCGCCGTCGCCCACCACGCCCAGGTCATCAACATGAGCTTCAACTTCGGCTGCCACAAGCGGGTGCCGACGGTCGACGAAGCGCTGCGGGAGGCCTACCGGCGCGGCGTCGTCACCGTCGCCTCGGCCGGCAACCTCGGCTCGGAGGCCTGCGTCTCCGAGCCGGCGACCGGACCGCGGACGATCGGGGTCAGCGGCACCAGCGAGGGCGGCTGCCTCGGCTTCTACGCGCTGGCCGGCACCGCGATCGACGTCCTGGCGCCGGGCGGCGGCAACCCGGTCAGCGGCTGCCCCGCGATCTCGGCCCGCCCGATCTACCAGGTGACCCTGCGCGCCGGCACGACCGACGAATTCGCGATCCCCAGCAACTACGTCGGCACCTCGATGGCCGCCGCCCACGTCAGCGGCCTCGCCGCGCTGGTCCTGGCCAGCGGCGTGCTCGGCAAACAGCCGACGCCGCAGGCGCGAGTCGACGCGGTCAGCCGTCGGATCCGCGCCACCGCCCGCAGCCTCAACCTGCCGGCGACCCAGCAGGGGGCGGGATTGATCGACGCGGGCAAGGCGACGGACCCGGCGGTGCCTTAGCTCGACCGAGCCTCAGCGACCGAAGCGCCACCTGAGGTCTCCTGACCGAGCAGCGCAAGGACGCAGGGAGCGAGCCGAGGGGAGCGCACTCCGGTGCGTGACCCGAAGGCGAGCGACCGAGGACGCCGCGATGCGAAGCGTCAGGTGGCCTCAGGTCAGGTGGTGCGGACGATCATCACGCTGCAGGGAGCGTGATGGGAGACGTTGTTCGGCACGCTCCCCAGGAGGTAGCGGCGGGCGCCGGTCATTCCCTTGTTGCCGACCACGATCAGGTCGGCCTTGACCTCTTCGGCGGTGTTGAGGATCGCGTCGGCGGGGTCGGCCTCGATCGGGTGGATGGTCACCTCGACCCCTTCCTTGCGCGCCGCGGCGGCCGCCGCTTCGAGCACCAGGTTGACGTCTTCGCGCGGGCCGATCTCGTACTGGACGTCGGCCGGCGCCTGCGCCAGCTCGTCGCGCACCCGCCGCCCGGAGACCGGCTGGTAGGCGCTGACGATGGCGAGCTGGGCGCCCGTCATCCGCGCCAGCTCGGTCGCCTGGCGGACCGCGCCGGACGCGGTCTCGGAGCCGTCGGTACCAACCACGATGCGAGTGAACAAGCCGCTCTCCCCCTGCTCGGTGCTGGATTTAGACGTCGCCGAGTCTAGAGGCTCGCCGGCGGGTCAAATGTGCGGGCGCTCACTTACCGCTGGGCGCGTTCGTAGTGGTAGTTCTCCGGCAGGCCGCGAAAGCCCGAGCCGAGGATTTCGGTCGGCGTCGTCGCGAGCCGCACGACCGCGATCACCATCGACGCCAACAGGCAGGCGACCAGGATCACCATCCCCACTTTCCAGAGCAGCGGCACGCACCCAACCCTAGCGAGCGCCGATGGGCCGATTTCGGCCCCATATTTCACGAAATCGGCCCATCGGCGTTAGGGTCGGTGCATGGCGCTGGAGCGGGTCGCCGAGGGGGTGTGGTTGCTGCGCGGGGATTTTCGCGGCGCGATGAACGTCTACCTGCTGGAGGACGAGGGTGGGGTCGTCGCCTTCGACGCCGGCACCAAGGCGATGCGGCGCAAGGTCGCGGCGGCGGCCGAGGAGCTCGGCGGGCTGAAGCGCGTCGTCCTCGGCCACGCCCACGCCGACCACCGCGGCACCGCCCCCTACCTCGACGCGCCCGTCCTCTGCCACCCCGACGAGGTCGAGTACGCCGAATCCGAGCAGGCGATCACCGCTTACTGGGACCTCTCGCAGCTGCCGGTCGCCTGGGTGCGCTGGCTCTACCCCACCCTGCTGCGGCGCTGGGACGGCGGCGCGGTGCAGATCGCCGGCACCGTCAGCGAGGGCGACCGCGTCGCCGGCTTCGAGGTGCTCCACCTTCCCGGCCACGCGCCCGGGCTGATCGGGCTCTGGCGCGAATCGGACCGGGTGGCGCTGGTCTCCGACGTCGTCTACCTGGTCGACTCGGCGCGGCTGAAGCCGCTGCCGCACGGCGAGGCGAGCGTCCCCCACCCCGCCTGGGCCTGGGACCACGCGAAGGCGAAGGAGTCGGTGCGGCGGCTGGCGGCGCTGGAGCCGCGCCTCGTCGGCGCCGGCCACGAGCGGCCGCTGGTCGGCGAGAACCTGCGGGCGACGCTCGAGCGCGCCGCGACCCGGCACTGAGCGCGGCCGTTCGGGGGGCTGAGGCCGCCTCGGGCATCCCTCCTGCCATAAGTTGGCGGGCCTGATGATCGGGACGTACGTTTCGGCGGCGCTGATTTGCGCCGTTTCGCTCCTGGCAGGGCGGGCGCTGCTCTCGCTGGCGGGCCGCGACACCTGGTCCTGGCTCGAGCCGGCGGTCGGCTTCGGCGCGGTGCTGACGGTGACCGGCGTGCTGGCGCGCGCGCCCGGCCACGGGACCAGCGCCACGCTGGGCGTGCTGCTGCTGATCGTCCTCGCCGCGGCGCTCGCCTGGCGGCTCCCCTACCGGGCGCCCGGGGCGCTCGCGGTCGGCCTGGCGGTCGCGGTCGCGGTCGGCCTGGTGCTGGCGATTCCCTTCGCGGTCAGCGGCCGCTTCGGCCTGCTCGGGGTCGGCTTCAACAACGACCTCGGCCTCCACCTCGCCTGGGCCGAGTGGCTGCGCAGCGGCTTCGGGCCGGCGCCGGACCCCGGCTACCCGCTGGGGCCGCACGGGCTCGCGGTCGCCACGGCGGCGGTTCCGGGGATCAACCTCGGGCAGGCGTTCGTCGGCGAGATCATCGCGATCGGCGTGATGACCGGGCTGACGGCGCTCGCCGCGCTCGGCGAGCTGCGGCCCTGGAAGCGGGTCTTCTGCGCGGCCCTCGTCGCCGTCCCCTACCTCGCCGCCTCCTACTTCGCGCAGGCGGCCTTCAAGGAGACGGCGCAGGCGCTCTTCGTCCTCGCCTTCGCGCTCTACCTCTCGGCGCCCGGCAGCGCCGACGGCGGGCGCTGGGAGCGGGTCCGCTTCCTGCTGCCGCCGCTGGCGGTGGTCGGCGGGATCTTCTTCTCCTACAGCTTCGCCGGGGTCGCCTGGCCGGCGCTGATCCTCGTCCTCTGGAGCCTCACCGTGCCGACGGTGCGCTACGCGCTGCGGCCGCGCTCGCTGCTGCGCCTGCTGCGGCCGGTGAGCCTGATCCTGATCCTCCTCCTGCTGGCGATCGCCTTCGCCGCCCTGTTCGGACCGTTCGGCTTCCGCGAAAGCTTCAGCAAGGTCGCCGCCTCCAACACCTACGGGCCGGTCTCGCCCCTGGAGGCGCTCGGGGTCTGGCCGGCCTCCAACTACCGCCTCGACGCCGCCGGCGGCGTCGAGCTGCGCGGCGTCGCCGGGACGATCGCGGTGCTGGCGCTGCTGGTCGGCGTCGCCTGGTGGGTCTGGCGCCGCCAGCTGACGGTGCCGATCGCGCTCGGCGGCTGCGCGATCCTCTACCTCGCCTCGCTGCCCTCGAGCGGCGACTACTCGCAGGCCAAGGCGCTGATCATCGCCGCGCCGCTGGCGATGCTGGTCGCGGTCAAACCGCTGCTGGCGGAGCTGCGCGGCGGCGCTGGGGAGCCGGGCTCGCGCGGATCCGGCGCGGGCGAGCGCCGAGCGCCCGGGGCGCCGCTGGCTCGCGTCGCCTGGGCGGTCCTCGCGGTCGCCTTCTGCGGCGGCGCGGTCTACTCCAGCTTCCTCGTCCTGCGCGACGCCTCGGTCGCCCCCGGCGGCCACGGCGCCGAGCTCGAGGCCTTCCTCCCGATCCTCCACGGCAAGCCGGTCCTCTACGCCGGCCAGGACCGCTACGCCGCCTATGAGCTGCTCGGCGCCGACACCCACGTGCCGCTGGTCGAGTTCCCCGACGACGCCGTCTCCGCCAACCCGGAAAAGCCGTTCGACACCGGCGACGCCTACAGCCCGATCGACTTCGACTCCTTCAACCACGGGACCCTCGAACGCTTCCCCTACGTGATCACCAGCCACGCCGCCTGGAACAGCAAGGCGCCCCCTGGCTTCAAGCGGATCGCCGTCACCCCCGACTTCGTCCTCTGGGAAAAGACCGGCGCGGTACCCGAGGAACGGCACGTCCTGCTCGAGGGCACCGAGGCCGGGGCGCGGGCCGGCTGCGCGGCGCCGGAGATCCGGATCCTGCTCGGCGAACCGGGGCGCGCCTCGCTCTTCCCGGACGCGGTGATCGGCCCGAAAGGCGCCTGGTCGCAGGGCAGCATCCTCGGCACCGGCGAATCGACCTCGCAGAGGCTCGCGCTGCCGGCCGGCACCTGGAACCTCTCGATCCAGTATTTCTCGCCGTTCGAGCTGACGCTCTCGGCGCCGGGCTTCAGCGAACCGCTGATCGCCGCCCTCGACGGCCAGCGGCCGAACACGATCAGCCTCGGCAACAATGGCCAGTACTGGCCCGCGGGCAAGTTCGAGAGCAAGGGCGGCGAGGTCGAGTTCACGCTCGCGACCGCCGAGGCCAGCGGCCTGCAGAGCCTCAGCGGCTACGACGGCAAGGCCTACGTCGGCGAGCTGGTCGCGGTCCCGGCCGAGCCGCACCGCGAGGTGCCGCTCTCGCGGGCGTGCGACGGCTGGATCGACTCCTACGAAGGTCCCGCCTCGCCCTGAGCGGGCGTCGCGGCGCTAGACCACTTTCGCGGACAGCCGCTCGGGGCTGACCCGAACCACGTCCCAGACCAGATTGACCTTCTCGAGCCCGTCGATGATCAACGCCGAGATGTCGATCTGGTACCAGCGCAGGCCGTGGGTCGAGGAGGTGGGGAAGGCGTGGTGGCTGTTGTGGAAGGCCTCGCCGAGGGTCGGGATCGCGATCAGAGCGAGGTTGCGGGACTGGTCGCGGGTCTCGAATTCGCGCTTGCCGAAGACGTGGCAGAGCGAGTTGATGCTGTAGGTGAAGTGGTGCAGGACGAAGACCCGGACGAGGCCGCCCCAGAGCAGCCCGGTGAGGCCGGCGAGCAGGGTGCCGCCGATCAGCCAGCCGGCGGCGAAGGGGATCATCAACCCGAGGATCGCCCAGTAGATGAAGGTGCGGTCGACCCAGGAGACCACCGGGTCCTTCAGAAGGTCGGGGGTGAAGCGCTCCCGGTTGCCGCGCTGGGTGTGGATGAAGAGCCAGCCCATGTGGGCGTGGAAGAGGCCGCGCAGCGCCCCGCCCCAGCCGCCGCCGTGGTCGACGTGGGGGCTGTGGGGATCGCCCTCGACGTCGGCGAAGGCGTGGTGCTTGCGGTGGTCGGCGACCCAGGAGATGACCGGCCCCTCGATCGCCGCCGAGCCGAGGATCGCCAGCAGCCCTCGCAGCCAGTCGTGGGTTTTGAAGGCGCGGTGGGTGAGGTGGCGGTGGAAGCCGACCGTGATCCCGAGGCCGGTGACGACGTACATGGCGACGAACAGCATGATGTCGCTCCAGTTGAGCGCGCTGCCCCAGACCTGCCAGGCGGCGAGGCCGAGCGCGAGGAAGGGGAGCACGGTGACGAGGCCGGTGATGATCCGGTCCCGGGTCTCGTGCTCGACCGGCTGGATGTCAGAGGGCAGTGGCTGGGGATTCGCCATCGGGTCGCGCAACTATATTCGGGAACCCTAAATCTGGCTTGAGTCGATATCTGGAGCTTCGCAGAGCGGTGCGGACGCCGCGCCGTCGGTAGGGTGCGCCGATGCCGTTCGCCAACCCCGCGCCGCTGCGCCGCGAGATCGAAGCGCGTCTCCCCGAGCGGCCGTTCACGATCGCCTTCTGGGACGGCAGCGAGGTCACCGCGACCGATGGTGGCGGCCCGACCTTCACGGTCCGCTCGCCGCGAGCCGCCGCCCACGCCCTGCTGGCGCCGGGACAGCTCGGCCTCGGCCGCGCCTACGTCAGCGGCGAGCTCGAAGTCGATGACATCGACGCGGTGATCGCCCTGCTCGACGGCTGGCAGCCGCCGCCGCTCGACGGCGCCGACAAGCGGGCCCTGCTGCTCGGCGCGGTGCGCGCCGCCGGCCTGACCAAGCCGCCGTCGCGGCCCACCGCCGAGCTGCGGCCGAGCGGCCGCCGCCACAGCAAGGAGCGCGACGCCCGCGCCGTCCGCCACCACTACGACGTCTCGAACGAGTTCTTCGAGCTCTTCCTCGGGCCGACGATGGTCTACAGCTGCGCGATCTGGCGCGGCGGCGAGAAGAAGACCTTGGAGGAAGCGCAGGAGGAGAAGCTCGACACCGTCGCCCGCAAGCTGGCGCTGAAGGAGGGCGAGCGGGTGCTCGACGTCGGCTGCGGCTGGGGCGGCTTCCCGCTCTGGGCGGCGACCAGGTACGGCTGCGAGGTGGTCGGGATCACCCTCTCGCCGCCGCAGGCCGAGCGCGCCCGCCAGCGGGCCGAGGAGGCAGGCGTCGCCGACCGGGTCGATGTCCGGGTGATGGACTACCGCGACCTCGCCAGCGCGGGCGAGAAGTTCGACGCGATCGCCTCGATCGGGATGGTCGAGCACGTCGGCTCGGCCAACATCGACGAATACGCGCGCATCCTCGCCGGCCTGCTCGAGCCCGGCGGCCGCCTACTCAACCATGGCATCACCCGCCTGCGCCACACCGACGGCGAGGCCGGCGCCTTCTCCGAGCGCTACGTCTTCCCCGACGCCGCGCCGCTGCACCTCTCGCGCAACCTGCTGGCGCTCGAACGCGCCGGCTTCGTCGCCCACCACGTCGAGGACTTCGCGCCGGACTACGCCGAGACCCTGCGCCACTGGGCGAGCAACCTCGACGAGAACATCGAGGCGGCGACCCGCCTCGCCGGCCCGGAACGGATCCGCGTCTGGCGCCTCTACCTGCGAGCGGCGCGCAACGGCTTCGAGAGCGGCTTCACGTCGATCTACCAGGCCAACTGCGAGCTGGCCTGACCCTCTACCGATCTTCCCCCAGCGCGAGGGCGGCCAAAATATCGGGGTACCGATGTTTTGGCTGCTATAGCGCCTAAAAGATCGGGGTACCGATGTTTTGGCCGCGGCGGGCGGCGCGGTGGCGGCTAGAGGGGGAAGCCGGAGCGGACGTCGGCGATCGCCCAGTCGGCGCCGGCTTCGCGCTGCTGGTCGACGCTGTAGGCGCCGGTGGCGACGCCGACGACGCGGATGCCGGCCCCGTGGCCGGCACTGACGTCGCGGGGGGTGTCGCCGACCGAGATCGCCTCGCTGAGCTCGAAGGAGGCGCTGAGGACGGACTCGCCGCGGACGAGGGCCCTGCGGGTGACCTCGGTGCGGTCGCTCGAGTCAGAGCCGTAGCCGCCGAAATGGAAGAAGCGGTTGAGGTTGCCGCGGGCCAGCTTAATGTGGGCGGCGGCTTCGATGTTGCCGGTGACGATGCCCTGCAGGACGCCCTGCTCGGCGAGGCGGCCCAGCGCTTCCTCGATGCCGGGCATGATCCGGTAGCCGCTCGACTCGTTGACCGCGTCTTCGAGGTGGCCGAGGTAGCCGGCGATCGCGGCGGCGCGCTCCTGCTCGCTGCCGTCACGCCCGATCACCTCGCGAAAGATGATCGCCGCGATTTCGGGGTCGGTCATCCCCGCCTGGGTGTGTTCCTCGATGTTGGCTTCGACCCCGTAGCGCTCCTCGAAGGCGCGCTGCCAGGCGACGGCGCCGGCGCCGCCGGTGACGAGCAGGGTGCCGTCGATGTCCCAGAGAACGGTCTTGATCACCGGCCGGAACCTAATCGATCAGCGCGGGCGAGCGCTGGGGTGGCGGCGGCTGACGCCGCGGCGCTGCTGGTAGCGTCGCGCGACCTGCCCGGAAGGCCCGACGATCGTCGCGTTGCGGGCGAAGCGGCGATTGCGGCGCGCCCTCTTGGCCACCGGCGGGGAGCCGGCGACGGCGGCGCTCGCGGCAGCGTTCGCGACGGAGTCCGACCTGGCCGGATCGCCCTCGCGGCCGCCGGCCGCCGAGCCGCCGGGTGCGAGGCCGCGCCCGGAAAGCCCGGCGGCAAGCGTCCCGGAGCTTGCGGAGATCCGCAGCGTCGCCGCGAAGTCGCGAGCTTCGTCCGGCGAGAACCGGACCCGCACCCCGCACTCCGCCCCCGGCGCCAGGCTGGCGCCGGTGCAGGTGTCGCTGCTGAGCGCGAACTGGCCGACGTCGGCGCCGACGATCGCCACCCGGTCGAGCTGCACCGCCGCGCCGCCTTCGTTGCGGACGACGAACTCGCGCGCCGCGCTCCTGCTGCCGACGGTCAGCGAGCCGAAGTCGAAGTCAGCCGGGGTCAGCCGCGCCGCCGCTGCCACTCCCTCGCCCTGCAGTTCGACCATGACGCCGCCGTCGCCGTCGCCGAAGAAGGCGAGATGAGCGGCCTTCGAGCCCGGTCCGAGCGGTTCGAAGCGCACCTGCGCAGCGCAGCTCTCGAGCGGCAGCAGCGGCTGGCCGCTGCAGTTCTCCTCGAGCAGGCGGAAGCTGCCCGAGTCGCCGCCGGCGACGATGCCGATGAAGAACGCTTCCGCCAGGTTGCCCGTGTTTTGCAGGGTGATCGTCCGCACCTCGCCCTGGCCGCCGACGGTCGCGGTGCCGAGGTCGACCGGCCCCGGGGGCGGTTCGACGATCGCCCGGCCGCCCTCGCCGGTGAGCGCGGCGGTGACCGTCGTCCCCTGCGCCGAGGCGCGCAACTGGGCCGCGTAGGTCCTCGTTTCCTGCGGGTTGAACTCGACGTCGATCGCGCAGGACTGGCCCGGCGCCAGCCAGATCCCCCAACAGCTGCTCCAACCGGTCCAAAAGACGCTCGAGTCGCCGCCGAATTCGAGGCTGCCGAGCTGCACTTCGCCTTCGCCTTCGTTGGTCAGCTCGAACACGGCGGAGGTGTTTTCGCGGTTGATTCGGTGCAGCCCGAAGTCGAACGAGGTCGGATCGAGCGAGAGCACGGCCGGTACGCCACGGCCGCTGATTGCGAAGCTTTCTTCCGGATGAAGGCCGACGAAGGCGACCGTCAGCGTCGCCTGCTTCAGGCCTTCGCTGCCCGGCTTGAGGGCGACCCAGGCGTCGCAGGTCTGCCCGCCTGAGAGGCCGTTGCAGTTCGAGCCGCCGAGGATGAATTCGCCCGCTTCGGGGCCTTCGATCGCCACCTTCTGGACCAGCACTTCGCCGCTCCCCTGATATTCGAAGCTGACCGTCTGGACCGCCGACTGGGTTCCGACGGTCGCCGGCGGCAGGACGATCGGCGAGGGCGAGGAGAGGAGAGGGCCTTCGCCTTCTTCCGGCGCGGCAAGGGCCGCCGCGGGCGCGGCCAGCGCGCAGACCAGCAGGGCGAGGGCAAGGGCGACGGTGCGGCGGGGGGTGATTGCGAGTCTTGGCATGCCCGCCTATCGGTGCCGGGCGCCAGCGAATCGCATTTTGGATGGGAACTTTTATGCAACAGTCTGGGCCCGGCACCCGGCGCCGATCGCATTAGCTGTCGTGCTCGAGCAGTTCCCGCTGGCTGAGCGTGTAGAGCAGGCCGAGCGAGGGCAGGACGACGAGCGCCGCCACCGCGAAGACGCCGAAGACGACGTTGAGGGTTCCGTCGGGCGCCGCCGCCTGGTCGATCCGCAGCGTGGTCGGCAGCAGGTAGGGGAACTGGGCGACCGCCCAGCCCCAGATGACGCCGACCACGGCGCCCGCGGCGAGCGGCCGCACCACCCAACTCGGAGCCCGGCGCCGCACCGCCGCCAGCAGGCCGAGCCCGCAGAGCGCCGAGAGGACCACCAGCGGCAGCGCCTGGTCGGTGAGGCGGTCGAAGACGTAGCGGGCTTCGGAGTGCAGGGCGAGCAGGCCGACCGCGGCGAAGACGCCGGCGACGATCGCGGCGAGCAGCGCCCGCAGCTCGAAGTAGCGCTCCATCTCCTCTTCCCCCGCGCGCCGCGCGTCGCCGACCAGGAAGACCGCCGCGAGATAGGCGCCGGCGGCGACGAACATGCCGCCGATCAGCAGCGGCAGCGGCTGGATCCAGCTCGAGAAGGGCTCGCCGTTGCCGTCGGCGGGGACGTGGCCGGCGGCGATCGCGCCGACCACCGTGCCCATGAAGAACGGCGTCAGCATCGAGGAGAGGGCGAAGGTCGCGCCGGCCAGGCGCCGCTCGCGCAGCCCCTCGATCGACTTGCCGAAGGCGAAGCCGGCGCCGCGCAGGACGATTCCCAGCGCCGCCAGCGCAATCGGCACGTAGAGCGTCGTGAAGATCGCGCTGAAGGCCGGCGGGAAGGCGGTCCAGAGGACGACGAGGACGAAGATCAGCCAGACGTGGTTGGCCTCCCAGACGGGGGTCAGCGAGCGGCGGATCACCGCCCGCGGCCGCTCGCCCTTGCTGTCGTCCCAGCCGGCGAGCAGGTCCCAGAGGCCGCCGCCGAAGTCGGCGCCGCCGAACAGCGCGTAGAAGGTGGCGCCGATCCAGAGGATCGCCGCCGCGACGTCGGCCCGGCTCACCGCGGTCCCCCAACCGCGTTCGTCCTTTGTATCCCAGAGGGACACAAGCGACGAACGCCCCTCATCGCGCTGCCCCCGTGGGCGAGTACGGGGTCTCGACCTCCTCGGCGCTGCCGGCCTCGCGCCAGCGCTTCGACATGCTGCGCAGGACCAGCACCGCGGCGGTCCCGAGCCCGGCGTAGAGGATCAGCACCAGCCCGAAAGCGAACCAGATGCCCTCGGCCTCGGTGACCGCTTCCTCGGTTCGCATGTAGCCCTGGACGATCCACGGCTGGCGCCCCACCTCGGTCACGATCCAGCCGCACCAGAGCGCCAGGATCGCCCCCGCCCCGCTCACCGCGACGATCCGCAGGAACCAGGGCGTGCGCGGGATGTCGCGCTTTTTCCACCAGGTCCAGCCGACCCAGACCCCGAGCAGCAGCAGCGCCGAGCCGATCCCGACCATCGTGTCGAAGGCGAGGTGCAGCAGGGTGTTGGCGGGCGGCCGTTCGTCCTCGGGGATGTCCTCGAGCCCGATCACCTTGGTGTCGGGGCTGAAGCCGACGAGAATCGAGTCGAGCTCGGGGATCGGGATCGCGAACTTGACCCCGTCGGAGGTGCAGATACCGCCGACGTACTCGGTCTGGTGGCCGCCGGTCTTCTGGATGCACTCCATGCCGGCGAACTTGGCGGGCTGGTGGTCGGCGACTTCGCGCGCCGCGGTGTCGCCGACGAAGAGCTGGATCGGCGTCGCGATCAGGCCGATCGTCAGCGGGATCAGCAGCCCCAGCCGGTGCAGCCGGTCGCGCCGCCCTTTCAGCATCCCGACCGCGTAGATCGAGGCGACGAGGAAGCCGACGACCATGTAGGCGGCGAGGATCATGTGCGGGACCTCGTAGCCGGTCGCCGGGTTGAACAGCACTTCGAACGGTTCGACGTCGGTCACCTTGCCGGCGGCGTCGAGGACGAAGCCCTGGGGCTGGTTCATCCACGAGTTGGCGGCGACGACCGAGAAGGCTCCGCCGATCCCGGTGATCACCATCGGCACCCCGCTCCAGAAATGCGCCCAGGGCCGCAGGCGCTTCCAGCCGTAGATGTAGATCGCGAGGAAGATCGCCTCGACGAAGAAGAAGATGCCCTCGATCGCGAAGGCGACGCCGAAGACCGAGCCGAAGCGGTCCATGAACTCGGGCCACAGCAGCCCGAACTCGAAGGAGAGGACGGTGCCGGTGACGGCGCCGACCGCGAAGGTGACCGCCATCGCCTTCGACCAGCGGCGGGCCAGCTCCATCGCGTCGCGGTCGCCCTTCTTCAGACCTATGTAGTTGGCGACCAGGATCGTCGCCGGCAGCGCCACGCCGAGGCAGGAGAGGACGATGTGGAAGCCAAGCGTGAACGCCATCTGCTCGCGAGCGGCAAGCAGATTGGAGGCCGACGCTGCGAGGGGGAGCGCGTCGACGACGGAGGGCATCGAGAACTGAGGTTATTCCTCGGGACGGCGGTTGGGTGTGGGCTGGATCACAGGGGTGGATCCGGGGGGCCCGCCGAGGGACGGAGGCGTTGAGGGAAGATCCGGTTGCGGGCCGGTGAGAGGGGGCACCGACCTCGTTGCGGTTGTCTCCACCGGTTGCGGTTGTCCCCGCTATGCGGGGACAAAGGCCTCGGGTGGGGAGAAGCGCAACATGGTGAGGCCTCCTCCCATGCGAGCGCCGCGTCCCTTGCCAGCGCACCGTCCCTCGCCAAGCTCTCCAGCCAGGAGGCGGGGCTTTCAGCGGACTCGTGAGGGCGATCGCCCGCCGCAAACCCCGTCCCGAGGAAGCCCCCGTCCCCGCCGAGCCTCCCCCTACACCCCGCGCCGCGCGTTCCGGTACCGCCGGATCAACGCATTCGTCGAGCTGTCGTGCCTCAACTTCGGCTCCTCGCCCGCCTCCAGCTCGGGAATGATCGCCTGCGCCAGCTTCTTCCCCAACTCGACGCCCCACTGGTCGAAGGAGTTGATCCCCCAGACGGCTCCCTGGGTGAAGACGCTGTGCTCATACAGGGCGACCAGGGTGCCGAGCGTCTCCGGCGTCAGCCGCTCGGCGAGGATCACGTTCGAGGGCCGGTTGCCCTCCATCACCTTGTGCGGGACGACCTCCTCGGGCGTTCCCTCTTCGCGCACCTCCTCGGCGGTGCGGCCGAAGGCCAGCGCCTCGGGCTGGGCGAAGACGTTCGACATCAGCAGGTCGTGGTGGCGCCCCAGCGGGTTGTTCGACCGGTAGAAGCCGATGAAATCGGCGGGCACCAGGCGCGTCCCCTGGTGCAGCAGCTGGTAGAAGCTGTGCTGGCCGTTGGTCCCGGGCTCGCCCCAGTAGATCGCGCCGGTGTCGTAGTCGACCCGGGCGCCGTCAAGGGTCACGTGCTTGCCGTTCGACTCCATCGTCAGCTGCTGCAGGTAGGCGGGGAAGCGGTGCAGGTACTGGTCGTAGGGCAGCACCGCGCAGGTCTGGGCGCCGAAGAAGTCGCCGTACCAGACCGCCAGCAGGCCGAGCAGCATCGGCAGGTTGGCGCCGCTCGGCGCTTCGCGGAAGTGCTCGTCCATCGCGTGGAAGCCGGCCAGCATCTCGCCGAACTGGGCCGGCCCGATCGCCAGCATCGTCGAGAGGCCGATCGCCGAGTCCATCGAGTAGCGGCCGCCGACCCACTCCCAGAAGCCGAACATGTTCTCCCGGTCGATCCCGAACTTGGTCACATCGGCGGCGTTGGTCGAGACGGCGACGAAGTGCTGGGCGACCGCCGCCTCGTCCCCGAGCTTGGCCAGCGCCCATTCGCGCGCGGTGTGGGCGTTGGTCATCGTCTCCAGCGTCGTGAAGGTCTTCGAGGAGAGCACGAAGAGCGTCTCCTCGGGGTCGAGGTCGCGGGTCGACTCGGAGAAGTCGGTGGCGTCGACATTGGAGACGAAGCGGAACGTCATCTCGCGCCGGCTGTAGTGCTTGAGCGCCTCGTAGGCCATCTTCGGGCCGAGGTCCGAGCCGCCGATGCCGATGTTGACGACCGCGGTGATCGGCTTGCCGGTGTAGCCGCGCCACTCGCCCGAGCGGACCCGCTCGCTGAAGGCGGCCATCCGGTCGAGGGTCTCGTGGACCTCCTTGACGACGTCGACCCCGTCGACCACGAGCGAGCGCTCGCGGGGCATCCGCAGCGCCACGTGGAGGACGGCGCGGTCCTCGGAGGTGTTGATGTGCTCGCCGGCGAACATCGCTTCGCGCCGCTCCTCGACGCCGCGCTCGCGCGCCAGCTCGCCGAGAAGCATCATCGTCTCGTCGCTGATCCGGTTCTTCGAGAAGTCGAGGAAGAGACCCGCGCCCTCGGCCACCAGCCGTTCTCCGCGAGCATGGTCGGCGGCGAAGAGCTCGCGCAGGGTCCGGCCGCGGATCTGCTCGAAGTGCGACTGCAGCTGCGACCAGGCCGCCGTCGCCCGCAGCGCCGGCCGCTCCTCCCCCGCTCCGGAGCTCACCCGGCGACGACCTTGCTCTTCGACTCGATCGACTCCATCAGCTCTTCCCAGGACTTGACGAAGGAGGCTTTGCCCTCGTTCTGCAGCCGCTGGGCCAGCGCCTCGACGTCGATTCCGGCCTCCTCGAACTCCTTCAGCACCTGCTCGCTGTTGCCGCCGTCAGCCGCCATCAGGTCGCCGACGTGGCCGTGGTCGGCGAACGCCTTGAGCGTCGGCTCGGGCATCGTGTTGACGGTCAGCGGCGAGGCGAAGGCCTCGATGTAGAGGGTGTCGGAGGCCTCGGGGTCCTTGGTCCCGGTGCTCGCCCAGAGCAGGCGCTGCGGGCGCGCGCCCGCATTCATCAGCCGCTGCATCCGCGGCGAGTCGAGCAGCTCGCGGTAGGCGCGGTAGGCGCGGCCGCCGATCGCGATCCCGAGCCGGTCTTTCAGCTCCGGCGTCACCTCGTCCTTGACCGCCACGTCCCAGCGCGACATGAAGATCGAGGCGACCGAGTGCACGACCGGGTCCTTGCCATCGGCGATCCGCCGTTCGATCCCCTTCAGGTAGGCGTCGGCGGCGGCCAGGTACTGGCGGTCGTCGAACAGCAGGGTGACGTTGATCGGCACGCCGGCGTAGATCGACTCCTCGATCGCGCTCAGCCCGGCGGGGGTGCCGGGGATCTTGATGTAGAGGTTGTCGCAGGCCGCGTCGGAGTGCAGCTTGGCCGCCTGCTGGACCGTCGTCTCGGCGTCGTCGGCGATCGTCGGCGAGACCTCGAGCGAGCACCAGCCGTCGACGTGGGCGGTCCGCTCGTGGACGTCGTGGAAGAGCTTGGTCGCGTCGGAGAGGTCGGCGATCGCCAGCTTGAAGAACAGCTCTTCGTGCGAGTCCGAGCTCGGCGCGTCCTGCGCGATCTGCTCGTCGTAGTCCTCGGTGTCGGAGATCGCCTTGTCGAAGATCGTCGGATTCGAGGTCAGCCCGGTGACCGAGAGCTCGCGGATGTAGCCCTCGAGGGTGCCATCCCCGAGCATCCTCCTGGTGATGTTGTCGAGCCAGAGGCTCTGCCCGACGTCGTGCAGTTGCTGGGTCGCCTTCATCGTTCCTCCTCCTGTCCTGCCTTGGCTTTGCCGCCCTTGGCGAGCGCCTCGCGGGCCAGTTCGGTGACGTTGTCGACCGTGAACCCGAACTCCGCCTCGACGTCGGCGAAGGGCGCCGATTGGCCGAAGGTGTGCATCCCTAGGATCGTCCCGTCGCTGCCGACGTAGCGCTCCCAGCCGAGGGTCGAGCCCTCCTCGATCGCGACGCGGACGGCGCCGTTGCTCGGCAGGACCTCGTCGCGGTAGCTCTCCTCCTCGCGGTCGAAGGCCTCCCAGCAGGGGAGGCTGACGACGCGCGAGCGGACGCCCTCGGAGCTCAGCGCCTCGTGGGCGCCGAGCGCCAGCTGCACCTCGGAGCCGCTGGCGATCAGGATCAGCTCGGGGTCGCCGCCCTCGGCGTCGGCGAGCACGTAGCCGCCGCGCCGCACCCCCGCGGCGGAGGCATATTTCGAACGGTCGAAGATCGGCACGTTCTGGCGGGTGAGGACCAGCGCCACCGGGTTGTGGGTGCGGCCGACCGCCATCCGCCAGGCCTCGGTCACCTCGTTGGCGTCGGCGGGCCGGATCACGTCGAGGTGCGGCATCGCCCGCAGCGAGGCGAGCTGCTCGATCGGCTGGTGGGTCGGCCCGTCCTCGCCCAGCCCGATCGAGTCGTGGGTGAAGAGGTGGATCACCGGCAGCTCCATGATCGCCGAGAGCCGGATCCCCGGCCGGGCGTAGTCGGAGAAGGTCAGGTAGGTCGACCACAGCGGCCGCAGCTTGCAGAGCGACATCCCGCTGCAGGCGGTGACGGCGGCGTGTTCGCGGATCCCGAAGTGGATCTGGCGGCCGTCGAATTCGCCCGGCTCGAAGTTCTTGACGCCGTCGAAATTGAGGCGCACCGAGGTCGAGTCGGTCAGGTCGGCGGAGCCGGCGATCATCCACGGCACCCGCTCGGCGATCGCGTTCTCGACCTGGTTGGAGGCCTTGCGCGTCGCCAGGCCCTTCTCTTCGTCGGCCTCGAAGCTCGGCAGCTCGGCGTCCCACCCGTCGGGCAGCTCGCGGTGCTGCATCATCTCGATCTCGCCGCGGTGGGAGGAGGCCTCGAGCTTGCGCTTCCACTCGGCGTGGAGCTCGGCGCCGCGCTGGCCGACGCCCTCGGCGAAGTGCTCCATCACCCCGTCGGGGACGAGGAACTGGGCGTCCTCGGGCCAGCCGTAGAACCTCTTCGTCAGCTTCACCTCCTCCTCGCCGAGCGGCTCGCCGTGGGCGGCCTCGGTGTCTTCCTTGTTCGGCGAGCCGTAGCCGATGTGGCTGTCGACGACGATGATCGTCGGCCGGTCGGTGGTGTCGCGGAACCTCTCCAGGGCGCGGGCGAGCAGCGAGCGGTCATTGGCGTCGCCGACCCGCAGCACGTTCCAGCCGTAGGCCTCGAAGCGGGTGAGGACGTCGTCGTCGTAGGCGAGTTCGGTCTTGCCGTCGATCGTGATGTGGTTGTTGTCGTAGAGCCAGCAGAGGTTGTCGAGCTTCAGGTGCCCGGCGAGCGAGGCGGCCTCGTGCGAGACGCCCTCCATCAGGCAGCCGTCGCCGGCCAGCGCGTAGACGTCGAAGTCGAAGAGATCGTGGCCGAACCGCTCGCCCTGCCACTTCGAGGCGATCGCCATCCCGACCGAGGTGGCGATCCCCTGGCCGAGCGGCCCGGTCGTCGTCTCGACCCCTGAGGTCCAGCGGTACTCGGGGTGGCCCGGGGTGCGCGAGTGGAGCTGGCGGAAGCGTTCGATCTCGTGCAGCGAGACGGCCGGCTCGTCGGTCAGCGTGTAGTCGTCTTCGACCTTGCGGACCCCCGCCAGGTGGAGGACCGCGTAGAGCAGCATCGAGGCGTGGCCGTTGGAGAGGACGAAGCGGTCGCGGTTCGGCCAGGTCGGGTCGGCGGGGTCGTAGCGGAGGTGGTTCTGCCAGATCTCGTAGGCGACCGGGGCGAGCGCCATCGGCGCGCCCGGATGGCCCGAGTTGGCCTTCTGGACTGCGTCGATCGACAGGGTGCGAATCGTGTCGATGCAGAGGGTGTCGATGTCGAGGTCGATCTGCGAAGTCGTCATAGCCCGATCCTAGTGATCGAGCCTGCCGCGGAGTGACCATCCAGCCGCCCGTCCATCAGGGCTCGATCCGCGTCACCGTGCCGTCGCCGTTGTTGGCAACCCAGACCGCTTCGCCGCCTACCGCGACCGCGCCCGGCGCGGGCCCGACGAGCAGCGGCGAGCCTTCCGGTTCGTCGCTGTCGAGGTCGATCCGGGTGACCGTGTCGTCGTCGGCGGCGGCGACCCAGAGCAGGTTCGGGCCGGCGTCGATCCCGCCCGGGTTGCCGCCGACGTCGACGCTGTCGACGACGGCGCGGATCGCCGGGTCGATCTTGGCGACGGTGCCCGAGCGGCTGTCGGCTACCCAGACGAAGCCGCGGGCGACGGTGATCCCGGCGGGGCCGCGGCCGGCGGGAATCGCCGCCGAGGGCTTCGCGCTGCCGAGGTCGATGCGGCGCACGGTGCCCGCCCCCGCGTTGGAGACCCAGAGGCCGCCCGCGCCGACCGCGAGGCGCAGCGGTGACGCGTGGGGGGCGATGCCGCGGCGGAAGACCTTGCCGCTGGCGGCGTTGACCGCGGTCACGCCCCGGCCCTCCTCGTCGGCGACCCAAACGCGGTTGCGGCCGTAGACGACGGCGCCGGGCCTGCCGCCGACCTCGATCCGCTCGGTCACCCGGTCGTTGACCGGATCGATCCGCAGCAGCAGCCCCCGGCGCGGTTCGGTCGCCCAGAGGTCGCTGCCGCCGACCGCGACTCCGGCGAGGGCGGCGCCGAGGTCGACCCGCTCGTGCCGCACCGGTCCCGAGGGCGGGTAGTCGAGCCGGGTCAGCGAGCCGTCGGCCTCGCTCGCCACCCAGGCCTGCGAGCCGCTGGCGGCGACCCGCAGCGGTCCCGGCCCGACCGGGATCGCGGCGGTCACGTCGATGCCGCCGCCACCGCCGAGAACGAGGAGCGCGGCGACCGCGACCGCGGCGAGCCCGATCGCGCCGCCCGAGATCAGTCCGAGCACGCGCCTCCGGCGGGTGCTGGTTCGTCCGCCACCGCTGCCGAGCTCGCGCGTCCGCACCTCGTCCCACTCGGCCGAGAGGACCTTGGTCGGGCGCAGCTCCGAGCCCTGCCGCTGGCGGGCGGCGGCGATCAGCGCGCCGGCGCTGTGGAAGCGGTCGGCCGGGTCCCTGGCGACGGCGCGCTCGATCACGTCCTCGAGCCCCGCCGGGATCTCCGGCTCGGTGTCGGATTCGCGGCGCGCGTAGGGCGGGACCCCGGTCACCGCCTCGAAGAGGACGCAGCCGAGCGAGTAGACGTCGGCGGCGGGGCCGACGCTGCCGCCGCGCCACTGCTCCGGCGACATGTACTCGGCGGTGCCGACCACCGAGGTGCCGCTGGCCGCCCCCGACTCGTCGAGCGCCTTCGCCAGGCCGAAGTCGGAGAGGAAGGCGCGGTCGCCTTCGACCAGGACGTTGTGCGGCTTGACGTCGCGGTGGACGATGCCGGCGGCGTGGGCGGCGTCGAGCGCCTCGGCGATCTGGCCGAGCAGGGCGGTGGCGCGCTCCGGGGGCAACGGCCCCTCGTGGTCGATCAGCCGCCGCAGGTCTCCCCCCGCGACCAGCCGCATCGCCACCAGGAGTTCGCCGTCGACCTCGCGCGAGTCGAAGATCGGCACCACCGAGGGGTGGTCGAGGCGGGCGGCGAGCCGCGACTCGCGCAGGAAGCGCTCGCGGAAGCCGCCCCGGTCGGCGAGCTCGCGGGCGATCACCTTCAGCGCCACCGGCCGTTCGAGACCGAGGTGGGTGGCGCGGTAGACGACGCCCATGCCGCCGCGGGCGATCAGCGCGTCGACGCGGTAGCCGGCGACGGTGGATCCGATCTGCAGGCGGGCTGGCACCCCAGGCGTTATACCCGGGGCGCCAGCCGCCTCCGCATGATCTAGCGCTGCCGGGGAACCGGCTGCCAGTCGATCACCGGGCCGATTTCGCTGCCGCCTTCGGCCAGGTCGTAGCCGGCGGCGAGCTGGACGCTGGCGCCGTTGGCCACGTTGATCGAGACCAGGCGCTGTTCTTCTTCCAGTTCGACGATCGCGGCGACCCGCCGGCCGTCGGAGGAGAAGACCGAGCTGGTCTGCGAACCGTCGGGCAGCTCGGTCAGCTTGTGCGCCCGGGCGGGGCCGATCCGCTTCGCCCAGAGGCCCTGGTCGCGGCGGAAGAGCAGCGTGTGACCGTCGGGCGAGACGTCTTCGACGTAGGCCGAGCCGACGCCCTTGACCTGCGGCCGCACCACCCTGCCGGTGCGCTTCATCGTGTAGACGTCGGCGTAGGCGGCCGGCGTTTCGCTGTCGTCGCCGCGGCTGAAGAGGATGCCGCCGGCGAAGTAGCGGGGGGCGAACTCGTCGATCCGCGCGGTCCGGGTGAGGCGCTTCAGGCCGGCGCCGCCGGGCCGGACCGAGAAGAGGTCCTCGTTGGCGTCGCCGCCGACCCCGGCCAGCGAGCGGACGAAGACGATTCCCCTGCCGTCCGGCGAGACCGACGCTTCGTGGTCGTCGGCGCCGCCGCTGGTCAGCTGGTGGACGTTGGCGCCGCCGATCGCGACCGTGTAGAGGTCGGCCGGGGCTGCTTCGGCCGCCCGCCGCTCGAAGACGACGTAGCGACCGTTGCTCGCGACGATCGGCCGCGAGTCGAGCTCCGAGCCGCTAGTCAGGCGGCGCTGGCCGGAGCCGTCGGGACGGACCGTGAAGAGGTCGCCGCCGCGGGCGAAGGCGATCACCGTGCCGTCCGGCGAGAAGGCCGGTTCGGCGTCGGCGGGGTCTTCGGTCAGCTGGTTGAGGCGGCCGTCGCGGACCGCGTAGAGACCCCCTTCCTCGACCCCGCCGACTTTCTCGGCCCTGGAGAAGACGACGGCGCCGACGCGCGGCGCCGCCGACGCCGCGGCCGGCAGGACGGCGAGCCCGAGCAGGGCGAGGACGACGAGGAGGATGTAGCTGCGCTTGCTCTGGGTGCGGTTGCTCTTGGTGCGGTTGCTCATTTCGGATTCCTTTCGCTGGGATTGGCGCTGTCCCAGCGATGTTCGGATCCGCAGCCGTGCGCGCCAACGACACCCGCGCCCCCCACCGGGCCACGTCTGACCCGCCCCGAGCCACCCCCTCCCCAGCGAGCTGTTCCTTATCCCGGAATAGTGTGGATAAGGAACAGCTGGAGTGGCTAGCGGGGGCGGTCGAGGCCGAGCTCGATCACCCGGGCGGCGACCAGGCGCGGGCGTTCGCGGCCGGCGTCGCCGGGGACTTCGAGCTTCGCCGCCAGGGCGTCGAGTCGCCGCTGCGCGGTGCGCTCGGAGACGTGCAGCTCGGCGGCGATCTCGGCCCGGGTCGCGGGCCGCCCGGCGAAGGCGCCCTCGTTGCGGTACGGCGCCACCAGCGCCGCCGCGGTCGCCCGCTCCTCCTCGCTCAGCGCCACCCCGGGATCGCCGGCGGCGACCGTCGCCCCGATCGGGGTCGCGGCGCCGGTCGAGACCTCGAGCCGGCAAGCGCCAACGATCAGCGTGTCGCCGTCGCGCAGCCGCCGCGGCCGCTCGAGCGGCTCGCCGTTCAACGCAGTGCCGTTGCGGCTATCGAGGTCGGTCGCCATCAGCACCTCGCCGCGGCGTTCGATCTCGAGGTGGTTCCAGGAGACCGCCTCGTCGTCGAGCACGACGTCGGCCTCTGGCGAGCGCCCGATCACGGTCCGCTCGCCGGCCAACGGCACCGAGCGCGGCGCCTCGCCGCCGGCGCTCAGCCAGAGCCGCGCTTCCATCGCGCCGGCGCCGCCCCCTTCGAGGCCGCCCGGGGCCGCCCTAGTAGCGGTAGTGGTCGGACTTGTACGGGCCCTCGACCGGCACGCCGAGGTAGGCGGACTGCTCCGGCGTCAGCTCGGTGAGCTCGACGCCCAGCGCCCCCAGATGCAGGCGCGCGACTTTCTCGTCGAGGTGCTTGGGCAGCACGTAGACCTGCTTGCCGTAGTCCTCGGCCTTGGTGAAGAGCTCGACCTGGGCGATCACCTGGTTGGTGAAGGAGTTCGACATCACGAAGCTCGGGTGCCCGGTGGCGTTGCCGAGGTTGAGCAGCCGGCCCTCGGAGAGGACGATGATCGAGTGGCCGTCGGGGAAGCGCCACTCGTCGACCTGCGGCTTGACGTTGTCCCGCTCGGCGTCGGACTCTTCCAGCGCCGCCATTTCGATCTCGTTGTCGAAGTGGCCGATGTTGCCGACGATCGCGTTGTGCTTCATCCGCCGCATGTGGTCGAGGGTGATCACGTCGCGGTTGCCGGTCGCGGTGACGAAGATGTCGGCGCTCTCGACGACGTCCTCGAGCTTGCGCACCTCGTGCCCCTCCATCGCCGCCTGCAGCGCGCAGATCGGGTCGATCTCGGTGACGATCACGCGGGCGCCCTGGCCGCGCAGGCTCTCGGCGCAGCCCTTGCCGACGTCGCCATAGCCGCAGACGACCGCGACCTTGCCGCCGATCATCACGTCGGTGCCGCGGTTGATGCCGTCGATCAGCGAGTGGCGGCAGCCGTAGAGGTTGTCGAACTTCGACTTGGTGACCGAGTCGTTGACGTTGATCGCCGGGAACAGCAGGGTGCCGTTCTCGGCGAACTGGTAGAGCCGGTGGACGCCGGTCGTCGTCTCCTCGGTGACGCCCTTGATCGCAGCGGCGATCTTGGTCCAGCGCTGCGGATCGGCCTCGAAGGCGCTCTGCAGCGTCTGCAGGACGATCCGGAACTCCTCCGAGTCGGCGCTGGCCGGGTCCGGCACGGTGCCGGCGGCCTCGAACTCGACGCCCTTGTGGACCAGCAGCGTGGCGTCGCCGCCGTCGTCGAGGATCATGTTCGGGCCCTCGTCCCGCGGCCAGGAAAGCGCCTGCTCGGTGCACCACCAGTACTCCTCCAGCGTCTCGCCCTTCCAGGCGTAGACCGGGATGCCGGCGGCGGCGATCGCGGCGGCGGCGTGGTCCTGGGTCGAGAAGATGTTGCAGGAGGCCCAGCGCACCTCGGCGCCGAGCGCGACCAGCGTCTCGATCAGCACCGCGGTCTGGACCGTCATGTGCAGCGAGCCGGTGATCCGCGCGCCGCTCAGCGGCTGTTTCGCCCCCAGCTCCTCGCGGATCTGCATCAGACCCGGCATCTCGACCTCGGCGAGGGAGATCTCCTTACGGCCGAAATCGGCGAGACCGATGTCGGCGACCTTGTAGTCCTGGGTTGCGGTCGCTGCGGTAGTAGAAGTCATTCGGGCAATGTAGCGTCCCGGACGTGCCCGGGACCGACAAGGAGAAGAAGCTCGCCGCCGAGGCCGCCGCGGGACTGGTCGAGGACGGGATGAGGGTCGGTCTGGGGACCGGATCGACCGTCGCCTTCCTGCTGCCGGCGCTCGCCGCGCGCGGCCTGCAGGGCCTGCGCTGCGTCGCCACCTCGGTCGCGACCGAAGAGCAGGGGCGCGAGCTCGGCCTCCCAGTCGAGCCCTTCGAGCAGCTCGATCGCCTCGACATCGCGATCGACGGCACCGACGAGGTGACGCCGCAGGGCTGGCTGATCAAGGGCGGCGGCGCCGCCCACCTGCGCGAGAAGATCGTCGCGGCGGCGGCGGCGCAATTCGTCGTGATCGGCGACTCGAGCAAGCCGGTCGACCGGCTGCGCGGACCGGTGCCGGTCGAGGTCTTCGGCTTCGGCGCCGCCTCGACCCTGGCGCGGCTCGGGCCCGACGTGGTCACCCGCGAGGTGCCGCGCAGCCCCGACGGAGGCGTGATCGCCGATTACCGCGGCGAGATCGGGGACCCGGCGCAGCTGGCGGCGCGACTCGAGGCCGACCCGGGCGTCGCCGCCCACGGCCTCTTTCCGCCGACGATGGTCTCGGAGCTGTTGATCGGCACGGGCGACAGCGTCGAGAGGACGACCATCCGCAGCTGATGGACCTGATCGAGCGCGAGAGCGAGCTGGGGAGCCTCGAAGCGCTGCTCGACGGCCTCGCCGCGGGACGCTCGCGCGCCGCGCTGATCGAGGGGCCGGCGGGAATCGGCAAGACGCGGCTGCTGACCGCCGGGCGGGAAGCGGCGAAGGAACGCGGGATCGCCTCGCTCGGGGCGCGAGGCTCGGAGCTCGAGCGCGAGTTCCCGTTCGGCGTCGTCCGCCAGATGCTCGAGCCGGCGCTGATGGCGCGGCCCAACCGCGGCGAGCTGTTCGAGGGGGCGGCCGAGATGGCGAGCGCCGTCTTCGCGCCACCGGGCAGCGAGGGCCTCGGCGGCGACGCCTCCTTCGCGGTGCTGCACGGGCTCTACTGGCTGACCCTCGACCTGGTCGGCGACCGACCGCTGCTGCTGACGATCGACGACCTGCAGTGGTGCGACCGTCCCTCCCTGCGGATGCTCGCCTACGTGATCCGGCGGCTGGAGGGGGTGCCGCTGCTGATCATCGCGACGCTGCGCAGCAACGAGCCCGGCACCGATCCGGCGCTGCTCGCCGAGATCGCCCAGGACCCGATGACCGAGCGGATCCAGCCCGGTCCGCTGAGCCCGGCGGCGATGCCGGCGCTGATCGAGCGCCGCCTCGGATCGGCCCCCGACGGCGCCTTCGCGGCCGCCTGCCACGACGCCACCGGCGGCAACCCGCTGCTGCTCGACGAGCTGCTGAAGGGCCTGGCGGCGGAGGGGGTCGAGCCGCGCACCGCCCAGGTCGGCGTGGTCCGCGACCTTGGCCCGCGGGCGGTCTCGCGGGCGGTGCTGCTGCGGCTGGCGCGGCTCGGCGACGGCGACGTGGCGGTGGCGCGGGCGCTGGCGGTGCTCGGCGAGGGCGCCGAGGTGGCCGAGGTGGCGGCGCTCGCCGGCGTCGACGAGAGGACGGTGGCGGGCTCGACCGCCGAGCTGATGCGGGTCGAGATCCTGCGCCGCGAGGCGCCGCTCGGCTTCGTCCACCCGCTGGTCCGCGACGCCGTCTACGAGGACCTGCCGCCGACCCAGCGCGAGCTCGACCACGCCCGCGCGGCGCGGCTGCTGCGCGATGCGGGGGCCGCACCGGAGCGCGTCGCCGCCCACTTCCTGCTGGTGCCGCCGTTGGGCGAGGAATGGGTGGCGGAGCTGCTCGTCGGAGCGGCCCACGCGGCCGCCGAGAAGGGCGCGCCCGAGACCGCCGTCGCCTACCTGAAGCGGGCGCTCGACGAGCCGCTGCCGGCCGGGCGGCGCCCGCGGGTGGTCTACGAACTCGGCCAGCGCGAGATGGACATCCGCGGCGACGAAGCGGTGGCCCACCTGCGCGAGGGCTACGAAGGGCTCGAGGACCCGGAGGAGAAGGGCTGGGCCGGATTCGCCCTGGCCCGCACCCTGATGTTCGTCCGCCAGGAGAACGAGGCGGCGGCGGTCGCCCGCCGGGCGCGCGAGGAACTGCCCGAAGGCCTCGACGACCTCGCCCGTGCCCTGCTCGCGCTCGAGATCCAGACGATCTACTTCGGCCGCAACGCGCCCGAGGAGGTCGAGCTCACCGCTCCCTACCGCGAGGGCGTGCCCGGCGAGGGTCCCGGCAGCAAGATGCTGGCCGCGGCGACCGCCTACGGGTGGGAGAACAGCGGCGGCCCGAACGACCGCTGCGCCGCGCTCGCCCGCGAAGCCCTCGCCGGCGACACCCTCTTCCGGGTCGACAACGGTCTCTTCTGGGTGACCGCGGTCGTCGTCCTCGTCTATGCCGACCTCGAGGACACGAGCGAGATCTGGGAAGAGGCCCGGGCGATCGCCCACCGCCGCGGCTCGCTGTTCACGATGCTCAGCGTCGACCTCTGGTTCGGCTTCGACATGCTGCGCCGCGGCGACCTCGCGCAGGCGCAGGAATCGGTCGAATCGGCGATCGAGGAGATGACCCTCTGGGCCGGGGACGAACAGGGGATGACGATCGAGTGGCCGACCGGGATGCTCGCCCAGATCCACGTCGAGCGAGGCGCTCTGGACAAAGCCGCCGCCGCGGTCGAGCGGGGCGACCGCGGCGGCGGCCCCGACGTCGGCGACGCGGTGAGCTTCTGGCGGCGGGGGAAGCTCGAGCTGCTGGCCGCCGAAGGCCGCTACGAGGAGGCGCTCGAGCTCTGCGACGCCTACGGCGCCAACCTCGGCTCCTTCCGCAGCCCGGCCGCGGCGCCCTGGCGCTCGCTCAAGGCCGAAGCGCTGCTGCGCCTGGGCCGCGGCGAGGAGGGGATCCCGCTCGTCCAGGAGGAGCTCGAGGAGGCCCACCGCTTCGGCGCCCCGCAGGCGATCGGCCGCGCCCTCCGCGTCCGCGGCGAACTGCGCGGCTCCGAGGGCCTCGACGACCTGCGCGAAGCGGTGGCGACGCTCGAGCCCTCCGGCGCACGCCTGGAGCTGGCCAAGGCGCTGCGGGCGCTCGGTACCGCCCTGCGCCTGCACCGCAAGCCGAGCGAAGCGCGCGATCCCCTCCGTCGGGCCCTCGAGCTGGCGAGCGCCTGCAGTGCCGACGCCCTCGCCGAGCGGGCTCGCGAGGAGCTCCGCGCCGCCGGCGTCCGCCCCCGCCGCGAGGCGCTCGGCGGGGTCGAGTCGCTGACCCCCAGCGAGCGCCGGGTCGCCGGCCTGGCGGCCGGGGCGATGACCAACCGCGAGATCGCCCAGGAGCTGTTCGTCACCCCGAAGACCGTCGAGGTCCACCTCTCCAACGCCTACCGCAAGCTCGACATCCGCTCCCGCCGCGAGCTCGCCAGCGCCCTGACCCAGCCCTAACCGCCCGCACCCTCCGCCTTCCGCGCTGACGCCCCGGGGCGAGCCACCGCCCTGCAGTCATTTCACCCCCCATGGGGGGTGAAGCCACTGCAACGCGGGATCGACTGACCTGGCAGCTCGTCCACCGCCAGCACGGCGTCGTGACGCGGCGCCAGCTACTGCGTTCGGGCTTCACCGCCAAGGCGATCGAGCATCGGATTACGACCGGGCGCCTGCACAGGATCCACCCGGGCGTCTACGCCGTCGGCCGCCGGCAACTGACGCAAAGGGGACGCTGGATGGCGGCGGTCCTCGCCTGCGGGCCCGATGCCGTGCTCAGCCACGGCAGCGCCGCCGCTCTCTGGGGCATCGGCCCCGAGTGGAAGCTGGTCGAGTTGTCCGTGCGGCGCCGCGTCTGGCCGACTCACGAGGGGATCAAGGTCCGCAGCCGCCCCTCCCTGCCCAGCCAGGACCTGACGAGCCATGACCGCGTCCCGCTCACCACTCCGCCCCGCACGATCCTCGACCAGGCCGCGCTGCCGATCTCCGACGCCTCGCTCGAGCGGCTCGTGAACGAAGCCGACGCCCACAAGGGCATCGAACTCGACCCCGAGTCCCTGCGCCGCTACGTCTCCCTCCGCCCCGGCGAGCCCGGCGCCCCGCGCCTGCGCGCCATCCTCGACCCCGAGACCTTCCGCCTATCCGACTCCGAGCTCGAGCGCCTCTTTCGCCCCATCGCCCTCGCCGCCGGCCTCCCCCAGCCCCTGACCAAAGCCTTCGTCAACGAATACGAAGTCGACTTCTTCTGGCCCGATCTCGGCCTCATCGTCGAGACCGACTCCCTGCGCTACCACCGCACCGCCCTGAAGCAGTCCCGCGACCTCCTCCGCGACCAGGTCCACACGGCCAGCGGATTCACGCCGCTGCGCTTCACCCACTGGCAGGTTGCCCACGAGCCACGCCACGTCACCGAAGTCCTCCGCGCGACCCTATCCCTGCTAAGGGGCCCCCCACCCCAAGATTGGGGTGGGGATTAGGGACCTCCCCGATGGCAAACGGCTCCGCAGCGCAGATCCTGGGGCCATGAACCGCACCCACACGATCACCCTCGAGCTGCTGGAGGCCGGCGATGGCCTCAGCGGGCGGGCCCGCGACGCGCGCGGCACCTCCCGCGAGTTCAGCGGCCGGCTCGGGCTGATGCACACGATCGACGAGCTGCTCGCCGCCGCGGGCAGGACCAAGGAGGACCCGATGAACCCCACCGATACCCCGCTCCGCACGCCCGACGCCCGCGCCCTGCGCCGCCTGATCGGCGGCCCGGCGCTGAGCCCCGGCGACGAGGGCTACCACGAGGCGCGCGGCGTCTTCAACCTCGCCGTCGACCAGCGCCCGGCGCTGATCGCCGAACCGGGCAGCGGCGAGGAGGTCGCCGCGGTCGTCGACTTCGCCCGCGAGCAGGGGCTGCGGGTGGCGCCGCAGCGGACCGGCCACAACGCCGGGCCGCTCGGCTCGCTCGAGGGCACCGTGCTGCTGAAGACCAACCGCCTCGATCGCGTCCACGTCGACAGGGCCGCCCGCCGCGCCCGCGCCGGCTCCGGCGCCCGCTGGGAAGACGTCGTCCCGCAGGCCTCGGAGCTGGGGCTCGCCGCCCTGCACGGCTCGACCCCCGACGTCAGCGTCGCCGGCTACAGCCTCGGCGGCGGCATGGGTTGGTACGCCCGCAAGCACGGCCTCGCGGCCAACAGCATCCGCGCGATCGAGCTGGTCACCGCCGACGGCGAGATCCGCCGCGTCGACCACGAGAACGAGCCGGAGCTGTTCTGGGCGCTGCGCGGCGGCGGCGGCAACTTCGGCGTCGTCACCGCGCTCGAGTTCGACCTGCTGCCGGTCGCCGAGGTCTTCGCCGGCGCCCTCTTCTTCCCGCTCGAGCGGGGGGCGGAGGCGCTCCACGCCTGGCACGAGTGGACCGCCGGGGTCCCGGACGAGGTCACCTCGGTCGGGCGCCTGCTGCAGTTCCCGCCCGTCCCCGAGGTCCCCGAGCCGGTGCGCGGCAAATCGTTCGCGCTGGTCGAGGCGGTCTTCCTCGGCGCCGAGGCGGAGGGACGCGAGCTGATCGCGCCGCTGGCCGCGCTGGGCCCGGCGATGGACAGCTTCGCGATGGTGCCGCCGGTCGGGATCGCCGAGCTGCACATGGACCCGCGCGACCCGGTTCCGGTGGAGAGCGACCACGCCCTGCTGGGTGAGCTGCCGGCGCGGGCGATCGACGACCTCCTCGCCGCCGCCGGACCGGACTCCGGCTCGAGCCTGGTCTCGGTCGAGCTGCGCCACACCGGCGGCGAGCTGGCGCGGCGGCGGCCGGGCAACGGCGCGATCGCCTCGCTCCCGGGCCAGTTCGCGAGCTTCGCGGTCGGCATGGCGGTGCCGGAGATCGCCGCCAAGACCCGCGAGGACCTGGCCCGCGTCAGCGCCGCCACCCGCGAGTACGAGGCCGGCCGCTACCTCAACTTCGTCGAGCGGGAGACCGCGACGGAGGCCGCCTTCGACCCCGAGACCGCGGCCCGGCTGAGCGCCGCCCGCGACGTCTACGACCCGGAGCGGCTGTTCCAGCCCAACCACGAGATCGGCGCCGCCCGCTGAGGCGGCGCCGCGAAAGGAAAGAAGACGCACCATGACCATGACGAGGACCGACAAGTTGATCGCGCTCGCGCTCGCCTTCTGCGCCGCGATCGCCGTTGCGCTCGCCGCCTCTGCCGGCAAGGCGGACGCGGCGCAGCCCGACTACAGCAATTTCAAGATCGCCGAATTCAAGATCGAGATCGAGGGCGAACAGAAGACGACCTGGCACCGCACCCTCGACGCACCCGACGAATGCAGCACCGGCGACCACTCCTTCGGCCGCGAGATCCTCCATTTCGAAACGAAGCAGCCGATCTACCTCACCGCCACCCACATGCCGGGCGAATTCAACCCGATGATGTTCTCGACGAAGGGACAGATCGAATTCCCGACGATCGCCAAGGTGGAGCGCAACTTCACCCCGCTGATCTCCGGCCCCGCCCGCCAGTGCGAAGACAACGGTGGAGGTGCCGAAGTGACGCCGCCCGACTGTGGCACGAAAACGGTCAAGAACTGGGCGGTGAACCTGCAATACGCGCAGAAGAAAAAGAACGCCCTGCTGCTCAGCGGCAAGAGCATGGAAGACCCATACGTCAACTGCCCCGGCGACTCGCTCGACACCTTCCCCTGGCTGATCGTCGAAAGGTCAGGCCACAGGGGCAACTACATCTACGCCGAGGTGACCCAGGACGAGCTCTTCGATCCCAACTTCCAGAAGTGGATCGCGATCGGCCACGGCGTCGCCAAAGACAGCACCAAGACCGAGTGGTCGTCGACCGAAATCACCTACTCGATCTCGTTCAAGCGGATCGACAGATAGAGCCTCGGAAATCATCGGCTCCAGCGGCCTCGGACTCGAAGGGCATTTCTACGTCCGCAGGGCCACGCCAGCTTCAGCTTCAAGGCCTAGGCGGACCTTCACCGGCGCGTTGACGGACGGTGGATACTCCCCTCCCGTCAACTCGCCAAGGAGAAGTCGCTTGTCCAGTCAGTTGCTGAGCACCGGAGCCCCGGCCTACGAGGAGAACCGGGGCGCCTTCAACCTCCTCCTCGACCAGCGGCCGGCGGCGATCGCGCTGCCTGCGAGCGCGGCCGAGGTGAGCGAGGCAATCGCGGCGGCGAAGTCGCGCGGGCTGCGGGTCGCGACGCAGCGCACCGGCCACGGCGCCGACCCGCTGCGCTCGCTCGAGCAGGCGCTGCTGATCCGCACCGCGGGGCTGACCGAGGTCGAGATCGACGCCGAGGCGAGGTCGGCCCGGGTCGGCGCGGGCGCGCTCTGGAGCGACCTGGTGCCGAGCGCCTCCGAGCAGGGGCTGGCCGGCCTGCACGGCTCGACCGGAACGGTCGGGATCACCGGCTACATGCTCGGCGGCGGGCTCGGCTGGTACGGCCGCAAGCACGGGCTCGGCTGCAACTCGGTGACCGCGGTCGAGCTGGTCAGCGCCGACGGCGAGGCCCGCCGCGTCGACCGCGAGAACGAGCCGGAGCTGTTCTGGGCGCTGCGCGGCGGCGGCGGCGACTTCGGCGTCGTCACCGCGCTCGAGTTCGACCTGCTGCCGGTCGCCGAGGTCTTCGCCGGCGCCCTCTTCTTCCCGCTCGAGCGCGCCGGCGAGACGCTGGGCGCCTGGCTCGAGTGGATCGCCGGCGTCCCCGACGAGGTCACCTCGGTCGGCCGGGTGATGGCCTTCCCGCCCTTCCCCGAGATCCCGGAGCCGCTGCGCGGCAACTCCTTCGCGGTCGTCGAGGCCGTCCACCTCGGCGACGAGGAGTCCGGCAGCGAGCTGCTGGCGCCGCTGCGCGGGCTCGAACCGGCGATCGACACCTTCGCCGCGCAGCCGCCGGCGGGGATCTCCGAGCTGCACATGGACCCGCCCGAGCCGGGTCCGGCGCTGGGCGACGGGATGCTGCTCGGCGAGCTCGACGCGGCGGCGCTCGAGGCCTGGCTCGCGGTCGTCGGGCCCGGCACCGACTCGCCGCTGGTCTCGGTCGAGCTGCGCCACATCGGCGGCGCCCTCGGGCGCTCGGAGGCAGGCTGCGGCGTCCTCGGATCGGTGCCGGGGAGCTTCCTGCAGTTCGCGATCGGGGCCGTGCCCGAGCCGGCGCTGCGCGAGCCGGTGCTCGGCCGCATCGCCGAGCTCGCGGCGACGATGGCGCCGTGGAGCGCCGGGCGCTACCGCAGCTTCTCGATGACGCCGGTCGCGGTGAGCGAGGTGCTGCCGGCGGAGAGCTGCGAGCGCCTGCGGGCGGTCAAGGCCGAGTACGACCCGGAGGGCCTGTTCCTCTCGAACCAGCCGCTGAGCGGCTGAGGGCTACTCGAGGTCGTCGGCGGGGCCAGCCGGGACCGCCGCACCCACGGCGTGCACTCCCCCGTCGACGTGGACGATCTCGCCGGTGATCCCGCGCGAGAGGTCGGAGAGGAGGAAGAGCGCGGCGTCGGCGACCGGGCCGGGGTCGCGCGAGTCCCAGCCGAGCGGGGCGGCGTCCCCCCACAGCGACTCGAGCTGGCCGAAGCCGGAGATCCCGGAGGCGGCGGCGGTGTGGACCGGGCCTGCTGCGACGAGATTGGCGCGGATGCCGCTCGGGCCGAGGTCGCGGGCGAGGTAGCGGTTGACCGACTCGAGCGCCGCCTTGGCCACCCCCATCCAGTCGTAGGAGGGCCAGGCGACGGTGGCGTCGAAGTCGAGCCCGAGCAGCGCTCCGCCGTCCTCCATCAGCGGCGCCACCACCTCGGCCAGCGCCTTCAGCGAGTAGGCGCTGGTCTCGAAGGCCGCCTTCGCGCTCTCGCGCGGGGTCGCCATGAACTGGCCGCCGATCGCGTCGGCGGGGGCGAAGGCGATCGCGTGGACGGCGCCGTCGACCCGGCCCCAGCGACTCTCCAGCTCCGAGCGCAGCGCCGCGACGTCGCCGTCGTCGTTGACGTCGAGGTCGAGGACCTCGGGCTGCGGGTCGAGCCGCGCCGCCGAGCGTTCGGTCATCCGCTTGACCCGACCGAAGCTGGTGAGGATCACCTCGGCGCCCTCCTGCTGGGCCCGCTCGGCGATCGCGAAGCCGATCGAGTGGCGGTTGACGACGCCGGTTATCAGCAGCTTCTTGTCGGCGAGGATCACGCCGGTACCTCTACCAGCGCGCGCCGCCAGACGACGCGCGGCCGCGCCAGGGCGACGACCTGGTCGCGCTGGTTGCGCAGTCGCCAGTCGAAATCGACCAGGCCGCTCGCCGCGTCGAGCTCCCTCTTCGCCGCCACCGCGCCCTGCAGCCGCACGGTGTCGCCGATCCGCACCGGCCGCTTGAACGCCACCCGCTCGAAGCCGCGCAGCGCCAGCACGAACTCGGGGTCCAACGGCGCCAGGCCGACGCAGTAGGAGAGCAGCAGCATCCCGTGGGCGATCCGCTCGCCGAACTCGCTCGTCGCCGCCCACTCGGCGTCGGTGTGGAGCGGGTGGAAGTCGCCGGTCAGGCCGGAGAAGGCGACGAGGTCGGCCTCGGTGATCGTGCGGCCGCGGCTGGCGAAGCTGGCGTCGGCGGGCAGCGCGTCGAAGTCGAGCGAGAGATCGTCCATGGTTGGCGCCCGGGCCGCGGCCCTAGACCTCGGTCGAGCCGATCTCGATCCCGAACGCCTCCTGCAGGGCGCGGCCGGTTTCGCGGGCGATCAGTTCGTGTCCGCGCCGCGAGGCGTGGAGGCCGTCGGCGGCGTAGTTGGCGGGGTCTTCGAGCGCCTGGTGGCCGGCGACCGGCAAACAGAGGACGCGGTCGTGCTCGGCGGCGATCCGCCGGGTCGCCTCGTTCAGCGCCTCGGTCGCTTCGGCGATTCGCTTCCGGGTCCGCGGCCGCAGGTCCATGAAGTGCCAGCTCTCGGGCGCCGTGCCGGTGACGATCGCCGCTTCCGGCAGCTCGCCGCGCAGGGCGCCGAGAATCCGGGCGAAGCGCCGTTCGTAGCCCTCGACGTCGGGCCGTACGGTCAGCAAGACGTCGTTGGCGCCGCAGATCACCGTCACCAGGTTCGGCCGCAGCGCCGTCGCGACCGGCACCTGCTCGAGCACTTCGGCCGAGTTGGCGCCGTCGACGGCGAGGTTCTCGTAGACCAGCTCGGGGTTGACCTGGCGCAGACCGGAGGCGATCCGGTCGGCCCAGCGCTCTCCGATCACCGATTCGCGGCCGGCGGTGAAGCTGTCGCCGAGTGCCGCGTAGGTCTCGATCCTCACCGCCCCCCCAAGGACCGCAGCGCCCAGGAGAGGCGGTCGCGGCTCCAGGTGGGGTCGATCACCTCGTCCACCCAGCCGCTGGCGGCGGCGGCGGAGGCGGTCAGGTGCTCGGCGGCGTAGAGGTCGGTGAGCTCGTCGTGCGAGGGGCCTTCGCCGGCGGCGAGGGCGCGGCCGTGGACGATCCCGACCGCCTGCCGCGCCGCCATGATCCCGATCTGGGCGCCCGGCCAGGAGAAGACGACGTCGGCGCCGAGGTCTTTGGAGTTCATCGTGATCGCGGCGCCGCCGAAGGCCTTGCGCAGGACCAGCGTCACCTTCGGCACCGTGGCGCCGGCGAAGGCGCGCAGCAGCGAGGCGCCGTGGCGGATCACCCCGGCCTCCTCCTGCACCTTGCCCGGCATGAAGCCGGGGGTGTCGACGAAGACCAGCAGCGGCAGCCCGAAGCGGTTGCAGTCGTTGACGAAGAGCGCCGCCTTCTCCGAGGCGGCGGCGTCGATCACGCCGCCGATCGCCTTCGGCTGGTTGGCGATCAGCCCCACCGGCCGGCCTTCGAGCCGGGCGATGCCGGTGACCATGTTCGGCGCCCAGCGCGGCGAGATCTCGAGGAAGGTGCCGGAGTCGAGGATCCCGGCGGCGACCTCGCGCACGTCGTAGACCTTGCGCGGCTCCTCCGGCACGATCAGGCCGGGGTCGCTGCCGTCCGGCAGGACCGGCTCGTGGAAGGGCAGCTCGCCGCCGATCCGCTGCGGCAGCAGCGCCAGCAGGTGGCGGGTCTGGGCGATCGCCTGCTCGGTGTCCGGGGCGACCAGCTGGGCGACCCCGTTCTTGCCGTGGACGCGCGGCCCGCCGAGGTCCTCCATCGAGATCTCTTCGCCCATCGCCTCGGCGACGACCTTCGGCCCGGTGAGGAACATCCGCGAGTCCTGGGTCATCGCGACGAAGTCGGTCAGCGCCGGCGAGTAGGCGCCGCCGCCGGCCGAGATGCCG
>JBFWMZ010000033.1:0-35920 GCA_050251335.1 Solirubrobacterales bacterium
CCGACCGGCGCGTTTCCCTCGCCGCCGATCTTGCGCAGCTCGAAGAGGCCGCTGAGGACGACGGCGGGAACCGAGAGGAGGAACGAGTAGCGGGCGGCGGCGAGGCGGTCGAAGCCGCGCAGCAGGCCGGCGGAGATCGTCGCACCGGAGCGCGAGACGCCGGGGATCAGGGCGAGCGCCTGGGCGAAGCCGATGAAGACGCCGTCGCGTCCCTTGATCTCGCCGATCCGCCGGCTGTGGCTGCCGACGTGCTCGGCGAGCAGCATCACGAAGGAGAAGAGGATCAGCGCCGAGCCGATCAGGTACAGGTCGCGGGCGCCGGACTCGATCTGGTTGCTGAAGGCGATGCCGAAGATCGAGATCGGGATCGTGCCGAGGAGGATGAACCAGCCGAGGCGCGCCTCGGTGCTGGCGCGCGGGATCGGGGTCCGCAGCTCGCGGAGCCAGGCGCGTGCGATCCGCCACAGGTCGTGCCGGAAATAGATCAGCACCGCCGCCATCGTGCCGAGCTGGATCACCGCGGTGAAGCCGGTGCCCGGGTCTTCCCAGCCGAGCAGCGCGGGGACGATCCGCAGGTGGCCGCTGGAGGAGATCGGCAGGAACTCGGTCAGGCCCTGCACCAGCCCAAGCACCACCGCTTCGATTGCGCTCATGGCCGCGGCAGGCTATTGGACCGAGGCCGATCGGCCGGCCGACGCCGGGGGGTTGCGATAGATTTCGCCCCGTGAAGCGCACCGCGGCAACCCTGCTTTCGGCCTTCCTGCTGCTCCTCGTCGCCGCGCCCGTGGCGCTGGCCGACAACGGCGAGGGCTGGGCGGGGTCGACCACCGACAAGACGGTGACGTTCTTCTGCTTCGGCGTGATCATCTTCTTCGCGGTCCTGGTGATCGTCGCTTCGCTGATCCAGGGTCGGCTCGAGCGGCGCAAGGAGCGGCGACGGCTCGATTTGGAGCGGCTCTCCTAGCCTTCCGCGGGGCATGCAAGGCCCGCTTCCCTGCAAGAGTCCCGCTTGAGGTTTGCGGTTGGTGGGGATCGGGTGGGGTCTCCACGCTGCACCTCGTCGCGGGTTTCGGATTCGGCTGGCGCCTCGACGGTCATCGGCGCTCCTCATGCTGATACGCGTTGAGGCCCCACCCGAACCCCACGTCAACACACCCGCCCAGGAACCCACGTGAGCTCGAAATCAGAGCCTGGGGGCCAATCCGTTCAAGCTCTTCATCCGTTTCGGCGTCGAGCCTAGCTTAGAGCTTCCGAGGGACGGAGGGAGTCGGGGGACCCTCAACGCGTATCAGCACGAGGAGGGCCGGTGAGCTCCAGGGCGTGAAGCCGCACCCGTAACACCCGACGAGGTGCAGCGGGGAGGGTCCCCCGGCTCCCTCCGTTCGGAACCGCTTTGCCTAGGGCCCCGCCGGATCGTCTAGGACAGCCGGAACCCGCTCAGCAGCCGTTTCTCCGTCTCCCCCTCCACCCTCGCCACCACTTCCACCTTCCCCTCCAGCGGCGTGTCGCGGATCTTCGTCGCCAGCAGGTCGTCGACCTGGAAGATGCCGGCGGAGTTGTTCAGCTGCACTTCGATTCGCACCGGGCGCTCCTCCCCCGCCTCGATCCTCACCTCGTCGATGGCGGCAGCCGAGATCGAGTGGATGCCCTCGTGGCCGGCCTCGATCGGGGTGCGGGTGCGGCCCTGGGCCATGTCGAGCGCGTCGGCGACGCGGACGATGCCGGCCTCGACCGTGTAGGGCTCGCCGCGGCGGCGGTGGCCGATGATCGCGTGGAGGATCTCGGCGGCGACGATCGAGCGCTCCGGCTGCTTGTAGGAGTCGGCGAGCAGGCGGTCGAGGACGCCGGCGGCGAGGAACAGCGAGTACTCCTCGTGGTCGGCGCGGTGGATCGACATGCCGACGTCGTGCAGCAGGGCGCCACCGGCGACCACGACCTCGGCGTCGCGCTCGCGCATGCCGTGGTCGATGACCATCGCCGGCTCGACCCCGGCCTTGAACAGCAGCCGCTGCAGCCGCAGGGCGATGTTGAGGACGATCTGGACGTGGACCCAGGAGTGGTCGGACATCCCCAGCCGCTCGGCGTTGACCTGGGCCATGTACCACCAGGTCCGCACCTGATCGTCGCCGTTGACCGCCTCGAGGAAGCTCTCGAGCCGGCGGTTGCCGCGGGTCGGGACCCGCACCTTGGCCTCGGCGATCGCCTCGCGCGGCGGCTTGCGGCTCGGCCCCTCCGCCTGCGGCGCGGGAATCTCCTCAGCCTCGCCTCTCTCCTCCGTCGCCATCGCCGCCAACTGTAGGCCCTCCGCCGGGCTGTTCCTTATCCACACTATTCCGGGATAAAGAACAATTCGAGGCGGCTCAGCCGCAGACGGGCCAGGGGCTCGAGCCGGAGCGGCTGTAGAGCAGGGCGGCGCGGTAGCTCTGCTCGGCCGCCGAGGCCGCCGCCGGGTCGCCCTCGCCGCCGACCGATTCCCAGGTCCCGAAATCGAACTGGTAGAGGCCGCGGTAGGTGCCGTCGGCGGAGACCGCGGTCGGGTCGCCCCCCGACTCGCAGGAGGCGATCGCTTCCAGCGTCGCCATCGTCACCCCGCCCGGCAGGTGCTCGAAGATCTCGCGGCGCCTGCGGGCCGCCGCTTCGGCGGCACGGCGCTGGCGCTGGCGTTCGGCGACCCGGATCTGCGCGGCGACCGTGTGGACGACGCGCTGGAAGCGGTCCACCGGGCGCTGCAGCGGCGGCAGCGCGACCGGTTCGGCGTAGCCGAGGGCGATCCGGGGCCCGGTGTGGGCCGAGGCGCCGGCAGCGAGGAGGACGAGGACGACCGCCGCTGCCGCCGCGCCGACCGCCAGCGGCAGCGTGTGTTTGCGTTTGATGAGCAAGCGCGGAACGAATACTTGCAATTTGCGCGGTCCGAAGGCCGCGCGACCCATCTGGGAAATTCGTTGCAAAACAAGGAACCGGGCCGCTGGCGTCGATGACGGAGCGCCAGCCGCCAGAATCCCGCCCCGTGCCCGACCAGCCGACCTCCCGCCTGATCATCGCCAGTCCCGACCGGCCCGGCCTGATCGCCCGCGTCAGCGGCTTCCTCGCCGACTCGGGGCTGAACATCGTCGACGCCGACCAGCACGCGACCGGCGAGGGCCGCTTCTTCATGCGGATGGTCTTCGACGAAGTGCCGGCGCCGCAGCGGGCCGAGCTCGAGCGGCGCTTCGCCGCCGAGGTCGGCGAGCCGCTGGAGATGGAGTACCGCTTCGCCGACTCCGAGCAGCGCAAGCGGCTCGCGATCATGGTCTCGCGCGAGGACCACTGCCTCTCCGACCTGCTCTGGCGCTGGCGCAGCGGCGAGCTCGACGGCGAGGTCGTCGCGGTCGTCTCCAACCATCCCGACCACGCCGACCAGGTGACCGCGGTCGGCCTTCCCTTCCACTTCGTCCCGGTCGAGCCGGAAGCCCGGGCGGAGGCCGAGCGTCAGATTCTCGAGCTGCTGGACGGGGTCGACCTACTGGTCCTCGCCCGCTACATGCAGGTCCTCTCGCAGGAGTTCCTCGACGCGCTCGGGGCGCCGGCGATCAACATCCACCACAGCTTCCTGCCGGCCTTCGTCGGCGCCGACCCCTACCGCCGCGCCCACGAACGCGGGGTGAAGCTGATCGGCGCCACCGCCCACTACGTCACCGCCGAGCTCGACGCCGGCCCGATCATCGACCAGGACGTCACCCGGGTCAGCCACTCCGACGAGGTCGCCGACCTGAAACGGATCGGCCGCGACATCGAGCGCCTGGTCCTGGCGCGGGCGGTGATGGCCCACCTCGACGACCGGGTCCTGCTCGACGGCGAACGCACTGTCGTCTTTTAGGAACGCTCCGTCCTGCTTTGACTAACCTGGTCCGGCGATGAAGCAGCCGCCGGGATCAAGCGCGCCGGCCTGGGCCCAGGCCGTTCGCTACAGCCGCAATCCGCTCGGCTTCACGGTCGCCGCCCAGCGCCGCTACGGCGACGTCTTCAGCGTCAAGTTCCCCTTCTTCGGCCGCATCTTCTACGTCGCCAGCCCGGCGCTGGCGAAGCAGGTGTTCACCGGCTCGCCCGCCGTCTTCCACGCCGGCGAGGCGAACGCGACGGTGCTCGAGCCGGCGCTCGGCCCGAACTCGGTGCTGAACCTCGACGACGCGCCCCACATGCGCGCCCGCAAGACCCTGCTGCCTCCCTTCCACGGCGACCGGATCCGCGTCTACTCGGAGCTGATGCTGGCGGCGACGCGGCGCGAGATGGAGCGCTGGCCGGTCGGCGAGCCGTTCGCGCTGCGCCCCCACATGCAGCGGATCACCCTCTCGGTGATCCTGCGGGCGGTCTTCGGGATCTCCGAGGAGGCGCGGATCGACCGGGCGACGGCGCTGCTCGACCGCTTCACGGCGCGGGTCTCGCCGATCACCCGCTTCCCGGTGCTGCGCCGCGACCTCGGGCCGGTCAGCCCCTGGCGACGGTTCGCCGCCGCCCGGGCCGCGCTCGATGAGTTCCTCTACGAGGAGATCGCGCTGCGGCGGGAGCAGGCGAAGCGGGAGCAGCGCGACGACGTGCTCTCGCTGCTGCTGGCAGCGCGCCACGAGGACGGCTCGCCGCTGAGCGATACCGAACTGCGCGACGAGCTGGTGACCGTGGTCGGCGCCGGCCACGAGACGACGGCAACTGCGCTCGCCTGGGCCCTGGAGCGGCTGCTGCGGGCGCCGGCGGCGCTGGGGCGGCTGCGCGAGTCGCTGGCCGCCGGCGAGAGCGATTACCTCGACGCGACGGTGCGCGAGACGCTGCGCTCGCGGCCGGTCCTGATCGACGTCGCCCGCAGGCTGACCGCGCCGGCGCGGGTCGGCGAGTACGAGTTCCCCGCCGGCAGCTTCCTGGTCCCGGCGATCGCCGCGATCCACCACCGCGAGGACCTCTACGCCCGGCCCTTCGAGTTCCGGCCCGAGCGCTTCCTCGAGGAGGGCGCCGAGAACTACGCCTGGATCCCCTTCGGCGGCGGCATCCGGCGCTGCGTCGGCGCCGCCTTCGCCGAACAGGAGATGCGGGTGGTGCTGCGCGAGATCGTCACCCGGGCGCAGCTGCGGGCGCCCGATCCGCGGCCCGAGCGCGGCCAGGTTCGCCACATCACCCTGGCGCCGGCCAGGGACACCGTGGTCGCGCTCGAGCGGCCGCTGGCCGACGCTCGCGGTCAGGCGGTCGCGGCCTCGGCCTCCTCGGCGCTCGCCTGAGCGGCCTCCCATTCGGCGTAGAGCCCTTCGACCTTGGCCTTGGCGGCGGCGTGGCGCTCGCTGGCCCGCTCGGCCCGGCCCGGGCTCGCCCAGGCGGCGGGGTCGGCGAGCTCCTCCTCGAGCCCGGCCAGCTCGGCCTCGGCCCTGGCGATCCGCTCCTCCAGCTTCGCCGCCCTGCGCGCCGCCTGCTGGGCCGGCTTGCGCGAGCCGCTGCGGCGCTTGCCGCCACCGTTGGCGGCGCGCTTGGCGCTGCCGGCCGCGGCCTGGAGATCCTCCTCGCGCTCGTCGTGGCGCCGCTGGTACTCGGCCCAGCCGCTGTCGTGGCTGCTCAGCTTGCCGTCCTCGCAGACGAGGGTCCGGGTGCCGACCGCCTCGAGCAGGGCCCGGTCGTGGGAGATCAGCAGGATCGCGCCCTCGAACTCGACCAGCGCGTCCTCGAGCGCCTCGCGGCTCTCGATGTCGAGGTGGTTGGTCGGCTCGTCGAGGACGAGGACGTTGGCGCCGGAGGCGACGAGGATCGCCAACGACAGCCGCCGCTGCTCGCCGCCGGAGATGTCGGAGAGCTTCTTTTCGACGTCCTTGCCGGAGAAGAGGAAGCCGCCGAGGAGCGCCCGCGCCTTGGGGCCGCTGAGACCGGTCTCGCGCTGGGCGGCGTCGAGCACCGTCCCCTCCCCCGCCGCGGTCTCGGCATGCTGGGAGAGGTAGCCGAGGCGGACGTTGTGGCCGTTGCGGACGCTGCCCGCGGCGGGCTCGCGGCGGCCGGCGAGGGTCTCGATCAGGGTCGTCTTGCCGCTGCCGTTGGCGCCGACCAGAACGACGTGTTCTTCGCGTTCGATTTCGAGGTTGGCGTCGGCTAGCAGGGTCCGCCCCGGCACCTCGATCCTGCCGTTGACGAGTTTCAGCACGACCCGGCCCGGCCGCTCGGGCGGCTTGAAGTGGAAGCGGAGGTTCCGCGTGTCGCGCTTGGTCGCGACCGCCCCGCTGGCCTTCTTCTTCTCGATCGCCTTCACCCGCGACTGCGCCTGGCGCGCCTTGGTCGCCTTGTAGCGGAAGCGCTCGACGAACCGCTCCATCCGCGCGATCTCGGCCTGCTGGCGCTCGATCGCCTTGCCGAGGGCGATCTCGCGGGCCGCCTGCTCCTTGCGCCAGGCGTGCCAGGGCCCGGCGAAGAACCGCGCCCGGCCGGCCTCGAGCTCGAGCACCGAGGTCCCGACCGCCTCGAGGAACCAGCGGTCGTGGGCGACGAGGACGACGGCGGCGTCGATTCCGACGAGGTAGTTCTCGAGCCACTCGAGCGAGGGGATGTCGAGATGGTTGGTGGGCTCGTCGAGCAGCAGCAGGTCGGGGCGCGCGGCCAGCACGCGGGCCAGCGAGGCGCGAGTCAGCTCGCCGCCGGAGAAGGTCGAGAGCGGCCGCTCGGCCTCCTCGGGGCCGAAGCCGAGGCCGCGGAGGACGGCGAGCACGTCGTCGCGCCAGCGGTAGCCGCCGCCCGCTTCCAGCCGGCCTTGCGCCGCCGCGTAGGCGGCCAGCGTCTCCTCCGTCACCTTGGCGCCGCCCGACATCGCCTCCTCGAGTCGCGCCAGCTCGGCCTCGGTGGCGAGCATCTCGGTGCGGCCGGAGAAGACGTACTCGCGGAGGTGGCGCTCGGCTTCGCGCGGCGGGCGCTGGTCGTGCAGCGCGACCTTCGCTCCGCGCGAGATCGAGACCGTCCCCGAGTCGGGCGCCAGCTCGCCGGCCAGCACCCGCAGCAGGGTCGACTTGCCGGCGCCATTGCGCCCGGACAGCGTCATCCGGTCGCCGGCCTCGAGCTTGAAGCCGACGTCCTCGAGAAGGAGCCTGCCGCCTACGTAGACGTCGAGCGAGGTTGCGGTCGCGATCGCCATACTCCCGAGTATGCAGAGTGAGCAGCTGAAGGCGATCCAAGCCCCACTGAAGGAGCGCTACAGCGAGGATCCCGAGGCGGCGGTGGTCACCCTCGCGGCCGATGGCGAGCTCGGCGAGGGCGTCTCCTGCTCGGTACAGACCGGCCGCGCGATGGCCGAAGCCGGCCTCCACCCCGCCAGCGGCGGCGACGGCACCCAGCTCTGCTCCGGCGACATGCTGCTGGAGGCGCTCGCCGCCTGCGCCGGCGTCACCCTCAAGGCGGTAGCCACCTCGCTCGGCATCGCGGTCGCCGGCGGCCGCGTCCACGCCGAGGGCGACCTCGACTTCCGCGGCACCCTCGCCGTCGACCGCGACGCCCAGGTCGGCTTCCGGGCGATCCGCCTCCGCTTCGACCTCGACACCGAGGCGAGCGCCGAGGAGCTCGAGACCCTGCTGAAGCTGACCGAGCGCTACTGCGTCGTCTTCCAGACCCTGCGGACGCCGCCCGAGCTGTCGGTCGCGGGCTAGCGACCGGCTCCCGCGGCTAGCCGCAGTACTTGGCGGCGATCTGCTCGAGCGTGCCGGCGGTGCGCATCGTGCCCCTGCCGAGCGCCCGGTCGATCGCCTTCAGGTCGACCTCGGTTTCCGAGAGGCCGGTGCTGGGCAGCCAGTGCAGCTCGCGGCCCTCGAAGACCATCTCGTCGTCGGGACCGGCGAGCGCGAGGACCTTCCTCTTCGCCGCCGCGCTGGGCTTCTCGGCCAGCAGCTGAACCTGGGGCTTGCCCTTCGAGCGGGCGATCGACCTGGCGTCGAAGGGCGCTCGAGCGGCGATCGCGGCGACCTCCTCGAAGCTGCGCAGGAAGACCGCGACGTCGTAGCCGAGCCGCTCGTCGAGCTCCGCTTCGACCCGCTTCTGCAGCTTCGCCTCCGAGTTGCCGCTCGGGTCGGCGAAGACGACGTTGCCGCTGGCCCGGTAGGTCGCCACCTCCTCGAGCCCGATCGCCTCGAAGTGCTTCACCAGCTCCGGGCTCTTGACCCGGCGGTTGCCGAGGTTGATCCCGCGCAGGAAGGCGACGTAGTGCTCCACCGGGGGCACCGTACCGGGCAGATCGGGCGCCCTCCATCGCTCCCTAAACCGTTTCGGATTCGCGCTATTTGCGAGAAATTCGGCTCCGGGACCATACATTCATCCACAATTTTGGGTAGTGGTACGCCCAGTTATTCAAAGAGGGGTTGTCCAATGTCAAGACCGCGTGGCGATTCGCGTCTTTCGCTGGGGAGGTCGACGCTCGCTGTCTGGATTCTCCTGGCCGCCGGTCTCTGGCTCGCCCCACCCGCGGCCGGCGCTGGCCCGCTCGACGGCGTCACCGGCCCGGTGGGCGAAATAGCCGCGCCGGTGCAGCAGGCGCTCGAACAGGTCGCGACGCCGAGCACCGCTCCGCCACCGCCCGCCGCGCCGCGACCCGCTTCGCCGCCGCCCGCCGTCGAGCCTCCCGAGGTCGCGGTGCCGGACGTTCCCGTCAAGCTGCCGACGCTGCGGTTGCCGAAGCTTCCCGTCTCGACGGCCGGCGATAGCCCGGCAACCGTCCCGAAGGTGGCGGCGACGGCGGCGGACACCGTCGCCGCGGCGAGCAGAACGGCAACGGGCGCCGGCGAAGCGGTGAGCGCGACGGGCGGCGAAGCCGCGGCGGCGACGCGGAGCGCGGCAGCCGAGGCGGCCGCCGCCGCATCGACGGTCGGGTCGGCAACGGCGACGGCGGAAGCCGCGCCGAGCACGCCGCCCACCGCGGCGGGCACCACGACCCCGGAGCCGCGGAGCGCTCCCGCCGGCGCCGCCGCCAGCCGCTCGACCGCGGACAACGGCCCGGCGCCCCAGCTCGGTGCCGAGGCGACCGCGCCCCCGCCCCAAGGCGCGAACAAGGTGCTGCCGGGAATCCCGGCGCGGCTCCTGCACCCCTTCATTCACGTCTGGCCCGCGATCGCGCTGCTGACCGAAGCTCCGCTGGCCAGCTTCGTCCGTGACTGGTCGCGATCGGCGCTGGCTTCCTTCGCAGCGGACGCGGCCGCCCCGTCGGGTGGCGAGGCGCCGCCCCTCGTCGCGGCCAATCCGCCGCCCGCCGCCCATCTCACGGGACAGCCGCCGTTCGCCCCCCTCGCCGGGCCCGCTCTGACTCCCTTCGACTGGGTCGCCGGCGAAGGCGCGCTGCTCGGCCTGGCGCTCTTCCTCGTCCTCGGCGCCTCGACCCTCGCGATCCTGGCGCTCGGCAGGCGCGAGCTCGGCCTGCCGATGTTCCGGCGCGGCAACCGCTTCCCCTGGCGCCACTGAGGGATAGCCAGGAGCCCTGGGCAGGACGCCCGCCCCGCCTGGGCGGGACGGGCAAGATGGAGGCGCCGAGATTCGAACTCGGATCCGCGGACGCGGTGCGAGGGTGTCTACAGGTTTAGCCGGCGCTTGATTCTCGTCTCCCGGGGTCCGCGCCGGCGGGCACTGCGGGAGATAAAGCCCCTTCGGTGTTCCCGGGCGGTCGGGGCGATCTGCCCGGGTAAGCCCGCTTTCTGAAGCCGGCTGCCCCCTCCGCGGGCGGGAGAGGACCGACTCTCACAGCGCTTAGTTTCTAGCTAAGCGGCGAGGGCGAACTCATGGTCCGCACGTATTGGTTTGTGCCGGGGTTTAACGAGGCCTCCGGCAACCTCGACCTGCAACCGTTCGCACGAGTCGACCACGTCGAAGCCTGTCGCCCCCGTGCTTGCTGCTGCATGAATTGTAGTTTGTCGGGGAAGTGGCCAGCGATGAGTGAGAAGAGCTTCGACGCGATCGTCCTCGGCGCCGGCCCCGCGGGCGAGGTTTGCGCCGGCAAGCTGGCCGACGCCGGCTGGCGGGTGGCGATCGTCGAGCGCGACCTGATCGGCGGCGAATGCTCCTACTACGCCTGCATGCCCTCGAAGGCGCTGCTCCGCCCCGCCGACGTCCTGGCCGAGGCGCGGCGGGTCCCCGGCGTCCCGGTCGACGAGGGCTCGCGGCTCGACCCGGCGGCGGTCCTCGCTCGCCGCGACGAGGTGATCCACGGCCGTGACGACTCCTCGCAGCTGCCCTGGCTCGAGGAACGGGACATCGCCCTCTTCCGCGGCGAGGGCCGGTTCGCCGGCGAGCGCCGGGTCGAGGTCGGCGGCGAGAAGCTGGTCGCCGAGCGAGCGGTCGTCGTCGCCACCGGCAGCGGCGCCGCGATGCCGCCGATCGACGGCCTCGACGGCGTTCGCGCCTGGAACAACCGCGAGGCGACGACCGCCGAGCGGGTCCCCGCCAGCCTGCTCGTGCTCGGCGGCGGCCCGGTCGGCTGCGAGCTGGCGCAGGCGTGGGCGAGCCTCGGCACCGCGGTCACCCTGGTCGAGGGCGAGAGCCAGCTGCTGGGCAAGGAGGAGCCCTTCGCCGGCGAGGAAGTCGCGACCAGCCTGCGCGAGCGCTTCGGGGTCGACGTCCGCCTCGAGAGCATGGTCGAGGCGGTGCGAGCCGGCGGCGCCGGGATCGTCGCGGCCCTGGCCGGCGGCGAGGAGGTCGGGGCGGAGGAGATCCTCGTCGCGGTCGGCCGCAAGCCACACAGCGCGGAGATCGGCCTCGAGGCGATCGGGGTCGAGCCCGACGAGCACGGCTTCCTCGGCACCGACGATCGCTTCCGGGTCGGCGGCAGCGAGTGGCTGTACGCGATCGGCGACGTCAACGGCCGCGCCCTCCTCACCCACGTCGGCAAGTACCAGGCCTGGATCGCGGCCGAGTGCATGCTCGGGCGCGAGGTCGAGCCACTGGCCGAAGGCTTCGGACCGCCGCGGGTCACCTTCACCGAACCCCAGGTCGCCGCGGTCGGCAGGACCCTGGCGCAGGCGCGCGAGGCGGGCCAGGACGCCGTCGCCGTCGAGGTGCCGACCGACGGCACGGCGGGCGCCAGCTTCCAGGGCAGGGGCAGCGGCGGCACCTCGCGCCTGGTCGTCGACCGCGCCGCCGGCGTCATCGTCGGCGCCACCTTCACCGGCTTCGAGACCGCCGACTTCGCGCAGACGGCGACCGCCGCGATCGTCGGCGAGGTGCCGCTCGGCCGCCTGCGCCACGCGATCGCGCCGTTCCCGGCACGCAGCGAGATCTGGCTGAAGCTGCTGGAGAAGTACGAACGCGGAGAGTTCGAGTAGGCGCTTCGGGCGCCGCGCTCAGACGGTGCTGCGGGACTTGAGGTCGGCCAGCAGGTCCTGGGGGAAGCCGGGGACCTGGTCCAGGTCGTCGAGCGAACGGAAGCCGCCAAGGCGCTCGCGGTGGGCGAGCAGGCGGGTTGCCTGGGTGACCGAGAGGTTCTGGGCGCGCAGCTGCTCGAAGCTGACGACGTTGAGGTCGAGCGGCGCCACCGGCGGCGTCGGCTGACCGGTCTGGGCCGAGCCACCCGGTGGGAACGGGACCTCCTCGGACGAGGCGGAGGCGGGCGGCTCGGGGGCAGGGGCCGGCGGCGCCACTGGGGCGGACGGGGTCGCCGGCGCTGGCGGCTCAGGGCTGGGCGAGGTCGGCGGCTCGGGCGCGCCCTGCGGCGGCTCGGGGACGGAAGGCGGCGGTGGCGGCGTGAATTCCGCCGTCGGCTGCGAGACGTCGGCCGCGGGCGGCGCGCCGCCCTGGACCGAGCGGACCACGGCCTGCTCGGCCTCGATCGCCCGCCGCTCGGCCTCGCGGGCCCGCTCTTCGGCTGCGACGACGCTGCGCTCGATCTCGGCCAGCCGCTGCGCCTCGGCGTCTTCTTCGGCTTTCAGTCCTTCCAGGCGCTTGGCCTCCTCGGCCCGGCGTTCGGCGGCCTTGGTCCGCTCCTCGATCTCGCGCAGCCGCGCCTCGGCCTCGGCCAGCGAGCGCTCGCGCGCCTCGCGTTCCTCGCGCAGCCGCTGTTCGGCGGCGGCGAGGTCGAGTGCCGGCGCCGGCGCCGCGGCCTGCTCGGGGGCGATCGCCGCGGCGGGCGGCGGCTCGGTAGCGGGCGGCAGGGCGGGCGGCTCGAAGCCCGGCTGCCCCGGTTGGGGGTGCAGGCGCTCGGCCTCGCGCAACCGCCGGTCGGCCTCGGCGCGGATCCGCTGCTCCTCGAAGCGCACTTCGGCGACCTTGTCGCGGACCCGCTGCTGGGCCGCCGCGGCGTCGTACTCCTCGGGCGCCGGGGTGACCGCGGGGCCGACCGGGGGCGGCGGCACCGAGCCGATCATCGTCGGCGACTCCGGCGGCGCTGGCGCTGGCTCGGGGGTGGCGGACGGGGTGGGTGCCGCCGCGGGCGCGGCCTCCGGACCGGCGCCGGGCGGGGCCGCGGAGACCAGCGGCACGACCTCGGTCTCACCGGTCTGCTGGGCGGCCACCGCGTGCGCCGCTTCGCGCTCCATCGCCGCCCGCGCGGCCGCCAGGCGCTGCTCGGCAAGCGCCGCTTCGCGCTTGCGCTTGCCGCCGCCGTACTTGATCCCGAAGAAGCTCTTCTGCTTGGGCGGCTCGGGCGCTGCCGCGGCGGTTGCGGCTGCGGCCGGCGCGGCGGTCGCGGCGGCCGGTTCGGTCGCGCCGGGGGTCGGCCCCTTGCCGCGGCGGGAGGCGCGCTGCTCGGCTCGCAGCTGCTTGCGCCGCTGCACCTCCTCGCGGCGCGCCTGCCGTGCCTGTTCGCGCTGGGCTCGCTGCTCCTGGCGGCGCCGCTTGCGTTTCTGCTGGGACGTCTCGTTGGCCGGCGGGGTCGCGGTCGGCGTTGCTCCGGGCGGCGGCGCGGTGGCTCCGACCGCCGCCGTCTCGGCGCTCGCCTGCCCAGGCGCCGGCGGTGGCGCTCCCGGCGGCGGCGAGCCGGTGGCGGCCGCGGCCGGAGGCGCGCCCGGCGCGGCGGCGGCGGGCGCCCCGGGGCCCTCGGCGCCGGGGGCGTTCTGCCCTTTCGCCTTCTCCCGCTTCTCCCGTTCCTCGGCCTTGCGCCGGGTGATGCTCACCACGAGCAGCAGCAGGAGAATCGCCAGGACCAGCGCCGCGACGAAGTAGATCGTGTGGTCGCTGACGTAGTCGCTGACCTTTTCCGGCACCGAGTCGGCGAGCGGGAGCAGGGCGCTGGTCGGCATTTCGCCTGCATCCTTGCATGCTCCCCGGCAGTTGCAAGCGCGCCGGGACGATGCAACTGGACTGACGTTGGAGCGACCGGCCCGCTGCCGCGGCTCAGCGCATCCGGCCCTTGAACTCGCGTTCGACCTCGCGCCGGACGTCGCGGTCGGCGATCTCGCGACGGCGGTCGCGGCCTTCCTTCCCGCGCGCCAGGGCGAGCTCGACCTTCGCCCGCGGGCCTTTGAAGTAGATCCGTACCGGCACCAGCGTCAGTCCTTTCTGCGCGGTTTTCCCGACCAGCCGCTCGATCTCGCCGCGGTGCAGCAGCAACTTGCGCGGCCGGGTCGCCTCGTGGGCGTCGGCGGCCGCGAACTCGTAGGGCGGGATGTGGAGGTTGCGCAGCCAGACCTCGCCGCGGTCGACCACCGCGTAGGCGTCGGTCATCTGCGCTTTGCCGCCGCGCAGCGCCTTGACCTCGGAGCCGGTGAGGACGATCCCCGCCTCGAATTTCTCGACCAGCTCGAATTTGTGCCGGGCGCGACGGTTGGTCACCACGTCGCCGGAGGCCGGCTGGCGCCGCTTCTTTGCCTTTTTGGCCATCGGCCGACCTTAACCGGCGAGCCACAGGTCGGACCGGCCGCGGGCGGTGTCGACGCCCGTCACCCTGACCTTCAACCGATCGCCGAGCCGGATCGCGCGGCCGCCCTCGCCGCGCCCGGTCAGCGCCACCTCGGCGCGGTCGAGCTCGTAGCGCTCGCCGGGCAGCGTCCGCGCCGGCAGCATCCCCTCGTAGACGTCGCCGAGCTCGCCGCCGAAGGCGACGAAGGCGCCGGCCCTGATCACCCCCGAGACCTCGCCCTCGAAGACCGCGTCTAGCCCCCGCTCGCCGAGCTCGCGCTCGAGCAGGTAGGCGGCGCAGACGTCGTCGGCGGTGCGCTCGATCTTCGCCGACTCGCGCTCGCGGGCCGAGGAGTGGGCCGCCGCCTCGCGGGCGGTGCGGAGCGAGGGCGCGTCCTCCCCTTCCCCCAGCGCCGCCAGCAGCGCCCGGTGGACGATCAGGTCGGGATAGCGCCGGATCGGCGAGGTGAAGTGGGCGTAGGCCTCGCTGCCGAGCCCGGCGTGGCCGCTGTTGCGCTCGCTGTAGGAGGCCTGTTTGAGCGATCGCAGCACCAGCGACAGATATGCGTCCCGGCCGTGGCCGCGGCGGCGCGCCTCGCGCAGCGCCAGCCGGCTCGCCTCGACGGCGATCTGGCCGGCGCCGCGCGGCGAGAGCCCCTGGCCGAGCGGCGGCGTCGGGATCCCGAGCGCCGCCAGCTGCTCCAGCAGGCGTTCGATCCGCGGCGGGTCGGGCTGCGGGTGGACCCGGTAGATCGCCGGCAACCGCCGCGCCACTAGGAACTGGGCGACCTGCTCGTTGGTGAGGATCATCAGCCGCTCGATCAGCCGGTGCGACTCGGTCTGCTCGACCCGCCGCGCCCCGGTGACTTCGCCGTCGGCGTCGAAGTCGAACTCCGGCTCGGCCGATTCGACCTCGAGCTCGGTGCCGGAGCGACGCTCGCCAAGCGCCGCGGCGACCTCGCGCGCGGCCGCCAGCGGTTCGGCGACCGGCTCGGGCGGCGGCTCGCGGCCGGCGAAGACCGCGTCGAGCTGGTCGTAGTCGAGGCGGGCGTCGGAGCGGATCAGGCTGCGGTAGAAGCGGGCGGATTGCGGCTGCGCTCCGGGTCCGAGCGCGATCTCGGTGGTCACCGCCAGCCGCTCGACGCCGGGCGAGAGGCTGCAGGCATCGCTGGACAGCGCGTGCGGCAGCATCGGCTCGACCGCTCCCGGAACGTAGGTGCTGTTGGCTCGGCGCCGCGCCTCGAGGTCGAGCGCCGAGCCCGGCCGCACGTGGGCGGCGACGTCGGCGATGTGGATCCAGAGCCGGAAGCCCTCGCCCTCGCGCTGGGCCGAGACCGCGTCGTCGAAATCGCGCGCGGTGGCGGGATCGACGGTGAAGGTGGCGAGCTCGGTCAGGTCGCGGCGCCGCAGCGGCAGCCGCTCGGCCTGCTCGGCGGCCCGCCGCGCCTCGTCCTCGAGCGCGGGCCGGAAGCCGCGGAAGCCGAGCTGCTCGGCGAGGAGGTCGGCCGCCGCCTCGCGGGCGGTGGGTCGCTGGCGCCGCTGTCGTGGACGACCTCCGCGCCGGCGGCTCAAGCCCCGACCTTGCCGGCCAGCACGCGCAGCGCCCGCGCCTTCTGGTTGTCGCCCTTGCCGCTGGGATCGAACGGGACGCGCACGTCCGGGTGGATTCCGTGCGTTTTCGCCAGGTTCTCGCCGTCGGGGGTGAAATATTCGCCGACGGTGATCTTCAGCGCGCCGCCGTTCTCGAGCCCGTGCTCCTCCTGGAAGACTCCCTTGCCGTAGGTGGTCTCGCCGACCGTCGTCGCCCCGCCGTCGTCGACCAGCGCCGCGGTGAGGATCTCGGCCGCCGAGGCGGTGCCGCCGTCGACCAGCACCACCAGCGGCTTCGCCGGCAGGTTGCCGCCGGCCGTTTCGTGGGTGCTCCCGCCCTGGGTGCGCGATCTGGTCGTCACCACGACTTCGCCCTCGGGCAGGAAGATGCTGGCGCTCTGGACCGCCTGGTCGAGCAGCCCCCCGGGGTTGTGGCGAAGGTCGAGCAGGATCCCTTCGGCGCCTTCCTCCTCGACCTTTTCCACCCCCCGCTTCAGCTGCGCGCCGGATTCCTGGCTGAAGGAGAGCATCCGCACGTAGCCGAGCTTCCTGCCGCCGACCGTTTCGAGCCTCTGGCTGACGTTCGGGAGGCTCACCTCGGCCCGGGTCAGGGTCAGCTCGCGGGTCTTCTTCGTCTTCGGGTCGAGGACTCCGATCGTCACCTCGGTCCCTTCCGGCCCCTTGATCTTCTTCGTCGCCTCGATGCTGGGGACGCCGGCGATCGATTCGCCGTCGACCGAGACGACCACTTCGCCGGGCTCGATCCCCGCCTCGGCCGCTGGCGAGCCCGCGTACACCGTTTCGGCCCGCAGCCCCTGCCTCACTTCGGTGACCGAGAGGCCGATCCCCGAGAACCGCCCTTCGATCTGCTGGTTGAAGCTTTCGAGGTTTTCCGGCGAGAAGTATTCGGTGAAGCGGTCATGGTGACGGCGCCGCAGCTGGCGGACCATGCCCTGCAGCGAGGCGTTGCCGAGTTCGGTCGGCCCGGTCTCGCGCCAGTAGCTCTGTTCGAGGATTTCCGCCGCTTCGCCGCTCAACCCGCCGGGTTCTTCGACGAAGGCGTCGCGGGCGAAGCCGGGAAGGTAGCTGGGGTGGCCGCCGAGCCAGAGCCCGGCGACGAGCAGCGCCACCAGCGCCGCCGCAAAGGCGATGCCCGCGCGCAGCCTCACCGTTGCGGCCCCAGGAGGCTCAGACCTTGAGGAAGCGGCGCAGGGTGATGCCCGAACCCAGCGTCGAGACCAGCACCGCCGCGCCGAAGAGGATCGCGACCATCGCCGGGAAGGTCAGCGTGCTGCTGTTCTGAGCGGCCAGGAAGGAGAAGGAGCTGCTCAGCGGGTCGACGATCGTCAGCTTGCCGAGCCACAGGATCAGTATGGCGAGAAGGCCGCCGATGAAGCCGACGATGACGCCCTCGATCATGAACGGCCAGCGGATGAACCAGCGGGTCGCGCCGACCAGCCGCATCACCTCGACCTCGCGCCGGCGGGTGTAGATCGAGAGCCGGATCGTGTTGCCGATCAGCATCAGCGAGGCGAGCACCAGCAGGGCGGTGATCACGGTGAGGACGATCTTCAGGGCGCTCGTCACCTTCTCGATCTGTTTCGAGGCGTCCTGGCGTTCGAAGGTGCGGCCGAGGACCGGCGAGAGCGCCTTGCCGCCGCCCGGTTTCGTCTCGTTCAGCGCCGCCTTGAGAGCAGGCAGGTCGGAGGCGTCGGTGGGGGTGATGCGGAAGCTCGCCGGCAGCGGATTTTCGTGCAGCTGCGAGGTCAGTTCGCGCGCCTTCTCGACCCCGAGGGTCTCGCGCAGTTCCTGCAGCGCCTGCGTCTTGGTGATGAACTCGACCCGCTCGACGTCGGGCAGCGCCCGCAGCTTTTCGCGCAGCGCGACGAGTTCGCCCCTGGTCGCATCGGGGAAGACTTCGGCCTGGATGTTGAGCTGGCCGCGGACTTCGTTGCTCTTCGCCTGGGTCGTCTGGAAGATCGGGATCAGGACGCCGAGCAGGACCACGGTGACGACCGTGGTGATGATCGCGGCGACCGACGGGGCGCCGTTGCGGCGCATCGCGCGCAGCGCCTCCTGGACGAAGAAGACGATCCGGCCCATAGCTCAGCGCAGCGATTCGTAGTCGTGGCCGTGGCCGTTGGTCTGGCCCTCGGGACCGACGCCCATCTCGGCCCGCATCCGCATCCCGAATTCGGTCGTCGACTCCTCGGTGTAGCCGCCGGAGACCTCGTCGCGGACGACGCGGCCCTCGTAGAGCTCGACCACGCGGCGCTGCATCGAGTCGACCATCTCGCGGTTGTGGGTGACGACGACGACGGTCGTGCCGGTCTTGTTGATCCGGTAGAGCAGCTGCATGATCCCGATCGAGGTGACCGGGTCGAGGTTGCCTGAGGGCTCGTCGGCCAGCAGCAGCGGCGGGTGGTTGACGAAGGCGCGGGCGACCGAGACGCGCTGCTGCTCGCCGCCGGAGAGCTGGTCGGGGTAGCTGTGGAGCTTGGTCGAGAGGCCGACCAGACGCAGCGTCGACGGCACCTGCTCGCGGATTTCGGCGCGGCTGGCGCCGATCACCTGCAGCGCGTAGGCGACGTTGTCGTAGACGGTCCGGTTGGGGAGCAGCTTGAAGTCCTGGAAGACGGTGCCGATGTTGCGCCGCAGCTGCGGGATCTTCTTCTCCGGCAGGCTGCCGATGTCGCGGCCGGCGATCCGGACCGAGCCCTCGGTCGTCTTCAGCTCGCGGATCAGCAGCTTGATCAGGGTCGACTTGCCGCAGCCGGTGGGGCCGACCAGGAAGACGAACTCGCCGCGGCCGATCGCCAAAGAGACCCGGTCGAGCGCCATGTGGCCGCCCGGGTAGACCTTGGTGACCTCGTTCAGCTCGATGATCGGGGCGCGGCGCCCGCGGGTGCGGGGGCGCTCCGGCTCCTGGTCCTTGTTCTTGCGTCGTCTCGCCATCGGGGTGCAGTGTTCCGCGAATCGAGGATGACTCCTGCGCTGCGTCGACCACGCAAGAACGCGTTCACGCGGCGTGAGCGAAAGCTTAGCGAAGTATTAGCGAGTCTTTGCAATTCGAGCTGCGGCTCCACGCCCGCCCACCGCGGCGTGGCGAGCAGCGCCTCCTCGAACTGGCGGGCGTGGAGGGCGTCGCCGAGCGCGGCGGCGCAGTCGGGGTCGCCGACGATCGCCTCGCGCAGCTCGATCCCGGCCTCGCGCAGCCGCCGCGCCGCCCGCTCGGCGCAATCGAGCGCCGCCGACCAGCCGCCGGAGAGATCGACCGCGTTGTCCTCGTCACAGGCCGGCAGCGCCGGGACCAGCAGCGTGAAGGTGGTGGGGCGCTGGCGGGCGTGGCGCCGCAGGGCGCCGACCAGCTGCGGGTGCTCGGCGGTGCCGGCGGCGACGATCAGCGTCTCGCGGCTCTCCGCTTGCTCTTCGTGTTCCATCCTCTCGGCCTCCTTCGCGGCGGTGTCTGGACGCCCCCTTCGCCGGAGCGCCCCTCCACCCTGCTCCGCGGTCCTGACCGCGGGCTAAAGCGGGGCTGAGAAGTGTCTAAGAGCCTCGTGACTTTTTTCTGACAGCGACGCGGGCGAGGTACTCGTCGAGCGCCGCGGCGGCGAGCTCGGCGAGCGAGCGCTTCTCTTCATCGGCTCGCTTCTGGGCGGCGTCGCGGACCTTGGCGGGGACGCGGAAGACGATCCGCCGCAGGGCATCGATCTCCTCGTCCGGCGGTCGGGTGACGAACTCCGCCCGGGGCACCTCGTAGCCCCGCTCGGCTTCCGCGACCAGAGCGTCGACAACCCCGGGCGCTTCCAGCGAGTCGTCGCGGAGCCACCACTCTCGGTCCTGCATCATCGCCGCCACCGCTCCGCTCGTTCCATCAGATAGCGGTAGTCGTCGCGCATCTCGGCTGCGTGAAAGACGACGAACCCTTCGCCGTAGTCCCCGGCCACAGCCGCGACCTCGAGCTCGGCACCATCCTCATCGACTCCCAGAAAGAGCGTCCGGAATTCGTCGGGACGCGGCGCCTCGGTTCCGTGCGGAGCGCGGTGCTTGTAGCGCAGCCCGCAGTGCTCGACGACGTAGGCGGAGCGCTCGTGCGAGATCCCGTTCTTCGTTGCCGAGTCCGCCCACTCAACGCGGATCTGTTCCGGCTCGGAATGACGTGGCCGCAGCCAGTCGAACCAGTCCTTGTCGGCCATGTGTTCGTCGAGGACGCGGGCGAGCACCCAGGCCGGCTCGATCTCCGCGTAGCGCTGCGGCTCGGTGTAGACGAAGGCGCGACCCTCGCCGTCGAGGTGCAGGTAATCGCGCGTCCAGTAGTGCCTGTAGAGCTGCAGGCGGGTCTTGTCGCGCAGCTCGACCGACCCCATCCACATGAAGTCGGCGATGTGCGCGGGCGCAAGATCGAGCAGCGGTTCCCATTCCGGCACCCAGAGGTCGATCAGCTTGCCTTTGATCCCGCGTTTCCTCGCCATGACCCCACCCTGACGGCGAAGCAGTGACCGAACAAGACGCGGGTGTGCCAACTTTGTCGCGCCTCCGCGACGAAACGCAGCTAGCGACCTGCCCAAAGAATCGTCGCCACTGGACCGCCGGAAACATCGCTCTCCGAGAGGTTGCCTTTTTTCCCGGTATGCGCGGGAAAAGGCAACCTCGACGTCCGCGCGCGAACCGTCACCCGATTACCGGCCGCCGCGTGCTCGCGGCTGCGAACCGATGGCTCAGGTCACTAGCCGATCGCGACCATGCGGTCGATCGGGACCTTGGCGCGCGCGGCGATCGCCGGGTCGACCGAGACCTCGTGCTTCATCTCCAGCAGCGAGTCGCGCAGCTTCGGCAGGGTGATCATCTTCATGTACTTGCAGAAGGCCATCCGGTTGGCCTCGATCAGCTGCGCTCCCGGCGCCGCCTGCTGCAGCGGGTAGAGCATCCCGTTCTCGGTGGCGACGATGAACTCGCCATCGGGGTGGGCTTCAACGTGGGCCTGCATGCCCGAGGTCGAGAGCATGTGCACGCCCTCGGGCTCGATGTCGCCAGCGGCGACGTACTCCATCGCCTGGGTCGAGCAGCCGCACTCGGGGTGGATCAGGAACTCGGCGTTGGGGTGCTCGGCGCGGGTGCGGGCGATGTCGTCGGGGCGGATCCCGGCGTGGACGTGGCACTCGCCGTCCCAGATGTGAAAACGGGCGCGACGCTCGGGGTCCTCGCGCAGGCCGGTCTCGCGCTCGACGAAGGCGCCGAGCCACATGTCGGGGCCGAAGAGGATCTCGGTCTCCGGTCCGTGCTCGGCCCAGATGTGCTCGACGACCTGGACGGCGTTGGAGGAGGTGCAGCAGTAGTCGGTCTCGGCCTTCACCTCGGCCGAGGTGTTGACGTACATGACGACCACCGCGCCCGGGTGCTCGGCCTTCCAGGCGCGCAGCTGGTCGGCGGTGATCGAGTCGGCGAGGCTGCAGCCGGCGTCGAGGTCGGGGATCAGGACGGTCTTCTCCGGCGAGAGGATCGAGGCGGTCTCGGCCATGAAGTGGACGCCGCAGAAGGCGATCGCCTCGGCGTCGGTGGCGGCCGCCTGGCGGGAGAGTCCGAGCGAGTCGCCGAGGTAGTCGGCGACATCCTGGATCTCCGGCAGCTGGTAGTTGTGGGCGAGGATCACGGCGTTGCGCTGGGCGGCGAGCGCGCGCACCTCGTCTGAGAGCTCGCCGATCTGCTCGGGCGTCAGCTCCGCGGGAAGAGTGGGTTGGATCGTCGGCAGCTCCTGCATGAGCAGCCCTTCCTTCCTGATGTTCGCTGGCAGCCCTGAGGGCGAGGCCAGTCGAATGAACGTGGACCAAGTCTAGCCGCTCGGCGATCCCTGCCGTCTACGCTGCCCTCGATGCCGGAGCTGCCCGAGGTGGAGATCGTTGCCCGCCGCACCGACGCTGCGATCCGCGGCGCCGAGGTCGAGTCGGCGCTGGCGCCGGGGATGAACGTGATGAAGACCTTCGACCCGCCGCTGGAGGCGCTGGTCGGGCGCGAGGTCACCGGCGTGCGGCGGATCGCGAAGATGCCGGTCGTCGAGTTCGGCGACCTCTCGCTGCTGATCCACCTGATGTCCGCCGGCCGCCTGCGCGTCTTCGACAAGCACGCCTCGCTCAAAGACCGCGCCTCGCGGGTCCTGGTGCGGCTCGCCGACGGGCGCGAGCTGCGGCTGCGCGAGTTCGGCACCAAGCAGCGGGCCTGGGCGAAGCTGCTGCCGAGCGAGGCGGTGGCCGCGGACGAGATGGTGGCGACGCTCGGGCCCGAAGCCTGGCCGGCGCCACCGCTGGCGGAGTTCGCGGCGGCGATCGACAAGCCGCGCCACCTGCACCCGCTGCTGCGCCACCAGAAAGACATCGCCGGGATCGGCCGCTCCTGGGTCGACGAGATCCTCTGGGAGGCGCGGCTTTCCCCCTTCAAGAAAGGGGCCGAGCTCGACGAGGAGGAGGTCGAGCGGCTGCACGCGGCGCTGGGTGTGCTCGGCGCGGCGATCGACCACTACGAGAAGACGATCGGCCCCGACGTCCCCGACAAGGTGCCGATGCCGCTCAAGGTCCACAAGCACGAGGGCGAGCCCTGCCCGCGCTGCGGGACGACGATCGAGGCGGTCTTCTTCTCCGGACACCAGATGAACTACTGCCCGCAGGAGCAGACCGGCGGCAAGGTGCTGAAAGACCGCCGGCTCTCGAAACTGCTGAAGTGAGGTGCGTTCGTCGTTTGTAGCCCAGAGGGCTACAAACGACGAACGCGGGCCGACCGTGGCGGTTTGATGAAGTACGGGCGATGTGGTCCATCCCGCTTTCGTAACACGACCACGCCGCGGGCGGCCGCGAGGAGACCGTCGCCGAGAGCTTCGTCGGCAGCGTCGAGCTCGCCCGCGCCGCCGAGCGGGCCGGCTACCGGCGGGTCTGGTACGCCGAGCACCACAACATCGCCTCGATCGCCTCCTCGGCGACCGCGGTGCTGATCGCCCACATCGCCGCCAACACCGAGACGATCCGTCTCGGCGCCGGCGGCGTGATGCTGCCGAACCACTCGCCGCTGGTGATCGCCGAGCAGTTCGGCACCCTGGCCGAGCTGCACCCCGGGCGGATCGACCTCGGCCTCGGCCGCGCCCCGGGCACCGACCAGATCACCTGGCGGGCGCTGCGCCGCGACCCGCTGGCCAGCGACCGCTTCCCCCAAGACGTGGTCGAGCTGCAGGGCCTGCTGAGCGACAAGAGCCCGCTGCCCGGGATCCACGCGATCCCCGGCGAGGGCACCCACGTCCCCCTCTACATCCTCGGCTCCTCGCTGTTCGGCGCCCAGCTGGCGGCCGAGCTCGGCCTCCCCTACGCCTTCGCCTCGCACTTCGCGCCGCAGCTGCTGTTCGAGGCGATCGCCGCCTACCGCGAGGGCTTCAAACCCTCCCAGCAGCTCGAGAGCCCGCACGTGATCGCCGGCGTCGGCGTGATCGCCGCCGAGAGCTCCGAGGAGGCGGCCGAGCAGTTCGAGGCGACGCGCCGGGCCCGGGCCCGGAACCTCTTCAGCCGCGGTGACCGCCGGCTCAGCAGCGAGGAGGTCGACGCCGTCCTCGCCTCGCACCGCGCCGCGGTGGTCGACGAAATGTTGACCTACACCGCGACCGGCACCGCCGAGCAGGCCGCCGCCTACCTCGAGGACTTCCGCCAGCGGACCGGGGCCGACGAGCTGATCACGGTCCACTACGCGAACACCGCCGCCGGCCGCGTGCGCTCGGTCGAGCTCTTGGCCGGCGCCGTCGACCCCACCGGCGAGCGCGCCGCCGACGGGACGATTTCGGGAGCATAGTTCCCGAAATCGGCCCATCGGCCCCGCGCCGGGGGCTAGGCGGTTTCGAGCAGCAGGGAGAAGTCGAGGTTCGGCGCCGAGTGGGTGAGGGCGCCGACCGAGATGAAGTCGACCCCGGACTCGGCGACGGCGCGGACGTTCTCCAGGGTGATCCCGCCGGAGGCCTCGAGCGAGGCGCCCTCGGCGCCGCCGGCGTGCTCGTCGCGCAGCGCCACCGCGGCGGCCAGCGTCTCCGGGTCCATGTTGTCGAGCAGCAGGCGGTCGGCGCCGGTGCCGAGCGCGTAGGCGGCTTCGTCGAGGTCGCGCACCTCGACCTCGACGGCGAGGTCGGGATGGGCGCTGCGAGCGCCGTGGACGGCCTTCGCCAGGCTGCCGGCAAGGGCGATGTGGTTCTCCTTGATCAGGATCGCGTCGTAGAGCCCGAGACGGTGATTGAACCCGCCGCCAGCGGCCACCGCCCCCTTCTCCAGCGCCCGCAGGCCCGGCAGCGTCTTGCGGGTGTCGAGGATCGTCGCCCCGGTGCCGGCGACCGCCTCGACGTAGCGAGCGGTCATCGTCGCGATCCCGGAGAGGTGGCCGAGGAAGTTGAGCGCGGTGCGCTCGGCGGCGAGCAGCGCGCGGGCCGAGCCGGCGGCGACGAAGACGTCGCTCGGGATCTCGTCGCGCCACTCGCCCTCGGCGACCGGCGTCTCGAACTCCTCCACCCCGCACTGGCGCATCGTCTCCTCGACCGCGGCCAGGCCGAAGACGACCCCCGCCTCTTTCTGCGCGATCCGCGCCCGCGCCCGCGCCGCCGCCGGCACGGTCGACTCGGAGGTGACGTCGCCGCCGCCGAGGTCCTCGGCGAGCGCCCGCGCCACGGTCTGCTCCAGCGTCTCGCCGGGGGTCTCAGCCATCGCGGCAGCCTAAATCGGCGCGGCTCGCGGGCGGTCTCACGTTCGCGGCGGTCGACACGTTTAATCCACAGAGTGCACCGACTGCCGCCGTTTCAAACCCTGCTCGACCGCCACGCCGGCGACGTGATGGCGACGCTGCGCGGCGCGGTCGGCCGCGGCGACGCGGATGACGTCTTCCAGGAGACCTTCCTGGCGGCGCTGCGCGCCTACCCGGACCTGCGGGACGACCGCAACCTGCGGGGCTGGCTGCTGACGATCGCGCACCGCAAGGCGATCGATCACCACCGCGCCCGCGGCCGCCGGCCGCTGCCGCTGGCCGAGGTCGGCGACGCGCTCGAGGCGAGCGCGGCCCCGGCCGAGATCCCCGCTCCCGACGACGGGATCTGGGAGAAGGTCTCGGCGCTGCCGCCGAAGCAGCGCGCCGCGGTCACCCTGCGCTTCGCCAGCGACCTCCCCCACGCGCAGATCGCGGCGGCGCTGGGGTGCTCGCCGGCTGCGGCGCGCCGCAGCCTGCACGAGGGACTGACGAAGTTGAGAAAGGAGCTGTCATGACCACGACCACCGGGAGGGCGATCGAGCGCTTCCGCGTCGCGGCCGCCGCCGAGGGGCTGCTCGACGTCGCCTACGCGAGCGCCGACTCGCCGTTCGGAACGCTGCTGCTGGCGCAGACGCCGCGCGGGCTGGTCCGCGTCGGGCTGCCGAACCAGGACTACGAGGCTTTGCTCGAGGAGCTGGCGGCGAAGGTCTCGCCGCGGGTGCTGGAGGCGCCGGCCCAGCTCGACCGGGCGCGGCGCGAGCTCGACGGCTACTTCGCCGGCGAGCTGCGCGAGTTCGACCTGCCGGTCGACTGGACGCTCAGCCACGGCTTCCGCCAGCGGGTCCTGCGCGGCATCGCCGCGATCCCCTACGGCGAGACCCGCAGCTACACCGAGATGGCGGCCGGCGCCGGCAACCCGCGCGCGGTCCGCGCCGCGGGCTCGGCCTGCGGCAGCAACCCGGTTCCGCTCGTCGTCCCCTGCCACCGGGTGCTGCGCCTCGGCGGCGGGCTCGGCGGCTACGCGGGCGGGCTGGCGATGAAGGAGTCTCTGCTCGCGCTCGAGGCCGAGGGCGGGGACTGAGGCGGTGGGCCGCGCCCCCCGGCGCTAAAGCCAGGCGGCCCCGCTCCCGATAGAGGGGCGTGGAGCGCGTCCGCTGGCTACCCACCTTCGTCGCGATCGTCTTCGTCGCCGTGCTCGGCGCGATGGGCTCGGTCCACGCCGCCGCGGCGCCCGCCCCGCCGGCCGCCGGCCCAGCGGCCGCCCCGCCCCCCTCCGCCTTCGACGAATCCGAAGAGGACGAATGGGAATGGGAATGGGAATGGGACGAAGGCGAAGCGGAAGCGAGCCAGGACGAAGGCGAAGAAGCCGACGAGTGCGAATCGGCCGACGAAGCCGCGGAAGAAGCCTGCGAAGAAGCCCTCGAAGAGAGGGAAGTCGAAGAGCTCGAAGCCGAAGAATGCCGGCTCGACCGCGCCGAGGCGACGGTCGCCGCGGTGCCGGGCCGCAACCGGGTTCGGCTCACCGTCAGCTACGCCACCTTCGAACCGAGCGCCGTCTCGATCGACCTCGGCCTGCGCGGCGGCAAGGGCGCCCTCGACCTCGGCTCCGAGACGGCCCGCTTCGGCCGCTCCGGCACCCTGCACACGACCGAGACGCTGACCGACCCGCAGATGGCGCGGGCGATGGCGGCGAAGGAGTTCATCGTCGGCATCTACGCGCTCAACACCCCCGACCACTGCCGGCAGACCTTCGAGCGCCACCTGACCGCCCGCAAGGGCGCCGGCGCCGGCCTGCGGTGGTCGGACCCAAGCGCAGCGTGGCGCGCCAAGGCCGCTCGCTCCGCTTAGCGGCGGACTAGAGGTCCAGGGTCTCCGCCAGCCAGGCGCTCGCCGCGGCGAGCGCGGCGGGGGCGATCGCGTGCGGCGCCGGGGTCTCGACGTAGGTCACCTCGATGCCGCCCTGCGCGAGCAGGTCGCGGGCGGCGCGGCCGAACTCGACGTCGATCACCGGATCGCGGTCGCCGTGGGCGACGAGGGCGCGGGCGCCGACGCGGTCGCCGAGCGAGGGCTCCCAGCCGGGAACCGTCGGCACGAAGCCGCTGAAGGCGAGCACGCCCGCAACCGCCGGCCGGTCGCCGCTCCAGCCCAGCGCGTGGCTCATCACCGCGCCCATCGAGAAGCCGCCGAGGACGGTTCGCTCGGGCCCGAGGCCGGTCTCCTCCCAGAGCCGGTCGTGGAGATCGGCGAGCGCGCTGCGGGCGGCGAAGAAGGTCTCCGGGTCGGGGTAGCCGACCCGTGGCACCAGGTACCAGTGGAAGCCGGGCCAGCCGCCGATCTGCAGTGGTCCGCGTGGCGAGACGACCCGCAGCCGCCGCTCCGGGTCGAGGTGGTCGGCGAGGCCGAGCAGGTCGCGCTCGTCGGTGCCGCGGCCGTGGTGCAGGACGAGCAGCCCCTCGGGATCGCCGGCCGCCGCGCGCTCGGCGGTGAGCAGCTGCGGGGCGGCGGCCATCCGCCTAGCTCGCGGAGGAGGCCGCGGCGGTTTTCTCCAGGTAATCGCGGACGAACGAGTCGATGTCGCCGTCGAGCACCCGTTGCACGTCGCCGACCTCGTGCTCGGTGCGGTGGTCCTTGACCATCGTGTAGGGGTGCAGGACGTAGGAGCGGATCTGCGAGCCCCAGGCCACGTCTTTGACCTCGCCGCGCGCTTTCTCCAGCTCTTCGGCGCGTTTGCGCTCCTCGAGCTCGATCAGTTTCGAGCGCAGCAGCTGCATCGCCACCGCTTTGTTCTGGGTCTGCGAGCGCTCGTTTTGGCACTGGACGACGATCCCGGTCGGGAGGTGGGTGATCCGCACCGCCGAGTCGGTCTTGTTGACGTGCTGGCCGCCGGCGCCGGAGGCGCGGTAGGTGTCGATCCGCAGCTCCGACTCGTCGACCTCGACGGCGACGTCGCCCTCGACCAGCGGCCCGACGTCGACCTGGGCAAAGCTGGTGTGGCGCCGCGAGGAGGAGTCGAAGGGGCTGATCCGGACCAGCCGGTGGACGCCGCGCTCGGCGGCGAAGAGGCCGTAGGCGTTCTCGCCGCGGGCGATGAAGGTCGCCGACTTCAGGCCCGCCTCCTCCCCCGGCGAGGCCTCGGCCATCTCGACCTCGAAGCCGCGCCGCTCGGCCCAGCGCAGGTACATCCGCAGCAGGATCTCGGCCCAGTCCTGCGAGTCGGTGCCGCCGGCTCCGGCGTGGACGGTGACGACCGCGTCGCCGGCGTCGTATTTGCCGCTGAACAGGCGCGCCTCTTCGAGCTCGGCCAGCCGCGCCTCGACCGAGCGCAGCTGCGAGTCGAGTTCGGCGGCGATCTCGGGGTCCTCCTCAGCCAGCTCGGCGAGGTCGCCGAGGTCGTCGACGTCCGACTCGAGCCCGCGGAACATCTCCAGCCGGCGCTGGGCGCGGGAGTGCACGGCCGAAGTCCTTGCCGCCGACTCCTGGTCGTCCCAAAACCCCGGTTGGCCCATCTCCTGCTCGAGGCGCGCGGCCTCGGCCTCTAACCCAGCCGGGTCAAAGGTAGTCCGAGAGCAGGGACAGCTGCTCGCGGACAGCGGCGAGGCGTGGTGCTACGGCTTCGGTCGGCGCGTCGGCCATTGGCGGAAGACTACGACAGCATCTAGATGGAGGCGAAGCCCCACTCGCGCAGGGCCTCCTCGCGATCGTCGTAGGGGCGCCAGGAGCGGACCCGGCCGTGGCGCAGCTCGAAGGCCCAGGCCATCGCTTCGGCGCTGGCCAGCTCGCCGCTGTCTTCCCAGCGCCAGCGCCGCTCGATCAACGCCACCGCGCGCCCGCCGCCGCCCTCGGTGTCGTTCTCGTAGAGCTGCTCGAGCTCGATCTCCTGCTGGACCCCGCCCGGCTTTCGCGTCGCCCAGATGCGCGCCGCCTCGAGCCCCTTGCGCAGGCCCTTCATCGCGTGCAGCTCGACCTCGGGGTCGAGGGCAGCGACGAAGGCGTCGAGGTCGCGCGCGTTGAAGGCGCGGATGAACTCGCGGACGGGGTCGGGTCGGATCGACGTCGGCGGCACGGGCGGGCGACGAGGCGCCTACGCCCCGTGGCACTTCTTGTACTTCTTGCCGCTCCCGCACCAGCAGGGGTCATTGCGGCCGATTTTGTCGTGCTCGTCCTTGACCACCGTCTCGACCACCTCGGCGCCGCCGGCGCCGTTGCCAGAGCGGCCGTTGCCCGGCCCGGCGGCCTGGGCGGCGGCGACGTCGACCGCCGCCGAATTGCCGCCGCCGGCGGCGGCGACCTGCTGCAGCGCCGAGGGCTGGGCCTCGAGCGTGCCGCCCGAGTAGTCGAGCCCGTCCGGCTCGGGGGCGGCGGGCGCGGCGGCGCCCTGCGGTTCCCCTTCGACTTCGACTTCGGCGCGGAAGATCAGTTTCGAGAACTCCTCCCAGATCGAGTGCATCAGGTCCTCGAACATCGAGTAGCCCTCGTTTTTGTAGGCGACGAGGGGATCGATCTGGGCGAAGCCGCGGAGGTGGATGCCTTCGCGCAGGTAATCCATGTCGAAGAGGTGTTCGCGCCAGCGGTTGTCGATCACCTGCAGCAGGATCGAACGCTCGACGTAGCGCAGCAGCTCCTCGCCGAGCTGGTCTTCGCGCTCGTCGTAGGCCTTCATCGCGTCCTCGTCGAGCTCGTCCTTGAGGGTCTCGCGGTTGACCGACTCCGGCGCCAGGTTGCCGACCTCGATCGAGACCGGCCAGATCTGGCGCAGCTGGGTCTCCAGCTCGCCGAGATCCCACTCCTCGAGCAGGTCGCCGGCGGTGTACTCCTCGACCAGCCGCTCGATCACCCCCTCGACTTCGTCGCGGGCGGTCTCCGAGATGTCGCGGCCTTCGAGGATCTCGCGGCGGTATTTGTAGACCACCCGCCGCTGCTCGTTCATCACGTCGTCGTACTCGAGGACGCGTTTGCGGATCAGGAAGTTCTGTTCCTCGACCTTCTTCTGGGCGTTCTCGACGGTTTTCGTCAGCATCTTCGCCTCGAGCGGAACTTCGGTCCCGTCCTCGTCGACCGGCCCGAGTTTGTCGAGGATTTTGTAGATCCGGTCGCCGGCGAAGAGCCGGATCACGTCGTCTTCGGCAGAGAGGAAGAAGCGCGAGGCGCCGGGGTCGCCCTGGCGACCGGAGCGGCCGCGCAGCTGGTTGTCGATCCGCCGCGACTCGTGGCGCTCAGTGCCGCAGATGAAGAGTCCGCCGAGCTCGCGGACCTCCTTCGCCTCGGCTTCGCACTGCGGCCGCAGCTCCTCGGTCTTCGCCGCCAGCGCCTCCTCGTAGCCCTCCGAGTCGTGGTTGATCCCCTGCTTTTTCAGCTCGGCGATCGCCAGGTGCTCAGGGTCGCCGCCGAGCTTGATGTCGACGCCGCGGCCGGCCATGTTGGTGGCGATCATCACCGCGCCCTTGCGGCCCGCCTGGGCGATCAGCTCACCCTCTCGTTCGGCGTGCTCGGGTTTGGCGTTGAGGACGTTGTGCTGGATCCCCTCGCGCTTCAGCGCCGCGGAGATCATCTCCGAGACCTCGACCGAGACGGTGCCGACGAGGATCGGCTGACCCGCTTCGTGGCGGCCGATGATTTCGTCCAGCACCGCTTTCCACTTGCCGTCTTTAGTTTTGAAGATCTGGTCGTTGTGGTCGTCGCGGACCATCGGCCGGTTGGTCGGGATCTCGACCACCGGGATTTTGTAGATCTTCATGAACTCGGTCGCCTCGGTCAGCGCCGTGCCGGTCATCCCGGAGAGCTTGTCGTAGAGGCGGAAGTAGTTCTGCAGGGTGATCGTCGCCAGGGTCTGGTTCTCCTCGCGGATCGAGACGCCCTCCTTGGCCTCGACCGCCTGGTGCAGGCCCTCTGACCAGCGCCGTCCCTCGAGGATGCGGCCGGTGAACTCGTCGATGATCATCACCTCGCCGTCGATCACCGCGTAGTCGTCGTCTTTGCGGTAGAGCGACTCGGCCTTCAGCGACTGCACGAGGTGGTTGACGAGGTTCCCGTGTTCGCCGAGGTAGAGGTTGTCGACGCCGAGGAACTCCTCGGCTTTCTTGACGCCGGCCTCGGTCGGGGCGACGGTCTTGTGTTTCTCGTCGTACTCGTAGTCGTACTCGGCCTCGGAGGTGTCGCGCGATTCGCCGAGGCTTTTCAGCTTCTGTTTCGCCGGCACCCCGACCATCTGCTTGGCCAGGCGGGCGAACGTGTAGTAGGTCTGGGCCGCCTGTTCGGGGGCGCCGGAGATGATCAGCGGCGTCCGCGCCTCGTCGATCAGGATGTTGTCGACCTCGTCGACGATCGCGAAATCGTGGCCGCGCTGGACGCAGTGCTCGAGCGACTGCGACATGTTGTCGCGCAGGTAGTCGAAGCCGAACTCCGAGTTGGTTCCGTAGGTGATGTCGCAGGCGTATTTGCGCTGCCGCGCGTCGTGGTCGTCGGCGTCCTGCAACGCCGCGACGGTGCACCCGAGCGCCTCGTAGATCGGGCTCATCCATTCCGAGTCGCGGCGGGCCAGGTAGTCGTTGACGGTGACGACGTGGACGCTGCCGCCGGCCAGGGTGTTGAGGAAGACCGCGAGGGTGGCGGTCAGGGTCTTCCCCTCGCCGGTTTTCATCTCGGCGATCGCCCCGTCGTGGAGGACCATGCCGCCGATCAGCTGGACGTCGTAGTGACGCTGGCCGGTGGTGCGGCGCGAGGCCTCGCGGGTCAGCGCGAAGGCCTCGGGCAGGAGGTCGTCGAGCGACTCGCCGCCGCGGGCGCGCTCGCGCAGGCTGTCGGCCTCCTCGCGCAGCTCGGCGTCCGAGAGGGCTTCCATCTCGGGCTCGTAGCGGTTGATCGCCTCGGCGCGCTTCTGGTAGGCCTTGAACTTCCTGCCCTCCCCCGCGCGCAGGGCCTTCGTAACTAGGTCCATCGCCGGCATCGACTCAAGGGTAGCGGCCCGTGTCGAGCGGCCGCCCGCCCGCCGCCGCCGCGATCTCGCCGCGGGGGCTTGCCCGAGGCCGCCGCCGGGCGTACCATCGGCCGGAACCGACAAGGAGGCACTCATGCGGATGGAAATTCGGGGACGCAACGTCGAGATGACGGAGGACCTGCATGAGATGGTGAGGAAGCGGTTCCAACGCCTCGGCAGACAGGTATCGGACCTGGCGACGCTCGAAGTCGTGCTCTCCGAAGAGCGCAATCCCTCGATCGCCGACAACCAGATCGCCGAGGCGACCTTCCACCTCAAGGGCGTGACGCTGCGAGCCCACGAGTGCTCGCCGAGGATGACCCACTCGGTCCACGAGCTGGCCGAGGACCTGCGGCGGCAGGTGAAGAAGCACCGCGAGCTGCGCCGCGCGCGGCGCCGGACGCGGAAGATCGTCGGCAAGTTGCGCGGCAGGCCCGCCGAGGCTTAGCCAGGCCCGCGCGTCGAGGTTGCCTTTTCCGTCGCTATTCGACGGAAAAGGCAACCTCGACGTCGTCACGGGCGGCGGGTGAAGGTGACGGCGACGACGCGCTTGGCGCCGGCGCCGCGCAGGGCCTGGGCGCAGGCGCTCAACGTGGCGCCGGTGGTGAGCACGTCGTCGAGCAGGAGGACGCTGGCGGGGACCGCCGCGAAGGCCTCGATCCGGGGTGGTGCGCCGAGCCGTTCGGCGCGGCGGCGACCGACCTGACGCCCGCCGCCGCGGCGGCGCAGGCAACCGCAGAGCGGCGCCTCGAGCCGCTCCGCCAGCGCCGCGGCCAGCTCGCCCGCCGGGTCGAAGCCGCGGCGGCGCAGACGCGAGGGAGCCGGCGGCACGGCGACGACGGTGCCGCTCAGCAGCTGGGCCGGCGCCAGCCAGTGGATGCGGTCGGCCATCAGCTCGGCGACCGGCAGCAGGTGTCGGAACTTCAGCGCCGCGACCAGCGCGCGGGCGACTCCCTCGTGGGGTGCCGAGGACCAGGCCCGGTCGATCCCCGGCGGCCCCGCTCCGAGCAGCGGCTCGGTCGCCGCCAGCCGCCGCCCGCAGCGACCGCAGAGGACCGCCTGCGGCCGGCAACCGCGGCCGCAGCTGGCACAGAGCGGCGGCGCGATCGTCGCCAGGGCGGTCCGCAGCAGATCCATGCCGCGATCGTGCCGCGGCCCGGCGCACGCGTGGCGCGCACCGTGTGCCAACTCTCACCACGGTTTGTCACCAAACCCCTACGCTCAGATCGAGTCCTGCATTGACCCCCGTACAGGGGGCAAATGCAGCACTCGATCAGCCGGACCAGCCGGCTATCGCGCCGATCAGGACCGCGCTCGCCGGGATCTCGGCGCCGGGGAGGGCGATCACCTCGCGCAGGCAGCTGCCGGCGCCGATCGTGACGCCGTCGCCGATCACCGAGGGGCCGTCGATGCGGACGTCGTCGGCGATCGTGCAGCCGGCCCCGAGCAGGACCGGGCCCTCGAGCTTGCCCTCGGCCGGGGCGTCGCCGCTGCGGTAGCCATCGACCAGCTCGCCGTCGAGCTCGACCTCGACCGCGCCGGAGAGCGCGTCGCGGGTGCTGGCGCGCAGCTCATCGAGGTCGCCGATGTCGTTCCAGTAGGCGTCGATCTCGTGCGAGTAGAACGGCACGTCGGACTCGAGCAGGCGGGGGAAGACGTCCATCGCCCAGTCGGCGAAGCCCTCGGGATCGTCGGGCCCGGCCGCCTCGCTGGTACCCGGCGCCGGAAAGAAGTCGAAGATCTCCGAGCGGAACATGTAGATGCCGCAGTTGGCGAGGTCGGACAGCGCTTCGCTCGGGTCCGGCTTCTCCTGGAAGCCCTGGATGCGGCCGTCGGCGCCGGTGATCGCGACCCCGAACTGGCTGGTGTCGGCGACCCGCTTGGTCGCCAGGGTGGCGATCCCGTCGTGGGCTTCGTGCGCCGCGCGCATCGCCCCCAGGTCGATGTCGGTGAGCGCGTCGCCGGAGATCACGAGGAAGGACTCGCCGAGGAACTCGCGCACGTTGCGGACGCCTCCCGAGGTCCCGAGCAGCTGCTCCTCGCGGGAGTAGGTCAGCGCCAGGCCATAGGCGGAGCCGTCGCCGAAGCGCTCCTCGATCAGCTCCGGGAACCAGTGCAGGTTGGCGACCACCTCGCTGAAGCCGTGCTTGGCCAGCAGCAAGAGGATGTGCTCCATCACCGGTCGGTTGGCGACCGGGACCATCGGCTTCGGCATCGTGTAGGTGATCGGCCGCAGGCGGGTGCCGAGGCCGGCGGCGAGAAGCATTGCGCGCATCCGCGGGGAAGCTACCGGACCGGCGGGAGGGTCAGCCAAGCGCCTGCTTGAGCCGGTCGAGAGCCTCGACCTGGAGCGGATCGACGCCGCGGCGGTTGGCCAGCTCGAGCGAGACGAGGTCCCCGAGCATCGTCGTCCAGAGCAGGCGCGCGGTCGGCGTCTCGCCCGCGGTCTCGATTCGCAGCGTCGGCGCCCCGGCCTCGCTGATCGCCTCGGCGGTCAGCCGGAAGCGCTCCTCCACCCGCGGGTGGGCGTCGCGGTCCTCGAGGAAGACCGCGGCGAGCGAGTGTTCGCGGGCGGGAGCCTCCCAGCCACAGATGTCGTTGTGGTCGGCCTCCGGCAGCTCGAGGAAGAAGGCGGGCAGCTTCGCGTTCTCGTTGACCTGCGTCTTCCAGCGGCGGGCGACCGGCGCGGTCAGCTCGGCCCCGTAGACGACCGCCACCTTGCCCTCGAGCTGGGCGGCGATCTCGGCTGCCTGGTGCTTGAGCTGCTCGCGTTCGCCGCCGAGGAAATCAGCCGCGCTCTCGATCTCAGCGGCGATTCGCGGCGCCGCTCCGGTCAGCGCCGCCACCTCGGCGACCGCGGTGAAGAAGTAGGCGACGGCGGCGCGCGGCTGGAAGATCCCGGGCAGCCCGACCACCGGGACGCCGGCCGCGCGCGCCTCGTCGACAAGGGTGCCCCCCGTGCTGACGACCAGCCGCGGCGCGCCCAGCTCGCCGGCGGCGCGGAAGCAGGAGATCGTCTCCTCGGTGTTGCCCGAGTAACTGCAGCAGAGGACCGACCAGCGGTCGCTCAGCCAGCTCGGCAGCCGGTAGCCGCGGACGACCGTCAGCGGCCGCGCCAGCCGCGGGCCGAGCGCCGCCGCGGCGAGCTCGCCGCCGATCGCCGAGCCGCCCATCCCGCAGACCATCAGTCCCTCGGTCGCGGCCGGCTCGAGCCGCGCCGACTCGACCCGCCAGAGGGCGTCGCGGAGCTGGTCTGGAATGCCGAGGACGTCGTCGATCACGGTGGGGGCCGATCAGGTTTGCGCCGGAACTCTCTCATCCCGTCCCACCACCGCGCCAGTTACGACCGCGCCGGCGGCGGCGGCGGCGCGCGGCGCCAGGATCGAATCGCTGACCCGGGCGCCCTCGCCGACCGAGCTGTCGGCGAGCAGCACCGAGCCGCTGACCGCCGCTCCGGAACCGACCCGGCAGCCGGCCGCCACCACCACCCGCGGCCCGACCTCGGCGTCGGCGGCGATCTCGCACTCGGAAGCGATGAACATGCCGTGCCCGGTCGGCCGCACCCGCGTCGCCACCCTCCCCTCGAGGATGTCCCAGGTCGCCTGCAGGTAGCGCTCCGGCGTCCCGAAGTCCATCCAGTAGCCGTCGAGCGTCAGCGCGTAGAGGCCGTCGCCGATCAGCCGCGGGAAGACCTCGCGCTCGATCGAGACCTGCTCGCCGGGCGGGATCTGCTCGAGCAGCGAGCGCTCGAGCACGTAGGCACCGGCGTTGATCGCCCCCGGCGCCACCTCGCCGGTCTTCTCGCGGAACGCGGTGACGGCGCCGCCGGCGCCGGTGCTGACCAGCCCGTAGTGGGAGGAGTCCTCGACCTCGTGGAGAGCGATGCTGGCCCGTGCCCCGCGCCCCTCGTGGCTGCGGACGAGCGCTCCCAGGTCGAGGTCGGAGAGGATGTCGCCGTTGAGCGCCAGGAAGCGCTCGCCGAGGCGATCGCCGAGCGCGTCGGCGGCGAAGCGGATCGCGCCGGCGGTGCCGCGCGGCTCGGGCTCGACCACGTAGGTGAGCCGCACCCCTTCGTGCTCGTGCTCGCCGAGAACCTCGCGCAGCACGTCGGGCAGGAAGCCGCAGGCGAGGACGACCTCGTCGACCCCGTGGCCCGCCAGCCACTCGACCACGTAGGCGAGGAAGGGACGGTCGACCAGGGTCAGCGCCGGCTTCGGGACGTGCGTGGTCAACGGCCGCAGCCGCGTGCCTTCACCGCCCACTAGTACGACCGCCTGCATCGGCGATTGACCCTACTTGCAGCGAGTTAGGAGAGCGAGCCGGCTCGGTCCGAAGCGACCGTTCTTCCGATGCCCTCGTACTCGAAGCCGGCATCGAGGAGCTTCTGCGGGTCGAGGAAGTTGCGGCCGTCGACCAGGAACGGGCGCGCCATCCGCGATGCCGCCTCGGCCCAGTCGAGCTCGGCGAACTCGCCCCACTCGGTGACCAGCACGGCGGCGTCGGCGCCGGCCAGCGCCTCCTGCGCCGAGTCGACCATCGCGACCGAGCTGAGCAGCTCCGAGGCGCGCTCGCGGGCGACCGGGTCGTAGGCGACGACCTCCGCCCCCTCGCCCTGCAGCCGCGCCGCCAGCACCAGGCTCGAGGCCTCGCGCATGTCGTCGGTATCGGGCTTGAAGGCGAGCCCGAGCAGCGCGATCCGCTTGCCGAGCAGCGAGCCGAGGTGCTTCTCGAGCTTGCCGACGACGCGCCGCTTCTGCAGCTCGTTGACCTCGATCACCGAGGTCAGGAGCTGGAAGTGGTAGCCGGTGT
>JBFWMZ010000034.1:0-35889 GCA_050251335.1 Solirubrobacterales bacterium
CCCCCCACCCCCACCTCGCCCGCGCCGGGCCGCGGCGCCACGCTCTCCGACGCCGCCGCGATCGCCCGGGTCTAACGATACTGGACGCCGGGGCGGATGGCCGCGGCGCGGCCGCTCGACTACGTCAGCGACGGCAGCGGCCGACCCCGCCTGCTGCCCGGCCCGCCGGAAACGGCCGCCGGCGCCGGCGCCAGCTACGCGCCGGTGAAGACGCCCGAAGAACCGCCCTACTCGGTCGAGGGCCGGATCTTCGTCAAGCAGGGCAACCTCAAGGGCTACTGCTCGGGCACCGCGATCAACAGCCCGAGCCGGCAGCTGGTCCTCACCGCCGGCCACTGCATCAACAGCGGCCCGCGCGAGCTGGGACCGCGCCTGGCCTCCGACTTCCTCGAGTTCGTCCCCGCCTACAGCGGCGGCGTGGCGCCGTTCGGCGCCTTCGTCTCGCGCCGCGGGACGCTCCGGGCGCCGCCGCAGTGGATCAATTTCGGCAACCCCGACTTCGACCTCGGCGCCTTCCTCACCTTTCCCAACTCCGAAGGCGTGAACGTCGCTGACGCGGTCGGCGGCGGCGCCACGATCGCCCTCGACAAAACCCGCCACCAGACCTTCCGAACCTTCGGCTACCCCGGCCAGAAGACCCGCATGGAGGGCTGCGAAGCGCCCTACGTCGGCGACGACGCCACCACCTACCCGCTCCCCGGGCCGCCGACGATGGCGGTCGAGTGCCGCTGGGCGCCGGGCGCCAGCGGGGGCGGCTGGCTGATCGGCGACGGCAGCGAAATCAACGGCGTCAGCAGCTACCTGCTGCTCGCCGACAAGAGCCGCACCTTCAGCCCCTACTTCACGCGGGAAACGGTCGGCAAGCTGGTCCGCGGCTACTGAGCCGCCGCCGGCATCTGCGCTCCCCCAGACCCCGGAGCGCCGCCGCTCAGGCGGTGGCGTCGAGCAAGCGCCGGTAGTAGCGGTAGTCGCTGCGGTCCGGACGCAGGTTCGAAGCCAGCGCCAGGTGGTGGCGGGCGCGCCGCGTCTCGCCGGTGTGGCTGAGGGCGCGGCCGAGGCAGAAGTGAGCGTAGTCGTCGACGTGATGGCTCTCGACCACCGCCTCGAACTCGACCGCAGCCTGGGCGAAGCGACCGGCCCGGTAGTAGGCGCGCCCCAGCGCCTCGCGGACCGAGGCCTTCTCGGGAGCCCGGCGCGCCGCCTCGGCGAGCGGCTCGGTGGCGTCCTCGAAGTCGCCGTCTTCGAGCAGCTCGATCCCGCGTCGGTAGAGGGTGTAAGTGGGCTCGGTGGCCGGTTCCGGGCTCATCTGAGCAAAGTGTAGGCGGCGCCGGAAGTCGGCTCGCCGAGCTCGAGGGCGAAGGCCCAGCGGCGTCCGTCGGGGTCGCGCCCGTCGCGCTCGGGAGCGCGACGGAAGCCGAGCGACTCGTAGAGAGAGTGCGCCGCGACCTGGTAGGGACGACTCCACAGCGCCACCGCCGCCGCCCCCTGCTCGCGCGCCAGCCCCAGGCAGCGGACGGCCAGCTCGCGGCCGATGCCCCGCCCGCGCGCCCGCGCCGCGACCGCCAGCCGCGAGAGCTCCGCCTCGCCGGCCCGCGCCACCGCTGCCGGCCCCGATCCCGGCGGCAGCAGGGCGACGATCCCGATCACCTCGCCCCGCTCGGACTCGGCGACCAGCACCGTCGCCGCCGCGGCGCTGGCCGCCAGGTCGCCCTCGGCGTAGGGCGCGGTTCGCCCTTCCCCGGCCCCCTGGGCGGCGTAGGCCTCGGTCCAGAGCGCCGCCGCGCTGGCCGCATCCGCCCCGGTTGCCTCGCGAATCCGCATGGAATGGCCGTTGTAGCAGGGAAAAAGGTCGGGTTTGCTACCGTTGTCACGTCGGGTTGAGCCGAATGTTCGCCGCCCGAGGAGTTCCTTCCCTCTCCGCGCGCTCGCGCCCCGGGGTCCTGGATCTCCCCAGTTGCAAGAAGAAGGAGTACGAAGTCTTGAATCCGCCTGCCGACCTCGGCAAATCCGCCACCGCGGGAGTGCTCCCGTGAGCAGCGCCGCCGCCACCGCCAAGCCACGGGCCAAATCGAGGTCCAAGCTCGCCAAGCGCTGGACCTGCAACGGCTGCGGCGTCTCGGTCGGCCGGATCGGCGGCGAGAAGGTCGAGCTGCCCGACAGCTGGACCAGCGACCGCCACGGCACCTACTGCCTGATCTGCCGCCGCGAGCGCGCCGCGCAGGAGGCGCTCGAGGCCGCGCCCGAGGACAGCGGCCTCGAAGAGCGCGCCAAACTGCGCCGCTCGGCGCTGATCGAGTTCGAGGTGCGGCGCCGCCCCGGCCACGGCGACGGCGAAATCGCCCGCACCTGCCGCTCCTCGGTCGCCGCGGTCGCCGCGGCGCGCCGGCGCCTGAAGATCCCGAAACCGCACTAGCGGCGAACGCGGGGACCCGACGAGCCTCGCTCGGCGGGGCTGGCAAGCTGGGCGGATGCCGCTCCGCCGCCGCTTCGACGTCCTCCGCGAGCCCGGCTTCCGGCGCTTCTTCGTCGGCCGCACGGCGTCGCTGATCGGCGACGGGATCACCCCCGTCGCCCTCGCCTTCGCGGTCCTCGACCTGACCGGCTCGGCGACCGACCTCGGGCTCGTCCTCGCCGCCAACAGCCTCGTCCTCACCGCCCTGGTGCTGGTCGGCGGCGTCTACGCCGACCGCCTCTCGCCGCGCCTGGCGATGCTCGGCGCCGACCTCGCCCGGGTCTTCTCGACCGGCCTGATGGCGGTCCTGCTGATCGGCGGCGTCGCCGAGGTCTGGCAGCTCGTCGTCCTCTACGCGGTCGACGGCGCCGCCACCGCCTTCTTCAACCCGGCCTCCGACGCGCTGCTGCCGCAGCTGGTCCCGGCGGCGCGCCTGCAGGACGGCTCGGCGCTGATCAACCTCTCGCGCTCCGTCGGCCGCTTCGCGGGACCGGCGCTGGCCGGGATCGCCCTCGCCCTCGGCTCGCCCGGCGACGCGCTGGCGGTCGACGCCGTCACCTTCGGCGTCAGCGCCCTCTGCCTGTTCGGGCTGCGCGTCCCGGCGGTGCCGCGACCGCGCGCCGAGGCCGCGGCCGCGCCGCGAGCCGCGAGCTTCCTCGCCGAGCTGCGCGAGGGCTGGTCGGAGTTCAGCGCCCGCAGCTGGCTGTGGACGATCGTGGTCGCCGCCGCGATCAGCAACGCGGTCAACTTGCCGGCCTTCATGGTGCTCGGGCCGACCGTCGCCGCGGCGGACCTCGGCGGCTCGAGCGCCTGGGCGCTGATCGCCGCCGCCGCGGGCCTCGGCGCCGTGCTCGGCGCCCTGCTCGGGCTGGTGCTGCGGCCGCGGCGGCCGCTGCTCGCCGGTGAGACCTTCCTGCTGGTCCTGCCGCTGCCGATCGTGCTGCTGGCGCTGCCGGGACCGACCGCGCTGATCGCCGCGGCCGCGCTGATCGCCGGCACCGCCGGGACCTTCGCGAACATCCTCTGGGAGGCGACCTGGGTCCAGCACGTGCCGGCGGCGGCGCGCTCGCGGGTCTCCGCCTACGACTGGTTCGGCTCGCTGGGGCTGGGACCGCTCGGGCTGGCGCTGATCGGCCCGGTCGCCGCCGGAATCGGCATCTCGGCGACCCTCTGGCTGGCGGCCGCGATCATCCTCGGCTGCCAGCTGGCGACGCTCTCGGTGCCGAGCGTGCGGCGGCTGCGGGCGCTGCCGGGGGCGCCGCCGCCGAGCGCCGCGCTGCGGCCCCCGATCGAGGCGGGCGACTGAGAGCGAGAGCGCTCAGCCCGACGCGTCTCATTCTGCCGACCCCCCATCCTTCTCCTTTCCCGCAATTTCGGCTAAAGAACTGCCCGCGAGATGCCGAAATGTGACGCGTGGCACATGAACCGACCAGTCGCGGCCGCGTCTCTCCGGTCGTCGAGACGAGCCCGAGCTACGACGCCTTCGTCGTCATCGGCATCGTCGCCGTGATCGTCGGCGCCGCCACCGGCTCGCTGCCGATCGCCCTGATCGTCTTCGCCGTCCCCGCCCTCGCGCTCGGCGCCTCGATCTTCGTCCGCTCGCACCTCTAGGTCCGCGGCGAGAGCCTCAGCCGTCGCGCTCCTCGGCGACGATCCGCAGCAGCACCGCCGTCGCGTACTCCCGCTCCTCGGGCGGCAGGGTCGCGATCTCGAGGCCGAGGCTGTCCTCCTTTTCCTGGGTCGGCTTGGCGCGGAGCGCGGCGATCATCCACCGCACCGCCTCCTCGACCCGCCCTCTCTGCTCGTCGCTCAGCGCCATGGACGGCACCCTATGCGGGCCAAGGGCGCAAGTTCCAGATCATCTGAGATCCGGTATCGGTTCGGTATGAGCTGATCGACGATTGCTCGAAGATTGCCGCCGATCGGTGAAGACATTTTCCTCATTTTGAGCTCAAGATCGCAGCTTCGTGGACCGACGAATGTTCGACCGGCCGCCGGACGGCGCGGCCGAAGATTCGAAGGAGATGGGTGTGAATCGGTTCAACAGGAAGCGGTTGCTCGCCGCGCTGGTGGGTATCGGCGTTCTCGCGATCGCGGCGGGCGCATACGCATACTTCTCGACCACGGGGTCCGGCACCGCGACCGCCACGGTCGGGTCCAGCTCGACTCTGGTGATCAAAGGCACGGTCACCGGCAACCTCTACCCGGGCTCGTCCTCGCCCGTTGCGCTGACCGTCGACAACCCCTCGTCGGGCAAACAGCGGGTCGGGACGATCGCGCTGGAAAAAATCACCGCCGACGCCGGCCACTCGAGCTGCTCGGTCGTGACCACCGGCGGCAATCCTGACTTCACGATGGCCGACATCGTCGTCAACAAAGTGTTCAGCCCCGGCAACGGGCAGGCGGTGACGCCGAACGGCTCGCTGACGATGAACGAAACCGGCGTCAGCCAGGACGGCTGCCAGGGCGCGACGCTGACCCTGACGCTGAAAAGCAACTAGCTGAAGCTCCCGGTTCGAGCCCATGTCTCCGAGCCGCATCGCGGCGGGCCGTCGTCGCGCGGCCAGGGTGCTGATCGCCCTGGCCGCCGCGAGCGCCTGCATCGGCGCGGCGGTCGCCTTCGCGGCGACGCGGTCGAGCGGAGTGCAGCCGGGGCTCGCGGAGCAGCGCACCGTGCCGCAGTCGCCAGCGGCCGGGCCCGACGCCCCGCACGGGAAGGACTCTCCACCTGCGATGGAACGACCGTTGCGTCCACGGCTGATCGAAACGCCGCCGGGATCGACGGCGGCGAGCGACGTCCAGTTCCGCTTTCGCGTACAGCCGCGGAAGCTGCCGGCACCTTCCACGCCGCCGGTCGAGCCGGGCCAGCCATCGCCGGCGGATACCTCCATACGGCACTTCCAGTGCCGGGTCGACGGTGAGGCGTGGAGCGATTGCCAATCCCCCTACCGCCTGACGAAGCTCGCGCCGGGCTCCCACCGCTTCGCGGTCCGCGTCTTCAACCGCGAAGAGCGAGCCGGCGAACCGGCCACGTACGACTGGCGGCAGACGACGTTGCCCGCGCTCGCGCCGCCGCAGATCGCGGCGCCGCCCGCGCGCGAGGAGGGGGTCGAGCCACAACGGTTCACGGTCGCCGCCCTGCGCGACCCGGAAGACCTCTACCCGGGGCTGGCGCCGACGCCGATCCCGGTTCGCGTCACCAACCCCAACGACGTCGCGATCGAAGTCACCGCGATCACGGTGGGGATCGCCGCTGCGCCCGCGAGCTGCGGCAGCGAGAACTTCGAGCTGAGCCCGGCGGGCCTCTCGCCGCAATCGCCGCTCGTCGTGCCGGCTAACGGCAGCGCCGACCTGCCGAGCGCGGGGCTGGAAGCGCCGGCGATCCGAATGCTTGACCTGCCGGTCGAACAGGACGCCTGCCGCGCGGTCGAGATCCCGCTGGTCTTCGGCGGCGAGGCGCGGGGATGAGGCGCCGGGTCCCGATCCCGGTGGCGATCGTGGTCCTGGCCGCGTTCGCGATCATGGTCGGCGGCAACGCCTTCGCCTACTTCGCCGGGCTCGGCTCGGGCACCGCGGAAGGCAAAGTCACCACCCTCCCAGCGCCCGCGATCAGCGCCGCGACGGCGGCGGCCGGCGGCACGGTGACGCTGACCTGGGGCGCGGTGGCGGCGCCGGGGTCCGGCGCCGTCGCCTACTACGTCACCCGCGACGGCGACGAACCGGCGGGCACCTGCCCGATCGAAGGCGCGGCGACCGCGGTCACGACCTGCAAAGACGCCCAGGTGCCGATCGGCGAACACAGCTACCAGGTGGTCGCCGTCTGGAACTCGTGGACGAAGACGAGCGCCGTCAAAGCGGCGAAAGTGACGGTCGGCGAAGCGGTCAAATTCACGATCTCCGGCAGCACCACGACGCCCTCGACCGGCGGCTCGGTCAATCTGACGATCACCGCCAAAGACCTCAACAACGCGACCGTCACCACCTACACGGGGTCCCACAGCCTGGTCTTCGCGGGAGCCGAATCGGGACCAAACGGCAACGCCCCTGCAGTCGTCAACAGCTCGGGCACCGCGGTCGCCTTCGGCGGCGCGACGGCGCTCACCTTCACCTCCGGGGCCGCCAGCGTCAGCAGCGGCAAAAACGGCGTGCTGAAAATCTACGATCCCGGCCCGGCGAGCATCACCGCGACCGAGGGAGCCCTGACCACCCCGGCCGCCCTGGCGGTCACCGTCACCGCCACGGCGACCAGGTTCGTGCTGAAAGCGGCCAGCGCGACCCCGGCCGCCGGCACCGGCGACGACATCACGGTCACCGCCCAGGACGCCTACGGCAACGTCGCCACCACCTACACCGGCTCGCACAATCTGGTCTTCTCCGGCGCCAACGCGAGCGCCGGCGGCAACACCCCGACCGTCACCAACTCGAGCGGCACCCCGATCGCCTTCGGCGCCGCGACCGCGATCGCCTTCAACGCCGGCGTCGCCGACCCTTCGGAAGGCACCGCCGGCACCGCCGTCCTCTACAAAGTCGAGGCCGCCAGCCTGAAAGCCACCGAAGGCTCGATCACGACGCCGAGCGGCCTCGCCCTGACGCCGACGCCGGGCACGGCGACCAAGCTCGTCCTCACCTCCTCGACGCTGACGCCCACCGCCGGCGTCGCCTTCAACCTCACCACCACCGCCCAGGACCCCTACGGCAACACCGCGACCTCCTACGCCGGCACCAAGAGCATCGCCTTCAGCGGCGCCGCAGCGAGCCCCAGCGGCGCCCTTCCCACCGTGGTCAGCAGCGGCGGGGCCGCGACCAGCTTCGGCAGTGCCACGACGCTCGCCTTCACCAACGGCATCGCCGCCGTCAGCGCCTCGAAAAACGGCCTCGCCAAACTGACCAAGGCCGGCGCCACCTCGGTCACCGCCAGCGACGGCACGCTCACCACCCCGACCGCGCTCGCCCTCACCGTCGCGACCGGCGCCGCCAAACAGGTCGCCGTCACAGGACTCTCGACGAGCGCCGGAACCGTCGGCTCGCCCTGCTTCTTCACCTGCAGCGTGACCGGGCTCGGCAACGCTGGCACGATCAAAGCCAAGGCGATGATCACCGACTCCAGCGGCAACCTCATCGCCAATATCGGCGCGGCGAAGACGGTGACCCTCACCGTCACCTCCGGCGGCACGCTCGCCGGCTCGCCGCTCACCGTCCCCGCCACCGGCGCCGCCCTCTCGGCCACAGAATTCACCTACACCGCACCGGCTAGCGGCACCTTCACCCATGCCATCACGCTGGCCTCGAGCGGCTATACCTCGGCGACGGTGACGGCCAGCAAATAGAGCCAGCGGCGCGATGGCCGCCGGCAGCGACCGCCGCTCAGGCCCGCCGGGCCGCGATCCCGAGGAGCTCCCGCGCCCGCTCCGCCGAGGCCCAGTCGCGGTCGAGCAGGAGCGCCAGCTCACGCGCCTTGCCGACCAGCTGGGCGTTCGATTCGGCCCGCGCGTCGAGCGTCACCCGCAGGTTGTCCTCGAGGCCGACCCGGACGTGGCCGCCGCTCATCAGCGAGGCCGCCGCGAGATGGAACTGCGCCGGGTAGCCGACCCCGGCGGCGGACCAGGTGAAGCCCTCGGCGCCGAAGATCTCGGTCGCGGTGCGGTGCATGTGGAGCAGCTGGCCCAGCTCGGCCCGGTTGGCCCCGAGGACGCCGAGCACGAACTGCAGGTGGATCGGGAAGTCGACCAGCCCGCGTTCGGCCAGGTGGGCGAGGTTGTAGACGTGGCCGACGTCGTAGACCTCGTACTCGGGCTTCGTCCCCGCCTCGCGGAACAGCTCGGTGAGCCGGTACATGTCGGCGAAGGTGTTGCGAAAGACGTACTCGCGGGTCGATTCGAGGTAGTCGACTTCCCACCGCTCCATCTCGGGCCGGTGGCGGACGCCGAAGATCCCGAAGTTGAACGAGCCGCAGTTGAAGGTCGCCATCTCCGGCCGGCACTCGGTGACGACCCGGGCCCGCTCCTCGATCGTCATCCCGACCCCGCCGCCGCTGGTCGGCTGGACGATCGCCCCGCAGCGCTCGCCGATCCCGGCGAGCACCGCGCGGAAGAGCCCGAGATCGGCGCTCGGCCGGCCGCTCTGCGGGTCGCGGACGTGGACGTGGACGATCGCCGCGCCGGCCGTGTGGGCGAGCGCCGCCGACTCGACGATCTCCTCGGGGGTGACCGGGATCGCCGCGCTCTGGCCCGGCACGCTCATCCCGCCGGTGATCGCGCAGGAGCAGAAGACCGGCAGGCCGCTCACCGCGCCGCCTCCGCGCCGGCCTCGGCCCGCGGCCGCACCACGACCTTCATCGCGCCTTCGACCCGGCCGGTGAAGGTCGCGTAGGCCGCGGCGAAGTCCTCCAGCGTGAACTCGTGGGTGATCAGCTCGGAGAGCCGGATCCGGCCGGCGGAGACCAGGGCGATCGCCTCCGGCATCTCCCCCGCCGCCGCCCGCACGCCGACGATCTCGATCTCGTCGAGGACGATCCGCTGCAGCGGCACGCTGGCCTCCTCCATCGGGATCCCGATCACCGCGACGCGGCCGCCCTTGCGGACCGCCCGCGCGCACTGGCCGAGCGCCGCCGGGTCGCCGGAGCACTCGAGGGCGACCTCGGGGCCGTGCCCGCCGGTCGTCTCGCGCAGCGCCTCGACCGGATCGCCCGCGGTGAAGTCGATCGTCTCGTAGCCCAGCTCGGCAGCCCGTTCGAGCCGCTGACCGCGGCCGACGACGATCACCCGGCCGGCGCCGAGCGCCCGCGCGCACTCCGCGACCAGCATCCCCATCACCCCGGGGCCGACGACCGCGACGCTGTCGCCCGGCGCCTGGCCGCCGCGCTTGACGGTGTGCAGGGCGATCGCCGTCGGGTCGAGCATCGCCGCCTCGGCGTCGCTCAGCTCGGCGGGGACGGGGAAGACGCTGCGCACCGAGTGGACGACGTACTCGGCGTAGGCGCCGTCGGTGTTGTGGCCGTACTGGTGGTGGAGGCGGTCGTCGCCGAAGTTCTCGCAGAGGTTGTAGCGGCCCTCGACGCACTTGCGGCAGAAGCCGCACGGCGAGTGCGAGGTGCCGGCGACCCGGGTGCCGACCTCCCAGCCGAGGTCCTCGGCCCCGGGGCCGAGCTCTACCACCTCGCCGCACCACTCGTGGCCGGGGACCAGCGGCCACTCCTTCGGCCAGAAACCGGGGTAGTGGCCCTGGATGATGTGGGGGTCGGTGCCGCAGATCGTCACCGTGCGAACCCGGCAGAGGACCTCGTAGGGGCCGGGCCGCGGCCGCGGCACCTCGCGCACCGCGAACTCGTTCGGCGCGCTGACCACCAGCGCCCGCATCAGAGCACCGCCACGGGGTCGACCATCGAGCCGGTGGCGCCGGCGATCGCCAGCGGCAGCGCGACGAAGAGGAACTCGCGGACCCCGGCCGCGGCGAGGTCCTCGAGGTAAAGGCTCTCCATGATGTAAATGCCCCTTTCGATGAGGAGGAGGACGTGGACCGGCTGCGGGTTCGCCGGCTCCCCTGGGTCGGGAGCGGGCTGCACCTCGAAGGTCTCGGTGTCCGAGCCGACGGCGATGACGCCGCGCTCGGCGAGCAGGCGGGCGGCGCCGACGTCGGGGCCGGCGCCGCGGTGGGCGGCGAGCCCGGCGGCGTCCGGCCAGCGGCTCAGGTAGCCGGTGCGAAAGAGGGCGACGTCGCCCTCCCCGGCGGCGATCCCGTCGCGGGCCTCGATCGCCTCCAGCTCGCCGGCGCCGACCGGCTCGCCGGCGGGGAGCGCCTCGACGCCGCGGAACCCGGCGAGGTCGTAGAGCACGCCGCGCCGCCACAGCGGCGGGATCTCGCTGGCGTCGCCGCGCAGCGGCCCGAAGTCGCCGAGCTCGGTGCGGGCCGAGCCGCCGTGCCAGCGGTCCTCCTCGCCGACCGTCATGTGGGCGTGGGCGTCGATGTGGGCGCCGGTGTGCTGGCTGCCGATCACCATCTCGCTCATGTAGCCGAGCCCGACCTCGTTGAGCGGCCCCCAAGGCTGCTCGCCCGCCGCCCGCAGGCCCTGCGGCGTGCGGTAGGAGAGGACCTGGAAGGGCGGGTGGCCGGGGAACAGCGGCATCCCGGGGAAGCGCTGCGCCGCGAGGCGGAACATCCGCCCCTCTCGGACCAGACCGGTGGCCCGCAGCACCTGCCGCGGCTCCGGCGCCGCGGCGGCGGCGGCCGGGCTCGGCCAGCTCGCGGCGTCGAGCTCGCTCAGCGCCCGCTCGAGCAGCCCCTCGGCGGCGGCGATCGCCGCTGCCTGGTCGGGCTGGATGCGGGCGACGCTGTGCTCGAGCTTGCCGCGGGCGGCCTCCCCCTCGCCGCGCGCCGACCACTCGAGGACCAGCGGCACCATCGTCTCGAGGAAGGAGAGCGAGTCGGCGGCCTGCAGCAGGTCGGCCTCGCGCCAGCCGCCGTCCTCGTGGACGCGGACCAGCGCCTCGACCTCCGCGACCAGCTCCGCATCGGCGCCCTGCTCGCGCAGCCAGGCGGCGACGATCCGGGCGCAGCGCTCCTGGTGCCACTCGTTGTAGGCGGGGGAGCTCCAATCGCGGGAGGAGACCCAGGTCGCCTCGGGGTCGGGAAAGGCGCGCTCCATATCGTGGGTCAGGGCCGCGATCCGCAGCCCCTCGGAGGCCTCCGGCTCAAGCTCGACCACCCAGTGCAGGGTGCGGTCGAGGTGGCGCGCGTGGGGGTGCTGACGGGTCCACTCGGTCGCCCGCTGGAGCAGCTCGCTCACCGCCTGCCCCCCCGCTTCGCGCCGCCCGCCGCCGCCCGGACCGCCGCGACGATCTTCACGTAGGAGCCGCAGCGGCAGAGGTTGCCGCCGAGCGCCTCGGCGACCGCCTCCTCGCTCGGCTCGGGGTCGTCCTCGAGCAGCGCCTTGGCGGTGAGGACGAAGCCCGGCGTGCACCAGCCGCACTGGAAGGCGTGGACGGCCTCGAAGGCGCGCCGCACCGGATCGGCCTCCCCCAGCCCCTCGACCGTCGTCACCTCGCGGCCCTCGGCCTCGGCCGCGAGCAGGAGGCAGCCCGAGGTCGGCTCGCCGTCGACCAGCACGGTGCAGGCGCCGCAGACGCCGATCTCGCAGGTGGAGCGGACCGAGCTCAGCCCGTGACGCCGCAGCACCGGCCCCAGCATCTCCAGCGGCTCGCACTCGAGCTCGGCGCGCCTGCCGTTGAGCAGCAGCTCGACCTTCATCGCGCGTCGATCGCCCCCAGCACCCGCTCGGCGGTCATCGGCAGCTCGAAGACGTCGAGGCCGAGCGAGTGCAGCGCGTTGCCGATCGCCGCCGGCGCCGGCGGCAGCACGGTCTCGCCTAGCCCGTGGACTTCGGCGCCCGGCCTCTCGATCACCTCGTGGCCGAAGCTGGCGGGCAGGTCGGCGGCGGCCGGGACGTTGTAGTCGGAGAGGTTGGCGTTGGCGACGCGGCCGTCGGCGAACTCGATCTGCTCGAACAGCGCCGTCCCCAGGCCCATGATCAGCGAGCCCTCGTTCTGCAGCTCGGCGCCCGGCGGGTTGACGACCTTGCCGGCGTAGGCGACGCCGTGCAGGTGGGTGACCTCGAAGCGCCCGGTCTCCTCGTCGACCTCGACCCGGGCGGCGGCGGCGCCCTGGTGCCAGTGGGTCGAGGCGATGCCCTGGCCGGTGTCGGGATCGAGGCCGCCCTCGTCGACCACTTCGCCGTGGCCCCGCTCGCCGTCGCCCTCGCGCAGGTCGCGGACCGCGACCGCGAGGGCGCGGCCCATCATGTGGGTCGAGCGGCTCGACGTCGTGCGGGTGTCGTAGGGCGAGACGTCGGTGTCGGGCTCGGGCACCTCGACCTGCCCCGGCTCGCACTCGAGCAGCTCGGCCGCCATCAGCTGGATCGACTTGCGCACCCCCTGCCCCATCTCGCAGGAGGCGCTGCGGACCACGTAGCCGACCGGGTTGCGCTCGACGCTGACGGCGGCGCGGCTGGGGGTCTGCATGCCCTTCAGCAGCACGCAGAGCCCGGCGCCGCGCGGTTCCTCCTCGTAGCCGACCGCCCGCGCGGCGGCCTCGAGGCACTCCTCGAAGTGGACGTCGTGCATCGTCTCCCCGGTCGCGAAGCGGTCGCCGTCGCGCAGCAGGTTGCGGCGGCGCAGCTCCAGCGGGCTGGTCCCGAGCTCGCCGGCCAGCGCGTCCATCGTCCGCTCCGAGGCCCAGACCGACTGCATCGCGCCATAGCCGCGGTAGGCGCCGTTGGGCGGCAGGTTGGTGTAGACGGCGAGCGAGTCGACCCGCACGTTGGGGATCGCGTAGGGGCCGACCCCGGCGTAGCCGAGCTTGGTCGCGACCCCGGGGCCGCAGTCGGCGTAGGCCCCGGTGTCGACCCAGCAGTCGAGCTCTTTGGCGACCAGCATCCCGTCGCGGTCGGCCCCGAGCCGGACCCGGATCGTCGCCGGGTGGCGGTTCAGGGTGACGAACTCGTCATTGCGGTCGAGCACCGCCTTCACCGGCCGACCCGCCTTGCGGGCGAGGGCGGCGACCAGCGCCTCGAGGCGGACGAAGGTCTTGGCGCCGAAGGAGCCCCCCATCGGCGGCGCGACGACGCGGATCCGCTCCTCCTCGCAGCCGAAGGCCCGAGCCAGGTCGGTGCGCAGGTTGAAGGGCGTCTGGGTGCCGGTCCAGAGGGTCAGCCGCTCCCCCTCCCACTCGGCCAGCGCCGCGTGCGGCTCCATCGGCACGTGGGCGGCGCTCGCGGTGCGGAACTCGCGCTGGACGATCGTCGTCGCGGCCTCGAAGCCGGCGGCGACGTCGCCGTGGTGGAGCTGGAAGCGGTGGCAGACGTTGGTCCCGGCGAGCGGCCGGACGTCGATCGAGGCCTCCTCCTCGGCCGAGCTGCCGCCTTCGGGGTGAACCAGCGGGGCGGCCGCGGCGACCGCCTCGACCGGGTCGAAGACGGCGGCGAGCGGCTCGTAGGAGACCTCGACCGAGCGCGCCGCCGCCCGCGCCTCCGCCTCGCTCGGCGCCGCCACCGCGGCGACCACGTCGCCGACGAAGCGCGCGGTCCCGGCGAGCACCGTCTGGTCGCGGAGCTGGCAGCCGTAGGGGCCGAGGTCGGCGACGTCCTCGGGCAGCAGCGCCACGCAGCCGGCCGGCAGCGAGGAGGCGTCGACCCCGCTGACGCGGGCGTGGGGGTGCGGCGAGCGGACGAAGGCGGCGTGCAGCATCCCCGGCCGCTCGACTTCGACCGAGTAGCGCTGGGCGCCGCTGACCCGCGGGTCGCTCACCCGGCCAGCTCCAGGATCGCCCGCCGCACCTCGACGGCGATCACCCGGCGCCGGTAGGCGCCGGAGCCGCGGCCGTCGGAGATCGGGTCGATCCGCTCGGCGTAGAGCTCGCCGATCCGGCGCGCGAGCGGCTCGTCGAGGTCGGCGCCGGCGGCCAGCTCGCAGGCGTCGGGGAAGTGCTGGGGCCGCGAGGCGACCCCGCCGACCACCACCCTCAGCGCCCCCTCGGCCCTGGTCGCGGCGACCGCGACGCAGGGCCGGTCCTCGCTGGAGCGAGAGCGGAACTTGCGGTAGGCGGCCCGCTCCGGCTGGGCCGGGACGGTCACCCCGACCAGCAGCTCGTCCGCCGCGATGCAGGTCTCGTAGTGGTCGAGGATCAGCTCCTCGACGCTCACCTCGCGCGCCCGCCGCGGCGAGCGCAGCTCGACCGTCGCGCCGAGCGCCGCCAGCATCGCCGGCGGGTCGGAGGCGTAGTCGGCGTCGGCGAGGACGCCGCCGACCGTCGCCTGGTTGCGGACCCGCTGGCTGGCGACCAGGCCGAAGGCCCGCCGCAGCGCCGGCCAGCCCTCGGTCGCCGGGTCGCGTTCGACCCGGCGGTGGGTGACCATCGCGCCCAGGCGCAGCCGCTCTGGGGTGGACGAGAGCTCGCGCAGCTCGTCCACCCGCGACAGCGACAGCAGCCGCTCCGGCTCGACGAAGCCCTGGTTGAGGAGGACGCCGAGAAACGTCCCCCCGGCCAGGACGTGGGCGCCGTCGCCGTGCTCGGCGCGGAGCTCCACCGCCTCGGCGACGGATTCTGGTCGCAGCCACTCGGTCACGAGAGGACTTCGACCACTCCGCTGGTGCCGTTGACCCGGATCCGGTCGCCGGTCGAGATCCGCTCGCCCGCGGTCGTCGCGCCGACCACGGCGGGGATCCCGAACTCGCGGGCGACCACCGCCGGGTGGGAGACGGTCCCGCCCGCCTCGGTGACCAGGCCGCTGATCTTCGTGAACAGCACCACCCAGGCCGGGTTGGTCATCCGGCAGACGAGGATCTCGCCGTCCTGCACCTGGTCGAACTCGTCGAGCGAGGCGACGCAGCGCGCCGTCCCCTCGACCACCCCGGGCGAGGCGGCGGTCCCCAGCACTTCGGCGCTCGTCTCCGGCTCGCCGGCGTAGTACTTCTCCGGGAAGCCCCAGAGGGCGTTGTAGGGGAAGGCGAGCGCCTCCTCGGTCGCGGTGCCGACCCACGAGGGCGGGCGGCCGCGCTCGTAGGCGTCTTCGTGCGCGTCGCGGCGGTCGGATACGAGCTCGCGCGCGTCGAGGGCGCCGCCGTCGGCCATCAGCATCCGCAGCTCGTTGTAGTGGAGGAAGACCACGTCCTCGGCGTCCTCCAGCAGCCCGGCCTCGACCAGCTTGCGACCGATCGCGATGACGACCAGGCGCAGCCGCGCGTTGGTCCCCTGGTCGATGTAGAAGTGGTGGTCGGGGGTCAGCGGGTTCATCCCCAGCGAGAGGTCGAGCGCCCGCTGCAGCTTCTCGCGGTCCTCGCCCTCGACCCCCTCCATCACTTCCGCCTTCGCCTTCTCGAGGTCGGCGGCGACGGCGGCGATGTTCGAGGGGTAGTCGTAGTCGGTCGCCAGGTAGCCGCGCAGCGCCTCGACGATCGGCGCCGGGTCCTCGACCCAGGTCTTGAAGGCGAACTCATGCGACCAGATCGCCTTGTAGCCGTAGGTCTGCTGGTGGGCGCTCAGGCGGTCGGCGAGGAAGCGCCGTCCCGACTCGCTCCGCTCGAGCGCCGCGATCACCCCGGCCGCGGGCTCGCCGCTCTCGAAGGCGGCACGCAGCTCCGGGTCGGCGGCGATCTCCTCCTTCATCTTCCAGAGGTCCTCGATCGAGTCCCAGTTGCGGTCCTCGAGCGAGGCCTGCAGCCTGCCCATCAGGCCCGGATCGGGCGAGCCGTGGACCGCTTCGATCGTCGCGTTCAGCGCCTGGGTCGAGGAGAACTGGGCGAAGTTCAGCATCCAGTGGACCTTCCAGGCGCGGTCGTGGACGTCGATCGCGTCCTCGAGCAGGACCGCCAGGTCGAGCAGCGAGGCGGCGTCCATGTCGACCGCGTCGAGCCGGGCGAAATCGCGGTCGAGGTCGGGCCGCAGGCGCTCGCGCCACCAGTCGAGGAAGTTCTCGGCGTAGTGGGGCAGGACCCAGCCCATGTACTCGCCGATCCGCTCGGCGTAGCCGGGAACTCGGGGTACGCGCGGCACGTAGCGCGCCTCGAACTCGGTCGCCTCGGCCCGCAGCTCGCCGCGGGCCGGGATCGCGGCGGTGTAGAGGTAGCCGTTGATCTCCTTCGCCACCCAGTCGCAGGCGAACGGGGTGCCGAAGCGGCGGAACATGTGGTCGCAGCTGAGCCACCAGCCGCCGATGTCGAAGAACAGCGGCGAGATCGGGTTCGGGCAGTGGAGGTCGTCGTAGATCCAGAAGAGCTCCTTCTCACCCTCCAGCCATTCGATCGGGAAGTCCTCCGAACCCAGGTTCGTGCTCAGGACCGCCTCGCTGTGCGTCGTCTCCATTGCGGACTTCACCTCTCCTTCCGATGCCGGCCGGCGCGTCGCGCCCCCGCCGAACGGTGATTGATCATCGATGATTTGAGGTCGCAGTTGGTCATCGGGTGCCTCCCCCTGGACGGTCGGTCCCGCGGCGGAGCGCCTCGTCGCGGCCCGTGGCGGCGCGAACGAACTCGGCGGCGCGGGCCATCCGCTGCGGGCCCTGGAGCTGCCACGGATCGGCCTCGAGCGCCTCGACCGAGGGCAGCTCGCCGGTCCCGATCAGCCGCTGCGAGCGGCTCCGCAGCTCCTCGATCGCCGCGCTCTCCGCCGCCGAGGGCGCCAGGCCGCGGACGAACTCCGGGTCCCCGCAGGCGATCGGGAAGAGGCCGTCGTGGTCCTCGACGGTCAGGGTCCGGGGGCTGGCGCCACCGTCCCGCAGCGCCTCGATCAGCTCGGCGAGCGGGAATACGCCCTCGCCGCAGGCGCGGGCGTGGAGGGTCAGCCCGCCGGCGCCGTCGTCGACCAGCACCCCGTCCTTCAGGTGGGTCGCGAAGACGTGGCCGGCGACCCGCGCGGTCGCCTCCTCGGGGTCCTCGAGGCTGAGCGCCAGGTTGGCGGTGTCGAGGCAGATGCCGCAGCGCTCGGGGTCGACGCCCGCGACCAGCTCGACCAGCTCGGCGGTGCGGCCGTCGCCGTGGTTCTCGATCGCGATCCGCAGGTCGAGCTCCTCGAGCAGCGGCAGGACGTCGCGCAGCAGCCGCCGCGTCGCCGCCGCCATCTCACCCCAGCGCGCCCCCCAACCGGCGCCGGCCGCGGCGCGGTCGCCCGGCAGGCCCATCGAGGTGCGGATCGCGTCGCTGCCCTCGAGCACCGCCGCGAGCGCGCGCAGGTGCGCTTCGAGGCCGCGCCGCAGGTCGCCGTCGCCGCTCGCCAGCAGCTCGGGATCGGGCCGGCTGGCGTCGATGCAGGGCAGGCCGCCCTCCAGGTAGAACGAGGACCCGGCCGCGTGCTCGCGGACCTCGCGCAGCTCGCCGGGGTCGAGGGTCGCGCTGATTTCGCGGACGCTGCCGAGCTGGTAGCCCTCGAGACCCGTCGCGGCGATTCGGTCGAGCGCCGCGGCACCGCCGCCCTCGACCAGGAAGCGGGCCGACCACCAGTTGACCCCGACCGGCAGCTCCGAGAAGCATCCCGCCCCGCTCACGCCGTCACCGGCCTCGCCTGGAGGACGAAGAGGTCGTCGGCCTCGATCGCCCACTCGATGTCCTGCGGCTGCTCGAGCCGGTCCTCGAGGCCCCGCGCGATCCTCGCCAGCTCCCGCAGCTGCTCCTCGTCGAGCGACTGAGCGGCGCCGAGCTCGGGCGGCAGCTGCCGCCGCTGGACGCCGCCCTCGGGGTGGCGGACGATCGCGTAGGGCTGGGCGGCGAGCCGGGTCCGCTTCAGCCGGCCGTCCTTACTCAGCACGAAGCGGTCCGGGGTCAGCTCGCCGGAGACCAGCGCCTCGCCGAGCCCGAACACCGACTCGACCACCATCCGATCGCGCCGGCCCTTGGTCGGGTCGACGGTGAAGAGCACGCCGGCGACGTCGGCGTCGACCATGCGCTGGACGACGACCGCCATCCGCAGGTCCTCGAGCGAGCCCATCCTGGCGCGGTAGAAGAGCGCCCGCTCGCTGAAGAACGAGGCCCAGCACTCGCGGATCCGGTCGAGCACCGGCTCGACCCCCCGCACGTGCAGGTAGGTCTCCTGCTGGCCGGCGAAGCTGGCGGTCTCGGAGTCCTCGGCGCAGGCGCTGGAGCGGACCGCCACCGCCTCTTCGCGCCCGAGCGCCGCGTAGGCGGCGGCGATCTCCTCGCGCAGCCGCTCCGCGAACCGCAGCTCGCGGACCAGCCGCTGGGCGCGCTCGGCGGCCGCGGCGAAGTCCTCGCTCCCGCCCGCGGCGACCAGCTCGGCGCGCAGCGCGGCGCCGCCGTCGGGCAGCGCCTCGGCGAGGCAGGAGGCGGCGACGACGAAGCCGGGCGGCACCGGCAGCTCGAGCGCGGTCATCCGCGCCAGCGAGGCGCCCTTGCCTCCCGCCCGCGCGACCTCGAGGCAGGGCGCGCGGTCGAAGCCGATGACGTCGGCCCCGCGCTCGAGGACGCTCACCGCGTCCTCCTCCCCCAGGCGAATGCGAGCGCGACCAGGACCAGGGCGGCGGCCACCGGGCCGAGCCGCTTCAGCAGCGCCTGGCGCGAGGCGCCGCCGAGGTCGAGGACATCCTCGGCGCGGGGCTCGCGCCGCGCCCCGTCGGCGGCGGCGGCGAGGGCGGCCTCGCCGGCCGGTCCGAGCGGCAGCGGCCCGACCCGCGTCTCCTCGTGGGCGCCGGCGGGCGCCCGGCCTGGCGCGGAGGCGGCAGAGGAGGCGCCGCCCCGGGCCGCCGGCCGGGCGCCGCTGCCGACGCCGTTTTCGAGCTCCATCTCCGCGGCCAGGCGGGCGGCGAACTGGCGCATCACCTTGGCCGAGACGTCCTGCATCACGCCGCGCCCGAACTGGGCGGCGGGGCCGCTGATCTGGACGTCGGTGACGACGTTGACCAGCGTCTCGGCGCCGCGCGGCTCGAGCTCGGTGCTGATCGTCGCGCTCGCCGTTCCGTCGCCGCGCGCGTCGCGCGCCTGGGCGACCAGGACCGCGTGGCGAGCCGCCTCGTCGGCGGCCTCGATCCGCACCGTGCCGCGGTAGCTGGCGGTCAGCGGCCCGATCTTCACCGCCATGCTGCCCTCGAACCGGTCCCCGCTCGACCCTTCGAGCGTGGCGCCGGGCAGGCACGGCGCCACCCGCTCGACGTCGAGCAGGACATCCCAGGCCCGCTCGACCGGGGCGGGAACGGTGAACTCGTTCTCGAGCCTCATCGCCGTCGCGCTAGTTGGGGAACTTGACGGTCGTGCCGCAGTCCACGGGCAGCGCCACCCCGGTCGTGTAGCGCCCCTCCTCGGAGACGAGGAAGAGAATCGCGTTGGAGACGTCCTCCGGCTCGACCCACGGGACCTTCAGCAGGTTGAACGACATGAACCCCTCCTTGGCGTCCTCCTGGGTGGGGTTCTCGAGGTCGGGACGGAAGTACCGGAAGGTGCCGTCGTTGAGGATCATGTCGGTGCCGACGTTCGTCGGGTTGACCGCGTTGACCCTGATGTCGTAGTCGGCCAGCTCGTTGGCCAGCGCCTTCATCAGGCCGATGACCCCGTGCTTGGCGGCGACGTAGTGGGGCAGCCCCGGCAGGCCCATCGTCCCGGCGATCGAGCCGGTGAGGACGATCGAGCCGCCGCGGCCGGCCTCCATCATCGAGGGCAGCGCCGCGGTGACCGTGTTCCAGACGCCGGTCAGGTTGATGTCGATCATCTCCTGCCAGGACTCCTGGGTGATTTCCCAGGCGCGGCCGACGGTGGTGATCCCGGCGTTGCCGAGGACGATGTCGATCTGGCCGAGCTCCGCCAGGCCGTCGGCGACCACCGCCTCGACCGCCGCCCGGTCGCGGACGTCGGCCTGGCGGTAGACGACGCGACGGCCCTCCGCTTCGACCAGTCGCGCCGTCTCCTCCAGATCCTCCATCGTGGCCGGCCCGTAGTGCTCGACGCTCGCCACCGGGCCGGCCAGGTCGAAGGCGATCACGTCCGCCCCCTCGCGGGCCAGGGTGACGGCATGCGAGCGCCCCTGCCCGCGCGCCGCCCCGCTGACGAACGCCACCTTGCCGTCACACCGTCCCATCGCTTCCTCCTTTTTCCGTGCCTCGAACCGGGGAGCGTCTACTCGACGCCCCAGATCCGCTTGTAGTTGTCTTCGTAGCCCTGCGACTTCTGGTTGCCGTTGTAGTAGGGCGTGGTCGGCAGGTTTTTGTCCTTGGTGATGAACTGCAGGCCGAACCCGGGATCGACAGGGGGTGCCCCGGCGAAGACCCGGTTCAGGCCGTCGGCCGCCGCCCATCCCCACCAGTTCGGCGGCTGCCCGCCCGCCGACATCGACTGGACCCCGTTTTCGATCAGCGGGATCGTGTCGGGCAGGCCCTCGTAGCCGGTCAGCAGCAGTTCGCGGCCGCTGTTGCGTGCCGCCTCGACCGCCTGCGAGATGCCGAGCAGGAGCGCCGCGTCGTAGGGCGCGACGACCACGTTGGCGTCGGGGTGGGCGGTCAGCGCCGCCGCGACCTTCTGTTCCAGCTTGTTGCCAGAGAGGTCGGCGAGGGTGAAGGGCAGACGGTAGACCTCGCAGCCGCTGCATTTCTCCATCGCGCCCTCGAAGGTGCGGGCCTCCATCGCGCTGATCTCGGGGTTGAGCGAGACCGGCTCGATGACCTTCGCTTCGCCGTTGGTTTCGGCGATCACCCAGTTGGCGACCTGCGACCACGATTCTTCGATCCAGTCCGCGATCGTCCCGATCTCGCCGAAGTTGGTCTCGCCGTCGAACAGCCCCGGCCCGGCTTCGACCGCCGGGTCGTCGCAGTCGAGGCCGTTGATCTCGAAGATCTTGATCCCGGCGTCGTGGGCGCGCTTCAGGGCGGGCTGCACTTCGCTGCAGCTGATCGCCATCAGTGCGATGCCGTCCGCGTCGGCGGCGATGGCGGCGTCGATCGCCGCCGACTCGCCCGCCGGCGTGCCCTTGCCGTCGGCGATCGTCACGTCCCAGCCGAGCGCTTTGCCGGCGTCGGCGAACGCTTCCACCGGGATCTGGCAGCCGGGCGCCGCGGCGAGACAGGGGATCGCGAAGACCGACTTGCCCTTCTGCGCCTTCGGCCCGCTCTTCGGCAGCGGGCGATCCGTCCCTTCGAAGTTGCGGGCGACCGCTTCCTTCGCTTCGGCGACGACGCTGTCGCCGGACGCTTCCGACGCGGGTTCCGACGCCGCTTCGGTGGAGCCGGCGGCTTCGGAGCCGCTCGTTTCCGAGACGGTGCTCGAGCTGCTCGAATCGCCGCCCCCGCAGGCGGTCAGCGCCGCCGCGACCAGGGCGGCGAGCGCCAATGCCAACCATGCACGCATGTTTTTCTTCTTCATAATTTCCTCCGTAGTAATTCGGCCGCCGCGGGCGTCTTTGTCGGGGCCCGCGGCGGTCGTCCCATTCAGTCCGGGGCCTTCAGCTCCCCGCGACCCTTCCCCGTCCACCGCGACGGTTGAGCAGCAAGGTCGAAACGCTGACCGCGACGATCACCGCGGCGCCGTTGAACACCGGGTCGACCCAGTCGGCCGTCCCGGCCAGGGTCAGGCCGTTGACCGTGACGGCGACGAAGAAGACGCCGACGATCGTCCCCGGCACGTTGAACTGGCCCGGGCGAATCGTCGTCGAGCCGAGGAAGACCGCGGCGACGGCCGGCAGCGTGTACCCCGGGCCGATTTCGGGGGTCGCCGAGCCGGCCCGCGCCAGTCCGACCACGCCGGCGACTCCGGCCAGCGTCGCCGAGAGCAGGAAGGCGGTGAAGACGACCCGCTTGGTCCGCACCCCGACCAGCTGCGCGGCCCGCGCGCTCGAGCCGACCATCAGCAGCTGGCGGCCGTAGACCGTGAAGCGCAGCATGTACCAGACCAGCAGCGCGACGACGATCAGGACCCAGGTCGGCCGCGGGATCCCGAGCGTCAGGCCGCCGCCGAACTCGGCCAGCGGCTGCGGCACGCCGACGATCGACTGGTTGTGGCTATACAGCGAGACGAGCCCCGTCACCAGGGTCGCGGCGCCGAGCGTGATGATGATCGAGTTGGCTTTCAGGTAGGCGACGATCCAGCCGATCACCGCGCCGATCACCGCGGTGATCGCGATCCCGACCAGGATCCCCAGGATGAGCGGGAAGCTGTGCTCCAGCGCCGAGGCGACCGCGTAGGTCGAGAGCCCCAGCACCGCGCCGACCGAGATGTCGAACTCGCCGCAGACCAGTGGGACCAGGACGGCGATCGCGGCGATGCTGATCACCGCCTGAGTGGCGAGGACGTTCTGGATGTTGATCGTCGTCAGGAAGGTGTCCGACGTCTTCGGCCAGACGGCGAAGAAGACGATCAGCGCGGCGAGGCCCATCACCAGGGCGTAGCGCTCCGCCCAGCCCAGCAAGATTTGGCCTGGCGAGCGCGGTCCCCCCTCCTTCTCAGACGGCTGCGCCACGGTCGGCGACGCCACTGCTCCTCCTTGTTCTTTCATCCTCGAATAACCCTCTTTCAGTCCCTCAGGTGCCATAGATACGTCCCGTCAGCCAGTGCTGGTCGAAGTCTCCGCGGCGGCACTCGGCGACGATTTGCCCGCCGGCGATCACGATCACCCGGTGGGAGAGGTGGACCAGCTCGTCGAAGTCCGAACTGACCAGCAGCGCCGCGCTGCCCGCCGTGATCGCGCGATCGATGTGACCGTAGATTTCGGCCCGGGCGCCGACGTCGACGCCCTGCGTCGGCTCGTCGAGCAGCAGCAGCTTCGGGTTGCGAGCCATCGCCCGGGCGACCACCACCTTCTGCTGGTTGCCGCCCGAGAGCGAGGCCAGCGGCGCCTCGACCCCGGCGGTCCTGACCCCGAAGGCCGCGACCGCCTCCTGCGAGGCCCGCCGCTCGCGGCGGCCCGAAAGCCACCAGCGGCCGCCGAAGCGGGAGGGCTCGCTGGCCGAAAGGTTTTGGGCGACGGTCAGGTCCATGAACCCGGCCTGCGAGGCCCGGTCCTCCGGCACGTAGCAGAGGCCGCGCTCGATCGCCTTCGGGATGTCGTTGGGCGGCAGCGGCTCGCCGGCGAGGAAAACGGTGCCGGGCTCGCGCGGCAGGGCCCCGAAGACCATCTCGAGCAGGCTGGTGCGCCCCGACCCGACCACCCCGGCGACGCCGAGGACTTCGCCGGGCGCCACCGCCAGGCTGATCTCGCGCAGCGGCCCGCCGGCGAGGTTTCGGACCTCGAGCAACGCGCCCTCGCCCTTCGTCCCGGTGGCGCTCGGCTCGGCGTTGGCCAGGGCCCGCCCGGCGATCGCCGTGACCAGGTCGTCCTGGGTCAGCCCCTGCGCCGAGCGCGACTCGATCACCCGACCGTCGCGCAGCACGGTTACCGCGTCGGCGATGCTCAGCACCTCTTCGAGGCGGTGGGAGACGAAGAGGATCGTCTGCCCCTGCTCGGAGTAGCGCCGCAGCGCCCCGAGCACGAAGTCGACCTCGCCGGCGGGAAGCCGGGCGGTCGGCTCGTCGAGCACCAGGACGCCGCCGTGGAACTCCTCGCGGCCGCGCATCGCGCGGGCGATCGCGACCAGCGTCTGGTCGGAGGGCCGCAACCGGACGAGCTCGGTCTCGGCCTCGATCTCGATCTCGAGGCGGTCGAGCACTTCCTGCGCCTCACGGTGCAGCCGGCCCCAGTTGATCTTGCCGCCGGTGCGCGGGTAGGGCTGCGCGGCGAACAGGTTCTCGCCGACGCTGAGCGGGGCGAAGAGGCCGAGGTCCTGGTGGACGAACGACATCCCGGCGAGCCGCGACCACTCGGCGTCGAGGCTCTGCGCGTCCTTCTCCTGCTCGCCGATCCGCACCGTGCCGCCGGGGTCGGCCGAGTAGACGCCGGCGAGGATCTTGATCAGCGTCGACTTGCCCGAGCCGTTGCCGCCGAGCAGCGCGTGGATGTCGCCCGGGGCGACCCGGAAGCTGACGTCGTCGAGCGCCACCGTGCCCGGGAACGTTTTCGAGACGTGGCTGACACTCAGCCCCGTTCCTTGCGAAACGGGGCTGAGTGACGGTTGTGCCTGCGGAGTCATCGAGCTTGACCGGCGTCGCTCAGCCGATGCCCCAGATCCGCCGGTAGTTCTCGGGATAGTCCTGCGACTTGGCGTTCCCGTTGTAGTACGGCGTCTTGGTCGGCAGGTTCTGTTCCTCGGTGATGACCTGCAGCCCGAAGCCAGGGTCGACCTGCGGCTCGCCGGCGAAGACCCGGTTGAGCCCATCGACGGCTGCCCAGCCCCACCAGGCGATCGGCTGCGAGCCGGGTGCCATGTCCTGTACGCCTTCTTCGATCAGTTCGATGTTGGCGGGCAGGCCCTCCAGACCGGTGAGGAGGATTTCACGGCCGCTGTTCCGTGCCGCCTCCACCGCGGCGCCGATGCCGAGCTGGATCATCGCGTCGTAGGGCGCGACCACCACGTTGGCGTCGGGGTGGGCGGTCAGCGCCGCCGCCGCCACCGATTCGACCTTGTTGGTGGTCAGGTCGTTGAGCGTGACGGGGGTCGTGTAGACGGTGCAGCCATCGCATTTTTCGATCGCCTTTTCAAACGCTTTTGCGTACTTGTAGGTGATCACCGGCTGCTTCTCGACCGGCAGGATGATCTTCGCTTCGCCGTTCGTTTCGGCGATCACGTAGTCGGCGACGGCGTCCCAGACCGACTGGATGAATTCCGGTTCGGTGCCGAAGGAGCCGTCGAAGAGCGGCGGCCCGGCGTTCACTTCGGGGTCGTCGCAGTCGATGCTCGAGATCGCGAAGATCTTGATCCCGGCGTCCTTCGCCCGTTCCAGCGCCGGCTTCACTTCGGCGCAGTCGATGACCATCAGGATGATCCCGTCGGCCTTGGCGGCGATCGCCGCGTCGATCGCCGCCGACTCGCCCTCGGCGGTGCCGTGGCCGTCGGCGATCGTCACGTCCCAGTCGAGTTCCTTCGCCGCTTCGGCGACGGCGTCGATCGTCAGCGCGCAGCCGGGGGCCGCCGCGTTGCAGGGGATCGCGTAGATCTTCTTCCCGGTGACGCCCTTCGGGCCGGACTTGGGCAACGGGCGGTCGGTCCCTTTCAGGTCTTCCGCCACGGCCGCTTCGGCTTCGGCGACGACGTTCTGAGTCGAGCCTTCCGACGAGTCGCCGGAGGTGGCGGTGGTTTCGGCGGTGGTTTCGGCGGCGTCGCTGGCGGTGCTGCTGCTACCGCCTCCTCCACACGCCGCCAGGCCGATCACCGACGCGGTCAGCGCGACGGCCAAGAACAATCTCCTCATTGGCTCTCTCCTATTCTGTTTCCCAGGGCAATGGCCGACCCGCTCGGGTCGGTCCATGACGACAAGGGCGAGCCCTCCCGCGACGCGCCTTTTCCTTCGCACCGCATCCCGGTCCAGAGCTGGCGACCGGGAGCGGCAAGTGATCGATAATCGATTGCGGCAGAGCCGGGAAGGCCGGCCGAGGACACCCCGCGGGACTGCCTGACCGAACAATCGATTACCTTGGCCGAGCGGCTCGAGACCCTACGACGACGATGGCAACGCCCTCCCCCAGCCTCGCTCCCGCCTCCGACGCGACGCTGGAGCGCAACGTCCTGCGCGAGCAGATCAAGGACCTGATCCTCGGCCGGATCCTCTCCGGCGAGTACGAGCCAGGGTCGCGGCTGGTCGAGACCCGGATCGCCCAGGAGCTCGGGGTCTCCCAGACCTCCGTCCGCGAGGCGCTGCGCGACCTCGAGCACGTCGGCTGCGTCGTCTACGAGCCGTTCCGGGGCTGCTCGGTCCGCACCTTCTCGACCGCCGAGCTGCTCGAGGCGTTCCCGGTGCGCGCCGAGCTCGAGGCGCTCGCCGCCCGGCTCGCCGCCGAGCGGATGAGCGACAGGCAGCTGAAGGAGCTGGCGGGCCTCTACGCGGCGATGCTGAAGGCGGCTCGCCGGCGCGACCCGCACGCCCAGGCCCAGGCCGACGCGCGCTTCCACGCGGCGGTCGCCCGCGGCTCGGACAACGCGACGCTGGAGCGCCAGTGGACGCTGCTCGAGCCCTACGCCCGCACCTACATCACGGTCGAGCGCTCGGGGACCGACCTCGTCGCGCTCTCCGAAGACCACCTGCCGGTGCTCGAGGCGCTGCAGCGGCGCGACGGCGAGCTCGCCGCCGCGGCGATGCGGGCTCACCTGCTGCACGCCGCCGAGCTGCTCGACGGCGCCGCGGCGGGCGAGCGCTGATCCTGTTCTCGCGGGCACCGGCCGGCTCCTATTTGGCGAGGAAGCCGGCGTCGACCGGAAGCGCGACTCCGGTGATGTAGCGCGCTTCCTCGGAGGCGAGGAAGGCGACCGCGTTGGAGATGTCCGCCGGCTCCAGCCACGGGATCGGCAGCAGGAAGGTCGCTTCGGAGAACTGCTTGAAGTCCGCCTCGGTCGGGGAGTCGAGGTGCGGGCAGAAGATGTCGAAGGTCGGCTGGTTGAGGATCATGTCGGTGCCGACCTGGCCGGGGTTGATGCAGTTGACCCGGATCATCCGCGGCCCGAGCTCCTGCGAGAGGCTGCGCATCAACCCGACGACGCCGTGCTTGGAGGCGGCGTAGTGGGCGATGTTGCCAACCCCTTTGAGCCCGGTGGCGGAGCTGGTGATGACGATCGAGGCGCCGCTGCCGAGGTGGGGGATCGTCGCCTTGCAGGTGTGCCAGACCCCGGTCAGGTTGACGTCCATCATCGTCTGCCAGGACTCCTCGGAGATGCCCTCGGCGGTGTGCAGCTCAAACCAGTCGGCGATCCCGGCGTTGGCGACGACGACGTCGAGGCGACCGAGCTCGGCGAGGCCCTCGGTGACCGCCCCCTCGAGCTTCTCGTAGTCGCGGACGTCGGCGACCTTGGCGACGATCCGGCGCCCCGTCGACTCGACCTGGCGGACCGTCTCCTCGAGGTCGGCCGCGGTCGCGGTCGGGAAGGCCGTCTCGATCGGCCCGCAGATGTCGGTCGCGATCACGTCGGCGCCCTCTTCGGCGAGGCGCACGGCGTGCGAGCGGCCCTGGCCGCGCGCCGCGCCGGTGATCAGCGCCACCTTTCCGTCCAGCTTTCCCATCAAATTGCCTTTCGCTCGGGAGGTTCCATCGCCTCAGCAGAAGGCGACCAGTCGACAGATCGAGGCCTCGCCGCCGCGGTACTTCCAGGGGAAGATCCCGAGCGTGACCCGCTCGGCGGGGACCTCGTGGAGGTCGCCGCCGCCCTGGTCGAGGTGCAGCTGCTCGCGGGCCAGCATCAGCCGGTGGGCCATCATCCAGGTCGAGTCGTCGAAGGGCTCGGCGTCGCCGATCGTCTCCCTCATCTCCTCGATCAGGTCGGGCCGGTGCTTGCGCAGGCTGATGTTCGCCGGATGCTCGAAGGAAGGCGAGTCGGTGCCGATCCAGGCGACGTCCTTCTCGATCATCCACTCGACCAGCGCCCGGCCGGGGCCCGGGTGGCGGTTGAAGAAGGTGTCGGCGTCCCGCTCCTCGCCGTTCTTGTTGAAGCGCTGCCAGCCGTAGCGGAGCATCAGCGCGTCGCCCGGCGAGACCGGGCCCGGCAGGGCCGCCTCGACGTCCTCGGGGGTCAGCACGTACCAGGGGGAGACGACCTCGCGCAGGTCGACCACGTAGCCGGGGCGAACCAGGCGGTCGAGCGGGATCGAGGCCATGTCCGAGCCGCGCGGCGCGCAGTGCAGCGGACCGTCGACGTGGGTTCCGGTGTGCATGCTGGTCGCGACCAGCCACGAGTTGATGCGATCGACCGGCATCGTCTGGATCATCGACTCGCTCGAGGAGGGGTGGCCGGGGTAGGGCCAGGCGTCGGGGGCCCAGGGCTCGGTCAGGTCGATCATCCGGCCGACGCCCGCCGCCGGGGCCGCCACCGCGAGCGCCGCCTCCGGCTCAGCCACGGTCGACGCTCCCGCTCGTCGCGGCCAGCGCGTCGAGAATCTGGTCGCAGGAGGCGACCGTCGCCACGTTGCCGAGCGCGTAGCCGATCGCCGCCCGGTGCCACTCGGCGTTCATCGATGAGCATGCGTCCTCGGCGAGGAGCACGTCGAAGCCCTTGTCGGCGCCGGTCCGGGCGGTGTGCTCGACCGACATGTTGGTCCAGGCGCCCGAGAGGACGATGGTCTCGGTCCCGAGGCCCCGCAGGATCGCCTCCAGCTGACTGTCCTGCCAGCCGCTGACCCGCATCCGCTCGACCACGAAGTCGCCGTCGGCCGGCTCGAGCCCCGCGGCCGGGGCGGCGCCCCAGCTGCCGCGCACGAAGGCGCCGCTTTCGCGGATCCCGTTGAAGATCCCGGCGTTCTTGGGGAGGACCCGGCACTCGGGGTCGACCGCGTACCAGAGGTGGATCACCGGGACGCCGGCCGCGCGGCAGGCCTCGGCGAGGCCGCGGGCGTGCTCGACGACTTCCTGGTCCCGCGCGTGCTGGATCGATTCCTCGCTGGCGAAGGCGCCGTCCTCGTGGACCACGTCGTTCTGCAGGTCAAGGATCAGCAGCGCTGCGTTCTGCAGCGAGCGCCCAAGGTCGTCGGCCATGCACTCTCCTCTCCGGTCGTTGCGGCGCCAGCTCCCTCGGCCAGCGCTGGGCGCACGCTAAATCGGCAGGGGTCCCATAGTCCAAGACCAAATTGCTGTGCCATCATAGGATTTCCCTATGCTGCTGCTCCCCGAATGACCCTGAAGCAGCTCCGCTACTTCCTCGCGATCGTCGACGAGGGCTCGATCACCAAGGCCGCCGAGCGCCTCCACATCGCCCAGCCCTCCCTCTCCCAGCAGCTCCGCGCCCTCGAGGACACCCTCGGCGGCACCCTGATCGAGCGATCGCCCCGCTTCATCCGCCTCACCGCCCTCGGCCGCCAGATCCAGCCCCACGCCCGCGCCGCGGTGCGCGCCGCCGAGAACGTCGAAGGGGTCGCCCGGACGATCCTCACCGCCAGCTCCGGCGAACTCGAGATCGCGACCGTCCGCTCGATCGCCTCCGGCATCCTGCCCGCCTCGATCACCGAGTGGCGCTCCCAGCACCCCCAGGCGACCGTCCGCCTCCACGAGTTCGGCCACCGCGCGATCCTCGAGGAGCGGGTGCGCGACGGCCTCGCCGACCTCGCCGTCGGCCCCAGCCCGCTCAACTGGCGGGGCCCGACGATCGCCCTCGGCTGGGAGGAATTCGTCGTCATCCTGCCCCCCACCGACCCCCTCGGGAGCGGCGGCGAGCCGATCTCCCTCGACGCCCTGCGCGACCGCGAGTGGGTCCTCTTCGAGCCCAAGCACGGCCTCAGCGAGTTCGTCTCCTTCGCCTGCTCGGTGGCCGGCTTCACCCCCACCCCGGCCCTGCAGACCGCCGACGTCGAGGCCGCCGCCCGCCTCGCCGCCGCCGGCCTCGGCCCCGCCCTCGTCCCCGCCGACGCGGTGCCCAGCAGCCTCGACGCCGTCGCCCTCCCCCTCGATCCGCCCCTCGGCCGCGACCTCGCCGCCTACACCCGCGACCGCTTCACCCCCCTGGCCAACAGCTACCTCGAGGTTCTCCGCCGCGACGAGCGCTGGCAGCCGCGCCCCGCGCAGCCGATCCGGGTCCCGTGAGCCGGCGGGAAGGCGCGAGCGCGGCGGCTCAATCCTCGGCTTCGGCCTCGCTGCCGATCTGCCTTGCGAACCGCTCGGCGCTGCGCAGCTGGCCGCGGAGCTCGCGGCAGCGCTCGCCGGCGAGCTCGGCGAAGCCCTCCAGCCTGGCGCGGGCCCTGGCTCGCTCGTCGACGCCCCCGGCGCCACGCAGCGTCTCCCGGGCCCGGAGCAGTTCGCGCATCTCGTCGAGCGAGAGCCCGAGCGGCTTCATCTGCTTGATCAGGCGCAGCTGCTCGAGGTGGTCTGTCCCATAGAGGCGGAAGCCGCCCTCGGTGCGGGCAGGCGCCGCGAGGACGCCGACCTCCTCGTAGTAGCGCACGGTCCGCAGCGAGAGCCCGACCTCCTCGGCGACCTCGCCGATCTGCAGCAGCTCCGCGCTTCCCGTCCGTCCGCCTAGAGTCGTCGCGCTCATCGCCGGTTACCTTAGCCGGGAGGAAGCCGAGGGCCTGCAGGCACCCTACCCTCACGTTGCTGTAGGGTTGCCCCCTCGCCGCACCCGACGGCGAGATCGGCGCGGCGCCTGGCCAGCCGATCGGTTCAGAACTTCGAGCGCATCCCTCCCAGAGCCGCAACCGGCGGCCGAGCGTTGAGGAACGGCTCCTCAACCAGGAAAGAGACCGATGCCCAGCCTTGCTGCCCTGCTTCCAGACGGCCTGCCGATTCCGCCGGCCAGGGTGCTGCGGGTCGAGGCCCTGGCCGGCCTGGTCGTCGGCCTGGCGCTGATCCCGGAGGCGATCTCGTTCTCGGTGATCGCCGGCGTCGACCCGCGCGTCGGGCTCTTCGCCTCCTTCACGATGGCGGTGACGATCGCCTTCGTCGGCGGGCGCCCGGCGATGATCTCCGCCGCCACCGGTGCGACCGCCCTGGTGCTGGCATCCGTGTCGAAGCGCTACGGGGTCGACTACCTGGTGGCGGCCGTGCTGCTGGCCGGCGTCGTCCAGATCTCCCTCGGGCTGCTCGGGGTCGCGAAACTTATGCGCTACGTGCCGCGCTCGGTCTCGGTCGGGTTCGTCAACGCCCTCGGCATCCTCCTCTTCGTCGCCCAGTGGCCGAACCTCGAGGGGGTCCCGGCCGTCGTCTATGCGCTGGTTGCCGGCGGGCTCGCGATCATCCTCTTCTTCCCGCGGCTCACCAGGGCAGTTCCCGCCCCCCTCGTCGCGATCGTCGTCCTCACCGCCGTCACGGTCGGGTTCGGGATGGACTCGGTGCCGACCGTCGGCGACAAAGGCGAGCTGCCGAACTCGCTGCCGCTGCCCGGGCTGCCGGACGTCCCGCTCAGCCTCCACACCCTGGCGGTCATCGCCCTGCCGGCGGTGACGATGGCGATCGTCGGCCTGCTGGAGACGCAGATGACCGCGCGCCTGGTCGACGAACTGACCGAGACCGGCTCGGACAAGGCTCGCGAGTCGTGGGGCCAGGGCGTCGCCAACCTCGTCACCGGCATCTTCGGCGGGATGGGCGGCTGCGCGATGATCGGCCAGACGATGATCAACGTCAAAGCCGGGGCCCGCACCCGGCTGTCGACCTTCCTCGCCGGCGTCTTCCTGCTGATCCTCGTCGTCGGGCTCAGCCCGGTCGTCTCGAAGATCCCGATGGCCGCCCTGGTCGCGGTGATGTTCATCGTCGCCTACTCGACCTTCGACTGGGAAAGCGTCAAGCCGGCGCACCTGAAGCGCTTGCCGCGCAGCGAGACCGCGGTGATGGTGGTCACCGTCGTGCTCACCGTCGCCACCGGGAACCTCTCGATTGGCGTCGGTGCCGGGGTCGTCGTCGCGGCGCTCCTCTTCGCCCGCCGCGTCGCCCATCTCGTCGAGGTCGACCGGGTCGAGGACCCGGACCTGTCCAACTGCCTCTACTCGGTCCACGGCGAGGTCTTCTTCGCCTCCGAGCAGGAGCTGATCGACGCCTTCCGCTACGCCGAGGACCCGCCCCAGGTGATCATCGACTTCTCCCGCGCCCACCTTTGGGACGCCTCGGCAATCGCCGCGATCGACGCGATCGAATCGCACTACCGCCGCTACGAGGTCGAGGTCGAGATCACCGGCCTGAACGAGCACAGCGAGAGCCTCCACGAGCGCCTCTCGGGACAGCTGGCCCCGACGCACTAAAGCTCGGCGGGGGCCGCACCCGAGGAGGTCGACTCGATCCTCGACCGGCGGGCCGGCGGAATCAGCTGACCGCGTCGGCCCAGTCGCGAAGACGGCCGGAGAACTGCGGCGTCGCGGCGCTGACCTCGACGATCTCGTCGGCCGGCACATCGGCGCGGCGAGCCGCTGCCAGGATCGCCTCCGGCGAGGGCGCCTCGTAGAGGCAGTAGGTGCGCCGCCGGTCGGCGCTGAGGAAGGAGAAGAGCCAGCGGACCCCCTCGTCGCCGTTGACCTCCTCGATCAGCTCGACGTCGCCCTCGGTCAGGTCCAGCTGCTCGGCAAAGCTCCGCTCGATCATGTACAGAGCCATCGCGACGATCGTAGCGGTGTTTCAGCCCGATTGGGCAACTATTCCGTGCCGGTGGGCGAAGGAGGCGGCCTCGGTGCGGTTCGCGCAATCGGTCTTCCGCAGGATGTTGCGGATGTGGTTGGCGGCGGTGTGTTCGCTGATCGACAGCTCGACGCCGATCTCGCGATTGCTCAATCCCCTCGCCACCAGCGCCAGGATCTGGGCCTCGCGCGGCGAGAGGCCGCCGGGCAGCCCGGCGACCGGCCGCGGCACCCCCAGCGAGCCGATCCTCGCCAGCAGCCCGGCCATGCCGATGGCCTCGGCCAGGGTCGCGGCCTCGCCGAGCAGCGCATCCGCCTGGGCCCCGACCCCGGCGCCCCGCCCGCGCAGGAAGCGTCCGTACTCGTAGGCGGTGTGGGCGAGCCAGGTCCGCGCCTCCATCTCCCGGTTCTGCTCGAGTGCCCGCTCGAAGTGCCGTTCGGCCAGCGCCGCTTCGCCGAGCGTCGCCGCCAGCATTCCCAGGTAGCGGTCGGCCGCGCCGTAGCAGGCGACGAGATGGCCGATCATCACGTTTTCCCCTGCGAATGGCTCGAGCTCGGGGTAGAGCAGCGCTGCCATCGCCTCGTCGCCGAGCGCCGCCGCGGCATCGGTCAGGTAGACCAGCGTTCCCAGCCACAGCGATGCCCGGAAGCCGTCGATCCCTTCGGCGGCGAGCTTCGCCAGCTCCTGCCGCGCCTCGGCCTCCATCCCGAGCTCGGCCAGCACCGCGACCAGCCCGGGCTGCCAGGGGCCCTGACGGTCGGGGTTGCCGGCGAGGATCCGAACCGCCGGCGCCAGCTCGGCGAGCCGCCCCTGCTCGCGCCGGATGCCGAACATCTGGATGCCGAAGGTGCCCGAGGCATCGCGCCCGGACAGCAGCCGGCTCCACTCGTTGGAGCGGATCGCCCGCCGCTCGGCTTCGGCGAGGTCCCCGTCGCCGAGCGCGATCGCGGCGCCGTAGTGCTCGGCCACGTGGCTCATGAACGGCTGCGCCCTGCGGTCGGCGATCTCGAGCAGGATCGCGACCTCCGCCCGCGCCGCCTCGAGGTCCGATAGGGCGACGAAGGTCGGCACCCGCCAGGCGAGCGCTTCGGCATGGGCCTCGGCGTCACCGAGCTCTGAGGCGAGGTCGCGCGCCTCGGTCAGCATCGCCAGGATCTCCTCGAGCGGCGTCGCCCCGCGGGACCAGTAGGAGCCGACCAGCACCTTTGCGAGGCCGCGGCGGTCGCCGATCTCCCGCGCCAGCGCGACGCCGTTGTCGCGGACCAGCGCGCCGCGTTCGGCGTCGCCCTGCAGACCCACCGCTCGGGCGAGCCCGGCCAGCAGGCCGATTCGCAGCTCTTCGTACCCCTCCCCGGCGTCGTCGACCGCCGCCAGCGCCTCTTCGAGCATCACCACCGCCTCGTCGTTTGCGAGAGCCGGACGCCAGCAGGCTTCCTCGTAGCCGATCGCGGCCCACCCGAGCAGCGACGGGTCGCCGAGGTCGCGGCCGATCTGAGCCGCGGCGGCGAGCGCCCGCTGGGCCTCGATCGCCTTGCCGGCCCGGTGGCTGGCGGCGCCGAGCTCGAGCAGGACCGCGCCGCGCTCGGACTCGTCTTCGATCCCGAGCTCGATTGCCGTGCGCAGCCGAGCCGCCGCTTCGGCGAAGGCGAGGGCGCCGCTCGCCGCTCGCGCCGCGCGGAGGTTGTAGTCGATCGCGCGCCCGGCGCCGCCGAGCTGGGCCGCGGCGGCGAAGTGGTGGGCGAGGTCGACCAGCGAGCGCCCGGAGATGCGGCCCGAGCTCTCGAGCGCCTCCCCGACCCGCAGGTGCAGTTCGGCTCCTCGCACCCGCGAGAGGCGATCGTAGAGGGCTCGCCGCACCAGCTCATGGGTGAAGCGAAAGGCGAGCCGGCGCGAGGGGAGCTCCTCGATCATGCCGCTGCCGATCGCCTGCTCGAGGGCGCCGATCAGCTCCGGCTCGGCCAGGCCCGCCGCCTGGCGAATCGGCTCGAGGTCGAATTCCGGTCCGGCGACGGCGGCGAGCTCGAGCAGCTCGGTGGTCTGCGGCGGCAGGCGCGCGAGCCGCTGGCTGACGACCTCGCGGACGCTGTCGGGAGTCCCCAGCTCCGAAAGCGGGGCGGTCAGCTTCACGCGCCCGGAGGCGGCCTCGACGGCCCCCGTCTCGGCCAGGTCCCGCCAGAGCTCGCAGACGAGAAAGGCGTTGCCGCCGGTGAGATCGTGGATCGCGGCGGCAAGCTCGCGGAGCTCGGGGTCGGGGCCGCCGGGGCCGCCGGCGGCACGGCTTACCAGGTCGGAGATCTCCGCCCCGGTGAGGCCGGGGAGGCGCATCCGCAGGACGTTCTCGGAGCGCCGCAGGTCGGCAAGCGTCTCCGCCAGCTCAGGAGCCATCTCGGTCTCGGTGTCGCGGAAGGTCACCAGCAGCATCAGGCGCGCATCCCGGGCGGAGCGGGCGAGGTGGCGGATCAACAGCAGCGTCGGCGCGTCGGCCCAGTGGCCGTCCTCGACGACGAGCAGGATCGGCCTCACCCGGCTGACGTTGGCGAGCAGCTCCGCGACCGCCATGTGGAGGCGGTGGCGCTCGGTGTCGGGATCGGCGGCGACGGGGGCGGTCAGATCGCCGACCAGGGCCGGGAGCTCGGGGACGAGCCGGGTGATCTCGCCGCCCCCTGCGCCGAGCGCCGTCCGCAGCTCGCCGACGTCGGTGACCCGCAACAGGTGGTCGAGCGCCTCGACGAAGGGCCCGTACGGGGTGCTCACCGCCGCGTCGCAGGAGCCGTAGAGGACGAGCGCGCCGTCGGCCGCGGCCTCGACCGCGAACTCGCGCACCAGGCGGCTCTTGCCGACGCCCGGCTCGCCGGCGATCAGGCCCACCCGGTGTCCCTCGCCTCCGACCCGGGGCATCAGGGTCCGCAGCTTCTCGAGCTCCGCGGCGCGCCCGACGAAGGGAGAACCGGAGGTCGACCGGAGCGAGCCCGGGATGTCCGGGTTCTCGGCGTCCATGCAGAGAACATAGTCAGCCTTGACTAGTGCGGCTCGAATTCGCACCGACGAGCGACACGAAAAGTGGGTCAGATCAGGTCATGACAGGGGCCGGCGGAATTTCTACGGTCGACCGAGACAAGTCGATCAGAACCAGGAGGTTCAACAGTGAACGCCCCTGCCGCCCTGATGCAGAGCGCCCGCACCGAGATCCCCGGCTTCGCCGGCAGCTTCACCGGCCCCGACGACCCGAGCTACGAGGAGACCCGCGCCGTCTACAACGCGATGATCGATCGGCGTCCATCGCTGATCGCCACCCCGAACGACGCCGAGGACGTCGCCAAGGTCGTCTCCTTCGCCGCCGCCCACGAGCTGCTGCTGGCGGTCCGCGGCGGTGGCCACAACGGCGCCGGCCTCGGCACCTGCGACGACGGCGTTGTCCTCGACCTCTCGAGGCTGAAGCAGATCGAGGTCGACCCCGGCGCCCGCACCGTGCGGGTCGGCGGCGGCTGCCTCTGGGGCGAAGTCGACGCCGCGACCGGCGAGCATGGCCTGGCGACGCCGAGCGGAATCATCTCCACCACCGGGGTTGGCGGCCTCACCCTCGGCGGCGGCATCGGCCACCTGACCCGCAAATGCGGCCTCTCGATCGACAACCTGATCGAGGCCGAGGTCGTGCTGGCGAGCGGCGAGCGGGTCCGCGCGGCGGCCGACGAGAACCCGGACCTGTTCTGGGCGATCCGCGGCGGCGGCGGCAACTTCGGCGTCGTCACCTCGTTCGTCTTCCGCCTCCACGAGGTCGGGACGATCGTCGGCGGCCCGACCTTCTGGCCGGTCGAGCAGGGCGCCGAGGTGCTGGCGGCCTACCGCGACTTCCT
>JBFWMZ010000035.1:0-32281 GCA_050251335.1 Solirubrobacterales bacterium
CGCATCGAGAAGCCGTTCAGCTTGCCGTTCAGCTCCGGCAGCACCAGGCCGACCGCCTTGGCGGCGCCGGTCGTGGTCGGGATCAGGTTGAGCGCCGCGGCGCGCGAGCGGCGCGGGTCCTTGTGCGGCATGTCCTGCAGGCGCTGGTCGGCGGTGTAGGCGTGGATCGTGGTCATCAGCCCCTGCTCGATCGTGAACGCCTCGTGCAGCACTTTCGCCAGCGGCGCCAGGCAGTTGGTCGTGCAGGAGGCGTTGGAGATGACGTGGTGCCGGTCGGGGTCGTAGGCCTCCTCGAAGTTGACGCCGAGCGCGACGGTGACGTCGGGTTCGGTCGCCGGAGCGCTGATGATCACCTTCTTGGCGCCGGCCTCGAGGTGCTTGGCGGCGTCCTCGCGCTTGGTGAAGAAGCCGGTCGACTCGATCACCACGTCGACCCCGAGCTCGCCCCAGGGCAGCGCCGCCGGATCGCGCTCGGAGAGCACCTTGAGCTGCTTGCCGTCGACGTCGATGCCGCCGTCCGCGGCGGCGACCTCGCCCGGGAAGCGCCCGAGGATCGAGTCGTACTTGAGCAGGTTGGCCATCGTCGGCACGTCGACCAGATCGTTGACGGCGACGAACTCGAGGTCGCCCCCGCCCGCCGCCTGCGCCGCGCGGTAGACGTTGCGCCCGATCCGCCCGAAACCGTTGATGCCGACCTTCACAGCCATACTCTCGAAGCCTCCTGTTGTGATCCTGTTGGTGACTGGGGAACGCCGATCCTAGGCGGTCGGCGCGTGGACGAGCCCCCGCTCACCCTCGTCTATCAGTCCGACCCGATCGTGATCTCGATCTCGTAGCCGTCGGGGTCGGTGAGGAAGGCCGAGTAGGAGCCGGATCCGGGGGAGCGGCGTTCGCCGGGCTCGCTGACGTTGGAGCCGCCGGATTTGAGCCCATTCTCCCAGGCGGCCTTGACCGCGACGATCCCGAGCGCCGAGAAGCTGAGCAGCCCGAACCCCGGCTTCGGATCGTGGTGGGCGGAGATGAAGAAGACCGGTTTGGCGATCCCCCAGCCGACCGTCTGGTTCTCCTCGTAGTGACGCCGCCAGCCCAGCGGGGCCAGCATCGAGTCGTAGAACGAGGCACTGCGTTCGAGGTCGCCGACCTCAAGGAGGACGTGGTGGAGCATCGGGACCCTGGAAGCTACACGGCGGTCCTCCCGGCAAGTCGGCTGGTTACTCGAATCAGTTTGGGCGAATGTTCGGACGGGGTGCGCGGGCTACCCCGAGCGGGGGGTCCAGCGGAAGTAGCGGACCGCCAGCAGCAGGCCGGCGAGGCCCCAGAGCGCGACCACCGCGAGGTTGTCCCAGGAGACCGCCGAGCCGCCGGCCGGGACATAGGCGTCGAGGAAGGCGTCGAAGAAGTGGCGGATCGGGAAGAGGTCGGCGAAGACGATGACGCCGTGCGGCAGCTGGTCTTCGGGGATGAAGACGCCGGAGAGGAAGTAGAGCGGCAGGAGCAGCGCGTTGACGATCGGCGCCGCCGCGTCCTGCGAGGGAATCGCCGCGGTCAGCGCGATGCCCAGGCAGCAGAAGGAGGCGGCGCCGACGACCAGCGCCAGGAGGATCGCCGGCAGCCGGTCCCAGGGGAAGTCGACGCCGTAGAGCAGGCCGCCGATCAGGGCCAGCAGGGCGAGCATCATCAGGGCGACGACGATCGAGTTGCCGATCCTCCCGGCGATGAAGACCCAGGCCGGCATCGGCGTGCCGCGGCCGCGCTTGAGGCGGCCGTCTTCGCGGGCGATCACCAGGCTCATCGCCAGCGCCTGCATCGTCGCCGAGATCACCGAGAGCGACATGATCGCCGGCACGTAGTACGTCGTCGCCTTCACCCCGCCGCGGACGTCGACGGTTTCCCCGTCGAAGACGATCGCCAGGATGAGGAAGACGATCACCGGGAACATCACGGTGAAGAAGACCGAGGCGGGGTTGCGCCAGAAGGCCTTCTGGTCGAAGCGGAACTGATGGCCGACGAGGGCCAGGCCCCTCACTTGGGCGCCTCCGCGGGCTCGGCCGGGACGGCGTCCTCGGCCTCGGCGGCGGTCAGCTCCAGGTAGACGTCCTCGAGCGAGGGCCGAGTCACTTCCAGGCCCTCGAGGCCCTCCCCCCTGGCGAGCGCGGCGCCGGTCAGCTCGTGCAGGGTCTTCACCGGGTCGGTCGTCTCGACCTCGATCTCGCGCCCTTCGGTCCGATAGCGGATCGTCGTCGCGCCGGAATCGCGGGCGCCGAGGTCGGCCGGGGTGCCGCGGGCGACGATGCGCCCGGCGGCGATGATCGTCACCCGGTCGGCGAGCCGCTGCGCCTCGTCCATGTAGTGGGTGGTGAGGAAGACGGTCTTGCCGAGCTCGCGCAGGCCGGCGATCACCTCCCAGAACTGGCGCCGCGCCGAGGGGTCGAAGCCGGTGGTCGGCTCGTCGAGGAAGAGCAGCTCGGGGTCGCCGATCAGCGCCAGGCCGACGTCGAGCCGGCGCTGCTGGCCGCCCGACAGCTTGCGGGCCCGCTCGTCGGCCTTGCCGTCGAGGCCGACCAGCGAGATCACCTGCTCGACCGGCAGCGGCGAGCGGTAGTAGCCGGCGAACAGCTGGAGCTGCTCGCGCACCGTCAGGTAGGGGTCGAGCCGCGAGCTCTGGAGGACGATCCCGATCCGCTCGCGCCACTCGCGGCCGGCCCGCTGCGGGTCCTCGCCGAGGACCTCCACCTGGCCGCCGGAGCGGTTCCGGTAGCCCTCGAGGATCTCGACGGTGGTGGTCTTCCCGGCTCCGTTCGGGCCGAGGAAGGCGAACACCTCACCGGGCTCGACGGTGAGGTCGATGCCGCGGACCGCGGGGGTGCGGCCGTAGGACATTTCGAGGCCGCTGACGGAGATGACGGGAGAGGGCAAGGGCTGGGCGATTGTATGGAGGGACCCTTGCTGGGCTCGTTCCGGGTGTTGGGACGGGTGAGGGTTCGGGGCGGTGCGGGGGCGGGGGTGTCGGGGTCCCTCCTCTCTCGGCCTGTCGGCGTGGGGCGAATTCTGCTGGCGCCCGGTCGAGCGCCGGGCCTCAGCCGCAAAACGTTCGGAGGGACCCCGACACCCCCGCCCGGAACCCTCGCCGAACTACATCAACGGCCCGAACCCTCAGAAGCTCCAACAAGAGGGGGGTGGGACCCTCCCCACTTGGGCTGGAAGCTTCGAGCCGGGGCGGGGATCTGGAGCCGGGGTGGCCTTCCGGTGGGGGATTTCGGGGTGTCCCTCCCGGGAATGTTGGCCGAAGGCCGCGATATGCAATCCGGTTCCTGCGCCCCATAGGGGCGCAGCATCATCTGGAGCGAGCGCGAAGCGCGAGCGACTCAATTCCCGGGAGGGACACCCCGAAAGCCCCGTCGAATCCGCACCGCCGAAGCCAGCTCAGCCCAGCTCCACGTCCCGATGTTTCACTTTCACGATCACGTCGTCCCGATCAGCCAGATCCCGCCGGATCCGGTCGGCCACCGTCACCGACCGGTGCCTCCCCCCCGTGCACCCGATCGCGATCGTCAGGTGGGACTTTCCCTCCGCCACGTAGGCCGGCACCAGGAACTCCAGCAGCGGCAGCAGCCGCCCGTAGAACTCGCCCGCCTGCGTGCCTGACTCGACGTAGGCCCGCACCGCCTCGTCCATGCCCGTCTGCGGGCGCAGCTCGAGGTCGTAGTGGGGGTTGGGCAGGAAGCGGACGTCGAGGGTCAGGTCGGCGTCGCGCGGCGGGCCGTTCTTGAAGCCGAAGGTGAGCAGGGTCAGGGCCAGCTTCGTGTCCTCCTCGCGACCGAGCATCTCTTCGGTGATCCGACGGCGCAGCTCGGCGCCGGTCAGGTCGCTGGTGTCCATCACCACGTCGGCGCGCTCGCGCAGCGGCGCCAGCAGCTCGCGCTCGGCGCGGATGCCGTCGACGATCCGGCCCTCCGGCGCCAGCGGGTGGCGGCGGCGGGTCTCCTTGTAGCGGTCGAGCAGGGTCTCCTCGTCGGTCTCGAGGAAGAGCACCATCGGCTTCAGGCCGTCGGTCTCGAGCTCGTCGAGCACCGCGATCAGGTCGTCGAAGTAGTCGCCGCCGCGCACGTCGGAGACGACCGCGGCGTACTCGACCGCCGAGCCCTCGTGGCGGAAGAGCTCGCCGAGGCTGCCGATCATCCGCGGCGGCAAGTTGTCGACGCAGAAGTAGCCGCCGTCCTCGAAGGCGGCGATCGCCTCCGACTTGCCGGCGCCGGAGTGGCCGGTGATCAGCACCAGCGCCTTCAGCTGGCTGCTGGTCGCCCTCTCGCCCGCCTCCAGCCGATCGCCGTCGACGCTCGTCATCAGCCGGTCCTGTGCAGTTGCTCGTGGATCTCGCGTCCCACCTTCCCCGGAACACCGGGGACCGCCTCGAGTTCCTCCCGCGAGGCGGCGAGGAAGCGCTCCGGCGTGCCGAAGTGCTGCAGGATGGCGCGCTTGCGGGCCGGTCCGATCCCCTTCAGCTCGTCGAGGACCGAGCCGGTCATCGCCCGGTCGCGGCGGCCGCGGTGGTGTTCGATCGCGAACCGGTGGGCCTCGTCGCGGACCCGCTGCAGGAGCCGATTGGCCTCCGACTCGCGCGGCAGCTCGAGCGGTTCGGAGCGGCCCGGGACGTAGACCTCCTCCTCGCGCTTGGCGAGGCTGGCAACGGTGACGCCGCGCTCGACGAACGGCTGCAGCGCCCGCATCCCCGCTCCCAGCTGCCCTTTGCCACCGTCGATCAGGATCAGCGAGGGGATCGAGGCGAAGCTCTCGTCGCGCTTGCCGTCGTGCGGTGAGAGGTCGTTCTGTTCGAGGTAGCGGTTGAGGCGGCGGGTCAGCACCTCCTCCATCGAGGCGAAGTCGTCGGGGCCGCCGTTGGCGCCGGACCCGTTCTCGCCGTCGCCGTTGCGCGCCCCGCGCAGGTCGCCGCGGACCTTGAAGCGCCGGTAGTCGGACTTCTTCGTCGCCCCGCCCTCGAAGACGACCATCGAGGCGACGGTGTGCTCGCCGCCGATGGTCGAGATGTCGAAGCCCTCGATCCGCACCGGCAGCTCGTCCATCTCCAGCGCCTCGGCGAGCGAGGTCAGCGACTCGACCCGGCGAGCGCGGCGGTGCTCGCGCCGCAGCCGGTCCTGGTCGAGGGCGAGCTGGGCGTTGCGCTCGGCCAGCTCGCGCAGGCGGCGGTTGTCGCCGCGCTCGGCGGCGCGGACCTCGACCGGGGTGCCGCGGCGCTCGCTCAGCGCCTCGGCGATCACCCCGGCGCGCTCGCGCAGGTAGGGGCCGACGATCACCCGCCGCGGCATCGCCGGCGAGGCGGCGTAGTACTGGCCGATGAACTCCTCGGCGACCTCGGAGAGCTCGCGCTCGCCCTCGTTCTCGAGGTAGAAGCTCTGGCGCTCGGCGAGGATCCCGTCGCGGACCTGGAAGACCTGGGCGTTGGCGTCGGCGCCCTCGGCCGCGACCCCGATCAGGTCGGCGGTCCCGACCGACTCGCTGGCCACCCGCTGGCGCTCGAACAGCGAGCGGATCGCTTTCAGCCGGTCGCGGTGGATCGCCGCCCGCTCGAATTCCTCGCTGGCCGAGGCGGCGTCCATCGACTGCTGCTCCTCCCGCTCGACCTGGCGGTAGCGACCCGAGAGGAAGTCGACGATCGCGTCGATGTTGCGACGGTACTCCTCGCGGCTGACGTAGCCGACGCAGGGCGCCCCGCAACGCTTGATGTAGTAGTCGAGGCAGGGGCTGCCGGAGCGGCGGCCCGGCTCGGCGCCCTCGCAGGTGCGGAACTGGAACAGCTTGCCGAGCAGGTCGAGCGTCTCGCGCACCCGCTTGGCGCTCGAGAAGGGGCCGAAGTAGGCGCGCTTGCTGCGGTGTTTCTCGCGGGTGAAGTAGACCCGCGGGTACTCCTCGTCGAGGCTGACCGCGACGTAGGGGTAGGACTTGTCGTCGCGCAGGCGGATGTTGAAGCGCGGCCGGTGGCGCTTGATGAAGCTCTGCTCGGTCAGCAGGGCCTCGGCCTCGGTCGAGGTGACCAGCGTCTCGATCCGCTCGATCCGCGAGGTCAGCCGCGGCTCGCCGCCGGAGAAGTGGCTGGCGACGCGTTTGCGGATCGAGCGCGCCTTGCCGACGTAGAGCAGCTCGTCGTCGCGGCCGTAGAAGAGGTAGACGCCGGGCGAATCGGGCAGGCCGCGGCGCTGGCGGGCGATCCGCTCCGCCCGTGACTCAGGCTTATCCGGTGACGCTTCCGCTCCGTTTCTCGACTCTTCCGGCACAGGTCAAAGGGTAGGCTGCGGCCGTACCGGGCCGACAGCCGGGAGGACGCAAACAGGGAGGGAACGATGAGCGGCAGCGCAGCGCCGGAGCTGCAGACCTTGCGGATCGAGATCGAGGGCGAGATCGGCACGCTGACGCTCGATCGCCCCGACGCCTTCAACGCGATGAGCCCGGAGATGATCGGCGAGCTGGCGATCGCCTTCTCCTGGCTCGCCGATCGGGCGCCGATCCGGGCCCTGATCGTGACCGGCGCCGGCCGCGCTTTCTGCGCCGGCGGCGACGTCACCTGGTTCCGCAGAGGGGTCGAAGACGACGAGATCGACCTGCCCTCGAGCGTGCGCCGCGGCGCCGAGGTCCTGCACCAGGCGATCGTCGACCTGCGGCGGGTCCCCTGTCCGGTGATCGCCGCGGTCAACGGGCCGGCCGCCGGGGCCGGCTTCTCGCTGGCCCTCGCCTGCGACCTGCGGATCGCCTCCGAGGCGGCCTTCTTCGCCCCCGCCTACGGGCGGATCGGCGCCTCGCCGGACGGCGGCATGACCTACTTCCTGCCGCGCGTGGTCGGCCCCTCGCGGGCGCTGGAAATTCTGCTAGAGGACCCCGACATGAGCCCCCAGGCGGCGCTCGAGGAGGGGATCGTCAGCGAGGTGGCGCCCGCCGACGAGCTGGCGGACCGCGCGCGGGCGAAGGCCGAGCAGCTGGCGAAGCTGGCCCCGCACTACGCGCGGATGGCGAAGCTGCTGGTCGGGACCAGCATCGAGCACACCCTGACCGAGCACCTGCAGCTCGAGCGCCACGGGATCGCCGACTCGATGGCGACCAGCGACCTGCGCAACGGCGTCACCGCCTTCTTCGGCGGCGAGAAGCCGGTTTTCGTGGGAGAGTGAACCCACGGCGGGCCACCGCCGTACCCAGTTCGATCCCGGGTCCACCACCGCGTCCGTCTCCTCGAAAGGAAATTGCGATGAAGAAGACAGCCGCCGCCCTAGCCCTGATCCTCGCCGCTCTCACCCTCGCCGCCTGCGGCGGCGGTGGTGGCGACACCACCTCGGTGACGGCGGAAGAAACCGGCGGCGCCGCGGCGGAAAGCGAAGCCGGCGGCGAAGGAGGCGCGGCCGCAGAGGGCGAAGCGGAAGCCGAAGGCGGCACCGCGGGAACGGCGAAGGCGATCGCGATCGAAGCCAACCCCGAAGGCCAGCTCGCCTACGAACAGCAGGAAGTGACGGCGAAGGCCGGCGAAGACACGATCGACTTCACCAACCAGTCCTCGGTCCCGCACGACGTCTCGATCGAAGACTCGGCCGGCAAGACGATCGCCCAGACCGAAATCGTCAGCGAAGGCTCCGCCTCGGCCACGGCCGACCTCGAACCCGGCACCTACACCTTCTACTGCTCGGTCCCCGGCCACCGCCAGGCCGGCATGGAAGGCACGCTGGTCGTCAAATAGCCCGGCTGCGACCGGGCGGGCGACCCCAGCTCAGTCGGCCGGCGCCATCAGGCGGGTCACCGAGTCGCCGACGAAGCAGGGCTTCTCGCCGCCCTCGACCTCGATCGTGAAGCGGGTGATCATCTGCAGCCAGCCGCCGCCGATCTCCTCCAGCTCGGCGATCTCCAGGCGGGCGCGGATCCGCGAGCCGGCCGGGACCGGGGCCGGGAAGCGGATCCTGTTCCAGCCGTAGTTGACGCCGAGGGCGAAGCCGGTCGGTTTCAGCAGCTCGTGGCGGAAGCCGTCGACGGTGGCGACGGTGAGGTTGCCGTGGGCGATCGTCGTGCCGAAGGGGCTCTCCTCCTTGGCCCGCTCGACGTCGACGTGGATCCACTGGTGGTCGCCGGAGAGCTCGGCGAAGGCGTCGATCTCGGCCTGGCTGATCGTCCGCCACTCACTGGGGCCGATCTCCTTGCCGACCAGCTCGCGCATCCCCTCGACGCCGTTGGCCTCGACCGCCGCCATCAGTCCTGCCACCAGCCGTTCAGCAGTTCGCCGTCGTTGGCGTGGTGCTGGCCGACCATCAGCACCTCGATCCCCTCCGGACCGCCCTCGATCCCGCGGGCGACCTGCGGGGCGATCCGGATCGCGTCGAGCTCGACCACTTCGACGATCTCGTCGTCGAGTTTGATCCGGCCCGAGCCGGCGATCACGATGTAGACCTCCTCGGCCTCGTCGTGCTTGTGGCCGAACGGCATCCGCTTGCCGGGCTTCAGCTTCAGGTGGCTGACGCCGGTCCGCTCGGCGTCGAGCGCCTCGCGGGCGAAGCGGGCCTCGCCGAGCTCGCCGTAGCCGAACTCGGGCGCCATGTCCTTCACCTCGCCTAGGTTCCTGTGGGTGTAGCTGTCCGGCATCTGGTCCTCCATCAATCGTCTCTGACTGGCCAACGCTGCTCGGTACTCTAGGCGCGGTGGCTACTCCCGCGAGTCGCGTCCTCGACGAGTCCCAGCTGCGGACGCTGCGCGACCACGGCGAGGAGCGGACCGCCCCGGCCGGCGAGAAGCTGTTCGAGCCCGGCGACGCCAGCTACCCCTTCATCGCGATCCTCGAGGGCGAGGTCTCGGTCCTCGACTCGGCCGGCAACGAGATCATCCGCCACGGCGCCTCGGGCTTCCTCGGCGAGATGAACCTGCTGACCGGGCAGACCGTCTTCCTCACCGCCGTCGCCGCCGAGCCGCTCCGCTACATCGCGGTCGAGCGCGACGACCTGCGGCAGCTGCTGTTCGACGACAGCTCGCTCTCGGAAACGCTGCTGGCGGCCTTCGTGCAGCGGCGCGAACTGCTGCAGCAGCGGCAGGGAATCGGGATCGAGATCGTCGGCCCGCGCGAGTCGCAGCGGACCCGGGAGACGGTCGAATTCGCCAAACGCATGCGCCTCCCCTACTCCTGGCGCGACCCGGCCGAAGACGCCGAGGCGGTCGCGCTGCTCGCCGCGCTGAGCGCGACGGAGCTGCCGCTGGTGCGGCTGCCGGGCGGGACCGAGCTGCGGGCGCCGAGCAACGGCGAGCTCTCGCGCTCGCTCGGGATCGGGCTCGAGCTGCAGCCTCGCCAGCAGGTCGACCTGCTGGTGCTCGGCGGCGGCCCGGCCGGGCTCGGCGCCGCCGTCTACGGCGCCTCGGAGGGGCTCGAGACGCTGCTGGTCGAGAGCACCGTGCTCGGCGGCCAAGCGGGGACCTCGCGCCGGATCGAGAACTACCTCGGCTTCCCGGCCGGGATCAGCGGCTCCGAACTGACCAGCCGCGCCGTCACCCAGGCGCGCAAGTTCCGCGCCCGCACCGCCACCCCCTACCGGGCGCTCTCGCTCGAGCCCGGCGAGGACCTCCACCGGGTCCGGCTCGACGGCGAGGTCGAGGTGGCGGCCAGGGCGGTGCTGATCGCGACCGGGGCCGAATACCGGCGGCTGCCGGTCGCCGGGCTCGAGGAGTACGAGGGCCTCTGCGTCTTCTACGCGGCCGGACCGCCGGAGGCACAGCTCTGCGGCGGCTCGCGGGTCGGGGTCGTCGGCGGCGGCAACTCGGCCGGCCAGGCGGCGGTCTGGCTGGCCCGCGGCGGCGCCCTCGTCACCCTCCTTCACCGCCGCGCCGACCTCGCCGAGACGATGTCGAGCTACCTGATCGAGGAGCTCGAGCGCTACGGCGTCGCCGTCCGCGACCGCAGCGAAGTCGCCGAACTGCACGGCGAGAACGGCCAGCTGCGGGCGGTGACGCTGACCGACGGCGAGGAGCTGCCGCTCTCCTTCCTCTTCCTCTTCCTCGGCGCCGCGCCGTGCACCGAGTGGCTCGGCGAGTGCATCGCCCGCGACGCGAAGGGCTTCGTCCTCACCGGCGAGGAGGCGGGCGCCGCCGGCCTGTTCGAGACCAGCGTCCCCGGCGTGTACGCGGCGGGGGACGTCCGCTCGGGTTCGATCAAGCGCTGCGCGACGGCGATCGGCGAGGGCGCCGCGGTGGTCCGCTTCATCCACCAGCAGCTGCAGCCGAACGCGATCTCGGCCGGCCTGCCCAAGGCCTAAACCGCGCGCAAACGCGGCATCCGGGGGGCCGCTTCCCGCTGCCCCGAGAACCTTGAAAAGGGTTCTTTCAAAAGCTACCTTTCGACAGATGCCAGAGACCGAGAGCCGCACGATCGAGCTGACCGACCCGCGGGCGCTGCGCGCGGTCGCGCATCCGATTCGACTCGAACTGCTCGGCCTGCTGCGACGCTCCGGACCGCTGACCGCGACCGAGGCGGCGGCGCGGATCGACGAGAGCCCGGCCAGCTGCTCGTTCCACCTGCGCCAGCTCGCCAAGTACGGGCTGGTCGAGGAGGCCGGCGGCGGCCGGGGTCGCCAGCGGCCCTGGCGGGCCACCGCGCCGCTGACCAGCTGGTCCCCGGCGGGCGACGACGTCGACCGCCGCGAGGCGACCGCGATGCTCTCGCGGGTCGTCGTCGAGCGCTACTTCGAGCAGGCGATCGAATGGCTCGGGCGTCGCCACGGCGAACCCCGCGAGTGGGCCGACGTCTCCGACATCGGCGACCGGGTGCTCTACGCGACCCCGGAGGAGCTGCAGGAGCTCGACGCGCGGATCACCGCGCTGCTCGATCGCTTCCTCGACCGGCTCGAGGACCCCGGGAAGCGGCCGGCCGGCGCCCGGCCGGTCAACCTGATCCAGCTGGTCTTTCCGATCGCCGAGGAGGCTCCGCCGCCGGATCGGGGCACGGAGGCATAGCGGTGCGCCGAGCGCGGATACCGCCGCTGCTGCGCCGCAACGCGCACTTCCGCAACTTCTGGATCGGCCAGACGATCTCGTTCTTCGGCGACCAGGTCTCGTTGCTGGGGATCCCGCTGCTGGCGGTGCTGGCGCTTGACGCGAGCGCCACCCAGGTGGCGGTGCTGGGCGCGGTGACGATGGCGCCGAACCTCTTCTTCTCGATCCATTTCGGCGCCTGGGCCGACCGCTTCCCCAACCGCCGAGCGCTGATGATCGCCGCCGATCTCGGCCGCGCCGCCCTGCTCGCCAGCCTGCCCGCGGCGGCCGCCTTCGACCTGCTCACGCTCGGTCAGCTCTACGTCGTCGCGGTCCTCTTCGGGACGCTGACCGTGCTCGCCGACGTCGCCTACTACACGGTCTTCGTCTCGCTCGTCGACCGCGACGAGTACATCGACGGCAGCGCTCTGCTGAACGGCAGCCGGGCCGTCTCCTTCGTCGGCGGCAGCGGCCTGGCGGGGATTCTCGTCCAGCTCTTCACCGCGCCCTTCGCGCTGCTCGCCGACGCGGTCTCGTTCGTCGCCTCGGCGCTTTTCCTGCACCGCGCGCCGGCCCAGGAGGCGCCCGTCGACGAGACCGGCGGCGGCCGCATCTGGGAGGGGGTGCGGTTCATCCTCCGCACTCCGCTGATGCGCGCCTCGCTGGCGGCGACGGCGACGCTCAACTTCTTCAACGCCGCCTTCTGGGCCCTGCTCGTCGTCTTCGCGGTGCGCACTCTCGGGATCAGCGCCGGCGCGTTCGGCCTGGTGCTCGCGATCGGCGCCCTCGGCAGCGTCCTCGGCACCCTGGTGACCGGGCGCTTCAGCCGTCGCCTCGGGCTCGGCAACGCCCTGATCCTCTCCTTCGTCCTGGCGCCGGCGCCGCTCCTCCTCGTCCCCGCCGCCTCCGGCTCGCACGCGACGGTGCTGGCGATGCTCGGCGTCGCCGAGTTCCTCTCCGGGATCGGGGTGATGATCCTCGACGTCGGCCTCGGGGCGCTGGTCGCGGCGCTGGTACCGGACCGGCTGCGAGCCCGGGTGAGCGGCGCCTACAACTTCGTCAACTGGGGAATCCGGCCGCTGGGAGCGCTCGGCGGCGGCCTGCTGGCGGGGGCCACCGACCTGCGGACGACGATGTGGGTGGCGACGATCGGCGCGATGGCCGGCGTCCTCTGGCTGCTGCCCTCGCCGATGCCGCGGCTGCGCTCGCTGCCCGACCCCGTGGAGCCGGCGCCCCGCAGCCCCGGCACCTGAGCGGGAATCGGCGGCGCGCGACTCGGCGGCGCGCGACGGGCCGCAGCGGCGACGGGCCGCAGCGCCGACGGGCCGATTTCGGGAGTCATGTTCTCGAAATCGGCCCGTCGGCGGGGCATGGCGGCGGTGGGTAGCGTCGTTGCCGTGCCGACCCTGCGCGACGCCACTCCGGAGGACGCCCTCGCGGTGGCCCGCGTCCAGGTCCGCTCCTGGCAGGGCGCCTACCGCTCGCTCGCCGGCTGAGCGCTTCGGTCGAGCAGCGGTTGCCGCGCTGGAGCGGCCGGGTTAGTGTCCGTCCACCCCGCTTGGCGGGCCCGCGAAGAACGAAGGGGGGCGGATCGTGGAGATGAAGCTCGAGGTCGTGGTCTTGCCGGTCGCCGACGTCGACCGCGCCAAAGCCTTCTATCAGTCGCTCGGCTGGCGGCTCGACGCCGATCTTCCCGGCGAGGGCGGCTTCCGGGTGGTGCAGTTGACGCCGCCGGGGTCGGCGTGCTCGGTGATCTTCGGACGCGGCCTGACCGCGATGGCGCCCGGCTCGATCGACGGCCTGCAGCTGACGGTCACCGACATCGAGGCCGCCCGTGCCGAGCTGGTCGGGCGCGGCGTCGAGGTGACCGAACCCTTCCACGACGAAGGCGGCGTCTTCCACCATGCCGGGACCGAGGGCCGCGTGCCCGGCCCCGACCCGGAAGGCAGCTCCTACGGCTCCTTCCTCTCCTTCGACGACCCGGACGGCAACGAATGGCTCGTTCAGGAGATCAAGCAGCGGCTGCCGGGACGCTGAGCGGGCGAGCGACTAGGACGTCCTCCGCGACACGATCCAGCCCTTCCCGACCTTCTCGGAGATCTACGTGGTGGCGCTGAGGGCGCTGCGGGCGGAGACCGGCGCCGGGCGCGGCGGCGGCTGACCAGGGCCTGGAAGCGAGGTACGCCAGAGCACGCAGGGCCCCGGCGAGAGTGACGCGCATCACCCCCGGCGCGACCGCCGCCCGTTAGGGTCGCCTAAGCCGTGAACCTGAGGACCTTCCGCTACGTCGCCCTGACCGAGGCGACCACCTTCCTCGCGCTGCTCGTCGCGACCGTCGTCAAACACAGCGACGGCGGCGAAACGGGCGTCCAGATCCTTGGCCCGATCCACGGCTTCCTCTTCCTCGCCTACGTCTTCCTCGCCCTCGCCCTGCGCGGCCAGCAGGGCTGGAGCGTCAAGGTCACCTGCTGGATCCTGGCCGGCGCCGTCCTCCCCTTCGGCGGCTACGTCGTCGACTGGTGGCTGCTGCGCGAGCGCCGCACCGCGAGCTGAGGGAAGCGCCACAGAGGACGTCCTCGGGCGTCTTCGCGCGAGAATCCTGCGAGGCGGGTCCGGCGCAACGGCCGCGCTCAAGCAACCAGCCGCACCTCGAAGCTCGGCCCGAAGAGCGCACCGGCGACGCCGACGAGAGCGATGATGCGCGTCACGTAGGCCTGCGTCTCGGGGTAGGGCGGGATGCAGTGGCAGGCTTCGACCGGGGCGGGGCCGGCGTTGTAGGCGGCGAGAGCGAGCTCGGGGGAGCCGAACTGGCGAAGCAGATCTGACATCAGGTGGGCCTCGGCGTCGATCGCTTCCTCGGGATCGAAGGGGTTGGCGAGGCCGTAGGTGGCCGCGGTGGCGGGCATGAACTGGGCGATCCCCTGCGCTCCGGCAGCGGAGCCGGCGTTGGGGTCGAAGCCCGACTCGGCCATCAGCTGGCCGGCGAGCAGGGCGGCGGAGACGTTCCAGCGCGAAGCGGCGGCGAGGATCATCGGGCGGAACTCCTCCGGGACGAAGGCGGGCAGCGACTGGCCGGCGAGGCCGCCGTCGGGATCGTCGCCGAGGCCAAGCGAGTCGGCCGCCGCCGAGCATGGCGCAGGGCCGGCCTCGAAACCGAAATGCCAGGGCTCCCAGCCATAGCGCTGGACGAAGCCGAAGCGGCTGGCGTTGGCGGCGAGCCAGCCGTAGGCAGATTCGGGCCCGAGATCGAGCTCGGTGGCGCAACGGTGCAGCGAGTGGCCGGGCGGGGCGACCCAGGTGGGATCGGGATGGGCGGCGAACAGCGCCGCCTGTTCGGCGTCGGAGCGGAAGCCGGAGACGACGATCAGCCCGACCCCGTCGGCGCGAGCGGCCGCCGCCATGCGATCGAATCCTGCGCCGACGTCGGGCCGCATCCCCTCGCCGTTGCGGTAGACGAGCGGGCCGCTGTAGCCGCCGCCGCTCGCGATCCCGCTGATCCCTCCGCCGGCGCCCCGGCTGGCGCCGGCTTCGGCCACCGCCGACGCCGTGACCCGCGGCTCGCCCAGCGCTTGGAGGCGGGCAACCACGACGGCCCGCGCCCGCACCGGGGCGAAGCTGGCGACGTCGGGAAAGTCGACCCGCAGGCGCTCCGGGTCGACCCCGTTGGCGCGGCCGGCGTCCTGCGCCGCCTCGCGCGCCTGTGCCAGGTAGGTCGCCTTGCTGATGTGAAACGGGTTCGGCAGCCCATTGGGCAGGGTCGGCGGCGCCAGCAGGCGCGGCAGCGAGTCCTTCATCGCCCGGGCGGCGGAGATCGCCGCCAGGTCGGCGGCGCGCTGGACTCTGCCCTTGCCGGTCACCGCGCCGGCGATCGCGACCAGCGCCAGGGCGGCGAGGATCAGGACGAAGGCGCCGCCGACCGCGAGGACCAGTGCCTGCCCCTCCTCGCCGCGAGGCCGCCTCGAACCGTTGGCCCCCGCCCCACGTAGACCGGGCAAGGCAGGAACCGAGCAGGAGGCTTTCGGTGAACTCATTCGCGCTTTCAAGACCGCAGCTCCGCATCGCGCTGGCCGCCGTGGCAGTGGCCGCTCTCGCCGTCGCGGCGCTGGCGCTGCCGGGGTCCTCCCCGGCGGCGACCAAGTCCGTCGCCAAGGAAGGGACGGTCGCCTCGCTGGGCAAGACCGTGCTGACCAACAACGCCGGCCGCACTCTCTACAGCCTCAGCGCCGAGACCAAAGGCCGCTTCATCTGCGCCAGCGGCTGCCTCGGCACCTGGCGCCCGCTGGTCGTCCCGGCCGGGACCAAGCCGACGGGGCCGGTGAAACTGGCGACGATCAAACGGCCCGACGGCCGCACCCAGGTCACCTTCAGAGGTCGGCCCCTCTACGCCTTCAGCGGCGACTCGAAGCCCGGCGAAGCCAACGGCGAGGGCTTCAAGGACGTCGGCACCTGGCACGCGGCGGCGCTCGGCAGCGCCTCCTCGGCTCCCGAATCGCCCCCTCAAGAGCCGACTCCGCCGCCGAACCCGTACCCGTCGCCGTACTGAGCGAGCCGCCGCACCAGCGCCGGCGAGAGACCGTCACCCTCCCGACCGAGGGCGCCGAACAGCGCCCGCCGCTCGGTCACCCAGCCGAGCCGGCGCTTGAGGACGCCGACGGCGAGCCCGCGCACGAGCAGGTCGCGCACGACCAGGGCGAGCAGCGCCCGGTCGCCGCCGAGGTCGGCGCGCAGCAGGGCCCCGGTGAAGCGGGGCGTCGCCGGGTCGGCGAGCAGCGCCTGCAGCTCGCCGGGCGGCACGTGGACGACGGCGAGCGCACCGCGGGCCACGGTCACCGCGGCAGCGGCGGCAGCGAAGCCCGCGACCGTGGCCGGCGCGGCGAGGTGGCAGACCTGGCCGCGGGCGGCGACGCGCGCCGCGGGAAGGTGAGCCGCGAGCCGCTCCTCGAGCGCCCGCGCCGGCGCCGAGGCGACCAGGGTCGGCCGCGGCGCCCGGCCGCCGAGATCGACCAGCAGCGGCGCCGGCCCGCCGTCGGCGCCGGCGCAGGCGAGCGCAGCGGCGGCGGCCCGCGATCCCTCGGCGCCGCCGATCGCGGTCGCGACCACGGTTGCGGCGGCGGGGGGCGCCTCGAAGCGGTGGGCCTCGGGCTCGGCGGGCGCCTCGGCCAGGGCGACCGAGGGGCGGGTCCAGACGGGCTCCGCGGACTCGGAGAGCGGGCGCGGCCCAACCGCCTCGGACGCCGCCCCCTGCCGCGTCCGGGCCTGCTCGCTCTCCGGTGGCGCCGCCACCGCCCCCAACCTGCCGGTGGCGCCGATCCTCATCGCGCCGGCCTCGCGCTGGCGGTGCTCCTCACCTCGAGCCGCGCGGCAATCGCTCCGAACGGGGAGGGTGGCCGCAGGCGCACCGAGACCTCGCCGCCCTCGACCTCGACCGCGACGTCGTCCCCGGCCCACCCCGGCAGGGCGGCGTGCGCTGCCTCGCTGGCCGACTCGCCGGAGGCGAGCGCCAGCGCGCCCGCCTCGGCGGCGCCGTCGGCGAGGGTCAGCGCGTAGCCGGCAGCCAGCAGCTGCAACGCCAGCAGGGCCGCCAGCAACAGCGCCGGCAGCGCCGCGACCAGCTCGACCGACGCCTGCCCGCGCTCCTCGCCGAACCCCCTCGCCAGACGCTCAGCCACCGTCGACCCCCAGGCCGGAGCGGGCGCCGACCAGAACCTCGGGCAGCCGCGGCAGCAGCGCCGGGACCGGCACCCGCACCGCGACGCCCCCGGACTCCTCGACCCTCGCCCCGTCGCGCAGCGACGGCGGCAGCGCCCGCCGCGCCGCCGCCGTCGCGTCCTCGCCCACCAGCGCCGCCCGCGCACCGGCGCGGGCGGCGACGCTCGCCGACCAGAGGGCGTGGCCGGCGAGCGCGACCTGGGCGGCCACGAGCAGCGCCAGCAGCAGGAATGGCAGGACCGCGATCAGCTCGACCGACGCGGTCCCCTCCTCCCCCGCCGCGACGCTTCTGGACCGTGCTCGTGCCATGCCGAGACGGTCCCAGGGAGAGCGTCAACCGTGGTGCGCACCGATCAACAATTCGCGCCACGCATCCGCACGAATCTTTCACGCATCCGTCGGGACAAGGCAATTTCCGAATAGCCGTTTCCCAGCCGGGGAGGCCGTCTCGGGAGAGGCTCGCGAGTGGCTGGCGAGCGCCGGACCAAGCGGGGCAAGGACGCAGCGAGGCCGAATAGCGGCGCTATTCGGCCTCGCTGAGGAAGCCGCACCGCGCAGTGTCCGCCGTTGCTCCAGCGCCAGCGACAGAAGGGCGCATCGGGTTTGGCGCGTTAGTCGCCGTATTGGCGACTAACGCGCCATTCCGACGGCGCTCCGACCCAAGGGGCGTGGCCGCCAGGCGTGGGCGCGGGAGTTTCGCTAGTCCCTACTAGTAGGTATTCGCCTCCACCCAGACCTTCCAGATCGCCACCACCGAGGCGGCGAAGGCGGCGATCCAGAAGACGGTGCCGCCGCCGGAGCTGAAGAGCCTGTCGGCGCCGGCGATCAGCAGGGCGATCATCCCGAAGGCGGCGTAGAAGATCGCCCGCCGTTTGTCGTCGAGGGTCGCCAGGGTCAGCTGGTTCTCGCGACTGAGGGTGAAGAGCATCCACGAGATCCCGGCCAGGAAGCACATCGTCAGCAGGGTGAAGATCGCTTCGACGGCATTGCCGCCGTGCGGGGCGTAGGCGACCAGCGCCGCCAGGGCGAGGATGATCGCGACGTTGCGGACCGTTCGCACAGAACGCAGTGTACGCCGCCTGAGCGGCCGCGAGAACGCCTACTTGTGGGTCATCACGACGATTCCGAAGACGATCGCCGTCAGCACCACGAGCAGCGCCAGAGCGCCAACCGCCGCCGCCGTCCATGCCGCCAGCCGTCGCTCTTCGATGCCCAGCTCGGCCGAGCGCCCGAAGCCCCAGATCGCGACCGAGAAGGCGAAGGTGACGCCGAGGCCGGCGACGGTCGCCGCAACCACCGTCTGCAGTAGCGCCTTGCCCTCGACCAGGCTCGCCAGGCTCACCCCCGTCACGCCCTCACCGCCCCGGTCCTTCGGTCACCGGCAGCGGCGCGCCGCGCTGCGCCCGTCGCACGAAGGCCGCCGCGATCAGCGCCAGCGCCGCCAACGTCACCACCACCGGGCCGACCGCGCCGCTGCCGAACAGCCGCGTCACCCCATAGGTGAGCGCGCCGATCGCCGCCGCGGCGGGCAGGGTGAGGATCCAGGCGAAGACGATGTTGCCGGCGACGCCCCAGCGCACCGCGGAGAGGCGCTTCGCCGCGCCCGAGCCCATGATCCCGCCGTTGATCACGTGCGTGGTCGAGAGCGGAAAGCCGAAGTGGGTCGAGGCGAGGATCACCGCTGCCCCCGAGCCCTGCGCGGTGAACCCCTGCGCGGCGTCCATCTTGATGATCCGGGTGCCGGTCGTCTTGATGATCCGCCAGCCGCCGCTGTAGGTGCCGAGCGCGATCGCCGCCGCGGCGGCGACGATCACCCAGGTCGGCGGGTCCGACGCGGGCCCGAGGTTGCCGTTGGCGATCAGCGCCAGGGTGATCACCCCCATCGTCTTCTGCGCGTCGTTGGTGCCGTGGGCGAGCGCCAGCAGCCCGCCCGAGATCACCTGCCCGTAGCGGTAGCCGCGGGTCACCACCCCCGGCGACTGGCGCCCGATCACCCGGTAGGCGATCCCGATCGAGGCGCCGGCGACGACGAAGGCGAGCAGCGGCGCCACCAGCGCCGGGATCAGCACCTTGCCGACCAGGCCTTCGGCGAGGATCACGTCGAAGCCCGCGGCCGCCACCGCCGAGCCGACGACGCCGCCGATCAGCGCGTGCGAGGAGCTCGACGGCAGCCCGAAGTACCAGGTGACCAGGTTCCAGGCGATCGCCCCGATCAACCCGGCGAAGACGATCGTCGGCGTGATCACGTCGGCGTTGACGACGTCGTTGGCGACCGTCGCCGCGACCGAGATCGAGATGAAGGCGCCGGCGAAGTTGAGCAGCGCGGCGGCGGCGATCGCCACCTGCGGCCGCGCCGCCCCGGTCGAGATCGAGGTGGCGACCACGTTGGCGGTGTCGTGGAAGCCGTTGGTGAAGTCGAAGGCGAGGGCGGTGCCGACGACGATCACGAGGATGATGTCCGAGCTCACGCCGGCAACCTACCCGCTGCGTTTACATCTTTGTTACACGCCCCTGGAGCCGTGTCAGCCTCCAGTCCACCCCTGAGCCGCTGAGGCGCGCTGGGAGGGTGGCTGGCAAGGACGCAGGGAGCGAGCGAGGGGAGCGCACTCCAGTGCGTGACCCGAAGCGAGCGACCGAGGACACCGCCAGACGCCCTCCCAGCGCGCCTCAGGAGTTTTTGATGACGATTCCCTCGAGGATCTGGGCAGCCTTCTCGGTCGCGTCGATCGCCTCCTCGAGCACCGCGAAGATGTCCTTCCAGCGGATCACGACCATCGGGTCGATCCCGTTCGAGAACAGCGAGGCGACCGCGTCGCGCGAGATCCGGTCGCCGTCGTTCTCCAGCGAGTGGATCTCGATCCAGTACTTGTCGAGGTCCTTGAACGAGGAGAGGTTCTCGAGCCCGGCGGCGAGCTGCTCGCAGGAGCGCACGAGGACATTGGTGAGAGCCCCGGCCTGCTCCATCGGCGCCTCGATCTGGTAGAGCCCGAGGAAGTCGGCGGCCTCCTCGGTGAAGTCGACGACGTCGTCGAGCTGGGTCGCCAGCCCATAGAGGTCCTCGCGGTCGATCGGCGTCACGAAGGTGGCGTTGAGGCGTTTGACGATCTCGTGGGTGATCCGGTCGCCCTCGTGCTCGAGGTCGATGATCTGGGCCGGCAGGTCGCCGGCGTCCGGCCACTCGCTCATCAGCCGATCGAGCAGACGCGCCGCGTCGAGGCTGTTCTTGCCCGACGCCGTCAGCAGGTCGAAGAAGGTGCTGTCGCGGGGCAGGAGCGAGAAGCGGGCCACGGAGGCCATGCTACTTACGCCGCCGCCTCGCGGAGCTCCCCGGTGGCCGCGGCCAGATGTTCGGCGGCACGCGCCGCGTGAAGTTCCCGCAACTCGCGCTGAACGCTGCGCCCGCCTCCCTCGGCGGGCAGGTTGCGGGCCCAGCATCCGTCGGCCCCGAGCTCCCAGGAGTTCTCGTCGTCGGCGAAGCAGCGCTCGAGCACGTCGAGCATCTCCGCCCGCAGCTCCGGATCTTCGACCGGGGCGACCAGCTCGACCCGGCTGTCGAGGTTGCGGGGCATCATGTCGGCGGAGCCCATCAGCACCTGCGTCTCCTCGCCGCGCTGGAAGGCGTAGACCCGCGAGTGCTCGAGGAAGCGACCGACGATCGAGACGACCCGGATGTTGTCGGAGACGCCCTCGACCCCCGGCCGCAGGCAACAGATCCCGCGCACGTTGAGGTCGACCCGGACTCCCGCCTGCGAGGCCGCGTAGAGCGCCCGGATGCAGCCCGCGTCGACCAGCGAGTTCATCTTCAGCGCGATCCGCGCCTCCTCCCCCGCTTCGTGGGCGGCGACGGTGCGCTCGATCTCGCCGACGAAGCGGTCGCGCATCGTCGTCGGCGAGACCAGCACCTTGCGGTAGACGGCCGGCCGCCCGTAGCCGGTGAGGAAGTTGAACATCTCGGCGACGTCGGCGCCGATGTCCGGGTCGGCGGTGAAGAGGCCGAAGTCGGTGTAGAGACGGGCGGTCTTCGGGTGGTAGTTGCCGGTCCCGATGTGGACGTACTCGCGCACCCTGTCGCCCTCGCGGCGCGCCACCAGCAGCGCCTTCACGTGGGTCTTCAGTCCCGGGATCCCGTAGACGACGTGGACTCCCGCCTCCTCCAGCGATTTCGCCCAGTGGATGTTCGCCTCCTCGTCGAAGCGCGCTTTCAGCTCGACCATGCAGACCGCCTGCTTGCCGCGTTCGGAGGCGCGGATCAGCCACGGCACCAGCGGCGAGTCGTCGCTGGTCCGGTACACGGTCTGCTTGATCGCCAGCACGTCGGGATCGTTGACCGCCTGCTCGACGAAGCGCTCGACCGAGCTCGCGAACGAGTCGTAGGGGTGGTGGACGAGGATGTCGGCGCGGCGGATCTCGGCGAAGATGTCGACCGCGTCGCCCTCCTCCCCCTGCAGCCGCGGCTGGGTGACCGGCGACCAGGGCGAGTAGCGCAGCTCGGCGTGACCCGGCACGTCGGCGATCGAGTCGACGTCGCCGAGGTCGATCAGGCCGTCGACGTCGTAGACCTCGCGGTCTTCGAGCCTTAGCGCCTCGATCAGCTGCTCGCGCAGCTTCGGGTTCATCCCGGCGGCGATCTCGAGCCGCACCACCTCGCCGAAGCGGCGGCGGCGGAGCTCGTCCTGGACCGCCTGCAGGAGGTCGTCGGCCTCGTCGGAGACGGTGAAGTCGGCGTCGCGGGTGACCCGGAAGAAGCCGTAGTCGACGACTTCGATGCCGGGAAAGAGCGCGTCGAGGTTGGCGGCGATCACCTCCTCGAGGGGGACGAAGCAGAGGCCGTCGGGGCCGACCGGCAGGAAGCGGCCGAGCAGCTCCTTCGGCACCTTGACGCGGGCGATGATCTCCGCGCCGGCCTCGGGGTCTCGCAGCAGCACGCCGAGGCTGAGCGAGAGGTTGGAGATGTAGGGGAACGGCCGCCCCATCCCGATCACCAGCGGGGTCAGCGCCGGGAAGACCTGCTCGTGGAAGCGGGCGTCGATCTCGCGCCGCTCCTCCTCGCTGGCGCGGTCGAGCGAGACGATGCGGATCCCGTGCTCTTCCAGCGCCGGCCGGATGATCCCGCCGAAGCAGGCATGGAGGCGATCGTCGAGCTCGAGGACGCGGGCCTGGATGCGGTCGATCTGCTCGCTCGGAGCGAGGCCGTCGGGGCCGCGAGCGTCGATGCCGGCGTCGAGCTGGTCGAACAGACCGGCAACGCGCACCATGTAGAACTCGTCGAGGTTGGAGGCGTAGATCCCGCAGAAGCGGACCCGCTCGAGCAGCGGCACCTGGGGGTCCTCGGCCAGCTCCAGAACCCGCTGGTTGAAGTCGAGCCAGGAGAGCTCGCGATTGAAGTAGAGGGCGGGATCGTCGATCGGCTCATCGTACTGGCGCATCGCCGCCCCGCCGCCCTTTTCAGGCGACCTGAACCAGCTCGGTTGCCGCGGCCGGGGCGGCGGCGTCGGCGAGCGCGCGGCGGTAGCCGATCGCCAGCTGCTCGAGCGAGCGCTCCCAGGAGCGGTCGCGGGCGCGGGCCGCGGCGGCGGCCCCGAGCCGCCGGCGCAGCGCCGGCGAGGAGGCGAGCTGCAGCAGGGCGCCGGCCAGGTGGTCGGGATCGGGCTTGCAGAGCAGGCCGGTGTGGCGGTTCTCGACCAGCGCGGCAGGACCGCCCGCGGCGACGGCGACGACCGGCAGACCGCTGGCCGCCGCCTCGAGGATCACCTGGCCGTAGGTGTCGGTGCTGCTGGCGAAGAGGAAGGCGTCGGCACTGGCGTAGGCGCGCGGCAGCTCCTCGCCCTCGAGCCAGCCGAGGAAGGTGGCGCGCTCGCCGAGCCGGGCCCGCAGCTCGGCCTCCTCGGGACCGCCGCCGGCCAGCAGCAGGTGCAGGCGCGGGTCGGCGGCGTGGGCGCGCTCGAAGCTCTCGGCCAGCAGGTCGATGCCCTTCTCGCGGGTCAGGCGGCCGGCGTAGAGGACCTTGACCTCGCCCGGGAAGGCGTCGCGGTCGGCCTTGGCGGGGTCGAAGCGGTCGCTGTCGACGCCGCGCTCCCAGCGGCCGATTCGGCCCTCCTCGGTGCCGAGCGCGAGCAGCGAGCGGTCGGCGGCGGGGCTCGGCGAGAGGACCAGCGAGGAGGCGCCGTAGAAGGCGCCGAGGCCGATCCGGCTGAGCGCCTCGACGCCGTCGTTGCCGCTCCGCAGCCCGGCGTAGGTGGCGAGCTCGGTGTGGTAGCTGGCGAGCAGCGGGGCGCCGGTGACGCGGCTGAGGAGGGTGGCCGCGACACCGGCGGGTCCCGGAGCGGTGACGTGGATCAGGTCGTAGCGGCCTTCGGCCAGCGTCTCGACCAGGTCGGGCAGGCCGGGGACGCCGAGCCGCATGCCGGCGTAGAAGGGAATATCCAGCTCGGTCGCGGCCGGCAGGCGGCGGTCGACGCCGGGGTCGGTGCCGACCACCTCGACCTCGAAGCCCGGCACCCCGCGCTCGCGGATCTGCTCGATCGTGTGGGTGACCCCGTGCATCGTCCCGATCCCGTCGGCGATCAGGGCGATCCGCGGTGTGCCCTCGTTGCCGGCCCGGAGCTTCGCTTTCTCGGCGGCGAGGAAGGCGGTCGCCGGCGCGTAGGGAAAGGCCGGCAGCAGCGCCTCGAAGAGGCCGTTGGCGGCGCTCATGTAGTCGCCGCGGCCGAGCGCTTCGCTGCCGCCGGAGATCGCCGTGCGCAGGCGGCGGTCGTGGATCCTTCGGGCGCGCCGGTAGAGGTCGGCGTGGGAGAAGCCGTCGGACTGCAGGTGGGCGATCAGCCGCGCGCCGCGGGGTTCGAGCCCGACGCCGGCGAGCCAGGCCTCGAGCAGCGCCCGGGCGTCGTCGGGGCCGATGTCGGCGGCGACCGCGCCCTCGCGCGCGGCCCCCTCGCGGAGCACCCGCTCGGCCATCTTCATCAGGGCGGTCGGGTCGGGCGGCGCGCCGTCGCCCGGCGCGGCCTGCGTGCCGTCGCCCGGCGCGGCGCCCTCGGCGCTCAGCGCCCGCGTCGCCAGGGCCATCGCCGCGTGGGTCCACTTGGCGGCGGAGCCCTGTTCGCCGCGGGCCTCGGCGCGGCCGGCGCGCAGGTGGGCGAGAAACTCTTCCGGCGTCGCGGCCGCGGGCGCCTCGGTGAAGGTGCGGCCGATGTCGACGCCGGCATGGTCGTCGGAGCCGGCGATGCCGGTGCCGCCGTGGGTCTCGATGTAGACGACGGCGGGCATGTTCAGCTCAGCCGCCCGCGACCCGTTGCGCACCTCCCAGATCGGGAAGAGCTCCGCCAGGATGCGGCGGTGGCGCCGGGTCAGGGGCGCCTCGACGTTGAAGAAGGGGTGCGCCAGGGCGCAGGCGATCTCCCCCTCGTGCAGGTATGCGGCGCAGGCCTCGACATCGCCGGAATGCGCCTGCAGCCACTCGTGGTCTCCGGGAGTGATCCCGTAGCAGAGGACGTGCACCGCCTGGGGCTCGCCGGCGAAGCGGGCGGTCAGCTCCTCGGAGACGAAGCAGTCGGGCCGATCGGCGAGCTCGATCACCCCGGCGATCGTGTCGTGGTCGGTGATCGTCACGAAATCCATCCCCCGCCGCTTGGCCAGCTCGTACACCTCCGCGGGAGGCGTCGCGCACTCGGGCAGCCCGAGCGAGCGCTGGACCCCGAGCTTGGAGAGCTGCGAGGCGGTGGAGTGGCAGTGCAGATCGACGCGGGAAGTCATCGGTGTCTCCCTAGTTCGGTTCTCTTGTCGCCAGAAGAATTCGCGATTTGCAGGGAAATGATGTGAAGGTTTGGAGAATGGGACCTCGGGCCGCAGCGGCCGGGGCCGCGGGGACCCTGGCGAAGGCCCACGGCCTCGAAGAAGCCGGCGGGCATCGCCGGCGAGGCCGGAGACTCGGCGCTGGAGCCGCATGGCCACTGCGGCCCAAGGAGCAGAAGCCGAAGACGAAGCGGGGGCTGCCGCACCTCTGAGGGAGCGCGTCCTCGGCGCCACCGTCCCGGGGGCAACCCCGGCCGCCCTATGCCGCCAACCGCTCCGGACTCGACCCGTTCGCCGAGCCGTTCAGCAGGTCGAGGATGATGCCCTCGCGCAACCCGCCCTTGCCGATCTGCAACGGCTGCCCCAGCAGCTCGCTGACCTTCTCCAGCAGCAGGACGCCGGTCGCCAGGATCCGCACCCGCACCGGGTCGAGCTCGAACCGCCGCGCCACCTCGGTCGCCGGGTCGCCGCAGAGCACCCGCACCCCGCGCTCGAGGGTCTCGTACTCGAGCACGGTGCCGACCAGTTTGCGCAGCGAAGTGGCCGAGCCGCCGACCGCCACCGCCTGCTCGGGTTGGTCGATCTCGACCCCGGCGAAGATGTCGTCGATGCGGTCGCGGACCTTGCGGATCTCGGCCGCCGAGGGTGGGTCGGAGGCGATCAGCTCGTCGGCGAGCACCCCCGAGCCGACCGGCCAGGAGCGCACCGTCTCGACCCCGCCGCTGACCGTGCCGAGAATCACCTCGGTCGAGCCACCGCCGACGTCGACGACGCCGATCCGCCCCTCGGCCGGGTGGCCGAGCGCCTTGGTCGCGCCGATGAAGGAGAGCCGGCCCTCCTCCTCCTCGCTGAGGATCTCGACCGGGACGCCGGCGGCGGCGGCGATCTCGGCCGCCGCCAACTCGCCGTTGGCGGCCTCGCGCACGGACGCGGTGGCGACGGCGCGGATCGTCTCCGCGCCGAGCTCGCGGGCCAGCCGCACCTGGGTCGAGACCACCTCGCAGACTTCGTCGATCTTCGCCGCGGAAATCTCGCCGTCGCCGTCGATCGCCTTGTTGATCCGCGTGTAGGCGCGCTGCTCCATCACCTTGCGGAGTTGGCCATCGCCCGGCTCGGCAACGAGGACGCGGGTCGTGTTGGAGCCGATATCGATTGCGGCGCAGAGCATCAAGCGGTATTTCAGATGTTCCCAGACGGGCCGGATCTCACACGCCCCGGCCGCCACCGCGCTCAGGTCCCGGCCGGATGCGAGGCGTCCTCGAACTCGCGAAACAGCCCGGTGACGACGAAGGCGACCTGCTCGCCGATGTCGACCGCGTTGTCGGCGGTGCGCTCGATCGCCCGCGCCGCCAGCATCATCGTCATCGCCCATTCGCGCCGGTCGGCGTCCTCGCCGATCTCCAGCGCCAGGCGGAAGCAGTCGCGGTTGAGGTCGTCGACGACGTCGTCCTGGTGGACGAGGTCGCGGGCCATCTCGACGTCGCGCTGCTCGAAGGCGTGCTTGGCCTGGCTGATCATCGCCCGCGTCTGCCGCCCCATCCGCAGGATCAGCTCCACCATCTGGTCGTCGGCGGGCGGCTCGTGGCCGGTCATCGGGATGACCTTGCAGATGTTCACGCACTGGTCGCCCATCCTCTCGATGTTCTTCAGCACGTGCAGCAGCGAGGCGATCAACCGCAGGTCGGTCGCCACCGGCGACTGGGTCGCCAGCAGCGTGATCAGCGACTGGTGGACCTCCAGGTAGCGGCCATCGATGCGGTCGTCGTCGGCGATCACCAGCTGCGCCAGCTCGACGTCCTGGTGCTCGACCGCCTCCAGCGTTTTGGCCAGCGCCGAGCTGACCAGGTCGAGGCCGCCGAGCGCGCTCGTCTCGAGGCTTTCCAGTTCCTCCTGATATTCGACCCTCACCGCGTCGGGCATCCTCCCATCCCCCTCTTCTACCCGAAGCGACCGCTGACGTAGTCCTCGGTCGCTTTCTGCGTCGGTTTGGTGAAGATCGTCTCGGTCGCCCCGATCTCGACCAGCCGCCCGGGCTTGCCGGATTCCTCGAGATTGAAGAAGGCGGTGTTGTCGGAGGCCCGCGCCGCCTGCTGCATGTTGTGGGTGACGATCGCGATCGTGAACTTGTCCTTGAGTTCGCGGATCAGCTCCTCGATCGCCAGCGTCGCCACCGGATCGAGCGCCGAGCAGGGCTCGTCCATCAGCAGCACCTCGGGCTCGACCGCGATCGCGCGGGCGATGCAGAGCCGCTGCTGCTGGCCGCCGGAGAGGCTCGAGCCGGGCCTGTCGAGCCGGTCTTTGACCTCGTCCCAGAGGTTGGCGCCGCGCAGGCTGCGCTCGACGACCTCGTTCTTCACGCTCTTCGAGGTGCGGCCCGAGTTGAGGTTGAGGCCGGCGGCGACGTTGTCGTAGATCGACATCGTCGGGAACGGGTTCGGCTGCTGGAAGACCATCCCGATCAGCCGCCGCACCTGCACCGGGTCGACGCCGCGGGCGTAGATGTCCTCGCCGTCGAGGGTGATCTTCCCTTTCACCGAGGCGCCGACGGTCAGCTCGTGCATCCGGTTGAGCGAGCGCAGGAAGGTCGTCTTGCCGCAGCCGGAGGAGCCGATCAGCGCCGTCACCTTGTTCGGCTCGATCGTCATCGTCACGTCTTCGACCGCGTGGAAGTCGCCGTAGTAGAGGTCCACCGACTTGACCTCGAGCGTCTTCGCCCGGCGCCCGGGTTCGGCGGTCGGCGCCTCGGTCGAGGTCGCGGTGACGGTTGCGTCTTTCGCCATCTGTACCTGGGCTTTCTCGCTGGCCGACTGCTCCGCGGCCTTGGTCTCTGCGGACGATCCGAACATGTTCCTCAGCTTCCTTCCCTCCACTGTGCTCCTCAGCGGATCTCCGTTTTGTAGCGGCGGTAGACGAGCCGGGCGATGACGTTGAGGATCATCACGATCGCGATCAGCGTCAGGGCGGCCGCCCAGGCGCGGTCATAGGCGGCCGCTTTGTCGACTCCGGGCGAGCGGTACTCGTTGAAGGCGTAAACGGCGAGGTTCTGCATCCGCCCGCCGAACGGGTCGGTGTTGAGCGAGTCGACGACGCCGGTGGTGACCAGCAGCGGCGCGGTCTCGCCGATGATTCGCGCCGTGGCGATCATCACCCCGGTGACGAGGCCGGCGAAGGCGGTCGGCAGCACGACTTTGGCGATCGTCTTCCACTTCGGCGTGCCGAGCGCGTAGGCGGCTTCGCGCAGGTGGTTGGGGACGATCTTCAGCACCTCCTCGGAGGCGCGGATGACGATCGGGATCATCAGCACCGAGAGCGCGATCGAGCCCATCACCCCCATCCGGATGCCGGGGCCGAAGAAGAGCTCGAACAGGGCGTAGGCGAAAAGGCCGGCGACGATCGAGGGGATGCCGGTCATCACGTCGACGAAGAAGGTCAGCGCCCGGCGCAGCTTGCCGGTCCCGTACTCGTTCATGTAGATCGCCGCCATCAGCCCGATCGGGACCGAGATCAGGGCGGCGATCCCGGTGATGATCAGGGTGCCGACGATCGCGTGCTCGGCGCCGCCGCCGCTGATCTTGCCGCGCGCGCTCTCGGTGAAGAATTCGGCGCTGAGGCCGGGGATGCCGCGCTTGACCACTTCGTAGAGCAACGAGATCAGCGGCGCCATCGCGACCCCGAAGGCGACGACGATCGACATCGTGATCGCCCGGTCTTTGGCCCGCCGCGGCCCCTCGACCGCCCGCGACCAGGCGTAGATGCCGAGCACCGCGACGATCGCGCCGAAGACCAGCGTCAGGGCGATGGTGAAGATCCCGAGCGCCGCCAGGACGACGGCGCAGAAGGCGAGCGAAGCGGCGAGGGCGCCGTAGGGAGCCCAGCCCGGCAGGATGCCGCCGCCTGCCTCGCCGCCGAGCAGCCGGCCGTCGCCGGGGGCGCCAGCCGTCGCCAGATCGGGCTGCAATGCAGTGCTGTCGGGTGGCGGCGGGCTCATCTATTCGGCGTTCTGGCGCGAGATGATCCAGCGCGCGATGAAGTTGGTCACCAGGGTGATCGCGAAGAGGACGAGGCCAGTGGCGATCAGGGCGTTGATTTTGATCCCCGAGGAGTCGGGGAAGTTGAGGGCGATGTTGGCGGCGATCGTCGAGGGGTTCGCCTGGCTGATCAGGTTGAAGCTGACCGCGCCGGAGACCGAGAGGATGATCGTCACCGCCATCGTCTCGCCGAGCGCGCGGCCGAGCCCGAGCATCGAGCCGCTGATCACCGACGATTTGCCGAACGGCAGCACCGTCATCCTGATCATCTCCCAGCGGGTGGCGCCGAGCGCCTGCGCGCCTTCCTGCAGTTTGCGGGGGGTCTGGGCGAACGCCTCGCGGGCGATCGCCGAGACGATCGGCAGGATCATCACCGCCAGGACCAGCCCGGCGACCAGCATCGTGCGGCCGGTGGCCGAGGCCGGGCCTTCGAAGATCGGGATGAAGCCGAGCTTTTCTTCCAGCCACTTCATCACCGGCACCGCCGCCGGGCCAAGCACGAAGATCCCCCAGAGGCCGTAGATGATGCTCGGGATCGCCGCCAGCAGATCGACCAGGAAGCCCAGCGTCAGCGCCAGCCGCGGCGGCGCGATGTGGGTGATGAAGAGGGCGACGGCGACCGCCAGCGGCACCGCGACCACGGTCGCCAGGGCGCCGGCGAGGACGGTGCCGAAGGCGAGCGGCGCGACGTAGTCGAGGAACGCTTCCTTGCCCGGCAGTTCGGACGCCGAGGCGGTCAGCGCCGGCCATCCCTCGGCGACCAGGAAGGCCGCGACGCCGGCGAGCAGCAGCAGGATCGTCAGCCCGGAGACGACCGCGATGTTGGAGAAGACGCGGTCGCCGCGGCGGCGGCGCCCTCCGGACGCCGCCGCCAGCAGCTGACCTGCGTTGGTCGTGGTGTCGACCGATGCCACGGTTGGCTCAGCCGCCGATCGCTTCCACCGAAGGCATCAGCTTTTCCCTGAGGCCATCGGAGAGCGGAGCGGAGCCGGCCTGTTCGGCCGCCAGTTCCTGCCCTTCGGGGCTGATCACGTATTCGAAATACGCCTTCACCAGGGCCGCTTCGTCCGCCGACTTGTAGTCGGTGCAGCCCATCAACGAGGACAACAGGATGATCGGGTAGGTGCCGCTGCTTTCAGTTTTGCGATCGATGTCGAACGCGTGGACGTAATTGCTGCCTTTCTCGAGTTCCGGGTCTTCCGGCGAGAGCTCGAGGATTTTCGCCGCGGCTTCCGGGGTCGGTCCCGAGTAGGTGGAGCCGACTTTGATTTCGGCGACGCCGAGTTCGCCCGCCTGGCTGGCGTCGGCGTAGCCGATCGCGCCTTCGCCGGCGCTGACGGCTTCGACCACGCCGGAGGTGCCGTTGGCCGCTTCGCCGCCCTTCACCGGCCATTCACCGCTCGGTTCGTGCGGCCAGCCTTTCGGCGCCGCTTCCGCGAGGTAGTCGGTGAAATTTTCGGTGGTGCCCGACTCGTCGGAGCGGTTGACCGGGACGATCCGCAGGTCGGGGAGTTCGGCGTCGGGGTTCTCCTTGGCGATCGCCGGGTCGTTCCAGTTCTCGATTTCCTGGTTGAAGATCTTCGCCAGGGTTTCCGGATCGAGTTTCAGCCCTTCGACTTCCGGCAGGTTGTAGATGATCGCGATCGGCGAGATGTAATCGGGGATCTCGACCAGCTCTCCCGGTTCGCAGCGTTTGATCGCCTTGCCGAGCTCGCCTTCCTCTTCGGAGAGCGGCGTGTCGGAGCCGCCGTAGGCGACGCCACCGGAGATGAACTGTTCGCGGCCGCCACCCGACCCGACCGGGTCGTAGGAGATCGTCGCGCCGGAGTTGGCGTTGGAGAATTCGGCGATCCAGGCTTCCTGCGCCGCCTGCTGGGCGCTCGACCCGGCACCGGCGATTTCGCCCGAGACTTCGGCCGAGGCCACTCCTTCGCTTTCAGTGCTACCCCCACCACCGCTGCTGCTCGTGCTGTCGCCGCCGCCTCCGCAGGCGGCCACGCCGAGCGCGAGGATCGCGGCGGACGCGATCAGCGCAAGCCATCTAGCTCTGGACATCGGTCTCCTCTTCTTCTCATTGGACACACAGTGGACACGGCGAACGCCGGTCCTGAGCGAGGCTTTCAGCGGTGCCTTCGCAGCTTGTTACCTGCGTGTAGCGACGATGTAAAAAAGATGTAAAAGGGTCGACCCGCGCCGCACTCAGCCGTCGGGCGAGAAGCGGTAGCCGATGCCGTTGTGGGTGTGGATCAGCTGGGTGTCGGGGAGGGCCGCCCCGAGCTTCGCCCGCAGGCGGCTGACGTAGACGTCGACCGAGCGGTCGTCACGGCGCGGCGGCGAGCCCCAGACCTCGGCGAAGAGCTCCTCGCGGGTCATGATCCGCTGCGGGTTGTCGGCCAGGGTGACCAGCAGCTGCAGCTCGCGCATCGTCAGGCTGAGCGGCCGCCCGTCGACCAGCGCGGCGTGCTCGTCGGGGCGGATCTCGAGCCGGTTTCCCGTCACCGTCATCGCCGCCGAGCATGGCGCCGGCAAGCGGGCGAGCGGTTATCCCGAAGTGAAGCTGTTGTGAACTACCTGTGAACGAACAGGCGCGGAAGCGTCGCCGTCGGCCGGGGCCGGCCGCAGCTCCTCCTCGACGATCCCCGCCGGTTCGGGATCAAAGCGGTAGCCGATCCCGAAATGGGTGTGGATGTAGCTCCAGCTCGGCGAGTGCTTCTCGAGCTTCTGCCGCAGCTTGCGGATGAAGACGTCGACCGAGCGGTCGCCGTGGGCCATCGCGTAGCCCCAGACCCGCTGGTAGATCGCCTCGCGCTCGAGCACCTGGCCGCGCTCCTCGGCGAGCAGGTGGAGCAACTCGAACTCGCGCCGGGTGAGGTCGAGGTTGACCTCGCCGGCGAAGGCCTGGAAGCGGTCGGGGCGGATCTGCAGGTCGCCGGCGGCGAGCGGGACGGCGTCGCCGCCCTCGCGGCGGGCGTGGCGGCGGCGGCGCGAGACCGCTTCGATCCGCGCGATCGCCTCCTCGGGATGGGCCGGCTTGGTGATCCAGTCGTCGACCCCGAGCCGCAGCCCGCGGACCCGCTGGGCGACGGTCGAACGGCCGGTGCAGACGACGAGCGCCAGGTCGGGCAGCAGCGAGGCGACCCGGTCCAGGTACTCCCAGGCTTCGTCGCCGGCCACGGCCGGGTCGAGCAGCAGCGCGTTCAGCTTCATCGCGACGAGGTCGCGGGGCGGCACCGCGCCGGTGCTGTGGCGGAGCTGCCAACCGGCCGCCTCCGCCCGCTTCGCGAGCACGGTGACGAAGCCGCTGTCGGTGTCGAGCACACCGAGACGGATAGGGGCTTGGGACGGCAAGACACCCGAAGTGTATGCCCCACCAGCGGCCGAACATCCGCGTTTACAGGATTTTCACAGGCTGATGACGTGGAAATTCCGGCGAAACCATGCCGCCGCGGCGGATCCGGAGGCGCGGGCCTAGGAGATCGCCCCGGCCGCGGTAAGGATCAGGACCAGCGTCCCGAGGGCGATCCGGTAGACGACGAAGCCGCGCAGCGAGTGGGTCGTCAGGTAGCGGAGCAGCCAGGCGATCGAGACGTAGCCGGCGACGAAGGCGACGATCGTGGCGATCACCGTCGCCCCGACCGGCGCGTTTCCCTCGCCGCCGATCTTGCGCAGCTCGAAGAGGCCGCTGAGGACGACGGCGGGAACCGAGAGGAGGAACGAGTAGCGGGCGGCGGCGAGGCGGTCGAAGCCGCGCAGCAGGC
>JBFWMZ010000036.1:0-32205 GCA_050251335.1 Solirubrobacterales bacterium
TGCCGGTCTTCGACGTCGCGGTCGGCGAGCGGGCGATCACCCACACCGGCCACATCGACATGATGGCGGCGACCCAGCCGTTCCTCTCGGGGGCGATCTCGAAGACGGTCAACATGCCGCAGACGGCGAGCGTCGAGGACATCGCCGACGCCTACACCCGCGGCTGGAAGGGCGGCCTCAAGGCGCTGGCGATCTACCGCGACGGCTCGAAGACGGCACAGGCGCTGCGCACCGACGCCCAGGAGGAAAAGGAGGCCAAGGCGGCCGAGCCGGAGGTCGTGATCCTGCCCCCGGAGCGCAAACGGATGCCGCGCGAGCGCGAATCGATCACCCACAAGTTCTCGGTCGGCGGCCACGAGGGATACGTCACCGCCGGCAAATACGAGGACGGCTCGGTCGGCGAGATCTTCCTCACCGACATCGGCAAGGAGGGCTCGACGATGCGGGGGCTGATGAACGCCTTCGCGACGGCGATCTCGCTCGGCCTCCAGTACGGCGTCCCGCTCGAGGTCTTCGTGCGCAAGTTCAGCTACATGCGCTTCGAGCCCGAGGGCATCACCGGCAACCCGGAGATCCCCTTCGCCAAATCGATGCCGGACTACATCATGCGCTGGCTGGCGAGCCGCTTCATCGAGGACACCGAAACCCTCGAGGAGCTGGGGATCATGACCAAGGAGGTCCGCAACAAGCAGGAGGCGGAGACCTCGCAGCTCGGCCTCGGCATCGCCACCGACACCGCCGGCCCGGCCAACGGCAACGGCGGCAACGGCCACTCAGCCGAGGGGGGCGCAAAGGGGCCGCAGGCGAAAGCCGGCGAGGCGGTCCCCGCTGCCGCGGCCTTCACCGACTCGCCGCCGGTGATCCCGGCGAAGATGCAGGGCCTCGACCTCGGCCCGGCCTGCGAGCAGTGCGGCGGCATGATGCAGCGCACGGGCAGCTGCTACACGTGCTCCTCCTGCGGCAACAACACCGGCTGCGGCTGAGCCGCTAGGACATACTGCGCGGTGGCGCACCCGCGGCTTCGCGTCGTGCAGAGCACTGCCGCTTCGCCGCGTGCACGCCACCACTTGGTCCTAGCGGCTCAGCCAACCCCTAGCGAGGTTGCCGTTTGCCGCCGCATAGGCGGATTTCGGCAACCTCGGTGACGCGGATGCGGATGCGGATGCGGGTCGCGCCTCGTACGCGCCCGCGGCCCCCGCGGCCTAAGTCTTGATTCCGCGCTGCTCGAGCCAGGCCTCGACCGCCTCCGGCGGCTTGCCTTTGTAGGCGATCCGGGCGCCCTCGCGCAGCACGTGGTCGCGCTCGTGTCCGTTGGCCTGGGCCGGGTTGTGCGACAGCCAGGCTGCCGCGGCCGCGGTCACCTCAACCCCACCGTCGTCGCCTTCGAGGTCGATCCCTTCGGCGGTCGCCAGCAGGGTCCCGAGGAGGTCCTCGACGGCGGTCGAGGGACGGTCGTCGTCCTCGTAGATCTCGACCAGCGCTGTGATCGCCGCGTCGGCGCCATCCGGATCGGCGATCGCCGCCGCCTCCCGCACCACCTCGGAGACGGGCTGAATCCGCTCGTGGTTTCCCGGCCTCATGGCTCGTGGTTTCCCAGCCTCATGGCTTCGACCCTACCCGCCCCGGGATCAGCCAAGCACGACCTCGGCGTCGCGGCGCGGGGTCTCGGTGATCGCGCGGCGGTAGTTGCGCTCAGCGGCCGGTCGCGACGGGCGGATCCGGTGGCTCCGCACCAGCTCGCGGAGGACGACGGTCATCTCGAACTGGGCGAAGGCGGCGCCGAGGCAGCGGCGGACGCCGCCGCCGAAGGGGATCCAGGTGTAGGTGCCGGGCGGCTCGTCGAGGAAGCGCTCGGGCAGGAAGCTCTCGGGGTCGGGGTAGATGCGGGGGTCGCGGTGGACGAGGTGGATCGCGGGGACGACCGAGGCGCCGGCGGGCAGCTGGTAGCCGCCGAGCTCGACCGGCTCGGTGAGACGGCGGATCACGATCGAGATCACCGGCCGCAGCCGCAGCGTCTCCTGGATCGTCGCCGTCAGGTAGGCGTCCTCGCCGGCGAGCACCTCCTCGCGCAGGCGCTCGAGCTTCTCGGGATGGCGGACGAGGCGCTCGACCGCCCAGGCGAGGGCAGTGGCGGTCGTCTCGTGGCCGGCGACGAGCAGGGTGAGGAGCTCGTCGCGGATCTCGGCGTCGCTCATCGGCGAGCCATCCTCGTGGCGGGCGAGGATCAGCATCGAGAGCACGTCCTCGCGCTGCTCGAGGTCCGCGGCGGCGCGGCGCTCGGCGATCTCGGCGGCGATCAGCTCGTCGACCCGGTCGACGCGGCGGCGGAAGGCGGGCAGGGAGCGGATGCGAGTGGGGCCGAGCGCGAGGAGCGGCGCCAGGAAGCGGGGGTCGGTGCCGAGGTCGAGGAAGCCGCGCAGCGCGTCGCGCAGTTGCTCGAGGCGGGCGCCGCCGTGGACGCCGAAGACGGTCTCGATGATGATCTCGAGCGTCACCGCCTGCATCCGCGGTCGCAGCCGGTAGGGGGTGCCGGTCGGCCAGCTCTCGATCTCGCGGGCGGCGATCGCCCGCATCTGCTCGGCGTAGCCCTGCATCCGCTCGCCGTGGAAGGGCGGCAGCAGCAGCCGGCGCTGGTTGATGTGGCGCTTCTCGTCGAGGACGAGGACCGAGTTCTCGCCGAGCAGCGGCCGCAGGACCTGGTTGCCCTCGCCCGCGTGGAAGACCCTGGGGTCGCCGGTGAAGACCTGCTTGATCAGCTCCGGGTCGGAGACGATCACCCACTCGCCCTCGTAGGCGATCCGCAGCGTGAACATCGGGCCCAGCCGCGCCCGGCACTGCTCGAGCATCCACTGTGCCCGCCGCGACCAGATCGCCGTCTGGACGACGCGGTTCATCCGCGGCCCCCGCGGCAGCCCGCTGCGGGAAGCGGTCGGCGGAGCAGCCGCTTTGGCCATCGCCTCCATAGCTCTGAGACCAGGCTAGTCGCGGACTGCACGAATTAGTGTGACGTTCCTCCGTACTGTGACGTTCGTCGCGCTCATCCGGGAACGGCGATGCGGGCGAGGACCCGGCCGCTGCAGATCACCTGCGCCGAGCGGTCCTCGAAGCGGCGCAATCGCAGGGTCGGCGGGCGCTGGCAGAGGATGCGCGGCACCGGCCCGGCCGCCGCGAGTGGCGGTGCCGTCGGAGGAGCCGTGGCGTGCAGCTCGGGCGCCCGCTGCTGCCCGGGCGCGGCGGCGAGGCCGGCGAGGGCGACAAGCAGGGTGGCGAGGAGCTTGGTCACGTGCCGTCCAAGGGCCTGGCCCCGTCGGTCTCTCCCCCATACCGATCCCGTTCCCATAGTCTTGCGCCGCAATGGCGAGCATCGAGCTTCCGGTGGCGGTCGAGCACCGCGTCCTCAAGTGGTTCTGCGGGCTGTCGGCGACCGCCCACCGGCTGATTCTCGGCAAGCCGGTGCGGAGCGAGGGACAGACCCTCGCCCGCGACATCCAGGCGCTGCTGTGGCTGGCGCGGGTGAACGGGATCCATGACCTCTACGCCGGCATCTCGGCACCCGAGGCGCGGCAGCTCAGCCGGCGCGGCTCCGCCGTCGTCAGCGGTCCCCGCAGGCTGCCGCTGGCGCGGGTCGAGGAGCGGCGGATCCCCGGTCCCGCGGTGACGCTGCCGGCTCGCCTCTACGTGCCCGCGGCGCGGCCGCCGAGCTCACCGGCGCCGCTCCTCCTCTACTACCACGGCGGCGGCTTCGTCTTCGGCGACCTCGACACCCACGACAGCGTCTGCCGCCTGCTGGCGGCGGCCTCCGGCGCCTCGGTGCTCTCGGTCGAGTACCGGCTGGCGCCCGAGCACCCCTTCCCGGCCGCGGTCGAAGACGCCTGGGGGGCCTTCGCCTGGGCGGCCGAGAACGCCGCCGAGCTCGGCGCCGACCCGGCACGGATCGCGGTCGGCGGCGACTCGGCCGGGGGCAACCTGGCGGCGGCGGTCTCGCTGCTGGCGCGCGAAGGCGGCGGCGCCAGTCCGGCGATGCAGCTGCTGATCTACCCGGTAACCGACCTCGAGGGGACGATGCCCTCGCGACTCACCTACGCCGAGGGCTACATCCTGACCAAAGCCGACACCGACGCCTTCGAGGCCGCCTACCTCCCCGACGGCGCCGCCCGCGACGACGCCCGGGTCTCGATGCTCCACGCCGCGGACCTCTCCGCGCTGCCGCCCGCCTACGTCGTCACCGCCGGCTTCGACCCGCTGCGCGACGAGGGCGAGGCCTACGCGCTGCGAATGCGCGAGGCCGGCACCCGCGTCGCGCTGCGCCGCCACCCCGGGCTGATCCACAGCTTCGCCCACGACACCGAGGTCAGCCCGACCGCGCGGGCGGCGATGCTCGAGGCGGCCGGCGCCCTGCGCATGGGCCTTGCCGCGGCGGCCGCCTAGAACCGGCCCGGCCGCACCTCAGCTCGCCCACCCGTTGCCGTTCCGGCGCACTCCCGCCGCGAGCGGGGCGACCACGCGGCGGTCGTCGGGCCCGGGTCGCAGGATCATCACCTCGGCCGGCGCCTTCTCGAGCAGCCAGACGAGATCGTCGCCCGAGAGTCCTGCCGCTCCGGTCGCCGTCGCCGAGACGACGACGCGGTCGAAGGTCTCGGTTGCCAGCAGCCGCTCGAGCGCGTGGCGGTAGGTCCGCCCGCGCTCGATCCGCGCGTCCACCGGCACCCCCTTGGAGCTCGCCCGCTGTTCGATCGCCTCGAGCATCGACATCGCCTGGGCCGCCTCGTTGGGGATCGCGCACTCGAGCGGCAGGCTCTTCGGGACCTGGGCCAGGTAGGCGGGCATCAGGGTCGCGTCCTCGGCCCGGGCGAGGCGCATCGCGGCATCGACCGCCCGCCGCGAGATCTCGGTGCCGGTGAAGGGCAAGAGGATGTGGTGGACCGCGTCCGGCTCCTTCTTCTGATCGCTTCCGTGACGGGAGCGGGCCAGGAAGAAGCCGCCGGCCAGGCCGAGAGCCAGGGCGACCACGATCATGACGTGCTCGATCCCGACTGCGCCGAGGAGCGCGAGGAGGATCATCGCTTCGAGTCCTCCTCGTCCTTGAGGCCGCGGCTGGCGACGATCCTCACGTCGACCCCGGGCGGGGTGAGCCGCATGAGCCGCTGCGGCAGCGGTTCGCGCAGCCGCGCCAGCCCCTTTGCGGGCGGCGACTCGCCGACCATGATGTAGGTCGAGCTGCGCTCGCGGACCACCCTGGCGGCGGCCGCGGCGACGTCGTCGTGCTCCTCGATCAGCAGCCGCGCCCCGAGCACCGAGGCGAGCTGGCGCAGCGCCGTCACCTGCCGCTCGATCTCGCCCTCGATCACCAGGCTCGGCGGCTTCACCCACAGCAGGTCGAGCCCGGTGCCGAGCCGCTGCGCCGAGCGCCACGCCCGCCGCACCAGTCGCTGCGCGCTCGGCTGCGGGCGGACCAGGGCGAGCAGCCGCTCGCCGACCGCCTTCCGGGCGTCTTCGGAGACCCGTTCTTCGTCGCGAGTGCCGACCAGCTCGGATTCGCTGTAGACGAGGCGCTTGGACTCGACGTCCTCGGCGACCTGGCGCAGGCTGACCTCGCGCAGCGCCGCCAGGTTCTCGATCTTGAAGAAGTTGTTGAGGGCGGCGTCGATGTTGCTGGTCGGGTAGATCTTCCCTGCCCGCAGCCGCGCGATCAGCGCCTCCGGAGTGAGGTCGATCAGGACCACCTCATCGGCGGTGCCGAGGACCGAGTCGGGCACGGTCTCGCGCACCCGCACCCCGGTCAGCTCGGCGACCTGGTCGTTCAGCGACTCGAGGTGCTGGACGTTGACCGTCGAGAAGACGTCGATCCCCGCTGCCAGCACCTCGGCGATGTCCTCGAAGCGCTTCTCGTGCTCTAGCCCCGGCGGGTTGGTATGGGCCAGCTCGTCGATCAGCGCCAGTTCCGGACTCCGCGCCAGCAGCGCCGGCAGATCCATCTCCTCGACTTCGATCTCGCGGACCGAGACAGAGCGGCGCGGCACCACCTCGAGGCCCTGCGCCTGGGCGGTGGTCTCTTCGCGTTCGTGCGGCTCCAGATAGCCGATCGCCACGTCGCGGCCCGCATCGGCTTCGGCGTGGCCCTCCTGCAGCATCCGGTAGGTCTTGCCGACTCCGGCTGCCATCCCGAGGAAGATCTTGTAGCTCCCCGGCGAGGGGGCCCCTCGCCCCCTCGTTTCGTCCCGCTTTTCGGGGGTCGCGTTCATCGCAGTTGTGCGGTGAGGGCCTTGCGGGCCCGTCGGGCCAGCTCTCCCGGCTCCACCTCTCCGCCGCTCCTCCACGCCCTGGCGAAGATGGACGAGCGCGTCGGCACCGGCATGCGCCGCCCCCGCGCCTCCAGCTCAGGGATCTGGGGCAGGGGGCGCAAACGGTGTCGCGCCCACATCTCAAGCCCCCAGCAGGTTGTGGACGACGAGGTCGATCAGCTTGATCCCGATGAAGGGGACGATCAGGCCGCCCAGCCCGTAGATCAGCATGTTGCGCCGCAGCAGCGCGGTGGCGCCGATCGGTCGGTAGCGGACGCCTTTCAACGAGAGCGGGATCAGCAACGGGATGATCAGCGCGTTGAAGATCACCGCCGAGAGGATCGCCGATTCGGGGGTTCCCAACGACATGATGTTGAGCGCGTCGAGCGGGCCCTTTTCGCCGGGCAGCGCGTAGGTGGCGACGAACATCGCCGGCAGGATCGCGAAGTACTTGGCGACGTCGTTGGCGATCGAGAAGGTGGTCAGCGCGCCGCGGGTGATCAGCAGCTGCTTGCCGACCTCGACGATCTCGATCAGCTTCGTCGGGTTGGAGTCGAGGTCGACCATGTTGCCGGCCTCGCGCGCCGCCTGGGTGCCGGTGTTCATCGCCACGCCGACGTCCGCCTGCGCCAGCGCCGGGGCGTCGTTGGTGCCGTCCCCGGTCATCGCGATCAGGCGCCCGTCGCCCTGCTGCTCCTTGATCAGCTCGAGCTTGCGCTCCGGGGTCGCTTCGGCGAGGAAGTCGTCGACGCCCGCCTCTTCGGCGATCTTCGCCGCGGTCAGCTTGTTGTCGCCGGTGACCATGATCGTGCGGATTCCCATCGCCCGCAGCTGATCGAAGCGCGCCTTCATCCCTTCCTTGACGATGTCTTTGAGGTAGACCACGCCGAGGATCCGCTCGTTGCGGGCGACCGCCAGCGGCGTGCCGCCCTCGCGGCCGATTCGATCAAGTTCGCCGTTCAACTCGTCCGGCGCCCGCCCGCCCTCGTTCGCGATCCACCTGGCGATCGCGTCGCCGGCGCCCTTGCGCAGCCGGGTGCCGTCGAAGTCGACGCCGCTCATCCGCGTCTCGGCGCTGAACGGGACGAAGGTCGGCTCGTGGCCGGCAAAGTCATGCTCGCGGATCCCATAGGTCTTGGCGAGGACGACGATCGAGCGGCCCTCCGGGGTCTCGTCGGCGAGCGAGGACATCTGCGCCGCCTCGGCCAGCTCCTCGACCCGCACCCCCGGCATCGGCATGAATTCGACCGCCTCGCGGTTGCCGAGCGTGATCGTCCCGGTCTTGTCGAGCAGCAACACGTCGCAATCGCCGGAGGCCTCGACCGCGCGACCCGAGAGGGCGAGCACGTTGCGGCGCACCAGCCGGTCCATGCCGGCGATGCCGATCGCCGAGAGCAGCGCCCCGATCGTGGTCGGGATCAGCGCCACCAGCAGCGCGATCAGCGTCGTCTCGGAGAGTTCGGTGTTGGCGAAAAGGGCCATCGGGCGCAGGGCGACGATCACCGTGATGAAGACGAGGGTCAGCGCGGCGAGCAGGATCCCGAGCGCGATCTCGTTCGGCGTCTTGCGCCGCTGCGCCCCCTCGACCAGGGCGATCATCCGGTCGAGGAAGGAGCCGCCGGGCTCCTGGGTGATCTCGACGACGATCCGGTCGGAGAGAACCTTGGTGCCGCCGGTGACGGCGGAGCGGTCGCCGCCGGCCTCGCGGATCACCGGTGCCGACTCACCGGTGATCGCCGACTCGTCGACCGAGGCGATCCCCTCGATCACCGTGCCGTCGCCGGGGATCGTCTCCCCCGCCTCGACCACGACGATGTCGCCGCGGACCAGTTCGGAGGCCGGCTTCTCGCCGCCGTCGCGGAGCCGCGCGGTGGTCTCGCTGCGCATCGCCCGCAGGCTCGCCGCCTGGGCTCGGCCGCGGCCCTCGGCGAGCGCCTCGGCGAGGTTGGCGAAGACGACCGTCAGCCAGAGCCAGGCCGTGACCGTGAAGGTGAACCAGGCCGGCTCGTGGCCGCCGCCGAGCGGCTTGCCACCGAAGACCTGGATCAACCAGGCGACGGTCGTGATCACGGCGCCGACCTCGACCACGAACATCACCGGGTTGCGCGCCTGAACGCGCGGGTCGAGCTTGCGCAGCGACTCGAGCAGGGCCGGGCGCACGATCTCAGGGTCGAAGAGCGAGCGCGGCTGATTGCGCTCGGCGTTGGCCGGATCGCGGTGCTCGGGGGTCGTGGTGGTGTCGGTCATTTCGCTGCTGCCTCTTGGTCGAGTGCGATGTTGAGTTGCAGGACGTTCACGCCGGGCTCGCCGAAGACGCCGAGGAAGCGGCCGCTGGTGTGGTCGGAGATCAGTTCTTCGACCTTGTCGAGCGGCAGTTCGCGGATGGCGGCGATCCGGTGTGCCTGGATCGCGGCGTTCGCTTCGGAGATTTCCGGGTCGACGCCCGAGCCCGACATCGTGATCGCGTCGACGGGGACGTCGGCGGCAATCAGCGCCTTGTCGTAGGGCTTGTTCAGCTTCACGTAGGCGGCGAGGTTTTCGCGCACCGCTTCGCGCGCTTCGACGCTGTTCGGGCCGAGGTTGCTGAAGAAGGTGGTATCGGCGGAGTAGCCGGACTGCGAGGGACGCGGCTGGAAGTAGCGCGGGTCGGCGACGAGGATTTCTTCGCCTTCCCCGTCCAGCTTCGGCTTGCCGTCCTTGCCGATCAGCGGCCGCGAGAACGACTGACCGATCAGCTCCGAGCCGACGACCTTTCCGTCGACGGTGATCTTCGAGCCGTCGGCCTTGCCCGGGAAGACGAGCTGCGAGATGCCGGTCATCGCCAGCGGATAGGCGAGGCCGAAGATCAGGGTGAAGGCGAGCACCGCGATGACCGAGGTGGTTACGGCGCGGCGCATCTCAGAAGAGCCTCGTGGTCAGGCTCTGGACGATCGGACCGAGCAGGAGGGCGGGGAAGAAGGTGAGGGCGCCGACGAGGATGACGACGCCGACCAGGAGGATCACGAAGGTCGGGGTGTCGGTTCGCATCGTCCCCGGGCCGGCGGGGGCGATCTTCTTGCTCGCCAGCGAGCCGGCGACGGCGAGGACGAGGACGATCGGCAGGAAACGGGCGAGGGTCATCGTCGCGCCGCCGAGCAGGTCGGCGAAGGTGATGCCGTAGGCGCCGACGTTTCCAGGGGCGTTGGGCTGGATGAAGCCGGTGTAGCCGGCGAAGGCGGAGCCGTTGTTGTTGGCCTGCGAGAGGTAGGCGTAGAGGGTCTCGGAGAATCCCTGCGGGCCGGCGTTGAAGATCGAGCGGGTCCCGGCCCGGGTGGCGATCGCCAGGCCGGTGGTGAGAAGCACCGCGAGGGGCGTGATCAGGATCCCGAGCGAGACGAGCTTTATCTCGCGCGCCTGGACCTTCTTGCCGAGGTACTCCGGCGTTCGGCCGACCATCAGGCCGCCGATGAAGACCGCGAGAAGGACGTAGAGCAGCATCGAGTAGAGGCCCGTGCCGACGCCCCCGAAGGCGACCTCGCTGGTCCCGAGGCCCGCCATCGGCACGGCGCCGCCGATCCCGGTGTAGGAGTCGTGGGCCGAGTTGACCGAGCCATTCGAGGTGACCGTGGTGGTCGTCGCCCAAAGTGCCGATTGGGCGATCCCGTTGCGCTGCTCCTTGCCTTCCAGGTTGCCGCCGGTCGAGCCCTCGATCGCGGCGGTCGGCGTGCCGGCGGCGTGCTGCGCGGGCGTTCCGTGCTGCTCGGCCGGGATGATCACGATGACGAGCGCGAGGTAGATCGCCAGCATCGCGGCGAAGATCGACCAACCCTCGCGCTGGCGGCCGACCAGCTTCCCGTAGGTGTAGGTGAGGGCCGCGGGGATCAGGATGATGGCGAGCAGCTCGACGAAGTTGGTGAGCGCATTTGCGTTCTCGAACGGCATCGCCGAGTTGACGCTGAAGAAGCCGCCACCGTTGGTGCCGATCTGCTTGATCGCGATCTGCGAAGCCGCCGGCCCCACCGCCAGCGCCTGTTCGGCGCCCTCGACCGTCTTCGCGACGCTGGCGCCGCTGAGCGTCTGCACGACGCCCTGCGAGACGAGGATCAGGCCGACGATCACCGACAGTGGCAGCAGCACGTAGAAGAGGCTGCGAGTCAGGTCCTGCCAGAAGTTGCCGAGGCCGCTGCCGCGGCCGATGATGCCGCGGATGAAGGCGAGCAGGACGCAGATGCCGACCGCCGGGGTGACGAAGTTCTCGACCGTCAGCCCCGCCATCTGTGAGAAGTAGCTGAGCGTCGTTTCGCCGCCGTAGTACTGCCAGTTGGTGTTGGAGACGAACGAGGAGGCGGTGTTGAAGCTGAGGTCCCAGGGCCCCGAGTGGAAGCCTTCGGGGTTGAAGGGGTGGATCCCCTGGGTCCGCAGGATGATGTATAGGAGGACCCAGGAGAAGACCGAGAAGAGCACGAGGCTCTTCGCGTAGGCCTTCCAGTCGTGTTCCTCGGTTGGGTCGACGCGCAGCAGCCGGTAGGTGAAACGCTCGGCCGGGCCGAAGATCGGGCTGAGGAAGACGCGTTCGCCGCGGAAGACCTTCGCCATGTAGATGCCGAGCGGCGGGGTCAGCGCGATCAGGACCGCGACGAAGATGGCGACCTGCAGCCAGCCCTGGGCCATCAGAGCTTCTCCCCGCGCAACAGCGCGTAGACGAGGTAGACGCAGACGAGCGCCGCGGCGATCAGGCCGAAGACGTCGGCGCCGGTCAGCGCGGCGAGCGGGACGGCGAGCATCGCCATCAGATCCGGTCGATCAGGTCGATCGCCCAGAAGATCAGGGCGAAGAGGGCGATGGAGACCACGATCGCGAAGACGTCAGCGATCGGGCTGCCGCCGCCGGGGAAGATGTCTGCGCCGATGAGCACGCATCGATCTTGCGCCCCTCGCCGTCAAGTCCGCATGAAGTAACTGGCGGCCCCTATACAGATTTCGTGAAGGGCGTTCGTCCTAAGTCAACCTCTGGTTGACAAACGACCAAGGCGCTCCGTCAGGCGGCGAAGCGGTAGCCGACGCCGGGGTCGGTGGTCACGTACCGCGGGCCGTCGGGCGGCTCGATCTTGCGGCGAAGATTGGCGACGTGGGCGCGCAGGACCTGGAGGTCGTCTTCGTACTCGACCCCCCAGACCTCGACCAAGAGCGCCCGGTGGGTCATCAGCCGGCCGCGGTTCTGGGCCAGCGTGCGCAGCAGCTTGAACTCGGTCGGGGTGAGGTGGACCGGCTCGCCGTCGCGTTTCACGGTGCGGGCGCCGAGATCGATCTCGAGCCCGTCGGCGCTGATCACCGGCTCGCCGCCCTCCGGGCGCGCCCGCCGCATCACCGCTTCCAGCCGGGCGACCAGCTCGCGCGGGCCGAACGGCTTGGTCACGTAGTCGTCGGCGCCGGCGGCGAGCGCTTCGACCTTGCGGTCCTCCTCGCCGACCGCGGAGAGGACGACGATCGGCATCCGGCTCCACTCGCGCAGCCGCCGCGTCACCTCGACCCCGTCGAGGTCGGGCAGCATCAGGTCGAGGATCGCCGCCTCGGGCGGTTTCACCGCGGCCAGGTCGAGCGCCTCCTCGCCGCTCGCCGCCGGCACCGCCTCGAAGCCGGCGTCGCGGAGGATCACCCGCAGCGCCCGCAGGATCTGCGGCTCGTCGTCGCAGACCAGCACCCGCGGCAGCGCGCTCACCCAGCCTCCCCCGGCCGATGGGCCGATTTCGTCCCCTGGGTTGTCGAAATCGGCCCGTCGGCGGGGGGTGGCGCCTCGAAGCTGACCACGAAGCTCGATCCCTGGCCCGGCAGCGACTCGACCTCGATCTCGCCGCCGTTGGCCTCGACGAAGCCCCTGGCGATCGCCAGTCCGAGCCCCGAGCCGGTACGGGAGTCGGCGCTCGGCGAGCGGTAGAAGGGTTCGAAGATCCGCTCGCGCTCGCCCTCCGGGATGCCGGAGCCGCGGTCGACCACCCGCACCACCAGCCGCGGCCCAACGAGCCGCGAGCGAACCAGCACCTCCTCGCCGCCGCCGTGCAGGACGCCGTTCTCGAGCAGGTTGGCGAAGGCGCGCTCGAGCTGGGCAGGATCGGCGCTGAGCGGCGGCAGATCTCCGTCGAGCGCCAGCCGGACCAGCTCCGCCTCGGCGCCGAGCGAGCGCCGCGCCGCCTCCAGCACCTCGGCCAGGGCCACCGGCTCGCGGTGCGGCGTCGCATCGCCCGACTCGAGCCGCGAGACGTCGAGCAGGTTCTCGACCAGCCGCGAGAGCCGGTGGCCTTCGGCGACCACCGCCTCGCTCAGCTCGTGGCGCTCCTGCGGCGTCGCGCTCGGCGAGTCGAGGGCGGTGCCGGCGGCGATGATCGAGGTCAGCGGCGTCCGCAGGTCATGCGAGACGGCGCGCAGCAGCGCGGTCTTCAGCTCGTCGGAGCGCCTCAGCGCCTCCGCCTCGATCATCTCCGCCTGCATCCGTTCGCGCTCCCGCTCGAGCGCCGCCAGCTCGGCCAGCGCCCGGTCGGCCTCCTCGCGGCGGCGCTCGGCCTCGGCGGCGCGGGCGCGGGCAAGGTCGCCGAGGGTGCCGCTGACGATCGCGACGATGCCGAAGACGATCAGCGCGACGAGGTCGTGGTCGGCGCGGATCGAGAGCCGGCCGAGCGGCGGCAGGTGGAAGAAGTTGAAAGCGAAGGCGCTGGCGACGGCGGTGAGCAGGCCGAGCCGCAGCCCCCAGACGATCGAGACCAGCAGCACGCCGGGGATGTAGACGACGCCGAGCGAGACCGCCGGCGCGACGTCCTTGAGCGGGTAGATGACCGCGGTGCCGACCGCGACGGCAAGCGCCGCGGCGAGGGCGCCGAGCCAGGGCGAGGGCGGCTTCTCGCTGAGGCGGAGCGCGGGCATCGGGGCCCAGCGTACGCCGCCCCTGCGGCGGTCAGCTGTAGTCGTTCCAGCCGGGGAACTCGCGGCCGGCGAACTTCTGGATCGCCGGGGCGTCCTCGCTGAAGCGGGTGCGCAGCGTCTCGCGCAGATCGTCGGGCAGCACCGGCTTCGGCGCCGGCGGCTTGTCGGGGTCGTGGACGACCTTCTCGACGACCCAGCGCATCGACTCCGGCAGGCGGTCGAAGTTGCGGTCGAAGGAGCGGAAGCCCGGCAGCTTGATCAGCTTCTCCATGAACTGGTATTTGTCGCCCTGCTTGGCGCTCGACTTCTCCCACTCGCGGTCGAACTGCTCGGAGGAGAAGGAGGAGTCGACGCCGGCGAACTCGAAGGCGCGGCGCATCGTCTCCTCGCGTTCGGTCTGCAGCTCCTCCTGCGAGATCACCTCGATCTGGCTGCGGTCGAAGTGCTCGAGGTAGGGCTGCAGCTGCATCCAGTACTTGGAGCGATTGACGTACTGGCTGTCGGGCCGCGAGAGCACCTCGACCAGGTCGCCGGTCTCGTAGCCGGCACCGGTCGCGTGCACCCAGTGCGAGAGGATCCGCTTGATCGGGTCGCGCACCATGTAGAGCAGCCTCGCGTCCGGACAGTGCTGCTTGATCCGCGCCGCGACCCCGTCGTAGCGCGGCAGGTTGGTGTAATGGGGCGAGGACTCGCCGCGCACCTTGAAGCGGTCGTCGAAGCGGCTCGCGTACCAGTCGAGGCCGAGGTCCCAGTTCAGCTCCTCGACGAAGAAGTTGAGCTCCTTCGGCTTCGACATCTGCACTTCGGGGTGCAGCCCGAGGTAGTGGTGGATGCTCGTCGTCCCGCACTTCAGCCCGCCGATGATGATCAGGTTCGGCAGCTCCGCGTGGCGTTTGCGGCGGCGGCGCCAGCGGCTCTTGCGGTCGGCCGTGTAGCGCTCGCGAGCGCGCGCGCACATCCTCTCGTCGGAGAGGTCGGCGCCGGGGGTGGTAGGGACGGTGTGCGTGTCGGTGTCCGACAAGAGCGTGGCTAGTCTAGCTGTGATGCCATTCGCTGACCTCGCCTCCAGCGTCGAGCGCTTCTTCAACGCCGCGGCGGAATTCTTCCGGCACCTCTCGGAAATCCACTGGGGCACCTTCTTCCTCGCCCTGCTCTGCCTGCTGGCGATGCAGCTCTGCCGCGCCTGGGCGTGGCGCAACGTGCTGCGCGCCGCCTACCCGGCTGAGCGGATCTCCTTCCTGCGCCTGGCGGCGGCCTACCTGGCGGGAGCGGGCATCAACGCGGTCGTCCCCGCCCATGCCGGCGACGTCACCAAAGTCTTCCTCGCCAAGCGCCAGATCCCCGACTCCTCCTATCCGGCGGTGACCTCCTCCTTCCTCGTCCAGACCGTCTTCGACACCTCGGTCGGCATCCTCGTCCTGCTCTACGCGATCTCCCAGGGCCTGCTGCCGCCGCTGCCCCGGATTCCCCACCTGCCCGCCTTCGAGCTCTCCTTCTGGGCCGACCACCCGCAGACGACCCTGTTCATCGCCCTCGGCCTGCTGCTGGCGGTCGCCGCCGGCACCTTCTACCTGTCGCACCACGTGCGCCGCTTCTGGGCCCGGGTCAGGCAGGGCCTGGTGATCCTCAGCCAGCCGCGGCGTTACATGCGCGAGGTCTTCGCCTGGCAGGGCATCGGTTGGATCTTCCGCTTCGCCGCCTTCTGGTTCTTCCTCGAGGCCTTCGGCATCGGCGGCTCGATCGGCAACGTGATGCTGGTGATGAGCTGCCAGGCGATCGCCAACGTCATCCCCTTCACCCCCGGCGGCGCGGGCGCCCAACAGGCCCTCCTCGTCGCCACCCTCAGCGGCCCGACCCGCGCCGCCGTGCTCTCCTTCTCGGTCGGCACCCAGATCGCGATGGCCGCCTGGTCGGTCGTCCTCGGCTTCGCCGCGATCCTCCTCGTCTTCCGCACCACCGACTGGCGCGGCCTGATCCGCCAGGCCGAAGAGGACCAGGACCGCGAGGGCGAGGCGAAGGCCGCTCCAGCGGGGACGCCCTAGGCTTCAACTCGACCAGCCCGGATAGCGGGGGGCGACGCGCCAGCGCCACGGCGGCGCTTCGGCGGCGGGGAACTCGTAGTGGTTGCGCCCCGGGAGGGTCTCGAGCGGGACGAGAGCGGGGTCCTGGTCGGCGCGGACCTCGACGCCAGAGGCGGCGGCGACGTCGGCGACGTCGGCGCGGCGGCGGACCGCTTCCCAGCCGAGGCCGGGTCGGTAGAGCCAGTAGGTGAGCTCGACCCAGCCGACGGAGGCGCGGCGGTCGCGGAGCTCGGTGAAGGCGGTGGTGCGGCGGTTGGAGGCGGTCAGGTGGGTCCCGGCGGCGACGGCGCAGCTTTCGCGCCGGCAGCGGCGGAAGTCGACCGGCGCCAGGGGCAGGCCGGAGGGGCCGGGAACGGCCTCCGGCGGCGGCGCCAGGGCGCGCGCGAGGCGGGCCAGCGGCCAGCCGTAGGCAGGGACCAGGGGGTGGTGGCGGCAGGCGTCGGGGAGGCGCGGCGCGCAGGTCAGGCGGCGGCCGAGGGCGCCGGCCAGCCCGCGACCGGCCTCGATGTCGCCGCCCGCCGCGACGGCGGCGATCGCGGCGATCAGCAGCAGCGCGACGAGCGCCGCCAGGCCCGCCTGCTCGACCGTCGCCGAGCCGCGCTCGCCGCGGCGGCGCTTCTCGCCTGCCCGGTGGATCTCCATGCCCGCCGACGCTAGGCGGCGCGGACGCGCGCGTGGTGCGCGCTTGGTGCCAATTCACGCGCGCCGTCGTAACGGCTTCGTCGCGGGGCCTGGCCGAGGCGCTCAGTCTGCTTACATGGAGGCATGGAGGGCAGCCCCTTCAACCTCTTCGGCGACCCCGACGAGTTCCGCGCCCGGATGGAGGAGCTCTCGGAGCAGATGCAGTCCTCCCAACGCGTCGCCTGGGCCGACAACGCGATCAGGCTGGCGGTCGAGATGACGGTCGCCTCGATTCACCGGCTCGACCTCACCGGCAACGCCGACGAGCAGGCGATGCAGGTTCGCGACGCGATCCGCGTCCTCTTCCCCGAGGCCGTGACGCTGGTCCGCGAGGCCCGCGAAGGCCTCAGCTAGCGCCCGACTCGCAGCCCGGGCGCCTCGCAGCCCGGGCGCCTCGCGCCCTACAGCAGCTCGAAGCGCAGCTGGATCACCGCGCCGCGGTGGAACAGTCCGCCGGCCAGCTCGACCGGGATCGCGATCGCCAGCGCCGGGATCGCCAGCACGACGGTGACCAGGTAGTCGATCCGCCGCTGCCAGGCCTTCGGCGCCGGGGTGGCGCGGCCGCGCCCGCTGATGCCGATGGCGACGTTGTGGCCGAAGGTGACGCTGTTCAGCAGCGTCTGCCAGGTCGCCGCCAGCGACAGCCCCGGCACCCAGCGCGACCGCTTCACCACCTGGTCGCGTCGCGCCACCAGCCGCCGCACCGCCTCGACCGTGAACAGGTAGCGGGCGCCCGGCACCAGGCCGGCCCAGCCGGCGCTGCCCAGCGCGCAGGCGTAGCTGTCGCGGTTGGCGATCCGCGGGCCGCTGCCGTCGCCGAGGGTGCCGAGCTCGCGCAGCGCCTCCTCCGGCCCGCCCGGCACGCCGACCACCCCGAGGCCGCAGCTCTCGCAGCGGCTGACCGGCCCGGAGAGTCCGGGCCGGGTGCCGAGCCAGCCGAACAGCGGCTCGCCGCAGGCCGGGCAGGGAGGGTTTTCCGGGCCGGCTCCAGCCTCGAGCGGGACGACGGGGGTGCGCAGTGACTCGGCCATGGCCTGTAGCGTACGGCGCCATGGCCACCGCCCGACGGCAGATAGTCGCCTGGGAGTCGCGCTGGTTCGTGCCTGTCGGGGTGGTCTCGTTCCTCGCCGCGGCGTTCCTGATCGCCTCCAACTTCGTGGTCAGCGGCCTGACCGAAAACGGTCACACCTCAGCCTTCCTCGTCTCGGCCCACGAAGACGGCGGCAGCGTCGCGGCCTACGCGGCGCTGCAGGCGCTCGGCTTCCTGCTGCTGACGTTCCCGCTTTACTTCCTCTTCCGCGCCACCGCGGCCCGCAGCGACCGCTTCCGCCGCCAGCTGGTCGGGGTGGTGATCGCGGCACCGGTGTTCTTCGCGATCGCCGCGATCATGACCGGCGTCGTCACCAGCGACGCCGCCGACAAGTTCGCCTCCGGCGAAGCCAAGGCGGAGATGACGAAGCAGGAAGCGGCGCAGGAATGCCGGCAGGAACGCCAGGACAAGGGCAATGAGAAGTTCGCCGAAGAATGGGACGAAGAGCCCGGCCTGGCGCCGCTGGCCGAGTGCGAAAAGGTCGAAGTCGAAGACGACCGCGCCGAACAGGCGCTGAGCGACTCCAGCCTGCAGGGACTGAGCTTCGGCTTCGGGCTGGCGGGGCGGATCGGCCTGGCGGTCGTCCTCCTCTACACCTGCCTCTTCGCGATGCGGGTCGGCCTGCTGTCGCGCTTCTGGGGCTCGCTGGGGATGGCGCTCGGCGTCGCCTCGCTGCTGCTGGCGCCGATCTTCGTGCTGATCTTCTTCATCTACTTCGGGCTGCTGGCGATCGGCAAACTGCCCGGCGGCCGGCCACCGGCCTGGGCGGCCGGAGAAGCGATTCCCTGGCCGACGCCGGGCGAGAAAGCGGCGCAGGAAATGCAGCCGCGGGACCCCGACGCGGAGGTCGTCACCCCGCCCGAGCTGGACGCGGGCGAGGACCGGGGCAGCGAGGCTCCCGGCGCGAAGCCGGGCGACGGCGCGGACGGCAGCGGCGAACCGGGCAGCGCCTCCGGCGGCCCACGCCGCAAGCGCAAGCGACGCAGCTAGCCGCCCCTCGTCTCTTGCATGCCTGTGGCATGCAAAAGACGAGCGCTACGGCTCAACCCACTTTCAGCCGAGCGAGTTGAGGCCGGGCGGAGATGACTCGGCCTCGGCCGCCGCGCGCTTGCGGTGGGTGCGGATCTCGCTGAGGATCCGCTCGAGCCGCGGCTCGGCCGAGTTGTCGACGTAGCTCATCGCCGCGGCGACGCCCGGATGGACGGCGGCGATCCGGTCGTGCATCGCCTGGGCGACCGCGCGGTAGGCCGGGTGGCCCTCGCGACCGGAGCGCAGCTCGACCAGGTGCATCGCCTCGCGGGCGTTGAGGTCGAGGACGTAGCGGATCCGGTAGGCGAGGCTGAGCGCGTAGGGCGCCAGCTCGAGCTGGCCCTCGCCGCGCAGCCGCTCGTACTCGTTGCGGGAGATCTCGAGCCCGCGCTCGAACTCGCCGCCGACCCCAGCCTCGTAGACCTCGTCGGGGACGCCGGCGCCGAGGTCGGGGCCAAGCCGCTGCCACTGGCAGGTCAGCATCCGGTGCCGCTGCAGGTCGCGAAAGGCGCCGTAGTCGGAGACGATCTCGAAGCGGTAGCGGAGCGCCTCGAAGCCGCGGCCGGGCCGGTGGCGGCGGTTGGCGCGCTCGCCGACCATCGCCGCCAACAGCTCGGCCCGCTCGGCCCGGTCGAGGACGTCGATCCGCGACAGGACCTCGGTCTCCGGGGCGGCCGCGGCCTCGAACAGGCAGGCGGCGAGCAGGTCCTCTTCGCTGCCGTCGACGTGGAGCAGCTCGACCGAGGGAGCTTCCTCGGCCTCGCCGCGGCGGTCGAGGCCGAGCCGGGCGACCCACTGCTCGGTGCGCTCGCGGCGGGCCCGCAGGTAGGAGATCCACTCGCCGCCGCGGTCGGGGCGCTCGACCCGCGAGACGAAGCTCGGCATCACCCGCTGCAGCTCCGCGAGGATCATCCCGCCGTACTCGCGGGCCTCGGGCAGCGGCGAGGCCAGCAGCCGCATGACCAGCTGCTCGTAGGCCTGCCCCGAGGCGTAGATGCCGACGTGGCTGAGGGTCGCCGCCGGCAGCAGGCCGCGCAGCAGGTCGAGCGCCTTGGCCCGGATCGAGCTGCGCCAGGCTCTCTCGGGCTCCTCCTCGCCGCGCGGCCAGCGCTCCGCCGCCCAGCTCTCGACCGCGGTCAGTGAGCGCGAGTAGATCGCGAACAGCTCGTCCATCGCGGCGGCGAACGGCTCCCCCAGCTGGTCGTCGCGGTAGAAGCGGTAGCCGCCGCCGGGCAGCTCCTGGTCATAGGGGATGTAGCGGGTCGACTGCTCGAGATAGGCGGCGAGGCGGCCACGCTGCAGCAGCTTGGTGAGCACGTTGGAGACCCACTCGCAGGCGACGTGGGCGCCGCCGACCTGGGCGATCGAGTCGTCGCCGTAGCCGAGGAAGACGCGTTCGTAGAGGCTCGCGGCGCGGGCTCCCTCCTCGGCGTCGAAGGGGCGGCCCTCGGCCGGCGCGTCGGCCGCGAACTCCTCGAGGTAGAGGCGGCGGACCGTCCCGGAATAGCGGGAATAGCGGGCAAAAAGCGCGCCCTTGACGGTCTCCGGCAGGTTGACGAGGGCGAACACGGGCCGGTCGAGATTGGTGAAGTGCGGCGCCAGCAGGCGCTGCTCCTCGGGGGTGAACTGTTCGACCGGGTAGCGCACGGGTTGGCCATCGTAACCCCGGCTCCGGCTGCTTCGCGGAGGTGAAAGTCACCGAAGACGCACGCTTTTCAAATCTTCAGTCACGAGCCTTGACGGCTGCCGGGGCGGCGCGCTTTGGTGGCTGCGATGACCGCCGCGAAGATGCTCGCAACCCTGCTGCTCCTCTGCCTCGCCGTGGCACTCCTGCTGCTGGCGGCGCTGAGGCCGGTGTCCGCCTGGGCGGGCCCAGGCTCGGCGCGCAGCGCGATCGTCTCGCTCGGCGACAGCTTCATCTCCGGCGAGGGCGGGCGCTGGCTCGGCAACGGCTCCGACCCGCTCGGGACGCGCTCGGGCACCGATCGCGCCGCGGTCGACTGCGACGCCCTCGGCTTCTGCGACTACGAGCCGGAGCGGATCTACGGCGGCAGCGAGGAGAGCGAGTGCCACCGCTCCGACGTGGCGCCGATCCGCAGCGCTCCAATCGCCGTCGACGAGCGCGTCAACCTCGCCTGCTCCGGCGCCCGCGCCCGCAATCTCTGGCCGAGCGGCCTGGGCGGCCGCCCCCACTTCGGCGAGCCGCCCGAGGCCGACCGGCTGGTCGAGGTCGCTCGCCGGCTCGACGTCCGGCTGGTCCTGGTCACGGTCGGCGCCAACGACGTCGGCTTCGGCGAGCTGGTCGCCGGCTGCGCCCTCGACTGGGCCCGCAGCGACCCGGCGGCGCCCGAGCTCTGCCATGGCTACGCCCAGGACGAGATCGAGGCCCTGCTGCCGCGGGCCCGCCACCGGGTAGCCCGTGCCCTGGTCGGGGTCGGGCGGACGATGCGCGCCGCCGGCTACCGCCGCCGCGACTACCGCCTCGTCCTCAGCGGCTACGCCTCCCCTTTCCCCTCGAGCCGCTGGCTGCGTTACCCGGAGTCCGGCTGGGCCCGGCTGACCGAGGGTGGCTGCCCGCTCTGGGACGCCGACGCCGACTGGGCCGCCGGACCGGGCATCGACTCGATCGTCGCCGCCCTGCGCCGGGTGGCGGCCGGCGCCGGCGCCGAGTTCCTCGACCTCCGCCACGCCCTCGACGGCCACCAGCTCTGCGACCGCCGCTCGCACCGGGTCGGCGCCGCCGGCCCGAGCGAGGCCGGGGCCGAGTGGGTCCGCCGCCTCTCCTTCACCCAGGGGACGACGCGCGAATCGCTCCACCCCAACGCCTACGGCCAGCGCGCCCTCGGCCGCTGCCTCGAGCTCCTCTACGCCCGCCCCCGCGGCGAATGGTCGTGCCGGGCCGAGCCACGCCGCCCGATCGCCGCGGCGATCGACATGGAGCCGCTCGGTGGGTGATTGGCGCTTTTCTCCCCTGCGTGGGGGACTAATGCGCCTACGGCGGCGGCGCGGCCATCAGCTCGATGCGCTGGCCGCCCGGCAGCGTGACGACGCTGCGGCGGGCGCCCCAGTGTTCGCGGTGCGGCACCGGGTCGAAGTCGTTCTCGCGCAGCCGCGCCAGCGCGGCCTCGAAGTCGGGCACGTGGACGGCGGCGTGGCCGCGTGGCGGGACCACCGGGTCCGCATCGTGCATCAGGTGGATCTGGGTGCCCTGGCGCTCGACCCAGGTGAAGCCCTCGCCGAGCGAGGGCGGCGACTCGACCCGCTGGAAGCCGAGCAGCTCGAAGAGGAGGACGGCGCGCTCGACCTCTGCGGCGGCGATCTCGATGCCGACGTGCTGGAGCATCAGAACAGCAGGGACGCTAGTGCAACCACGACCACGATCGCGGTCGACCAGGCGACGGCCTCGGCGACGGTGCGGTTGTCGAGGCCGTAGGCGTGGGAGACCATCAGCGAAGCGAGGCCGGTCGGCATCACGACCATCAGCCGGTAGGCCGACGGCAGGTCGATCAGCGGCGCGGCGAGGAGGGTAAGCACCAGCGGCGCGATCAGCAGGCGGCCGGCGAGAGCGAGACTGACGGCAGGGGTGAGCGGGGGCGGGATCGGCAGCGTGCCCTCCTCGGCGTCCTCGGCGAGGGTCGCGCCGACCGCGAAGAAGCCGATCGGGAGGATCGCGATCACGGCGATCTGGGAGACGTCGACGAGCAGGTCGGGCGCCATCCAGCGCGGCGCGAGGAGGCCGAGGACGGCGCCGTAGAGAGGTGGGTTGCGGGTGAAGAAGGCTCGCACACGCTGGCGCGGCGTCTCCCCCGACTTGAGACCGAAGGCGGCGCCAACCGCGAAGGCGCCGATCAGCAGGGTCGGCCCGCTGACCAGGGCGTCGTAGAGGACCGAGTTCGGCAGCGCGTCGCGTCCGAGCAGGGCGATCGTCAGGGGAAAGCCGAGGTAGCCGGTATTGGCCACGATCGCCGCGACGATCGCCGCGCCGACCTGCGGCCGGGTCAGGTGCAGGAAGCGGCTCGTCAGCGACCAGACGAGGAGGCCGGCAACCGCGTTGGCGAGGAGGCCGAAGACGACGCCGGCGCCCTCGTCGAGGTTGATGTGCGAGGACGCGAGGTTGAAGAAGTAGACCGGCGGGATGACCCCGTAGAGGATCACCAACAGCGAGCTTCGCGATGCATTCGCGGCGCCGCGCGGCCAGCGCCGCTCGGACCAGACGCCGATCGCGGTGGCGACGACGATCGCCGCCGCGGTGAGGAGAACGCCCATCGACGCCCTGTTCTACCCGACCCCAGCCGTTCGTCGTCGTTCCCGCCCAGCGAGCAGAGCGACGAAGGCCTAGCCGAAGATCGCGGCGCCGGCGTGGGAGGCGAAGTCGACCAGCGGCTGCGGGATGACGCCGAAGAAGACCGTCGCCGCGGCACAGAGGACCGCCGGCGCCACCAGGTAGAGGCGGCGGTGCGCCTCGGGATCGATCGGGTCGGCCTCGGGCGCGGCTCCGGCGATCGCCGGTTCGCCGCCTGGGGCGGCTTCGGAGTCGGGGCGCATCCACATCGCCGCCACCACCCGCAGGTAGTAGGCGAGCGAGATCATCGTCCCGACCGCGATGAAGACGGCGAGCCAGGTGTAGTCGCCTTCGACCAGCGCCTCGATCAGGTAGAGCTTGCCGATGAAGCCCGCCGTCGCCGGCAGGCCGGCGAGGGCGAGCATCGAGATCGTCAGCGGCCAGGCCAGCCAGGGCCGCTCGGCGCCGAGCCCGCGCAGAGCGCGGATGTCGTCGCCCCACGGCGTTTCGCGCTCGCGGGCGATCACCACGGCGAAGGCGGCGAGGTTCATGAACAGGTAGGCGGCGAGATAGAAGACCAGCGCGCTGACCCCGGATTTCGAGGCGACGACGACGCCGCCGAGCATGTAGCCGGCCTGCGCCACGCCGCTGTAGCCGAGCAGCCGCTTGAGGCTGTCCTGGCCGAGCGCCCCGACGTTGCCGACGACGATCGAGATCGCCGCCAGCACCGCCAGCGCCGGCTGCCAGTCGCTGCCCTGGTCGCCGAGGGCGACGTCGAAGAAACGCAGGAAGACGGCGAAGGCGGCGGCCTTGGTGGCGACCGCCATGAAGGCGGTGATCGGGGTCGGCGCTCCCTGGTAGACGTCAGGCGTCCACTGGTGGAAGGGGGCGATCGAGGTCTTGAAGGCGAGCCCGACCGCGCACATCCCGATCCCGACCAGGATCAGCGGGTCGCCCAGCACCCCACCTTGGGCGATCCCGCGCGCGATCCCCTCGAAGTCGGTCGACCCGGTGCCGCCGTAGAGGAAGGCCATCCCGTAGAGCAGGGTCGCCGAGCCGAGCGAGCCGACGATCAGGTACTTGAGCCCCGACTCGAGCGAGCCCTCGCGGCGCAGGTTGGTCGCGCAGAGGATGTAGAGCGGGATCGAGAGCGTCTCGAGGGCGACGAAGAAGGTGACCAGGTTGTCGGCCGCGGTCAGCATCACCATCCCCAGCAGCGAGCCGAGGAGCAGCGCGTGATACTCGCCCGAGCCCGCTTCGGCGACCGCCGGCTCGCGGGCCGAGAAGAGGACCGCGAAGGCCGCGGTGGCGATCGCGATCAGCGAGATCGTGATCGCCAGCTCGTCCATCCGCAGGGCGCCGGCGACGAGGCTCTGCTCGTCGCCCCAGCGCCAGATCAAGAGCCCCGCGGTGGCGGCGAGGGTCAGCAGCGTCAGCACCGGCGCGGTCCGCCGCAGCGGCTTGAAGACGCTGGTCAGGAGGACGACGACGAGGCCGACCGTGAGCGCGATCAGCGGCGAGATGCCGGCGTAGTCGATGTGCGGGGCGTCGAAGTTCAAGGCGTATCTCCGCTGGCGAGGGGGGCATAGCCGGTCCATTCCTCGTCGCTGGAATCGGTCTTGGACCGCGGGGCTTCGTCCTGCGCCAGCGTCGCCCCCGGCGCTTCCCCCCCGGTCACCCGCGCCACCGTCTGCTCGACGGTCGGCGAGGTGCGGTGGAGGATCAGCTGCGGGTACAGGGCCAGGCCGATGATGCAGAGCACCAGCGGCGCCAGGATCACCCCGTCGCGAAGGCTGATCTCACGCGAAGCGATTGGCCCTTTTTCTCCTGAGGCTGGGCGGTTGTGCATCGTCCGCTGGTAGAGCCGCAGCGCGTAGTAGGCCGCCATCGCGACGCCCGAGATGGCGACGATCGCGAACACGATCTTCGCCTGGAAGAGCCCGTTGAGGATGTAGAACTCGCCGATGAAGTTGGCCGAGCCGGGCATCGCCAGGGTCGCCAGGGTGACGATCAAAAACAGCGCCGCGAGGATTGGGGCGCGGAAGGCGAGGCCGCCCATCTTGGTGATGTCCTCGGTCCCGGTCCGCTCGACCAGCAGGGCGACGACGATGAAGATCGGCGCGACGACGAGGCCGTGGTTGACCATCTGCAGGATCGCCCCGTCGGAGCCGTCGGCGCGCAGGGCGAAGATGCCGGCGGTGATGAAGCCGAGCTGGGCGACCGAGGAGTAGCCGGCGATCAGCCGGACGTTGGTCTGGGTGAAGGCCATCACCGAGCCGTAGAGGATCGAGGCCAGGGCGATGACAAGCACGACCTCCTGGAATTCGATCGTCGCTTCCGGGAAGAGCGGCAGCACCACCCGCAGGAAGCCGTAGGCGCCGACCTTGGCCAGCACCCCGGAGAAGACCGCCAGCACCGGCAGGGGCGCCGCCCGGTAGGCGTCGGGCATCCAGCCGTGGACCAGGAAGGCGGGCATCTTGACCAGGAAGGCGGCGGCGAAGAACCAGAAGATCCAGCGCTGGCTGCCGAGCGGCAGGCCCTGTTCCTGGAGGGCCGAGATCGAGAAGGTGATCGGGTGGCCGTCGGCGGAGATGATCGCGGTGGCGATCGCCGCGACCAGCATCAGCAGCGAGCCGATCAGGGTGTAGACGATCATCTTCATCGTCGCCCCCGGCGCGCTGGGGCCGCCCTCGGGCCGCCGGTCCCTCCCCCAGATCCCGAAGAGGAAGTAGAACGGGACCAGCATCAGGTCGAAGAAGAGGACGAAGAGCAGCAGGTCCTGGGCCAGGAAGGAGCCCAGGGTCGCGGTCTCGGCGAGCAGCATCAGGAGGAAGAAGAGCTGGGGTTTGTCCTGCTGGCGGAAGGCGGCGAAGGCGATGCCGCCGACCCAGAGCACCGTGGTCAGCAGGATCAGGAAGAGGTTGAGGCCGTCGACGCCGAGGCTGTAGTCGACGCCGAGCCCGGAGATCCAGGTCGTGTCGGTCGTGTACTGCAGGCCCGAGTCGGCGCTGTCGAAGCCGGCGACCATCCCGATCGCGATCGCCAGGGTGGCGATCGCGCCGAGCGTCGCCCACCAGCCGGTTGCCCGCCGCGGCAGGAAGAGGCCGACGAGGCCGACGGCGAGCGGCAGCCAGAGGAGAACGTTGATCATCGGCGCGCCTTCCTCATGAGCTCGAGATCAGGAAGTAGAGGGCGAGGCCGGCGAAGCCGACGAGCAGGAGCAGCGCGTAGCTGCGGACGAAGCCGTTCTGCACGGCGCGGACGATCGACCCCGCCTCGCCGACGGTATCCCGAGTCCCCGTGACCAGGCCGTCGACGACGAAGCGCTCGAAGGTGCGGTTGGCGAAGCGGCCGATGGCGAGCGCCGGGCGCACCACCAGCAGATCGATCGCCTCGTCGAAGTACCACTTGTTGTAGAGGAAGGTGTGGAGCCAGCCGAAGCGCTCGATCAGCCTGCCGGGCACCTCCGGCCGCAGCACGTAGGCCCAGTAGGCGATCCCGATCCCGACGACCGAGATGATCGCGCCGATCAGCAGGCCGAACCAGGCGGCGCCGGTCGAGGGCTCGATCGCCGCCAGCGGCGAGCCCTCCCAGACCGGCTCGAGGAAGCTGGTGACGACGTGGTCGAGCCCCGGCACCTGGACGAGACCGGCGAACAGCGCCAGGAAGGAGAGGACCGCCATCGCCCCCTTCATCGACGGCGTCTGCTCGGCGATGTGGTGCTCGGGCCCGGGGAAGCCGACGTCGGTGTCCTCGACCTCGCCGGTCGCCGGGTTGCGCGGCGTCTCGTGCGCCAGGTGGCCGGTGTCGATCAGCTCCTGCGCCTCCTTGCAGGGCCTGCCGGGCAGCACCCGGAAGACGAGGCGGAAGGTGTAGACGGCGGTGATCAGCGCCCCGAGGTAGCCGCCGATCGTGAACAGCAGGTACATCCCGCCGCGCTCGGTCGCGTAGGCGAGGATCTCGTCCTTGGAGAAGAAGCCGGAGGTGCCGGGGAAGGCGGCGAGCGCGAGCGCGCCGCATAGCATCGCGATCGAGGTGAACCGCATCGCCTTGCCGAAGCCGCGCATGTCGTCGATGTTCTGGTTGTTGGCCATCGCCGAGATGATCGAGCCGGCCGCCATGAAGAGCAGCGCCTTGAAGAAGGCGTGGGTCATCAGGTGGAAGAGGCCGGCGCTGTAGGCGCCGATCGAGACGCCGACCACCATGTAGCCGATCTGGCTCATCGTCGAGTAGGCGATCGCCCGCTTCAGGTCGGTCATCACCAGGGCGATCGTGCCGGCCACCAGCAGCGTCGCCAGGCCGGTGAAGGCGGCGATGTCGGCGGCGGTCGGGGCGAGTTCGAAGAGCACGTGGGTGCGGGCGATCAGGTAGACGCCGGCGGTCACCATCGTCGCCGCGTGGATCAGCGAGGAGACCGGGGTCGGGCCCTCCATCGCGTCCGGTAGCCAGGTGTGGAGCGGCAGCTGCGCCGACTTGGCGAAGGCCCCGACCAGGAGCAGCAGGCAGATCGCGACGATCGTCCATTCGTTGGTCTGGAAGACCCCGGGCGCTTTCTCGAAGACCTCGGTGTAGTCGAAGGTCCCGAGCTGCTGGAAGATCAGGAAGGCGGCGAGGACGAGGCCGATGTCGCCGACGACGTTGATCACGAAGGCCTTCATGCCCGCCCTGGTCGCGGTCGTGCGCCGGTACCAGAAGCTGATCAGCGCGTAGGAGGCGAAGCCGACGAAGGCCCAGCCGACGATCAGCAGCACGAAGTTGCCGGCCAGGACCAGCAGGAGCATCGAGAAGACGAAGAAGTTGAGGTAGCTGAAGAAGCGGTGGTAGCCGGCGTCGGAGCCCATGTAGCCGAACGAGTAAAGGTGGATCAGGGTCGAGACGCCGGTGACGATCAGGACCATGAAGATCGAGAGTGGGTCGACGTAGATGCCGAGCTTGATGTCGAGGCCGGCGGCGCTGGCGTAGTCCCAGAGCGAGGAGGCGTGGTGGCGCGCCTCGGCCGGATCGCCGAGCAGGTTGACCAGGGCGGCGACGCCGCAGAGGAAGGCGAGGCCGACCGCGGCGGTGCCGATCGCGCTGGCGGCGCGCGCCGGGATCGCCCGGTAGCTGAGCGCGCAGACGATCGACCCGGCCAGCGGGCAGAGCAGGACCAGCCAGGCCCAGGCGGTGGCGCTCATCCGCGCAGCTCCGAGAGCTCGTCGACGTTCATCGGCAGCTTGCGGCGGAAGATCGCGACCAGCAGGCCGAGGCCGACGACGACCTCGCAGGCGGCGACGACCATCACCACCAGGGCGAAGACCTGGCCCTGCTGGTTGCCGACCTCACGGCTGAAGGCGACCAGCGCCAGGTTGCCGGCGTTGAGCATCAGCTCGAGGCAGAGGAGGATCACGATCGGGCTGCGGCGGATCAGGATGCCGACGGCGCCGATCGTGAACAGCAGGCTGGAGAGGACGATGTACCACTCGATGTTCATGCGCGGGCTCCCTGCGTCGGGGCGGGGGGCGGCGGGGACGGGGCCGCCGGGCTCCCCTCCCCGGGCGGCGTCGCAGGGGTTCCCGGGGAGGGGAGCCCGGCGGCCCCGTCCTCATGGTTGCGCGCAGCCGCGACGGACGCGGGACCGTCCGCTGGGGTCTTTTGCTTGCTGGCGAGGACGATGGCGCCGACGGCGGCGATGAGGAGGAGCAGGGAGGTGGCCTCGAAGGGGAGGAGGAACTTCTCCAGGAGGAGGGTGCCGATCGCGGCGGGGTTGCCGAAGCCGGGGCCGACGTCGGGGCCGTGGGTTTCGAGGGCGCGGAGGGCCGAGGAGAGGACGGCGACGGAGAGCTCGACGAAGAGGGCGATGCCGAGGAGGGGGGCGAGGAAGCGCTGGCCGGGGATCGGCTCCCAGGCCGATTCCCCCCCTTCGCCGACGTAGGCGACGACGAAGACGTAGAGGACCATCACCGCGCCGGCGTAGACGACCACCTGGGCGGCGGCGACGAAGGCCGAGGTGAGGAGCAGGAAGAGCACCGCGAGCGAGAAGAGGTGGGCGATCAGCGCCAGCACCGAGTAGAACGGGTTGCGCGAGACGACGACGCCGATCGCGCCCCCGAGCGCGCCGATCGCGGCGATGAAGAAGATCACCGCTTCCATCGGTGCCGCCCTCCGGTGCTCACTCGCCCTCCCGTTTCAGCGGCGTCCGTTCGATCGGCTCGGCGAGCAGCATCTCCTTGGTGAAGATCAGGTCTGAGCGGTCGTAGTCGGCCATCTCATAGTCGTGGCCCATCGTGATCGCGTCGAAGGGGCAGGCGATCTCGCAGTAGCCGCAGAAGATGCAGCGGGAGAGGTTGATCTCGTAGACGGCGGCGTAGCGCTCGCCGGCCGAGACGCGGTCGCCGGGGATGTTCTCGGCGGCGACGACGCGGATGCAGTCGGCCGGGCAGGCGGCGGCGCAGAGCGAGCAGCCGACGCATTTCTCCAGGCCGGTGTCCTCGAAGCGGTGCAGTTTGTGGCGGCCGCGGAAGCGCGGGTAGACCGGCGTCTTCTCCTCCGGGTACTCGATCGTCATCGGTCCCTCGATCAGCCGCGACATCGTCGTCTTCAGCCCCCGCAGGGTCTCGCCGAAGGAGCGGTAGGCGCCGCCGAGCCCGCCCGGCTCGGGGCCGCGCTGGACCTCGATCACTTCGATCGAGTCGAGGTAGGGGGCGCTCCGCGGGTCGTAGACGTCGCCGCTGCGCTGCTTGCGCTCGCTCACGTCACCACCACCAGGACCGCGGTCACCAGCACGTTCAGCGTCGCCAGCGGCAGCAGCACCTTCCAGCCCAGCGTCATCAGCTGGTCGTAGCGCAGCCGCGGCAGCGTCGCCCGCACCCAGATGAAGGCGACGACCAGGGCGAGCATCTTGACCAGCATCCAGATCGGGTCGAGGAAGCTCGGCCCGGGGCCCATCCAGCCGCCGAGGAACATCGCCGCGGCGATCCCCGAGACGACCAGGATCTCCATGTATTCGACCAGCAGGAAGGAGCCGAAGCGCATCCCGCCGTACTCGGTCATGAAGCCCTGGACCAGCTCGGCGTCGGCCTCGGGCATGTCGAACGGGGTGCGGTTGGTCTCGGCGAAGCCGGCCAGCATGAAGACCAGGAAGCCGACGAACTGCGGGATCACGAACCAGATCCCGCCCTGCGAGTGGACGACCGAGACGAGCGAGAGCGAGCCGCTCATCATGATCACGCCGAGCAGCGCCAACCCCATCGCGACCTCGTAGGAGATCAGCTGGGCGGCCGAGCGCATCGCCCCGAGCAGGCTGTATTTCGACCCCGAGGACCAGCCGCCGAGCAGCAGGCCGTAGAAGGCGATCGAGCCGACGGCGAAGAAGTAGAGGATCCCGATCGGGACGTCGATGCCGTAGAAGCCGACGCCCATCTGGGTGTCGCCCCAGGGGATGATCGCCAGCGCCAGGACGCCGGAGAGGACCGGCAGCAGCGGCCCGAGGATGAACAGGGTCGAGATCGCGTTTTCCGGCCGGAAGGACTCCTTGGAGATCAGCTTGCCGACGTCGGCGAGCGGCTGCAGGATCCCGAACGGCCCGACCCGGTTGGGGCCGTAGCGGTGCTGGAAGCGGCCGATCAGCTTGCGCTCGACGACGGTCAGGATCGGCAGGATGCCGAAGATCACGGCGAAGATCACCAGCGACTTGGCGACCATGATCCAGGTCGCTTCGACGAACTGGGTGTCGGCGAGGGGAAGCGGCATGGTCAGACCTCGATCGTCTCGGGCTGGGAGACGGTGACGCGGACGGGGCCGCCGTTGAGGAGCGCGTTGGCGTTGGCCTCGGGGAGGCCCTCGGAGAGGAAGCAGACGCCCTCGGGGACGCGTTCCTTGATCAGGACCAGGGCGTCGACGGAGGCGTCGCCGGCAGACACGCGAACCTCGTAGCCGGTCTTCAGATGCAAGCGCTCGGCGTCGGCTTCGGAGAGCTCGAGGCGTTGCTTGGGCTGCAGGAAGCGGAGCGGCGGGTTCAGCTCGGTGACGGGGCCGGCCCAGATGTCGCGGTAGGTGCCGAGCAGGAGCCCCGAGGGGGGCGCGGTCCCCGGGTCTCCCTCCCCGGGCTGCTTCGCAGGAGTTCCCGGGGAGGGAGACCCGGCGCCCGCGCCCGACTGCGGGGAGCTTCCGGCCGACGCGAGCTGCGGGAGGCTGCCGGCTGATGGGCCCTCCTGCCAGCGGAAACCGGTACCGCCCAGGTCCTGGTCGGTGATGCCGTCGTAGAAGGCCACCCCTTTGGTTAGAGCTTCGAAGGCGGTGGGTTGGTTCGAGATCTCGGTGGGCTGGCCGAGGGCCGTTGAAAGCTCGCTCAGAACCGTGATGTTGGAGCGGACGGCCTCGGGGCGGGAGGCGGCGGGGCGGACTCGTTGCAGGCGGCCGTCCGGGTGCGTGACCGTGCCGTCTTTCTCGGCGTGGGTCTCGAGCGGGAGGACGACGTTGGCCTTGGCGGTGGTGGCGGTCTCGTGCATCGAGAAGGAGACGACGAAGTCGGCGGCGGTGAGGGCGGTCTCCCAGGCGGGGGTGTCGGGGAAGTCGCGCAGGGGGTCGACGCCGAAGAGGATCACGCCGCTGAGGTCGCCCGCCTCGAGGGCGGTGCGGATCTGCTCGACGTCGTAGCCGGCGGTGGTCTTGCTGAGACCCGGGCCGGCGTCCGGCAGGGCGCCGGCCTCGCGCAGACCGCGGGCGTTGGTGAAGTCGGGGATTTCGAGCAGGCCACTGCCCTCGGTCCCGGCGACGTTGAGGCGATTCGCGAGGTCGAGCAGAGCGGAGGTGGCGCCGGGGCTGTCGTGGTCGATCCGCTGGCCCCAGAGGACGACGACCTTGCCGGCGTCGCGGAGGGTCTCGACCAGTGGCGTGGCGACGGTGTCCTCGCCGCCGATCGCCTTGGTCAGCTCGCCGACGAAGTGGGAGGCCTCGCCGGGGGCGTAGCGGGCGATCGCCTCGGCGCCGCCGTCGAGCGCCGTGGGGCGCTCGGTCGCGACGACCAGGCGGGCACCGTTGCGACGAATCGCCTTGCGGACCCGCAGGTCGAGGATCGGCGAGGAGTGCAGCGGGTCGGTGCCGAGGACGAGGATCGCGTCGGCGCTGTCGATGTCCTTGACTTTGGCCGAAAGCTCCGGGCGCGAAAGCGCGAGCAGCGTGTCGCGGTCCGGACCGCGGTAGGCGCGCGAGTCGAGGTGCGGCGAGCCGAGCGCCCCGCGCAGCAGCCCCTGCAGCAGGAACGCCTCCTCGTTGGAGGCGTCGCCGACGATCGCCGCCACCTTGCCCGGGCCGGCGGCGCGCAGGCCGGCGGCCGCCTTCGCGATCGCGTCGCTCCACTCCAGCTCGTCGCCGCCTTTGGCCCGCGGCGCCGCGACCCGCTCGGAGGCCTCGAACATCTCGAAGCCGTAGCGGCCCTTGTCGCAGATCCAGCCGTCGTCGACCTCGTGGTTGTCGCGGGTCAGCACCCGCTTCACCTTCTCGTCGCGAATCGTCAGCGAGACGTTGCACTGGCTCGGGCACAGCGTGCAGACGGTGCCGCCCTGCTCGATGTCCCAGGGGCGGGCGCGGAAGCGGTAGGTGTAGTTGGTAAGCGCCCCGACCGGGCAGATGTCGGTGATGTTGCCGTGGAAGGGGCTGACGTAGGGGCGCTCGTCGAAGGTGCCGACGAAGGTCCGGTCGCCGCGGTCGAGCAGCTGCAGCTGGGAGTCCTCGGAGATCTCCTGGCTGAAGCGCACGCAGCGGTAGCAGAGGATGCAGCGCTCGCGGTCGATCGCGACCAGCGGCGAGAGTTCGATCGGCTTCTCGAAGTGGCGCTTTTCGTCGATCACCCGCGATTTGCCCGGGCCCCAGCCCTGGGTGACGTCCTGCA
>JBFWMZ010000037.1:0-31815 GCA_050251335.1 Solirubrobacterales bacterium
TAGCAGAGGATGCAGCGCTCGCGGTCGATCGCGACCAGCGGCGAGAGTTCGATCGGCTTCTCGAAGTGGCGCTTTTCGTCGATCACCCGCGATTTGCCCGGGCCCCAGCCCTGGGTGACGTCCTGCAGCGGGCACTCGCCGCCCTTGTCGCAGACGGGGCAGTCGAGCGGGTGGTTGACGAGCAGGAACTCGACCACCGCGTTCTGCGCGTGCTTGACCTGTTCGGTGCGGGTGTGGACGACCATCCCGTCGCGCACCGGGGTCGAGCAGGAGGTCTGCAGTTTCGGGATCCCCTCGATCTCGACCAGGCACATCCGGCAGGCGCCGACCGGGTCGCCCAGTTTCGGTTCGTAACAGAAGACCGGGATCTCGACGTCGCCCTCGCGGGCGGCGTCGTGCAGCATCTGGCCCTCGGTCGCCTCGATCTCGCGACCGTCGACCGTGATCGTCACCGTCCGCGCCTCGCTCATACCGACGCTCCCAGGGTCTCGGGCGGGGCCTGGACGACGACGTGCGGGTCGATCATCCCTGCCGCTGCGGCGATCACCTGCTCGAACTCGTCGCGGAACTTGCGGACCATCGCCGCCACCGGCATCGCCATCGAGTCGCCGAGCACGCAGAGGCAGTGGCCCATGATGTTGTCCTGGACCGAGCTGATGATGTCGAGGTCCATCGGCGTCGCCTCGCCGCGCACCACCCGCTCGAGCATCTTCACCGTCCAGTTGGTCCCCTCGCGGCAGGGCGCGCACTTGCCGCACGACTCGTGGTGGTAGAAGCGCGCGGTGCGCAGCGCCATGTGCGGGATCGAGACGGTGTCGTCGGCGACGATGATCGAGCCCGAGCCGAGCATCGAGCCCGCTTCGGCCATCGCCTCGAAGCTGTAGGGGAGGTCCATCCCCTCCTCGGCGGTCAGCACCGGCGAGGAGGAGCCGCCGGGGTAGAAGGCCTTGATCTCACGGCCGGGCAGCGGGCCGCCGGCGAGGCCGTAGATCAGGTCGCGGGTCGGGATCCCGAGCTCGACCTCGTAGTTGCCGGGGCGGCGGACGCCGCCGGACACCGAGACGACCTTGGTGCCGGGCGACTGCTCGGTGCCGAAGCCGCGGAACCACTGTGCGCCTTTGGCGACGATCCGCGGCACGTTGGAGAGGGTCTCGACGTTGTTGATCAGGGTCGGGCCGCCGTAGAGCCCCTGCACCGCCGGGAACGGCGGCTTCAGCCGCGGGTTGCCGCGCTTGCCCTCGAGCGCGTCGAGCAGCGCCGTCTCCTCGCCGCAGATGTAGGCGCCGGCGCCGCGGTGGACGACCAGCTCGAGGTCGCGGTGGCAGCCGAGGATGTTCGTTCCCAGATAGCCCGCCTCGTAGGCTTCGGCGACGGCGGCGTCGAGGATGTCGGCCTGTTCGTCGTACTCGCCGCGGATGAAGATGAAGGCGTGGCCGGCGTCGGCGGCGAGGGCGGCGATCGCGATCCCCTCGATCAGCTGGTGCGGGTTGCGCTGCATCAGCTCGCGGTCCTTGAAGGCGCCGGGCTCGGACTCGTCGGCGTTGCAGCAGAGGTACTTGTCCATCTCGCCGCGCGGCAGGAAGGAGGCCTTTTTGCCCATCGCAAAGCCGGCGCCGCCGCGGCCGCGGAGGCCCGAGTCTTCGAGCTCCTTGAGGACCTCGTCCTGCTCCATCTCCCGGTAGGCGCGCTCCATCGTGGCGTAGCCGCCGACCAGGTCCTTGTAGCCGTCGAGGGTGCGCAGGCGGGCGTCCTCGGCCGCTTCGAGCAGCACCCGCGTCTCCAGCTCGTGCGCCATCAGGCGGCTCCCCCGCTCGGACTCGGCGAATCGCCGGCCAGGCCGCGCTTGGCCAGCGCCTTGTCGGGCAGCACCTCGGCGCCGGCCCGCAGCTGCTCGATCGCGACCCCGGCCTCGGCCGCCTCGAGCGGCCCGTAGTAGCGCTGGTCGATCGAGGCCATCGGCGCGATGTCGCAGGCGCCGAGGCACTCGAAGCCGGTGACGAAGAGCTCGTCGTCGTCGCCCGCGGCGGCCGCCTTGAAGGCGTCGAGCAGCTCGTCGCCGCCGCGCATCCAGCAGCTGATGTTGGTGCAGACCTCGATCCGGTGGCGCCCCACCGGCGAGGTGTGGAGCAGGTCGTAGAAGCTCGCCACCGACTCGAGGTAGGCGGGGGTGACGCGCATCACCGCGGCCGCCTCGCGGATCCCCTCCGGGGTGCACCAGCCGTAGCGCTCCTGCACCGCCCAGAGCGCCGGGATCGAGGCCGAGCGGCGGTCCGGGTAGCGGCTCATCAGCTCCTCGATCCGCGCCTGCAGCTCGGGCGGGCACTCGACTTCGGAGAGCTGGGGGATCTGCTCGGGGTCGGCGCTCGGCACCCGCCCCTCGGTGACCGCGCGGTCGACCGGCAGGTTGGGGTTGCTGACGCCGGGGCCGTCGACCGGGCTCACCGGTCCACCCCGCCGAGGATCGGATCGAGCATGCCGAGGCTGCAGATCATGTCGGCGACGTAGCTGTCGACCGCCATGTCGCGAAAGGCCTGCAGGTTGATGAACGAGGAGTCGCGGAAGTGGACGCGGGCCGGCTTCGCCGAGCCGTCGGCGAGGACGAAGCAGCCGAGCTCGCCGCGCGGCCCCTCGATCGAGTAGTAGATCTCGCCGGGGCCGACCCGGTAGCCCTCGGTGACGAGCTTGAAGTGGTGGATCAGCGACTCCATCGAGGTCGGCAGCTCCGAGCGCGGCGGCAGCACGTACTTGCGGTCGTCGGCGATGAACGGCCCCTCGGGGAGCGCGTCGAGGCACTGGGCGACGATCTTCGCCGACTCGACCATCTCCGCCACCCGGCAGCGGTAGCGGTCGTAGTTGTCGCCGACCGTGCCGACCGGGATCTTGAAGTCGAGCTCGGGGTAGGCGAGGTAGTCGAAGGTCTTGCGCAGGTCCCAGGGCTCGCCGGCTGCGCGCAGCAGCGGCCCGGTGACGCCGAGCTCGAGCAGCCGCTCGCGGGAGACGACGCCGACGTTTTTGGTCCGCTGCAGGAAGACCTCGTTGCGGTCGAGCAGCGCTTCGTATTGGCCGACGCGGACCGGCATCTCTTCGGCGAACTCCCTGCACTTCTGCTCGAAGCCGAGCGGGATGTCCTCGATCACGCCGCCAACCTGGAAGTAGCGGGTGTGCATCCGCTGGCCGGTTGCCATTTCGAACAGGTCGAGGATCCGGTCGCGCTCGCGGAAGCAGTACCAGAGCATCGAGATCGCGCCGAGGTCGAGCGCCGTGGTGCCGAGCCAGACGAGGTGCGAGTGGATCCGGTTGAGCTCGAGGAAGAGGGTCCGCAGGTACTTGGCGCGGGGCGGGATCTCGAGCTCGATCAGCCGCTCGACCGCGCCGCAGAAGGCCTCCATCTGGAAGAAGTAAGAGACGTAGTCCATCCGCTCGACGAACGGGATCACCTTCCAGTAGCTCTTGTCCTCGCAGGACTTTTCGATCCCGGTGTGGACGTAGCCGATCACCGGCCGCAGCTCGCGCACGACCTCGCCTTCGAGGTCGACGACGAGGCGCAGCACGCCGTGGGTCGCCGGGTGGTGCGGCCCGACGTTGACCGTCATCACCTCGCTGGTGCGGTCCTCGTTGAGTCCGATGTCGGGGTCGGTCGCGCTAGCCACGGTTGTGCTCGTTGTAGGTGAAGGTCACGGGCTCGCCGCCGACCGGGAAGTCGCGGCGCTGCGGCCAGCCGACGTAGTCGTCGGGCAGGAGGATCCGGGTCAGGTTCGGGTGGCCGCGGAAGACGATCCCGAAGAAGTCGTAGGACTCGCGCTCCTGGGCGTCGGCGGTCGGGAACATCGCCGTCACCGAGTCGATTTCCGGCAGCGCGTCCTCGCCCGGGTCGGCCAGCATCGCTTTGACGCGGAGGCGCTCGCGGCGGTCGAAGTTGAGCAGCTCGTAGTGGACGCCGAAGCGCGGTTCGGCCGGCAGGTAGTCGGCGACGTGGAGGCTGGAGAGGAAGCTGTAGACCTGGCCGGGGGTGTCCTTCAGCCAGCCGAGCACGGCGAGGACCTGCGCGGGGTCGACGATCAGCGCTGCGCAGCCGTGTTCGAAGGAGGTGGCGGCGACCGAGCCGGGGAGATCGCGTTCGATTTCCTGGCGGATCAGCTCGAGTCCGGGTGCGTCAGGCAAGGGCCAGCTCCCTCGCCTCTTCGTAGGCGGCCGCCGCCTCGGCGCTCGGTTCCGAGCGCGGGCCGCCGCGCGCCCACTCCTCGGTGCCGGCGGCGTTGTAGCGGGCGCGCCAGCCCTGGTCGGGGCTGCCGATGATCTTGCGCTGCAGCTTCGAGAAGCCGTACATCACCGCCTCCGGCCGCGGCGGGCAGCCGGGGATGTGCATGTCGATCGGCATGAACTTGTCCGCCCCCTGGACGACGGCGTAGTTGGCGAACATGCCGCCGGAGGAGGAGCAGGCGCCCATCGAGATCGCCCACTTCGGCTCCAGCATCTGGTCGTAGAGGCGACGGACGACCGGCGCCATTTTGATCGAGACGCGGCCCGAGAGGATGATCAGGTCGGCCTGCCGCGGCGAGGCCCGCAGCGCCTCGGCGCCGAAGCGGGCGAGGTCGTAGCGGGCGGTGACGATCGAGATCGGCGCCTCGATCGCGCAGCAGGCGAGGCCGAAGGTGAGCGGGAAGATCGAGTTGGCCCGCGCCAGGTTGAGCATCTTCTCGAAGGTGGTGGTGACGACCCGTTCTTCGACGTAGCGTTCGAGGTCCTCACCGTCGAGGTCGCCGCGCAGCATGTCGCGGGCGGTCACCTGCCTGGCCAGCAGCGGGTCGCGTTTCTCTATTTCCAATCCAACGCACCCTTTCGCCAGACGTAGACGAAGGCGACCAGCAGCAGGACGACGAAGGTGACGAGCTCGCCGAGCACGAAGAGGCTGTCGGCGCCCTTCATGATCACCCCCACCGGATAGAGGAAGACCACCTCGATGTCGAAGAGGATGAAGAGCATCGCGATCAGGTAGAAGCTGACGCCGAAGCGCAGGTTCTTCGCCGGCGCCACCGGGATGCCCGACTCGTACGGCTCGCCCTGGCGACGCGAGGCGCTCGTCGCCCGGGCGGGCTTCTTCGGCCCGATCAGGTGATTGAGCATCGCGAAGACGCCGCCGACGGTCACGCCGAGGACCGCGAAGACGAGGATGGGCAGGTAGGTCTTGAGCAAGGTGGGGGTTTGCCGGGATTGGCCCGCGCGCGTTTACAGCGCTCTGAGCGCCCGTAGACGCTGTTATACACCCACCTTGTGACAACTTGCTACATAGTGATTTTCCGCATCAGTAAGCGGAATCCCGACCCTTTTGGGCGGATATAGGCGATGGTCGGGATCCACATCGCCGTCGGCCTCTGTCTGGTCGGCCTCAACCTCGCCGCCGGCCTGCTCGGAGGTATCGCCTGGTTCCGAAAGCAATCCTCGATCCCCTTCTGGTACCTGCTGCGGGCGGCCCAGGCCTCGGTCTTCCTCCAGGCCCTGCTCGGCGGCCTGCTGGTGGTGACCGGCCACGAACCGAAGGAAGAGCTCCACTACCTCTACGGCATCTTGCCGCTGGTCGTCTCATTCATCGCCGAGGGCGCCCGCTTCGGCGCCGCCGAACGCGAGCTGGGCGACGTCGACCCCGAATCGATCCCCGAGTCCGAACGCGAGGCGGTGGTCGAAGCGATCCTCCGCCGCGAGATGGGGATCATGGCGGTCAGCTGCTGGGTCATCTTCTTCCTCGCCTTGCGGGCGGCGTTTACCAGCGGGCTGTAGGGGCGGGGGCGCGCGGCGGGCATCGGGGTGTCCTCCCCGGGCTGCTTCGCAGGAGTTCCCTGGGAGGACACCCCGATGCCCGCCCTCTCGTCGCGGCAGGCGCGGGGGCTGCCGCCCGAGGCTCGGTCATGGCTTCCGTGGATCGGGGGCCGCACTGGACGAGTCCTGCATTGAGGCCCTCCTGGGGACCGAATGCAGGACTCGTCCGGTGGGCGCTTATGAATCGATGCGGAAGACGGGGTGGTTGGCGGCGATGCGGCGCAGCTCGGCGTCGGCGGAGCCGGGGCCGACGCCTTCGAAGAAGGCGCCGACCTCCCACTTCCACTTCTCGAGGTAGGCGCGGAGGATCGGTGGCTTCTCGTCGTCGGCGAGCTCGGTGACCGAGAACTCCTCGGTGCCGCGGCCGCGCAGGCGGCCGCGGCCGCTGACGCGGATGTTGCGCACCCACTGGGTCTGGCCGCGGGGGGCGACCAGGTAGCGCTGGCCGTCGTGGCCGAGCGGATTGACCGGCGTCTTCCGCCACTCGCCGCTCTTGCGCCCCTGTACTTCGAGCACCCGCGAGCCGGCGATGCCGAGCCCGGCCCGGCTCAGCGCCGCGACCAGCGGGTTGAAGACGTGCTTCGTGAACCAACCCGGCTGCTTGAATCGCGGCGTCTCGCTCACGGCCCCATCTTCCCACCGATTAGGGTGGTCCGGATGCCCGACCGCCGATCGAGCCGGCGCCGGGAGCGGCCCGCCACCGCACCGGCTGAAAGCGCGGCCGCAAGCCCGATGCCCGTCGTCCTCTACGACAACCCGATCTCCGGCAACTGCTACAAGGTCCGCCTGCTCTTCGGCCTGCTCGGCCTCGAGGTGGAGCGGCGCGAGGTCTCGGTGCTCGATCTCTCGGCGCGGCCGGAGGTGCTCGGCGGCCTCAGCCCCTCGCTCAACGTGCCGGCGGTGGTGCTCGAGGACGGTCGGCCGCTCGCCGAGTCGGGCGCGATCCTCTGGCACTTCGGCGACGGCACCCCCTACCTGCCCGACGACCCCTACGAGCGCGCCCAGGTGCTGCAGTGGATGTTCTTCGAGCAGTACAACGTCGGGCCCGGGATCGCGATCGTCCGCTACCTCGCCTCGATCGCCGAGGAGCCGCCGCCCCCCGAGCAGATCGAGGCGCGGCGGCCGACCGGCCGCGCCGCGCTGAAGACGATGGAGCGGCACCTGCGCGAGCGCGAGTTCTTCGTCGGCGAGCGCTTGACGATCGCCGACATCGCCCTCTTCGCCTACACCCACGTGGCGCCCGAGGGAGGCTTCGACCTCGCGCCCCACCCCGCTGTGCGCCGCTGGCTGGAGCGGGTCGCGGCGCAGCCCGGGTTCGTCCCGATGGCCGCCTGAGCGCACCAGGAGATCGGCGTCGGCGCCAGACAAATATGATGCGGCGCGCGTGCGTGCAGCTCCCGTCATAGCGCTGGTGGTCGCCGCGGCCTTCGGGCTGACGGCCTGCGGTTTCGGCTCGGAAGGGATCGACGTCTCCAAGGACAGCCCCGACCACGCTGGCGCCGTGCTCTTCTCGACCCACTGCGCCGGCTGTCACACGCTCGACGCGGCCGGCACCCAGGGCAGCGGCAACCGCGGCGAGCGGACCCAGGGGCCGAACCTGAACGAACGCGAAGAGAGCGAGGACGACGTCCTCTACGCGATCCAGAACGGCGGCTTCTCCGGCGCGATCATGCCGCAGAACATCGTCGTCGGCGAAGAGGCCGAACAGGTCGCCGAGTTCGTCGCCAAATACGCCGGCCAGCAGGGGCAGCAGCAGCCGCGGCCCGGCCAGAACTCCTCGCCCTGAGCGGGGGCCCGTGCTTGACCTGAAGCTGATCCGCTCCGAGCCCGAGCGGGTGAAGGCCGCGCTGGCGCGGCGCGGCGCCGCCGAGCGGGTCGACGAGCTGCTGGCCCTCGACGCGCGGCGGCGCGAGCTGCTGCCGAGCATCGAGCAGGCGCAGGCCGAGCGCAACGCGCTGTCGAAGCAGATCGGCGCCGCGAAACAGGCGGGCGAGGAGGCCGAGGCGCAGCGGCTGATGGCCCGGGTCGGCGAGCTGAAGGAGACGATCGAGAGCGGCAAAGCCGAGCTCGAGGGGGTCGAAGCCGGCCTGCAGCAGGTCCAGCTGGCGCTGCCCAACCTGCCCGACCCCGACTCGCCCGAAGGGACGAGCGAGGAGGACGCGGTCCTCGTCCGCGAGGTCGGCGAGCGGCCCGAGTTCGGCTTCGAGCCGCGCGACCACCTCGAGATCGGCACCGAGCTGGGCCTGATCGACATGGAGTCGGCGGCGCGCCTCTCCGGCTCGCGCTTCGCCTACCTGAAGGGCGACCTGGTGCTGCTCGAGCTGGCCCTGGTCCGCTTCGCGATCGAGCTGGTCCGCGGCGAGGGCCACGAGCCGGTGGTGCCGCCGGTGCTGGTCCGCGAGGAGGCGCTCGAGGGAACCGGCTTCCTGCCCGAGGCGCGCGACCAGATCTACGAGGTGCCGAAGGACGAGCTGTTCCTGACCGGCACCTCCGAGGTCGCGCTGGCCGGCCTGCACGCCGACCAGATCCTCGAGGCCGACGCCCTTCCCATCCGCTACAGCGGCTTCTCGACCTGCTTCCGCCGCGAGGCCGGCGCCGCCGGCCGCGACACCCGCGGGATCTTCCGCGTCCACCAGTTCGACAAGGTCGAGATGTTCTCGTTCGTCGAGCCGGGCGCCTCGGGCGAGGAGCACGAGCGGCTGCTGGCGATCGAGGAGCGGATCCTCGCCGCGCTCGAGATCCCGTACCGGGTGGTCAACGTCGCCGCCGGCGACCTCGGCGCCCCGGCCGCGAAGAAGTACGACTGCGAGGCCTGGATCCCGAGCCAGGGCCGCTACCGCGAGCTCACCTCGTGCTCGAACACGACCGACTTCCAGGCCCGCCGGATCGGCGCCCGCTACCGCCCCGAGGAGGGCGGCGCGCCGGTTCCCGTCCACACCCTGAACGGCACCGCCTGCGCAGTCGGGCGGACGATCATCGCCCTGATCGAGAACCGCCAGGAGAGCGACGGGGGATTCACGCTACCGAAAACTTTGCACCAATTTGGCACTCCTGAAAGAATCCCGGCTCGATGAGCTCAACCGTGAGGGATGCCAAGCGGGTTGTGCTGTGCGATGACCATGAGATCGTGCGCGAGGCGATCAAGGCGCGGATGGCGAATTCGAGCACCGTCGAGATCGTCGGCGAGGCCGGCAACGGCCGCGACGTCGTCGACGTCGTCAAGGAGCTCGAGCCCGACGTCCTGATCATCGACGTCGAGCTGCCCAAGCGCGACGGCATCGAGGCGACCAAGGAGGTGCTGCGGGCCCGGCCGCGGACCAAGGTGATCATCTTCACCGCCCACGCCCAGCCCGACCTGCTGGCCTTGGCGCTGCGGGCCGGCGCCTCCGGCTACGTGCTGAAGTCGGCGCCCTCCGAGGACATCGCCCGCGCGGTCAAAGCGGTGACCGGCGGCGGCACCTTCCTCGGCGGCGACTTCGCCGGCGGCAAGCCGTCGGAGGTCGAGAAGCTGCTCGAGCTATCGGCCCGCGAGCGGCAGATCCTCGAGCTGCTGGCCGAGGGACTGCGGGTGAAAGAGATCGCCGAGCGGCTTCAGCTCAGCCCGGCGACCGTCCACACCCACGTCCGCAACGCGATCGCCAAGCTCGAGGTCGACACCCGGACCGAGGCGGTCGCGCTGGCGGTGAAGTTCAGCTACCTGGGTGCTGGGGGGACTGCTTGAAGTCCAGCGCGCAGCCGTTGATGCAGTAGCGCTGTCCGCCGCGATCGACCGGGCCGTCGTCGAAGACGTGGCCGAGGTGGGCGTCGCAGTTCTTGCAGACGACCTCGGTGCGGCGCATGAAGAGGCTGTTGTCGGGGCGCAGCTCGACGTGCTCGAGGTTGGCGGGCTCGGTGAAGCTGGGCCAGCCGGTGCCGGAGTCGAACTTGGTGTCCGAGGAGAAGAGCTCGGTGCCGCAACAGACGCAGGCATAGGTCCCCTCCCCCTTCTCGTTGACGTAGGGGCCGGTGAAGGCGCGCTCGGTGCCCGCCCTGCGGGTCACCTCGAACTGCTCTGGGGTGAGCTGCTCGCGCCACTCCTGCTCGGACTTCTCGATTTTCGTCGCCATTTCTCGTCTTCTCCTTTCGTCTCTGTGTCCAGGGTACGCTCCCTTTCTTACGGGCCTGTGACGAAACTGTCGAGATGCTTGGCGTGATGCGCAAGCCGCTCCCCCTCGCGATCGCTCTCGCCGCGTTCCTGGCGCTGGCGCCGGCCGCCGACGCTCGGCGCGCCGACTCGATCGCGCCGGCCTCGGCCTGCCCGCGCCAATCCGATCTCGGGGCGCCGGCCCGGGCGCAGCTGAAGGCGATGCTCTGCCTGACCAGCTACGCCCGCCGGGCGAGCGGGCGCAAGCCGCTCTCGCGCGCGCGACCGCTGGCCCGCGCCGCCGCCAGGAAGTCGGCCGACATCCTTCGCTGCGACGAATTCAGCCACGAGGCCTGCGGGCGCGAATTCAGCTACTGGATCAAGCGCTTCGGCTACGCCCGCGGCTGCTGGACCGCGGCCGAGAACATCGGCTACGGGACCGGCCGGCTGGGCACCGTCCGGGCGATCTTCAGCGCCTGGATGAGCTCACCGGGGCACCGCGCCAACATCCTCGGCAAGTTCGACGAGATCGGCATCGGCCGCCGGGTCGGCAGCCTCGAAGGCAACCGCGGGGCGATCGTCTGGACCCAGGACTTCGGCACTCGCGGCTGCTGAGATCGAGCCATGTCCGCCTAGGATGGGCGCGTGCCGGACGCCTTCTATGAGCCAGCCGCGGAAGGCTTTCGCGCCACCGAGCTGACCCGCGGTCCCTGGGACCCGGACTCCCAGCACGCCGGGCCGCCCTCGGCGCTGCTCGGGCGGGCGCTCGAGCGGTTGCCGGACGGCGAGGTGATGCGGCCGGCGCGTCTCACCTTCGAGATCCTCGGCCCGGTCCCGATCGGCGCGGTGACGGTCGAGGCGCGAGTCGCCCGCCCCGGCCGCCGGGTGCAGATGATCGAGGCCGAGCTCGCGGTCGACGACCAGGTGCGGATGCGGGTGCGCGGCTGGCGGCTGCGTCAGACCGAGCTCGACCTGCCGGCGACGGCGATCGTCGACGACCCGGCTCCCGCGCCGCCGGCCGAAGCGAGCGGCGGCGGCTTCTTCGCGACCGGCCAGGAGCACGGCTACCACACCGGCATGGAGGCGCGGTTCCTCGCCGGCGGCTTCACCCAGTCCGGCCCGGCCAGCGTCTGGCTGCGGATGCGCTACCCGCTGCTCGCCGGCGAGCGGCCGACCCAGCTGCAGCGCACCCTGATCGCCGCCGATATCGGCAACGGGATCAGCTCCGCCCTCCCCTTCGAGCGCTGGGTCTTCATCAACGTCGACCTCACCGTCCAGCTCGAGCGGCTGCCGGTCGGCGAGTGGATCAACGTCGACGCGGTGACCCGGCCGCACCGCAACGGGATCGGGTCGTCGGATTCGGTGCTGAGCGACGAGCGGGGCCGGATCGGCCGCGCCCTGCAGACGCTGATCTTCAGCGAACGAGCCTAGTCTCGCTAGCCCCGGCCGCGCTGCGGCCGGGGCCCGTCAGGCAAACGGTCGCGGAGGAGGCCAGCGCCAGGACGCCGGCGAGAACGAAGGCGCCCTCGTAACTGGTCAGGGAGGCGGCAAGGCCGGCGAGCGGGGCGCCGACGCCGACGCCAAGGTCGAAGAAGGCGGTGAAGGTGCCGAGCGCGGCGCCGCGGGCGGAGGCGCCGACCTGGTCGACGACGATCAGCATCAGCGCGGGGTTGATCAGGGCGAAGCCGCAGCCCATCGCGACGCCGCCGAGCAGCGCCACCGGCAGGCTCTCGGCGACGGCGATCGTCAGCAGCCCCACCGCCTCGGTAATCGTCGCGCCGACCGCGACCGGCGCCGGCCCGACCCGGTCCGGGAGGTCGCCGAGCGCCAGCCGACCGAGGACGATCGCGCCGCCGAAGGCGGCGAAGACCGCCGCGCCCTGGTCGATCCCGCGCCGTTCGAGCAGCAGGACGACGAAGGCGGCGACGGTCGCGTAGCCGATCGCCGCCAGCCCGACCGCGATTCCGGGCCGCACCGCCTCCGGCGCCACCAGCGGGTGCGGTTCGGCCTCGGCGAGCGGCTGGAAGGGGTCGCCGACGGCGAGGCCGGCGAGCGCCCCGACCAGTGGCAGCAGCGCGGCGAACAGCCAGACCGCCTCGTAGCCGGCGGCGTTGTGGATCAGGATCCCGAACAGCGGCCCGACCGCGAGCCCGCCCCAGACCGCGAGCCCGTAGAGGCCGAGGATCCGCCCCCGCCGCGCTGGCGGCGCCAGGTCGACGATCCAGGCCGAGCCCGCCGGGTAGACGGTGCCCTCGCCGATGCCGAGGATCATCCTGGCGACGATCAGGCCGCCGAGGCCGAGCGGAACGAGGTAGAGAAAGCCGCCGGCGCTGAGCAGCAGGGCGCCGACGAGCGCGGTCCGCTTGCGCCCGCGGGTGTCGGCGAAGCGCCCGGCGAGCGGCCGCAGCAGGAGACCGGAGATCGCGTAGCAGCCGATCACGATCCCGACCGCGACGTCGCCGTAGCCGAGTTCGTGCTTGACGTACCCGGGCAGCACCGGCAGCACCGCACCGACGGCGAGTAGGCCGCAGAAGGTGAGGGCGAAGACGCCGGCGAAGGCCGGGCCCGATCCGCGCGACCCCGGCGGCGCGGCGCTCAACTGAGCAGCGCCGCGAGGTCGGCGAGGACGAAGTCAGGCGCCGGATCGGCGCTCTCGAGGTCCTCCGAGCCGCCGCCGTCGCCGCTGGTGCCGCTGAGGACCAGCACCGTCGCCAACCCGGCGGCGTGGCCGCCGGCGATGTCGGAGGAGAGCCGGTCGCCGACCATCGCCACCCGCTCGGCGCCGGGGATCGCCGCCAGCGCCAGCTCGAACAGGTGGCGCTCGGGCTTGCCGCCGATCTCCGCCCGCCGCCCGCTGGCGGTCTCGACCGCGGCCAGCACCGCGCCGGTCCCGGGCAGCTCGCCGCCCGGCATCGGCAGGGTCGGGTCGCGGCTGGTCGCGAACGGCGCCGCGCCGGCGTCGAGCGCCCGCTTCGCCGCCGCCAGCTCGGCGTAGTCGAAGTCGCGGTGGCCGGAGACCAGCACCGCGGCGGCGCCGTCGGCCTCCTCCTCGCCGACGACCCGGGCGCCCTCGGCCTCGACCAGCTTCTTCAGCGCCGGCATCCCGATCACGAACACGGGGCCGCCGGCGCCCGCCGCGCCGGCCGCCAGCCGCGCCGCGACCATCCCGGCGGTGACCACCCGCTCGGGGCCGACCTCGACGCCCATCGAGCGCAGCCGCTCGGCGTAATCGGCCGGCTCGCGGCCGGGATTGTTGGTGACGAAGACGATCTCCTTGCCCGCCGCGATCAGCGTCCGCAGGGCCTCGGCCGAGCCCGGCACCGGCTCGCGCCCGATCCAGACGACCCCGTCGAGGTCGACCAGGAAGCCATCGAATTGGTCAGCGAGCGCCACCCGCGGAGCGTATTGCGAGCGCCCCCAAGCTGGCTGTTCCTTATGCCGGGATAGGTGACATAAGGAACAGCTGGGTGGGGTGTGTCGCTCGGGTCGGCTACCGTGAGGCGCCAATGCCAGGGGCCAACGGACAGGTGGTGGTCGCCGATCGCCTCAGCCGCCGCTACGGCGCGGGCGACACCGCGGTCGACGCCCTGCGCGAGGTCAGCATCGGCTTCGAGCGCGACCGCTTCACCGCGATCATGGGGCCCTCCGGCTCGGGCAAGTCGACGCTGATGCACATCCTCGCCGGCCTCGACCGGCCGACCTCGGGCACGGTCGAGCTCGACGGCGTCGAGATCACCGACCTCGACGACGGCGAGCTGACCCAGCTGCGCCGCGACAAGCTCGGCTTCGTCTTCCAGTTCTTCAACCTGCTGCCGGTCCTCACCGCCGAGGAGAACCTGGTGCTGCCGCTCTCGATCGCCGGCCGCAAGCCCGACGGCGAGTGGGTCGAGCAGCTGATCCACGCGGTCGGGCTCGAGGAGCGCCGCACCCACCGGCCGGCCGAGCTCTCCGGCGGCCAGCAGCAGCGGGTCGCGGTCGCCCGGGCGCTGGTCTCGAAACCGGCGGTCGTCTTCGCCGACGAGCCGACCGGCAACCTCGACTCGAAAGCGAGCGAGGACGTGCTGCAGCTGCTGCGCCGCGCCGTCGACGACTTCGGCCAGACGGTGGTGATGGTCACCCACGACCCGGTCGCCGCCGCCCACGCCGACCGCCTGGTCACCCTGCGCGACGGCGAGATCGTCAACGACAGCGCCCCCGGCTCGGCCGACGACGTGATCGAGCTGATGAAGAAGCTTGACTAGCCTCTCCCTCAAGAGCCTCTGGGCTCGCAAGCTCCGGGCCTTCACGACCACGATCGCGGTCATCATCGGGGTCGCCTTCGTCGCCGGTTCCTACGTCCTCACCGACACGATCCTCGCCGCCTTCGACGAGATCTTCGAAGAGTCGCTGAGCGGCACCAGCGTCGTCGTCACCGCCCAGAACCCGGTCGAACAGGAAAACGGCGAAACGCCGACGATCAGCGCCTCGCTGCTGCCGGAGATCAAGCGGACCCCGGGCGTGAAGCTGGCGGCCGGGGCGATCTTCACGCCGGGCGCGTTCTTCGACTCCGAAGGCGAGAAGATCGGCAACAAATTCGCGCCGAAGTTCATCTCCTCGACCCTGCCCGGGCAGCTCGAGTCGCTCAACTACGTCGACGGTCACCGGCCCCGCGGCCCGACCGAAGCCTCGATCGACCGGGCGGCGGCGGAATCGGCCGACCTGCAGCTCGGCGACGAGATCGGCCTCGTCGGGCAGGGCAAGCTGCGGCAGTTCGAGCTGGTCGGCTTCACCCAGCTCGGCAGCGCCTCCTTCGGCGGCGCCTCGATCGCCCAGGTGACCCTGCCGGTCGCCCAGGCGCTCACCCACAAGCTCGGCCGCTTCGACCAGATCTCGGTCGCTGCCGCCGCCGGGGTCTCGCCGGAGGCGCTGAAACGCCGCATCGCCAAGGAGATGCCGGCTGGAGTGCGGGTCGAGACGGCGAAGGAAAACGCCGACCGCTCCTCCGAACAGATCCGCGACAGCCTCGGCTTCCTGCAGACCTTCCTGCTGATCTTCGGCTTCATCGCCGTCTTCATCGGCTCCTTCCTGATCTTCAACACCTTCTCGATCACCGTCGCCCAGCGGATCAGCGAGTTCGGGATCCTGCGCACGCTCGGCGCCTCGCGGCGGCAGATCCTCAGGTCGGTGCTGATCGAAGCGGTCGCTATCGGGTTGGTGGGCGCCCTGCTTGGGATCGCCGGCGGCTTCGTCGTCGCGCTGGGCCTGAACGCGCTGTTCGAAGCGCTCGGCATCGACCTGCCGACGACCTCCCTGGTGCTCGAGGGACGGACCGTGATCGTCTCGATCCTGGTCGGCGTCCTGGTGACGCTGCTGGCGGCGCTGGTGCCGGCGCTGCGCTCGACCCGGGTGCCGCCGATCGCCGCCCTGCACGCCTTCTCGCCGCCGCCGAGCCGGCGCCGGCGGCGAGTCGTGGTCGTCCTCTCGATCCTGCTCGCGGCGCTCGGCCTCTTGCTGGTGATCTCCGGCCTGACCAAGGGCGGCGGCGCCGGCAACCGCGCGGCGATGATCGGCGGCGGCGCCCTGCTGGTCGTGATCGGCGCCTCCTTCTACACGCCGAAGCTGGTGCCGCCGCTCTCCACCGCGGCTGGCTGGCCACTCGAGAAGCTGCGTGGCCTGACCGGTCGGCTGGCGCGCGAGAACGCCCAGCGCAATCCCGGCCGCACCGCGATCACCGCCGCGGCGCTGATGATCGGCGTCGCCCTGGTTGCCTTCGTCACCGTCTTCGCCGCCGGCCTGAAGAGCACCGTCGCCCAGGTGGTCGACGAAAACTTCGCCGGCGGCCTGGTGATCCAGAACAGCGACGGCTTCTCGCCGATTCCGGCCGGCATCGCCCGCGCGGCGGCGAAGGTGCCGGGAGTCGAATCGGTGCAGTCGATCCGCTCCTCGCAGGCCCAGCTGGTCGGCGACGGCGAGGTCCGGGTCACCGCTCCGACCCGCGGCATCGAAGACGCCGTCAACGTCGATTGGAAGGCCGGCGGCCCGGCGGCGCTGCGGCGGCTCCGAGACGACCAGGCGATCGTCTCCGACGACTTCGCCAGCGCCCACGGCCTCGAGGTCGGCGACCGTTTCCGGGTCCTCACCACGCGCGACGCGAAACCCGAATTCGAAGTCGCCGGCGAATTCGAATCCGACCTCGGCGTGCTCGGCAGCGTCCTCGTCACCCAGCCGGCGATGGCGCGCCAGTTCGGGCAGCGCCAGGACACGACCGACTTCGTCGTGGTCGAATCCGGCGCCGACGCCGGGACCGTCCAGGCGGTCCTCGCCAAAGGCGTCGAAGCCGCCTTCCCGATCGCCGAAGTCCTCAACCAGGGCGAACTGAAGGAACAGCGCGAAGAACAGATCGGGCAGATCGTCAACCTCTTCTACGCGCTGCTGGCGCTGGCGGTCGTCGTCTCGCTGTTCGGGATCGCCAACACGCTGACCCTCTCGATCCACGAGCGGACCCGCGAGCTGGGAATGCTGCGGGCGATCGGGATGTCGCGGCGCCAGGTGCGGACGATGGTCCGCTACGAGTCGGTGATCACGGCGCTGATCGGCGGCATCCTCGGCATCGTCCTCGGCGTCGTCTTCGCGACCCTGATCGCGCAGCCGCTGAAGGGCGAAGGCTTCACCCTCTCCTACCCCGTCGGCTCGCTGGTCGTGCTGCTGATCGTGGCCGCGGTCTTCGGCGTGCTGGCGGCGATCCTGCCCGCCCGCCGCGCCGCCCGCCTCGACGTGCTGCAGTCGCTGCAGTACGAGTAGACGCAAAAGCCGGCGGGTGGGTAAGGCTGTGGGGATGAGGCGCCTTCTCCCCGACCCCGGCGAGACCACGGTCGAGCAGCAGCTCGACGCCTACCGCCCCTGGGAGCGGCCGGGCGAGGAGCGGCCGCTGGTGGCGATGAACTTCGCCGCGACGCTCGACGGGCGGGCGACGATCGAGGGCCGCTCGGGCCCGATCGGCTCCGCCACCGACACCGCGATGCTGGTCGGGCTGCGGACCCGCTTCGACGCGGTGATGATCGGCGCCGGGACGATGCGCGCCGAGCGCTACGGCCGCGTCGTCTCCGACCCGGCAAAACGCGAACGCCGCGAGCGCCTCGGCCTCCCCCACGACCCGCTGACGGTGATCGTCAGCGGCCGCCTCGACCTGCCCTGGGACGCGCCGCTGTTCGGCGAAGGCGGCCGGGTGCTGGTCTTCACCGCCTCCGAGGAGGAGCCGCCGGCGGTCGATTCCTCGCTGCGGGTGATCCGCCACGAGGGGCGGGTCGACCTCGCCGAGGCGCTGCGCTACCTGCGCCGCGAGCGCGGGATCCGGGCGCTGCTCTGCGAGGGCGGGCCGCGGCTGCACTCCGAGCTGTGGGCGGGCGGACTGGTCGACGAGCTGTTCCTGACCGTGGCGGCAAAGCTGACCGGCGCCGGGCCCGCGATCCTCGAAGGGGAACTACCGGCCCCGGCGGAGCTCCGGCTCGCCTGGCTGCTCGAGGAGGACGGCGAGCTGTTCACCCGCTACGTTGCTCGCAACTGAGCGAGGAGGAGGATCGATGGACTTCACCCCCAGCCCCGAGGTGGCGACGCTGCGCGAGCGCGTCCTCGACTTCATGGACGCCGAGGTCTACCCGCGCGAGCGCGAGATCGCCGTCGCGCTCGACGACGAGGTCGCGGCCGGCGTCCCCTTCCCGCGGGTGCTGGTCGAGGTTCGCGAGAAGGCCAGGGGCGAGGGCCTCTGGAATCTCTTCATGCCCGACGAGCGCTACGGGCCGGGGCTGACGAACTGGGAGTACGGGCTGCTCTGCGAGGAGATGGGCCGCAGCCCGGTCGCGGCGCCGATGTCCTTCAACTGCGCCGCGCCGGACACCGGCAACATGGAGATCCTCGCCGAGCACGGCAGCGCCGAGCAGATCGAGCGCTGGCTCGAGCCGGCGCTCGAGGGCCGGATCCGCACCTGCTTCTCGATGACCGAGCCCGAGGTCTCCGGCTCCGACCCGACCCTGCTCCAGGCCAGCGCCCGGCTCGACGGCGACGAGTGGGTGGTCGACGGCCACAAGTGGTTCACCTCGGGCGCGGTCGGCGCCGAGCTGGCGATCGCGATGGTCGTCACCGACCCCGAGGCGCCGCCCTACGCCCGCGCCTCGATGATCTGCGTGCCGACCGATGCGCCGGGCTTCAACCTGGTGCGGCCGATCCCGGTGATGGGCCACGCCGCCGGGCCCGGCCACTGCGAGATCCGCTACGAAGAGTGCCGGGTCCCGGCCGAGAACCTGCTCGGCGAGCGCGGCGCCGGCTTCAGGATCGCCCAGGACCGGCTCGGGCCGGGGCGCATCCACCACTGCATGCGGGCGATCGGCACCGCCGAGCGGGCGCTCGAGCTGATGTGCCGGCGGGCCAACTCGCGCAACGCCTTCGGCGGCCCGCTGGCCGACAAGCAGTTCGTCCAGGAGTCGATCGCCGCCTCGCGGATGGAGATCGACCAGGCCCGGCTGCTGACCCTCTACGCCGCCTGGAAGATGGACACCGAGGGCAAGCGCGCCGCTCGCCAGGCGATCTCGGCGATCAAGGTGGTCGCCGCCAACATGGTGATGGACGTCCTCGACCGGGCGATCCAGGTCCACGGCAGCCTCGGGATGACCGACGACACGCCGCTCGCCGCGCTCTGGCGCTTCAGCCGCATGCTGCGCCTCGCCGACGGGCCCGACGAGGTCCACAAAATGGTCCTCGCCCGGCGCGAGCTCAACCGCTGGGCGAAGCGGGCCGAGGCCGAGGGGAGCGGCGAACCGCTCGACCCTCGGCACTCGACCCGGATGGTCTGATCAGCCCAGGCAGACGGCCTGGACGGTCATCGTGTTGACCGCCCCGGTGCCGTCGGTCGCACGGACGACGGCGGCGTTGCCGAAGTAGAACGACTCTTCGATCGTGTTTTTGGCGTTCACCGTGCCCCAGACCGTGCCGATCCCGATCAGCTTTTCGGGACTCGGGCAGCTCGAGGTGGCGAGGCCGGTGCTGTTCGCCGGGATCGCCGAGGTTTCGGGGCGGACGGTGATCGAGAGGTTGCCCGCCGCCGCGCCGGCTCCCAGCTTTGCGGAGGTCACCGCGCCGTTGGCGATCTTGGCGTCGGTGACCGCGTTGTTGGCCAGCTTTTCACTCGTGACCGCGTCATTGGCCAGCTTCCCGGTGTTGACCGCGTTGGCGGCGATCTTTTCGCTGGTCACCGAGTTGGCGGCCAGTTTTTCGGCCGTCACCGCCGCTTTGTTGATGTCGGTGGTGGTCACGGCATTGTTGGCCAGCGCCGCCGTGGTCACCCCGTTTTTGGCGAGCTGGGTCGCGCCGACGGCTTCGGCGACGATCTTTTCGCCCGAGACCGAGCCGTCGCGGAGGCGGTTGGTCGCGATCGCATCTTTCGCGATCTTGCCCGCCCGGACCGCTTCGCCGGCGATCTTCCCGGTGCGGACGGCGTTGCGCTGCAACTGGGCGGTTCCGACCGAGTTGGCGCCGAGCTGGGTCGCCGCGAGCGCCGTGGCGCCGCCGATCGCGAAGAAGACAGCGATGGTCGACATCACGTTCGCGTACGTGAGTCGCCTGCGTATTCTGTTCACCTGAGGCTCCCCCTTTGAGGAGATGGCGGGCCGATTGGCCCGGCTAGGGACGAAAGTGACTTCGACACTTTCAGCGCAGCGCGGGCACGTCAACCCAGGTGGCCGCTCGGGCGAGGGCTCCCAGACTCAGGCTCGCTCCGCCGCCTCAGCCGCCTCAGCCGCCTCGGCGAGGCGCTCGACCAGCAGCTTGAAGGCGTGGATGCCCTCGTCCACCTCGCCGTAGCCGCCGCCGAGCGAGCGCGCGTAGACGCCCTCGAGGATGATCGCCAGCTTCCAGTAGCCGAGCGCGAGGTAGTAGTTCAGCTCCGAGAGGTCGCGGCCGGAAGCCTCGGCGTAGCGGGCGGCGAGCTCCTCGCGGCCGGGGAAGCCGGGGGCGAGGTTGGCGGGCTCGCCGAGCCGCAGCTGCTGGTCTCCGGCCTGCGGCCAGTAGGCCATCAGGGTGCCGACGTCGGCCAGCGGGTCGCCAAGCGTGCAGAGCTCCCAGTCGACCACCGCGGCGACCTCGCCGGCGGCGGTGAGGATCATGTTGTCGAGGCGGTAGTCGCCGTGGACGATCGTCGCCGGGCCCTGCGGCGGGATGCGGGCGGCGAGCCGGTCGTGGAGCCGGTCGACCGCCGGCAGCTCGCGGGTCTTCGACTTCTCCCACTGGCCCTGCCAGCGGCGCAGCTGGCGGGCGACGTAGTCCTCCTTGCGGCCGAGGTCGCCGAGCCCGGCGGCGTCGGGGTCGACGGCGTGGATCGTCGCCAGCGTCTCGGCGACCCGCATCCCGATCGCCCGTCGGTCGGCGTGGTCGGGGAAGAAGCGCTCGGCGTCGGGAACGCCGCGCAGCACCGGGCCGGCGACGAAGTCCATCACGTAGAAGGGGGCGCCGATCACCGCCTCGTCCAGGCAGAGCCCGACCAGCGGCGGCACCGGCACCTCGCTGTCGGCCAGAGCGGCGAGGACCCGGTGCTCGCGGCCCATGTCGTGGGCCGAGCCGAGCCGCTCGCCGAGCGGCGGCCGGCGCAGCGCCCAGCGGCGGCCGGCGGCGTCCTGGACCCGGTAGGTGAGGTTCGAGAGCCCACCCGCGATCCGCTCGAATTCGAGCGGCGGCGTCAGCTCGAAGGCGTTGGCGGCGAACCAGGCTTCGAGACCGTCGCGCTGCAAACCCTCGGGAACCTCGGCCTGATCGTCCCCCGGCGCTGTAGCCTCGTCCCCCATAGCGGCGAAAGGATATTCAGGATCATCTCGCCGGCTGAGTCCCTCGTTGGCCAACCGGCTGCGAATCGGGTTCGCGATCTGCTTCGCGCTGCTCACCGCGATGGCGGTGATCGGCGTCGGTCGCTTCATCTCGCAGCGCCAGGACTACGAGAACGGGGTCGAGCGCTCCTACCAGATCGAGATGGCGGCGCGGGTGCGGATCGCCGAAGGCCGCGGCGGCACCCCCGACCGCAGGGTCGTCGCCAAGCAGACGCAGAAACGCCAGGAACTGCAGGACCGGATCTCCGACGACACCCGCGACACGGCGCTGCTGGTCGCCGCCGGGCTGATCGCCGGCCTGACCGGGGCGCTGCTGCTGTTCAGCGGCCTGATCTCCTCGATGCGGCGGCCGCTGGAGGAGCTGGTCGACGCGGCCGGGCGCCTCGCCGGCGGCGACCTGAGGACGCGGGTCGAGGTCGGCGGCCTGTCGGAGACCGCGGCGCTCGGCAAAGCGTTCAACGAGATGGCCGAGCAGCTGGAGCGCGAAGCGAGCCAGCGCGAGGTGCTCGACCGGATGAAAGACGAGTTCGTCCTCACCGCCTCGCACGAGCTGCGCAGCCCGCTGACCTCGGTGCAGGGCTTCGCCGAGCTGCTGATGCTCGAACGCGACAGCCTCACCCCGCGCCAGGTGGAGACGGTCGAGGTGATCCTCGACAACAGCCGCCACCTGGTGCGGCTGCTGAACGACCTGCTCGACCTCGCCCGCTCGGACGCCGGCCGCCTGGTGGTCCGGCCGCAGCCGACCGAGGTGGCGCCGCTGATCGAGGATTCGGTGCGGCTGATGCGCGCCCAGACCGACGCGTCCGATCAAACCCTGACCATCAGCCTGCAGCCTGGCCTGCCCCGGATCGAAGCCGAGGGCGACCGCATTCGCCAAGTTCTGGTCAATTTGCTTACCAATGCGCATGAGTATTCCCCCGAAGGTGCGTCTATCGCTGTAATGGCTCGGGTAGCCGAGGACGATGTGGAGATAGCGGTGAGCGACAACGGACCAGGCATCCCTCCAGACCAGCTGGAGCACATCTTCGAGCGCTTCGTGCGCGGCGACGCCGGCCTCACCCAGCGCGTCGGCGGCACCGGGCTCGGCCTGCCGATCTCGAAATCGCTGGTCGAGCTGCACGGCGGCCGGCTCGAGGTCGACTCGACGCAGGGCGTCGGCTCGACCTTCAGCTTCCGGCTGCCGGTGGCGGCTGCTCCCGCCGCGCCCGCGCCAGCGCCGGCACCCACCCGGGCGAAAGCCGAGGCCGGCTGATGGCGCGGATCCTGGTCGCCGACGACTCGGAGACGATCCTGCTGCTGATGCGGACGCGGCTCGAGCTGGCCGGGCACCAGGTGGCGACCGCCTGCGACGGCCAGGAGGTGATCGAGCGGGTCAACAGCGCCGCCGACGAGGCTCCCGACATCCTCCTGCTCGACGCGATGATGCCGCGCAAGTCGGGGATCGACGCCCTGCGCGAGCTGCGCGGCGCCGGCATCGACACGCCGGCGCTGATCGTCAGCGCCCACCAGAACTCGACCGACGCCGACGCCCCGACCGACCTCGAGATCGCCGGCTACGTGACCAAGCCGATCGACTTCGAGATGCTGCTCGGCGAGATCGACGCGCTGACCCGCGTCGCCTGAGATCCGCCGCTAACGCTCGGCGGCGCGGCTGCCGATAGAGGGCGCTATGAAGCGGTCTCGTCCGGCGATCCTCGCCCTGCTCACGGCGCTCGCGCTGGGCGCGTTCGCCGCCGCTCCCGCCGCTCCGGTTAGCGGCGCCGCGAGCGCCGACGCGGTGCGCATCGGGTCGGCCCCGGAGCTGCCGGCGGGGGCCCGGGCGGTCGGCGCGGCGCCGGCCGCGCAGCAGCTCGACCTCTACGTCGCGCTGGAGCCGCGCGACCCGGCGGCGCTGGCGCGCTTCGCCGCCGAAGTCTCCGACCCGCGCTCGCCGCGCTATGGCGATCACCTCAGCGTCCCGGAGTTCGCCGCCCGCTTCGGCGCCGGCGAGGACCGGGTGGCGGCGGTGCGGGCGGCGCTCGCCGCCCGCGGCCTGAGCGTCGGCGCGACCGGCGCCAACGACCTCTCGCTGCCGGTCAGCGCGACCGTCGCCGAAGCCGAGGCGGCCTTCGGGGTCTCGATCGAGGCGGTCCGCACCGCCGCGGGCGAGCTCGCCTACGCCAACGACCGAGCGCCGCAGCTGCCGGCCGCGGCGGCTCCCTTCGTCCAGGGCGTGCTCGGGCTCGACGACCTCCCCCGGGCCTCGCACGCCGGCGACGGTGACGGGCACCGGGCGCCCGCGCCGGCGCCGCAGACGGCGGTCGCCGCCACCACGGCCGCCGCGACGTTCCCCGCCAGCGGCCCGCGGCCCTGCCAGGACGCGCTCGACACGCAGCAGAAAGAAGGCGGCTACACCGCCGACCAGATCGCCGCCGCCTACGGCTTCGACGACCTCTATGCGGCCGGCAGCTACGGCGCCGGGCAGACCGTCGCGCTGCTCGAGATGCAGCCCCTGCTGCAGAAAGACGTCGACGCCTACCAGGAGTGCTACGGCACCGACGTCGAAGTCGCAAGGGTCGACGTCAACGGCGGTCCCGGTCCGGAAAGCAGCGACGACGGCGAGGCGGCGCTCGACGTCGAGCAGCTGATCGGGCTGGCGCCGGAGGCGCGGATCGTCGTCTACCAGGCGCCGAACTCGGGCGCCGACGAAACCGCGATCTTCGCCGAATGGGTGCAGCGCAACCTCGCCCGGGTGATGTCGAGCTCGTGGGGAATCTGCGAGCGGGAAACGAGCGCCGAGCACCGCCTGGCGGTCGACACGCTGCTCCAGGAGGCCGCGGCCCAGGGCCAGTCGTTCTTCGTCGCCGCCGGCGACTACGGCTCGACCGACTGCTACGTGGAACCGGAAAAAGGGAACGAAGAAGAGGAAAAAGAACAGGCCGAAAACCACTTCCTGAACGTCGACTTCCCCGGCAGCGACCCCTGGGCGACCGACGTCGGCGGCACCCGGCTGGAGGACCCGACCGCGCCGACCGCGACCGACTACCTCTGGAACGACAGCGAAGACGGCAGCTGGGGCGCGGGCGGCAGCGGCGTCTCCGAACGCTTCCCGATGCCCTCCTACCAGCAGGCGGCGGCGCCTGGCCTGGGCGTCATCGGCCCGCTCTCCAGCGGGGCCAAATGCGGCTCCCCCACCCTCTGTCGCCAGGTCCCCGACGTCTCCGCCCTGGCCGCGACGGTGAACGGCGAAACCGGCTACGTGGTCCACGCCGAAGACCGCTGGGAAACCAACGGCGGCACCAGCGCCGCGGCGCCGCTCTGGGCGGCGGTGGCGACGCTGGTCAACGCCAGCCCGGCCTGCGGAGGGCAGGCGATCGGCTTCGCCAACCCGGCGCTCTACGCGATCGCCGGCGACCCGGCCTCCTATGCCGCCTCCTTCCGGGACGTCACCACGGCCCGTCCCGGCGGCAAGCCGACGACCAACATCTTCGAAGCCACCCAGCCCTACCCGGCCGGGCCCGGCTACGACATGGCGAGCGGGCTGGGGACGCCGCGGCTGCCGGGCCTCGCCGCCGCGCTCTGCGCCCTCGCCAACCCGCCGGCGCCACCGGCGCCGCCCGCCAGCGAGCAGAAGTCTTCGCCGTCCTCCGTCCCCGCGCCGCAAGCGCCGCCGGCCGTCCCGACGGTCGGCCGCGCCGCCCTGACCGGCGTCGCCGCCAGCAGGCCGAAGCTGGTCTTCACCGTCACCGCCCGCCCCGGCGCCAGGCTGCGGAGGGTCGTCGTCCAGCTGCCCCCGGCGCTGCTCAGCGACGATCCGAGCAACGCGATCCGCTTCCGCTTCCACCAGCCGCGCGGCAGCGCCAAGCTGAAGCTCGCCTACCCGAGGATCCAGACCAGCCGGAAGCTGCTCGCCCGGGTGAAGAGCGGCGTCACCAAACGCCTCGGCTTCGTCGTCGTCAGCCGCGAAACCGGCGGCAAGGGCGCCCGCCTGCCCCTGGTCCTACCCCTCGACCCCTGAGCGGGCCGCGGCGCTAGCTGCGCGCCACCTCGAGCCGGATCTCCTTGCCTTTCAGCTTGGTGCCGTCGAGAAACTCGACCGTGCGCTCGGCCTCGTCGGGGTCGACCTCGACGAAGGAGAAGCGGTGCAGGACGCGGACGTCGTGGATCTTCTCGTCGGACAGGACGGCGCCCTCGCGCAGCGCCCAGCGCAGGTCCTCCTCGTCGATCCCGCTGCGCTCGCCGCGATTGACGAACAGCTTCACGCTCTCGGCCTTGCCCTCGCCCTCGCCGGCGCCGTCGGCGCCCTCGGCGCCGTTGCTCTCGGCGGCCGCCGGCTTGCGCTCGCGGCGGCGCTCGGAGCGCTCGCCCCGCTCGCGGCGCCGCGGCCGCGGCGCGTGCTCGAGCCGCTCCTCAGGCGTCTCCCACTCGCCGATCGAGGTCTTGACGTCGCGCTCGATCCGGTCGATCTCCTCGCGCTGGGCGGGGGTCACGAAGGTGATCGCGCGACCCGTCCGGCCGACCCGGCCGGTGCGCCCGATCCGGTGCACGTAGACCTCGGAGGAGTTCGGCACGTCGTAGTTGATGACGTGGGTGACGTGCTCGATGTCGAGGCCGCGGGCGGCGATGTCGGTGGCGACCAGCAGCCGCACGCGGTGGTCCTTGAAGGCGATCATGACGCCGTCGCGCGAGCCCTGGCTCATGTCGCCGTGCAGCGCTTTGACGTCGAGACCGCGGCTCTTGAGGATTTGCTCGAGCTTCGAGGCGCCGATTTTGGTGCGGCAGAAGATGATCGCCTGCTCGGGCTCCTCGGCCCGCAGCACCTCCACCAGCCTGTCGGCCTTGTCCTTGGCCGGAACCTCGATGTAGGCCTGCTGGATCGCGTCGACCGTCAGTTTCTTCGGGGTGATGCTGATCATCGTCGGGTCGTACATGTAGCCCTCGGCGAGCCGCTGGATCGGCGGCGGCATCGTCGCCGAGAAGAGCGCCGTCTGGCGGCCGCTCGGGCACATCCGGAGGATCTTCTCGACGTCCTCGATGAAGCCGAGGTCGAGCATCTCGTCGGCCTCGTCGAGGACGACGAAACGGGCCGAGGTGAGGACCAGCGAGCGGCGGGACATCAGGTCCATCATCCGGCCGACGGTGGCGACGACGACGTGGGCGCCGGAGCGCAGCTGCGACTGCTGCGAGCGGATCGGGGCGCCGCCGAAGACGGCGACGACCTCGATGTCGAGGTGCTCGGCGTAGGAGCGCAGCGCCTGCGTCACCTGGATGCAGAGCTCGCGGGTCGGGGTGAGGACGATCGCCTGCACCTCCGGGTCCGTCGGGTCGAGGTACTGCAGCAGCGGCAGCCCGAAGGCGGCGGTCTTGCCGGTGCCGGTCTGCGCCTGGCCGATCACGTCGTGGCCGGCGAGAAGCTCGGGGATCGCCTCCTCCTGGATCGGCGAGGGCTCGACGAAGCCGAGCTCGTCGAGCGCCTGCTGGATCGCAGGAGAGAGGCCGAGGTCTTTGAAAGCGGTCATGGAGAGGGAGGGGGTCCTATCTGGAAGGGTCGAGGAGGAGCTTGCCGGTGGTCCGGCGGGCGGTCAGGTCTTCGTGCGCCCGGGCCGCCTCCGAGAGGGGGTAGACCTCCCCGATCGTAGCCGCAAGCTCGCCTCGGGCGAGCGCCGACAGCAGCTCGCCGATCATCGGCGCCACCAGCTCGGGGCGCGCCAGCAGGTGGATCAGCCAGAAGCCGACGACGGTCTTCGAGCCGCGCAGGAGGGCGGCGGTGGAGACCTCGCGCTGCTCGCGGGAGGCGATCCCGAAGACGACCATCCGCCCCAGCGGGGCGAGCACGCCGAGCTCCTGGTCGAAGGCCTCGCCGCCGCTCATGTGGAGGACGGCGTCGACCCGAGCGCCGCCGTTGGCCTCGCGGATCGCGGCGCCGAGCTCGGGCGCGTTGGTGTCGACCGTGGCATCGGCGCCGAGCGCGGCGACCAGCTCCCGCTTCTCGGCGCTCGAGGCGAGCCCGATCACCCTCGCGCCGGCCCGCTTGGCGAGCTGCACGGCGAGGGTGCCGGTGCCGCCGGCGGCGGCCTCGATGACGACGGTCTCGCCGGGCTCGAGGCGGGCGCAGCGCTCGACCAGGGCGAGCGCGGTCAGGCCCTGCAGGAGGATCGCCGCCGCCTGGTCGTCGTCGACCTCGTCGGGCAGCGGCACCAGCGTCGCCTCCGGCACCGCGACCTTCTGCGCGTAGCCGCCGCTGCCGAGCATCGCGGCGACGCGGCGCCCGTCGGCGGTGCGGCCGCTTACCTCGACGCCCGGGATCAGCGGCAGCTGCTGTTCGGCCAGGTAGTCGTTGCGAGTGGCGTGGGTGTCGGCGAAGTTGACGCCGACCCGGGAGATCTCGAGCAGCGCCTCGCCCTCGCCCGGCTCGGGGTCGGGGAGGTCGCGGTACTCCATCACCTCTGGCCCGCCGAACTGCTGCAGCTGGATCGCTTTCACGGCAGTGCCTGGACGTACAGGCGACGCTCCGAGAAGGTCACTTTTTCCGCGCCGCCGGTGCAGGCGCAGGAGGCGTAGCGAAGTTCGAAGCTGTGCTCGCCGCTGGTGCTGCGGAAGAGGACCGGGGCGGGCGCGCCGAGGCTGCCGCAGGTGCCGGCCAGGTTCGGGACGGCCGGGGTCGCGACCAGTTCCGGTTCGCCCGGGATCGCCGCGCCCGCGAACAGCACCCCTTTGGTTTCGCCGCAGGTGGCCTGCCCCTCGACCTGCTGGCCGTCTTCATACAGCGAGACGGCGGCGTCGCCGCCGCCGGCGGCGCTCTCGACCAGCGCCTGGCCCCAGACCTGGACCAGGCCGGTCGGCGGCACAGTGAGGGTGACCGCGGGGCCGCCGCTGAGTTTCACGAAGCTGTCCGATTCGGTCGAGACGGGACCTTCGGCGAGGCCGATCTGCGGTCGGGTCGAGGCCACTTCGGCCTTCGCTTCCCTGGCGCTCAGCTCGGCGCCGCCGGCCCTCTCATTGGCGCTGGTCGCGGCCTTCAGCGCGTTCGCCGCCGAGTCCTGCGCCGCCGTCGAGGCGCTCTGGGCGGCGCTCGCCGAGCCCTGGGCGGCGCTCGCGGTCGCGGCGACGCCGTTCGCCGCGTTCTGCGCCCGGCGGGCGGCGCGCTTGGCGCTGCGCGCCAGCCGCAGCGAGTCCTTCGCCTTCGCCAGCGCCCGCTTCGAGAGGCCCTTGACGCTGGCGCTCTTCGCGGTCGGGCCGGAATCGGCCAGCGCCGGGATCGCCACCGCGGCGACGATCACCGCCGCCAAGATCAGCACCACTGCCCTGCGACTCATCCCGGCGATCCTACGGATACTGTTGGCGCCATGTCACTAACCGTGGTGGGCTCGATCGCCTTCGACGCAGTCAAAACCCCGTTCGGGGAGCGCCAGCGGATGCTCGGCGGCGCCGCCGTCCACTTCTCGCTCGCCGCCAGCTTCTTCACCGAGGTGCGGCCGGTCGGCCCGGTCGGCGAGGACTTCGGCTCCGAGCAGTTCGCGGTGCTCGAACGCCGCGGGGTGGTCGTCGAGGACGTCGAGCGGGTGCCCGGGCAGTCGTTCTTCTGGCGTGGGCACTACGAGTACGACCTCAACGTCGCCCACACCGACGACACCCAGCTCGGCGTCTTCGAAAGCTTCGAGCCGAAGCTCTCGGCGGCGGCGGAGGCGGCCGACACGCTGTTCCTGGCCAACATCCAGCCCGACCTGCAGCGCGGCGTCCGCGCCCGCTGCTCCGGCGCCAGCCTGACCGGGCTCGACTCGATGAACTTCTGGATCGAGAGTGCCCGCGACTCGCTGCTGGCGGCGATCGCCGAGGTCGACGTGCTGGTCCTCAACGACGCCGAGATCCGGATGCTGACCGAGGAGTCGAACCTGGCGCGCGGCGCCCGGGCGCTGATGGCGAGGGGGCCGCGGGCGATCGTCGCCAAGCAGGGCGAGTACGGCGCTGCGCTCTTCACCGAGTCGGGCTTCTTCGCCCTCCCCGGCTTCCCGCTCGAGGACGTCCGCGACCCGACCGGCGCCGGCGACAGCTTCGCCGGCGGCTTCTTCGGCTACCTCGACAGCCTCGGCGCCGGCGCGGCGGCGAGCGAGGAGGAGCTGCGGCGGGCGATGGGCTACGGCACCGTGCTCGCCTCGTTCAACATCGAGGAGTTCGGCACCGAGCGGGTCGCGCGACTGAGCCGCGAGGAGATCGACGAGCGGCTCGAAGAGCTGCGGGCGATGACCAGCTTCGAGGTCGCCCCCAGCCCCCAGGACGCTTAACCGCTTCGCGACCAGCAACGGTCGCCGGCTGCGATACTGGGGCTCACCCCCAGACTTTGCAGCTAGAAGAGGAGCGCGATGGCCACCGACCAGCAGACCCAGGACGCGACCGTGGACGGCGGCGGCGCCTCCGGCGCCGAAACGCTCACGGTCACAGACAACCGCACCGGCAGGACCTACGAGCTGCCGATCTCAGACGGCACCGTGAGGGCGATGGACCTCCGTCAGATCAAGGTCGACGAGGCCGAATTCGGCTTGAAATCGTATGACCCGGCGTTCACCAACACCGCCTCCTGCCGCTCGGCCGTCACCTACATCGACGGCGACGCCGGGATCCTCGAACACCGCGGTTACTCGATCGAGCAGCTGTGCGAGAGATCGACCTACCTCGAGGTCGCCTACCTGCTGATCTTCGGCGAGCTGCCGACCGAGAAGCAGCTCGAGCGCTGGGTCTTCGACATCACCCACCACACCTTCGTCCACGAGGACCTCAAGCACCTCTTCGAGGGCTTCCGCTACGACGCCCACCCGATGGGGATGCTGCTCTCCGGGGTCGGCGCCCTCTCGACCTTCTACCCCGACGCGAAGCTGATCGACGACCCCGAGGAGCGCTACATGGCCGCGGTGCGGCTGATCGCCAAGGTGCCGACCCTCGCCGCCTTCTCCTACCGGCACAACATGGGGCTGCCCTACGTCTACCCGGACAACGAGCTCAACTTCGCCGAGAACTTCCTCTCGATGATGTTCAAGAAGACCGAAGCGCGGCACCTGCCGAAGCCGGCGCTCTCGAAGGCGCTCGACGTCCTCTTCATCCTCCACGCCGACCACGAACAGAACTGCTCGACCAACGCGGTGCGCGGGGTCGGCTCCTCCGACGTCGACCCCTACTCGGCGGTCGCCGCCGGGGTCGCCGCCCTCTACGGGCCGCTGCACGGCGGCGCCAACGAGGCGGTGCTGCGGATGCTGCGGCGGATCGAGACGCCGGAGAACGTGCCGGACTTCCTCGAGCGGGTCAAAAGCCGCGAAGAGAAACTGATGGGCTTCGGCCACCGGGTCTACAAGAACTACGACCCGCGGGCGCGGATCATCCAGCAGCACATGGACGACGTCTTCGAGGCGACCGAGTACAACCCGCTGGTCGAGATCGCCCGCGAGCTGGAGAAACGGGCGCTCGAGGACGAGTACTTCACCGAGCGCAAGCTCTACCCGAACGTCGACTACTACTCGGGGATCATCTACGAGGCGATGGAGATCCCGACCGACATGTTCACGGTGATCTTCGCGATCCCGCGGACGGCGGGCTGGGTCGCGCAGTGGATGGAGATGCGCGAAGACCCGGAGACCAAAATCGCCCGGCCGCGGCAGATCTACACCGGCAAGCGCGAGCTGGAGTACCTCGCGGTCGCCGACCGCGAGGGTCCGGAGAAAATCGTCGGTCCGCCGGCGCGGCGGCCGAAACGCCCGCGGCGCGGCGCCTAGATGAGCTAGCCGCGGGGGGCCGCGGGCCGTGTCTCGTCCACGCTGGAAGCTGACCGTGCGGCGCGGCGGCGGCGACGTTGACCGCGAGGACTTCGACGACCTCGGCGAGGCGGTGGCGGCGATGCGCAGCCGGGCGCTCGAGATCCGCTCGGAGGGGCCGGCGCGGCCGGTCAACTCGCTGCGCCGCTTCGAGTCCTCGGACCTCGTCAACGCCCGCCTGCAGCTGACCGGGCCGGGCCGGCTGTTCCACAAGCCGACCGCCGGCGTCGACGTACGGGGCGACGGCACCTTCGTCCCCTTCGCCGGCGGGGTGAGCCGCGAAGAGCTCGATCCCACCGACCACGACACCCCGTTCGACATCGTGCGGGAAACTCTTGAGCAGGAGAACTGATGGGCAAGGCCGACGATCCAGCCGAGATTCCGAAGAAGAGCTACGCGGCGGGCGACCGCGTGCGGATCCCCAACGGCGCCGAAGAGCCGCTGACCGTCTTCATCAACGGGGTCGAGCAGCGCGAGGGCACCGACTACTTGGTCGAGGGCAACGAGGTCCGCTTCGTCAAGCCGATCATCAAGGAGGAAATCGGCACCGGGCGCTGGCTGGCGATGTACCTCGGCCTCTTCGGCACCTACCGCAAGGACGAGAAGGTCGACCTCCAGTTCAAGCGCAAGGGCAAGGTCGAGCTGCGCTCCGACGTCCCCGTGATCCCCTACGAGGACGGGGCGAAGTGAACCTCGGCTTCCTCCTGCTCTCCGACCACAGCGAGGCGGTCAACGGCAAGCTCTACCTGACCGGCGGCGGCTGGAACGTCCTCCGCCTGCCGCAGCTGCCGCACGACTGGTCCTTCCACATCGGGCTCGGGATCGACGTCGCCTGGCACGAGACCAACAGCCCCCACGAGCTGGTGGTGACGATCCAGGACCCCGACGGGGTCGAGCTCGGCGAGGGCCTGACCGCCAACTTCGAGACCGGCCGCCCGCCCGGCATGCCGCAGGGCCAGGAGCAGCGCCTGGTGATGTCGATCGCCGCCTCCGCCACCTTCTCCTCCCCCGGCCCCCACGCCGCCGTGGTCCAGGTCAACGGCGAGGAGCTCGGCCGCGCTCGCTTCTACCTGATGGAGGGCGGGCCGGACGAGGAGATCGGGCTGGCCTAGCCCGGCCGGCCGGCTAGGTGTAGATGCCAGCCACGTTGTTCCCCTGAAGCTCCGATAGCCGCTGCATTGGCGGCCGGTGGCCGAGGGCGCCGTGTCGTCGGGTGAAGTTGTAGCGCTCGATCCACCCCGAGAGGGCCCGG
>JBFWMZ010000038.1:0-31050 GCA_050251335.1 Solirubrobacterales bacterium
CGGTCGCCGGGATGCGGGAAAAGGGCTCGGACGCGCACCTGATTCTTGTCGGCGACGGGCCGAGCAAACCTGAAGTCGACAAGCGCGCTGCCGAGCTCGGCGCCGAGGGCTGGGTCCACTTTCTCGGCATGCGCGACGACGTGCCGGCGATGCTCGCGCTGGCCGACGTCCTGGTCCAGCCCTCGCACGCCGACGCGATGCCGCTCAGCGTGCTCGAGGCGATGGCGGTCGGGGTCCCGGTCGTCGCCACCGCGGTCGGCGACGTGCCGGCGATGCTCGCCGGCCGCGCCGGGCTGACCGTCCCGGCCGAAGACCGGGCGGCGCTGGAAGCGGCGCTGAGCGAGCTGCTCGCCGACCCGGCGAGGCGGGCCGAGATGGGCGCCGCCGGCGAAGAGATCGCCGCCGCCCGCGACTCCTCGAAGATGATCGGGTCCTACGAAGCGCTGTTCGAGGCGGCCCTCGGCGGCACCACCCCGACGGTCGCGGTGGCGACGTGAACCACGCCCTGCGCTCGCCCTTCGGCGGCTGGGACCGGCTCCTCCTCACCCGCGCTGGCCAGATCCTGATCGGCGTCCTCACCGGCGCCGTGATCGGCGCGATCGTCGCCTCGCAGCTGAAGCTGATCGTCGTCCTCGTCGGCGCGGCGCTCGGCGGGATGCTGGTCTCGCTGGCGCTCACCCAGCCGGCTCGCGCCTTCGTCGCGCTGGCGGCGATCGTGGCGCTGATCCCCACCTACGCGGCGCCCGCGGTCGGCTCGCTGCTCTTCATCCCGGGCTGCGCCCTCGCCTGGGCGGTGGCCGCGGTGCTGATGTGGCGCAACACGATCGAGCGCGGCTTCCCCTTCCGCCCGACCGCGCTCGACATCCTGGTCGGGCTGTTCTTCCTCCTGATGTGGATCTCGCTCTCGTTCTCCGAACAGGCGAAATCGCAGGAACTGCAGAACGACCTCTTCGCCTGGCTCGGGCCCTACCTCGCGACCAGGCTGCTGCTGGCCGAGGTGAGGCGACCGGTGGCCGTGATCGCCGCCGCCTTCGCCCTTGTGACCGTGATCGTCGCCCCCTTCGCCCTGCTCGAGACGATGGGCGTCAGCAACGTCTTCTCCAATCTCAAATTCAACAACGCCGAGGCCGAAGCCTTCGGCAACGAACAGCTGCGGCTCGGCGCCGTCCGCGCTCAAGCCTCCTTCGGCCACCCGATCGCGCTCTCGATGTGGGTCTCGGTCTCGGCCCTGCTCTCGCTGGCGATGGCGGTCTACTCGCGGACGCCGAAAGAGCGCCGGCTCTGGGTGGCGCTGGCGGCGATCGGCGTCGGCGTCCAGGTGATGACCTACTCGCGCACCGGCTGGCTGATCCTCGTGCTCGGCGTCTTCCTGCTCGCCCTGACCACCGCGGTGCGAGCCGCGCGCCGGCGGCTCAGCTGGGTGATCGGGCTCGCCGGGGTCGCGGTCTTCGCGCTGATGCTGAGCGGCAACGCGCCGAGCGCGCTGCAGATCATCCCCTCCTCGGGCGGCAGCGGCACCGCCGAAGAAGCGGCCAACTTCCGCGACTCCGGCGCCTACCGCGAAAAGCTGCTCGAACGGGCGCTGGAACCGGGCGTGCTCGGCATCTGGGGCAACCCCTTCAACAAGGTGACGCCGGCGGTCAGCTCGACCAACAGCGCCACCGACAACGCCTACATCATCCTCGCCGACACCTGGGGGCTGATCCCGACCTTCGCCCTCTTCGCGATCGCCGCCGGCCTGCTGACCGCGATCGCGCTCGCCCGCCGCCGCGACGCCGGGCCGCTGGTGGCGCTGCCGATCGCCGCCCTGACCAGCCTCGCCGGCCTCTTCTTCGTCGCCTTCATCACCAACGAGCAGGCGATGATCTGGCTCCTGATCGGCGCCGCCAGCGCCGCCTCGGAGCGGGCGCTGCGGCGCAGCCGCGGCGAGTACGGGCCGGGCGAGGACCCCGAACGGCGGCAGGCGGTCGAACTGCCGCCCGACCCGGACGAGGAGGAGGATCAGCGCCTGGCGGCGGCGCCGGTGCGCTGGTAGTAGCTGTAGCGCTTGCGGTCGGGGTCGGTGAAGGTGGCGATGATCCCGGCCGGTTTGCGGCCCAGCAGCGCGAGCTGTTTGATGAAGTTGTGGGCTCCCTCGTAGGTGGTCTTGCGCACTCCCCCGATCACCAGGATCTCGGAGACGTAGGGGGCGAGCGCCAGGGCGTCGGAGACGACGCCGAGCGCCGGGCTGTCGATCACCACGACCTTGAAGCGGTCCTGCAGGTCCTCCATCAGCAGGCGCATCCGTTCGCTCTCGAGCAGCTCGGACGGGTTCGGCGGCACCGGCCCGCTGGGCAGGACGGTCAGCGGCCGCGGTTCCTCGGAGGCCGGCTCGGCCAGCTGGACCCGCAGCAGCGCCGAGTCGACCGGGGTGCCGGAGAGGACGTTGGAGAGGCCGACCACGGCGAGCCCGTTGGGACCGCGGAACTCGCTCTCCTTGCGCAGGTCGGCCTCCAGCAGCAGCACGTCTTCGCCGACCTCGGCCATCGCCGCGGCGAGGCCCTGGGCGACGGTCGTCTTACCGTCGCCTGGTTCGGCGCTTGCAAGCAGCACCGATTTCAGCTCGCGGTCGACGTTGAAGTAGCGCAGGTTGGTGCGCAGGATGCGGAAGTCCTCGGCCTCCGAGGACATCAGGATGCCCTTCAGGCCGAGGCTGGGGATGTCTTTGCTGCGCGCGACTTTGGCGATCAACGGCGCGCTGTAGAGCTCTTCCAGCTCCTCGATGCTGCGCACCCGGCGGTCGATCCGCTCCATCAGCGCCGCCAGCACGAAGCCGAGGATGAGTCCGACCACGAGGCCGATGATGACGTTGCGTTTGGTCCGCGGCGAGGAGGGGGTGCTTGGGACGCCTGCCGGCTGGACCAGTTGCGTTTCGCCGGTCTGCAGCGCCTGTTCCACCTTCAGTTCGTTGAGCCGCTCCTGCAGGTCGGTGCCCTGTTTGCCTTCCAGTTCTTCCGGGCTCAGTTCGAGGAGCGTTTTTTCGACCAGGTCGATCCCCTTTTGGATCTTTGCCTGGTCGGTCTGTTTCCGAAAGGCGATGTAGGCGCGGCTGTAGCCGTTGGCGATCTGGGCGGCGCGTTCGGGCGAGGGGCTGGTCGCCTTGATGTTGACCACGTTGGCCTGACCCTGGCCCGGTTCGGTGCCGATCGCGCCCAGCACTTCCTCGGCCGTCGTCCCCTTGCCCATTTCGTCCGCCGCCCGTTCGGCGACGACGCCGAGCTTCGAGAGCGCTTCGTTGGTTTCTTTGACCGTCCCGGGGGCGGCCGGGTTTTCTTCGCTTTCGAACAGCAGCGTGGCGGTCGCCGTATAGAGCGTTTCTTTCGACGAGGAGACCAGGAACGCGACCAGCGGCACCGCGATCACGGCGGCGAGGAAGATCAGCCAGCGGCGGCGGAGTACGCGCGAGACGTACTCGAGCGCGCCTTCAGATTTGGCCATGGCGGGACCTTTCGTCGGCTGCATCGCGAAACCTTCCGCTCTCCCCTACCCGGCAGATGCGGCTCATCAGCGGCCTCGGAGCCGCCGCATCGCCTGCAGGGCGAAGTGCGGCTCGAGCCGCCGGGCGCGCGCCCGCAGCGCCACCCGGCGGGCGCTCTCGCCGTTGTAGACGCCGACCCGCGGCCACTGCAGGGCCAGCGCCGGCGCCGGCCCGGTCGGGACCGTGACCGCGAAGCGGTAGCCGGCCTCGGCGGCGGCGCGCACGGCGCGGTCGTCGTAGTCGCTGTAGGGGTAGGCGATCGAGGTGCAGGGGGCTTCCATGTGCTCTTCGCATTCGCGACGCGATTCGGTCAACTCGTCCTTAATCGGCTGTGGCGCGATTTTCGATAGGCGTGGATGGTTTTTGGTGTGAGACCCGATCTCCCAGCCGGCGCCGCCCAGCTCCCGCAGCTGCTCCCAACCCATGCAAGCGAGCTCCGGCTCGTGCTCGGTGCCGAGCCAGACGTCGTACCCCTCCCACCCCATCGGCCTGCCGCTGTCGGGGTAGGCGGTGGGGACGAAGACGGTGCCCGGGACCCCGAGCCGCGCCATCGCCGGCGCCGCCAGCTCGTAGACCGAGCGGTGGGCGTCGTCGAAGCTGACGACCATCGTCTTCTCGGCCGGCGGCAGGTCGAGCGCCTCGGTCAGCGTCGCGCCCCGGTAGCCGCGCTCGAGGAAGTGCTCGAGCTGCGCTTCGAAGTCGCCGGGCCGGACCGTGGTCGGGGCCGGCCAGGTCTCGCTGATCCCGTGGTAGCAGAGGACCAGCAGGTCTGACATCGCCGGTCCCGCCCGCGCCCCTACTCGCCCGGTTCTCTGCGCGGCACCAGCACCAGCCGCTTGAACTCGGCGACGAGCACGCCGTCCTGGTTGAGGACGCGGGTGTGGACCTTGACCGTGCCGCGGTCCGGTTTCGATTTCGACTCGCGCACGTCGAGCACCTCGGTCTCGCAGAACAGGGTGTCGCCGTGGAAGACCGGGTTGGGGTGGCTCAGCTCCTCGGTCGCCAGGTTGGCGATCGCCTTGCCGGAGACGTCGGAGACCGACATCCCCAGCGCCAGCGAGTAGACCAGCGGCCCGACGACGACGTTGCGGCCCTGCTGCGACCCCTTCGCGTAGACGTCGTTGATGTGGAGCGGGTGGTGGTTCATCGTGATCAGGCAGAAGAGATGGTCGTCGGCCTCGGTCACGGTCTTCGCCGGCCAGTGCTTGTAGACGGCGCCGACCTCGAACTCCTCGAGGTAGCGGCCGTAGCTGTGCGCGCCGCTCGCCTCGCGCTCGGCCTGGTCGGTGGTCAGCTCGTACGTCTCGGACATGCTCGGTTCGGTCTCCCTTCGGTTTGCCGGGCGGATGCTATCCGCCGTGCGGGGCGGTTGGCTGGACGATGCGGGCCGCGGCCAGGCGAGTCGAGTCGCTCGCCCCCCTCCCCCTACCGCCCCCGCCGACCATAGACTCGCCCTCATGAGAATCGGAATCGTCGGGCTCGGCTACGTCGGCCTCCCACTCGCCGTCGCCTTCGCCGAGGCCGGCCACGAGGTCGTCGGCGTCGACCGCGACCGCGACCGGGTCGAGGCGCTGAACGAGGGCCGCAGCTACGTCGAGGACGTCCCCAGCGCTGCGATCGACGGGGTCGGCGAACGGCTCGAGGCGAGCTCCGAGTACGACGTCCTCGGCGAGTGCGACGCGGTCGTGATCTGCGTGCCGACGCCGCTCTCGAGCTCGCGCGAGCCCGACCTCGCCTACGTCCTCGCCGCCGCCGAGGCGCTGGCCGGGGTGCTGCGCGAGGGCCAGCTGGTGGTGCTCGAGTCGACCACCTACCCGGGCACCACCCGCGAGCGGCTGCTGCCGATCCTCGAGCGCTCGGGGCTGCCGATCGGCGAGGGCTTCCACCTCGCGTTCTCGCCCGAGCGGATCGACCCCGGCCGCACCGACTTCACGGTGCGGACGACGCCGAAGGTGGTCGGCGGCATCACCGCGGCCTGCGCCGAGCGCGCCCGGCAGCTCTACGCGACGATCGTCGACGAGGTGGTGATCGTCTCGACCCCGGAGGCGGCCGAGCTCTCGAAGCTGCTCGAGAACATCTTCCGCTCGGTCAACATCGCCCTCGTCAACGAGCTCTCCCAGCTCTGCGACCGGCTCGGGATCGACGTCTGGGAGGTGGTCGACGCCGCCGCGACCAAGCCGTTCGGCTTCATGCGCTTCGACCCCGGGCCGGGGATGGGCGGCCACTGCCTCCCGGTCGACCCCTTCTACCTCGCCTTCAAGGCCCGCGAGGCGGACTTCTACCCCGAGTTCGTCGAGCTGGCGGGGAAGCTCAACCAGACCCAGCCGGCGTTCTGCGTCGAGCGGATCGTCCGCGCCCTCAACGACGCCGGCAAGCCGGTGCGCGGCTCGCGGGTCCTGGTGCTGGGCGCCAGCTACAAGGCGGGGATCGGCGACACCCGCGAGTCGCCGGCGCTGAAGATCATCCGGCTGCTGCGCGCGCTCGGCGCCGAGGTCTCCTACCACGACCCGCACGTGCCGGAGCTGCCGCAGCTCGGCCTGCGCTCGGTGCCGCTCGCCGCGGCGCTGCCCGCGGCCGACCTGGCGGCGATCGTCACCGCCCACCGCGAGGTCGACTACCCGGCGCTGGTCGCCGCGGCGGCGCTGGTGATCGACTTCCGCGGCGTCACCCGCGAGCTCTCCGGCGAGAACCTGCTGCGGCTGTGAGCGAGCGCGGGGCGGGCGGCGCTCTCTACGAGACGCTGCTGGTCGCCGAGGAGCGGCCGGTGGAGCTGGAGCGCCACCTGCAGCGGCTGGCGCGCAGCGCCCGCGACCTCTACGGCGCCGAGCTGCCGCCGCAGCTCGCGGCCGACGCGGTCGCCGCCTGCGCCGGCGTCAGCCTCGGCCGCGAGCGGATCGACGTCCGCTTCGGCGCTGGCGGCGCCGCCGATTGGAAGGCGGTGGCGACGCCGATCGACGCCGGCGAATTCTTCCCGCCGTGGGAGCGCGGCGCGGCGCTCTGCAGCGTCGCGGCGCCGCAATGGGCGGGCGCCCACAAGGTCGCCGACCGCGGCTGGCTCGAAGCCAAGGAGGCCGAGCTGGGCCAGGCGGTGCCGCTCTTGATCGGCGCCGACGGCACCGTGCTCGAGGCCGCCCGCGCCAACGTCTTCGCGGTCCTCGACGGCGTCCTGACGACGCCGCCGCTCGACGGCCGCATCCTCCCCGGCACCGCCCGGGCGGCGACGGTCGAGCTGGCCGGCGAGCTCGGCATCGAGGTCGCCGCGCGGCCGCTGCGGACGGAGGACCTGCGGCGCAGCGGCGAGGTCTTCCTCACCTCCTCGGTGCGCGGCATCCGCCCCGCCCGCTCGCTCGACGGCGAGCCGCTGCGCGGGCACGAGACCAGCGACCGGCTCGCCGCCGAGCTGCGCCGCCGCTGGCTCGAGGGCTGAGCGGGTTGGCGCCCCTGTCCCCCAGGTGGGGGACAGGGGCGCCGATGTAGGCTTCGCCGATGGCTTCGACCTCCGATCTGATCCGCACCGCGGTCGAGCGCTTCCAGGAGGAAGTCCCGGCGCTGCAGAAACTGAAGCTGATCTTCGGGCTCGAGTTGAAAGCCAAACACGACGTCCAGCTCTACCGGGTCGAGCTGCCGGGGCCGACGATCACCAAGGACCTCGCCCAGGACGAGCGGGTGCTGGTCCAGGTCGACCGCCCGCAGTTCAACGAGCTGGCCGAGAAAGGGACGATCCGCAGCTACCGGCGGGCAGTCGAGACCGGCCACATCAAGGCCAACGGCGACTCCAACGTCCTCAAGCTGATCGCCCAGGTGGTCGAGCGGCAGGAAGCGCGCAACAAGCTCCGCAAAGTCCACTGAGCGCGGGGCCGGTGGCGAGACCCGCCGCCTGGCGCCGCGCTTGGCGCGCTGCTCAGATCTTGTGGCGCTGCAGCAGCTTTTTGCCGATCACCATGCGCTGGATCTCGGAGGTGCCCTCGCCGATCAGCAGCAGCGGCGCGTCGCGGTAGAGGCGCTCGATCTCGTACTCCTTCGAGTAGCCGTAGCCGCCGTGGATGCGGAAGCACTCCTCGACGCACTCCTTGCCGGTCTCGGAGGCGAGCAGCTTGGCCATCCCCGCCTCGAGGTCGGAGCGCTGGCCGGCGTCCTTCATCCGCGCCGCTTTGCGGGTCACCAGGCGGGCGGCCTCGATCTTCGTCGCCATGTCGGCGAGCTTGAACTGGATCGCCTGGTGCTGGGCGATCGGCTTGCCGAAGGCTTTCCGCTCCTGGCTGTAGCGCAGCGCCAGCTCCAGCGCCCGCTGGGCGATGCCGACGCCGCGGGCGGCGACGTTGACGCGGCCCACCTCGAGCGCGTCCATCATCTGCGAGAAGCCCTGGCCGACGCCGTCGGGGCCGCCGAGGACCCGCTCCGGCGGGCACCTGTAGCCGTCGTAGACGAGCTCGGTCGACTCGACCCCCTTGTAGCCCATCTTCTTGATCTTCGGCGGCACCGTGAGGCCGGCGAAGTCGCCCTCGTTGACTTCCTTCCAGGGCTCCTTCTCGGTGATGAAGCAGGTCATCCCCTTGTAGGCCGGTTCGGCCTTCGGGTCGCTCTTCATCAACACGAAGACGACGCCCGAGCCGAGCCCGTTCGTCACCCACATCTTCTGGCCGTTCAGCTCCCAGTTGCCGTCCGCGTCCTGTTTCGCGGTCGACTTGATCCCCTGCACGTCGGAGCCGACCTCGGGCTCCGAGAGCGAGAAGGCGGCGCGGATCTCGCCGGTCGCCATCTTCGGCAGGAAGTAGTCCTTCTGCTCGTCGCTGCCGAACTTCATCAGCAGGTAGGAGCCGATGAAGTGGGTGTTGACGACGCCCGAGATCGAGATCCAGCCGCGCGAGAGCTCTTCGACGATCATCGCGTAGGTCGCCAGGTCGAGCCCCATGCCGCCGTACTCTTCGGGGATCGTCACCCCGAACAGGCCGAGCTCCTTCATCTGCTCGACGATCGGCTCCGGGAAGGAGTCCTCGTGGTCGTAGTGCTCGGCGTTGGGGATGATCTGCTCGTCGGCGAACTGACGGACCATCTCGAGGATCGCCTGCTGGTCCTCGGTCACTTCGCGGTACGCGGCGGTGTCTACGGCCATTTCTCCTGCCTGGTTCTGGGATTGCCCGGAAGGTGGAGGATATCGGCGGGCAGAGCAAAGGCGCCGCCGCCCGCCCCTGCAAGGGGGCGGGCGACGGCGCCGGTGGTGCCTGCCTATGTCAGGCGGGTGTCGCTATTTCGAATCGAGACGGAAGTACATCGACCGTTCGGTCGGGCTTCCGCTCTCCGTCGCCACGATCGAGATCGCGTCGCCCGCGGCGAATTCCTGCGTGTGGCTGGTGTCTTCGCAGCTGTCGCTGCTGAAACCAGAGATCGTGCAGGTGATCGCCGTGCTGGTCGGACCGGCGGCACCGGCCGGGTCGCGCCGCACCGTGAAGGTGTAGCTGTTGCCGTTGCCGGCCGTGCCGCTCAGGAAGATCCGCAGGTTGCTGACTTTGCCAGCGCTCAGCATCACTTCCTGGATGTCGCCTTCGTTGCTGCTCGACATGTCGATCGCGGGACCGAAGTAACGCGACCCCATGTTGTTCGCCACCCGGGCTTCGCCACCGCCACCGCGAATCTCGCGGGCGGTGGAACCGGCCGCACCGGCCGGGCCCTGGGGCCCTTCTTTCCCTTCTTTCCCTTCTTTCCCTTCTTTGCCCTGGGGTCCCTGCGGGCCTTCTTTGCCTTCTTTGCCCTGTTTGCCTTCCGGACCCTGGGCACCGGTATCGCCCTTCGGGCCCTGCGGGCCGGTGGCACCGGCGTCACCGGTGTCGCCCTTCGGACCCTGCGGACCCTGGGGGCCCTGCTCGCCCTGCGGACCCTGCGGACCTTGGGGACCCTGCGGACCGACCAGCGAGATCGATTTCGTCCATTCGCCGTTGGCCTTCGGGCCGTAGAGGGTTCCCGTCGTGGTGTCGAGGGCGAAGTCGCCGTTGACGCCGAGCGAATTGTCCGGCTCGCCTTCACCGTTGAGGATCGTGTTCCCGTTGGTGCCGCGCTCGCCGGGCGCGCCCGGGTCGCCTTTCGGACCCTGGGGACCGACCAGCGAGTTGCCGGTGGTCGGCCAGGCGCCATCTTTCTTCGGGCCGTAGATGGTCATCGTGCCGACGTCGATCGCGAAGTCGCCGTTGAGGCCGACCTCGTCTGGCGGAACGCCGACGCCGCTGTGGATCGTGCGGCCGTCGAGCCCGGGGTCGCCTTTCGGACCCTGAGCGCCGGTTTCGCCCTTCGGACCGATTTCGCCGGTCTCGCCTTTCGGGCCCTGCGGACCCTGCGGGCCGGCGTCGCCGGTCTCGCCCTTCTGACCCTGCGGACCCTGCGGGCCGGCGTCGCCGGTCTCGCCCTTCGGGCCCTGCGGACCCTGGTCGCCGGTGGCGCCCTTCTCGCCCTGGGGACCCTGCGGACCGACCGGGCCGGTGTCGCCGGTGAGGCCCTTCTCGCCCTGGGGGCCCTGCGGGCCGATCAGCGAGGTGCCGTTGGGCCATTCGCCTGCGGCCTTCGGGCCGTACAGCTTGGCGGCGGCGGTGTCGATGTAGAAATCGCCGTTCTCGCCGATCACATTGGAGGGGGCGCCGTCACCGTGGAGAACGGTGCGGCCATCGGTGCCAGCCTCGCCCACCGGACCCTGCGGACCCTGCGGACCCTGCTCGCCGGGCACGCCCTGCGGACCCTGCGGGCCCTCGGGTCCGACCGCACCGATCTCGCCCTTCGGACCCTGCTCGCCGGGATCGCCCTTCTCGCCCTTCGGACCGGCGGGACCGACCGGGCCGACATCGCCCTGGTCGCCCTTGTCGCCCTTCGGGCCGACCGGACCGTCCGGGCCGACCGGACCGACAGCGCCTTCGTCGCCCTTGTCGCCCTTCGGGCCGACGGGGCCGTCCGGACCGACGGGACCGACGGGGCCGGCGGGACCGGCGTCGCCCTTCTCGCCGGCGGGACCGACGGGACCAGCCGGGCCGGTCTCGCCCTTGTCGCCCTGCGGACCCACGGGTCCGACCGGACCGGCCGGGCCGACGGGACCGGCGGGACCGGTCGCACCGGCGTCGCCCTTGTCGCCCTTGTCGCCCTTGTCGCCTTTTTCACCCTGCGGGCCCTGGGGACCCTGCGGGCCGACTTTGCCTTCGGGGCCCTGTTTGCCTTCGGCCCCGTCCGCGCCGTTCGCCCCGGCCGCGCCGTTCGCCCCGGTGTCGCCCTTGGCGCCCTGCTGGCCGCTGCTTTCCTGCACGCCGAGGACCCCCTGCGGGATTCCGGTCAGGACTTCGAGGGCCTTCTCGCTCGATTTGCATTTGGCGCCGGCACCCGCGATCCGGACCGCGCCCTTTTTGGGGCCGCTCTTGGTGATGCAGAGCGTCATCGTCGTCGGCGTGGACGACGCCGCGACCGCCGAGCCGGCTCCGAGCGCCAGCACCATGATCGCCAGAGCGGCGAACGCGGCGATGGCCGAGCCGATCGTCTTTCGAGAGTTGTGAGTCATCAGTGTTCTCCTGGGTGTGTTTTGCGAGAGGAGCCCACTGCCGGCGGCCCCCAATCCGCGGCAAGCTTCCTCCGAAAAACCCATCCTTTGGAGGCGATTCGATAGGACATTCGGCTACTCAGAGGGGTTTTCCTAAAGGTTCGCCCGGCTGATCCGAGCGCCCCGCGACGCCTGATCGGGGGCGGAATTTGCGCCCTACCGCCGACTGGCCGGGTTGCTTACCCAACTTGCGGTAGTACGGTCGTCCAGGTCGCCGGTCACCCGTCCGTCCACTCTTCCGCGGCGGGCGCGAGGAGAGGTCGCAGATGTCCGATGAAGGCGAGGTGCAAGCCAGAGTCACGACGATTCTCGCCACCCTCGCGGCCCTCTGCAGCGTCGCTTGCCTCGGCGCCGCCGGCGCCACCGCGGCCGGGCTCGTGGCGCCGCCGGGGACCTGCCCGGAAGCGCCGCGTGGCGCCGCCGCCGAAGAGACGACGATGCTCTGCCTGACCAACTACGCCCGCGCCCAGGTCGGCGAGGGGCCGCTCGAACCGACCGCCGTCCTGCAGGACTCGGCCGCCGAGAAGGCCGAGGACATCGTCACCTGCGACAGCTTCAGCCACTTCGCCTGCGGGCGCGAATTCACCTACTGGATCCGCGCCAACGGCTACCTGGCGACCGAGTGCTGGCACGTCGGCGAGAACCTCGCCTGGGGCACCGGCAGCTACGGCACGGTGAACTCGATCTTCCGCGCCTGGCTGCGCTCGACCGAGCACCGCGAAAACCTGCTCGACGCCCGCTTCACCCAGGTCGGGATCGACCTCCGGGTCGGCCGCCTCGAAGGCCAGCGCGGCGCCCACGTCTGGGCCCAGGCCTTCGGCTCGCACTGCTGAGCCGGTCCTCCCCGCACAGCAGCGCTTTCACCGCGTTGCAGTTGTCCCCAGACAGTGCGGTTGTCCCCGGATAGCGGGGACAACCGCAACCGCTGGGGACAAGCGCAACGCGGTCGGCCGCTCAGGCGGGGGTCTTCTCGAACACCGTCTGCACGTCGACGCGCGGGTCGATCGCCTGCATCGGCGCCCGTCCCTTGAGCAGGATCTCCTGGTACTCCTCCTCGGCGTCGGACTGCATCACGATCGCGCCGCCGACCCCGAGCGTCGTCTTCTCGCCGTCCATCACCACGGTGCGGATCACGATGTTGAGGTCGCAGCCGCCGCTCAGGCCGAGGTAGCCGATCGCCCCCGAGTAGACGCCACGGGCTTCGCCCTCGAGCTGGTCGATGATCTCCATCGTCCGCTTCTTCGGGGCGCCGGTCATCGAGCCGCCGGGGAAGCAGGCGCGGATGCAGTCGGGCGGCTCGAGCTCCTCGCGCAGCAGCCCGCGCACCGTCGAGACCAGCTGGTGGACGGTCTCGTAGCTCTCGATGTGCATCAGGTTCGGCACGTGGACGGTGCCGATCTCGCTGACGACGCCGAGGTCGTTGCGCAGGAGGTCGCAGATCATCAGGTTCTCGGCCCGCGACTTCTCGTCGGTGCGCAGCTCCTCGGCAAGGCGCACGTCCTCGGCCGGCTCGGAGCTGCGCCGCACCGTGCCCTTGATCGGTTTCGCCTCCGCCCAGCGGTCGCGGCCGATCGAGAGGAAGCGCTCCGGCGAGGAGCTCAGCACCGCCGCCTCCCCGACCCGCAGGAAGGCGGAGAACGGCGCCGGGTTGACCCGGCGCAGGGTGCGGTAGAGCGGCAGCGGATCGGGGCTGACCTCGGCGGTGACCTTGTTGGTCAGGCAGATCTCGTAGCTCTCGCCGTCGATCAGCTGGCGCTTGCACTCTTCGATGTCGGCGATGTACTGCCGGTGGGAGCGGGCGAGCTCGAATTGGACCGGCTCGCGCTCGGTCGCCACCTCGCTCCACTCGGGGACCTCGATCGGCGGCAGCGAGGCGAGCCGCAGCGAGGTCTCGGCGATCCAGCGGTCGGCCGCCTCGGGCTCCGCGCGCGGGCAGACCGCGAGCACGTAGGTGGCGCCCTCGACGTGGTCGAAGGCGATCATCCGATCGGCGAAGACGAACCAGGCGTCGGGCATCGTCGAGGAGTGGGCGTCGTCGCCTTCGACGTCGGCCTTCAGCTCGTAGCCGAAGTAGCCGGCGAAGCCGCAGTTGAAGTCGAACGGGAGGTCGTCGGAGAGGTAGCGCAGGCGGCGCATCTCGCGCGAGAGGTAGTCGAAGATCGACTCCTCGAGCACCCGCTCCTCGCCATCGGCGGCGGTGACGGTCAGCTCTTTGCTCGAGACGTCGTAGCGGACGGTCGAGGCGAGCGGCCCCGCGGCGTCGCCCATGAAGGAGAAGCGGGCGCGGCCGTCGAGCATGCTGCTGTCGAGCCAGAAGGCGTTTTCGCTCTTGCCGTACAGATGGTGGAAGGCGCGCTCGGTGTCATACGCGGTGTCGAGGCGCTTGACCCGCAGCTCGAGGTCGGGGCCGCCGCCGTGCGAGCGCGTCACCCCTTCGTCGATCCGCACCGAGCCGCCCTCGCGCCGCCCGGAGTGCTCGATCGTGAGGTCGCGGAAGCGGCCCAACATGGCGCGCCCGTGCTCGGTCGAGATCGACTCCGGGTGGAACTGCAGGCCCCACTGCGGCTTCGTTCGGTGGGCGACGCCCATCAGGATGCCGTCGCTGGTCCAGGCCGTCGCCTCCAGCTCCTGCGGGAGGTCCTCGACGCAGAGCGAGTGGTAGCGGACCACCTGGAACTCGCGCGGCAGGCCGGCGAAGATGCCGCCGTCCTCGTGGGTGACGGCGCTGAGACGGCCGTGCATCGCTTCCGGCGCGTGGACGACCTTGCCGCCGTAGGCCGAGCAGAGGCCCTGGTGGCCGAGGCAGACGCCCAGCAGCGGCACCTCGGACTGGCGGATCGCCGCCGCGCAGACGCCGAAGTCGGCCTCGCGGTCGGGGTTGCCCGGCCCGGGCGAGATGACGATGTTGTCGAAGTCGCGGCTGCCCGCCAGCTCCTCCCAGCTCATCGCGTCGTTGCGGACCACGATCGGCTCTTCGCCGTTGGCCTCCGAGAGCAGCTGGAAGAGGTTGTAGGTGAAGGAGTCGTAGTTGTCGATCAGGAGCGTCTTCACGACTCCACCGTCCTCACACGAGGTATTTGCGCAGCACCTTGCCGAGCGGGCTTTTCGGGATCTCGTCGCGGAATTCGACTTCCTGGGGGACCTTGAAGTTGGCCAGGCGCTCGCGGCAGAAGGTGATCAGCTCGCGCTGGTCGGGTTCGCCGCTGCCGACCACGACCGCCTTCACCCGCTGCTCGCCGGCGACCTCGGTGTCGACCCCGACGACTACCGATTCGCTCACCGCCGGGTGGGCGTTGAGCACCGCCTCGACCTCGATCGGGTCGACCTTGAAGCCACCGGTCTCGATCAGCAGCTTCTTGCGGCCCTCGAGGTAGAGCATCCCGTTCTCGTCGATCCGGCCGAGGTCGCCGGTGAAGTAGCGGCCGCCGCGGAAGGCGACGGCATTCAGCTCCGGCAGGTCGCCGTAGCCCTCGGTCATCGCCGGGCTGGCGACCGTGACCTCGCCGATCTCGCCCGCGGCGACCGGCTCGCCGTCGTCGTCGAGGATCGCCAGCTCGACCCCCTGCACCGGCGTCCCGACCGACTCGAAGGTGGAGACCGGGTCGTCGGCGAGGTTGGCCGAGATCATCCCCGTCTCGGTCGAGCCATAGAGCTGGCGGACGAGGACGCCGAAGCGCTCGCCGAAGGCCTCGAAGGTCTCGCGCGGCATCGCCATCCCGGCGGTGAAGCAGAGCCGCAGCGAGGAGAGGTCGGCGTCGGCCGGCGATTCGGCCATCAGCCGGTAGTTGAAGGGGACGCCGGGGAAGATCGTGATCCCCTCGCCCTCGATCAGCTCCAGCGCCCGGTGGCGCTTGAGCAGGAAGGGGTGCGGGTCCTCGAGGATCACCAGGGTGGCGCCGGAGATCGCCGCGCCGAAGATGCAGGCGCCCATTCCCCAGGTGTGGAAGAGCGGCACCGCGGCGAGGATCCTGTCCTCGCTCGAGATCCCGAGGCCGAGATAGGACTCGGCCTCGGCGACGCACTGGCCGTTGGTCCGGTCGAGGCGCTTCGGGCGGCCGGTCGAGCCGGAGGAGAACTGGCCGACCAGCGGCTCCTCGGGCGCGCGCGGGGCCAGCCGCTCGGCGCTGCCTTCCGCCACCAGGCTGGCGAGGGTGACCGAGGAGCCATGCCCGGCGCCGGAGCCGATCACCTGCACCGGGTAGTCGAAGCCGGCGACGATCCGCTCGCAGACGCCGGCGGTGCGCTCGTCTGAGATCACCGCCTTGACGCCGGTGCTGCGGAACCAGAATTCGAGCTCGGCCTGCTTGAAGGCGGGGTTGGCGGGGACGACCTTGGCGCCCAGCGCGGCGACGGCGTGGAAGGAGGCGAGGAACCAGGGGTCGTCGCGCAGCACCAGGCCGACCGCGTCGCCGGCGCCGATCCCGCGCCCGGCCAGCCCAGAGGCCAGCCGCTCGATCCGCTCGACCAGCTCGCCGAAGCCGAGCCGCTCGTCGCGGTAGACGACGGCGGTGCGCTCCGGATCGGCGTCGGCGTGCCTGTACAGCAGCTCCAGCAACACCGAACTAGCCGCCCTTGCGGTCCACGAACGCGACGATCGCGTCGACGCTGCGGAAGTTGTCCGGGGTGAGGTCCTCGTCGGCGACCTTGATCCCGAACCGCTCCTCGACGAAGCCGACCAGCTCGGTGATCCCGAGCGAGTCGATCAGGTCGGCGGCGAGCAGGTCTTCGTCATGGGCGATCGGCCCCGGGGCGAGGTCGCCGGTGATCTCCTCGACGATGAATTTTTCGATTGCGTCGGCTCTGTCGTTGCTCATCGGTCGATTCTATTTCGGGACGGGGGACGTTTGGACAGGGGTCGGTACGGGGGTCGCCTCGAGGCGACGGGAGAAGACGGTGCGAACGGACACGTCCCTCATCGGCTGGTAACCGCGAGAGCTATAGAGCCAGCGCGCCTCGCGGTTGCCGCTCTCGACGTAGCCCCAGATCCGGCGGTAGCCGAGGGCGGCGATCGAGCTCTCGATCCGGTACAGGAACTGGCCTGCGGTGCCACCGCCGCGCGCCTCGGGCAGCAGGTAGTTGTCCGAGCCGTAGACGTCGCCGGGCTCGATTTGAAAAGAATCTCCCAGCCAGCGGGCGTCCGGGTGCTGGCCGAAGCGCTCGCCCTCGACCCACCAGTAATAGCCGACCACCTCGCCGCCGAGCAGGGCGACGAAGCCGTGCAGGCCGCGCTCGAGGTCGGCCTCGAAGCGCCGGTCGACGCCGGGCCGGCCGCGGCGGCGGTTGAGCTCGGAGAGGCCGGCGAGGTGGGCTTTCTCCAGCGGCACGACCTCGAGCTCGGAGGGCCGGCGCGGGACCTTGACGTCGTCGAGGTCCTTGAGCAGGATCGTGATCCTGTTCGCCGAGAAGGCGCGCCGGCGCAGCTCGGCGGCGGTCCTGGCGAGCGCCGCCCGGATGCCGTTCTCGCGGGCGTATCGCCGGAAGCGGCCTATCATCGCCGACACCTTGTCACAACCGGCGAGCGCGATTCAGAGCCCCCGCCCGGATGCGCGCGCGGGTGTATTCGAGACGATCCTGGTCTTCGAAGACCGGCCGATCGAGCTCGAGGCCCACCTGCGGCGGCTGGCCGCGAGCGTCCGCGCGCTCTACGACCAGGAGCCGCCGGCGGGGGTCCGCGACCAGGTGCTGGCCGGCTGCCGCGGCGGCTGGCTGGGGCGCCTGCGGCTGACCGTCGAGCCCGACCGGGCCGGCGAGCTGCACAGCTCGATCGTCGTCGCCCCCTTCGATCCCAACAACGTCTTCCCCACCGGGCCGTTCGCGACGGCGCTGCGGAGCTTCTTCGTCGACCGCGGCTACGGCGCCCACAAGTGGGCCGACCGCGAGATGCTGGTCCGGGCCGAAGCGAGCGCCGGACCGGGCGCGGCGCCGCTCTTGGTCGAGGAGGACGGGACGGTGCTCGAGGGCTCGCGCGCCAACGTCTTCGCGATCGTCGAGCGGGAGATCGTGACGCCGCCGCTCGACGGCGAGATCCTGCCCGGCGTCGCCCGCGCCGGAGTGATCGCGGTCGCCGCGGAGCTCGGCTTCGAGCTGCGCGAGGAGCGGCTCGAGCTGGAAGCGCTGCGGCGGGCCGACGAGGCCTTCATGACCAATGCCCTGCGCGGGATCGAGCCGGTCAGGGAGCTCGACGGCGAGCCGATCCCGAGCGACGGCCCGATCACCACGGCGCTCGCCGCCGGGTTGCGGCAGCGCTGGTTCGCCGGCTCGCCCTAGGCGGAGCTAGACGCGCTGGAGCCGGACGAGGCGTTCGCTCAGGCGTTCGGCCCGATGGCTGAAGCTGAGCAGCCACTCTTCCTGCTCTGGCACGACGGGCTGGGGCGCCGCTGCGACCTGCGCGGGAGTCGATGCCGCCGCCGCGGCCCGTGCCGCGCGCTCGGCCAGCTCGGCCGCCTGGCGGGCCTGTTCGGCGGCCTCGATCGCCGCCGCGCCGACCTCGGCGACCGCCGCTTCGGAGCTCCGCGCCGTCTCGACCGCCAGCTCGACCCGGGCTTCGATCTCGGCGAAGCTGCGCGGCCGCGCCGTCGCGGGAAGGACCCAGTCCTCGGTGCTGTCGCGTGCCTCCGCGGCCATCGTCGTCAGCTTCGGCGCCCGCCGCCTCTCCCCTGCCTTTGAATAGATTTCCCCTGACCCAAACCACGCGAGGAGACGCCTTGAGAGCCCCACGAGATTTCTTCAAACCGCTGGCGATCGGCGCCCCGGAGCCGCTGCGCGAGATCCCGGTGACGCCGTCGCGGATGATCCACTTCCTCGACTTCTCAAACGAGAAGATGGTCGCCAAGGCCGGCGACATCGCCAAGCAGACCGACATCCTGCTCGGCAACCTCGAGGACGCGATCCCGGTCGACCGCAAGGAGGCGGCGCGGGCCGGGCTGATCAAGGCGGCGCGCGAGTCCGACTTCGGAGCCACCGCGCTGTGGACGCGGGTCAACTCGCTGGAGAGCCCATGGGTGCTCGACGACCTGACCGAGCTGGTCGGCGCGATCGGCGACCAGCTCGAGGTGGTGATGGTGCCGAAGGTCGAGGGAGCCTGGGACATCCACTACGTCGACCGCCTGCTCGCCCAGCTCGAGGCGAAAGCCAAGCTCGAGCGGCCGATCCTGATCCACGCGATCCTCGAGACCGCGCAGGGCGTCGTCAACCTCGAGGAGATCGCCGCCGCCAGCCCGCGGATGCAGGGGATGAGCTTCGGCCCGGCCGACCTCGCCGCCAGCCGGCGGATGAAGACGACCCGGGTCGGCGGCGGCCACCCCGGCTACCGCGTGATGGAGGACCCGAAGGATCCGGAGAACCCCGAGGCCGACCGGGTCAGCGCCCAGCAGGACCTCTGGCACTACTCGATCGGCCGCATGGTCGACGCCTGCGCCGCCAACGGCCTGCTCCCCTTCTACGGCCCCTTCGGCGACATCAAGGACACGGCCGGCTGCGAGACCCAGTTCCGCGCCGCCTTCCTGATGGGCTGCGTCGGCGCCTGGTCGCTGCACCCGGTCCAGATCGGGATCGCGAAGAAGGTCTTCAGCCCACCGCCGGAGGAGGTCAGGTTCGCCAAGAAGGTCCTCGAGGCGATCCCCGACGGCCGCGGCGTCCACATGATCGACGGCAAGATGCAGGACGACGCCACCTGGAAGCAGTGCAAGGTGATGGTCGAGCTGGCCGAGATGCTGGCGGCGAAGGACCCGGAGCTGGCCGAGGCCTACGGGCTGCAGCCCGCCTCCGCCTAGATGACCTAGCGGGCGCGCAGCGTGATCTTCAGCGTGCGCCGGGTGGTCCGCCCGGCGCGCGTCACCTTGACCCTGACCCTGTAGGTCCCGGCGACGCTCACCGTCCCGGCGACGGTGACGACGAGGTTGCCGGCCTTGTTGACCTTGCAGCGCAGCCCCCTGGGCAGCTTGCCGCCGCAGGTCACCTTGGCGTCGGCCGGCGCCTCGACGGCGATCACGCGGCGGCTCGGCTTGCCGATCGGCAGTTGCAGCTTCGCCTGCGCGAGCGCGATCTGGGGGACCGCGGGCGGCGGTTCGCTCGTCGCCGCCGGAACGCTCTGGGCGCCGCCCGAGCTCGCCGGCGGGGCGCTGCCGCCGCCGTTGTTCCCGCTGTCACCCGTGTTGCCGGGGTCGCCCTGCTGCGGCGGTTCTTCGACCGGCGGGTCGGCCGGACGGCGGACGGTGATCGTCAGCGGCCTGCTGGCGTCGCCGGCGCCGCTCGTCGCGGCGACCGAGATCGCGTAGCCGCGGCTGCCGCCGGCGGGAGCGGAGTCGAGGGCCGGGGTGCCGGCGATCGTCGCGGTGCCGTCGCCATTGTCGTGGAAGGCGAGGCCGGCCGGCAGGTCGCCTTCGGCGGCCAGCGCCGCCACCGGGTCGCCGCTCGAGGTGACCGTGAACGCGGCGGCGATTCCGGTCGCGAACTCGACCGCTTCGCCGCTGGTGATCTGCGGCGCAGTGCCGGGATTCGTGACGGTGATCTTCAGCGCTTTCGAGCTGTGGCCCGATTTGCTGTCGGCGGCGATCGTCAGGTCGTAGGCGAGGCTGCCGGCAGCCGGCGCGGCGCCCGCCGCCGGGGTGCCGGAGATCGTCGCGGTGCCGTCGCCGTTGTCGTGGAAGGCGAGGCCGGCGGGCAGGTCGCCGGTCCTGCTCAGGGCCGGTTTCGGCGCGCCGCTGCTGGTGACGGTGAACGAGCCGGCGGCGCCGGTGGTGAAGCCGGCGGTCGACTGGCTGGTGATGAACGGCGCGTCGCCGGGATTGAAGACCGTCAGGGTGAAGCTCTGGGTCGCCGGCGAGCCGACGCCGTTGCTCGCTTTCAGCGCCAGGGCGTAGGCCTGCGACTCGCCGTCCGGGGCGGCCGAGCGGGCCGGGGTGCCGGCCAGGGTCGCGGTGCCGTCGCCGTTGTCGAGCAGGGTGACGCCGCTCGGCAGCTGACCGGAGGCTTTGCTGATCGCGGCCGCCGGGGCGCCCGAGGTGCTGACGGTGAAGCTGCCGGCGACGCCGCTGGTAAAGGTGGTCGCGTTGGCGCTGGTGAAGGCGGCGGCGGTGCCGGGGTTGGTGACCTTGATCGTCAGCGCCTGGGTTTTCTGGCCGACCGCGTTCTGCGCTTTGACGGTGACCGTGTAGCTGGTGGTCTGCGCCGGCGGCGAGGCGGCGGCGGTCGGGGTGCCGGTGAATTTCGCGCTGCCGTCGCCCTGGTCGGCGAAGCCGAGGCCGGGCGGCAGGGTGCCGGAGACGGTCAGCGCGGCGTTTGGCGCGGCGCTGGTCGCGACCGCGAAGCTGCCGGCGGCGCCGGTCGTGAAGGAGGCGACCTGAGCCGAGGAGAAGCTCGGCGCGGCGCCGGGGTTGGTGACTTTCAGCGTCAGCGTCTGGGTTTTCTGGCCGACGGCGTTCTCGGCCTTCACCGTCACCGGGTAGTCGACCGACTGCGCCGGCGGTGCCGCGGCGTTGGCCGCGGTGCCGCTGATCCGGGCGGTGCCGTCGCCCAGGTCGGCGAAGCTGAGACCGCTCGGCAGGGTGCCGGTGAGGGTCAGCGCCGCGGTCGGGGCGCCGCTGGTCGCGACGATGAAGCTGCCGGAGGCGCCGGTCGTGAAGGAGGCGGCCTCGGCCGAGGTGAAGACCGGCGTCGCCCCCGGGTTGGTGACCTTGATCGTCAGCGTCTGGGTTTTCTGGCTGACCGCGTTCTCCGCTTTCACCGTCACCGGGTAGTTCCGCGACTGGGCCGGGGGCGAGGCGGCGGCGGTCGCGGTGCCGGTGATCTTCGCCGTGCCGTCGCCGTTGTCGGCGAAGGCGAGCCCGGGCGGCAGGGTGCCGGAGACGGTCAGCGTCGCGGTCGGCGAGGCGCTGGTCGTGACCGCGAAGCTCGCGGCCGTGCCGGTGGTGAAGGAGGCGACCTCGGCCGAGGTGAAGACCGGCGTCGCCCCCGGGTTGGTGACCTTGATCGTCAGCGTCTGGGTTTTCTGGCCGACCGCGTTCTGGGCTTTGACGGTGACCGGGTAGCTGGTGGTCTGCGCCGGCGGCGAGGCGGCGGCGGTCGGGGTGCCGCTGATCTTCGCCGAGCCGTCGCCGTTGTCGGCGAAGGCGAGCCCGGGCGGCAGGGCGCCGGTGACGCTCAGCGCCGCGGTCGGGGCGCCGCCGGTGGCGACGACGAAGCTGCCGGCGGCGCCGGTCGTGAAGGAGGCGACCTCAGCCGAGGAGAAGCTCGGGGCGGCGCCAGGGTTGGTGACTTCGATCGTCAGCGTCTGGGTCTGCTGGCCGACCGCGTTCTGCGCTTTCACCGTCACCGGGTAGCTCGTGGTCTGCGCCGGCGGCGAGGCGGCCGCGGTCGCGGTGCCGCTGAGTTTCGCGCTGCCGTCGCCGCGGTCGAGGAAGGAGAGGCCGGGCGGCAGGGTGCCGGTGACGCTCAGCGCCGCGGTCGGGGCGCCGCTGGTCGCGACGACGAAGCTGCCGGAGGCGCCGGTCGTGAAGGAGGCGGCCTCGGCCGAGGAGAAGCTCGGCGCGGCGCCGGGGTTGGTGACTTCGATCGTCAGCGTCTGGCTGGCGTGGCCGACGCCGTTGTCGGCTTCGACCGTGATCGGGTAGCCCTGGCTCTGCGCCGGCGGAGCCGCGGCGCCGGTCGGGGTGCCGGAGATCTTCGCCGTGCCGTCGCCCTGGTCGGCGAAGCTGAGCCCGGGCGGCAGGGCGCCGGCGCGGGTCAGGGTCGCCGCCGGCAGGCCGCTGGTGGTGACCGTGAAGCTGGCGGCGACGCCGGTCGTGAAGGAGGCGCTGTCGGGCGAGGTGATTTTCGCCCCGACGCCGGGGTTGCTGACGGTCAGGGTCAGCGTCTGGTTGGCGCCGCCGACCCCGTTGCCGGCGTGGACGGTCACCGCGTAGTCCTTGCTGCCCCCGGGCGGCGCCGCCGCCGAGGTCGGCGTGCCGCTGATCTTCGCGCTGCCGTCGCCCTGGTCGGCGAAGCTCAGCCCGGGCGGCAGTTCGCCCGCGGTCTTGGTCAGCGCCGCGGTCGGGGCCGCCGTGGTCTGGACCGTGAACGAGCCCGCGAGGCCGGTCGTGAAGCTCGCCGCGGCGCCGGATTCGAAGACCGGGGCGGATCCCGGGTTGAAGACGGTGAGGGTGAAGGCCTGCGTTTTGTTGCCGGCTTTGCTCGTCGCTTCGAAGCTCAGCGCGTACTGTTTCGAGCCGTTCGGCGGCGCGGCGGAGTCGGCCGCGGTGCCGGAGATCGTCGCCGTGCCGTCGCCGTTGTCTTTGAACGAGAGCCCCGCGGGCAGGGTGCCGGTGCTGGCCAGCGACGGCTTCGGGCTGCCGCTCGCTTCCACCGTGAAGATCTTGGCGACGCCGGTCGTGAAGCTGCTCGAGCTGCCCGAGGCGAAGGCCGGCGGGGTGCCCGGGTTGGTGACGGTCAGGGTCAGCGGCTTGCTGTCGCTGCCGACGCCGTTGTCGGCTTTGACCGTCAGCGGGTAGGCCTGGCTTTCGGCCGGCGGCGCCGCGGCGCTGGTCGCGGTGCCGCTGATTTTCGCCGTGCCGTCACCGTTGTCGACGAAGGTCAGCCCCGGCGGCAGCGCCCCGGTCCGGGTCAGCGTCGCGGTCGGCGCGCCGCTCGAGGTGACCGTGAAGCTGGCGGCGACGCCGGTCGTGAAGGAGGCCGCGCCGCCGCTGGTGATCTGCGCCGCGCTGCCGGGGTTGGTGACGTTGAGCGTCAGCGTCTGGGTCGCCGAGCCGGCGGCCGATTCGGCTTTGAGGGTGACCGAGTAGGGCTGGGTTTTGCCCGGCGCGGCCGCGGCGGCGGTCGGGGTGCCGGAGATTTTCGCGGTGCCGTTGCCCTGGTCGGCGAAGGTCAGCCCCGGCGGCAGGGTGCCGGCCGTCTGTATCAGGCTCGCGCTCGGCGCCCCGTCGGTCTGGACGCTGAAGCTGCCGGCGACTGCGGTGGTGAAGCCAGCCGTGGTGCCCGATTTGAAGCTCGGCGCGGTTCCCGGGTTGAAGACCTTGAGGACGAAGCTCTGCGTCGCTTTGCCCTCGCTGTTGGTCGCGGTCAGGGTCAGCGGGTAGCTCGCCGTCTGCGCCGGTTCGGCGGCCGAGGCCGCCGGGGTGCCGGAGAGCGTCGCGGTGCCGTCGCCGTTGTCGCTGAAGGAGAGGCCGCCGGGCAGGGTGCCGGTGCGGGCGATCGTCGGCGTCGGCGCGCCGCCGGCTTCGACCCTGAAGCTGCCGGCGACGCCGGTCGTCAGCGTCGTCGTCGTGCCGCTGCCGAAGCTCGGCGCGATGCCCGCGACTTTCACCTCCGCGGTCGCCGGAGCACTGGTCTGGGTGCCGTTGGAGACGACCAGCGCGAAGGTCAGGCTCGCCGGGCCAACCGGCGCGGTGAAGGTCGGACCGGCGGTGCTCGAGCCGCTCAGCGTCACCGTCGGGCCGCCGGTCTGGATCCAGGCGTACTGCAGCGCCAGCCCGTTCGGGTCCCAGCTCTCGGAGCCGTCGAGGGTGACGGTCGCCGAGGAGGAGACCTGCTCTTCGGGCCCGACCACCGCGGCCGGGGTCGGATCGGTGCCCGGCACCCGCACCGTCACCGTGTCGGGTTTGCTGCTGCCGGTTTTGTCGCTGACCGTCAGCGAGAAGGTCAGCACGGTCGGGTGCGAGGGGGTGGTGAAGCTCGGCGCCGAGGTGTTGGCGCCGCTCAGCGCCACCGTCGAGCCGCCGGTCTGGGTCCAGGCGTAGTTGAGCGTGCCGCTGCCGGTGTGCGAGCTGCCGCTGCCGTCGAGCGTCACTTTGGCGCTCGGCGTGGTCGTCTGCGCGAAGCCGGCGTTGGCGACGACGCCGGTCGTTTCCGAGGCGACCGTGTACTGGCGCTTCAACCATTCCTCGTAGGCGCTGCCGGCGCAGGCGGGTTCGCTCGCGCAGGCGCCCGAGTCGTGCTGGCCGTAGGCGTAGAAGGCCATCGCCTTGGCTCCGAGCAGGGTGCCGAAGACGTTCTGCGGCGAGTTCGTCGATTCGTAGTCGCGGTAGCCGACCAGCCGGTGCGGACCGGAGTAGGCCTGCGAGGCGACGCGGGTGAACCTCGCGGTCGCGGCGTGATCGGGATGGTCCGGCCCTTTCAGCGCGACCATGTAGTTCTGGGTCAGGACCTGCTGCGGTTCGAGCTGGGTCATCAGCCCTTTCAGCGTTTCGACCAGGCCCGCGTAGGTGTAGGTCGCGGAGTGGTCGACCGCTTCGATCGTCGCGTCCTGCGGCGGGCTGGTGCTGCCGGGCTGCCCGCTTTCCCACAGCCTCAGCAGGCTCTTGAACCCGTAGAGCATGCTGCCTTCGCCTTCGATGCCTCCGTCGGGCAGCCGCAGGTAGTAGATCGAGATCGAGGGCTTCGCGGTCAGGGTCGCGACGCGCAGCAGGTGACCGGCGACGGTCGTGGTCGAGGCGGTCCACTGGTTGGCGACGCCGGCCATCTGCGCGTAGGCCGCCTGCGCCCCCTCTTCGCGCCCGAGCCAGTAGGGCTGTTCTTTGCCGTCGTCGCCGGCGGTGAGGAAGACGGTGCGGACGCAGCGGCTGCTCTGGATGTCCTGGACCAGGGTCGGGCTCTGGAAGAGCAGGGTGTCGTCCTGGTGGGCGACGACGTAGAGCGAGGTGGCGCTGCAGCCTTCGGCGGCGCGCGCGGGAGCGCTGGCGAGGAGCGAGAGGACCGCGACGAAGACGATCGCCAGACCCGCGAGCACGCCCAGATTCTTGCCCCTTCCCGTCATCGAGGCGGGCATCATAGGTTTGCCTCGGGGTGCCTCTGGAAGGCCCGCAATCGGACCTTCGTCCAGGTTATTTCACTATTTGGGCCGCCTGATCACCACTTTTAAGGGACGCTTGAGCGGTTGCGCGCCGGCGGCGAAGCGGACCTTCAGGTGGAAGATTCCGGCGCGGGAGAGCGAGTGGCGCGATTCGACCACCACGTTGCCGGCGTGATTGATCCGGCAGAGGGCCCCGACCGGCAGCCGGCCGCGGCAGCTCCGGGCGGTGGCGTTGCCCTCGATGCGGACCACCCGGCGAGCGCGGCGACCGACGATCAGCCGGACCCGCTTGCGGACGAGAGCACCCCTCGTCTGCCCCGGCTCCGCGCTCTTTCCATCGTCGCTCGGCTTCTCCGGCGCCCGCTTGTCGGCAGCCGGCGCCCGGTTATCGGAAGTCGGCGCCCGGTTGTCGGAAGTCGGCGCCCGGTTGTCGGAAGTCGGCGCCCCGGGCGGAGGCGGCGGCGGCGCGGCGGCGACCGCGACCCGGACGGTCGCCGGCGCGCTCGCCTGGGCGCCGTTGGCGACGACGAGCGAGAAGGTCAGGGTCGAGGCGGCCGCCCCCGCCGGCGCGGTGAAGGACGGCCTGCTCGACCCCGGGTCGCCGAGGGCGACCGGCGGTCCCCCGGTCTGAGCCCAGTCATAGGAGAGCGGCAGCCCTTCGGGGTCCCAGCTCGCCGAGCCGTCGAGGCCGACGCGGGCGCTGGCGGCGACGCTCTGGTCGGGGCCGGCGACCGCGGTCGGGTTCGGGCTCGCGCCGGGCACCCGGACGCGGACGAGGTCGGCGGCGCTGGCGATCACCCCCTGGCTGACGCTCAGCGCGAAGGTCAGGACCGTCGGGTGCGGCGGCGTGACCAGGGTCGGCGCGATGGTGTTGGCGCCGTCGAGGACGACCGGCGGGCCGCCGACCTGAGTCCACGAGTAGCCCAGCGGACCGCCGTTTTCGGCGCTGCTGGCGGCGCCACTGAGAGCGACGAACGAGCTCGCGCCGACGGTCTGTTCGAGGCCGGCGTTCGCCACCACGCCTTTGGTCCTCTCGGCGCTCACGTACTGCCGGTGCAGCCAGGCCGGATACGGTTCGGCGCCGCAGTCTTCGTCGACGCCGCAGGCCGAGTCGTGCGGGACATAGGCGGCGAAGGCGGATTCCTTCGCTTCCAGCAGAGACCCGAAGACGTTCGCCGGTTTTTTCGGTTCGAGAGCGACTTCGTAGCCTTCGAAGGCGACCAGCCGGTTGCCGCCGAAGCTGCCCGGCAGCGCTTCGGCCGCGGCTTTGACGAAGCGCCCAGTCACCGCGTGGTCGGAGTGGTCGGGGCCGACCTGCGGCGCCAGGTAGTTCTGGGTAAGCACCTGGTGGGAGGCCGAGGACTGGATCGCCGCCGCCAGCGTCGCGATCAGCTCCGAGTAGGTGTATCTGGCCGATCCGTCGTCGGCTTCGATTTCGCCGATCGTTGGCGCGCCTTCGCCGTTGCCGCCCCGCCAGAGCTTTCGCAGGCTCTGGTCGCCATACATCGCGAACCCTTCGCCGTTGACGCCGCCGTCCGGCAGTCGCAGGTAGAGGATCGAGACCCCGGGCCGACCGACCAGCGTCTCCTTGTGGATCTGGTGCCCGGCGAGTTCGACGGTCGAGCCCTGCCAGACGTCGGCCACGCCGGCCATCTCCGCGTAGGCCGCCTCCGCCCCGGCCTCTCGCCCTTCCCAGTAGGCGGCGCCTTTGCCGGCGTCGCCGGCGGTGGTGAAGACGGTCTGCACGCAGCGGTTGCCGCGCACGTCTTCGAGCAGGTCGGGGCTCTGGAAGAGAAGCGTGTCGTCCTGGTGGGCGGCGATGTAGATGTCGGCGCCGGCGCATGGCGGAGCGGCCGTGGCCGAACTCGCGCAGAGCGCAAGGACGGCAACCAAGGCCACCCCCAGCAAGCTTGCGAACCTCGAAGCAGACAACGGTCCTCCCACCCCGATGATACGGGCCTGGGGGCGCAACGGTTCAGGCTGAGCGCGTTCGCCGCTTGTCACCCAGGGGTTGACGAGCGGCGAACGCGCCTCGCCCGGCTCAGCCGAGGCGCGCTTCGAGCGCCGCCAGCTGCTCCTCGAGCTGGTTCGGCAGCTTGTCGCCGAACTGGGCGAGGTGCGCCTTCACCTGCGGCAGCTGCTCGCGCAGCAGCTCGGTGTCGACCGAGAGCAGCGCCTGCATCGCCTCGGCCGAGATCTCGAGCCCCTCGGTGTTGATGTCGTCCGTCGCCGGCAGGCGACCGATGGCCGTCTCGACCGCCTCGCCCTCGCCGTCGCAGCGGCGGAAGATCCACTCGAGCACACGGCTGTTCTCGCCGTAGCCGGGCCAGAGGAACTTGCCGTCGTCGTCTTTGCGGAACCAGTTGACGTAGAAGACGCGTGGCAGCTGCGCCCCCTCGCGCTGGCCGACCTTCAGCCAGTGGGCGAAGTAGTCGGCCATGTTGTAGCCGAGGAAGGGCAGCATCGCCATCGGGTCGAAGCGCAGCTGGCCGACCGCGCCGGCCGCCGCCGCGGTGGTCTCGGAGGACATCGTCGCCCCCATGAACACCGCGTGCTCCCAGTCGAACGCTTCGGAGACGAGCGGGACCACCGTCGCCCGGCGGCCGCCGAAGAGGAAGGCGTCGATCGGGACGCCGGCCGGGTCCTCCCACTCGGGAGCGATCGAGGGGCACTGCGCCGCGGGCGTGGTGAAGCGGGCGTTCGGGTGCGCGGCGGGTGTCTCGGAGTCGGGGGTCCAGTCGTTGCCGTGCCAGTCGATCGCGTGGGCCGGCGGCTCGCCGGTCATCCCCTCCCACCAGATGTCGCCGTCGTCGGTCTTGGCGCAGTTGGTGAAGATCGTGTCGCGCTCGATCGTGTCCATCGCGTTCGGGTTGGTCTTGTGCGACGTGTTCGGCGCGACGCCGAAGAAGCCCGCCTCGGGGTTGACCGCGTAGAGCTTGCCGTCCTCGCCGAACTTCATCCAGGCGATGTCGTCGCCGACCGTCTCGACCTTCCAGTCGGGCAGGGTCGGGACCAGCATCGCCAGGTTGGTCTTGCCGCAGGCCGACGGGAAGGCGCCGGTGATGTACTTGACCTTGCCCTCGGGCGAGGTCAGTTTGAGGATCAGCATGTGCTCGGCCATCCAGCCCTCGTCGCGGGCCATCGCCGAGGCGATCCGCAGCGCGAAGCACTTCTTGCCGAGCAGGGCGTTGCCGCCGTAGCCGGAGCCGAAGGACCAGATTTCGCGGGTCTCGGGGTAGTGGACGATGTACTTGTTGTCCTCGTTGCAGGGCCAGGGGACGTCCTCGACGCCCTCGCCCAGCGGCATCCCGACCGAGTGGACGCAGGGGACGAACTCGCCCTCGTCGCCGAGCACCTCGAGGGCTGCCTTGCCCATCCGGGTCATGATCCGCATCGAGACCGCGACGTAAGGGGAGTCGGTGAGCTGGACGCCGATTTCGGAGATCTCGGAGCCGAGCGGGCCCATCGAGAACGGCACCACGTACATCGTGCGGCCGGCCATGCAGCCCTTGAAGAGGCCGTCGAGGACCTCGCGCATCTCGGCCGGATCGCGCCAGTTGTTGGTCGGGCCGGCGTCCTCCTCCTGCTCGGAGCAGATGAAGGTGCGGTCTTCGACCCGGGCAACGTCGGCGGGGTCGGAGAGGGCGAGGTAGGAGTTGGGGCGCTTCGCCTCGCTGAGACGCTCGAAGGTGCCGGCGTCGATCAGGACCTGGGCCAGGGCGTCGTACTCCTCCCCGGAGCCGTCGCACCAGTGGACGGACTCGGGCTGGGTGAGCGCTGCGATTTCACCCACCCACTGCTGCAGCTTCTGGTTGGTGGTCAGCGCGGGGGCCGTGGTCAGGTCGCTCATACCGCCTCTCTCTGTATCGCTCTATTCGCCCGCCCGGTCCGGGGCGGTGGCTTTGTTCACTTTCAGGTGGACAATGTCGGCGTCGGCATCGCTGTTGCGGATCTTCAAGGTTGCAGTCGCTTCTTCGCCCTTGCGGAGGTCGACCGTGCAGTTGAAGGTCCTGCCAGCTTCGACCTTCACGCCGGATGGACAGTCGACCTGCTTGATCTTTTCATGAAGCGACTTTTCGAGGCTGGCCTTGGTCGCTTCCTCGGTCTTGACGGCGTCGATGGTGGTCTCCCCGCAGCCGCTTGCGGCCAGCACAAGGGCCCCGAGAAGGGCGACGACGGGGGCGCTGCGCACGGGGACGGTCAATGGATCCTCGGAGCCCGCCGCATACCGGGCTCCGCGGCGGAGTATCCCAGGCGCCCGGGCGTCAGGGCGGCAAGCCGACCCGATCATCCGTCGGATAGGGTGCCCGGCCGGGATGCGCTTCTACGAGTACGAGGCCCGGAAGATCGTCGAGCTGGCGGGGATTCCTGTCACCAAGTACGGCTTCTGCACGACCGCCGCCGAGGCGCGCGCGGCCGCCGAGGAGATCGGCGGGCCGGTGGTGATCAAGTCGCAGGTCCTGAGCGGCGGCCGGATGAAGGCCGGCGGGGTCAAATTCGCCGACACGCCCGAGGAAGCGGAGGGCTTCGCCGAGGAGATCCTGCAGCTCGAGATCAACGGCCACATGCCGCGCGGCGTCCTCGTCGACCCCAAAGCCGAGGTCAGGCAGGAGTACTACGCCGGCGTCGTCTGGGACGGCACCGCGAAGAAACCGCTGATGCTGTTCAGCGACATGGGCGGGATCGACATCGAGGAGGTCGCCGAGAAGCACCCCGACCACGTCGGCCGCGGCCACCTCACCAACCTCTTCCCGATCCCCGACTTCGAGGCGAAGCAGACGATCGCCGCAACCGGCGTGACCGGCTCGCAGCTGAACCGCGCGACCCCGATCCTCGCCCGCCTCGCCCGCCTCTTCCGCGAGAACGACATGACCCTGGCCGAGATCAACCCGCTGGCCGAGCTCTCCGACGGCAGCTTCGTCGCCCTCGACGCCCACATGGAGATGGAGAACGAGGCGGTCGGCCGGCAGAAGGAGCTCCTGCGCGGCGAGCTCGGGATCGCCGAGGACGACACCCGCGAGACCTACGAGCCGAGCGAGTTCGAGCGCAACGTCGGCGCGATCGACGCCGCCGACCACCGCGGCGTGATCCAGGGCAAGGACCACGGCTTCACCGGCAACCTCGGCCTCGTGATTGGCGCCGGGGGCGGCTCGCTCACGCTCACCGACGCGGTGATCAACCAGGGCGGCGAGCCGGCCAACTACTCGGAGATCGGCGGCAACCCCTCGGTCGCCAAGGCCTGCGGCCTGGCCAAGGAGGTGCTCGAAAAGGACGGGGTCGAGAAGATCGCGGTGATGATGTCGATCGTCTCCAACACCCGCGTCGACATCGTCGCCCGCGGCGTCATCAAGGCCTGCCTCGAGCTCGGCAAGGACCCCGGCGAGACGATCGCGATCTTCCGCATCCCCGGCGCCTGGGAGGAGGAGGGCTTCAAGATCCTCGAGCGCTACGGGGTCGAGTACTGCGACCGCTCGGTCTCGATGTGGGAGGCGGCGGGACGGGCCGTCGCCAAGATCCAGGGAGCGCCGGCATGAGCATCCTGCTGAGCAGCGACACGACCTTCATCGTCCAGGGGATCACCGGCCGCGAGGCGGTCAACCTGACCCGCGAGTGCCTCGACTACGGCTCGAAGATCGTCGGCGGCGTGACGCCGGGGCGCAAGGGCCGCGAGGTCCACGGGGTGCCGGTCTTCGACACCGTCGCCCAGGCGGTCTCCCACCACGGAGCGCCGATCGACGGCTCGGTCGTCACCGTCCCCCCCGCCTTCACCAAGGACGCGGTCTTCGAGGCGATCCTCAACGGGATCAAGCTCGTCGTCGTCGTCACCGAGCGGATCCCGCGCGGCGACGTCGCCCAGATGGTCGAGCTGGCGAACATGGAGGGTGCCCGGATCATCGGCCCCAACTGCCTCGGCCTGATCGTCCCCGAGGTCTGCAAGATGGGCGGCATCGGCGGCCCGGCCAAAGACGCCGCCAAGGCCTACCAGCCCGGCGCGGTCGGGGTGATGAGCCGCTCGGGCGGGATGACCACCGAGATCTCCTCCTCGCTGACCCAGGCCGGCCTCGGCGTCTCGACCGCGGTCTCGATCGGCGGCGACGCGATCATCGGCTCCACCTACGCCGAGCTGATGCCCTACTTCGAGGCCGACGAGCAGACCGAGGCGATCGTCATCTACACCGAGCC
>JBFWMZ010000039.1:0-30567 GCA_050251335.1 Solirubrobacterales bacterium
AGCCCGATCGAGGGCTCGTCGAGCACGTACATGACGCCGACCAGGTGCGAGCCGATCTGCGTCGCCAGGCGGATCCGCTGCGCCTCGCCGCCCGACAGCGAGCGCGCCGAGCGGGCCAGCGAGAGGTAGCCGATGCCGACGTTCTCGAGGAAGGCGAGGCGCTCGGTGATCTCGCGCACGATCAGCCGCGCGATCGCCCGCTCGGTCTCGGTCAGCTCGAGCTCGCGGATCCACTGCGAGGCGGCGCGCGCCGAGAGGTCGCTGTACTCGGCGATCGAGAGGCCGCCGACCTTGACCGCGAGGCTCTCCGGCCGCAGCCGGGCGCCGTGGCAGGCCGGGCACGGCTGCTCGGCCATGTAGCCCTCGATCCGCTCGCGGCTGTTCTCCGAATCGGTCTCTTCGTAGCGCCGCTGCAGGTTGTTGACGATCCCCTCGAAGCGGACCTTGTAGGAGCGGCGGCGGCCGAAGCGATTGGTGTAGCTGACCTGGTGGCGCTTCTCGCCGGTGCCGTAGAGGAAGATCTCCTTCTCCTCGGCGCTGAGCTGCGACCAGGGCACGTCGACGTCGACCCCGTACTCGTCGGCGACCGAGGCGATCAGCCGCTTCCAGTAGGAGCTGATGCCGCGGTTCCAGGGCTGCAGGGCGCCCTCGGCCAGCGAGAGGGTCGGGTCGGGGACGACCAGCTCGGGGTCGATCACCCGCTGGAAGCCGAGCCCGTGGCAGCGGTCGCAGGCGCCGTGGGGCGAGTTGAAGGAGAAGATCCGCGGCTCCAGCTCCGGGATCGAGGTGCCGCAGCTCAGGCAGGCGAACTGCTCGGAGAAGAGCATCGTCTCCGCCGTCTTCTCGCCGTCGAGGATCTCGACTTCGATCAGCCCGGCCGCGAGGCCCGCCGCCGCCTCGACCGACTCCGAGAGCCGTCGCCTCAGCTCCGGCTTCATCACCAGCCGGTCGACCACGACCGAGATGTCGTGTTTGTACTTTTTGTCGAGGACGATCTCCTCGTCGAGCCGCCGCAGCTCGCCGTTGACGCGGACCCGCGAGTAGCCCTCGAGCCGCATCTGCTCGAGCAATTTCCCGTACTCGCCTTTGCGGCCGCGGACGATCGGCGCCGCGACCATGAATTTGGTCCCGTCCGCGAGCGTCATCAGCCGGTCGACGATCTGCTCCTGCGTCTGGCCGGTGATCTCGGCGCCGCACTCGGGGCAGTGCGGCACTCCGATCCGTGCCCAGAGCAGCCGCAGGTAGTCATAAATCTCGGTTACGGTCCCCACCGTCGAGCGCGGGTTGCGCGAGGTCGTCTTCTGGTCGATCGAAATCGCCGGCGAGAGCCCCTCGATCGAGTCGACGTCGGGCTTCTCCATCAGCCCGAGGAACTGGCGCGCGTAGGCGCTCAGCGACTCGACATAGCGACGCTGCCCCTCGGCGTAGATCGTGTCGAAGGCGAGGCTCGACTTGCCCGAGCCGGAGAGCCCGGTGATGACGATCAGCGCGTCGCGGGGCAGCTCGAGGTCGATGTCCTTGAGGTTGTGCTCGCGGGCACCGGTGATGACGATTCGATCGGAAGCGGCCACTTCACATAAGTCTACGCAAGCGAACAGGCGTTCCCCCGGCCACCTGGGGAGGCGGGCGGGGGAACGAGCCGCTCAGAGCGAGATGATCCGCTGCTACCCGGGGTAGATCGTCCCCGCCGGCGGGATCACCCGGTATTTGACCGTCAGGGTCTCGCCGCCGCATTTCCCGGACAACGGGATCACTCCGGTCATCCTGGCATTGCCGCCGGTGACCAAAGTGTCGAAGAATTCGAATTCCATCGCGGTCGCGGTATAGGTGCAACTGCCGATCTGCACGCCGGGTTCGCCCGCGCCGAGACCGGAGAGCGTCGCTTCCCAGGTGCCTTTGCCGCCCGAGATATCGACGATGTTGACTTCCCACGGCAGGTTCACGGCGGTGACGGTGCCGTTGCAGTTGCCGAAGGTCACCGGTTCCATTTCTCCGACCACGGAAGTGTGCGCCGGAGACAGCTGTTCGAATTCGAAGCCGGCGCTTTTGCAGGTCACGGCGGCGGTGCCGGTGAACTGCGCCGTGTTCCCCGTTTCCAGCGTCCCGGCGTAGATCGTGCCGGCCGTGTACGGCCTCGCGCAGACGCCTTCTTCGTTCAGTTCGGCCGATTTGCAGAACCCCCAGGCCGACGCGGACCCGGTTCCCACCAGCGCCACCGCGGCCACTGCCGCGACGGCCGCCAGGCTCAACAGCTTGACGTACCTCATCACGCCTCCTCATGCCCAAGACTGGGTTTGACCGCCGCGAGCGCCTGGAGTGAAATCATTACATAGATTTCTTTGATCAATGAAGTAACCCGCCGTTTCCGGCTGGCCGGCACCGGAGCTTCGAGGCGCGCTCAGGAGATCACGGCGGCGAGCCGTTGGCGGTACTCGCGCGCCTTCGGATCGGCGGGGTCCTCGTTGATCAGCCCGACGATCGCCTGGCGCAGCAGGTCGCGGGTCTCCCCCGCCTCGCCGTTGTCGCTTTGATCAGCGAGCGCGGCGATCAGCGCCTCGATCGCGGCGCCGCGATCGCCGCGGCGGAGCGCCTCGAAGGCAGCCGGGGCGACGCCCGCCTGGGAGAGCTTGACCCGCGCGGCGATCCCCTGGGCGTTGAAGTCGCCGGGGTGGCCGGCGACTGCTTGCAGCGCCTCGTCATCCGCCCCGCGGGCCAGCCGCGCCCGGCCCAGCGCGACCGCGACGTCGGCGCGGCGGGGGTCGAGTTCGTGCGCCTCGCGCAGCGACAGCTCGTCGCCTTTGGCCAACAGCTCGTCGACCTTCGAAGGCACCAGCGCGTCGAAGAAGGCCTCGACCTGCGCCGGCGGCAGCGCGCCGACGAATTCGTTGACGATCTCGCCGTCCTTGAACGCTTTCACGGCGGGGATGCCCTGGATCCCGTAGCGACGCGCCAGCCCCTGGTTGGCGTCGGTTTCGACCTTGGCCAGCAGCACCTGGCCGCCGCGCTTCGCCTCAGCCGCCTCCAGCGCCGGGCTCAGCTGGCGGCAGGGGCCGCACCACTCGGCCCAGAAGTCGACCACGACCGGCGTCTGCTTCGAGAGCTCGATGACGTCGCGGTCGAACGTTGCTTCGGTGACGTCGACTGCCATACCGGCAGCTTAGATACTCGGGCCGCTCGGCCTAAGAGCCGGCGATCATCCCGTCGAGGTCGCGGCGCAGCTCCTTCAGCTCGTCGCGCATGCGGGCCGCCTCCTCGAAGCGGAGGTCGTCGGCGGCGGCGAGCATCTCCTCCTCGAGGGCGACGATCGTGCGCTCCAGCGCCTCCGGGCTCTCGTAGTCGCCGGCGCTGCGGCGGCGGCGCTTGGCCGGCGCCCGGTCCTCCATCGCCAGGAACTCGGCCATCTCCGAGATCCCTTTGCGGACCGTCGCCGGGGTGATCCCGTGCTCCTCGTTGTAGGCGATCTGGATCGCGCGGCGGCGGTCGGTCTCGCGCAGGGCCGCCTTCATCGCGTCGGTTTCCTTGTCGGCGTACATCAGCACCCGGCCCTCGACGTTGCGCGCGGCGCGGCCGATGGTCTGCACGAGGCTGGTCTCGCCGCGCAGGAAGCCCTCCTTGTCGGCGTCGAGGATCGCGACCAGCGAGACCTCGGGCAGGTCGAGCCCCTCGCGCAGCAGGTTGACCCCGACGAGCACGTCGTACTCGCCGAGTCGCAGGTCGCGGACGATCTGGATCCGCTCCAGGGTGTCGACCTCGGAGTGCAGGTAGCGAACCTTGACCCCGTACTCGAGCAGGTAGTTGGTCAGGTCCTCGGCCATCTTCTTGGTCAGCGTCGTCACCAGGGTGCGGTCGCCGGCCTCGGCGCGGGCCTTGATTTCGTTCATCAGGTCGTCGATCTGGTTCTTCGTCTCGCGCACCTCGATCTCCGGGTCGACGATCCCGGTCGGGCGCACGATCTGCTCGACGGTGCGCGTCGATTCGGCCTTCTCGAAGGGACCCGGGGTCGCCGAGACCATCACCAGCTGCGGCACCCGTTCGAGGAACTCGTCGAATTTCAGCGGCCGGTTGTCGATCGCCGAGGGCAGGCGGAAGCCGAAGTCGACCAGGGTCGTCTTGCGCGACCTGTCCCCCTCGTACATGCCGCCGATCTGCGGCACGGTCTGGTGCGACTCGTCGACGAAGACGACGAAATCGTCGGGGAAGTAGTCGATCAGGGTGTGCGGCGGGCTGCCGGGCGGGCGGCCATCGAGGATCCGCGAGTAGTTCTCGATTCCGGAAGTGAAGCCGAGCTCCTTCAGCATCTCGATGTCGTAGGCGGTGCGCTGGCGCAACCGGTGCGCCTCGAGCTGCTTGCCTTCGTTCTCGAGTTCGGCGGTCCGCGATTCGAGTTCGGCCCTGATCTCTTCGACCGCGCGCTCGAGCGTCTCGTCCTTGGTCACGTAGTGGGAGGCCGGCCAGACCGAGACGTGGTCGATCACGTCGAGGACCTCGCCGGTCAGCGGGTCGAAGTGCTGGATTCCCTCGATCTCGTCGCCGAAGAGGGCGATCCGGTAGGCGGACTCGGCATAGGAGGGCATGATCTCCAGCACCTCGCCGCGGACCCGGAATGCGCCGCGGCCGAGCACCGAGTCGTTGCGCTGGTACTGCATTTTCACCAGCTTGCGCAGCACGTCGTCGCGGTCGATCTCCTTGCCGACCTGGAAGAGCTGCATTTTTTCGTTGTAGACCTGCGGCGAGCCGATCCCGTAGATGCAGGAGACGGAGGCGACGATGATCACGTCGCGGCGGGCGAACAGCGCCGCCGTCGCGGCGTGGCGCAGGCGGTCGATCTCGTCGTTGATCGAGGAGTCCTTCTCGATGTAGAGGTCCTGCGCGGGGACGTAGGCCTCGGGCTGGTAGTAGTCGTAGTAGGAGACGAAGTACTCGACCGAGTTGTCGGGGAAGAACTCGCGGAACTCGTTGCAGAGCTGCGCCGCCAGGGTCTTATTGTGGGCGATCACCAGGGAGGGCCGCTGGACCGCGGCGATCGTCGCCGCCATCGTGAAGGTCTTGCCGGTGCCGGTGGCGCCGAGCAGCGTCTGGAAGCGCTCGCCCCCGCGCAGCCCCTCGGCCAGTCCGGCGATCGCCTTCGGCTGATCCGCCGTCGGCGTGTAGGCAGGATTCAGCTTGAATTCCGTCACGCTCGTGACCTTAGCTGCACGACCACTCGGGCTCGCGAGCGCAGATAGGCTGGGCCGCCGATGCGACCCTCGCGCGCCCTCCTCGCCGCCTTCTTCACCCTCGCCGGCTCGCTCCACTTCGCTCGCCCGCGACCCTACGAAGCGATCGTCCCCGCCGTTCTGCAGCCCTGGAAGCGGGAGATCGTCGCGCTCAGCGGCGCCGCCGAGCTCGCCGGCGCCGCCCTCGTCCTGCCGCCGGCGAGCCGTCGCCTCGGCGCTGGTGGCTGCTCGCCCTGCTCGCCGCCGTCTTCCCGGCCAACGCCCAGATGGCCGTCAACCCCGAGCAGATCGAGGGTCTGGACCTGCGCAAGGTCCCGCGCTGGCTGCTCTGGCTCCGCCTCCCGGTCCAACCGCTGCTGATGGTCTGGGCCTGGCGGGCGACGCGCTGAGTTCGCCGCTGATCCGGACTGAAAGTCGGTCTAACCGGAAAAGTTCCCCCTTTCCGTGCGCCTGCGGTTAGGTTGGCTGAGCCAAATCGGATGTTGGTTGACTATCTGTAGAGCAATCGTCTGTAGACGTACTGTCTGCGATGGAGGTAAATCCATGCGTGGATTTTCGACTTCGATTCGGGATCAATCTCCGGCGCATCCGGGAGGGAGCGGGTCTCTCGCAGGAAGACCTGATGCGCATCTCGGACGTCCATCGAACCCAGATCTCGAAGTACGAGCGAGGGGAGACCGAACCTCAAGCCGAAATCATCGCCCGGCTCTCGCGAGCGCTCGGCGTCAGCACCGAGGAATTCTTCGCCGGGGTCGGCTGGCAGGAGGAGCCACCGCGGTTGATCGTGGAGTCCGCCGAGCCCCAAGGCTGAAGACGCGATGAACCTGCGTCAGCGGGTTGGAGCGAGGGTGCGAGCCCGGCGGGAAGCCTGCGGCCTGACCCACGAGGCTCTGGCCAGCCGCTGCCGGCTGCCGCTGTCCGCGCTGGTCCGGGTCGAGAGCGCCGATGCGGCGCTGAGCCTGGAGGAACTGGTGAAGATCGCGAGCGTCCTCGGCACCACGCCCGACGTCCTGCTCGACGGCGTGCGCTGGGATCAGGATCAGATGCGCTTCGCGCTGGAACCGGGCGGTTGCGAAGCGAATCGGGAAGAACTCCGCTAAGGAATCAGTTCTTCCAGGAAGCCGCCGATCGGACCGAGGATCCCGTTCGCCCCTTCGAAGATCTGGCGGCCGTCCTTGAGCAGTTCGATCGCCTGGTCGAGCGGGATCCGTTCCAGCCCGCCGCGCAGCGGCACCGCGATGAACGGGGTCAGCGCTCCCGCTTCTTCGGCGTCGTCGACCGCCCGCACCAGCCCGGCGCGAATCGCTTCGGCGAGCTTCTCGTCGTCGATTCCGTACCGCTTGGCGAACCTTTCGCGCGCCTCGTCGGTGGCGAGGGCGCGGGCCAGGGTCTCGCGGCTGACTCCCAGCTGGCAGGCGGCGCCGTCGAGCGCCGAGAGCGTGAACTGCTCGGCGATCTGCTGGATGCCCTGCGGGTCGCGCCAGGGTCGCGGCTTGCAGGGGTCCTGCGACTTCAGCGGCTCGTAGCTGGCGCCGCCGGCGGCCAGGTAGGCGCCGACCAGCAGCAGCGAGGCGAGGACGGCGCCGCCGACCAGCAGCCGCGAGCGCCTCACAGGTCGACCCTCCTCGCCAGCCCGATCGGGATCAGCGCCAGCAGCCCGAGCAGGGCCGCGATCCCGAACGAGGGACTGAAGGCGTGGGTGGCGCCGCGGTCGAGCTGGTCCTGCAGTTCTTCACGCAGGCCGACGACTTCGGCCCGTTCTTCGGCGTCGTCGGGCAGCGGCTCGAAGGCCGGCCCGATCGTCGGCACCTTGCCATGCTCCTTCTCGAGCCGGGTCGAGATCCGTTTCGCCATTTCGATCTTCAGCAGCGGGTTGGCCGGCGAGTCGAGCAGCACCGCGGTGCCGGCGTCGATCGCGTCGTGGCGCTGGACCTCGATGTCGTGGGTGAAGATCGGGGTCAGGGCGAGCAGGCCGAGGACGACGCCGGCGTGGCGGGCGGCGATCGTCCAGCCGCCGTGGATCGCCTGCGGGGCGCGGCCGGCGAGCGCGGTCTCGGTCAGCGCCGAGAGGACGAGCGAGAGACCGACTCCGACCAGGATCTGCGGCGGCAGGGTGAGCCAGACGCTGGCGTGCGGCAGCAGCGCCAGGCCGCCGAGCCCGCCGGAGACGAGGATCGCCCCGGCGGCGGCGCGGGCCCGCTCGCTCGGCACCAGCGGCGCCAGGCGGCTGCCGAAATAGGCCGCTACCGGCATCGCGGTGACGACGATCGCGGCGCCGATCGGCGTCAGCCGCCAGCCTTCGATCAGCAGCAGGACGAGGAGGAAGAGCGCGGCGGCGATCGAGGCGCTGATCATCGCCAGCGCCAGGTTGGCCCAGAGATGCGGGCGGCCGGCGCGGCGGGTCTCGGCTTCGATCACCTGGGTCGAGGCCTCGTCGCGCGCGACCGCCAGGATCGGGGCCGCCGCCGCCAGCGCCAGTGGCACCTGGACGAAGAAGACCGCCTGCCAGGAGACGAGCTCGGTCAGCAGGCCGCCGGCGGCCGGGCCGAGCGCGGCGCCGGTCGCCCCCGCCCCGGCCCAGACGACGGCGGCGCGCCGCTCGCTGCCGACCGCCGCGGGCAGCAGCTCGAGCGCCGCGGTGACCGCGGCGGCGCCGCCAAGCGCCTGTACGCAGCGGGCGATGATCAGGGTCGAGAGCTGGTCGGCGAGGCCGCAGGCGACCCCCGCCCCGGCGAAGATCGCGAGCCCGACAGCCGCCGTCCGCCCCGGTCCCAGTCGCCTCGCCGCCAGCGCCGCCGGCACCGCCGCCAGCGCCATCACCAGGTTGAAGGAGACCAGCACCCAGGTGACGCCGGCAACCGTGGTGTCGAGATCGCGGTAGATCTCGGGCAGCGCCAGGACGACGATCGAGGAGTCGGCGAGGACGATCCCGACGGCCAGCGCCAGGGCGGCGACCCGCGGCCGCAGCGTGTTCACCGGTACCCCAGTTCGCGCCCGTACTCCTGCCGGTACTCGCGCTGCTTCTCGAGCACCTGCTTGACGTATTCGCGCGTTTCGTCGAACGGGATCTCCTCGACCGTGAGCTCGCTGCCGCCCCACTTGTCGGCGTTCCCCGGGCCGGCGTTGTAGGCGGCCAGCGCCGCCGCCTCGTCGCCGTCGTAGCGTTCGAGCAGTTCCTTCAGCAGGAAGGTTCCGTAGCGGATGTTGATTTCGGGGTTGGAGAGATCGTCGAGCTTGAAGGTGGTGCCACCGCTCTGCTTCTCGATGAATTCAGCTGCGTCGGGAGTTATCTGCATCAGGCCGCGGGCGCCGGCGCTCGATTCGGCGTCGCTGAACTTCGACTCCGAGTAGATGACGGCGGCGATCAGCGCCGCGTCGACTCCCTTTTCGCGCGACTGCTGGCGGATGATGTCCTCGTGCTGCAACGGCAGGGTGAGCTCCTTGATCGCCTTGTCGAAGGTGCCGCTGGCGATCAGGACTCCAATCACCAGCCCGAGCACGACCGCCACCCCGCCGAAGATCGGCCAGCGCCCGCGACGCCGCCGGTAGGTCCTCGTCATCGTCTCAGCTTCGCGAGCAGCGCGGACAGCTGCCGCTCGAGATCGGCGACCGAGCCGTCGTTGACGACGACGTGCTCGGCCCGCGCAGCCTTCTCCTCCTGGGTGAGCTGGCGCGCCTCGCGCTCGCCGACCAGAGCGTGGCCGCGGGCGGCGGCGCGCTCGCGGCGCAGCTCCTCGCCGGCGACGACGGCGACGGTGGTGTCGAAGCGCCCCTCGCCGTCGCCCTCGAACAGCAGCGGCACCTCGACCACCGCGAACTCGGTGTCCGCCGGCAGCGATTCGAGCCACTCGGCGGTGCGGGCGCCGACCAGCGGGTGGATCTGGGACTCGAGCCAGGCCAGCTGCTCGGGGTCGGCGAAGACGATGCCGCCGATGCGAGCGCGGTCGACGCCCTCGGGCGGCGCCACCTCGGGACCCCAGCGCTCGGCCAGGATCCGCTTCAGCTCGTCCGCTTCGAGCAGCTCGTGGACGATCGCGTCACTGGAGAGGGTGGCGGCGCCGAGGCGCTCGAAGGCGGCCAGCGCCTCGGACTTGCCGGCCGCGATGCCGCCGGTGAGCCCGATCGTCAGCGGCGCCACGGGCGCCGCTCAGTCTTGGTCGGACTCGCCGTTTCCGGTGTCTTCGCCCGCGGCCTCGTCGGTGCTGCTCGGGGCATCGGGGCGCTCCTCGGCCGATTCGCCCTCGTGCGCAGCGCCCTCGCCGGCCTCTTCGCCGGGCTGCTCCTGGGCTGGGGTCTCGGCGACCGGCTCGGCGGCAGCCTCGGCCTCGGCCACCGGCTCGGCGGGCTCGGCGGGCTCGGCGGCGGGCACCTCGGCGGCGACCTCCGCGACCCCTTCGACCGGCGCGGCGTCTTCGACCGGCGCGGTCTCCTCTGCCGGCGCGACTTCTTCAGCCGGCGCGGCCTCCTCGACCGCAGCGGCCCCGGTCGCCTGCGCGATCTGCTCGCCGAGGCCCTGCATCGGCATGTTCTGGCCCTCGACCCGCTTGATCGAGAGCGAGAGACGGCGGCGGTCTTCGTCGATCTCGAGGATCTTGACGTTCAGCTTGGCCCCCGGCTCGACCACTTCGCTCGGGTTCTCGACGTGGTGGTCGGCGAGCTCGGAGATGTGGACCAGGCCCTCGACCCCGGGAAGGATTTCGACGAAGGCGCCGAAGGCGACCACCTTGGTCACCGTGCCCTCGAGCACGTCGCCCGGCCGGTGGGTGCTGATCACCCGCTGCCACGGGTCCTCCTGGGTCTGCTTCAGCCCCAGCGAGATCCGCTGCCGGTCGCGGTCGATGTCGAGCACTTTGATCCGCACCGTGTCGCCGATCGAGACGACTTCGGAGGGGTGGTTGACGTGGCTCCAGGAAAGCTCGGAGATGTGGATCAGGCCGTCGATCCCGTCGAGGTCGACGAAGGCGCCGAAGTCGACGATGTTGGAGATCTTGCCTTCGACCACCTGGCCCGGCTCGAGCCGGCCGAGGATCTGCTCGCGGACCTCTTTGCGCTCCTCCTCGAGCACCGCGCGGCGCGAGAGGACGACGTTGTTGCGGCTGCGGTTGAGCTCGATCACTTTGCACTCGAGCTCCTGGCTCATGAACTCGTCGAGGTTGTGGACGCGGCGGATGTCGACCAGCGAGGCGGGCAGGAAGCCGCGCACCCCGAGGTCGAGGATCAGGCCGCCCTTGACGACCTCGATGACGCGGCCCTTGACCGGTTCGCCGGAATCGGCGGCGACTTCGATCGAGCGCCAGGCTTTCTCGAAGCGGGCGCGCTTCTTGGAGAGGATCAGGCGGCCCTCGGAGTCCTCCTTGGTGAGGACCAGGGCGTCGACCTGCTCGCCGAGCTCGACCTCGTCGGCCGGGTCGACCGACTTGCGGATCGAGAGCTCGTTGCTGGGGATGACCCCCTCGGCCTTGTAGCCGATATCGACGAGGACCTCGTCCTTGTCGATCCGGACGACCTTGCCGTTGACCACGTCGCCCTCGTCGAAGGAGACCATCGTCGCCGCGTAATTGGGGACGATCTGGCCGTCGATTTCGAGCAGCAGGCCACCGGAACCCTCGACGGGGGTCGGGGCCACTTCGCTCGGCGCAGGGGCAGGCATGGTCTCGGTCGCGGACACGGATGCGCATGATTGCAGTTCCGTTCTGGATACGCTGCTTCGGATGCCCAAGCGTGCAACGAAGCGGGGCGACGAGCGGACTCCGCTCGCCGGTTCGCATGACGTCCTGATCTGCGGTGCCAGCTTCGCCGGGCTCGCCGTCGCCCGCGAGCTGGCCGGCTCCGGCGCTGACGTGCTGGTCGTCGACCGCTACGAGATCGGCGAGCGGCAGACCTCGGCCTGCGGCATCCCGACCGAGTGGCTGCGCCGCCTGGGGCTGATGGCGGCCGAGCGCCAGCGCTTCGACACGCTGGTCATGCACACCCCCCACGGCGACGCCCGCTACCGCCTCCCCTGGACCTTTTCGACCTTCGACTACCGCGAGCTCTGCGGCCTGCTCTGGGAGCAGTGCGACGCCCGCTTCGAGACCGCCAAGGTCCATGGGCGGGGGCGGCCGGCCAACGGCGACGGGGCGATCGCGGTCGAGACCGACCGCGGCACGATCAGCGCGCCGCTGGTCGTCGACGCGCTCGGCTGGCGCCGGATGCTGGCCGTCGGCGACGGCGTCCAGCCGCCCGACGCGCCGCTCTCGCGCGGGCTCGAGGTCCACCCCGAGGGCGGGGCCGAGGACCTCGAGGTCTGGATCGACCGACGCTACGTCCCGGCCGGCTACGGCTGGTCGTTCCCGGCCGCCGAGGAGACGCGGATCGGGGTCGGCTCCTTCGACCCGCGCTTCCACGTGCGCGAGACGACCGAGCTGCTCGCCGCGGACCTCGAGCGCGACCGGGTCCGCTATCAGGGCAACTGGATCCCCCACAAGCTGCGGCGCGCGACCGAGGGCGAGGTCTTCTTCGCCGGCGACTCGGCCGGCCACTGCCTGCCGCTGACCGCCGAGGGGATCCGCACCGCGCTCTACTTCGGCGTCGCGCTGGGGCGCGAGCTGCGCGCGGTCCACGAGGGACGGCAGAGCCGCGAGGAGGCGGCCCGCCGCTACGCCTCGTTCCACGACTCGCACGAGTGGAAGTTCCGCTGGATGCTGCGGGTCCAGAAGCTGATCCCGCGGATTCCGCCGCGCCTGCTGGGCCCCGCGATCCGGCTGATGGGTTCGCGGCGCTTCGTCGAGTGGGCCTTCGACCACTACCTGGCGATCGCCCCGCCGGAGTTCGCCGGCTCGGCGCCCGAGGCCGGAGCGGCGCCGCGCGAGCCGGCGCTGATCTGAGCGCGGCGGCGATCTGAACCGGCGCCGGGCGGCGGCTGCAACAGCCGTCCAGCAGCGATCTGAACTCCGATCCGGGAGCTACCGTACGCCCGGTAGCGATGGACGCCCACAAGCCCAGGGAGCGGCTGCTCGGCCCGGCGCTCCGCACCCAGCCCGACCGGCGCCTGGTGGCGCTGGCGAGGGACGGCAGCGCGCCGGCCCAGGAGGAGATCGTGCGCCGCTACCGGGCGGCCCTGTTGCGCTACGCCGGCTCGATCGTCGGCGCGGCGGCGGCGGAGGACGTGGTCCAGGAGGCGTTGACGAAGGGATGGGCGGCGCTCGGCGGCGCCGGCGAGGATCTGCACCTGCGGCCCTGGCTCTACGCGATCGTCCGCAACACCGCGCTCAACCAGCGGCGCGACGCCGGTCCGGCGACCGAGCAGCTCGACGAGAGCTACGACGGCGTCGAGCAGCCGCCGCAGGCGCTCGAGCGCCGCGAGCAGCTGCGCTCGCTGGTCGGCGGACTGCGGCGGCTGCCCGACCAGCAGCGCGAGGCGCTGGTCAGACGCGAGCTCGAAGGCCGCAGCCACGAGGAGATCGGCGCCGCGCTCGGGGTCTCGAGCGGCGCCGCCCGGCAGCTGATCTTCCGGGCGCGCGAGGCGCTGCGACTCGGCTTCGGCTCGCTCGTGCCGATGCCGGTGCTGCGCTGGCTGGCCGAGAGCGGCGGCGATGGCGCGGTCGGAGCAGCGGCCGGCGCGGGCGGCGGTGCGCTGGCGGCAAAAGCCGCCCTGGCGATGTTCGCCGCCGGGGCCGCGGTGACCGCCGGGGTGACGCTCGACCATGGCGGCGGGGGGCGACCCGCCGGGCCGCCGGCCGCGGAGGCAACGGTGCGGCCCGCGATCCCGGCCCCTGCCGGGGGCGCTGCGGGCGCGAGCCGGCGCGAGCAGGTGGTCGCCGCGTCGGCGCCGGCCCGCGACGACGGGCGGGGCCCGGCGCACGGCCCCGGGCACGCCGACGGCTCCTCGAGCGGACCGGGACCCGGACCGGCTCAGGAGGTGGGTGGCAACGCGGCCGGCCCCGGCAGCGGCTCGGAGAGCGGTCCCAGCGGCGGCGAGGACCACTCGAACGGCGTGGTCGGCGGGCACTCTCAACACGGCGGCTCGGGCCCCTCGGGCGGGGGCGAGGACGGCTCGGGGGGCTCGCGCGGCGGCGGCGACGGTCGCAGGGGCAAGGGCGGCGAGGGCGGCGAGGCCGGCGACGGCGGCCTCGGCAGCGAGGACGACGGCGATGCATCCGGCGCGGGCTCGGAGGACGGCGGCGGAGAGGTCTCCGACGGCGGCGCCAGCGGCCATAGCGGCGAGGACGACGGGGGCGGCGAGGGCGGCGGCGAAGCCAGCGCGGCTGCCCCCGCGCCGGAAGCCGAGATCGACTCGAGCGGCTCGGCGGAGAGCTCCGGCGATAGCGGCGGAGACGCCCCGCGCGAAGAAGAGCTGCGTGATCTTTCCGGCGGCGTCGTGTCTCAGGGGTCGGAAGGCCCCAACTGAAGGAGGACACGATGCGACGCAGGCACGCGCTCCAGATCGCCGTCGCCGCCGTGCTCGGCGCCCTGGCGATCCTGGCACTGCCGGCGCTGGCAAGCGCCAAGGACCGCAACCACGACCACATCTCGGACCGCTGGGAGAAGCGCCACAAGCTCTCGCTCCAGGTCAACCAGGCCCATCGCGACCAGGACGGCGACGGCCTCGAAAACCTCGGCGAGTTCCGCGCCGGCGACAACCCGCGCGACGACGACAGCGACGACGACGGCGTGAGCGACGGCGAAGAGAACGCCGGCACGATCAGCGCCTTCGATCCGGCCAGCGGCAAGCTGACGATCGCCCTGTTCGGCGGCGAATCGATCACCGGCCTGGTCAGCTCGGAAACCGAGATCAAGTGCGAGGGACCGGACGGTGGCGCCTCGGCCTCGAGCGACGGCGGCGGCGAAGAGGCCGGCGACGACCACGGCGGTCAGGGCGAGGAAGAGCCCGGCGACGACCACGGCGGCGAAGGCGGCGAGGACGACCACGGCGGCGACTCGGGCCCCGGCGGCGGCGACCAGCAGCAGGGCGCCAGCTGCTCGACCGGCGACCTGGCCGTGGGCGCGGTCGTCCAGCAGGCCGAGCTGGAGCTGCGAAACGGAGTCGCGACCTTCCACGAGGTGGAGCTCGCCCCCACCAGCTGAGCGGTCGGGGAGGAGACGGCGAACGGGGCGGCCGGCTGCCGGCCGCCCCCGCCGGCGCCCCTCCCCCGCTCTGCGCTACTTCGCGTCGAGCCAGTCGCCGCCGATGCCGGCGTCGACCTCCAGCGGCGGGTCTAGCTCGTAAGCGCCGATCATCTCGCGGACGACCAGCTCCCGCGCCCGCTCCATCTCCGCCGCCGGGCCCTCGAAGAGCAGCTCGTCGTGGATCTGTAGCACCAGCCGGGTCTCGAACCCGGCCTCGCTCAGCGCCCCCTCGGCCCGCACCATCGCGACCTTGATGATGTCGGCGGCGGTGCCCTGGATCACGGTGCTGATCGCCAGCCGCTCGCCGAGCCGGCGCGTGTTGGGGTTGCCCGAGCGCAGCTCGGGGATCGGCCGCCGCCGTCCCATCAGCGTCGTCACGTAGCCCTCCTCCTGAGCGCGCTCGATCACCCCGTCGCGGAAGGCGCGGACGGCGGGGATCCGCTCGAGATAGCGGGCGACGAATTCCTCGCCCTCTTTGCGCGGGATGTTGAGGCGGTCGGCGAGGCCGAAGCCGGTGAGCCCGTAGACGATCCCGAAGTTGACCATTTTCGCTTTCGAGCGCTGGCCGACGTCGACTTCGTCGGGAGCGATCTCGAACACCTCGGCGGCGGTGGCGGCGTGGACGTCCTCGCCGGCGTGGAAGACCTCTTTGAGGACCGGCTCGTCGGCGACGTGGGCGAGGACGCGGAGCTCGACCTGGCTGTAGTCGGCGGAGAGCAGCTGGTTGCCTGCCTCGGCGACGAAGCAGGCGCGCACCGGCCGGCCTAGCTCGGTGCGGATCGGGATGTTCTGCAGGTTGGGGTTGGTGCTGGAGAGGCGCCCGGTGGTGGTCGCTGCCTGGTTGAAGGTGGTGTGGACGCGGCCGGTCTCGGGGTCGATCAGGTCCGGCAGCGAGTCGAGGTAGGTGTTCTTCAGCTTGGTCAGCTCGCGCCAGGACTCGATCTTCTCGACGATCGGGTGCTCCTCGCGGATCTGGGCGAGGACGCGGGCGTCGGTCGAGAAGCCGGTTTTGCCGCGCCGCTTGCGGGTCAGGTTGAGCTTCTCGAAGAGGATGCGGCCGACCTGCTGCGGCGAGCCGATCGTGAACTCCTCCTCGGCGAGCTCGAAGATCTCCGCTTGCAGGGTCGCGATCCGCTCGCCGAAGCCGGCGCCGACCTCCGCCAGGCGCTCGCCGTCGAGCTTCAGGCCGCGCCGCTCCATCGCTGCCAGGACGGCGACCAGCGGCATCTCGATCTCGCTCAGCAGCCCGGTTAGCTCGAACTGCTCGAGCCGCGGCCGCTGGACCTCGAGCAGAGCGGCGACGAGGCGCGCTTCCTCGGCCGAGTCGAGGCCCGCCTCAGGCTCGTCGCCGAGCGACATCTGACCGTCGGGGTCGGGCTCGTCCTCGGCCCCCGCGGCGAGGCCGATCCCGGCGTCGGCGGCGAGCTCGGTCAGCTCGTAGGTGCGCCGCTGCGGCTCCAGCAGGTAGGCGGCGAGCATCGTGTCGTGGGCAAGGACGAGCTCGACGTCCTCGCGCGCCGCCGCCGCCAGCAGCCCGTGGCGGCCTCCGCCGAGCGACTTGACGTCGTGGGCGACGAGCGGCTTGCCAGCGAGCGCCACGGCCAGCTCGTCCTGGCTCGCGCTGCCGGTGAGGATGCGGTGGTCGGCCTCGGCGGCAGCCCAGTGCTCGCCGCTCATCCCGAGGGCGACGGGCCCATCGCCGATCTCCTCCGGGGTGCCGGGCACCGCCTTGACCTCGAGCTCGGTCTCGACCCGGCGGCCGGGCACCGCCTGTCCCTCGGGCAGCGCTTCTTCCAGCCGCTCCATCACCGCCCGCAGCTCGAACTCGCGCATGAACTCCCGCAGGGCGCCGCGGTCCGGCTCGGACCCCATCGCCGCGGCCAGGTCGACCCCGGTCTCGACGTCGTAGTGCAGCGTCGCCAGCTGCTTCGAGAGGCGAGCGTCGTCGGCGTGCTCGACCAGGTTCTGCTTGCGTTTGGCGCCCGAGATCGACTCGACGTTGGCCAGCACTCCCTCGAGGTCGCCGAACTGCTGCAGCAGCTGGGTCGCGGTCTTTTCGCCGATCCCGGGGACGCCGGGGATGTTGTCGGAGGTGTCGCCGCGCAGACCCATGTGGTCGGTGATCAGCGCCGGCGGGATGCCGTAGCGCTCTTCGACCGCGGCGACGTCGTAGATCTTCGTCTCGGTGATCCCCCGCGAGGTGCTCATCACCCGCACCCCGTCGGCGACCAGCTGGTAGGCGTCGCGATCGCCGGTCACGACCATCACCTCGATCCCCTGCTCGCGGGCGGCGCGGACCATCGAGGCGATCACGTCGTCGGCCTCGTAGCCCTCGACCTTGACGTTGGTGTAGCCGAACGCCTCGACCAGCGGCATCAGGTGCGGCCACTGCTCGCGCAGCAGGTCGGGGCGGGATTTGCGGTTGGCCTTGTAGAGGTCGTAGGTCTCGGCGCGGCCGGAGGTGCCCGCGTCCCAGGCGACGACGACGCCGGCCGGGTGGTGCTCGTCGATGATCTTGACCAGCATCGAGGCGAGGCCGTAGATCGCGTTGGTCGGGCGGCCGTCGCTGGTGCCGATCGACTCGGGCAGGGCGAAGAAGGCCCGGTAGGCGAGGCTGTTGCCGTCGATCAGGAAGAGCTCTGGGGCGTCGGCGCTCACGGCTCGCAACTCTACGAGGCGAGGCGGGCGCGGATCTCGGCGGCGATCGCCGCGGGTTCGCGTTCGAGCTGGCGGCCGGTGTAGCGGAGGACGGTGAAGCCGCGCCGGCGCAGCTTCATGTCGCGCTCGTGGTCGTCCTCGAAGGCGACGAGGCCGTGGTGGTACTCGTAGCTGTCGGTTTCGACCGCCAGGCGGTGGGCGCGCCAGAGGAAGTCGACCGCGAAGGGGCCGACGGGACCGTTGATCTCGGCTGGCGGCAGGCGGTGGCGGCGGACGAAGGCGCGGAAGTCCTTCTCGAGATCGCTGCGAGAGCGGTCGGCGTTGAGGCGCGGGTCGAGCCGGAGACGGCGGTGCTGCGCCTGGCGGATCGCCTGGCGGACGAGCTTCGGTTCCAGTGTGCGGTCGGCGCGCAGGTCGAGCAGGGTGCGGTTCGGGGAGGTGACCGGGATGCGGGCGCGGCGGGTGAGGTCGCCCGGCGCGAACGTGGTGCGGTGGATGCGGATGCCGGGGCGGCGACGCCGGCCGTTGGGGCTTGGCAGGGAGACATGGACCACGTCGTCGTCCCTATTCGGCGGCACCAGCCCCCAAAGCACCGCGGCGGAGATGTGGCTCAGAACCGCCTCGTCGCCGAGGGCGAGCAGCGCCGCCATGTACCGCCCGCCGCGGCTCGTCGGCGGGTGGCCCACCGAATAGGCGCCTTGGTGCACGCGGTGAAGGCGCCCCGACCGCACCCGCTTCGTAATCGAGCTTCGGCCCAAGCCGATGTCGCGCAACTGCGCCGCCGTCACGATTCCGTGCTGCCCCTCCGCAATCCCTGCGATCAGCGCATCGGTGTTGGCGCCTTTGTTGCCCATGGGTGAACAAAGGCGCCAACCGCCTCGGGCCCTCCCCCTACTTCGGCGGTTGGGCGGCAGCGAGGCCGCGTAGTCCGCGCTGGCGTCGGCCCATTCAGCTCCGAGCGCGCGGCGAGAACCTCCTGTGCGCGGTCGGGCGGAACGGATGAGAGGGGTTGTCGAGGTAGCGCTGCAAACCGGCACGCGTGGTGGGCCCGGCAAGGCGGACGCCGGCACGGCCAGGGAAGTCGACGCTGAGGCCGCCGAGCAGGCGACCGTGCCCAGAGGCACTGCGCTCGTATCTGCCGACGCCGGCGAAGGGCGCAGGCGGCGCAAGGGTCGCATGGCCGGCCGACACGTCATAGCGGAAGGCGTTGGGTGCGGCGGCCGCCCGCACCGCCTCTCCACCTGCAACCGGTCGCGGGTTTCGAGGACCGATGCCGCAATCCAGGCATAGCGAGTCGGCGAGTTGATCCGCGCCTCGAGCTCCACGCGTCCCCCGGTCAACTTGCGGCGCGCGTTCAGGAGAGCCCCGGGTGAATGACCGCCGAAACCTTCCGAGCCACTGCCGGAGGGGCAAAGCAGAGATAGGAGCGGCGCTACGGTGCCGCGGGCGCGGGTCGCTTCGAGCGAGGTGAACTCTTCCTCACGCGCAGCTCGATAGTGCCCTCGTAGAAGCCGCTGTCGTATTGGATCTCTCCCTTCGCGCAGGAGGAGGACTCTCCGGCCCGGCCGCCATCGGGCACGAAGTGAACGTCGATCCGCCCGATGGCCCCGAGGTCGGCCTTGATCGATTCAGGGACGACGGTCGCCGTCGTCGCGTACAGGACCGACTCGCCGGGACGCGAAGCGCTGACCAGTGACCTCGAAGCCGTTGCTCGCACGCACTTCGAAGGCGCCTGGCGCGGCAGCCGTCGCCATCGCGGCGGCCGGGGTCGAGAGCGAGGCGACCAGCAGCGCAACGGCCCCCCAGGCTCCGATCCGCCTCGCCCCCACCACTCGCAGACCCCTACGCGAGCGGCCCGCGTCGCGAAATCTGATTCGATAGCCGGCGTATGGCCGTAAGCGCGCAGTACAGCGTCACGATCCGGGTCGAGCTCGACGCGCGGCAGGAGCCCCTCGGGAAGCTGACCGCGGCGATCGCCGAGGCGGGCGGGCAGCTGCAGGGGGTCGACCTGGTGCCCGGCGCCGGCAGCGAGGGCAAGCGGGTGCGCGAGTTCACGATCGACGCCGCCGACCGCGAGCACTGGGAGCGGATCCTGCGGGCGATCGGGTCGACGCGGGGCGCCCGGGTGCTCGATTACGTCGACCGGACGATGCAGATGCACCGCGGCGGCAAGATCGAACAGCACAACAAGTACCCGCTGAAGACGCGCGATGACCTCTCGATGGCCTACACGCCGGGCGTCGCCCGCGTCTGCATGGACATCCACGCCGACCGCAGCAAAGCCTTCGAGTACACGATCAAGAAGAACACCGTCGCGGTCGTCTCCGACGGCAGCGCCGTCCTCGGGCTCGGCAACATCGGCCCCGAGGCGGCGATGCCGGTGATGGAGGGAAAGTGCATGCTGTTCAAGGAGTTCGCCGGCGTCGACGCCTTCCCGATCTGCCTCGACACCCAGGACACCGACGAGATCGTCCGCGCGGTCGAGCTGATGGCGCCGACCTTCGGCGGCGTCAACCTCGAGGACATCTCCGCCCCGCGCTGCTTCGAGATCGAAGAGCGGCTGAAGCGCTCGCTCGATATCCCCGTCTTCCACGACGACCAGCACGGCACCGCGGTCGTCACCATGGCCGCCCTCTTCAACGCGCTGAAGATCGTCGGCAAGCCGATCGAGCAGATGCGGGCGCTGGTGGTTGGCCTCGGAGCCGCGGGGGTAGCGGTGACCAAAATGATGCTCGAAGCCGGAATGACCGACATCGTCGGCTGCGACCGCGCCGGTGCCGTCTCGACCGAGCGCGAGGACTACGTCTCCGGCGAGATGAACGCGGCCAAGCGCTGGTACGCCGAGCACACCAACCCCGGCAAGGTCGCCGGCACGCCGGCCGAGGCGCTCGCGGGGATGGACATCTTCATCGGCCTCTCCGGCCCCGGGATCATCGCCGGCGAGGACCTCGAGAAGATGAACGACGACGCGATCGTCTTCGCGATGGCCAACCCGACCCCCGAGGTGATGCCCGAGGACGCTGCGCCGCACGTGCGGATCATGGCCACCGGCCGCTCCGACTACCCGAACCAGATCAACAACGTGCTCTGCTTTCCGGGGATCTTCCGCGGCGCCCTCGACGCCGGCGCGCAGCAGATCACCGAGGCGATGAAGCTCGCCGCCGCGAAGGGGATCGCCGAGGTGGTCGACGAGGACGACCTCGCCGAGGACTACATCATCCCCAGCGTCTTCAACCGCGACGTGGCGCCGGCGGTCGCGGCGGCGGTGGTCGCCGAGGCCAAGCGCGACGGGGTCGCGCGGCGCAGCGAGGAGACCGGGACCTTCCAGGCCGTCGAGGCGAGTTGACGCGATGAAGGTGCTGGTCACCGGCGCCAGCGGGATGATCGGCCGGGCGCTCAGCGACGCGCTGTTCGCGCGCGGCGACGAGGTCGTCGGGCTGACCCGCGATCCCGGGCGAGCGCGCGGGGCGAACCCGCGGGTCGACTGGATCCGCTGGGAGCCGACCCTCGAACGGCCGCCGGACGAGGCCTTCGACGGCGTCGACGGCGTCGTCAACCTGGTCGGCGAGTCGATCGCCCAGCGCTGGAACGACGACGTCAAGCGCAAGATCATGGAGACGCGCCGCACCGCGACCCGCAACCTCGTGCAGGCGATCGAGGGCTTGGAGCGCAAGCCGGCGGTGCTGGTCAGCCAGTCGGCGATCGGCTACTACGGCGACCGCGGCGAGGAGGTCGTCGACGAGGCGAGCGGGCCCGGCGGCGGCTACGACTCAGAGGTCGTCCAGGAGTGGGAGAAGGCGGCGCGCGGCGTCGAGGCGGCCGGGGTGCGACTGGCGATCGTCCGCACCGGCCAGGTGCTCGATTCCCGCGGTGGCTTCCTCGGCGAGCTGCTGACGCCGTTCAAGCTCGGGGTCGGGGGGCCGCTCGCCGGCGGCGCCCAGTACGTCTCCTGGATCCACCGCGAGGACGAGGTCGGGATCCTGCTCTGGGCGCTCGAGGACGACTCGGTCAGCGGCGTGGTCAACGCCACCGCGCCGCAGTCGGTGACCAACAAGGAGTTCTCGAAGACGCTCGGCCGGGTCCTGGGACGGCCGGCGGTGCTGCCGATCCCCGGCTTCGTCCTCGACCTCAAATTCGGTCCCGAGTTCGGCAAGATCGCCCGCGGCGGCCAGCGGGTGGCGCCGAAGCGGACCCGGGAGCTCGGCTACGAGTTCAAGCACCCGGAGCTGGAAGCAGCGCTGCGGGACCTGCTCTAGGCGGATCGGCGCCGGGCGCGGCGCGTCTACCCGAGCGCCTCGCGGACCTTCTCGCGCGGCGACCCGGAGCCCCCCGCTTCCCCGATCGCCCGCAGCACCCGTTCCATCCCGGCGGCGCCGTCGGCGGCCACGACGAAGCCGATCCCCGCCGCTGCGACGATCGGCGCGGCGAACCGCGCCGGCTTGCCGGGCGCTTCGAGGAAGGCGACCGCGGCCGAGTCCTCGCTCGCGCGGCGCGCGTTGGCGCCCTGCCTCGCCAGGTCGATCCGTCCTGCCCCCTCCCCCGTCACCGGCCCCAGGCAGACCATCCGCACCTCGACCTCGCCCGCCTTTCCCCGCGCTGCCGACAGCGGCTCGCGCGCTTCCCGACAGAGGCCGGAGCCAACGTAGACGTGGACGCTCGCGCCCTCCTCCACGCCGCTGCCGCTGCCGCACCCCGCCACGGACGCCAGCGCCACCAGCGCCAGCGTCGCCGCCAGGGACCTACCCAAAGAAGACCTCGGCCTCTTCGTAGAGCTCGGGCGGCACCGTCTTCAGCTCGGTGGTCGCTTCGCTCAGCGCGACCAGCTTGATCGCGGTGCCGCGCAGGGCCGCCATCGAGCCCCACCTGCCCGCCTCGGCGGCGTCGATCGCGTGCAGGCCGAAGCGGGTCGCCAGGACCCGGTCGAAGGCGGTCGGGGTGCCGCCGCGCTGGACGTGGCCGAGCACCGTCGCCCGCGTCTCTTTGCCGGTGCGGCGCTCGATCTCGCCCTCCAGCCAGTGCCCGATCCCGCCCAGCCGCACGTGGCCGAAGGCGTCGCGCTGGGACTCGTCGGCCTGCGGCATCCCCCCCACCGGCTCGGCCCCCTCGGCGACGACGACGATCGGCGCGAAGTGGCTGGCGAAGCGCCGCCCGACCAGCAAGCAGACGTCGTCGACGTTGAACTGGCGCTCGGGGATGAGGATCACGTTGGCGCCGCCGGCGAGCCCTGCGTGGAAGGCGATCCAGCCGGCGTGACGTCCCATCACCTCGACGATCAGCACCCGGTGGTGGCTGTCGGCGGTGGTGTGGAGGCGGTCGATCGCCTCCATCGCGATGTTGATCGCGGTGTCGAAGCCGAAGGTGTAGTCGGTCGCCGAGAGGTCGTTGTCGATCGTCTTCGGCACCCCGACGACGTTGAGACCGTGCTCGCTGTGCAGGCGCGAGGCGGCGCCGAGGGTGTCCTCGCCGCCGATCGCGATCAGCCCCTCGACCCCCGCCTCGCGCAGGTTGGCGAGGATCCGCTCGGGGCCATCGTCGAGCGCGAACGGGTTGGTCCGCGAGGAGCCGAGGATGGTGCCGCCGCGGGGCAGGATCCCCCGCACCTCGGGCACGCCGAGCGGCATGGTGTCGTTCTCCAGCGGCCCTTTCCAGCCGTCGCGGTAGCCGACGAACTCGTGGCCGTGGACGCCGGCGCCTTTGCGCACGATCGCCCGGATCACCGCGTTCAGGCCGGGGCAGTCGCCGCCCCCCGTGAGGACTCCGATCCGCATCCCGCCCAAGGGTAGGGAAAGACTCGCGCCAGCGGTCTCGCGGCGATAGGTTCGACCCCAACGAACGAGGGGGAAAGATGAACGACGCACCGGATTACGCGGCGGTTACCGCCAAACAGCAGGCGACCTGGTCGGAGGGCGACTTCTCGATGGTCGGCGCGCACATCGTCCTGACCGCCGAGCGGCTCGCCGAGGCGCTCGAGCTGCTGCCGGGAGAGCGGGTGCTCGACGTCGCCTGCGGCAGCGGCAACGGGGCGATCGCCGCCGCCCGGCGCAGCTGGGTGCCGGTGACCGGGCTCGACTTCGTGCCGGCGCTGCTCGAGCGGGCGCGCGAACGCGCCGCCGCCGAGCGACTCGAGCTCGAGCTGGTCGAGGGGGACGCGCAGCGGCTGCCGTTCGAGGACGGCAGCTTCGACGTGACGATGTCGATCTACGGCGCGATGTTCGCCCCCGACCAGGAACGGACCGCCGCCGAGCTGCTGCGGGTGACCAAGCCGGGGGGCCGGATCGGGATGGCCAACTGGACGCCGGAGGGCGGCGTCGGGCAGATGTTCATGACCGTCGCCAAGCACACCGGCGGGCCGCCGCCCGGGGTCGTGCCGCCGGTGCTCTGGGGGACCGAGGAGAGAATCCGCGAGCTGTTCGGCGACGGCATCTCGGAGCTGCGGATCGAGCGGCGCAAAGCGCGTCAGGTCTTCCGCTCCGCCGACCACTACATCGACTTCTTCCGCACCTACTTCGGTCCGATCAAGACCGCCTACGAGCAGGTCGGGCCGGCCGGCGAGGCGGCGCTGACGAGTGACCTGCGGACCTTCATGGAGGCGCAGAACACCGCCGGCGACCGGGCCCTGGTGATGGAGCCCGAGTACCTGCAGGTGGTCGCGACGCGCGCCTAGCCAGGCGGCCTAGGCGTCTTGGTCGGGACCGGAGCTGGGCGTCATCACCTTGACGATCACGCCGCCGAGCAGGACGCCGAAGACGATCAGGCCCGAGACCGCGCCGCCCTGGCCGAGCCAGGCGTAGGCGATGACCATCGCGGCGAGGGCGAGGAAGAGGCTGACGACCATTCCCATGAGGCGCTGAAGGTTATCTGGCGAGGCTGACGCGCGTCTCGCTGAGGAACTCGCCGACCGCGTCGGCGGCGGCCTGTGGCGAGCCCGCCTCGCCGGCGGCGCGGACCAGGCGGCTGCCGATGATGACGCCATCGGCGATCCTCGCCACCTCGCCGGCCTGCTCGGCGCTCGAGATCCCGAACCCGACCGCGACCGGGGTGCCGCCGGCGTCCTCCCTGGTCGCCGCCGCCAGCTCCGCCAGGTCGGTTGGCACCGCGGCGCGCTCGCCGGTCGTGCCGGTGGTCGACACCAGGTAGACGAAGCCCTCGGCGCGCTCGCAGATATCGCGGCGGCGCTCCGGCTCGGTGGTCGGCGCGACCAGCGGGACCAGCGCCAGCCCCTCGGCGGCGAGCGCGGCGCGGACCTCGTCGTTCTCGCCGAGCGGCAGGTCGGGGACGATCGCGCCGGCGGCGCCGGCGGCGGCGAGGATCGCCGCGAACTGCTCCGGTCCGCCGTGGGCGAGGACCATGTTGGCGTAGACCATCAGCACCACCGGCAGGCGCTCGGAGAGCGAGCGGCAGGTCTCGAGCGCGGTGGCCAGGGTGGCGCCGGCTTCGAGCGCCGCGGTGGCGGCGGCGTGGATCGTCGGGCCGTCGGCCAACGGGTCGGAGAACGGCACCCCGAGCTCGACCAGGTCGGCGCCCGACTCGGCGTAGGCGGCGGCGACCGCGAGCGAGGTCTCGCGGTCGGGGAAGCCGGCCATCATGTACGGCATCAGCGCGGCGCGGTCCTGACCCCGCGCACGCTCGAAAGCAGCGGCGATGCGGTCGCGGCCGGTCGCCGTCTCACTCGACATCGAGCGACCCCACCTCGTCCATGTCCTTGTCCCCTCGCCCGGACAGGCAGACGAGGTCAAACCCCTCCTCAGACCCACCTTGTTCCAGCAGCCAGGCGATCGCGTGCGAGGACTCGAGCGCGGGGATGATCCCCTCGAGCCGGGCCAGCATGCGGAAGGCGGCGAGCGCCTGAGCGTCGGTGACGGCGACGTAGGTGGCGCGGCCGGTGTCGCGCAGGTGGGCGTGCTCGGGGCCGACGCCCGGGTAGTCGAGGCCGGCCGAGACCGAGTGTGCCTCCTGGATCTGGCCCTCCTCGTCGGCGATCACCGAGGAGAGCGAGCCGTGCAGGACGCCGGTGACGCCCCCCTGCAGCGAGGCGCCATGGCGCCGGGTGTCGAGCCCCTCCCCCGCCGCCTCGACCCCGACCAGGGCGACCCCGGCGTCCTCGAGGAAGGGATGGAAGACGCCGATCGCGTTGGAGCCGCCGCCGACGCAGGCGATCACCCGGGCCGGAAGCGCCTCCTCGGCCTCCAGCGCCTGCGCCCGCGCCTCCTCGCCGATCACCCGCTGCAGGTCGCGGACCAGCGCCGGGTAGGGCGCCGGCCCGACCGCCGAGCCGATCACGTAGTGGGTCGTCGCCACCGTCGCCACCCAGTCGCGGATCGCCGCGCTTACGGCCTCCTTCAGCGTCCGCGCGCCAGCCTCGACCGACGCCACCTCGGCGCCGAGCAGCCGCATCCGCGCGACGTTCGGCGCCTGGCGGCGGATGTCTTCGGTCCCCATGTAGACGACGCACTCGAGGCCGAGCAGCGCGCAGGCGGTCGCCGTCGCGACGCCGTGCTGGCCGGCGCCGGTCTCGGCGATGATCCGCGTCTTGCCCATCCGCTGCGCCAGCAGCGTCTGGCCGAGGGCGTTGTTGATCTTGTGGGCACCGGTGTGGGCGAGGTCCTCGCGCTTCAGGTAGACCCGGCCGCCGACCCGCTCGGAGAGCCGCTCGGCCAGGTAGAGCGGGGTCGGCCGGCCGATGAAGTCGCGCCGCAGCAGCTCCAGCCGGGCGACGAATTCGGGGTCCTGGCGGGCCTCGGCCCAGGCGACGGTCAGCTCGTCCAGCGCGGCGATCAGCGACTCGGGCACATAGCGGCCCCCGTAGGGGCCGAAGCGCTCCTCGACGGCGCTCATCGCTCGATGCCGACGGCGTTCTCGTTCGCGGCCTCGAAGAAGGCCGACATCGCCGCGTGGTCCTTGCGTCCCGGCTCGGCCTCGACGCCGCTGGCGACGTCGACCGCGTAGGGATGGGTGAGCTCGATCGCGGCGGCGACGTTGGCGGCGGTGAGGCCGCCGGCGAGGATCGCCGGCACCTCGGAGCGATGGCCGCGCAGCAGCTCCCAGTCGAAGCTCTCGCCGGTGCCGCCCCAGAGGCCCTTGCCGCGGCGGTCGAAGAGGTGGAAGTCGGTCCGGTATGCCTCGGCGGCGTGGACGTCGGCGGCGCTGGCGACGTGGATCGCCTTGATCACCTTCAGCCCCGTGCGCCGCGCCGCCTCGGCGCAGAACGAGGCGCCCTCGTTGCCGTTCAGCTGGACCATCGTCAGCTGCTCGTCCTCGACCGCCCGCGCGACCTCCTCCAGCGTCGGGTTGACGAAGACGCCGACCACCTCGCACTTGCGCCGGTAGGCGGCGGCGATCTCCGCCGCGGCGCCGGGCTCGACCCAGCGCGGCGAGCGGTCGTAGTGGATCAGCCCGATCGCCCAGGCGCCGAGCCGCACCGCCTCGGCGGCGTCGTCGACGTTGGTGATGCCGCAGAACTTGACGCGCACCAGGGCAGCGTACGCGAAGCGGCGGGCCGGCCACGCGAACCGGGGGGCCGCAGCCCCCCGGTTCGCGGTTTCGCTGTGGATCGGCGGCTATTCGCCGGGTGAAGTGCCCGGTTCGGAGGTCGAGGAGGGCCGTTTGCCGAGCGTCACCGTGGCCTTCTTCTCCTTGCCCTCGCGCAGCAGGGTGATTTCGAATTCGTCGCCGGGTTCGGCTTCGCCGACCAGGGTCACGACCTGTTCCATGTCCCTGATCTTCTGGCCGTCGATTTCGGTGATGATGTCGCCGCCGAGGCCGACTTCGACGCCTTCGATCGTGGCGCTTTTGGTCGATCCCTGGATCCCGGCCTTGTCGGCGGGGCCGTCTGCGACGACTTCCTGGACGATCACGCCTTCGCTGACCGGCAGGTTCAGGTCCTGCGCCAGTTCGGGCGTGATGTCGCCGCCGCTGATCCCAAGGTAGGCGTGTTCGACTTCGCCGTTTTCGATCAGGCTCTGGATCTCCGACTTGGCGGTGTTGATCGGGATCGCGAAGCCGATGCCGACGTTGCCGTTGCCGCCGCCGCCGGTCTCGATCTGCGAGTTGATCCCGATCACTTCGCCGGCGCCGTTGAGCAGCGGGCCGCCGGAGTTGCCGGGGTTGATCGCCGCGTCGGTCTGGATCACGTTCGAGATCGAGAAGCCGTCGGGGGCCTGGATCTGCCGCTGCAGGGCGGAGACGATGCCGGCGGTGACGGTGCGGTCGAGGCCGAACGGGTTGCCGATCGCGACCACCGGGTCGCCGACTTCGACCTGCGAGGAGTTGCCGAGCTTCAGCGGGTGCAGCTCGCTCGCCGGCGCGTCGACCTTGAGCAGGGCGAGGTCGTTGCTGGGGTCGGCGCCGACCACTTCGGCCGAGCGCGGCGTCTCGGATTCGCCCAGCTTGACGGTGATTTCGTCGGCGCCTTCGACCACGTGGTTGTTGGTCAGGACGTGGCCTTCGTCGTCGACCACGAAGCCCGAGCCGGTGGCGGTGCCGCCACCCTGGGATTCTCCTTCTTCGCCGAACGGGTTGAACGGCGAGGGTTCGACTTCCTCGGCGGCGATCTGCGATTCGACGAAGGCGACGCCGTCGCCGTCGGCCTTGTAGATCTCGTTGACGGTGTTGCCGTCAGCTTCGTCTTCGCCCGACTTCGAAGCGATCGGCGCGAGCGAGCGTTCGACGGTAGTGGTTGAGTCGCCGCCGGAGCTGACGAGACCGGTGGCGATCGCGACCAGTCCCACCACGGCGACGATCACGCCGCCGAGAATGGCGGCGACGAGGGGACGGTGGAAAGGACTCTGAGGTTGGTTCATGGGATCAATGGTGCAAGGGGGCGCTGACTGCTCCTTAAATGCTTTTCAAAAGTTTTCTAAAGACGTGAGGCGGGTCCATGCAGAGCAGAACAAAAACTCCTGCTCAGAAGCCCCACCGGATCTTTCGGCGCGCCCGCTTCAGACGGCGATGGAACTCATCCATGATCTCCTGGTCGAGTGAGATCGTGAGCGTGAGGTCGATCCGCAGAGGGTCATCCCCATCTTGGTGGCCTTCCACGAAGGCCGGGACTCGGTCGATCTCACGGACCACTAGGTCCACAAAATCGCGGAACTCGGAAACCGGTTGATCAGCCATATGTGGCGCAAGTTCCAACGCTGGCTTGAGAACGTCCGGTCCTTCGACAGCGCGCAATGTACCGGCCCAGTCCAGGATTTCCTCGTAGGTCTGAACGATGCGAATGGCAAAGTGTTCAATGCGGACGGGGTCTCCCGGGCTACCTGGCACACCAAACGCTTCCTCCTGAACCTCCGGTGGAAAAACGCGCATCATGGCCTCAGTCAGTCCAGCCAGGCGCTGAAACTCTGCACTGAGGAAGCTGGTTGCTTCGCCGAGAGCGGGGAGCATGTGCGGTCTGACGAAGGGCGGAACCTCATGGTCACGCCACTTCATCTCAAGATCTTCCTTACCTTCCAGCAGCACCGCAGCAAAGAGGAGGTACTCCCAGCCCCCGGGACGCTGTGCGAGCAGTGCTCGCTTCTCCGCCAGCGTTCTGGGGACACGATCGGGTGGACGAGAAGGAGGCTCGCCCAGCGCCTCGCTGATCCCGTCTAGGCGATCCGCGATCTCGCTCACTTGCAAGCTGGGAAATAGAGCGCGAATGTCGTGGTGACGCTGAAGTGCTCCAGCGAGATACCCGGGTCCCTTCCACGTGACGTCTATTCCTGCTCTCCTTCCGAGCTGCACCGCATCACGGCCGACCGACTCGGGGATCGGGTAGTTGCTCAGAAAGGTCCAGGCGTCGACTTCCCAGATACCCTGTTCTTTGAGCGTCTTGGCCTTACCGAGGTCACCGAGCATCTTGCGACGTATCGGCGCATCAATGCCTTTGCTCTGAGCGCGCTTGAAGCAGTGCACTGCGAACACCTGCTTCGCAGACTTGAGGTATCCGTCATTTCCGCGGTCGGCGCGGTCATCGTCGATGGGCAGGAAGTCGTCGCCGTGTTCAGCGCTGAGAACCGCGTTACACAGTCTCGTGAACTCCTGGGGGACCGTGATCAGTTCGATCTGAGCCTCCAGGTTCATGCGCGACCCCAAGCGCCTAACGAGCGAGTTCCAGCCCTACGGCAGATGGTGCTCCCGGGTGTGCTCGTCCATCCCGGTCAGCTCCCGCACCTTGGCCTCCGGATCCTCCGCGGACATCAACGACCCGCCGATCAGCACCGCGTCGACCCCGACTCGATCGAGCTCTTCCAACTCGTCCCGCCCGCTTATCCCGCTCTCGGCGACCACCGTCTTCCCGGCCGGGACGTCGGGCATCAGCTCGTAGGTCGTCCCGATGTCGACGGTCATCTCGTCGAGGTCGCGGTTGTTGATCCCGAGCACGTCGGCGCCGGCTAGCAGGGCGCGCTCGAGCTCGGCGGCGTCGTGGACCTCGACCAGGCAGTCGAGGTCGAGCGCCTGCGCTTCCTCGTAGAGGCGCCGCAGCTGCTCGTCGTCGAGGGCGCGGACGATCAGCAGGACGGCGTCGGCGCCGTTCACCGCCGCCTCGTAGAGCTGGTAGGGGTCGACGATGAAGTCCTTGCGGATGATCGGCAGGCTGGTCGCGGAGCGGGCGCTGCGCAGGTCCTCGAGCGAGCCGCCGAAGTGCGGCTCGTCGGTGAGGACCGATACGGCGGCGGCGCCGCCGCGCTCGTAGGCGGCGACCTGGCTCTCGATCTCGGCCGTCGCGGAGATCTCTCCGGCCGACGGCGAGCGGCGCTTGAACTCGGCGATCACCGACAGCCCCGGGCGGGTCAGCGCCTCGCTGAAGGGACGGTCCTCAACGCGCGCGGCGAGGCGCGCTTCGAGGTCGGGCTGCGGCACTTCGGCCCGGCGCGCCTCCACCCCGCGGCGGGCCCCTTCGATCAGCTGCTCGATCATTCCCACTTGAACCAGTAGAGCCTAGCGGGGAGCGCCCGCGGAACCGCGGTCCCGGCTAGATGATTGATTCCACGGCGAGGTGTGACTGGGGGCGCGCCTGGCCAAGCGGATCAAGGACGCAGGGTGCAGCCTTTGCCGGTTGGCAAAGGCAAACCCGAGGACGCAGAGACGCGCAGGGTGCCAGGCGCGTCATCCAGGTGGGCCTGGTCGTGGAATCAATCATCTAGCGCGGGACGGTCGCGGCGACCAGCCGCTCGAGCACGCCGGCGGCGGCGCCGGAGTCAATCGCCGCGGCGGCGCGCTCGACGCTCTCTGAGAGATCGGCGGCGAGGCCGCCGACGTAGATCGCCGCGGCGGCGTTGAGCAGGGTGATGTCGCGCGGCGGGCCGGCCTCGCCGGCGAGGACGGCGCGGACGGTGGCCGCGTTCTCGGCCGGGGTGCCGCCGGCGATGTCGGCGAGCTCGGCCGGCGCCAGGCCGAACTGGGCCGCTTCGGCGTGCCACTCGGAGGTGCGGCCGTCGGCGACCTCGATCACCCGGGTCGGGGCCGAGATCGAGAGCTCGTCGAGGCCGTCCTCGGCGCTGACCACGAGGGCGCGGACGCTGCCGAGCCCGACCAGCGCCTCGGCGATCGTCTCCTGGTAGTGGCGGTCGGCGACCCCGAGCAGCTGGCGGTCGGCGCCGGC
>JBFWMZ010000040.1:0-15403 GCA_050251335.1 Solirubrobacterales bacterium
GCCCCGGCCGCCGCTTCGCGACCTACCCGCTGCGCGAGCAGCTGACCGCGAGCGAGCCGGAAAAGAAGCTGACCGAGGGCCTGCGCAAGTCCGGCGGCCGCAACTCCAACGGTCGCGTCACCGCCCGTCACCGCGGCGGCGGCGCCAAGCGGCGCTACCGCAAGATCGACTTCAAGCGGCTCAAGGACGGGGTGCCGGCGAAGGTCGCGACGATCGAGTACGACCCCAACCGCTCCTGCTACATCGCCCTGCTCAACTACGCCGACGGCGCCAAGAGCTACATCCTCGCTCCGGCGGCGCTGAAAGTCGGCGACCTCGTCAAATCGGGTCCGGAGGCCGACATCAAACCCGGCCACGCGATGGCGCTGGGCCAGATGCCGACCGGCACCGTGGTCCACAACGTCGAGCTGATCCCAGGCCAGGGCGGCAAGCTCGGCCGGGCCGCCGGCACCGCGATCCAGCTGGTCGCCAAGGAGGGGGAGATGGTCACCCTGCGGCTGCCGTCCTCGGAGATGCGGATGGTCCGCGCCGAGTGCCGCGCCTCGATCGGCGTCCTCTCCAACTCCGAGCACCAGAACCTCAAGGTCGGCAAGGCGGGCCGCAACCGCCACAAGGGCAAGCGCCCGCAGAGCCGCGGCGTGGCGATGAACCCGGTCGACCACCCGCACGGCGGCGGCGAGGCCCACCACACGCCAGGTGGCCACCCGGTCACCCCGTGGGGCAAGCCGACGCTCGGCTACCGGACCCGCAAGAAGGGCAAGCAGTCGAGCCGCTACATCGTCCGCGAACGGCGTCGCGGCAAGCGCAAGGGTGGTCGCTGATGGGACGGTCGACGAAAAAGGGCCCGTGGGTCGAAGAGCGCCTGATGGGGCGGATCGCCGCGCTCAACGAGCAGAACAAAAAACAGATGGTCAAAACCTGGTCGCGGACCTCGACGATCTTCCCGGAGATGGTCGGCCACACGATCGCCGTCCACGACGGCAAAAAACACGTGCCGGTCTTCATCTCGGAGTCGATGGTCGGGCACAAGCTCGGCGAGTTCGCGCCGACCCGCACCTTCCGCTCCCACTCCGGCGGCAGAGACTGAGCTGACTGACGATGGCCGACGACAAAAAAGCGACGAAAAAAGACGACGCCGCCAAAGCCGCGGGCGAGAAAGCCGCGGCCGAGAAGGCGACGAAGAAAGACGCGTCCAAAGCCGAGTCGAAGGCGAGCGCGAAAAAAGAGTCGTCGGCGAAAAAAGAGACGGCGAAAAAAGCCGCGCCGAAAGCCGAGTCGAAAAAAGCCGACTCCAAAGACTCGAAAAAAGCGGCGAGAAAAGAGACCAAAGCCGCGAAAAAAGAGGCGAAAGCGAAAAAAGCCGACGCCAAAGCGGAGTCCAAAGGCGAGTCGAAAGAGTCGAAAAAAGCGGCCAAGAGAGAGCCGGCGAAACAGGGCAAAGCAAAAGCTCCGGCGACGCCGCCCGTCGTCCGCGCCAGGGCCCGCTACGTGCGCGTCGCCCCGCGCAAGGCCCGTCTCGTCGCCGACCAGGTCCGCGGCCTGCACATCGAGCAGGCGCTGGCGCTGCTGCAGTTCTCGCCGCGGGGCGCCTCGCGCGACATCCAGAAGCTGATCGAGTCCGCCGCCGCCAACGCGGAGAACAACCACGACCTCGTCGGCGACGAGATGCGCATCGCCTCGATCACCGTCGACGAAGGCCCGACCCTGCGCCGCTTCCGCCCGCGCGCGCTCGGCCGAGCGACTCCGATCAACAAGCGAACCAGCCACATCGCCGTGGCGCTAGTCCCCGACGAAGAAGGCTGAGGTCCGAGTAGAGCATGGGACAGAAGATCCACCCCGAGGGTTTCCGCGTCGGCTACATCCACGACTGGAAGTCGAACTGGTTCGAGGAGAAAAACTTCGCCGACGTCCTCCAGGAAGACCTGGCGATCCGCGACCACATCGTCAACAAGCTCTCGCACGCGGGGCTCTCGGACATCACGATCGAGCGCCGCGGCGAGGTCGCGGTCGACATCCACACCGCCCGGCCCGGCATCGTGATCGGCAAATCGGGCTCGGAAGTCGACGCCCTGCGCAAAGAGCTGCACAAGCTCACCGGCAGCCCGGTCAAAGTCAACATCCGCGAGGTCAAACGGCCCGAGCTCGACGCCAAGCTGGTCGCCCAGTCGATCGCCGAGCAGTTGCAGAACCGCGTCGCCTTCCGGCGGGCGATGAAACGGGCGCTGACCTCGGCGATGCGCTCCGGCGCCAAGGGGGTCAAGGTCCAGGTCTCGGGCCGGCTCGGCGGCGCCGAGATGGCGCGGACCGAAAGCTACTCGGACGGCCGCGTGCCGCTCCACACGCTGCGCGCCGACATCGACTACGGCTTCTTCGAGGCCCGCACGACGACCGGCCGGATCGGCGTCAAATGCTGGATCAACAAGGGCGAGGTGATGCCGGAGGGCTTCCGCTCCGACCTCGTCTCCGAGAACGAGCCCGCGGCCGGGGGCCCCGGGCGTGGGCGCGACGGCGGCGGACGCGGTCGCGAAGGTGGCGGTCGCGGTCGCGACAGCGGTCCGGGCGGTCGCGGTCCCGGCGGACGCGGCGGTGGCCCCGGTGGTCGCGGCGGCGGTCCCGGCGGTCGCGGTGGCGGCCCGGGCGGCGGCGGTCGTGGTCCCGGCGGCGGCGGCGGTCGCGGTCGTGGAGGTGGTCGCTGATGCTGATGCCGAAACGGGTCAAGCACCGCAAACAGATGCGAGGCCGGATGCGCGGGTACACCAAGGGCGGCAGCACCGTCGCCTTCGGCGAGTACGGCCTCAAGGCGCTCGAGCGCGGCTGGATCACCAACCGCCAGATCGAGGCAGCCCGCGTGGCGATGACCCGCAAGATCAAACGCGGCGGCAAGGTCTGGATCAACGTCTTCCCCGACAAGCCGTACACGAAAAAGCCGGCCGAGACCCGGATGGGCTCCGGCAAAGGCAACCCCGAGGGCTGGGTCGCGGTCGTCAAGCCCGGCAAGGTGATGTTCGAGCTCGCCGGCGTCCCCGAGGAGTTGGCCCGCGAAGCGCTGCGCCTGGCCGGCCACAAGCTCCCGGTGAAAACGAAATTCGTGATGCGCGAGGGGGCGGAGCACCAGTGAAGTCCGCCGAGGTGCACAATCTGAAAGACGACGAGCTGGTGGCGAAACTGATCGATGCCAAACAGGAGGCCTTCAACCTCCGCTTCCGGCACGCCACCGGCGAGCTCGAGAACACCGCCCGCCTGGGGGCCGCCAAACGCGACGTCGCGCGGCTGCTCACCGTGGCCCGGCAGCGTGGGATCGACGTGGAGAAAGAGACGCGACGGATATGAGCGACGACGAGACGAAAAAAGACGAGACCAGCCAGCCGCAGGACGAGGCTACCCCGGACGCGGGTCCTGTCTCCGGTGAGACCTCCTCGGCCTTGCCGGCCGAGGATCCCTCCCCGTCGCCACCCGCGTCAGAGGCGGAGGCGGATGACGCTGCGGCTGTCGCGCAGGAGTCGCCTGACTCCGGAACCGCGGAAGCTGCCGAGGCTCCCGCCGAGCCCGACCCGCTCGCCGAGCTGCCCTGGAAGGAGCGTCGCCGCATCCTGCGCTCGCGCCAGCCGCACGAGGCCGGTCCTCAGCAGAGCCCTGAGGAGCGCGCCGCTGCCCGCGAGGAGCGCCGCAAGCGCAAGGCCGCCGAACGGCGCAAGGAACGCGCCGCCGCGAGGTCGGAGAAGACGCCCGGCACCGGCACCCCGACCGCCGAGCGCGAGGCCAACGCGCCGAAGGTGCGGCAGGGCGTCGTCGTCTCCGACAAGGGCGACAAGTCGATCACGGTGCGGATCGAAATAGCCCGCCGGCACCGCACTTACGAGAAGATCGTCCGCCGCTCGCGCACGCTGCACGCGCACGACGAGCGCAACGAGGCCGGCGAGGGCGACGTGGTTCGCGTCATCGAGACCCGGCCGCTGTCGAAGACCAAGCGCTGGCGCCTGGTCGACGTTGTCGAGAAAGCCCGGTAGGTAGGAGCGCCGCCAATGATCCAGCAAGAGTCACGACTGAAGGTCGCCGACAACTCGGGCGCCCGCGAGCTGCTCTGCATCCGCGTCAAGGGCGGCTCGCACCGTCGCTACGCGAGCGTCGGCGACGTCATCACCGCGACCGTCAAATCGGCCAGCCCGCAGGGCGGCGTCCGCAAGGGCGAGGTGGTCCAGGCCGTCGTCGTCCGCACCCGCAAGCCGCTGAGCCGGCCCGACGGCACCTACATCTCCTTCGACGAGAACGCCGCGGTGCTGATCGACCCGGCCAGCAACAACCCGCGCGGCACCCGCATCTTCGGCCCGGTCGCCCGCGAACTGCGCGATCGCAACTTCATGAAAATCATCTCGCTGGCCCCGGAGGTGCTCTAGCCGTGGCCAAGTCAATGCGCATCCGCACCGACGACCAGGTGCTCGTGATCGGCGGCAAGGACGCCGGCAAGACCGGCCGCGTGGTGCGGACCGAGCCGAAGCGCCAGCGCGTCTACGTCGAGGGCCTGAACATCGTCAAGCGCCACGAACGGCCGCGCTCGACCGGCGACATGGCGACCGCCAACCCTGGCGGCATCGTCGAGAAGGAGGGGCCGATCCACGTCTCCAACGTGATGCTGCTCGACCCGAAAGGGAACAAGGGCACGCGGGTCGGCGTCCGTCGCGACGAGGGCGGCAAGCGGGTCCGGTACGCGAAGCGCAGCGGCCAGGAGATCGACTGATGGAGGCTGGCACCGTGGCACCGACCCAGCAGGCAGCGCCGCCGCCGCGCCTGCGCGAGAAATACCAGAACGAGGTGATGCCGGCGCTGAGGAGCCGCTTCGGCTACTCGACGCCGATGGAGGTCCCGCGCCTCGAGAAGATCACCCTCAACATGGGGCTCGGCACCGAGAAACAGGACAAACGCTCCTTCGAAGCCGCCCAGGAACAGCTGGCGACGATCGCCGGCCAGCATCCGAACGTGCGCCGCGCCCGCAAGTCGGTCGCCTCGTTCAAACTGCGCGAGGGAATGCCGGTCGGCGTCTCGGTCACCCTGCGCCGCGCCCGCATGTGGGAGTTCCTCGACCGCCTGACCTCGATCGCGGTGCCCCGCATCCGCGACTTCCGCGGCCTCAATCCGCGCTCCTTCGACGGCCGCGGCAACTACTCGATGGGCGTCAAAGAGCAGCTGATCTTCCCGGAAATCGACTATGACTCGGTCGATGTCGTGCGCGGCCTGGACGTGACGATCACGACCAGCGCCAAGACCGACCTCGAGGCCTTCGAGCTGCTGCTCGGGCTCGGCATGCCGTTCGCCGAGGAGGGCCGCCCGGGTCAGGCCGAGCGCGAGGCGCGCAAAGCCGAGGAAGAAGAGGAGCAGCGCAAGGAGGAGGCCCGCCAGAAGGCCGAAGTCGAGCAGGCGGCGCTGGAGGAACTGAAAGAAGAGAACCCGGAGGCCTACGCGAAGCCCGAGACCGAGGCGGGCGAGGGCGAGGGCACCGAGGGTGACGAGGACGGAGCCGGCGAGGGCTCCGACGAGCAGAGCTAAGAGAGAAAGAGGATGGCCAAGACTTCCCAGAAGGTCCGCCAGGGCCGCAAAGCCAAGTTCAAGTCGCGCAGCTACAACCGCTGCCGTCGTTGCGGGCGCCCGCGCGCCTACTACCGCAAGTTCGGCCTCTGCCGGATCTGCCTGCGCGAGGCCGCGCACGAGGGCTACATCCCCGGAATGACGAAGTCGAGCTGGTAGCGATGCACACCGACCCCATCGCCGATTACCTGACCCGGATCCGCAACGGCATCAGTGCCGGCCACGACGAGGTGGAGATCCCGGCTTCGAACCTGAAGATGGAGCTCTCGCGGATCCTCAAGGAGCAGGGCTACATCAACGACTTCCACAAGAAGCCGGCGCGGGTCGGCGAGACGATCAACGTCGCCCTCAAGTACACCGAGGACCGCCGGCCTGTCATCCTCGGGATCGAACGGGTCTCGCGCCCGGGGCGCCGCCGCTACGTCGATCACAAGCAGATACCGCGGGTCCAGGGCGGAACCGGGACCGCGATCGTCAGCACCTCGGTCGGGGTGATGACCGGCCACGATGCGCGCCGCAAAGGCGTTGGCGGCGAGGTCGTCGCCTACGTCTGGTGAGGCGTCGCAGGGAACTACGAACCAAGAGAACTTGAACGGATCATGAGTCGAATCGGAAGAAAGCCAGTTGCGGTGCCGGAGGCGGTCTCGGTCGAGATCGGGACCGGCACGATCGCGGTGAAGGGACCGAAGGGCGAGCTCAACCAGAGCTTCCCGCAGGACATGGCGGTCGCCCAGGAGGACGGCGCGATCGTCGTCAGCCGACCGACCGACCGCGGCGAGCACCGCGCCCTGCACGGGCTCACCCGCAGCTTGATCGCGAACATGGTCGAGGGCGTCACCGACGGCTTCGAGAAGCGGCTCGAGATCCAGGGCGTCGGCTACCGCGCCAACCTGAAAGGGAAGAACCTGGAGCTGGCGCTCGGCTTCTCGCACCCGGTCTCGATCGCGGCGCCGGAGGGGGTCGAGTTCGAGGTCCCGCAGCCGACCGAGATCATCGTCCGCGGGATCGACAAGCAGCTGGTCGGCCAGACGGCCGCCGACATCCGCAAGCGCCGCCCGCCGGAGCCCTACAAGGGCAAGGGCATCCGCTACAAAGGCGAGCAGGTGCTGCGCAAGGTGGGCAAGCGCGCATGAGTGTCCTCACCAAGCGCCAGGCGCGCCTGCGCCGCCGCCGCCGCGTCCGCGCCCGCGTGGTCGGCACGGCGGCGCGTCCGCGGCTGTCCGTCTACCGCTCCAACAAGGGCCTCTTCGCCCAGCTGATCGACGACTCGGCCGGCCACACGCTGGCTGCCGTCAACTGGATCGAGCCCGAGCTGCGCGAGCTCGCCCCGACCGAACAGGCGAAGAAGGCCGGCGAACTGCTCGCCGAGCGCGCCAAGTCGGCCGGGGTCGAGACCTGCGTCTTCGACCGCGGCGGCTACCAGTACCACGGCCGGGTCCAGGCCCTGGCCGAGGGCGCACGCGAGGGGGGGTTGGCCTTCTAGAGGCGTAGCTCCGCTACCCTGGCCTGCCGCTTATGAAGATGACTGCGCAAAACGCCGAGACCGTCAGCCCGCGAGGGCTCGACCTGCAGGAGCGGGTGATCGAGATCAACCGCGTCGCCAAGGTGGTCAAGGGCGGTCGCCGCTTCTCGTTCACCGCGCTGGTCGCGGTCGGCGACGAGGAGGGCGTGGTCGGGATCGGCTACGGCAAGGCCCGCGAGGTCCCGCTGGCGATCCAGAAGGGCGTCGAGGACGCCCGCAAGAACCTGATCCGCGTCCCCAAATACGGACAGACGATCACCCACCCGATCATCGGCCGCTTCGGCGCCGGCCACGTCGTCCTGCGCCCGGCCAGCCCCGGTACCGGGGTGATCGCGGGCGGCGGCGTCCGCGCCGTGCTCGAGCTCGGCGGCGTCCGTGACGTGCTGACCAAATCGATCGGCACCCAGAACCCGATCAACCTGGTCAAGGCGACGATGGACGGGCTCATCAACTTGAGGCGACCCGAGGAGGTCGCCGAGCTGCGGGGGCTGACGGTGACCCAGGTGCTGGGTCTGGACGGGGGCTCGAACGGCAACGGGACTGGGGAGCACCTGGACGCGGGTCCTGTCTCCGGTGAGACCTCCTCGGCCTTGCCGGCCGAGGATCCCTCCCCGTCGCCACCCGCGTCAGAGACCGCTGAGGCCAAAGCCGAGGCCCCCGCCGCCGAGGGGAAAGCTGACGAGGGTTCGGAGCCGACCGCGGCTGACGCTGAGGCGGCCGCCGAGCCCGAGGTGGCGCCGGCTGAAGACGCTGCGCCGTCCGCGGAGCCGGTGCCCGTTGACGAGGGCGCCGCGCCGCCGCCGGCCGAGGAGAAACCGTCGTGAGCGCCGTCAAGATCTCCCAGGTCAGGTCGACCAACGGCACCGACCCGAAGCAGAAAGCGACGCTCAGGGCGCTCGGCTTGGGACGGATCGGTAGCTCCGTCGAGCGCCAGGACTCGCCGCAGCTGCAGGGCCAGCTGCGGGTCGTCTCGCACCTGATCGAGGTGGAGTCCTGATGGCTGAGAAAGTCGAGAAGGAGCGCGATCGCGCCGAGGAGATCGGTCTCCACAACCTGAAGCCGAAGCCGGGCTCGAAAAAGGCACGCAAGCGGATCGGCCGCGGCGAGGGCTCGCGCGGCAAGACCTCGGGCCGCGGCCATAAAGGCGCTGGCTCGCGCTCGGGCGCGAAGCGCAAGGCCGGCTACGAGGGCGGCCAGAACCCGATTCACATGCGGATGCGAAAGCTGCGCGGCCCGCACATGAAGAAGTCGATGCCGTTCGAGAACTTCCGCACCAAGACCCAGCCGGTCAACCTCGCCGACCTCGAGGAGCGCTTCGAGGACGGCGCCGAGGTGACCGTCGAGTCGCTCAAGGAGAAGGGCCTCGCCACCCGCAAGGACCCGGTCAAGATCCTCGCCCGGGGCGAGATCAAAAAGAAGCTCACGGTCCGAGCGCACGCCTTCAGCGCGACCGCCAAGGAGAAGATCGAGGCGGCCGGCGGTTCCTGTCACACTCTGGAGCCGTAATGCTCAGAACCATTCTCAACGCGTTCAGCGTTGCGGACATTCGCAAGAAGCTCGCCTTCACCGCGGCGATGCTCCTGCTGTACCGCGCTGGCGCCTACATCCCGGCGCCGGGCGTCGACGTCGACGCGATCAAGGAAATCTCGAGCAACTTCGGCGGCTCGAACATCCTCGGCTTCCTCAACCTCTTCTCCGGCGGCAGCCTCTCGCGCCTGAGCCTCTTCGCGCTGGGGATCATGCCCTACATCACGGCCTCGATCATCCTCCAGCTGCTGACCGTGGTCGTGCCCTCGCTCGAGCGCCTGCAGAAAGAGGGCGAGGTCGGGCAGCAGAAAATCACCCAGTACACCCGCTATCTGACCGTCGTCCTCGCCTTCTTCCAGTCGCTCGGCTACGTCTTCCTCTTCCGCTCCTTCGGCAACGAAGTCGGCACCAACGTGGTTGGCCAGCTGACCTTCGCGAAAACGATGCTGATCGTGATCTGCCTGACCGCCGGCTGCACCCTGCTGATGTGGCTGGGCGAGCTGATCACCCAGCGCGGGATCGGCAACGGGATCTCGCTGATGATCTTCGCCTCGATCGCCTCGTCGATTCCGAGCGGCCTGACCAAGTGGTGGGACAACCCCGATCAGGTCTTCGTCGTGATGATGCCGTTCATCGCCCTGGCGGTGATCGTCGCGATCGTCTTCGTCCAGGAGGGCCAGCGGCGGATCCCGGTCCAGTACGCGAAACGCGTGGTCGGGCGGAAAATGACCTCGGGCGGCTCGACCTACCTGCCGCTGCGGGTCAACATGGCCGGCGTCATCCCGGTCATCTTCGCCGCCTCGATCATGGCCTTCCCGCCGACGATCGGCCAGCTGCTCAACACCCCGGCGGCACTCGACTTCGCCGCCTTCTTCAGTCCCAACAGCTGGGCCTACGTGGTCGGCGAGGTCTTCTTCATCATCGTCTTCACCTACTTCTACACGGCGGTCACCTTCAACCCCGTGGACCAGGCCGACAACCTGAAAAAATACGGCGGCTTCATCCCCGGCGTGCGGCCCGGGCGGCCGACCGCCGAGTACCTCGATCGCATCCTCTCGCGGCTGACCTTCCCCGGCGCGCTCTACCTCGGCGCGGTGGCGGCGCTGCCGACGATCCTGATCAGCCAGACCTCGGCGAACTTCTATTTCGGCGGCACCTCGATCCTGATCGTGATCGGCGTCGCGCTGGATACGGTCAAGCAGTTGGAGGCGCAGCTGATGATGCGCAACTACGAGGGCTTCTTGAAATAGGCTGAGAGCCCTGCAAACCGGCGCATCTCGGGGTCTTCAGTCGTTCTCCTCGGGTCACGCACTAGAGTGCGCTCCCCTCGTCGAACTCCCTGCATCCCCCGATCTGCTTGGTTTTCGGACTCTCAATCCAATTTCAATGAGGCGATATGGCGGCTGAGCTAAACCTCGTACTCCTCGGGCCCCCCGGCAGCGGCAAGGGCACGCAGGGGGAGCGTCTCAACGAAGACCTGCGGCTGCCCTACTACGCGACCGGCGACATCCTGCGGGCGGCGGTGAAGGAGGAAACCGAGCTGGGGCGGACCGCGAAGGGGTACATGGACGCGGGCGACCTGGTCCCGGACGAGGTGATCGTCGGGGTGATCGCCGAGGCGCTCGACTCCGAGGAGGCGCGCGACGGCTTCATCCTCGACGGCTTCCCGCGCACCACACCCCAGGCCGAGGCGCTCGACGCCAAGCTCGCCGACCTCGGCCGCGCGGTCAACGCGGTGCTGCTGATCGATGTCTCCGACGAGGAGGTCGTGCGGCGGCTCGGCGGCCGGCGCACCTGCGAGCAGGGCGGCCACGTCTTCCACGTCGATTTCAACCCTCCCAAGCAGGAGGGCGTCTGCGACATCGACGGCTCGCCGCTGGTCGTCCGCGACGACGACAAGCCCGAGGTGATCCGCAAGCGCCTTGCCACCTACCACGAGAAAACCGAGCCGCTGGTCGATTACTACGACGGCCGCAGCGTGCTGCGCCGGATCGACGGCGAGCAGGATCCGGACGAGGTCGAAGCCGAGATTCGCCGCACCCTCTCGACGCTGCGGATGCAGGACGAGGCCGTCTAGCCGAGGCGGGGCGAGGTCTAGCGTGTACCGGATGATCATCCGCAAGACCCCACAGCAGGTCGACCAGATGGCGGCCGCCGGCGAGATCCTCGTCCGCTGCCTGAAAATGCTCGAGGCGAAGACGCGGGCGGGGACCACCACGCTCGAGCTCGACGCGGCGGCGGAGAAATTCATCCGCTCGCAGGGCGCCGAGCCGGCCTTCAAGGGCTACCGCGGCTTTCCCGGCTCGATCTGCGCCTCGCCCAACTCGATGGTCGTCCACGGCATCCCCGACTCGCAGCCGCTGCAGCGCGGCGACGTGCTCTCGATCGACGTCGGCGTCATCAAGGACGGCTGGGTCGCCGACGCGGCGATGACGATCCCGGTCGGGGCGATCTCCCCGGAGGCCGAAAAGCTGCTCGAGGTCACCAAGGGCTCACTGTTCGTCGGGATCGAGCAGGCCCGCCCGGGCAACCACCTCGGCGACATCGGCGACGCGATCCAGCGCCACGTCGAGGCCGAGGGGATGTCGATCATCCGCACCCTGGTCGGTCACGGGATCGGGCGCGAGATGCACGAGGAGCCGCAGGTGCCGAACTTCGGCGAGCCCGGCCGCGGTCCGGAGCTGGAAGAGGGGATGGTGCTGGCGATCGAGCCGATGGTCAACGCCGGCGGGCCGCTGGTGCGGATGGGCGACGACGGCTGGGCGGTCTACTCCGAAGACGACTCGCTCGCCGCCCACTTCGAGTTCACCGTCGCGATCACCCCCGAGGGCCCCCGCGTCCTCACCCCCTGGCACGAAGCCTGAGCCGGGAACCGGCGGGTGGTCCTCGACCGGCTGCCGCCGCCCCGGAGCGGCGCCGGCTAGTCTGGCCGCCATGCCGATCGACGAGGAGACCTTCGCGGCCGTAGACGAGTTCGTCGAGGCGACGCTGGCGCCCGAGGACGAGGCGCTCCGCGGCGCCCTGCAAGCGGCCGATGCGGCGGGGCTGCCGGCGATCCAGGTCTCGGCGGCGCAGGGGCGGCTGCTGACCATCCTGGCGCGGCTGGTCGCGGCAAAGGCGATCCTCGAGTTCGGGACGCTCGGCGGCTACAGCACGATCTGCCTGTGCCGCGGACTCGAGCCGGGTGGGAGGATCTACACGCTCGAGGTCGACCGCCGCCACGCCGAGGTCGCCGGCGAAACCGTCGACCGGGCAGGGTGCGGCGACGCCGTCGAGATCCGGGTCGGACCGGCGCTCGAGAGCCTGCCGGGTCTCGAGGCCGATGGCGCCGGCCCCTTCGACCTCGTCTTCATCGACGCCGACAAGGTCAGCACCCCGGCCTACATGGAGTGGTCGCTCTCCCACACCCGGCTCGGCGGCCTGATCGTCGCCGACAACGTCGTTCGCGACGGCCTCCTCGCCGAGGACCCGCCGCCCGACGAGTCGATCGCGGCGCAGCGCCGCCTGCATCGGGATCTGGCGGAGGATGCGAGGGTCGAAGCGACGACGATCCAGACCGTCGGGGTCAAGGGCTACGATGGCTTCACGATCGTCCGCGTGAAGCCCGCGTGAGCAAAAGCGCGAGCGCCGCCCAGGGGGCGGGCAGTCGAGGGCGCCGCCCTGCTATCTTTCGCCGTCGGCCCAGTGGGCCATGTTTCGCCCTGCCGTCCGTCTCATGGGACCGCAGGAATCCTGTTTTTACGACCAGAAACCGGAGCGATGAAGGTTCGAGCTTCCGTCAAGCCGATGTGCGAGAAGTGCAAGGTGATCCGCCGCAACGGGGCGGTCCTCGTGATCTGCCAGAACCCGCGCCACAAGCAGAGGCAGGGCTAGCCATGGCGCGAATCTCGGGCGTCAACATCCCCGACGGCAAACGGATCGAAATCGCGCTGACCTACATCTTCGGGATCGGTCGCTCGACCGCGCAGCAGATCCTCCAGGAAACCGGGATCGATCCCGGCATCCAGGCGAAAGACCTGACCGAGGAGGAGGTCATCAAGCTGCGCGACGCGGTCGAGAAACGGGAGGTCGAGGGCGACCTGCGGCGCGAGCGCTCGCAGAGCGTCAAACGACTGATGGAGATCGGCTCCTACCGCGGCCTGCGCCACCGGCGCGGCCTGCCGGTCCGCGGCCAGCGGACGAAGACCAACGCGCGCGGTCGCAAGGGCCCGCGCCGGCTCAGCATCGCCGGCAAGAAAAAACCCAGGTAACGAGGAATGGCTGAGAAAAAAAGCTCCAAAGGGCGTTCGCGCCGCCGGGTGAAAAAGAACGTCACCTACGGGCAGGCGCACATCAAGACGTCCTTCAATAACACGATCGTCACCCTCACCGACACCGACGGCAACGTGATCGCCTGGGAGTCGGCCGGCTCGGCCGGATTCAAAGGCTCGCGCAAGTCGACCCCCTTCGCCGCCCAGGTGACCGCCGACGCGGCCGCCAAGAAGGGGATGGAACACGGGCTGGAGCGGGTCGAGGTGTTCGCCAAGGGCGCCGGCTCCGGCCGCGAGACGGCGATCCGCTCGCTGCAGGCCGCCGGTCTCGACGTCACCACCGTCAAGGACGTCAGCCCGCAGGCCCACAACGGCTGCCGGCCGAAGAAGCGGAGGCGCGTCTAGTGGCCCGCGACACCTCCCCGCAGTGCAAGCAGTGCCGGCGCGAGGGCCAGAAGCTCTTCCTCAAGGGCGAGCGCTGCTTCACCGACAAGTGCGGCGTCGAGCGCCGTTCCTACCCGCCCGGCGAGCACGGCCGCGGCCGCCTGCGCCAGAGCGAGTACCGGCTGCAGCTGCGGGAGAAGCAGAAGACCCGCCGCTACTACCAGGTGCTCGAGAAACAGTTCCGCGCCTACTACGAACAGGCCTCGCGGCAGGAAGGCGTCACCGGCGAGAACCTGCTGCGGCTGCTCGAGTCGCGCTTCGACAACGTCCTCGTCCGCCTCGGCTTCGCCGCCTCGCGGCGCCAGGCGCGGCAGCTGATCACCCACGGCCACTGGATGATCAACGGCCGCCGGGTCGACATCCCGAGTTACCAGGTGAAGCCGGAAGACATCATCTCGGTCAAGCAGGGCTCATCCGCCACCGACACGATCCAGCGGGCGACCGAACTGGTCTCGACCGTTCCGGCGTGGCTGCAGGCGGACCATGACGCCCTCACCGCCAAAGTCCTGCGCCTCCCCGAGCGCGCGGAGATCTCGGCGCCGGTTCAGGAGCAGCTCATCGTCGAGCTCTACTCCAAGTAGTCCGGATCCCAGGTTTCGAAAAGACAGCAACGAAGGAACTCATGACCACTGACTTCCAGGTCCCCAGAATCATCGCCGACAAAGCCGACGACCGCACCGGCACCTTCACGATCGAGCCGCTCGACAAGGGCTTCGGTTACACCTTCGGCAACAGCCTCCGCCGCGTCCTCCTCTCCTCGCTCGGCGGCGCCGCGATCACCAGCGTCCGGATCGAGGGCGTCGCGCACGAGTTCTCGACCGTGCCCGGCGTCAAAGAGGACGTCACCGACATCATCCTCAACCTCAAGGACCTCGTCGTCCGCATGCACACCGATGCGGACGAGGTCGAGGCGCCGCTGGTGGCGACCGGCCCCGGCGAGGTGAAGGCGAAGGACATCGACCTGCCCTCGGGCGTCGAGATCCTCAACCCCGAGGCGCCGATCGCGACGCTCGAGAAAAAAACCAAACTCGAGGTCTACCTGACGATCGGTCGCGGCCGCGGCTACTCGCCGGCGGAAGAGAACAAGTCCGACGAGCAGCCGATCGGCGTGATCCCGATCGACTCGATCTTCTCGCCGATCCGCCGTGCCTCCTACGCCGTCTCGGCGGCCCGCGTCGGCCAGCGGACCGACTTCGACAAACTCGAGCTCTCGCTCGAGACCGACGGCTCGATCGAGCCGGCGGCGGCGCTGCGCGAGGCTTCCGAGATCCTGATCAAGAGCCTGGCGATCTTCACCGACGCCGAGCGGGTCGAGGAACTGACCGCACGCGAGGCGCTGCCGGCGCTGCCGAGCGATCCGCTCGCTCCGTCCAACGGCGACGGCGGCGGTGCCAGCGCCGACGGTCTCGACGAGATCCTGATCGAGGAGCTCGAACTCGGCGTCCGCTCCTACAACTGCCTGAAGCGGGCAGGCGTGCAGACCGTCGGCGACCTGGTTCGCAAGTCGCGCGCCGAACTGAACGCGATCCCCAACTTCGGTTCGAAGTCGATCGAGGAAGTGATCGAGACCCTGCACGCCCGCGGCCTCGATCTGCAGCAGGACTAGAAGAACCTTAGGATCCGGCCGGGAGCGAACCGATGCGCCATCGCAAGAAGCGAAACAAGCTGAGCCGCGACGCCGCGCACCGCCAGGCGCTCCTGGCCAACCTCTCCAAGCAGCTGATCGAGCACGAGCGGATCGAAACCTCGCAGGCCAAGGCCAAGGCGGTCAAACCCGAGGTCGAGCAGCTGATCACCCTGGCCAAGCGCGGCGACCTCCACGCCCGCCGCCAGGCCCTCGCCTCGCTGCACAACGACAAGTTCATCGTCCACAAGCTGTTCGACGAGGTGGCGCCGCGGTACACGACGCGCCCCGGCGGCTACACCCGCATCGTCAAGTTGGGCCCTCGGCGGAGTGATTCGACCGAGATGGTCTACCTCGAGCTGGTTTAGGGGCGGGCCCGGGACGGGCGAGGGATCAGGGTTTGGTGGGGAGGGGCGTCGGGGGGCCCACCCCCCGCAGCGTCGCCCGGCTGGCGGG
>JBFWMZ010000040.1:15413-26299 GCA_050251335.1 Solirubrobacterales bacterium
GCAGGAGTTCCTGGGGAGCGTCCCCCGACGCCCCGCCACGAATCCGGGGAACCACCCCCTTGCTTCCTTAGCTTGCAAGGGACCAAGGCCTGCAACTACCGCCGCAACCGCCCCAGCCAACGACGCCTGGCTGTTTTGTCCGAGGGGTGGACAAAAGGAACAGCCAGACGCAGCGCTCCCGTCCCTTGCAAGCTCAAAGAGATGATGGGGCGGATTGACCCTCGGCGCTTCCGCAGTTGCGGGCGAGTGTCGGGAGGACCCCCGAACGTTTTGCGACTGAGGGTCGGCGCTCGCAAGAGGCGACAGCCGAATCCTCAACACCCCGACAGGTCGAGAGAGGGGGTCCTCCCGACGATCGCCCGCCCCTCCGAACCCTCGTCCCTAAGAGGAACTCGGTTTCCCTCATCCCACCTGCTGAATCCTGACCAAATTCCCCGCCGGATCCCGGAACGCGCAGTCCCTCACCCCGTACGGCTGGTCCGTCGGCTCCTGGACCACCTCGGCGTCGCCGGCCTGCAGCCGCTCGAAGGTGCCGTCGACGTCGGGCGTGGCGAGGTTGACGCTGGCGAAGGTGCCCTTGGCCATCATCTCGGCGATCGTGCGCCGCTCCTCGTCGGTGATGCCCGGGGTGGCCTCGGGCGGGTAGAGGACGATCGAGGTGGCGGGCTGATTCGGCGGCCCGACGGTGATCCAGTGCATGCCGTTGTACTCGACGTCGTTGCGGACCTCGAACTCCATCGTGTCGCGGTAGAAGGCGAGGGTGGCCTCGGGGTCGTTGTGCGGGAGCATCGTGCTGTGAATTGAGATTTCCATGGCGGCCACCCTAGGTCCGGCTCGGCGCCTGCGCTTCTCGATTCCTGATCGGTCTCGTGACCTGCTTGGCGAGGCAGGCGAGGATCCCCGCTGCCTCCTCCGCCGCCTGCCGGCGGTAGACGCTGGGCGGAATTCCGACGAGCTCGGAGAAGCGGGTGCTGAAGGTGCCGAGCGAGGAGCAACCGACCTCGAAGCAGACCTCGGTGACGCTCAGGTCGCCGCGCCGCAGGAGCGCCATCGCGCGCTCGATGCGGCGGGTCATCAGGTAGCTGTAGGGCGACTCGCCGTAGGCCAGCCGGAACTGGCGGCTGAGGTGTCCGGGCGACATGTGGGCGCCGCGGGCGAGCGCCTCGACGTCGAGCGGCTGCGCGTACTCGCGGTCGATCCGGTCGCGGACCTTGCGCAGCAGCGCCAGGTCGCGCAGGTGTTGCTCGGTCGCGACGGCGCTGGCCATGCCGAGATCGTGCCACACGGCGGTGGCAGTCGGCCGCTGCGCTTTGTCCCCGCATAGCGGGGACAAACGCACGCTAGTCGTAACCGACCGACTCCAGGTAGAGACCGTGGGGCGGGGCGGTGTCGCCGGCGGCGCTGCGCGGGGCGCCCGCCAGCAGCGCCGTGAAGCTCTCGACGTCGCGGCGGCCTGAGGAGACCTCGAGCATCGTCCCGACCAGCGCCCGCACCATGTTGCGCATGAAGGCGTCGGCGCTGACCCGGAAGACGAGCAGGTCGCCGGGCTCCTCGCGCCAGGAGGCGGCGAGCACCTTGCGGTGGAAGTGGACGTGGTCGGTCTGGGTCGGGGTGAAGGCGGTGAAGTCGTGCGGGCCGACGATCGCCGCCGCGCAGGCGTCGAGGGCCGCGCGGTCGATCCGGTGTGGCCACCAGAGGGCGCGGCCGCGCTCGAAGGGGCTCGGCGCCGGCCGCGCCAGCAGCCGGTAGCGGTAGCTGCGGGAAGTGGCGTCGCGGCGGGCGTCGAAGCCGGCCGCCGCCTCGCTCACCGCGCTCACCGCGACGTCGTCGGGGCAGAGGGCGTTGAGGCTGCGCCGCAGGTTGCCCGGGACCCCGCCCGGCGACTCGAAGCTCGCCACCTGGCCGAGGGCGTGGACGCCGGTGTCGGTCCGGCCCGCGACCGTGAGCGAGACCGGGGTGCGCAGCGCGACCGCCAGCGCCGCCTCGAGCTCGCCCTGCACCGTGCGCAGGCCCGGCTGGCGGGCCCAGCCCCGAAAGCCGGAGCCGTCGTATTCGATGTCGAGCCGGATCGTCGGCACCGGCGCAGTATCGCTACAAACGCCACCGGAGCCGACACCTAGAATCGGGTCGGTGCGCATCCTTCTGACGAACGACGACGGGATCTCGGCCCCCGGCCTGCAGGCGGCGCGCCGCGCCCTGCGCGAGATCGACGGCGTCACGGTCGACGTCATCGCGCCGGACTCGAACCGCAGCGCCACCGCGCGCAGCATCACCACCCGCACCCCGCTCGAGGTGCAGGAGATCCGTTTCGACGACGGCCACAGCGGCTTTGCGACCAGCGGCACGCCGGTCGACTGCGTCCGCTTCGCCGAGCTCGGGCTGCTCGGAAGCCGCCCGGACCTGATCGTCTCGGGGATCAACCACGGTGCCAACCTCGGCGACGACATCACCTACTCGGGCACCGTCGCCGCCGCCTTCGAGGGGATCGTGCTCGGCATCCCCGCGATCGCCCTCTCGCAGCAGCGGATCGATCGCGGCATGGGCTACGGCGGCGAGGAGTACGACTTCACCTTCGCCGCCGCGTTCACCCGCCGCCTGGCCGAGCGGCTGCGCGAGGAGCCGATGCCCGAGGCGACGCTGATCAACGTCAACGTACCGGCCGGCGAGCCGGAGGGGATCGAGGTGACGCGGCTCGGCAAACGGATCTACAACGACCAGCTGAAGCTGCTCGAGGAGTCCGACGAGGGGCGGCGTCGCTATGAGATCTACGGCTGGACGCCGAGCTTCGAGGAGGGCGAGGGGACCGATCTAAACGCCGTCGCCGAAGGCCGGATCGCGGTGACGCCGATCCACTTCGACCTCACCGACCACGACGGCATCGAGACGCTCAAGGGCTGGGGGTTCGAGCGCATGCTCGATGCGGGTACCGCGGCAGCGTGAGCGCGACCGACTCGGCCCAGCAGCGCGTGGAAGAGCTCCGCAAAGAGCTCGACCGTCACAACCATCTCTACTACGTCCTCGATGAACCCGAGGTCGGCGACGACGTCTACGACGCCCTGCTGGGCGAGCTGCGCGAGATCGAGGACCAGCACCCCGAGCTGCGCACCCCCGACTCGCCGACCCAGCGGGTCGGCGCCGCCCCGCTCGACAGATTCGAACAGGTCGAGCACCACGAGGCGATGCTCTCGCTCGGCAACGCCCGCAACGAGGAGGAGCTGCGTGGCTGGGAGAACCGCCTCGCCAACTACCTCAAACGGCTCGACATCACCGCCTCGCAGTTCAGCTACACGACCGAGCCGAAGATCGACGGCCTGGCGGTGACGCTGACCTACGAGGAAGGGGTCCTGGTCCGGGGCGCCACCCGCGGCGACGGCCGGATCGGCGAGGACGTGACCCAGAACCTGAAGACGATCGGCTCGGTGCCGCTGCGGATCAAGGGCGCGCCGGAGCTGATCGAAGTCCGCGGCGAGGCCTACCTGCCGATCGCCGCCTTCAAAGCGCTGAACGAGCGCCGCGCCGAGGCCGGCGAGCCGACCTTCGCCAACCCGCGCAACTCGGCCGCCGGCTCGATCCGCCAGCTCGACCCGAACCTCGCCGCCGAACGGCCGCTCTCGACCTGGGTCTACGGGATCGGTGCCGTCCGCGGCCTCGACCTCGCGACCCACATGGACGAGATCGAATGGCTGCGCGACCGCGGCTTCAAGGTCAACCCCGACACCGAGCACCACCAGGGGGTGGAGGGCGTCGTCAAGCGCTGCCACTGGTGGGAGGAGCGGCGCGAGACGCTCGACTACGAGATCGACGGCGTCGTCGTCAAGGTCGACGAGCGGGCGCTGTGGCGCGAGCTCGGGGTCGTCGGCCGCGAGCCGCGCTGGGCGATCGCCTGGAAGTTCCCGCCGACGACGGCGACGACGCGGATGAACAAGGTCGTTTGGAACGTCGGCCGCACCGGCCACCTGGTCCCCTTCGCGATGCTCGAGCCGGTGCACGTCGGCGGCGTCACCGTCTCCACCGCGACGCTCCACAACGAGGAGGACCTGGCCCGCAAGGACGTCCGCGAGGGCGACGACGTGGTCGTGATGCGGGCCGGCGACGTGATTCCCCAGGTCGTCTCGCCGAAACTGCCGCGGGCCAACCCGCGGGCCCGCAAACCGAAACCGCCCGCCCGCTGCCCGGCCTGCAACACGCCGACCGAAAAGCTTGACGGCGTCTTCACCATCTGCCCCAACCGGACCGGCTGCCCAGGCCAGTCCTTTCAGCACGTCAAACACTTCGTCTCCAAGGGGGCGATGGACATCGACGGGCTGGGCGAAAAGCAGGCCTACGTCTTCCTCGAGAAGGGCGTGATCACCGACGTCGCCGACATCTACGACATCACCGAGGAGCAGCTCCTGGCGCTCGACCGCTTCGGCGAGACCTCGGCGCGCAACCTCGTCGCCGCGATCGACGCCTCGCGCCGGCGCCCCTTCAAACGCGTCCTCTACGCGCTTGGCCTGCCGGGCGTCGGCTACGTCACGGCGGAGGCGCTGGCCGACCATTTCGGCTCGATCGACGCCCTGCACGAGGCCGACCTTGAGCAGATCGAGGAGGTCGAGGGAGTCGGCCCGATCATGGCCGAGCAGATCGCCGAGAACCTCGCCGACGACCCGACCTGGGCGCTGGTCGAGCGGCTCAAGCAGAAAGGCCTGAAGCTCGAGGCCGACCCCGCCGAACGGCGCGCCACCGGCGGCCCGCTGGAAGGCAAGACCGTCGTCCTGACGGGGACGCTGCCGGAGCTGACCCGCGAGGAGGCGGCGGCGCTGGTGAAAGCCGCCGGCGGCAAGGTGACGAACTCGGTGTCGAAAAAAACCGACTACCTGATCGCGGGTGACAACCCGGGATCGAAGTTGGCGAAAGCGGAGAAATTCGAGACGGCGATACTGGATGAACAGGGGTTGCGGGGGTTGGTGGGGGGATAGGGACCGGGGTTTGCGGTGGGGCGCCCGCGAACTCGTAACGGCCGGGCACCCACCCCTTTGTGTTGAAGCTCCCGGTACACGGGGAGAGCGCCGGGGTTTCGAATTGGCGCAGCGGCCCGAAGCTAGAGAAAAAGAACCGGGGTTCCCGGCGGTTTCATCCTCTGGGAGGGGATCGGGGGACCCTCCGAACGTTTTGCGACTGAGGGTCGGCGCTCGCAAGAGGCGATAGCCGAATCCTCAACACCCCGACAGGTCGAGAGAGGAGGGTCCCCCGATCCCCTCCCTCGAATCCGCCCGAATCTCGTCAGTACGAAGCCACGATGTTCGCGATCCGATCCTGGTCGATGTGGGCCTGGGTGGTGCTGGGGACGCTGCCCATCAGGATCGAGAAGGCCATCACCCGGCCGCTGGTGTTGAAGCAGTAGCCGGAGAGGTTGCTGACTCCGGTCAAGGTCCCCGTCTTCACCCGGCAGCGACCGTAGGCGGTGCCGCGCATCCGGTCGTCGACGGTCCCCTCCTTGCCGCTCAGCGCCAGGTCCTGGATGAATTCGTCGCCGGCCGGCTGGTCGCGCATCCCCAGCAGCAGGGCGACCACCTGCTGGGGCGAGGCGCGGTTGGAGCGGGTCAGGCCCGAGCCGTCGACGGCGTGGACGCCGGAGCCGAGCGAGCGGGCGAAGGCGGCGACGATCGCCGCTCCGGCGGCGGTCGTGCCGGCGCCGCCGAAGCGCGCGCCGAGCAGCTTGATCAGCATCTCGGCGAAGAAGTTGTCCGAGTAGACGTCGGTGGTGTTGACGATTGCGGTCAGCGGCGGCGACTGGACGATCGCCACCCGGTCGGCGTCGATCGGGGTGGGGCCGACGGCGATCTGGGTCGGCACCTGGATCCCGGCGGCGCGCAGGTTGCGGACCAGCTTCGCGGCGGCGAGTTTCGCCGGGTCGGCGGCGAAGCCGCTGCTGCTCGTCTGGCCGGCGAAGCCCGAGTTAAAGGCGAGGCCGGAGAGCGGCCCGATGTAGGGGCTGGTCGCGTAGCCCGAGTCCCTGACTCCCTTCAGCGGGTCGAAGATCGAGGCGTCGGCGTAGAGGCGGCCGGTCACCGAGGTGATCCCGGCCTGCTTGATCTGCGGCGTGAGGGCGAAGAGGTTGGTGCCGAGCCCGGCCAGGTAGCCGTTGTAGAAGCCCGGGGTGCCGAGCGCCGGGTCGCCGCCGCCCTGCAGGTAGAGGTCACCGTGGAGCACGCCCTCGGGGTCGATCGTGCCGCTGGCGAAGACCTTGGTCGGGATCCGCTCTTCGGGTCCCAGCTTGGCGAGCGCCGTCGAGGTGGTGAAGAGCTTCATGTTCGAGGCCAGCGGCCGCGGCGTGCTGGCGGCGCTCGAGCAGACCACCTGGCCGCTTTCGGCGTCGACCACCAGCAGACCGCCGCCGGAGCCCGTCCCCTGCGCGAGGTAGGCCTTCATCTGGCCGCAGGCGGTCGCCGCCGCGGCGGAACCTGCCAGCAGCGCGGCCAGGAGCAGTGCCGCCGCGAGCAGCGCGGCGAGCGCGATCGAGCCTCGTCTCATCCTCCGTTCCAACACGCCAGCGCCGCAAGGTAGCGGCTGCGCCGGTTACCCAGTTCAACTGACGTTCGAGCGGTCACTCTCGTGCCCGGCCGATTCCCCTGTGATACTTGAACGAGGATGGGCAAGGTCGTCGACATCGAGTCGAAGCCGCGGCGCCGCGGCGGCAGACGCAAAAAGCCCTCGAAGACCGCGCTGGTGCTCGGCGGGGGCGGCTTCACGGGCGGCGTCTACGAGATCGGCGCGCTGCGCGCCCTCGACCTGCTCGCCGTCAACAGCACCGTCAACGACTTCGACGTCTACGTCGGCACCAGCGCCGGCTCCTTCGTCGCCTCGATGCTGGCCAACGGCGTCACCCCCGACGAAATGATGCAGGTGCTGAACGAGCGGATCCCCTCAGAGCTCGAGGACCTCGATCTCGACAAGGTGCTGAAGCCGAACTATTTCGGCTTCATCTCCAAGGCGGTGCAGCTGCCGCTGCGGACGGTCGAGCTGGTCCGCTCGCTGGCCCGCTTCGGCGAGCTCTCGGCGATCGACCTCGGCGTCGGCCTCGCCGAGGCGCTGCCCTCCGGCCTGTACTCGGGCGGCGGCATCGACGACTACATCGGCGGCGTCCTCACCGAGGGCGGCCGCACCAACGACTTCCGCCTGCTCGAGAACGAGCTCTACCTGACCGCGACCGACCTCGACACCACCGAGCGGATCGTCTTCGGCGAACCCGGCTGGCAGGACGTGCCGATCTCCAAGGCGGTCCAGTGCTCGACCACGCTGCCGCTCGTCTACAAGCCGGTCGACCTGAAAGGGCGGCAGCTGGTCGACGGCGGCATCCGCTCGACCACCAACGTCGATATCGCGGTCGAGAACGGCGCCAAGTTCATCATCGTCGTCAACCCGCTGGTCCCCTACATCAACGACTTCGAGAAGACGATCCCGACCGTCTTCGGCACCCGCGTCCGCCGTGTCTCCGACATGGGAATGCCGGCGATCGCCAACCAGACCTTCCGCCTGATCGCCCACGCCCGCCTGCACCAGGCGGTCGAACAGTGGGAAGAGAAGTACCCCGGCGTCGACATCATCCTGCTCGAGCCCGACCCGACCGACGAGCTGATGTTCGGGACGCCGATCATGGACTACTCGCGGCGGCTGCAGATCGCCCGCCACGGCTTCGAATCGGTGACCGCGATGCTGGCCAAGGACTACCAGAAGTACGCCGAGATCGCCGAGCGCCACGGCCTCGAGATCTCCGAGCGCCGCGTGCGGCGGGTGGTCGAACGGGCGAGTGAAGAAGAGCCCGAGCAGACGTCGGCGTGGCGGCGGGTCTTGGAGCAGACGACGTCGGTGTTGTTGCGGCAGTCGGGTGAGGCGTCGTAGAGACGTCGGTGCGGGGGACGGGCTAGGGATCAGGGTTCGGCGGGGGCGATCGCCGGGGTCCCCTCCCAAAACGCTCCGCTGTCGCTCCGCTTGAGTGTTTTGGGAGGGGACCCCGACGCTCGCCCAACGAATCCGCAGAAGTCCCACCCCCTTGCTTCCCTTAGCTTGCAAGGGACCAAGGTCCGCAGCTGCCGCCGCAACCGCCCCGGCCAACGCTCGGGCTGTTCCTCTTGTCCGAGGGGTGGGCAAAAGGAACAGCCCGCCCCAGATCGCTCGTCGTCCGGCTGTTCCTTATCCCGGAATGGTGTGGATAAGGAACAGCCCGCCACAGAGCCCTCGTCCCTTCCTCTCGCCGGGGACGTTTCGGAGCTTCGCCGGCAGACCTTTGTCCCTTGCAAGCTCAAAGAGAGATGGGGCGGGTTGACCCTGAGACGGACCCGCAGTTACGGGCGAGTGTCGGGAGGACCCCCGAACGTTTTGCGACTGAGGGTCGGCGCTCGCAAGAGGCGATAGCCGAATCCTCAACACCCCGACAGGTCGAGAGAGGGGGTCCTCCCGGCGATCGCCCGCCCCTCCGAACCCCCGTCCTAGCAAGTCCCTCCGTGACCACCATCACGCCCAACTAATTAGCGACTGCTAAGCTCCTCCATTATTAGTCACTACTAAGGAAGCGAGCGCAAGATGTCGGAGGCAAGTCGCAGGGTCTGGACGCTGGTCCTCGTCTCGGTTGGGCTGTTCATGGTCGTCCTCGACAACCTGGTCGTGAACGTCGCTCTGCCGAGCATCAAAAACGACTTCGGAGCGTCGGTTCAGGCGCTCGAGTGGACCGTCAACGCATATGTGCTGGCCTACGGCGTCTTCCTCCTCACCGGAGCGGCGCTCGGCGACCGGTTCGGCCGGCGGCGGATGTTCGTCGCCGGGATCTCGCTGTTCACGCTCGCCTCGGCCGCGGCGGCGCTGGCTCCCAGCGCCGACCTGCTGATCGCCGCGCGGGCGCTGCAGGGGGTCGGGGCCGCGGTGGTGACGCCGCTGACGCTGACCCTGCTGGCCAGCGCCTACCCGCCGCACAAACGCGGCATTGCGCTCGGCGTCTGGTCGGGGATCAGCGGCGTCGCGGTGGCGCTTGGGCCGCTGGTCGGCGGCGCGGTGATCGAGATCGCCGACTGGCACTGGATCTTCTGGATCAACGTCCCGATCGGGCTGGCGCTGGCACCGCTGGCGGCGAGCCGGCTGGCCGAGAGCCACGGCCCGGGAGCCCGGCTCGACCTGCCCGGCCTCGGCCTCGCCTCGAGCGGGATCTTCGGGCTCGTCTTCGGTCTCGTCCGCGCCCAGACCGAGGGCTGGGGCAGCACCGATGTGCTTGCCTCGCTGGCGGTCGGCGTCGCCCTGCTCACCGCCTTCGTCGCCTGGGAGCTACGCGCGCGGGCGCCGATGCTGCCGATGCGGTTCTTCGCCAACCGCGGCTTCGCGGTGACCAACGTCGTCTCGCTGGCGATGTACTTCGGGATGTTCGGCTCGATCTTCTTCCTCAGCCAGTTCATCCAGAACGTGCTCGGCAACTCGCCGCTGGAAGCGGGGCTGAAGCTGCTGGTCTGGACCGGGGCGACGATGGTGGTCGCGCCCCTCGCCGGCGTCTTCTCGGAACGGATCGGCAGCCGCCCGTTCATGGTCGGCGGCCTGGCGCTGCAGGCGATCGCCCTCGGCTGGCTCGCCTCCGAGGCCAGCGTCGGCCAGAGCTACCTGAGCATGCTGGCCCCGTTCGTCCTCGCTGGCGCCGGGATGGCGCTGGTCTTCGCCCCCTCGGCGAGCGCGGTGCTGAACTCGGTGCGGACCGAGGAGGCCGGCCAGGCCTCGGGCGCCACCAACGCGATCCGCGAGATCGGCGGCACCTTCGGGATCGCCGTCCTGGCAACGGTGTTCAGCAGCGCCGGCGGCTACGAGTCGCCGCAGGCCTTCGTCGACGGCATGGTCCCGGCGCTCTGGGTCGGGACCGCGGTGCTCGGCGCCGGAGCTCTGGTGGCGCTGCTGATGCCCGCCGGGCGGCGGGCGGCGGCGGGGGAGGCCGAGCCCGCCGCCACGCCGCCGGTCCCCCGCGACGCCGCCCTGCAGAACTAGGATCAACGGATGGCGGCAGGATCGAAGACGGCGGAGCCTCGTAAACGCGTCCCGGCCGCCGAGCGCCGGGACGCGCTGATCGGGGCGGCGGTCCACGAGTTCGCGCGCGGTGGCCTGCACGGGACGAAGGTCTCCCAGGTCGCCCGCGCGGTCGGAGTCGCCCAGCCCTACGTCTTCGCGCTGTTCCCGACCAAGGTCGATCTGTTCCTCGCCGCGGTCGGGCGCGGCTTCGAGCGGGTCGAAAGGCTCTTCGAGGAGACCGCCGCGCGCTTCGAGCGCGAGGGGCCGGGCGAACCCGACGAAGACGTCCTGATGGCGATCGGCCGCGCCTACTTCGACTCGCTGACGGAGGACCGCGACGTGCTGCTGCTGCAGCTGCAGGCCTACGCCGCCTGCGACGAGGAGGGCGTGCGCGACGCGGTCCGCGACCACTACGCCCGCCTGATCGAGCGGGCCCGCCAGCTCTCCGGCGCCGACGACGAGCGGCTCGCCGACTTCTTCAGCGGCGGCATGTACCTGAACGTCCTCGCGGCGCTCGGCGTCGAGACCCTGAAGGAGAAAGGCGACTGGGTGAAAGCGGTATCGAGCTGCTAGCGGGAGTCGCGTCCTAGGCCGCGTAGAGCTCCTCGATCGCGTCCTCGTGCTTCTGCGCCACCACCGCCCGCTTGACCTTCAGCGTCGGCGTCAGCTCACCCGATTCCTGGCTCAGGTCGTGCGGCAGGATCGAGATCTTCTTCACCTGCTCGACCCGGGCGAACTTCTTGTTGATCTCCTCGACGTGGGCCTCGATCGAGGCCTTGACGTCGGGGTTCGAGGCGAGCGCGACGGGGTCGTCGGGCAGGCCGTGCTCCTTGGCGTAGGTCGACGCCTCTTCGGGGTCGAGGGTGACG
>JBFWMZ010000041.1:0-24723 GCA_050251335.1 Solirubrobacterales bacterium
TCGGCGGTCTCCGAGGTCGATCTCGACGAGTCCGACGTCGAGGACCTCTACGGGCACCTCGAGAAGTCGGGGATCGAGCTCGTCGAGGACATGGATCCGGCCCAGAAAGCGGCCGCGGAAGCCATGCCCGCGGACACCGGCAAAAAAGGTCGCCGGCGCCAGAAACAGGCGCTCGACCTGAAACCGGACATGACGACGGACTCCCTGCAGCTGTTCCTCAAGGACATCGGCAAAGTTCGCCTGCTGACCGCCCAGGAGGAGGTCGAACTCGCCAAACGGATCGAGCGCGGCGACCTCGACGCGAAGCAGAAAATGGTCGAGTCGAACCTGCGACTGGTCGTCTCGATCGCGAAAAATTACCGCAACCAGGGGCTTCCCTTCCTCGATCTGATCCAGGAGGGCACGCTCGGACTGGTCCGCGCGGCGGAGAAGTTCGACTACCGCAAGGGGTTCAAGTTCTCCACCTACGCGACCTGGTGGATCCGCCAGGCGATCGCCCGTGCGCTCGCCGACAAGGCGCGGACGATCCGGATCCCGGTCCACGTGGTCGAGAAGCTGAACAAGATCGGCCGCGCCGAGCGCAAGCTGGTCACCGAGCTCGGTCGTGAGCCGACTCCGGAGGAGATCGCCGAGGTAACCGGCATCGACCCGGAGGAGGTCGACTCGATCAAGCGCTCCGCCCAGGCCCCGGTCTCGCTCGAGAAGCCGGTCGGCGACGAGGAGGAGTCGGAGTTCGGCCAGTTCATCGCCGACGAGAAGGCCGAGTCGCCGTTCGACCGGGCCGCGGACCTGCTGACCAAAGAGGCGCTGAAGGAGGCGCTGGAGAACCTCTCGTACCGCGAGCGGCGGGTGCTGGAACTCCGTTACGGGCTCGGCGGGGAGCATCCCCGCACGCTCGACGAGGTCGGCCGCACGTTCAACGTGACGCGCGAGCGGATTCGGCAGATCGAGAACCAGAGCTTGAAAAAGCTCCAGTCGCTGGGCGAGGCCCAGAAACTGCGCGAGGTGGCCTGAGGCCTCAGGGACGCGGCGGCTCTCCGGGCGCCGCCTCCGGAATGGGTAGCCCACGGCCGGCCTCCTCTGGATGACGCGCCGTCCAGGTTGCACTTCTCCCCACCCCGTGCGTTTGTCCCCGCTATGCGGGAACAAACGCAACGCCTGGGGACAAACGCAACGAGGATGGGTTGCGGCCGCGAATCCCCTGAGCCGATCGGCCTGGCTGAGGCCTCATTACTTTTCGGGATAGATGCGTCTAAGCCGCTAAAGAAGCGGGATTCCCGGGTCGATAGGCCCCGGGATGTTCGATATCGACCTAGCCCTGAAAACCCTCGTCGAGAGGGAGGGGTCGGACCTGCACGTCAAGGTCGACTCGCCCCCGATCGCGCGCATGCACGGCGAGCTGATCCCGCTCGAGGGGTTCGGTCAGCTCGGCCCCGAGGACACCGAGCGGGCCTTCAAGGAGATCGCCGAGCCGCGCTCGCTGGCCGAATTCGAGCAGGACGGCGAGGCCGACTTCTCCTACGCGCTCACGGGCGTCTCGCGCTTCCGCGTCAACTGCTTCAAGCAGCGCGGCTCGATCTCGATCGTCTGCCGCGCGATTCCCTACGAGATCCGCTCGATCGAGGAGCTCGGGCTGCCCGAGGTGGTGCGGCAGCTGGCCGAGGAGGCCCGGGGGATCGTGCTGGTCACCGGCACCACCGGCTCGGGCAAGAGCACGACGCTGGCGGCGATGATCGACCACATCAACCGCACCCGGTCGCGGCACATCGTCACCCTCGAGGACCCGATCGAGTACCTGCACGAAGACAAGCTCTCGATCGTCAACCAGCGCGAAGTCGGCGCCGACACGGTCAGCTTCGGGCGGGCGATGCGGCGGGTTCTGCGCCAGGACCCCGACGTGATCCTGGTCGGCGAGATGCGCGACGAGGAGACGGTGCGGACCGCGCTCTCGGCGGCCGAGACCGGCCACCTCGTGCTCTCCACCGTCCACACCCTCGACGCGACCGAGACCGTCAACCGGATCATCGACTTCTTCCCGCCCCACCTGCAGCAGCAGGCGCGGGTGATGCTCGCCTCGACCCTGAGGGGGGCGATCGCCCAGCGCCTCGTGCCCGACCTCAGCGGCGAGGGCCGGGTGCCGGCCTCGGAGGTGATGGTCGTCACCGGCCGCGTCCAGGACCTGATCCTCAACCCCGAGGAAACGGGGAAGATCACCGAGGTCATCGCCGAAGGCGAGTACTACGGGATGCGCACCTTCGACCAGTCGCTGCTCGGCTACGTGATGGCGGGCCGGATCAGCGAGCAGGTGGCGATGGAGAACGCCTCCAGCGCCCACGACCTGAAGCTGATGCTGGCCGCCGGCGGCCAGCGGGCGAGCGGGATCGAGCAGATGGAGGAGCGCCAGAACGGCGCCGCCGAGGCGGTGCCGCGGTGAGGGAGGCGCTGAACGAGAACCCGATCGCCCAGGTCGGCATCGTGCTGGTCCTGGTCGCGCTCGCGGCCTTCATGTTCATGACCAAATCGGGCGGCGGCGAATCCGAAGAAGCGGCGGCGCCGGAAGCGAGCATCTCAGTCGGCGGGACTGAATTGAGTCAGCAAGAAGCCGCCTCGGCGGCGGGCGAAGTGGTCGAAGGCGCGGTCGAAGCGGCAATCGAAAGCGGCGCGATCGGCGGCACCGCCGCCGGTGCGGGCGCGATGCCGACCTCGGTCCCGGCCCCACCACCGCCGCGCGAGCTCACCGCCGCCTACGACTCGGGCAAGACCGTGGTGCTGCTGGTCGTCCACGACGGCGGCATCGACGATCGCCTCACCGCCCGCTCGGCGATGGCGCTGACCGCGCTGCCCGAGGTGGCGTTGATCCGCGTTCCCGTCAAGCAGCTGCCGCGCTACGCCGCGGTGACCGTCGGCCTCGACCTCAACCGGGTGCCGGCGGTTGTGGTGATGAAACCGAAGCGGCTCAGCGGCGGCGTCCCGCAGGCGACCGTCGACTACGGCTTCCAGACGCCGGAAACGCTGGCCCAGGCGGTCCGCGACGCCGCCTACGACGGCCCCGAAGCGACCTACCACCCCGGGTAGGAAGGGTATGGGCGCCAACGACAGCAGCCAGCATCCGACCCACCTGCGGCCCGTCCCCGACGCCGGCGCGACCGCGCCCGCGCTCGAGTCCGAGCAGGGGGGCACGCCGGGGCTGACCCCGCCGGTCCTGCAGCGCGGCTACTCGCGCGGCTTCGTCACCGACGTCCTCGCCGAGCTCGGCTACGCGACCCCGGAGGCGGTCGCCGCCGCGATCGAGGCCTCGCGCAGCGCCGGCCGCACGCCCGAGGCGCTGCTGCTCGAGCAGGGGGCGATCAGCGAGGACCAGCTCTCGCGGGCGATTGCCGAGCGCTACGGCCTCGACCACCTCGACCTCTCGCTCTACAACGTCGACCTCGCCGCCGCGGCGCTCTTCCCGGTGACGATGGCGCGCCGCTACCGCGCCGTCCCGGTCGGCTTCCTCGACCCGCAGACGCTGCTGGTCGCCGCCGCCGACCCCGCCAACGTGCTGGCGGTCGACGACATCCAGATCGCGACCGGGCTCGACTGCCGGATCGCGGTCGCCGCGCCGGGCGACGTCGAGGCGCTGCTGACCAAGCTGGGGACGGTGCAGAGCGCCGCCGCCGAGGCGATCATCGAGGACGAATCGGAGGAGGAAGAGGACGCCGGGCTCGCCGCGGTCAGCGAGATGCAGGCGGGCGCCGAGGACGCGCCGGTGATCAAGCTCGTCTACTCGATCCTCGCCCAGGCGGTGGGGGAGGGGGCCTCCGACGTCCACCTCGAGCCCGAAGAGGGCGAGCTGCGGGTCCGTTTCCGGATCGACGGCGTGCTGAAGGAAGCGGCGCACGTGCCGAAGCGGATGACCGGCGCGGTGATCTCGCGGCTGAAGATCATGAGCGAGCTCGACATCGCCGAGAAGCGGGTGCCGCAGGACGGCCGCGTCAGCGTCGCGGTCGACGGACGGCGGATCGACCTGCGGGTTACGACGCTGCCGATCCAGCGCGGCGAGGGGGCGACGATCCGCATCCTCGACGAATCGCAGGCCCAGCGCTCGCTCGACGAGCTGGGGATGGACGGCTCGGCGCGGGCGCGCTTCGAGAGCGCCTTCCGCCAGGCCTACGGCGCGATCCTGGTCACCGGGCCGACCGGCTCGGGCAAGAGCACGACCCTCTACGCGGCGCTCTCGGAGCTGAACGAGATCGAGAAGAAGATCATCACGATCGAGGACCCGGTCGAGTACCGGATCGACGGCATCAACCAGATGAACGTCAACCGCAAAGCCGGGCTCGACTTCGCCACCGGCCTGCGCTCGATCCTCCGCGCCGACCCCGACATCGTGATGGTCGGCGAGATCCGCGACTCCGAGACGGCGCGGATCGCCGTCGAGGCGGCGCTGACCGGCCACATGATGCTGACCACCCTGCACACCAACGACGCGCCGGGGGCGATCGCGCGGCTGGGGGAGATGGGGATCGAGCCCTTCCTCACCGCCTCGGCGGTCGACTGCGTCGTCGCCCAGCGCCTGGCGCGGAGGCTCTGCTCGCACTGCAAGCGGCGGACGATCATCCCGACCCTGGCCCTGCTCGAGGCCGGCGTGCGGGTCGGCGCCGACGTCGAGGCCTACGAGCCGGTCGGCTGCGCCCGCTGCAACCAGAGCGGCTACCGCGGCCGGGTCGGGATCTTCTCGGCGATGCAGCTGAGCGACCAGATCAAGGAGATGACGATCGCCCGGGCGGCCGAGACCGACATCGCCGCCGTCGCTCGCGAAGAGGGGATGCTGACCCTGCGTGAGGACGGGGTCGCCAAGGTCCGCTCCGGCCAGACCAGCCTCGAGGAGGTGCTCCGTGTCACCGCATGACTTCGACTTCGCCGCGGTGCTCGGCCGGATGGTCGAGATCAAGGCCTCCGACGTCCACATCACCCCCAACTTCCCGCCGGCGATCCGCGACAAGGGCAAGATCGAGCCGATGGAGGGCTTCCCGGTCTTGAACGGTCAACAGACCCGCGAGATCGTCTACGGAATCCTCAACGACGACCAGCGCAAGCGCTTCGAGAACAACCAGCAGCTCGACTTCGCCTACGCGATCCCCGGCGTCGCCCGCTTCCGCGTCAACTGCTACTTCCAGCGCGGCGCGGTGTCCGCCGCCTTCCGCCTGGTCCCTACCGAGGTGCCGGCGCTCGACTCGCTCGGCGTCCCCCGGGTCCTGCGCGAGCTGACCGCGAAGCCGCGCGGCTTCGTCCTCGTCACCGGCCCGACCGGCTCGGGCAAGAGCACCACCCTGGCGGCGATGATCGACGTGATCAACTCCGAGCGGCAGGACCACATCCTCACGATCGAGGACCCGATCGAGTTCCTCCACCGCCACAAACGCTCGATCGTCAACCAGCGCGAGATCGGCTCTGACGCGCCCGACTTCGCCCTCGGCTTGCGCGCCGCCCTGCGCCAGGACCCCGACGTGATCCTGGTCGGTGAGATGCGCGACCTGGAGACGATCTCGACCGCCCTGACCGCGGCCGAGACCGGGCACCTGGTGTTCGCCACCCTCCACACCCAGTCGACCGCCCAGACCGTCGATCGGATCATCGACGTCTTCCCGCCCGAGCAGCAGGGGCAGGTGCGGACCCAGCTCTCGATCGCCCTGCAGGGCATCGTCACCCAGCAGCTGCTGCCGACCCTGGACGGGAAAGGCCGCACCGTCGCCTGCGAGGTGCTGGTGCCGACCCCGGCGGTGCGCAACCTGATCCGCGAGGGCAAGACGCACCAGATCTACGGCGCCCTGCAGACCTCGGGGGCGGTCGGGATGCAGACGATGGACGCCGACCTGGCGCGGCTGGTGCGGAGCGGAAAGATCAGCCGCTCGCTGGCCGAACAGCGGGCGAGCGTGCCGGAGGAGCTGAGCCGTCTGCTCGGCGGCGTGCCGGCGGGCGGCGACGGCGCCCCGGCCAACGGCGACGGCGGCAATCTGCCCCCGGCCGCCGTCGGCGCTCCCCCCAGCTACACCCAGGGGGCCTAGCCGATGGCGGCGAGCACCTTCCAGTTCCGGGCGATGGACCTCGCCGGTGCCACCTCGGCCGGCGAGATCGAGGCCGAATCGAAGGCCGCGGTCGGCGAGCAGCTGCGCCAGCGCGGCCTGATCGTCCTCGACGTCAGCGAGAAGTCGAACCCGGTCAAGATCGAGGACTACCTGAAGCGCTGGAAGGGCGTCGACAAACGCGAGCTCTCGGTCTTCTCGCGCCAGTTCGCGACCCTGGTCGCCTCGGGGATGCCGATGCTGCGCACCCTGCAGACGCTCGAAGAGCAGACCCAGGACGAGGAGATCAAGGAGGCGATCGCCGGCCTCCGTGGCGACGTCGAGGCGGGCAGCTCGCTGGAGAAGGCGATGGAGCGCTACCCGCGGGTCTTCGACCGCCTGTTCCGGGCGATGGTCCGCTCGGGCGAGCAGTCGGGCCGGCTCGACGAGGTGCTCGACCGGATCGCCTACCAGGTGGAGAAACAGGACGCGCTGCGCCGCCAGGTCAAATCGGCGCTGATGTACCCGGCGCTGGTCTTCGGCTTCGCCACCGTCGTCCTCGTCGCGATCGTCGCCTTCGTGATCCCGGTCTTCGCCAACATCTTCGAAGAGCTGGCCGAAGAACACCCGGAGGAAAAGGCCGAACTGCCGATTCCGACGAAGATCTGCGTCGGCGCCTCCGACGTGCTCACCGGCTACTGGTTCATCCTCATCCCGGCGATCGCCCTCGCCTTCTTCGCCTTCTTCAAGTGGAAGAAGAGCGAGCGCGGGGGAGACCTCTGGGACCGCTTCAAACTGCGCATCCCGATGAAGATCGGCGACGTGATCCAGAAGGTCGCCCTGGCCCGCTGGTCGCGCACCTTCGCCGGCTCGGTCGAGGCCGGGGTGCCGATGCTGCAGGCGATCAAGCTGACCGGCGAGACGGCGGGCAACACGGTGATCGAGCGGTCGATGGACGACGTCTACGCCTCGGTCAAACGCGGCGGCACCCTGGCCGGGCCGATCGAGCAGAACGCGATCTTCCCGCCGATGGTCGGCCACATGGTCTCGGTCGGCGAGGAGACCGGCCAGCTCCACACCATGCTCGGCAAAGTCGCCGACTTCTATGAGGCCGAGGTCGACGCCAAGGTGAAGGCCCTCACCGCCCTGCTCGAGCCGATCATGATCGTCTTCGTCGGCGGCATCGTCGGGTTCATCGTGATCTCGATGTACCTGCCGATGTTCTCGATCTACGAACACATCCGCTAGCGACCCGTTTCCACGACCAGCCCCACCTGGACAGCGCGACCGACCAGGTTGCACTTATCCCCACCCGTTGCGTTTGTCCCCGCTATCCGGGGACAAACGCATGGGGTGGGGAGAAGCGCAACGAGGAACGGCTCCGCGGCTTTTCGCTGCGCAAACCCCCTCTCGGTACCTGGTCGAGGTGAAGAACGGCGAGAGCTTCGTCTCGTGTCGAACTGGCGCGCGGGTCGGCCGTAGCGCCCGCAAGCGGTCCCCTGACTCAACGAAGCCCTTGAGGAGATGCGAACGGCTCCGCGATCAGGCGGGCGAGCGGGGAGGAGCGGCTGTAGCCGGGCGGCTGGCTTATCTGGACGCCTCGGCCTACGTGAAGCTGCCGCTTCCGCGAGCCGGAGCTGGCGCCCCTTGCCGAAGAGTTGGCCCGGTGGGATGGGAACATGTCGAGCTGCCTCCTCGCCGTCGAGGGAATTCGCGCCTGTGCGCGGTACGGGGACCGCTACGAGCGCGACGCGCGCCGCTTCCTTTCGACGAAGATGTGCTCGACGAAGCGGTCCTCCTCGGTCCCGCCCAGCTCCGCAGCCTCGGCGCACTTCACCTCGCGACCGCTCTGGTCATCAGGGACGAGATCGGGGTGTTCGTCACCTAGATCAGCGCCTGGCCGGACGACCGACCAGGGCCTGGTCGTCCCCTCTCCCCGCTGAGCCAAGCGTCCAGATTCGTCTACTCGGCGCTAGACGTTCGTTCGGCTTCCGACCCCCACTATTACGGCCGCCCAAGGTCGGATAGACACTTTTTTCCGAACCGTTACCCAACTTTTATGAAGCGAGCGGAAACGGCTGTCTAGAGCCTAAAGACAGGGGTCCCGAGGCCGATGAGTACGGAGCAAGTAACTGCCAGCGCTCCGGCCGCCGAAGGGCGACTACCCGGGCTCTGGCGCAAACGATAGGACCACTAGGAGGACCTATGTTGCTCCAGAATCTCCGGGCCAAAGTCGGTGCCCGGCTCAACGGCGACAAAGAGGCCGGTTTCACCCTGATCGAGCTCCTCGTCGTCATGCTGATCCTCGGCATCCTCGCCGCGATCGCCCTGCCCGCGTTCTTCAACCAGAAGGAAAAGGCAGGCGACTCGAAGGCGAAGGAGACTGCACATTCCGCCCAGGTTGCCATCGAGACCTACGCGACCGAACATGGTGGCTCCTATGAAGGAGCAACCGTCAAAGCGCTCCACGAAATCGAGCCGACTATCCCATTTGAAGAAGTCGGGGAACCGAAAGTCGCCAAAAGCGTCGTGTCATTGCCACCGGGCGAACTTGGGTCCAACAAATACGAAATCAAAGTAGAAAGCCCGTCGAACGGCAATACGTTTTCGATCAAAAACGTCGCCGGCACCCTGACCTATCCGTGTACTGTCGGCGGTAAAGGTGGCTGCGCAGGGACGGAAGGTAACGGCAATTGGGGCAACGGCTAGTCAACGACGCATAGTTCGCGTATGAAGCCGATTACGGTGAGCGAGAGGCGGGCCCAGTGGGCCCGCCTCTCGCTGTGTCTGGTCGCGGCTCTCCTGATCGCCGCCTCCGCCTCTTCTCGCGCCTTCGCGGCGCCGATCTCACCGAAGCTCCTGCGCACGGATCCGATCTCATCGCAGGCCGCACCAGCCACCACGACGACCCCTCTCGTCTTTGGCGAAGCCGAACCGGAAGACGGGATCGTCATCTCGGGCTTTCCGGGCTGGCTCTCCGGCACGCATGAAGCCGGGGTCTCGGCAGTCGAAGAACCGACCGAACATCCCGAGTACGAAATCTTCATCTTCGGCCAGTCGGGCTGCGTCGGCGGCCCGATCGGCATCGGCACCGCGGGCGCCTTGGAGGAAACGGGGATAGCCGTCACCGTCGCCCCTGACGCCCACACGACCCTTTCGGCCGCGCAGGTCGATCCGGCCAACCCGACCAAATTCTCGGCCTGCTCGGGCGTCCTCTCGTACTGGGAGGGGAACGTGCCTCCCGAGGAAGGTGGCTCGGGTGGCGAACCGGGCGGCAGCGGTGAAGGCGGCGGTAACCAGGGCGGTGGCGGTTCGGGGGGAGGCGGCTCGACTCAGGCTCCCAGTGGAGGTGGCGGCACCCCGCCGACGGAATCGGTAGGTCCCGGCGTGACCACCGGCAAGCCGCAGGCGCCTCGTCTGCACCTCACCTCGAAGGCCGTCGCCAACAACAACACGCCCATCGTCGCGGGCAGTGCACCCGGCGCCGGCTCGGTCCTTCTATACGCCAACGGAAACTGCGGCGGGTCGCCGGTGACGCGGGGGTCGGCTGATCAGCTGTCGGCTGGCTTTTCGGTCCCTGTCGCCGACAACACCACGACCAGTTTCTCCGCGATCGCGGTCGGTGGCCAGCGCTCGGACTGCTCGGATCCCGTCACCTACGTGGAGGACTCGCTCAGGCCTCGCACCCGTGTGACCATGGGACCCGGCGTCAAGACCCGCAAGCGCCGGGCCGTCTTCCGCTTCGCCGACGCGATGGAAGACCAGCCGGGCACCTCGTTCCGCTGCAAGGTCGGCAAGCGGAAATGGAGGCCCTGCGCTTCGCCGTTTCGCCTCAAGCACCTCAAGGTGAGGCGCTACGTGGTCCGCATCCGGGCGATCGACGTCGCCGGCAACCGCGAGAAGCGCGGCGCCAGGCGGATCTTCAAGGTAGTTCGGCGCCATTAGGGCGCTGTTTGGCGTCCACCGCCGCGAGCGCGGATAGAACTCGCTGTCGATGATCGGTGTCACCCTGCTCGCCTTCCTCCTCGGCCTTGCGGTCGGCAGCTTCGCGACCGCGGTCGCGCACCGGCTGCCGCGCGGCATCTCGATCGTGATGGCACGTTCTGAATGTCCCGCCTGCGGTGCCCAGATCGCCGCCTACGACAACCTGCCGGTGGTCTCCTGGGTGGTGGTTCGCGGCCGCGCCCGTTGCTGCGGAGCGCCGATCTCGTCGCGCTACCCGCTGACCGAGCTTGCCGTCGGCGCTCTCTTCGCGGCGACCGTGCTGGTGTACTGGGACGATCCGGCCGAAGCGGTGATCGGCCTCGTCTTCGTGGCGATGCTGGCGGTGGTGACGCTCACCGACCTCGAGCGCCGCATAATCCCGAACAAGGCGCTGATCGCCGGCGGGATCCTCTGTCTCGCGATTGCCGCACTCACCGACCCGGGTGGTCTGCCGGAGCGGGCGATCGCCGCTGCCGGCGCCGGGGCGCTCTTCTTCCTGGTGGCCCTCGCCTATCCCCGCGGGATGGGGCTCGGCGACGTCAAGCTCGCCCTGACGATGGGGCTGTTCCTCGGTCGCGCCGTCGCGCCCGCGATCCTCGCGGCCCTTCTCGCCGGCAGCCTCGTCGGGGTCGGCCTGATGCTCCGCCATGGGTCGGGCGCCCGCAAGATGGCGATCCCGTTCGGGCCGTTCCTCGCTCTCGGGGGGGTCGTCGGCCTGCTGGCCGGCGATCAGGTGATCGACCTCTACCTCGGCTGAGCCAAGCTAACCCGAGGGGCGCCCTCTTCGGCGGCGCCGGCGCCCCGCTTCGGATTCGAGCCCTTCCTGCCCTTGCCGCCGAGGGACGCCCGGTGGGGTTTGTCGGTCAGCACCTGGCTGATCTTCAGGACCTCGATCCGGTAGGTCTTGGCTCGCGGCCCGTAGACGAAGGTCTCGGGCACGCCCTCTTCGAGCGCCAGGAGCTGGCAGGTCTTCGAGCCGACGATGCACTGGCCATCGCCGAAGATCGACTGGACGTCGGAGGAGACGAGAAGCAGGGCCTTCTTGCTGTCCGCGCTGGTTCCCATGAAGACGGCGGCCGGAGCGCCGCGGCTGGGGAGCATCGTCAGTTCCGGCAGCGTCCGCTTGATCTCGGTCGAGGGCTTGGCGCTGGCCCGCGCGCCGCCGTCCGCCTGCGATGCGGTGACGATCCGGACGTCGATGGTCGCCGTGGCGTACTTCGTCCGCGTCTGGGTCACCGTCGTCGCGCCGAGCCCTTCCGGTTCGCTGGGAAGGCTGATCGGCGGCGAAGATTCGGTCGGCGCTTCCGATTCGATCGGCGCTTCGACCGGCGCGCCGGAGGATTCGGTGATTGCCGGAGCCGCCACCGGTTCAGGGGCCCCCGCAGCGCCGCCGCTTGAAGCTTCGGAAGCGGCGGCTGCTTCGGAGGCCTCGCGGAACGGATCGAGGGCGCGGGCACCCTTCAGCCGGCGGCGGTAGTCGCGCAGCCCGGGCGCCGACTTGGCGACGGTCAGCGTACTGGCTTCGGAGCCGACGACGCTGGGCGTCGCCACCGGGGCTTCTTCTTCGGAGTCTGAGCTCGCGGTGCGGCTGATCGCGATCGGGACGACGACGATCGAGATTGCCAGCAGCGCGACAAGCGGCAGCAGGTGCCTTTCCTTCAGGTCGTAGTAGATATCCCAGAAGAAGTCCGGGACCTTGAGCTCGGACAGCTTGAGCTCCGGGCCCTTCTTCAGGAAGTTCACTTTGCCGCCGCTTCTTCCGGGCCGGGGGGCGAAGCTTCCGGAGTTGAGACGGTGGTCGCCGATTCGCCTTCCACGCGCCCCGGGGCGGAGGGGGTGGCGCCGGCGGTCACTCCTTGACCGGGCGGGCTGAGGTAGGAGGTCACCGTGAGCGAGGCCGAAAGCTCCGATCCGGAGCCTTCGCCTTCGGCGGCGTCGGTGCCCGATTCGAGCGAGAAGCCGCCGATCGTGATCAGGCGACCGCGCACGGCGATCCCCTTCTCGCCCGGCTGGACCAGGGCGTCGACCTTGCTGATGAAGTTGGTGATCTGGAAATAGCCGCCGGAGAATTCGAGCGTGTACGGCATCACGTAGAGGCCGGCCGGCCCGACCGAGGCGCCGAGCGGCAGCAGCGAGGCGGCCAGCTCCGTCGCGGGCACCGTCGCCGCGGCCTGGACCGCGCCAGGGGATCCCGTTTCGGCCGGTTCGGGCGTGGCCGGCGCCGGTGCCGCAGCCGCGGCCGCTTCACCACCCGAGCTGCTCAGCTGAATGCTCTTGAACTCGACCCCCGACGAAACCGCGAGGGCTTCCAGTTCGACCAGCAACGAGGCGGTTTCGTCGCCGGCCGGGGCGGCCTGACCGAGGACGACCAGCTGGCGGTAGTCGGCGGGGAACGATTCTTTCGCTGCGGTGGCGGCGGCGACTTCGCCACGCGCGACTTCGACGCTCGAGGTCAGCTGCTGCACTTCCGTGCCCAGCCGGTCCGCTTCCTTCCGCTTCGGTGCGATCACCAGCATCCAGAAGGCGATGGCGACCCCGACGACGACCAGGATCGAGACGATCATCCGGCTCGAAGAGCGGTTCATCCTTCGCCACCTTCTTCGCCGGCGGGCGATTCGCTCGTTTCTCCGGATTCGCCCGACGTGGGTTCGGTCGACGGTTCCGCCACCGGAGCTTCCCCGCCTTCGACTTCGATCTGGGGCGGCGCGGCGTCGAAGGCGACCGTCATCTGAAACTGGGCGGATGAGTTGCCGCCGCCGCAGGTGGCCGCCGCCGCCGAGCCGGATTCGTTGGCGCCTCCGAGCGCCGAGGACTGCACGCCGACGCGGGTCACGCCGTCTATCCCCTTCAACGCGTCGACGAAACCGGCGACCGAGGACTGACTAGAGGCGCAACCGACCAGTTCCAGCGCCGGGCCGGTGATCCCGGAGCGCAGGCCGGAGCCGCCGCTGTTGCCCGAAGACGAGCTGGCGCTCGCCGTCAGGTTGTCGAGGTGGACGTCGACCGGCAGCACCAACGACAGTTCGCGCATCACCCGCGGCCAGTCGAAGCGGCTGTTGGCGAGGCTCGTCATCGTCGCCACCCGCTGTTCGCGCACGTTGTGGAACTGGGTGTAGGGAGCGAGGGCCTGCGCTTCGGCGCTTGCCGCCCGCTGTTCAGTTTCGAGCTGCGCGACTTCGTCCTTGCGGTCGGAGATCTGCCCGTCGGTGACGACCATCAGCGTCACGCCGATCACCGCCAGCGCGAGGATCCCGACCACGACATAGGCGAGGGGCCCGGCTCGCAGCGGCCGCTGGCCGCCCGGCCGGTCCTCCTCGGGGATCAGGTTGATCGGTCGCATCAGCTCTCCAGCGCCAATCCGAGCGGCAGCGTGAGGCGGGCGGCCTGGAGGGCGTCTAGGTCACCGAGGGCGGCGGGGCGACCGACGGCCACCGGCAGGCCGAGGCCCTCTTCGAGCTGCTCCCGCAGGCCGGCGGTGGCGCTGCCGTGCCCGCAGAGGACGATTCGCGTTGCCGCGATCGCACCCTCCTGGGCGCCGTAGAAGTCGAGCGAAAGGCGTAGCTCGTCGAGCAGCGTTGCGGCGCCCGATTCCATGGCGGAGCGCGCCTGCGCGACGGTGGACACGTCACCCTCGATCTCCGCGAGCGGGCGCTCGAGCCCGACGTGCGAGAGCCACAGGCGCGCGTGCTCGGTGCTCAGCCCCGTGCTCGAGGCGAGGTCCTCGACGGTCTGCTGGAAGCCGATCGGGGAGACCCGCGTGAAGAGGCAGGAGCGACCCTTGGCGATCGCCAGCGTGGTGACGTCGCCGACGCTGCAATAGAGAGTGGCTGCGGCCGAGTCGGGAGCGGCGCCTTCGCCGTCGGTGCCTTCCTCCGCGCCCGCGAGCGCGCGGATCATCCCGAAGGCAGAGAGGTCGACTCCGACGGGTTCGAGCCCTGCATCGCGCAGTGGCTTCAGGGTGGCGGCGATCATCTCACGACGGGCGACGACGACCATCACGTCGATCTGCGGCGGGCCCCCCTCGACGCCGGGGGAGCCGCCGACCACGCGGTGCTCGACGACGGCCTGCTCGAGGGGCATTGCGATCTGCTCCTGGACGGCGAAGCGAACCGCCGAGTCGAGCTCCGCCGGGTTCTCGATCGCGGGCAACCGCACCGTTCGGGCGACGACGCGCTGGTTGCCGATCCCGAGGCGGACCCGCTTGCTCAGCTTCCGTTCGGCGAACAGCGAGCGCAGCGCCTCGCTGACCGACTCAGGATCGACGATCTCGCCGTCACGGAACGCTTCCGCAGGCAGCGGTTGCACGCCCGCGTTGACCGAACCGTTGAGTTCGGCCGCGGCGACACTGCCCGCCTCGATCTCGAGGCCAACCGTGGGCCCCTCGCCCTTCAGGGTCTTGGCGGAAATCGGTTTGGTGAAGATCGAGGCCATGGCGCCGTGGGTGGGACGGGCGGGCCGAAGGCCCGACCCTTCTGCATCGGCCAGATGTGGCCGGAACCTTCGTCTCGGCCTACCTAGAACTCGAAGAACATTCGTCGCCTCATTCGGTCGTCTCGCGGCCGATCACCCAGTCCGATTTCACCGGCTGGATGAAGCTCGGAGGCTCGGTGGTTTTGAGGCGGTCGTCGTATTCGTAGTCCTTGATGAAGCCCGTGTGGCCCGTGGTGCCGACCGCCCCGCGGAATTTCTGCGCGATGGCTCCCTTGACGCTGAGCGTCCCGAGGTCGCCACCGCAGTCGTAGTTGTCGACGATGAACGAGTGTTTGATCGCCAAAAGGGCCGCTTCGATCCTCACGTCTTCGATCGCGTCCGAGGCGTTGCCATAGCAGCCGGTCTGGGTCAAGTCTTCTTCGCAGACCCATTGATCGCTGCCTTCGACCACTTTCCAGCCGCAGGTTTCGGGATGCAGCTTCACCGGGTGGAAGATGCGGATGAAGTTATTGGCGATCAGGCCGAGCATGCCTTCTTCGCTCGACTTGGTGACGTCGCCGGAGATGATCACGTCGTTGGCTGCGGCGATCGTCAGCGGCTTCGAGTAGGTGCCGCTGATGTTGACGTTGCCGCATTCGGAGGGCACTGTCGGGTAGCTGAGCAGGAAGGGCGTGTACAGGCCACTGCAGGCAATGCTCGAGACGTAGATGACACCGTTGGTGGGGAAGGGGAGCGTCTGTTCGTTACACGATCTGCCTTTGCCGACCGTCATCGTCGCCCCGTTGAGGCAGATCGAGACTTCGCCGGAGAACCGGTAGGAAGGTTCGGCGATCGTCGAAAGTGCGCTGTTCGTTTCGGGCGGCACGATGACCGCCGAGTTGAGGCGTTTCTGACCCTTGATTTCGGCTTCGCCACCGCACGACGATCCGGAATTGAGGAAGTTTTCGTTCGTCGGGTAGAAGCCGGGGCTGCCCGCCCCAACCTCGATCGGGTCTTCGGTGCCGCGGCCGAGGATCGGACGGGATTTATTGTTGACGCAGATCACGAAGGCGTCGTTGGTATGCATCGGCCCCTTGATGTTGTCGCCGCTGACGAAGGAGATGGTCGTACAGTACTTTTCCCTTTCCCCCCGGTTCCCCAAGTAGACGTCGCCGGACTGGTTCATCACCTGGCCCGCCTTGTTCCTCAGAGGCGATTCGGTTCGATGCTCGCGAAGGAATTTTTCGCACTGCTGTTCGGCGCCGTATTTGAGTTCTTCGGTTGCGTAGCTGGCCGGATCGGAGGTCTCGTACTGGGTGAAGTAGACGTAGTCGAGGAAGCTGGCCGGCTTGAAGGTCGCGGTGATCGCGACATGGCTGTCGCCGACGTAGCCGTTGGAGCGAATCCGGAAGGTGCCCTTCAACGGTTCGTTGCTCTCGAGCATGCTCGCGGTGGCGGTGGAGAGGTTGGTCGGGTCGCAGCTGCCGTGTCCGGTCGCCGGAATCAGCTCGATCGCGTATTCGGCGCCAGGCATTCCGGGGACGGACCGGCGGTTCGTCGTCGATCCCATCTGGTTGACCGCGCCGGGCGCTTCGACGGACGCGCATTTCGACCAGTACGCCGTATTGGTGTGGAGGCGGAAGGCGTATTCGTCGATCCCGGCCTTCGCCGCCTCGTAGGCCTGCTTGCGCATCAGGTCGCGGCTGGTGAGGTGGGCGTCGCCATTGACGGCGGTGATCGCCACCAGGGTGAGGAGCGACAGCACCGACATCGCGATGACCGTGACGATCATCGTGAACCCGTCCTCGTTTCCACCCGTCTTCACTGGCATGGACGCGCCGCCGCGGTTTCGTTGAACGAGGGCGGCGTCAGGCGCAGGGGGGCGCTGGCCTGGACGCTGGAATCGGCGCCGGCGTCGGCAACGGGTCGGCTGGTCGGCGTTGCGTTGAGCGAAACCTGAACCTGGATCGTGGCCACGGCGCCTTCGCTGCCGAGGGTGCCGGTGCCGGCAAGCGGAATCTCTTCGAGTTTCCCGCCCGCGAACCGGTAATAGCGGAAAATCGGGCCGCTGGGAGAGATCGGCGCCACCTCGTCGAGCAGCAGCCTTTCGGTGGGTGCGCCGGCGGACCCTTTCGGATAGGTGCCGACCCACGGGCTGTCGGTCTGGATCAGCTTTTTGTTTTCGAATTTGATCACGGTCTTCGTCGCCGCCGGTGAGACGTCGGAGGCTCCGGGGCCTGAGGCGCGGATGAAGGCCAGCTGGGTGCGGCCGCTTTCGGGGAAGACCGGAACGATCTGGGGCAGGATGCAGGCCGAGTGCAGCTCTTCGGTGAGGTTCGTGAGCGCCACGCGAGCGCGCTGCGTCGCGTCGACCCGGGCGCTGACCCGGGCGGTGCTGCGCAGGGTCGTAATCATCAGCATGCTGAGAGCGGCGAGCACGACCATTCCGGCGGCGAGGCCGACCATCAGCTCGACCAGCGTCGTGCCCCGCTCGTCGCCAAGACGCGGTGTCACGGGCAGCTCGCTTCGGTGCCCGTGGCCAGGTTGAGGTTGAGCGGCGTTTCTTCGCTCAGGTTCTTGACGCTCACCGTCGCTTCGCGCCTGCGGTTCGTGGAGCCGATCTTCGCCGAGGCGCAGACCTTGTATTCGCCCCAGGGCATGCCCGCGTCCGGGAACAGTTGGGTGCCGACTTTCCTCGCCAGGTGGCCACCCGCTTCGGTCGTGTATTCGCGCTTCACCCCACTGGTCGTGCTCGGACATTTCGTATCGACGGTCGTCACACGGGCGCCGCTGATCGGCGTCGACCCGTTGGTCACCAACAGGTTCAGGGCCGGCAGCTGGATCACCGGTTCGGCTTTCCCGCCGGGTAGGAGTTCGACGAAGGCCATCGCCGCTCGGTTCGCCGGGACTTCGCCTTTCGGATCTGGGTTGTTCGTTTCGCAGGAGCCGGCGTAAACCGTCGTTTTCGATTTGAACGGGAAGACTGTCGGCGCTTCGATCGTCGGCGCGCGGGTGCCGCCCGCGGTGCCGTAGGTCTTCGCCAGGCTCCCCGATTCGCCGTTGTAGATCTCGATCGAGTCGGCGCTGCCGGCGACGAAGGTGCTGCTGCTGCCGACCCGATAGACGAAGCTCGGCTTGATCGTCGCCGCGACGTCGTAGGTCAGCGCGACGGTCTGGGTGGCGGCCGCGGGCGCGCCGTATTCCTTCGTCGTCGTGCTTTCGCCTTTCATGTTGATCATCCCGTTGGCGGAAGTTTTGACCTGGTAGTTGCCGGCCGGCAGATCGGCGAAGTTGGCGCAGCCGGTCGAGTCGGTGTAGCCGCTGAACCCGCCGGCGCCGGTCCCCGAGATCGAAACCCCGGAGAGCGGCAGCCCGCGGGCGTTCTTGGCGCTGAAGGAGAGGGTCCCGTGGTTCTGGTCGAGTGATCCGTTCGAGGGTGCCACCGTGCTCTGGACCACCACCGGGGTGTTCATGCCGGAGGAGCTCACCGACGAGGTGATGCGAACGTAGTCGGTCGCCGAGGTTTCGCCGCTGCAGGCGACTTCGTTGGTGGCGGCGCTGATGAAGGTTCCCTCGGAGCGGACCGTGAAATTGGTCCCGTCTAGTTCGATGTTTTCGCGACTTTCATCGAGCCGGTTGAGAGTCGAGATGCGGAGGCTGCGGAGGCGCGCCTGGTCTTCTTGGGCCAGCGCGGCAGCCTGTGAGCGCAGCCGCTCCGAGGCGGCCGAGTGGGTGGTCGAGCTGAGGACGGCGAGCACCGCGGCGGCGACCATCGCCAGGATCAGGGCGCTGACCAGGACCTCGATCAGGATGAAGCCCTCGTCGTTCGGCTTCCGGCTCTGGGCAGGGGCGATCCTCACTGGATTCGGATCGGCGCCGGAGTCCCTTCCGTTGAGCCGCCGCCTACCCGGAATTCGCAGTACATTCGGCTTCCCGCCAAAGCTTCAGTTTGTGAAGCAATGTGGCTACACTTGTTGAAGCATGGGATTGATCCCCCGGAATGCTTATGAGCGCTGAGTCCAACTCGACCTGTCCTGTCTGCGCCACGGCGGAAGTCGTCTGCGGCAAGTGGACGCTGCTGCTGATCCGCGATCTGGCCGAGGGGAGCAGCCGTTTCTGCGAGCTGGAGCGGAGTCTGGAGGGGATCAGCCCGCGGACGCTGTCGCTGCGGCTGCGGGCGCTGGAGGAGGAAGGGATCGTCGAGCGGCACACCTATCCCGAGGTCCCGCCGCGGGTCGAGTACGCCTTGACCGAGAAAGGCGAGGCGCTGGTGCCGCTGATCGACGACATGCGCGCCTACGGGACGCGCTGGCTGCTGGCGGCCGGCGAAGCCGCCGCTGTTTAGATCAGAAGTCCATTTCGGTCGCCCAAAAGTGGGGTGGGCCGGTCCGTGACTTGAGCTCTGCAAGGCCTCGTGCACACGCAGGAGCCGTGCCTGGGAGAAGGAAGCCAGGGCCGTGCGCGATTTCCTCCTCAGCGAGTCCCTGAAAAGACTGACGACCGAAGCGGCGACCCGGCTCTCGACGCTGGTCGCCGAAGGGGACGAGATCCCCTTCGACGTCGCCGCCGAGGCCGACGACTCGGGCTTCTTCAGCTACGTCCCTCTCACGGGCACCTACGTCATCGCCCACGCCGAAGAGTTGTGCGCTCTACCCGGCTTCGGCCCGGCCCGCGAGGCCGTGGTCGAGGCCGGGGTGGCGGCCGGGTACCTGGAGCTGCGCGGCGAGGTCGTCCCCGCCGACCCCGGCGCGCGGGCCGAGCTGTTGCTGACCAGCTTCCTCGCCGAGCTGTGGGAAGGGAGCAGCGGCTTCGCCCTCGACCGCGCCCGGCTCGAGGAGGCGATCGCCCTGCTCGACGCCGAATCGCGCGACGCCGACGATGCCGACGTGCTGGTCGTGCCGCTGGTCGGGCTGCGGATGTCGACCCAGCGGCTGCAGCTTCCCCACGGGGTGCGGCTGGTCCGCGCCGACTCGATCGAAGCGCCGGTCGAGGCGATGCGCAGCGAGGGCATGGGCCGAGCCGCCTGGGAGCCCCAATTCCTCGCGGTCGCCGAGCAGGACCCCGACGGCGGCGCCGACTCGGCCCTGCGGCAGCTGCAGGAGCTGGTCAGCGTGATGCGCCTCTTCAAGGGCGGCGGCGTCGGCCTCGGCCCCTACGCGTTCGCGCCGACCGGCGAGGACACCTGGCGCCGGATCACCACCGGCGCCCCCGCGACCCGCCCCGGCGGCTACCGCCTCAGCGACGAGGAGGCCGCCGAGCTGGCCGAGTTCGCGACCGAGCTCGAGTCCCGTCCCGACCCCGACGCGGCCCTCAGCTGGGCGGTCGGCCGCTTCGAGATGGGCTGCGAGCGCGAGAGTTCGCTCGACGGCCTCTCCGACCATCTGCTCGCCCTGCGCGCGGTGCTCGAGGGCCACGGCCCGGTCGGCGCCTCGCTGCCGATGCGCGCCGCGGCGCTGATCGCCGACGGCTCGATGGACCGGATCGAGGCGCGCGAGCGGGTCGAGGAGGCGCTCGAGCTGGAGCGCGAGCTGATGAACGGCCGCTCGCTGACCAACGCGCTCGAACTGGCTGCCTGGACCGAGGAGGGGGTGCGCCGGCTGCTGCGCCAGGCGGCGCTCGGCGAGCTCGGCGGCGACCTGATCGGCGCTGCCGACGAGACCCTGATCGCCACCGGCCTGGCCGAGGGCGACGCCGAGATCACCGTCTCGGTGGCCGCGCCGGTCGAGGAGGAGGAGCCCGAGCCGCGCTTCGCCGAAGAGCCGGCGGGCGAGGAGGCACCGCTCTCCGAGGCGATCGAGCCGCCCAGCTTTGACGCCCCGATCGAGGTCACCGAAGCCTCCTCGGAAATGGAGATGCCGAACTTCGAGCTCCCCCCGGACGTAGAGGACTACGAGGAAGTGGAGGAACGCGAGATGCCCGACGAGACCCGGATCATGGAGCCGATCCCGGCCGAGGACGAGATCAAGATCACGGCCACGCCGTGGCTCGACGAGGTCTCCGAGGCGCGCCGCGGCGAGTCGCTCGAGTGGCCCGCGCCGCCCTATGACTCAGACCGCGACATCCAGCACCGCGAGCGGATCGACACCCCCCGCGTCCGCCACCTCTTCCCGGTCCCCGACTCCGACTGGGACGTGCCGCACCTCGAGTTCGACTACGACCGCAAGCGCTAGGCCGTCGCTGACGAGTTGACGGCGCCATAGGCCCGTCAACTCGTCACTCACGCGCGCCCGGCGGCCATCGCTTCGCGCTCCTCGCTGCTGGCGAAGAGGTAGCGGTTGATCTCGACCAGGCCGGTCAGGTCGTGGACGTCTTCGTCCATGTAGGGGACCCGGATCACGCCTGAGGTCCGCAGCTCGGCGGCCAGGTGGGCGATGTTGCGCGCGTCGCGCTCGGCCAGCGCCTGGTAGTCGGCGAAGTTCTCGGCCACCCGCGCCGCCAGGTCCTCGTCCTCGAGCTTGGCGGCGAGCGTCGCCGGCAGGTCATCGGGGTCCGCCCCGCGCAGCTTCTCGGCCGGGTAGTGGACCTTGTTGACGATCACGCCGCCGATCGGGAGCTTCGCCTCAACCAGCTTGCGGTGGAAGTAGACCGCCTCGTCGATCGGCTCGCCCTGTGGGCCGCAGACGACGAGGAAGCAGGTGCGGCGGTCGGCGAGCAGTTTGTTGACCCGCTTGGCCCGCGCCTGGAAGCCGTCGACCATGCCGCTGAAGGCGTTGAAGAACTCGGCCAGGTCGGCGATCAGGTCAAAGCCGACGATCCGCTTCAGCACGCTCAGCGCCACGTTGGCGCCGCGCCCCGCGACCCGCGCCGCGAAGCCGGTCGGCTTCATGAAGACCCGCAGCGATTTGCCCTCGATGAACTGGGTCAGTCGTTTCGGCGCCTCGAGGAAGTCGAGCGCGTTACGGGTCGGCGGCGTGTCGAGGACCAGCAGGTCGTAGTCGCCTTCGGAGTGCAGCTCGAACAGCTTCTCCATTGCCATGTACTCCTGCGAGCCGGCGAGGGCGCTCGAGATCTGCTGGTAGATGCGGTTTTCGAGGACCCGGTCGCGCGACTCCTCGTCCGGCGCCTGGCGGGCGATCAGCTCGTCGAAGGTCGCCTTCGCGTCGAGCATCATCGCCCACAGCTCGCCCTCCATCTCGATCCCCTGCGTCTCGAACAGGGTCGGATCGACGCGACGCGCCTCGTTGCCGAGCTCCTCCAGCCCGAGCGAGTCGGCCAGCCGCTTCGCCGGGTCGATGGTCAGCACGCAGACCTTCAGCCCGCGCATCGCCATCCCGGTCGCGATCGCCGCCGAGGTCGTCGTCTTGCCGACCCCGCCGGAGCCGGCGCAGATGCAGATCTGCTTGCCCTCGAGGATCTCGCCGAGCTGTGGCATCAGCGCCCCCGCTCCATCAGCCGAGCCTCTTCGACAGCGTTCGCGCGCCCTCGCGCCCGAGCTCGGGCTCGAACAGGAAGGGCAGCGACTTGACCGGCGCCTCGACCCGGCGCCGCAGCCGCGCCAGCTGCGCCCGCTGCGAGCGGGCCCGGCTGTGCTCGGAGATCGCCGCCCGCGCCGCCGCCCGGGTGGCGCCCTCCTCGCCCTCGGCCAGCGCCGCCAGCCGCTCCGCCTCCGCCTTGCTGAAGCGCTCCGGGTAGAGGCCGTTCAGGTAGACGCGGTCGACGGCGACCCCGACCTCGTCGCGCAGGTCCTTCTCCAGCGCCGCCGACTCGTTGACCGGCATCTCCTCCGGCAGGGCGACGATCGCCGTGCCGGTGTTCTCGTGGTCGGTGATGAAGCGGTCGAGGGTCTGGGCCTGGCTGTGGATCGGGCCGACCCGGGCGATCGAGGCGAAGGTGCGGGGCGTCTGCAGGAAGCCGACCCCGTGCCCGGTGGCCGGCGCGTCGACGATCACCAGGTCGTACTTGCGACCGCTCTTGACCTTGCGGTCGAGCTGCGCCAGCTCCCAGATCTTGCCGATCGTCACCAGCTCCTTGAGGCCCGGGGTGGCGGCCGCCAGGTAGTTGAAGATGCGGCTGCGGAACAGCAGGTCGCGCATCGCGCGGACCTTCAGCTGCAGCAGCACGTACTCGCGCATCGACTCGTCGGGGTCGATCGAGATCGACCACAGGTTCTCCTCCATCTCGACCTCGTGGAAGCCGACCTGGGCGTGGTCGAACATCCGCGAGGCGTTCTCCTGGGCTGCGACCTCGCAGACGATCGTCCGCTTTCCTTCGGCTGCCGCGCGCATCCCGAGCGCCACCGCGACCGTCGTCTTGCCGACCCCACCCTTGCCGGTGACGATCACCAGCCGCTTGTCGAGGAGCTCGGCTATCGGGCAATTCCTAGCAATTTCATCTCGCGGCAGGAAAAACGGGCCTCCATCCGAATATCCGCGCAATGGGATTTCTAAGCCGCAAGAAGAAGAACCAGCCGCCCCCTGAGCCCGAGCCCGAGCGCTTCGAGCGCGAGGCCGTCGACCACGCGCCCGCCGACCGCGCTCCCGCCGTCGCCGAGGAGCCGCATCCGATCGTCGAGGAGCTCGAGCAGATGGAGCAGGCGGTTCCCGAGCGCCGCTTCGGGCAGTCCTCCTACGAGGAGGAGTCCTATGTCGAGGAGGAGCACGACTTCGCCGAGGAGGCCGAGAAGCCCGAGGACGCCGAGCTGCCGGTCAACGCCGGCGACGAGGACGAGCACGACGAGGAGGACGACGGGCGGATGAGGGCCGTCGACCTGATCGCCCCGACCCGCCTCGACTTCATCAGGCACGAGCAGGAGGCCGCCGAGGAGGAGATCGAGACCGCCCACCCGGAAGTGATCGCCTTCGCCAACCAGAAGGGCGGCGTCGCCAAGACGACGACCACCCTCAACCTGGCCGTCGCCTTCGCCGAGTCCGGCTACCGCGTCCTCTGCATCGACCTCGACCCGCAGGGCAACCTGACGATGAGCCAGGGGATCGACCCCGACAAGGTCGAGAAGAGCCTCTACGAGGTATTGGTCAACGACGCGCCGATCTCCGAGGTGATCGTCAAGCGCGAGATCGACATCGCCGTCGCCTCGATCGACCTGGCCGGCGCCGAGATCGCGATGAGCACCAAGATCGGTCGCGAGCGGACGCTGGAAAAGGCGCTGAAAGAGGTCGAAGCCGACTACGACTTCGTCTGCATCGACACGCCGCCGAGCCTCGGGCTGCTGACGATCAACGCGCTGACCGCGGCCAACAAGGTGATCGTCCCCGTCCAGTGCGAGTATCTGTCGATGCGCGGCCTGGTCCAGCTGCAGAACACGCTTCGAATGATCCAGGAGAACCTCAACCCCGACGTCCGCATCGAGGGCATCCTGCCGACGATGCTCGACACCCGGACGATCCACGCCAAGGAGGCGGTCGAGATCCTCGAGGAAAACTTCGGCGACCTCGTCTTCCGCTCGCGGATCCGCAAGGCGATCAAATTCGCCGAGGCGCCGGTGAAGGGGTCCAGCGTCCTCAAGTACGATTCCGGCTCTAGCGCCGCGAACTACTATCGGGAGCTGGCTAAGGAGGTTCTGGCGAATGGCTCGGCGTAACAAGCGGGCGAGCATGCGGGAGGGCCCGCTCTCGGACCTGTTCCGATCGACCGCCGACGACGCGCCGGTCGACCCGCCGGAGATGGATGCGCCGTCGGCGCCCGGCGAGCGCCCGGAGGAGCCTGCGTCGCGCGAGACGGCGACGCCGCGCTACGGCCGCGAGGATCCGGCCGAGGCGAAGCGAGCGGCCGAAGAGGCGCGCCCGATCGAAGAGCAGCCGGTCGAGGCCGAGCGCGCCCGCGAGCCGGAGCAGCGCGAGCTGAGCAGCGATCACTTCTACGACCAGGAGGCCGAGCAGCCGGTCGGCAGCGAGAACGCGCCGGCCGCCCCCGAGCGGCTGAAGCGCGTCTTCGCCGAGGAGCCGCGGCCGCGGGTCGACCGCGAGGACTACCTGCCGGGCTCGCCGCGCTACGGGCGCGAGGAGCCCGCCTACGAGCCGCCCGGCTCGGGCGAGCCGCACCAGCCGGTGATCAAGGTCGTCGGCGTCGGCGGCGCCGGCGTCAACGCGGTCAACCGGATGGTCGACGCCCGCATCCCCGGAATCGAGTTCATGGCGGTCAACACGGACCTGCAGTCGCTGCAGCTCTGCGTCGCCGACGTCACCGTCCACATCGGCGACGAGCAGACGCGCGGCCTCGGCGCCGGCGCCGACCCCGAGGTCGGCCACCGCAGCGCCTTCGGCGAGCAGGACAAGATCAAGCGCCTGCTGAAGGGCTCCGACATGGTCTTCGTCGCCGCCGGCGCCGG
>JBFWMZ010000042.1:0-24664 GCA_050251335.1 Solirubrobacterales bacterium
CCAGGATCCCGCCGATCCTGCTCAAATGGCGGCGTAGAGCCAAAAAACGGCAATAGCCGCAGACACCCGCAACCCCTGCAGCGGAATCATAATCCGCGTGTCGGGGGTTCGAGTCCCTCCTCCGGCATGGCCACTCCCTTTTGTAGAGCCGTTTTTCGCGGCCAGCCGCTCGCTCTGCACGTTTATACGGAAAATCCGCAGGTTTGCGAGTTCTAGTCCTCTTCCTGAGGGCTCAGATTTCCCTTCGCAGAGCCAAATCTCCTTGAAGCCCGCCTTCAACGTCTTTCGGTGGACCAACGGTGGACCGAACTCCCCCCGAGTTTGATCTGACAGTGCGGAGTATGTGGACCGCCGTTGCTACGCCGCAAGCGGGCAACCACGAACGATGTCGCGCTCATCATCAGTCAGCGTGAACAGCTCGTCGAAGCGGCCCTCCTTCGTGCCCTCGATCAGCCGCTCCAGCGCCCAGATGACCTCGCTGCGGTTGTGCTCGACGTCATCGGTCAGCCTGATCTGGCCGCCCCAGCCCGCGCCGAGGTGCGGCCCCGCAACGCTCTCTCGCCGAATGCCAACGCCGACCGACGGGACCGGCCGCTCGAGGATCGAGTACTCGACCATCCTCCGGAGCGCGACATCATGCTCCCAGTCGGCGCCCGCCACGACCGGTGCCTCAGCCCGATCGATGATCTGCTGGACCCTTGCGCGGGTTAGGCCAGTGAGCTTGGCGACAACGGCCCGCGGTACGCCGAGCCGGATCAACTCGATGATCGCGTCGTCGCGACGCTTCTGCTCGTCCTCGCGCGGACCCACATCTCCGGCCAGGCGACGCGTCGCCTGATCGAGCTGGTCGAGGAGAAGACGGTGGTGGTCCGACGGAAGTTCGTTCATGCAAGGCATGATGACATATCTGTCAAGCCCCTTACGGTAAAGAGTCACAACCTATACAGAAGACGCTATGAACTGTCTCCGACGTCGCGCTGGCCGTCCCAGTTGTGGACAGGGTGGTCGCCCCGCGTGATCCGCGGCGCGCCAGCGCTGTACCCACTGTGCCGGGGGAGAAGTAAAAGGCCTCGTTTCCGGGGCCTTTTAGCGGCAGGATTCAAACCTGCGACCTTCGGGTTATGAGGTTTCTAGAGGGGGTTGACCCAAGCTGTCTTTTGGGCTTGTCAAGCGGTCTGAGTCGGTTCGAGTTGGCCCTAGTTTCGCTCAAATTGGCCTATGCAACCGATTCGGTCTCTACGCCCTCCAAGCCGAGGAGTCTCGTCGCGACATTCATAACCTCCTTGAGCGCGTGGTCTAGGTAGCTCGGTCTAGCGATGTTCGGGACGAAGCGGTCTCGGCTGATCCAAGTTCTGACGTCCGCATGGGCGCCCATGGCTTCCTGCTTGGCCGCAAGTAGGTCTGCCAGAGGCTGCCCGGTCTCCTCGGTGATCGCAACAAGGGTCTCGAGGTCTTCGACGGCGAGAACGTCCAACGCCTCCACATCATTGCGGCCATCGAGTTCAGCCAGGCTCGGCGCGAGGAACTCTTCCAACAGCGGGGACCAATGGATCGGGGTCATCGTGACGATCAGCGGCCAGAACCTGGCAATGCGGCCCGAGTCGAGGCGGTCGAAGCGGAGCGTTGCGGCCCGACCGGGACTGATCGGCTTGATGGCGTCGATCGAGCGGCGCAACTGCTTAGGTCGACGCCCAACCATCTCCTTCAGGTCGTATTCGAGTGCCTCCTGGTCGCCGTCGCACCTGGATCCGACGGTTAGCCGATGACTCGCGACCTCCATCAGGATGACCTCATTCGGGTAGGTCACGGTGACGTCGCTGCTGTCGATGCCTCGGCCGAACTTCTTGTCCCCGAAGACCTTGCCGGCACCTGGCAGGCGTGGCTCTTTGTGGGCCGAAGCAACGAGCTCGAGAACGTAGCGCTCGGTCAACTTGCCGAGCCGCGTGGTGTAGGCGGAGACGGCTTCACGCGCGATCGCGGAGTCGAGGCAGCGGTAGTGGATGCCGTCGGCGATCCAACTCATTAGGGCCTGCGGGGACTGCAAGAGATACTGACCTGAGGGCAGGCGGACAAACGGTCGCCGCATAAAGGGAACCCTGTTCCACGAGAGCTGCTCGACACTCTGGCCTTCGACCTGGTCGCGGAACCAGGACGGCGGCGCCGCGATCAGCCCCTCAGCCGCGACCCGCTCCTCTTCGGAGAAGCCCAAGCTGCCGAAGATGCCGCCAAGGGACTCAGAGGTCAGCATGTGGTCGAACGCGTCCTCCAATTCATCCGTCGCCACGAGATGTGCGTAGAGCACAAAGCCGAGGGACATCTGCTGCTCCAGACCAAGTCCGTAGTCCTCGCGCAGCCATTTATCGAGCGGGACCGCGGGGCAGATGTCTGAAGCCTCTCGGTGAAGGCAGCCGAAGATTGCCCAAGTGCGTCCCATCGCATTTCCGAAGACGGGGCTGCCGTTGAAGTCGAAGAGCTGAGTCACGTGACTCAACCAGTCCCCCCGATCCTCGGGGTCCGGTGCGCCATGCGACTCAAGGAAGCCGGGAGCGAAGAAGATCCCGCTGCGGATGCGTGCGGCATATTCGGAATGGGTGAGGCCCGTCGGCTCTTCCTCGCAATTGAGGATCGTCAGATGCTGGAGAAGCGTCAAAGCCTGCTCACAGAAAGCGACCCGCTCGCCGTAGACGCTGTCTATAAATCGGGCCAAGGGTGGGAAGGCCGCCGTGCCGTTGAAGAGGCCGGCCGCGAGGCCAAGCTGGACGCGGGGATCCATTCCGTTCTTGTGAAGCACCGCCTGGAGGTGACAGATGACAGGCAGAATCATGCCGAGTGGAACTTCGCCGATGGTCGCTTTGAACTCGGCGAAGGGAAGTTGAGCGATGTTCATCGCCTCCGGAGTCGCATAGACGCCGACATTGCCAAGCGGCCTGTGTCGCTCGGCGGTAAGCAGACCATCGAAACGCGTCGTTTGGCCTGGGGACTCCTGCACGTGGAGGTCCCTCACGGAGGAGGGCAAGATCAATCCGGAGTCCGCCATCCACCACCTCGGCACCGTGAGTCCACTGAACAGTTGCGGCATCTGTTGATTGTCACTCGCAAGGCGGATGACTCCAATTAGGTTGGGATTGCCTTCGTCGAGCGTCGCGGAAGGTGCGACGATTTCTATGCGGTGTAAAGCGGCGAGACCCAGGTCCTACCCATCGCGATCGATCAAGAGGGCGCCCGACATCACCGGTGCTGAATTCCCGTGGCCTCGTCCGCCGTCGCGTTGCGATACTCGCGATGATGGCGGGCACCGAGGAGAACGAGCTGCGGTTCAGCGCAAAGTTCAACGAGGGCTTGGGATCGGCCGGACCCCCCACTCAGGCGCCGGTCACCGGGGTCCGTGACGTAATCGTCTGCGTCAAAGGCAATGACCAAGGAGACTTGGACGACTTCCGGGAAAATCCACCAGTCGGCGCGGCACAGTGGATGCGACATCACCGCGAGCCGGACAACCGGGTCGGTGCCGTCGCCCTCGGCCGAGTGTCCACCTGGAACATCTGAACCGCGATGACGCTCAACTGGTCCAGTTCGCCTGTCAACCTCGCGGCCACTTCTTCTTCCCGGTCGGCGCCCCAAATCAGGTCTACTCCTTCGTTCGATCCCTGCCGGCATCTGAGCACGACGACCATCCATATCGGTGGGACCCAGACGGCGTTCTCGGTGACGCGCTCTCCCTAAGCCGCCTCATCCGAGACAACGGCTTCTCGATGCAGTACGCCGCGCGGATCAATGACTATGAGGACGGGGAACAGCAGGTTGTCTATCTGCCCTGGCAGGAAGCCACGATCATCTGGCGCCTCCATCGCCACCGTGAGTATCTCGCTGGCCCTGAAGCTGAAGAACTCGCTGGCCTACTAGCCAGCTTCTGGGAGATCGGCGACGACATGCCGAGTCGGGTCAACCGCGCGATCTGGCGAACCGATTTCGCTCCGAGGCTACGTTGGGCCGATCTCGTGCTGTCCTTCGTCGTCAGCGGCTTAGAGTCACTCCTGACGGTCGAGCAAACGAAATTCACTCGGAACTTCAAGCGCCGCGCGGCAGCCTTGGCCGAGGAGCTTGGGGTCGACGGTATCGATCAGCATTTCTGTGAGCGCATGTACAAGGCTCGCTCGGAGTGGGTTCATGGTTCTCGGGTGTCGCTCTTCGCACCGCCAACTCCTAGCGAGATGGAGACTCCGGGGCCGCCAGGCCCAGAGTCCAAAGGAGACCTCTCCAAACTCGCCGAAGTAGCGCTTCTCCAGGATCGCTTCGAAAGGCCGTCAAGCGCTGTATTGAAGACAGCGAGCTACGGGCGGTCTTCTCAAGTGACGAGGCAATCCAAGAGCGCTGGCCGGTCTAGGTGTCGAGCAGCCGCCGCAGATCCTCGGCGCTGAGGTCGGCATCACGCAAAATGCCGGCAAGCGTGCCGCGACGAAGTTCCCGGTGCAGGGGGACAACGAGGGCGTGCCGGCGCCCGGTCTTCTTCAAGCGGACGTGGCTGCCGCGTTGGCGGACGACTTCCCAACCGTCCTTGCGCAGCGCCTTGATCAGGCGCTCGCCGGAGACGACCGGCTGGCGCGGACTCACGCCGGGAGGGGAATCGAGCGGCGGATCACGCCGCTGTCGAGCGATTCGCCGTCTTCGCGCAGACCCTCGACGTAGAGGGCGACCGCCTCGCTGGCGTTCGCCATCGCGTCGTCCATGTCCTCGCCCTGGGTGTGAAGACCGGGAAGGTCGGGCGCGTAGACGTGGTAACCGCCCTCGTCCTGGGGCTCGAAGACCAGCTCGATTTCCTTTACATCTGCCATACCGCTCCTCTCTAGCTTACGCCAGCGTTCGGGCCGCTGACCTATCTAGACATCAAGGCGCGAAAGGCTTCAATCTCTCCCCTCCTTCCGCTTCAGGCGCGGTGACAACCGTGGACCGAGCGGTGGACCGAACTCAGGAGTTCCGGCAGAACGGAGAGCACGTGGCAGAACGGGCGGCACCGGAGAAACCGCAGCAATGCTCGGCTGGCGCGAATCATAATCCGCGTGTCGGGGGTTCGAGTCCCTCCTCCGGCATCGCTTGGGGCCAGCATTTGCTGCGTTTTGGCACCCAAGCCAAATGGGCCGCCGGCGGCTATCGCCCGTTCTCGCCGCTCGGTCGGTGGGCGTAGGCGGCCTCGCGGACCGCCTCGTCGGTCTCCAGGGTCGCCCCCAGGGCGCCGCCAATCGTCCCCAGGGTGCTCGAGAGCCAGGCGAGGCGCGCGTAGTCGGAGGCGTCCGCGTCTCGCCCCAGCGCTTCCGAGAGAAGGGATGGTTCGATCAGCAGGAGGGCGCCGAGCAGGCTGGCAACGAAGACGAAGAGGTAGAGCGCGGTGACTCCGAACACGACCGTTGCGGTGGTCGCCAGGTTGAACAGAGTCACCTGCTCGCGCACGCGTGAGTCGGGTGCCCGCTCCCAGAGGCCGTGGCCGACGATCAGGGTCAGTGAGGCGGCGACGATCGAGGCGAGGGCGGCGATCGCCAGTCGCAGCGGGCCGAGGCTTGCGGCGATCCTCCAGACTTCGAACTGGATCAAGCCGAAGGCGACCGCCGCGACCGCCGCCAGCATCGCCCGCCAGAGCCTCCCGACCAGCCGCCAGGGGTGATTGGCGCCGACCATCCCGGCCAGGAGTCGCAGGTTGCCGCTGATCACCCGGGCGACGTAGGCGGCGCCCCCGTCGTCGTCGTCATCGACGTCGCCGGCAAGCTCGGCGAGGCGGCGCTCGACCGCGAGCCGGGCACCGGTCGACCGGGCGGCGCGGCCACGCTCGGGGTCGCCAACCAGCGTCCCGACCGCGTCGGCGACGACGTCGAAGAGACGGCGGCGGCGGCGCAGCACGCCGAGCGCCGGCAGCGAGACCAGGGCCACGCCGTGGGTGCGGCTGACGTGACTGAGCAGGGTCCGGTGGGCGAGCCGCAGAGGCAGCTCGGTGATCGCCACCGCCAGGTCCCAGTCGGCCTCGAGCAGCAGGCGGCGGACGGCGGAGACGAGCTCGGTCAGGTGGGCCGGCGGCTCGGCCAGCGGGTCGGTGAGCACCTCCAGCTCCCACTCGACCTCGGGGTAGCGCTCGCCGAGGGCAAAGCCGACCTCCGCCGCCAGCTCGTCGGCCGCCAGCTGGTCGATTGCCGGCGAGACGATCAGCCCCAGCTTCACCGCCGCCATGGCGATATCGCGCGGCGACTAGCGCCGCCGCGCTTCCAGCTCCTCGATCCGCTCCAGCAGGTCGCAGGCGAGCGCCGCGCCGGCGACGTTGAGGCCGAGGTCGTGGCGCAGGCGCTCAAGCCGCGCCAGGCGCGCCGCGGCGTCCCAGTCGAGCGGGTCGACGGCGTCGAGCGCGATCAGCCGCCGCACCAGGTCGGGATGCAGGCCGGAGCGGCGGGCCAGCGCCCGGGCGTCGGCGAGGACGAGCGCCGTTGCGGGGGTCATCGGCGCCCCTGCCTCGGGTCGAACCGCGAGACCGCCGCCAGCTCCTCGAACAGCTCGCGTTCGCGCTGCTCGAGTTTCTTCGGAACGACGATCCTGACGCTCGCGTAGAGATCGCCTTTGCGTCCGCCCGGGCCCGGCATTCCCTCGCCTTTCAGCCGCAGACGGCGGCCGCTGGAGGAACCGGCCGGGACTTTGACCCTGGCGCTGCCGTCGAGGGTCGGGACGGGAACCGTGGCGCCGAGCGCCGCCTCCCAGGGCGCGACCGGGACCTCGACCACGAGGTCGTCGCCTTCGCGCCGGAACCGCGGGTCGCGTTTGATCCGCACCCGCAGGTAGAGGTCACCCGCCGGGCCGCCGCTCGCCCCCTCCCCACCCTGGCCGGCGAGGCGGATTTTCTGACCGTCGCGCACGCCGGGCGGGATCCGCACCTCGAAATCGCGGCCGTCGGCGAGCGAGATTTTCCGTTTGCCGCCGCGGGCCGCCTCCTCGAGGGTGACCTCGAGCGTCGCCTCCTGGTCGCCGCCCCGCATCGAAAAGCCTTCGAACCCGCCGCCCCGGGAGGCCCCCCGGCGGCCGCCGAAAAAGCTCTCGAAGAAGTCGCTGAAGCCGGCGCCGTCGCCGAATCCCTGGCCGTCGCCGGCCCCGAAGCCGCCGCCGAACCCGGCGGCGCCGCCGAACCCAGAGGCGCCGCTGACGTCCTCGCCGGCTTTCCAGTTCGCCCCGAGGCGGTCGTATTTCTCCCGCTTCTCGGGGTCGCGCAGGACCTCGTAGGCCTCCGAGACCTCTTTGAAGCGGTCGTCGGCGCCAGGATCCTTGTTGACGTCTGGGTGGTATTCGCGGGCGAGTTTGCGGTACGCGCTCCGGATCTCCTCGTCGCTGGCGCCGCGCGGGACGCCCAGTGCCTCGTAGTAGTCGCGAAAGCCGACCGCCAATCAGTCCTCGCCTTCTCCGCCGGGCTGCCGCTCCCGCTCGGAGCCGCCGCCTCGCCGCGAGACCACCACCTGCGCCGGGCGCAGCACCCGCTCGCCGCGGCGATAGCCCGAGCGGGCGACGTCGAGCACGCTCCGGTCGGGGACCTCGTCGCTCTCCTGGACCGAAATCGCCTCGTGCAGCTCAGGATCGAAGCGGTCGCCCACGGCGCCCACCCGTTCGACGCCCTGCCGGGCGAGGATCGCCTCCATCTGCTCGAGGACTCTGCGCAGCCCGTCGGAGGGCTGCATCCCCAGCGCTCGGTCGACGCTGTCGACCGCCTCGATCCAGTCGAGCAGCAGCCGCTCGGCCTCTTCGGTGACCCGGCGCTCCACTTCCTGCGCCGAGCGCTTGCGGTAGTTCTCGAGGTCGGCGAGGGCGCGCAGGTAGCGCTCGTCGTCGCCTGGCGGCGGCTGCCCGCCGCCCGACTCCTGGTCGGCCACCTGCGCCGCTCCCTCGGCCTGACCCGCCTGGCGCTCCTGCTCACTCACGCGTGAACTCGGCATCGACGACTTCCTCCTCCTCGGCCGCCGGCTGGCCCTCGCCGCCGCCATTGCCGCCGTCCGCGGGGCCGGCCGTCGCCCCGGCGCTCTGCAGCGCCTGGACCATCTGCTGCAGGTCGGAGGCCAGCGGCCGCACGCGGTCGAGACCGGCCTGCTCCTCGATCGCCGCCCGCGCGTCGCGGACCAGCGCCTCGGCCTGCTCCCGCTGGTTGACCGGCACCCGGTCGCCGAGCTCCTCGAGCTGCCGCTCGACCCGGTGGGCGAAGGCGTCGAGCTCGTTGCGGGCGTCGACTTCTTCGCGCCGCTGGCGGTCTTCGGCCGCGTGTTCTTCGGCTTCCTTGATCATCCGCTCGATCTCGGAGCTGTCGAGGTTGGTCGTTTCGGTGATCGTCACCTGCTGTTCGGTGCCGGTGTCTTTGTCGCGCGCCGAGACGTTGAGGATCCCGTTCGCGTCGATGTCGAAGGTGACCTCGACCTGCGGCTCGCCGCGTGGCGCCGGGCGGATTCCTTCGAGCCGGAATTTGGCCAGCTGGCGGTTGTCACTGGCCATCTCGCGCTCGCCCTGGAGGACGACGATGTCGACCGCGGTCTGGTTGTCCTCGGCGGTCGAGAAGACCTCGGTCCGCCGGGCCGGGATCGTCGTGTTGCGCTCGATCACCTTGGTCATCACGCCGCCCATCGTCTCCAGCCCGAGCGAGAGCGGGGTGACGTCGAGCAGCACCACGTCCTCGACCTCTCCTTTCAGCACCCCGGCCTGCAGGGCGGCGCCGATCGCCACCACCTCGTCCGGGTTGACCGTCTGGTTCGGGTCCTTGCCGCCGGTCAGTTTTCGCACCAGGTCCTGGACTTTCGGGATCCGGGTCGAGCCGCCGACCAGGATCACCTCGTCGATCCCGTCGGCGCTGAGGCCGGCGTCTTTGAGCGCCTGTTCGACCGGCCCCCGGGTGCGCTCGACCAGGTCCTCGACCAGCTGCTCGAACTTCGAGCGGTTGAGCGTCAGGTTGAGGTGCTTCGGACCGGAGGCGTCGGCGGTGATGAACGGCAGGTTGACCTGGGTCTGGGTGGTCGAGGAGAGCTCGACCTTGGCCCGCTCGGCGCCTTCGTAGAGTCGCTGCAGCGCCTGCGGGTCCGCCGCCAGGTCGATCCCCTGGTCCTTTTTGAATTCTTCGGCCAGCCAGTCGACGATCCGTTTGTCGAAGTCGTCGCCGCCAAGGTGGCCGTCGCCGCTGGTCGCCCGCACCTCGATCACCCCGTCGCCGACTTCGAGCAGCGAGACGTCGAAGGTGCCACCGCCGAGATCGAAGACGAGGACGGTCTCGGAGCCTTTCTTGTCGAGGCCGTAGGCGAGAGCAGCCGCGGTCGGCTCGTTGATGATCCGCAGCACCTCGAGGCCGGCGATTTTGCCGGCGTCTTTGGTCGCTTGGCGCTGTGCGTCGTTGAAATAGGCCGGGACGGTGATCACCGCCTCGGTGACTTTTTCGCCGAGGAACTTGGCCGCGTCGTCGGCCAGCTTGCGCAGCACCGCGGCCGAGATCTCCTCCGGCGCGTACTGCTTTCCGCGCACCTCGAAGCGGACCGCGTCGCTGGGCCCCTTGACGACCCTGTAGGGGACGGTCTCGATCTCGGCCTCGACTTCGTCCCATTTGCGGCCGATGAAGCGCTTGGCCGAGTAGATCGTCGCCTCCGGGTTGAGGATCGCCTGGCGCTTGGCGACCTGGCCGACCAGCCGCTCGCCGTCCTCGGTGAAGGCGACCACCGACGGCGTCGTCCGCGAGCCCTCGGAGTTCGGGATCACCTCGGCCTGTCCACCCTCCATCGTCGCGGCGACGACCGAGTTCGTCGTCCCGAGGTCGATTCCGACCGCCTTTGCCATCGTGGCCTCCTCTCGGACCCGGGTGCCCGGGCCTATCGCAAGCTTGCACACATCCAAGTAGGGCGGCGAAGGTCGCCGTCAAGAGGTTTAGGGCCGGCTTCTGAGGGAAGCTAGAAGAGGGGTACTGGGTGGCGGTCCGATGGTCCGGCCGCTCCGGTAAGCGTCGCCCGGTCCACGGACCACCACGTCGGAGGAAGAAGGGCGCATGCGCGACGAGGCGCATCCAGTGAGCTTGCCTCTCCCCATGGCCCGAGAGCGCCACCTTCTCGCCGGGACCGAGGCCGGCGACCGGATCGCCACCGAGGAACTGGTGACGGCGTTCATGCCGGCGATCGACGGGGTCGCGAACCGTTACCGGGGCTTCCGCAGCCTCGAACGCCGGGAGCTGCGGCAAGAGGGGGTCGTCGGCCTGCTGCGCGCGGCACGGCGCTACGACCAGCGCTACGAGACGCCGTTCTGGGCCTACGCTTCGTGGTGGGTTCGGCAGGCGATGCAGCAGCTCGTCGCCGAGCTGACCAGTCCCGTCGTCCTCTCCGACCGGGCGGCCCGCAACCTCGTCCAGATGAAGCGGGCGCGCTCCGCCTTCGTCCAGGCGAACCGACGCGAGCCCTCCGACTCCGAGCTGGCCGAGACCACCCGGATGCCGCTCGAGCAGGTCCAGCACCTGGCTTCCGTCGAGCGCGCCCCGAGCAGTCTGCAGGCGCGACTTCCCGGCGAGGAGGGAATGGCGACGTCATTCGTCGAGCGACTCGCCGATCCGGCCACCGAGGAGGACTGCGAACGGGTAATCGACCTGGTCGACGGCGAGTGCATCCCGGATCTCGCCGCCGGCCTCGACGACCGCGAGCGCCGCATCGTCTTCGCGCATTACGGGATCGACTGTCGGCAGCAAACGCTGCGGGAGATCGGCCGGGAGTTCGACCTCAGCGTCGAGCGGATACGGCAACTGGAGGAGCGCGCTCTCGGCAAGCTCCGCCAGGCAGCCGCCTGGCCACCTGACGCTGCGGTGAGGTAGCCGTTGCTGCGCTCTAGCGCCGGGCGCGGGCCCTCGCCGTCTCCGATCCGGCCGCGCCTTCGGCCGAGGTCGCGGCCGGGCCGGGGCTCCGAAGCTGGGCGAGCAGGCGCGCCGCCTCGGCGGCCGCCTCGTCGTCGACCAGAACCTCGTAGCGGTCAGCGCTGAGGCCGCCGACCGAGTCGAAATTGCGCCGGCCGCGGCTCAGGGCGTGCAGGAGCAGGCCGAACAGCGCCCCCACCAGGGCCCCGAACCAGAGGCCGTCGATCGCCAGCCAGAACGCGGAGGTGATCGGTTCGAACCAGTTGAAGATGCCGAACAGCCAGCCGATCAGGACGCCGATCAGGGCGCCGGAGGCCAGGCCCTGCAGCGTCGCCTCGAGGTAGCCGCGGCGGCCGGTCACCTGCTCGACCAGCTTCAGGTCACGGGCGACGATCGCGACCCTCTCGACCGGGAATTTCTGGTCGGACAGGTGGTCGACGGCGCGCTCCGCCTCGGCGTAGGTCTTGAAGGAGGCGACCGCACGGCGGGGTTCGCTGCCGATCCCGTTGCGCGGCGCGCCTTCTCGGTCTGTCATCTCCACCAACTCCTCGTCTCGGGGACGACCGGCGGTTGCCGGTCACTCGGCTTGGTAGGGCGGGCCGGGAACGGATCAAGATCTCGACAACGGCGCCCCCGGGCCTACCGATGAGTTGGACGGCAAGCAGTCCTACGAACAGGAGGAAACATGGCACTGCCAGTACGTCGCTCCGCCGGTGCCCCGCTGGCGGTCGAGCAATGGGATCCCTTCCGCGAGCTGATCCAAGGGGTTTTCGGGAACACGATGCCGAACGGCCAGACCGCGTTCATACCGCGCTTCGACATCGAGGAGACCGAGGAGGCCTGGATCGTCGAGGCTGAGCTGCCGGGGGTGAAGCGCAAGGACGTCGACGTCGAAGTGCGCGACGGCGAGCTGCTGATCACCGGCGAGATCAAGGAGCGCGAGCGGGTTGGCGTGCTTCGCCATCGCACCCGCCGCACCGGCAAATTCGAGATCCGCGTCGCGCTGCCCAACGACGTCGATCCCGAGCGGGTCGACGCGCGCCTCGAGAGCGGCGTGATGCTCGTCGAGATCCCGAAGCCGGAGCGGGCGAAACCGCGCAAGGTCACGGTCGGCGGCGACGAGGAGTCGGAGGAGAGCTCATAACGATGCGGAGGGCAGGTGGGCGCCCGCACGGCTCCCACCTGCGCCCGCCGCTCAGGGGTTGAGGTGGAGGTGGACGAGGCGCACCGCCATCGCCCCCTCGCCGACGGCCGAGGCGACGCGCTTGATCGAGCCGGCACGGACGTCACCGGCGGCGAGAATTCCCGGCACGTCGGTTTCGAGCAGGGCGGGCGGCGCCTCGCCGTTGCGGCTCTCCGCCGCCGCGGCCGCCCCGGTGAGGACGTAACCGCGATGATCGAGCGGGACGACGTCCTCAAGCCAGCCGGTGCACGGTTCGGCGCCGATGAAGACGAACAGCTCGCGGACCTCGAGGCGGCGGCGCTCGCCGCTCTCCAGGTCCTCGACGAGGATGCCGTCGAGGGAGTCCTCGCCGAGCAGCTCGCGGATCTCGGTCTTGCGGAGCACCTCGACCTTGGGCAGGCTCTCGATCCGCTCGGCGAGGTAGCGCGACATGTCGCGGGTCAGCTCGCCGTGGCGGAGCAGCAGGTAGACCTTGCTGGCGCGGCGCGAGAGGAAGGCGGTTGCCTGCCCGGCCGAGTTGCCGCCGCCGACCACCGCGACCGGAGCGCCGACGCAGAGCTGCTCCTCCATGAAGGTCGCCTCGTAGTGGACGCTGCTCCCCTCGAACTGCTCGAGCCGCTCGACCGCGAGGCGGCGATAACGGGCCCCGCTGGCGATCAGCAGCGCCCGCGTCTCCAGCGTCGTCCCGTCTTCGAGCGTGATCGCGTGGGTGCCGTCGCGGCGCTCGAGCCCGACGGCGGCGGCGCCGACGGCGATCCGGGCGCCGAACTTGCGGGCTTGGATCGTCGCTCGTTCGGCCAGCTCGGCGCCGGAGATCCCCGACGGGAAGCCGAGGTAGTTCTCGATCCGCGAGGAGGTGCTGGCCTGGCCGCCGACGGCGATTCCGTCGAGGGCCACGGTGAGCATTCCCTCGGAGGCCCCGTAGACCGCCGCCGCCAGGCCCGCCGGCCCGGCGCCGACGACGAGGAGGTCGCTGACCCGGTCGCGCGGCGGCTCCTCGCGCATCCCGACCGCCGCCGCCAGCTCGGCGTTGCCCGGGTTGCGCCAGACCCGGCTGCCCCAGATGACGACCGGGGTCTCCTCCGGCAGGACCCCTAGCCGCTCGAGCAGCGCCTCGGCATTCGGGTCGCGCTCGAGGTCGATCCAGCGGAACGGCAGCCGGTTGCGGGCAGCGAAGTCGCAGAGGCGGCGGCTGTCCGGGAGGTAGCGCGAGCCGACGATCTTCAGGCCCGCGCCGAGGCCGCTGAGCAGCTCGCGACGCAGCAGGAAGGCACGCAGCACGAGGTCGCCGAGCGCGGGATCTTCGCCGACCAGCTGCCGCAGCGTCTCCGGGGCGGCCCGGAGGACCTCCCCGGCCTCGCGCACGACCGTCGTGTAGAGGGCCGGCTGGCCGGTGAGCAGGCTGAGCTCGCCGAGGAAGCGGCGTGGGCCGTGGACGGCGATCGCGGGCTCGAGCCCCTCGGCGTCGACGTGGGCGGAGACCAGGCCCTCGAGGACCACGAAGAAGTCATAGCGAGAGTCGCCCTGGCGGTAGAGGAACTCCCCGACCGTGGTCCGCGAGCGGCGGCCGCGCGCCGTCAGCGCCTCGATCTGCCCCTCGCTGAGTCGCGGGTAGGCGCCTTCGCGGTCGGGGGTCTCGGCGACCTCGGTCGGCTCGGCGGTCCCCATGCGCTCAGCGAGCGGCGACCACCGGCCGCACCTGGATCGTGCCGCCGACGTGATCGGTCCGGTCCTCCTCGACGATGTCGCCGAGCAGGCTGGTCCAGGCGAGCGCCACCCGTTCGGCGCGCGCCGCGTCGCCCCCCGGCGATACCTCGCGGACGTCGAGCAGGCCGGCGGCGGGGACAAGGGCGGTGACCCGCTCCGGGCCGTCGATTCCCAGGCGCTCGTCGATCACCACCGCGTCGACAGCGGCGCCGCCGGCGCGGTCGAGAAAGTCGATCGCCGCCCTGACACAGGGCGATGGCGATCCGCTCTGCCTGCGCAGATGCCAAATCGCATGCGCCCCGCGGTCCCGCAGCGCCGCCGCGAAGGAGACGGTGAAGCAGTCGTGGAGAACGACGACGTCCCCCGGGCGCACCCTTCCCCCGAGGGCCGACTCGGCCAGCTCGGCGCCGCGGGCGTACGCCGCCTGCTCCGCGGCACCGAGCGACCGGGGCGAGGGGACCCCGGCCAACATCGCCTCGAGCTGCCGTGCCAACTCCGCCGGGGGCTCGGCAGCGTCCACCGCAAAGGGAACGATCTCGAGCTCGCCGCGCAGCAGCTCCCGCAGGCGCCGGCCGGCCGTGTGGCCGCCGGAGAGCGCCGCGACGCACCACACGGCCCGGCCGGCGAGGGCGTCGCCCCCGCGCGAGCGCAACCAGGCGAGCACCCGTCGCTCGTGGAGCCCTCCGGGAGTTCCGATCCGATCGCTGTGGACGGCGGCCATTTGCGCCCCTGGTAGGCCGGTGCCGCGGGGTTGTCAAGTGGGCTCGAGCCAGGGCTCGGACCCCGGGCTTGAAGCAGCGCCCGTGCGGCTTACCGATGGGAGTGCGCTGGGGTCGGCCACGGTCGTCCGGTCAGGCTCGAGGCAACGGCCGCGCCGGATCCACGATGGCGATCAAGAGAGAGAGAGAGAGAGGTGGGATTGCTTCCGAAGAGCTCGACGATCGGACTGAACGCCCACCACGTGGCCCGTCCCCTGGTCGCCGAGGGCCGGGGCAGGGAGCCGCTCGTGCCACGGACGCAGTGTCCCAACTGCCGGCTGCGAATCCGGGCCGTGGACCCGCCGCTGCATTGCCCTCGTTGCCTCGTGCGAGGAATGGGGCGCTTCGAGCTGATCGCGCTTGCGGTTGAGAGGAAGATCGGCGGCCGAGAGGAGCCGGTTCGGTCGGCTGCCGGCTCGCGCTCCCTGGTGGCGCTTCAGATCGAGCAGACGGTGATCTGGACGGAGGCGCGCCGGATAAGCGTCAGCGGTGAGCTGGACCTCGCCGGCGCCGATGTTCTTCGGCGTCTGCTCTCCGAGACCATCGGATCGGGGCTTTCCTGCATCGTCTTGGATCTATCGACCTGTGAGTTCCTCGACGCCGGCGCCCTTGGCGTGATCAGCGGACTGCGGCTAAAGCTCGCCGCCAACGGCCAGGAGCTGGTGGTCCAAGGCGCAACCGGGCAGGTCGAGCGGCTGATCGCTCTGGCGAGGGCAATCTCTCGCCAAGCGTGCATCGACGAAACGAGGTGACCTCGGGAAATGGTGGGCCAGGCGGTTTGAGGCACTCGGAAATCGGCCTCGGCTACCCGATCAGGGAGGCGGAAAACGACCGTTCCCGGGTCCTCCGTCCGCCCTGCTTGGAATTCGGCCGCCCGGCGCGATAGAACGGAGGGCGATGGAACGGCTCGAGACCGTCGCGATCCGCCACCCCCTGCGGGTCCAGCTGCTCGACGCGCTCGCCGACGGCAAGCGCCTCGAGCTGGCGACCTACGCGAGGGCGCTCGACCTGCCGCTGCCGCGGGTCACCTACCACTGCGAGGCGCTGGCGGAGGCGGGCGCGGTGACGCTCGAGGACGGCACCGCGCAGATCACCGAGAGCGGCAGGGGGCTGCACCGGATCGCGCAGCAGCCGGAGCGGCGACAGCAACCCGACCGCCGCCAGGGCCGCGGCGACCGGCGCCGGAGCTGAGAGCCGGGGCGCCGACCGAGTGCGCTGGCGACGGCCGGCGCCGAACGGTACGCACCGAGTGCCGCAACTTTCCCTGACTTGGCGAGTTTGAGTCGGTCGAAAGCCAGGGACAAGACGCCGCTCTGAGAAAGGAGCGGCGCGAGGAAGGGACATAACGATGGGTAGGAAGCGACTGACGTTCGCGGTCGCGGCGCTGGCCTCTGCTTGGGCGCTGCTGACCGCTGCGGGTGCGGGGGCGACGACGATCACGGTCGGCAGCGTGCTGCCGCCGGGCTCGGCTCCCGAAGAGTTCAAAGAAGTCGGGACGTGGTTCAACACCGCGCTGCCGGAGAAGGGGGCGAACCTGAGCTCGCCGGTCAACGGGCTGATCGTCCGCTGGCGGGTGCAGGGCGCGAGCGGCGGTCCGTTCACGCTGCGGGTGCTGCGGCCGAACGGCAACGGCGCCTACACCGCGGTCGGCAGCAGCAGCCCGGCGACGCCGAGCAACGAAGGAGTACAGACCTTCGCGGCCAGCATCCCGGTCAAATCCGGCGACCTGATCGGCCTCGACGCGACCAACGCCAGCGACAAGATCGGCGTCGCCACGGTCAACGGGGCGGGCTACGCGTCGCTGTTCCCGACCCCGCTGGAAGGCGCGACGGTGGCGCCGCGGCCGGGCGTCGACGGCAAGGAGATCGAGCTCGCGGCGGAAGTCCAGCCGCAGCCGGTGGTGAAGTCGATCTCGCCCGCCTTCGGGCCGCTGACCGGTGGCGCCAAGGTGAGGATCACCGGCACCGACCTCGGCGGGGCCAGCGCGGTGATGTTCGGCGAACAGCCGGCGGCCGCCTTCACGGTCGAATCGGAAACCCAGATCACGGCGACCGTGCCGGCCTTCACCAACCGCGGCCCGCAGCCGGTTACGGTGAAGACGGTGGCCGGGACGAGCGAACTCTCGAGCGCCGACGAATTCACCTACACCGGCTGCATCGTGCCGAAGCTGAAGGGTCGTTCGCTGAGCTCGGCGAAGAGCGCCCTGCGCCACGGCGGCTGCAAGATCGGCAGGGTGAAGAAGCTCGCGGGCGCGACCGCCGCGAACGGCAAGGTCGTCGGCCAGAGCGTCGCCAAGGGCAAGATCCTCGCCGCGGGCGCGAAGGTGAAGGTGACGCTGAAGGCGAAGCCGGAGCCAAAGCGGCACAGGAAGCACCGAGGCGACAAGCAGTCGCACAAGTAACGCGCGGCGAGTGACGGAAGGCGCGCGCCGCCGCTCAACGGCGGCGCGCGTCGTCTGCTGCTGCGGGTCGCGGCGCGGCGCAAGCTAAGAGGCTCTAGGAGGGGTTGGCGACCGCGACGATCGCCGCCGCCGCCCGCTGCGGCTCCTGCGCCATCGCCGCGTGGGCGCTCGCCTCGAAGACGTCGACCCGCGCCCCCCAGCGCTCGCCCAGCGGCACCGCGTTGCCGGCCGCGACCAGACGGTCGCGGCGGCCGTGGAGGACGAGCGCTGGCGGCGGCTCGGGCAGCGGCGACGGCGGCTCGCGGTCGCGCCAGGCGAGCAGCGCCGCCTCCTGGGCGTCGAGCGCGCGGTGGTCGAGCTTCGCCCGCGCCGCGGCAACCAGATCGCCGAACTCGGCGTCGATCGCGGCCGCCTGCTCGGGCGGGAAGAGGACCGAGAGCAACCGGCTCGCCTGCTCGCGCGGCGTCCCCGAGTAGTCGACCAGCTTCGCGAACGCCTCGGCGTCGCCGGTCGGCACGCACCCGGGGCCGCCCGGGTGGGTGCCGATCATCGCCAGGGCCCTGACCCGCTGGGGCGAGCTCTCCGCCAGCGCCTGGCTGACGTAGCCGCCCATCGACCAGCCACAGATCGCGGCCGCCTCGATCTCGAGCGCGTCCATCAGCGCCTCGACGTCTGCGGCCATCGCCGCGACCGTCAGCTCCTCCTCGCCGAGCTCGGAGCCGCCCATGCCGCGGTTGTCGGGGCAGATCACCTCCAGATGCTCGGCGAGGCCGCCGAGGAAGGTCGGGTCCCAATCCGCGCCGGTGCCGGCGTAGCCGTTGACGAGGATCAGGGGCGGACCGCTGCCGATCGTGTGCCAGGCGAAGCGCCGCCCGTCGATCTCGATCGCCCGTTCCTCCGCGGCCATCCCTACATCCTGAAGACCGGCGCGGCGCGAGGCGCGAGCGGCGCGTGGGCGCAGCCGCCGAGCGCGAGGCCGACGACGCGCCGGCTGTCGAGCGGGTCGATCACGCCGTCGTCCCAGAGCCGCGCGGTCGAGTAGTAGGGGCTGCCCTGGCGCTCGTACTGCTCGCGCAGCCGCTCGCCGGTCTCGGGCTGGCCGACCTCGCGCATCACGGTCGCCGCCTGCTCGCCGCCCATCACCGAGATCCGCGCGTTCGGCCACATCCAGAGGAAGCGCGGCGAGTAGGCCCGCCCGCACATCCCGTAGTTGCCGGCGCCGAAGGAGCCGCCGACGATCATCGTCAGCTTCGGCACCCGCGTGGTCGCCACGGCGGCGACCATCTTGGCGCCGTCCTTGGCGATCCCGCCCGCCTCGACCTCGGTCCCGACCATGAAGCCGGCGATGTTCTGCAGGAACAGCAGCGGCACCCCGCGCTGGTCGCAGAGCTCGACGAAGTGGGCCACCTTCAGCGCGCTCTCGGAGAAGAGGATGCCCTGGTTGGCGACGACCCCGACCGGGTGGCCGTAGACGTGGCCGAAGCCGCAGACGGCGGTCGTCCCGTACTCGGCCTTGAACTCGTGGAAGCGGCTGCCGTCGAGCAGGCGGGCGAGGATCTCGCGCGGGTCATACGGGGTGCGGCTGTCGGTGGGGACGGCGCCGCAGAGGGTCGCGGGGTCGACCACGGGGTCCTCGACCGGGATCCGCTCCCAGGGCGGCGCCCCGCTGGGGGCCGGCAGGGTGGCGACGATCGAGCGGACGATCCGCAGCGCGTCGGCGTCGTCGGCGGCGAGGTGGTCGACGACGCCCGAGGTGCGGGCGTGGAGCTCGCCGCCGCCGAGCTCCTCGGCGCTCACCTCCTGGCCGATCGCCGCCTTCACCAGCGGCGGCCCGCCGAGGAAGATCGTGCCCTGGTCGCGGACGATCACCGTCTCGTCGCTCATCGCCGGCACGTAGGCGCCGCCGGCGGTGCAGGAGCCCATCACCGCGGCGATCTGCGGGATCCCCTGCGCCGACATGTTGGCCTGGTTGAAGAAGATGCGGCCGAAGTGCTCGCGGTCGGGGAAGACCTCGTCCTGCATCGGCAGGAAGGCGCCGCCCGAGTCGACCAGGTAGACGCAGGGAAGCCGGTTCTGCAGCGCGATCTCCTGCGCGCGGAGGTGCTTCTTCACGGTCATCGGGTAGTAGGTGCCGCCTTTGACGGTGGCGTCGTTGGCGACGACCACCAGCTCGCGGCCGTGGACGCGGACGATGCCGGCGATCACCCCGGCGCCCGGCGCCGCGTCGTCGTACATGCCCCCGGCGGCGAGGCCGGCCAGCTCGAGGAACGGGCTCCCCGGGTCGGCGAGCCGCTCGACCCGCTCGCGCGGCAAGAGCTTGCCGCGCTCGACGTGGCGCCGGCGCGACTCCTCGCCGCCGCCCAGCCCGGCGCGCTCGAGCCGGCCGCGGAGGTCGGCGACGAGCTCGCGGTGGGCGGCCTCGTTGCGCTCGAACTCCTCGCTGCCGGGCACCGCGTGGGTGCGCAAGACGGTGCTCATCCGGGACCTCCGTCCGCGCCCATCGCGCCGTCCTCTCCCATCAGGACCAGGGTCTGGCCGCGCTCGACCTGCTCGCCGGCGGCGACCAGCACCTCGGCCACCGTTCCCGCCGCCGGGCTCTGCACCGCCAGCTCCATCTTCATCGACTCGACCACGACCAGCACCTCGCCCTCCGCGACCGCCTCGCCGGCCTGGCGGCGGACGGCGATAACGGTGCCCGGCATCGGCGCCTCGAGCGAGCCGCCGTGGGCGGCGGCTTCGCCGTGCTCGCGATCCTCGTCGGCGAGCTCGAACCGCACCGGCTCCGCGCGCCCGTCGAGGACCCAGACCGCTCCGGCCACGCGCACCACCTCAAATCCGCGCGCCGCTCCGCCGAGAGGTTGCCTTTTCCGTCGCATATCGACGGAAAAGGCAACCTCGGCTTCGGCGGGCGGCGCGGGCGGCACGAGCTCGACCTCGAGGTCGCCGTCGGGGCCGGTGAGGATGGCGCGGACCGGACCGGCGCCGGCGATCCGCCAGCCGTCGGCGGCGGCCCAGGGGTCGCTCGGGTCGGGGTCGAGCAGCGCTTCGAGCGCGGCGGCGGGAACGTCCGGCGCCATCGGCGGCGGCGCGATCTGCTCGCCGACGCGCTCGATCAGGCCGGTGTCGATCTCCCCCGCCCGCACCTCGGGCCGCGCCAGCAGCGCCCGCAGGTAGGCGACGTTGGTGCCGGGACCGAGCAGGACCAGTTCGCCGAGGGCGCGGTCGAGCGCCGCCAGCGCCTCGCCGCGGTCCGCCCCCGAGCCGACCACCTTGGCCAGCATCGGGTCGTAGTCGGAACCGACCACCGAGCCCTCCGCAACCCCCGAGTCCACCCGCACCGAGCTGTTCCTTATCCCGGAATGGTGTGGAGAAGGAACAGCTCGCGGGGGCGGCTCGCGGTAGGCGACGACGGTGCCGGTCGAGGGGAGGAAGCCGCGGCCTGGTTCCTCGGCGTAGACCCGCGCCTCGATCGCCCAGCCGTCGAGGCGCACCTCCTCCTGCGACAGCGGCAGCCCCTCCCCCGCCGCCACCCGCAGCTGCAGCTCGACCAGGTCGAGTCCGGTCACCGCCTCGGTCACCGGGTGCTCGACCTGCAGCCGCGCGTTCATCTCGAGGAAGTAGAAGCTCTCGGGGTCCTCGCGGTCGGCGATCAGCTCGACCGTGCCGGCGTTGACGTAGCCCGCCGCACGCGCCAGCGCCACCGCCGCGGCGCCCATCCGCTCGCGCAGCGCCGGATCGACCGCCGGCGAGGGCGCCTCCTCGATCACCTTCTGGTGGCGCCGCTGCAGGCTGCACTCGCGCTCGCCGAGGTGGATCGCGTTGCCGTGCGCGTCGGCGATCAGCTGCACCTCGATGTGGCGCGAGCCCTGCAGGTAGCGCTCGACCAGCAGCCGGTCGTCGCCGAAGGCCGCCACCGCCTCGCGCCGGGCAGCGGCGATCGCCTCCTCCAGATCCCCCTGCGAGCGCACCACCCGCATCCCGCGCCCGCCACCGCCCGCCGCCGCCTTCAAGAGCACCGGCAGCTCGGCCTCGGCGACCCAGGCGGTGATCTCCTCGTCGGTCAGGCTCTCGCCCGCAAGGCCCGGCAGCACCGGTACCCCCGCCGCCTCGGCCACCGCCTTGGCCTCGACCTTGTCGCCGAGCAACGCCATCGCCTTGGCGCCGGGCCCGATGAACGCGATCCCCGCCTCGGCGCAGGCGAGCGGCAGCTCAGGTCGCTCGGAAAGGAAGCCGTAGCCCGGGTGGATCGCCTCCGCCCCGCTCGCGAGCGCCGCCTCGATCACCCGCTCGACCGCGAGATAGGACTCGGCCGCCGGCGCCGGGCCGATCCGCAGCGCCCGGTCGGCCGCCCGCACGTGCACCGCCTCCGCGTCGGCGTCGCTGTAGACGGCGACCGACTCGATCCCGAGCCGCCGCAGGGTGCGGGCGATCCGGACCGCGATCTCGCCGCGGTTGGCGATCAGGACAGAGGAGAACACGGCGGCGTCGGCTCCTTACCGCTGCCACTCGACGGGGCCCGCGAGAAGCGTGTGCGAGCCGAGCGGACGGCCGAGGACGCGCTGCGCCTCCGCCGCGGCCGCCAGCAGCGCCGCCAGGTCGACCCCAGTCTCGATCCCCATCTCCTCGAGCATCGAGACCAGGTCCTCGCTGGCGATGTTGCCCGTCGCCCCGGCCGGGACCGGGCAGCCGCCGAGCTCGCCGAAGCTCGACTCATACGACGCGCAGCCCGCCTCGAGCGCCGCCAGCACGTTGGCCAGGCCCTGGCCGCGGGTGTTGTGGAAGTGGGCGGTCAGCTCGACCTCGGGCAGCTCGGCCGCAGCGCGCTCGAAGAAGGCCCGGACCTGGAGCGGATTGGCCATCCCGGTGGTGTCGCCGAAGCCGACCTCGGCGGCGCCCGCCGCGGCCAGCGCGGCGGCGATCTCGAGCACCCGCTCGGGTGCCACCTCGCCCTCATACGGGCAGCCGAAGCTGGTCGAGATCACGCCCTCGACCCGCAGCCCCTCCTCGCGCGCCGCGGCGATCACCCGTTCCAGCCCGACCAGCGACTCGGCGACCGAGCGGTTGACGTTGTGGCGGTTGTGCGTCTCCGAGGCGGAGAGGAAAACGTTGACCTCGTCGATTCGCCCGCGCACCCCGAGCGCCGACTCGAGCCCGCGCTCGTTCGGGACCAGCACCGAGACCGCGACCTCGTCGGGGATCTCGGCCCGTTCCAGCACCTCGCGGCCGTCGGCCAGCTGCGGAATCACGTCGGCGCGGACGAAGCTCGTCACCTCGAGCCGCCGCACTCCGGTCCGCGCCAGCATCTCGACCAGCCGCACCTTGTCGTCGGTGGCGATCACCTCCGGCTCGTTCTGGAAGCCGTCGCGGGGGCCGACCTCGCGCAGCTTCACCGCCCCGGGCATCGCGCCGCCGCTGCTCACCTCAGGCCCCGAGCGCCCGCGCGATCACCATCTGCTGCACCTCGTCGGTGCCCTCGCCGATCGTCAGGATCTTGGCGTCGCGGTAGAAGCGGCAGACCGGGTACTCCTCGATGAAGCCGTAGCCGCCGTGAATCTGAACTGCCTCCTCGGTCGCCCGCACCGCCAGCCGCCCGGTTATCAGCTTCGCCTGGGCCGCGGTCAGGGTGAAGGACTGGCCGGCGTCCTTCTCCAGCGCCGCCCTCCAGGTCAAGAGTCGAGCCGCCTCGATCTGGGCCGAGAGGTCGGCCAGCTTCGCCTGGATCGTCTGGAATTTGGAGATCGGCTGGCCGAACGCCTTGCGCTCCTTGGCATAGGCGAGCGCCTCGTCGAGCGCCCCCTGGGCGAGGCCGACGCCCATCGCCGCGACCCCGATCCGGCCGCCGTCGAGGATGTGGAGGAAGTTCTTGAAGCCCTCGCCGCGGCGTCCCAGCAGAGCGCTCTGCGGCAGCCGGCAGTCGGCGAAGGAGAGCGGCCGCGTGTCGGAGGCGTTCCAGCCCATCTTGCGGTAGGGCTCGCCGACCTCGTAGCCGGGCGTCCCGGTCGGGACGAGGAGGTTCGAGATCTCCTTGCGGCCGCGGTCGTCGGTCCCGGTCGCGGCGGTGATCGCAACACATCCGGAGATGTCCGTCCCCGAATTGGTGATGAACTGCTTGGCTCCGTTGACGATCCACTCGCCGTCCTCGAGCTGCGCCGTGGTCCGCACGTTGCCGGCGTCCGAGCCGGCCTCGGGCTCGGTCAGCCCGAAGGAGGCGAGCCGTTCGCCGCTGCAGAGCCGCGGCAGCCATTCGCTCTTCTGCTCGTCGGAGCCCCAGAGGTAGATCGGCATCGTCCCGAGCGAAGTGTGGGCGGCCATCGTGATGCAGACCGAGGAGTCGATCCGCGCCAGCTCTTCGACCGCCAGCGCGTAGGAGAGCGTGTCGGCGCCGCCACCGCCGTACTCCTGCGGGAACGGGATCCCCATCAGGCCGAGCTCGCCGAGCTTGGCGACGATCTCGTAGGGGAAAGACTTGGTGCGGTCGAGCTCCTCGGCCACCGGCGCGACCTCGGCCCGGGCGAACTCCCGGACGGTGTCGCGGAGCAGCCGCTGCTCGTCGGAGAGGTTGAAGTCCATCGCGGCAGAATACCGAACGCTCGCTCTAATTTCGAGGGATCGCTCGGTTTTCTCGCTACCGTATGCGGCGATGGCAAGCTCTCCCCCAGCCCCCGAGCGTCCCGCGCTCCGCGCCCGCTACGAGGGCCGCCGCGCCGAGGTCGTCGCGGCGGCGGCGAAGCAGTTCGCCGAGAACGGCTACGCCTCGACCTCGATCGCCGACCTGACCGCGGCGACCGGCCTCGCCGCCGGCGGCCTGTACCACTACATCGGCAGCAAGGAGGCGCTGCTGGTGGCGATCTGCGACGAGCTGCTGGAGCCGCTGCTGGCCCGGGCGCGGGAGATCGCCGCCAGCGACGAGCTCTCCCCCAAGGGCCAGCTGCGCGCCCTGCTGCGCGCCTGGCTCGTCCACATCGAGAGCCACCGCGACCACATGCTGGTCTTCTCGCAGGAGCGACAGGCGATCGAGCGCGAGCCGCAGTGGCGGGCGGTGCGACGCCACCGCAAGGAATTCGAGGAGATCCTCGACGACGTCCTGCGCCGCGGCGAAGAGTCGGGAGCGATGGCCTTCGAGGACCGCGCCCTGACCCTGCTGGCCCTACTGGGGATGGTCAACTACACCCCCCAGTGGCTGCGCCCGCGCGGCCGCCTCTCGGCCGAAGAGATCGCCGACGGCTACTGCGACCTGATCCTTCGCGCCGGCGAATCCCCCGCTAGATGATTGATTCCACGCTCAGCCGCGGGAATCGGCGAGCTGCGCGACGCAGGGGTGCGCAGCCGTCCTCGTTGCGCTTGTCCCCAGGCGTTGCATTTGTCCCCGCTATGCGGGGACAAATGCATGGGGTGGGGAGAAGTGCACCCTGGTCAGGTGGGCCTGGTCGTGGAATCAACCATTTAGGGGTTGCGGCGGCTCGACCTCGAGCATCAGCGTCACCGGGCCGTCGTTGATCAGCGCCACGCCCATGCAGGCGCCGAAGACGCCCTTCTTCGCCGCCAGCCGCTCGCAGAAGCGCTCGTAGAGCGGCTCGGCGTCCTCGGGCCGCGCCGCGGCGACATAACTAGGCCCAATACCAATAACTTAGGCTGCCTCCGGGACGCGGACCCTGACCGCCTCCCGGGGCTTGCACCGCGGCTGCGGCCAGTCTCGGTGGTGGGCGCGCTTGACGCCGAAGCCCGACATCTTGCGCTTC
>JBFWMZ010000043.1:0-24509 GCA_050251335.1 Solirubrobacterales bacterium
CAAGGAGGACTGAACAGAGATGGCTCACAAGGAGCTGAAGTACTCAGAGGAGGCAAGGGGGGCCCTGCAGGCCGGCGTCGATTCCGTCGCCAACGCCGTCAAGGTCACCCTCGGCCCGAAAGGCCGCTACGTCGTGCTCGACAAAAAGTTCGGCGCGCCGACGATCACCAACGACGGCGTCACGATCGCCCGCGAGGTCGAGGTCGAGGACGTCTTCGAGAACCAGGGCGCCCAGCTCGTCCGCGAGGTCGCGACCGCGACCAACGACGTCGCCGGTGACGGCACCACGACGGCGACCCTGCTGGCCCAGACGATCGTCCGCCAGGGCCTGAAGAACGTCGCCGCCGGGGCTAACCCGCTGGCGCTGCGCCGCGGCATCGAGAAGGCGGTCGACGAGGTCGTCGAGAACCTCCGCGACAAGCAGTCGAAAGAGGTCGCCGGCAAAGACCAGATCGCCCGCGTCGCCGCCATCTCCGCCGGCGACGACGAGATCGGCTCGCTGATCGCCGACGCGATCGAGAAAGTCGGCAAAGAGGGCGTGGTCAACGTCGAGGAGGGCCAGACCCTGGCCATGGACCTCGAGTTCACCGAGGGGATGCAGTTCGACAAGGGCTACATCAACCCCTACATGGTCACCGACCAGGACCGCATGGAGGCGGTGCTCGAGGACCCGTACATCCTCATCGCCAACCAGAAAATCGGCTCGGTGCGGGAGATCCTGCCGGTGCTCGAGCAGGTCATGCAGAGCGGCAAACCGCTGCTGATCGTCGCCGAGGACGTCGAGGGCGAGTGCCTCGCCACGCTCGTCGTCAACAAGCTCCGCGGCACCTTCACCGGCGTCGCGGTCAAAGCCCCCGGCTTCGGTGACCGCCGCAAGCGGATGCTCGAGGACATCGCGATCCTCACCGGCGGCGAGGTGATCACCGAGGAGCTCGGTCTCAAACTCGAGAACACCCAGCTCAACCAGCTCGGCAAAGCCCGCCGGGTCGTCGTCTCCAAAGACACCACGACGATCGTCGACGGTGCCGGTGACGCCGAGGACATCAAAGGCCGGATCAAGCAGATCAAACAGGAAATCGACAACACCGATTCCGATTTCGATCGCGAGAAGCTCCAGGAGCGTCTGGCGAAGCTGGCCGGCGGCGTCGCCGTCGTCAAAGTCGGCGCCGCGACCGAGACCGAGATGAAAGAGAAAAAGCACCGCGTCGAGGACGCGCTGCAGGCGACCCGCGCCGCGCTCGAGGAGGGCGTCGTGCCGGGTGGCGGCGTCGCGCTGCTGAACGCGCAGGCCGACCTGGACCCGGAGAAGCTCGGCGGCGAAGCCGACGAGACCACCGGTGCCCGGATCATCCACCGCGCGCTCGAGGAGCCGGTCCGCCAGATCGCCGAGAACTCCGGCCTGGAGGGCTCGGTCGTCGTCAACAAGGTCCGGGAGCTGAAGACCGGCGAAGGCCTCAACGCCGCCAGCGGCGAGTATGAGGACCTGATCAAAGCCGGCGTCATCGACCCGACGATGGTCACCCGCTCGGCGCTGCAGAACGCCGCGTCGATCGCCAAGAACATCCTCGTTACCGAGGCGATCATCGCCGAACCGCCGGAGGAGAACGGCGCCGGCGGCATGGGCGGCGGCGGTATGCCGGACATGGGCGGCATGATGTAACCAGCCCCCAAGGGGAGCTGTGCCTTCGAGGGCCCGGCGCAAGCCGGGCCCTCTTTTTTCGCCCCGCGGCGTCCCGCCGCAACGAGCGGCCCCGCGCCGGCCCCGCGCGAAACCGTTGCGTCGCACGGACGATTTCGCGATTCCGTGCGCACCACCCGCGCGCCGCTCCGCGTCACCCTCGCGCGAATGCCGCAGTGCCCCCGAACCCCGCCCGCCGATGGGCCGATTTCGTCAAGCATGCGGACGAAATCGGCCCATCGGCAAACGGTGGACGGAGCGATTGGACTGATCGCCAGGGGGCAGCACGGGCTGGTGACGCTGAGGCAGCTGGGCGCAGTCGGGCTCAACGAATCGACGGTGCGAATGCGAGTCGCCGCGGGACGCCTGAACCCGATCCACTACGGCGTCTACGCGGTCGGTGTGCCGGTTTTCACCCGCGATGCCGAACTGATGGCGGCGGTGCTCGCCTGCGGGCCCGGCGCGATTCTCTCCCACCGCTCAGCGGCCGAGCTCTGGGGCATCCGCGACAGCGAGCCGGGAGCGATCGATGTGACCGCACCGAACCGGCGCGGCCGCGCGCCGGACGGCATCGCGTCTCACCGGAACGGCTCGCTGGGACCGGGCGATCGCACCGTGCTGCGGGACATTCCCTGCACGACGATCCCGCGGCTGCTCCTCGACTGTGCCGCTACGGAACCGCTCGACGAGCTGCGGAGCCTCGTAAGCCAAGCGGAAATTCGAAAGCTCGTCCGCCGGCCGCTGGTTCGCGAGCAGATCCGCCGCCATCGTGGTCGCCGCGGAGTCGCCCGGCTGCGACTCGTCTTCGACCAGATCCACCCGGAGACGAAGCGAACGCGGAGCGAACTCGAGGCCTTGTTCCTGGCCATGTGCGTCACCGCCGCGCTGCCGACGCCGGAGGTGAACGTGATGGTCGAGGTGGGGGACGAGCGCCCCCTCGAGGTCGACTTCCTCTGGCGCGACGCGCGCCTGATCATCGAAGCCGACAGCCGCCGCTTCCACGACACCGACAGCGCCTTCCTCACCGACCGCCAGCGCGAGCAGAAGCTGCAGCTGGCCGGCTGGCGCGTCAGTCATTGCACCTGGGAGCAGGTCGAATTCGAACCTCGCTCCCTCGCCGCAACCGTCCGCGGCCTCCTCGCCCGCGAGGCCTGACCCCGCCACCCGCCGTCCCCCTCCACCCGCCGTCCCTCCACCGCCGCCCCGCGACGGGCCGATTTCGGGAGCATGCTTCACGAAATCGGCCCATCGACCCCCCCGGCGCTCGGCGCTCGCCTTACTTCACCTTCTTTTTCTTTTCCCTTGGCGGCAGCGCCGGCAGCAGGCCGGCGTTGTAGTCGGCTTCGGCGAGGAAGTTGGCGCGGCGAATCTTCCTGCGGATCTGGTTCAGGGTTTTCGGATAGAGCGTCAGGTCGTAGGGGTTGCCGACGCCGAAGCCCTGGTAGTAGACGAGCATCCGCACCCGCGGCCGCTTGACGATCCAGGCGATCAGCTGCTTGACGAATTTGGGATCGTCCTCGCCGGAGACCGCCCACTCGGTCATCGAGACCGGCTTGGTGCGCCACTGCTTGGCGACGTAGAAGCGGTTGAGGTCTTTCCAGACCGGATATTCGGAGTAGAAATCGGTCCCGACCCAGTCGACCCAGCGGCTGCCAGGCCAGTAATTGCCGGGGAAGTTGCCTTTGACCCGCGGCGAGCCGCCGGGCAGCGGCGACCAGATGATGCTGACCGGCGCCGGCGGCAGTGATTCGGGCGGCGGTCCTTTGGTCCGCTGCAGCGGCGGCAGCCCGAGCTGTTCGGTCAGCGTCGCGTTGATCCCTTCCAGCGTCTGCCCGCCGCGGACGATGGCGACGATGCGGCGGAAGGCCTCCTTGTACCAGAGGGTCGAGTGTTCGCCTTCTTTCGGCGTGCCGTCGCAGTAGAAGGCCGACCAGGCGTTGAGGCAGCGGTTCGGCTCGCCCAGCGGCCGGATGTAGGCGGGCAGGTTGCGTTCGGAGAAGAACTGGTTCAGCTGCAGCAGGTATTCGTCGCCGGCGCCGAGCGCGATCTGCTGCGGGGTGATGATCTCGGCCAGGGTCTGGTCGTCGGCGCTGGAGATGTGGAGGACCGGTCGGGTGCCGGTTTCGCGCCAGCGTTCGTAAGCCTGGTTGAGGCTGTTGCCCCAGGGATGGAAGGTCTCGAGCAGCGCCGGGTGCTTCCCGGTCAGTCCGACGTAGTTGTTGAATTCTTCCGTCGTGCCGCGGTCGGAGACGCCGAGGAGCACGTCCGGCTTCGGCGGGACCAGGCTGAGCGCGGAGGCCGCCGGCGCGGCGACCAGGAGGGCGAGGACGGCCGCCAGGGCCGCGATCCATCGCCGGGGGCCGAGATTGCCGCTAAGTCGTCTCCAGTACATCGCTCATCCTTCGGGGTTCGACGCCGAGTGCCTGCGCGTCAGCGGTGCCTCGTTCGCTGACCATGGAGACCTCCATCAACTCGGCCTCCTCCCAAGTAGCGAACACGGCCTCACCGAAAAGGGAGCGGAGTGCGATCAGACTCGAACGGATCAGCGGCAGCGGCAGGTGGACGAGCGGTCGCGGCCGGCCGGCGATCCGGCTGACCAGGTCCGACATCTCGTCGTAGCTCAGCCTCTCCGGCCCGGCCAGCTCGTAGCGTGGAGCGGCGCCCGCGCCGAGCGCCAGCGCCCCGATCACGCAGCGCGCCACGTCCGCGGCCCAGATCGGCTGGAACTCCGCCCTTCCCCTGCCGGAGACCGGCAGCACCGGCAGGAAGGAGAAGCGGCGCAGCAGGGTGATCCACGGGTCGCTGTGGTCGTAGACGATCGACGGGGCGAACACGGTGCTCGCCAACGACGAGGAGTCGACCGCTTGCTCGGCCAGCCACTTGGCGCGGAAGAAGCGGGTGCGCTGGGCCGAGAAGGCGTCGAGGGCGCTGAAGAAGTGGAAGCGCTCGACGCCGCCGCGCTCGGCCGCCCGCAGCAGCCGCACCGTCGCCAGCCCGTTCAGCTCCTCGATCCGCTTGGGCGGCTGGTCGCGGATCGTCGCCGCCAGGTGGACGACGGTGTCGACCCCGCGCAGCGCCTGGCGCAGCAGGTAGGGGTCGGAGAGCTGGCCGAGGTCGCCGAGCGCGATCTGGACGTCGACCCGGCGCTCGCCGAGCCGTCGCGGCTCCCGCACCAGGCAGCGGACGTCCTCGCCCTGCTCGAGTAGCAGCGGCAGCAGCCGCGACCCGATCGAGCCCGTCGCCCCGGTCAGCAGCAGCACGGCGCCATTTCCCTTGCCAAGGTCATCCGCCACACACCCTAGAGGCCGCCCACATCCCTAAAATGGGCCGCTCGCTCTTCGGCGGGGGCCACGGCCACCGTCCCCGGCACAGCAAACGATCCAGGAGATTCTCCGAATTGACCTACGTCATCGCCGAGCCATGCATTGGAACCAAGGACAACTCGTGCGTCGAGGTCTGTCCGGTCGACTGCATCCATCCCACGCCCGATGAGCCCGACTACGACTCGGTCGAGCAGCTCTACATCGACCCCGACGAGTGCATCGACTGCGACGCCTGCGTCGAGGCCTGCCCGGTGGACGCCTGCTTCGCCGAGGACCAACTGCCCTCCGAGTGGGCCAAATACGCGGAGATCAACGCCAACTACTTCAAGGGCAACGGCTAGCCACCGCCGCCGCGCGGGCCGCTCAGGGCCCGACGCGCACCAGCTTCGAGAAGGGCCGCCGATGGCGGCCCTTCTCGTTCTTTGCGGTGCTCCGTGCGAGCCCCCCGGCCACACGGAGCACCGCAAGCTCTCGGTACCCGACCGGCTCTAGTACCCGATCGGGTGGCGCGCTACGAAGCGGCCACCCGCCGCGGCGCCGAGGCTTTCGTGCCAGCGCGGGCCGGATTCGCCGCTTTCGTTGCCGGCGGTGTCGAAGCGCAGCCCGGCAACCACCATGTAGGCGTGGCCAGCGTTGGCGTAGACGGTGATCCAGCGGCCCCGTCCAGGCGCACCCCAGCCCATCATCGGTCCCGAGGGCATCGGGCTGGTAATCAGGCGACCGCCGCGAAGGGCGAAGCTGACGGCCCCGGAGCAGTCGTAGCCGCGGTCCCACCAGCGACCGTGGCCGCCGCCCCAGATGTAGGGCTTGAGGCGGATCTTGTTGGCCGCGGCGATCACCTGCCTGACCGCGGTTGGGGCGTTGGCCGGGGCGATCGCGCGGCCGTTGTAGAGGGTCGCGCGGTCGGCTTCACCGCTCGGGACCTCCCCTTCTCCGGCCCCGGCAGGCTCGGTCGGAACCGCCTCCGGCGCTTCGTATTCGTAGGCGGTGAGTCCGCCACGCTCGGCGGCCTGGGCGAGCGAGGGGAGCGCGATCGCGATGAACAGCGCCGCGAGCGCGATGAAAGTGCTTAGGACGGCTATTCGGGCGGCCGCCGCGGGGGCCTTCTGCATCTAGATCCTCCTTCGTCAGCCGGCGGGGTTAGCTGACGGGCTGGCGCTGAAGGAGCCTGCGCCTCCACCACGTGGGTGGATTAGCCCCGAAAACATGGGTCCCCCGCTCCCGCGCTGTCTTAGCTCGGGATTAGGCAAATGTTTGGAGATCTTAACCTGACGGCGGGCGCAAAGTTGCGTCGCCGCCGAGAATTTAGGTTTAGCCGCCGCAGGTGGGCTGGGTTCGTGGCGCTATGCGAGAAGAACCCAGCCCGGGGCGCGCTACTGAGCCATCGGCAGCGGCGTGCCGCTGACCGGGGCCGGTTCGGCGCTCGGCGGCGTCGCCTGCAGCACCGGCAGCTCCTGCGGCGTCGCCGCGACGATCCCGCGCGCCGCCTGGCGAATCGCCTGCGAGGCGGGCGAGTCCGGATCGTCGATGACCAGCGGCGAGCCGTTGTCGGCGTGCTCGCGCAGCGGCTCGGAGAGCGGCACCTTGCCGAGCAGCGGCACGTCGAGCTCGTCGGCCAGCAGCTGGCCGCCGCCCTCGCCGAAGATCGTGAAGCGCTCGCCGTCCGGGGTGGTGAAGCCGGACATGTTCTCGATCACGCCGAGGATCTCGAGGTCGAATTTGGCCGCCATCTCGGCCCCGCGCCGGGCCACCGACTGGGCCGCCGGCTGCGGCGTCGTCACGATCGCGAACTTGGCCTGCGGCAGCAGCTGGGCGAGCGTCATCGAGACGTCGCCGGTCCCCGGCGGCAGGTCGAGCAGCAGGTACTCCAGCTCGTCCCAGGCGACGTCCTCGAGGAACTGCTGGATCGCTTTGTGCAGCATCGGACCGCGCCAGACGACCGCCGCGTTCTCCTCGACGAAGAAGCCGATCGACATCACCTTGACCCCGCTGGGCGCGTCGAGCGGCAGGATCTTGCGCTCGCCGTTCACTTCCGGCTTGGCGTTGACGCCGAGCATGCGGGGGATCGAGTAGCCGTAGACGTCGCAGTCGAGCGCCCCGGCGGGATGGCCTTCGGCGGTCAGCGCCGCGGCCAGGTTGGCGGTCATCGTCGACTTGCCGACCCCGCCCTTGCCCGAGGCGACGCAGATCACGTTCTTGACCTTGGCCAGCGCGCCCTGCGGCAGCTTGCCGCGGCCGAGGGTCTGCTGCAGCTCGCCTTTCTCCTCGTCGGAGAGGACGTCGAAGCCGACCGCGACCTCGGTCACCCCTTCGAGCTCGCCGACCCGCTGGGCGACGGCCTGTTCGAAGTGGGAGCGGATCGGGCAGCCGGCCGTGGTCAGCGAGACGACGACCTCCACGCGCCCGCTCTCCTGGACGGCGATCGAGCGGACCATGCCGAGCTCGACGATCGAGCGCCGCAACTCCGGGTCGATGACCGCGCGCAAGCTCTCGGTGATCTGCTCCTGGGTGGGAAGGGCCATGGGCCGCATTCTCGCAAAGCGCGAAGCGCGGCACGGGCGCGCCGCCGGCAGGGGGGAGAGACCGAGGCCGCCAGCGCCTTGCGACCGGCATGTCGAGCGAGCGGATGCGAAGCAAGCGCAGGACGGTCAGGGCCGGGACCCGGGGAGGGCTCGGCCGCCTCGTCGCGATGGCGCTGGCGCTGGCGGCGGGACTGGTGCTGGCGCTGGCGACGGAGGCGAGGGGGCAGGGGCTGCCGATCGCGACCGGACTGACGGTCGTCGGCGGCGACGATTGGCGCGCGGCCAACGACTTCGACCTCTTCTGGACGAACCCGGCCGACGCGCAGATCGCCGGCGTGCACTGGCGCCTGAGCCAGCCCGGATTCGCCGGCGCCGCACAGTTCCTCGCCGCTCCCGAAATCAGCGAGCTCGACCATCTCACCGTCCCCGCGGCCGGGGTCTGGGACGTCCTCGTCTGGCTCCGCGACAGCAGTGGCTTCGAGCCCGAATTCCTCGCGGCGGAAGCCAGGCTTCGCCTCGACGACGTCGCCCCGCTCGTCTCCTTCATGCCCGGCGACGCTCAGGTCCCGTCGCCGCAACTGGTCGCCGCGACCACCGACACGCTCTCCGGCATCGCCGACGGCACCATCTCCTACCGCCGTCTCGACGAGCAGCGCTGGACCGACCTGCCGACCGCGATCCAGGCCGGCGCCCTGGGAACCGAGCTGGTCGCGGCGACCCCGGAGCTGAAGCCGGGCACGTCCTACGTCTTCCGCGCCGAGGCGTGGGACCACGCCGGGAACGCCGGGGAAACGACGATCCGGGCGGACGGGGCGCCGATGCAGTTCCGGGCGCCCGAAGCGGCGGGCGAAGAGGGCGCGGGACGTGGCGGCCGCGGCGCGGGCGGCCGCGGCGCGAGTGGCGGACCGCGGGCGAGTGGCGGCCGCGGGGCGAGTGGCGCTGGCGGTGAGGAGCGGGTGCGGCTGCTGGTGCGGATCGCCGGCTCGCGGAGCGGGCGCGGTCACCTCAGTGCCGCCATCGACGCCGGCGAGACGGCGCTCCTTCGCGGCGCCCTCACCGATCGCGACGGCGGCCTCGAGGGCCGCCGCCTGCGCGTCGTCATCCGCGCCGGCCGCGGCGCTCGCGCCGGGCGCCGGGTCGAGCCGGTGACGACGGGCCCGGGCGGGCGGTTCGAGCTGCGGCTGGCGCCCGGGCCCTCGCGCCGCCTGGCGGTCGTCTTCGCCGGCGACGAGCGCTTGCGACCCGCCCGGCGCCGGCTCGCGCTGCGGGTCCGCGCCGCGGTCTCGCTGCGGGCGGCGCCGCGGCGCCTGCGGACCGGCGGGCGGTTGCGGCTCGAGGGCCGGGTCGGCAGCCGCGGCGCTCGCGTCCCGCGCGCCGGCAAGCTGGTGACGATCTCCTACTGGGAGCGCGAGGCGCGCCGCTGGCGGCCGGTGATCGTCACCCGCACCGACCGCGCCGGCCGCTTCCGGGCGAGCTACCGCTTCCGCTATGTCAGCGGCCGCGCCCGGATCCGCTTGCGGGCCGAGGCGCCGGCCGAAGCGCAGTGGCCCTATGCGCCCGGCGCCTCGCGCCCGGTGACGGTAGAGGTCCGCGGCTGACCGCCGCGCCTCGACCTGTAGGGTTCGCCCCGATGTCGCGAGCCACCCTGCAGACGAACGCCGGCGCGATCGTCGTCGAGCTGTTCGACGAGGACGCGCCGAAGACGGTCGAGAACTTCCGCAAACTCGCCGCCGACGGCTTCTACGACGACCTCGTCTTCCACCGGGTGATCCCCGACTTCATGATCCAGGGCGGCTGCCCGGAGGGGACCGGCACCGGCGGCCCCGGCTACACCTTCGAGGACGAGTTCAACGATCACAAGATCGTCCGCGGGGCGCTGGCGATGGCCAACGCCGGCCCCAACACCAACGGCTCGCAGTTCTTCATCGTCACCGTCGGCTCGGCCCCCTGGCTCGACGGCAAGCACACCGTCTTCGGCGAGGTGGTCGAGGGGATGGACGCGGTCGACGCGATCGAGTCGACCCCGACCGACGCCCGCGACAAGCCGCTCGAGCCGCAGACGATCCAGAGCGTCGAGCTCTCCTGAGCCGGATTCTCTCCTAGGCCGGATTGGCGCCTTTGTCCCCCCCGTCGGGGACTTTCGCGCCACTGCCGCCGCCACGCCGCCGGAGCCGCTCGCCCGGCCGCCAGAGGCTGACCAGCCCGGCGACCAGGGTGACGAGGAAGATCTGGCCGATCATCATCTCCAGGCCGGTCAGCATCCGGCCTGGCTGACCGCCAGGGACGAGGTCGCCGAAACCGGTCGTGGTCAGCGTCGTGTAGCTGAAGAAGAGGAAGTCGCTGCCCTCGGGGTGCGGGTGGCCTTCGAAGAAGGGGCCGCTCTGAACCCTGGCGACGAACGCGTAGAGGAAGGTGAAGAGGAGGCCGAGCACGGTGTAGACGCTGATCGCGCCGAGGATCGTGCGCGAGTCGGCGCCGGCGTTGGCGACGACCCGACGCAGCACCGTCCCCATCGCCACCGTCAGCAGCAGGACCTGGATCGCGTTGGCGACGTTGAGCCAGAGCTGGGCGCCGCTCGCCGCGGCGACCGCCGCGAGCAGGACCGTCAGGGCCGAGATCCAGACCGCCGCGCGGACCAGGCGCCGGTGCGCGTGGGCGCTGATCAGGGCGACGATCGAGGTGACGCCGGTCGTCACGCAGATCACAACCGCGTCCCAGCCGCGCTCGCCGAGGAGCGAGGTCAGCACGTAGGTGAGCAGGACGAGCAGCAGCACCAGCCCGAAGGCGTCGCGGACGTGCTCGACGCGGACCACCCAGCGCTGTCCGCGGCGAGCGTTCCTCGAGGCCTCGTCCATGGCCGGGGATTCGGCTGCGCGACCGGCTTTCCTGCCCGGAGCGCCGCTTGGGAACGTGCCCGTGATCGCCTCCAGTGATCCGCCGGGGAGGCATTGCCGTTGTTGGGCCAAACCCCCAAGCGCCAAAGGAGGCGTGCGATGGATCCGGATTTCAGCATCGAGCAGGTGGACGTCAACGGCGACGTCCGTGAAACCGCGCATGACGCGATGGATGCGCTGGAGAGCCGCGGCGACACCCGCCTCGACTTCCTCAAGAAGGCCGGCCTCGCCGGCGGCGCGGTAATGGGCGGCGGCGCCCTGCTCACCGCCCTCACTCCCGCCGCGGCGATGGCCGACGGCAAGGGCCGTCCCCCGAAGAGTTTCGGCAAGGGCGACATCGGCATCCTCAACTACGCCCTCACCCTCGAGTACCTCGAGGCGGCGTTCTACAACGAGGCGACCAAGAACAGGGTCGCGAAGGGCGCCCAGGAGTCGGCCTTCCTCAAGCAGGTGACCTCCGATGAGAACGCCCACGTCAAGTTCCTGAAGAAGGCCCTCGGCTCGAAGGCGGTCAAGGCGCCGAAGGTCGACTTCGGCAACGCCACCAGCAAGGCCAACTGGCTGCCGACCGCGATGGTGCTGGAGAACACGGGCGTCAAGGCCTACGGCGGGCAGGCGCTCAACATCCACAACAAGACCTACCTCGGCGCGGCGCTCTCGATCTGGGCGGTCGAGGCACGGCACGCCTCGGTGGCCGGTCTGCTGGTCAAGCCGATCAGCAAGAACATCTCGCCCGAAAAGGGTCCGTTCCAGACGACCGCCACCGCGGCGGAAGTGCTGAAGGCGGTCGAAGGGACCGGCTTCCTCGTCTAGCGGCCGGGCGCGAGCACCGGGGGGCCGGAGCGTCTCACCGCCCCTCGGTGTAACCCCGCCATAGCCAGGCGCCGAGCGCGCCGAGTGCCAACCCGACCTCCGGCGCGAAGGGCACGCCCGCGGTCAGACTGACCGCGATCCCCGCGCCCAGCCCCAGTACCGCCCCAGCCCCGACCGCCGCCCCCATGCTCACGGCCGCTGCGCCCGCCGTCGAGGAGGCCGAGGGTTCCGAATCTCCGTAGCTGCCTCCAATTGGCGGCAATAGTAGGGGTCCCTGAGCCGATGCTGCTAGCCTCGGTGGAGTTCAAGTCGGAATTCCCCGACCAACGCAGTGCCCGCGCCCGTAGGTCGTTTGCTTCTTAGCTTCCTCCGCGTATGCAGCACGCAAGCAAACGGAGGTATCAGCAAATGGCAACCGGAACCGTGAAGTGGTTCAGCGACGACAAGGGCTACGGCTTCGTCACCCCTGACGATGCGGGTAAGGACCTCTTCGTCCATCACAACGACATCGATGGCGAGGGCTTCAAGTCCCTGACCGAAGGTGCCAAGGTCACCTACGAGGCCGAAGCCGGCGACAAGGGACCCAAAGCAGTGAACGTCCGACCGGTCAGCTGACTGGTCGCGGCCGACCACGACCGCCAACGACGCCGCCCACGTGGGCGGCGTTTTTCGTTCCCGAGGAACGTCGGCTCGCGTGTCGGGCATCCGGGAACCTTCGTCCCGAGCTCACCGATAGGAGCCCGATAGATATCGCGGTTCGCGAAGCGCTGGCGCGATAGAGGATTCGGTCTAACCAGACCGGTTCGGAGGTGGACCAGACCGCCTCTGACGCGATGCCGATCAGACGATCTCGGAACTGGATCAGGACGCGGACTCCGCCAGTCGCGCCACACTTGCGCTTTCTTCATGATCGCGGCCGGGATCAACGCCAAGGCGTTGTCGTCGTTCATGGGGCACGCGTCGATCACGGTCACCTTCGACCTCTACGGGCACCTGATGCCGGGGACGGAGGCGGAAGGCGCCGCTCTCCTTGACGCCTTTTTGGAAGATCCTCAAGGAGCCTGAGCCGGCGGTTAGAGTTTGGCGTTGCGACCGACGCAAGAGTGAATTGATCTAGGCCCTACCCAAAACTATGCGCCCCCTGCTCGTCTAAACGTTGGCGATTACTAGAGATTGTTGACGGTGGTGGGATCTATCAGATAGGAACCCCGTCGTAAACCGGTGTGTTGCAGACCCGGTTCCTACTCGCAATGGGGAGGTAGCCGTGGGGACCCTCAGTCGGCCCTGTAAGGCGGAGCTTGCTTTGTTCATTTCGCTTGTGATGTTGGCTGCGGGCGTGATGGCGCTTAGCGCTGCGCCGGCTCTAGCGACGCAAGCTCCCATCGCCGCCTACTCCCTCGACGCCGGGACCGGCGAAGTCGCCGAAGACGTCACCGCCAACGAACACGAAGGCACGATCGAAGGTGCCACCTGGACGCCGCGAGGCAATACGGTCAGGCGCTCGAATTCGACGGCGAAAACGACTGCGTCAAAATCGCCAACACCGAAGACCTGCAGCTCGACGAAGAATTCACCCTCGAGGCCTGGGTAAGGCCGCAGAACCTGAACAAATTCACCCCGATCTTCTTCAAGGAAAGCGGCACCGTCTACAGCTACTCGCTCTTCCTCGGCGCCTTCACTCGGGCTACCTCGAAGGCTTCGTCGCCGACGAATCCGAAGAATTCTCCGAAGTCAAATCCAAAGCAGCGCTGCCGGTGAAAGCCTGGTCGCACGTCGCCTTCACCTCCGACGGCGCCTACCTGCGCCTCTACGTCGACGGAGCTCTGGTCGACACCGAGAACGCCTCAGAGATCGCTCCGAGCGAAGGCCCGCTCTACCTCGGCTGCTGGCCCTCGGAAGGCGAGCACTTCGAGGGCCGGATCGACGAGGTGCGGGTCTACGATCGGGCGCTTGACGGCGGTGAAGTCGGCAATGACATGAACGCCGAGCTCCAGACCCCGCGCTCTGGCCCCGTCGCCTCTTACGCCTTCGACGAGAACGAAGGCACGGTCGCCGAAGACCACGCTGGGGGCCACGACGGCACGATCGAAGGCGCCACCTGGACCAAGGGCAAGTTCGGCTCGGCGCTCGACTTCGAAGCCGCTGAAGAAGACGTCGTCACTATCCCGACCAGTGAAGATCTCAACCTCGAAGACTTCACCCTCGAGGCCTGGGTCAAACCGTCAGAAGTAAATGAACTGCTGCCGGTGATCGCGAAGGGCAGCGGCGAAGGCTTCGGCTATGCGCTCTATGGCGCCGGCGCCGAAGAACCGTTCGTCCCCACCGGCTACATCTTCGAAGGCGAATCGGTCAAAGCCTTCGCGACCGGCGAAGAAGAGCTCTCGACCAAAGCCTGGACCCACGTCGCCGTCACCTCCGACGGCAACAAACTGCGCTTCTACGTCAACGGAAAACTGGTCGACACCAGAACGGGCGCCAACCTCGTCGCGGGCGGAGAAACCGACCTCCACATCGGCGGCGACACCTCGATCTTCAATCCCACCTACTTCGACGGCAAGATCGACGAGGTCAGGATCTACGGCCGCGCCCTGAGCGAAGCCGAAATCAACACCGACCTCCACAGCGGCATCCAGACCCCGCAGACCGGTCCCATCGCCGCCTACTCCCTCGACGCCGGGACCGGCGAAGTCGCCGAAGACGTCACCGCCAACGAACACGAAGGCACGATCGAAGGTGCCACCTGGACGCCGCGAGGCAATACGGTCAGGCGCTCGAATTCGACGGCGAAAACGACTGCGTCAAAATCGCCAACACCGAAGACCTGCAGCTCGACGAAGAATTCACCCTCGAGGCCTGGGTAAGGCCGCAGAACCTGAACAAATTCACCCCGATCTTCTTCAAGGAAAGCGGCACCGTCTACAGCTACTCGCTCTTCCTCGGCGCCTTCACTCGGGCTACCTCGAAGGCTTCGTCGCCGACGAATCCGAAGAATTCTCCGAAGTCAAATCCAAAGCAGCGCTGCCGGTGAAAGCCTGGTCGCACGTCGCCTTCACCTCCGACGGCGCCTACCTGCGCCTCTACGTCGACGGAGCTCTGGTCGACACCGAGAACGCCTCAGAGATCGCTCCGAGCGAAGGCCCGCTCTACCTCGGCTGCTGGCCCTCGGAAGGCGAGCACTTCGAGGGCCGGATCGACGAGGTGCGGGTCTACGATCGGGCGCTTGACGGCGGTGAAGTTCAAGCGACCTTGAACTCCACCTTCCCTGTCGCGGTCACGACCGCCTCAGAAGAAGCCGAATCCAACCAGGCCATAATGACTGGTACCGTCGAGGTACGCGGCGACGAAACCAACTATTTCTTCGAATACGGACCGACGACTTCTTACGGAAATATTGCGACGGGTGAAGAACTGGAAGGCGACGGCGAAACCGTTGAAGCGGAAGATGTCGCGATCAACCTCACCCCTGAAACCACCTACCACTATCGACTTGTAGCGGAAAGCCCACTGGGAGTCGCCTACGGTGAAGATCAGGAATTCGTCACCGGTAAACGGGTCATGACGATCGAAGAAGAAGAAGAAGAGACTGCCGCTGAAGAAGCTCCAGAAGAAGAACTTCCGAGTTTTGCCAGTTCATCGGCGCTGACCGCTCCAGCAGACTTCTTCGGCATGATGTGGACTGGAAACATTTCCAAAATGCTTAAACACAACACCTTCGATGCCGTCGAGAACTCTGGGGCTAAGGTCTTTCGATTTGTCGCCGCCCCGGGGGCCAATGTGGTTACGGCTCTCAGCCAGGCAAAAAGCCACAATCTCATTCCCTTGCCTTTCCTCGGCTCCGGAAATTGGCCGAAGCCTGGATCAGACGCCGCAGACAATTTCGTCAAATATGCCGAACATGCAGTCGAAACTTATGGTCCTGGCACCTCATATGACGTTGACACGTGGGAGATGTGGAATGAGCCCAACATGCGGCAACCCATCAACCTAAGTGCAAATCCCCCTGTCTACGAAGACGCTGAACATCAAGGCAAAGTGAGACCGGCAGAATTTGCGGAATTTTACAAGGAAGTAGTGCAAGGAATCCGATCCGCCAAAAAAGGTGTTCATATCGTTGGACCTGGTTTGTTCGGTTATAGAAGCAATGTGAAAGAAAAGCGCCTAACCCCGCGCGCCTTTCTGAAACAGTTCAACGAAGCGCTTAAAACGGAACCCAAACTAGAAGAACCGTACGGAGCCTTGAGTCTTCATCCTTACAGGTTCAAGACGAAGATAAAAAAAGGCGAAAAGCTTCACGTCCCGAAAAACGAAGCCGACGCGATTCAGGTCAGGAAAGAAGTCAAGAGCATGATCGCCGGGGTCCACAACCTTCAGGCGAAACAGTTAGGCGGATCTAAGCCGATCTGGATAACTGAGCTCGGCTTCCCGGTGAGGTCAGAAGAAGGTGGCAAGCCCTCGACGAAAATCCCGGCGGTTAGCGAGCCGGAGCAGAAGCTTCTGGTCCGCCAGACGCTTTGGGCCTTGCTCCACAGCCCCGCCCGCCTCGAAGTTGACCGGGCAATTTACTACAACATCGAAGATCGGCCCGCAGAATTTCCTGGAGAGAACGGCGGCGGCTGGGATCACCATTCTGGTCTCTTGACGGAAGGCAGACAGCCGCGACCAGCGTGGACCGCTTACGCCAATTTGGCTGGAGGCAAAGAATGTCCACACTCCGCCCCATGCTGAGAACATTCTGATTACCGCGACTTTCGGGTTCTGGAGGGTTAGGATGGAATGATCGTGAGCTTCCTACGTAAAGCGGCGACCATTAGCGTGGGTCTGGCGCTGCTTGCACCTAGTGCCTCGCAGGCCGCCGGCGCGCCTCAGGCGGGCGCAACTCTGGATCCGAGCTTCGGTGGTTCTGGCATCGTTCAGTTGCTCAGCGAGTTCGCCCTGACTAGCTATGGCAGGGCTACCGAGAGCGACGACGTCCTGGTGAACGGCGGATCGTCGATCCACATATTGAGTTCTCTCGGAGGAACTGGGGAAGCGTTTGGAGGCGTCGGCACCCTCTCGTTCCCGCCGGCAAACGGCAATGAGTTTCAGGACCTCGAGTTCATGATCGACCCGCAGGGGCGACTGCTGGTCGTTGGCTCATTGGTGTTCCCGGAATCCGCGAACCCGAGTCCTGTTCTCGAAAATGGATCTCCTGCCTTCAAGCCGGCGGTGTTGCGAATCCTGCGCGTCTTACCCGATGGCCGCCTCGATCCCAGCTTCGGGGCCGGCGGGGTGCTCGAAACCAGCCTCGGTCTACCGCCGCCGCGGGGCAAGAGGAACGAACGGCTCGGATCGCACCCGTCGATCCAACCAGGCGGCGTTGCAGTCGACGCTCAGGGCCGGATCATCGTCACGGGTGGCGCCGTCGTCGGGCTCGGAGGATCCTGCATACACGACGTCAACGCGGCGGTCGCGGTCTCGGCCGGATTCGTCGCCCGCTTCACCGAAAGCGGGAAGCTCGACCCGAGCTTCGGGCGGAAGGGGCTTTTCGGCGGCCGCTCGCTGAGCGAAAACCCTCTCGGCGCCCTGGGGATCTTTGAACCCCTTGTGAGCCCGGGCGGTCGGATCACCTATCTGTCGGGCGGCGCCTACACCTGCGAACGCGACCGGAGCCATTTCGGTGTCGCGCAGCTGACGCCGGACGGGCGGATCAGAACGGCATTTGGCAATAAGGGCGCGATCCTCGGTCTGTACAGCGCCCTCGCGGCAAAGCCGGACGGATCGGTCCTCGCGCTGTCTGAAGTGCCTGCGCGGCGCGAAAGGGAATCCTCCCGAGCGCGTCTGATTCGCATTGCGCCCAATGGGAAACGTGATGTCTCGTTCGGCAAGAACGGTCGTGCCGAAATAGACCTCGGTACGGCCTGGGGAACTCGCCTCGACGCACTCGCGGTAGAAAGCGGAGGCCGGATCATGCTGGGCGGGACGCTCGGTTCCCGAAAGGGACGCTCGACTCTGTTGCTGCGCTTATCCGCCCAGGGGAAGTGGGAAGACAGTTTCGGCCCACATGGACGGGTCACCACCCGAGTACAGCGACTGACTCAGGGCGGACCCAGCGACCTGTTCTTCGATTCCCAGGGCCGGCTGGTAACCGTGCACCGGTACTCCGGCAGAAAAACGACCGACTCAGGGCTCGTCGTCGCCCGCTATCTGCTGCAGAACTGAAGGTGCGCCGCCGGCGCTAGAGCAAGGGGACGGTCGTCGTGCCGGCCAACATCGTCGCTGCGGCCAGACCGATCAGGCCGATGCCCAGACGCCTCGCTCTCGATCCCACGTTCGCTTCAACCCGCATTCCGGCGCCGAGTCTCGTCGATTATCGAAAGACGCATCGACCCTCCCTCGGCGCAAACCGCAAAGCAGCTCGAAGCGCTTGTGCCACCTTGGTGCATGCCCACCGCAGCCTCTAGCCGGCTTGGGATGCCCGCTTGCTCGTCCTTTTGTGCCACCGACTGTGCCACCGTGCGCCGCCTTGACTACCGGATTCAGCCGGAAGCAACCGGTCCAATCGGCGGCCTCTTGGACCCCGCTAATTAGGCGCTCTAGAGCCAAATTCGGGACCATCAGCGGAGGGGGTGGGATTCGAACCCACGAGACCCCTTGCGAGGCCCAACGGCTTTCAAGGCCGCCGCATTCAACCGCTCTGCCACCCCTCCGGGCTGGGCGCCAATGCTAGAGCGAGTCGGCGGCCACCACTTTTCCAGGATCGGCCGCTCAGGGACTCTTAGGGTGATTGGATGCGTGGATGCGCAAGCTGCTCATCCTCGCCTCGGCGATGGTCTTCCTCGACGTCGCTTTCTACGCGGCGATCGCGCCGTTGCTGCCGGACTACGTCGCCGACCTCGGACTCAGCAAGTCGGCGGCGGGGATCCTCTCGGCCGCCTACGCCGCGGGGACGCTGGCCGGAGCGATGCCGGCGGGGTACGTCGCCAGCCGGGTCGGGCCGCGCCGCACGGTGATTGCCGGGCTGCTTCTGCTCGGCGTCTCGAGTCTCGTCTTCGGCCTCGTGCAAGACATCGTCCTGCTCGACGCGGCCCGCTTCGTCCAGGGCTGCGCCGGCTCGCTGATCTGGGCCGGGGCGCTGGTCTGGCTGATCACGGCCACCCCGGAGGAGAACCGCGGTGCGGTGATCGGCACCGCGCTCGGCACCGCGGTCGCCGGCGCCCTGCTCGGCCCGGCGCTGGGCGCGCTCGCCGCCTCGATCGGGACCGGCGTCGTCTTCGGCTCGGTGCTCGGCGTCTCGCTGGCGCTCGCCTACGCGGCGGCGCGGACGCCTGAGTCGGGGACGCCCGAAACCCAGCCGCTGCGCGAGATCCTCGAGGCGCTCGGCTCGCGGCCGGTGATCGACGCCTCGATCTTCGTCGGCATCCCGTCGGTGATGTTCGGTGCGATCGAGGTCCTGGTGCCGTTGCGGATCGACTCGCTCGGCGGCGGCCACGGACTGATCGCGATCGGCTTCATCGCCGGCGCCGGGCTCGAGGCTGTGCTGGCGCCGATCGCCGGCAAGGTCTCCGACCGGGTCGGCCGCCGCACGCCCTACGTTCTCGGGTTGACGGTCTGCGCAATCGCGATGATCACGATCGCGGTAGCGATGGCGCTCGGCACCGTGATCGCCGCCCTGATCCTCAGCTCGCTCGGCGCCGGACTCTGTTTCGCACCGGCGATGACCCTGATCTCCGACGTCGCCGACGCCTCGCGCCTGCACCAGGGATACGCCGCCGGGCTCTCGGGCATGGCCTGGGCTGCCGGCCAGGTGCTGGGCGGGATCGGCGCCGGCGTCGTCGCCAACGCGACCGGTTACGCGGCGCCGAGCATTGTGATTGCGGTGCTCCTGATGGTCACCGTCGCCTACGCCTACCGGGTGCTCGAAGCCGAGCCGGCCGAACCGCAGGTGGGCATCTAGCGATGGCGCGGCGAGCGAGAGGCGGTCGCGAGTGGCGCAACTGGGCCGGCGACCAGGCGTGCCGGCCGGCGGCGGTGGCGGCGCCGGCCAGCCGCGAGGACCTGGCGGCCGCGGTCGCCGCGGCGGCGCGGGCGGGACGCCGGGTCAGCGTCGCCGGCTCCGGCCACTCCTTCACCGAGGCGGCGCTGACCGACGGCACGCTGATCCACCTTGGCGCCCTCAGCGGGGTGCTCGAGGCCGACGCCGCCAGCGGCCTGGTCCGGGTCGGCGCCGGCACCGTGCTCGGCGTCCTCAACGAGGAGCTGGCGCGGCTCGGGCTGGCGATGGAGAACCTCGGCGACATCGACCGCCAGACGATTGCCGGCGCGATCTCGACCGCCACCCACGGTACCGGCGCCCGGCTGCGCAACATCTCCGCCCAGGTCGAGGCGATCGAGCTGGTGACCGGCGCCGGCGAGGCGCGGACCCTGACCGCGACTGGCGAGCCGGAGCTGCTGCGCGCGGCGCGGGTCGGGATCGGGGCGCTGGGGGCGATCGTCTCGGTGACGGTGCGCTGCCTTCCCGCCTTCACCCTGCACCGGGTCGACAGCCCGCAGCCGCGCGAGCAGGTCCTGGACGAGTTCGAGCAGCGCGCCGCCGCCAACGACCACTTCGAGCTCTTCACCTTCCCGTATTCCGATCTGGCACTTGTGCTCGAGCGCAACCGCACCGCCGAGCCGCCGCGCCCGCGCGGCCGCGCCGGCGCCTTCCTCAACGACGTGGTGCTGGAGAACTGGGCGCTCGAGGCGCTCTCGGCCAGCGGCCGGGCGCTGCCGGCGGCGATCCCGGCGCTCTCGCGGCTGGCCGCCCGGGTCGCCTCGGGCAGTTCGACGACCGACCGCTCCGACCGGATCTTCGTCAACGAGCGCCGCGTCCGCTTCACCGAGATGGAGTACGCGCTGCCGCGCCAGCACGGTCCGGAGGCGGTGCGGCGGGTGGTCGAGTGGGTGCGCGCCAACCGCTACCCGGTCTTCTTCCCGATCGAGGTGCGGGTCAGCGCCGGCGACGACGCCCTCCTCAGCCCCGCCCACGAACGCGACTCCGCCTACGTCGCCGTGCACCAGTACCGGGGGATGGAGTGGCGGCCCTACTTCGAGGCGGTCGAGGAGATCATGTCCGCCTACGGTGGCCGGCCCCACTGGGGCAAGCGCCACTTCCAGACGGCGGCGACCCTGGCGCCGCTCTACCCGCGCTGGGCCGACTTCGCGGCGGCCCGCGACGAGCTCGACCCGGGGCGGGTGTTCGCCAACGAGTACGCGGAGCGGGTTCTCGGACCCTGAACAAAGCGGTGCGTTCGTCGTTTGTAGCCCACAGGGATACAAACGACGAACGCGACGAATGCTTGGTCAGAGGAAAGCCTTGCCCTCGCCGCGGTACGTCGGCACCACGTCGACGATCCGCTCGCCTTCGACCAGGTGCAGCTCGGCGAAGCGCTCGCAGAGCTCGCCGGCCTTGGCGTGGCGCAGGTAGGCGCGGTCGCCGACCGCGAGGCCGGCCGCGGCGGCGCCGAGCAGCGGCGTCTGCACCTCGCCGGCGCCCTCCTCGAGGTCGAGCTCGAGGCCGGCCGGCAGCCAGGGCACCGGCAGCCGCGCCGCGTCGCCCGGACCGGAGGCGAGGTAGCCGCCGCCGAGCGCCGTCGCCACCTCGGGCGAGGGCTTGCGGACGATCGGCAGCGCGAAGCCGGCGGCGGGAGTCAGCGTGAAGCGGCTGTAGTGGTCGAAGAGGGCGGGGGCGAAGAAGCCCGAGCCGGCGCTCACCTCGGTCACCACCTGCTCGGCGCCGGTCAGCTCGAGGCTGCCGGTGCCGCCGCCGTTGACCACCTCGAGCTCGACGAACTCGCTCAGCGCCGCGACGATCTCGGCCCGCCGCGCCGCCAGCTCCTTCGCCGAGCGCCGCTGCATGAAGCGGATCACCGCCCCGCGCAGCCGCCGGCCCGGGGGCCGGTCCGGGACCCCGGCGATCTGCCCCTCGTAGGCCATCAGCGCGTCGAGTTCGATCTGCGGGCGCCGCTCGATCTCCCGTGCCAGCTCGACCACCTGCTCGGCGGTGCGCAGCGGCGAGCGCTTCGGTCCCACCCGCACCCGGCCGCCGAGCCACCACCAGCCGGCGTCGACGTCGACGCAGACCCGCACCGGCGGCGCGTCGGCGCCGAGCACCGCCTGGATCGCGTCGAGGTGCTCGACGCAGTCGACCGGCACGATCGGCGCCCGCTCGGGGTCGGCGGCCGAGCGCAGCGCCAGCGCCTCGAGCGCCGCCCCGTCGACGGTCGGATAGGCGAGCAGCAGATCGTCGAACCCCTGCTCGGCGAGCCACAGCGTCTCCGGCAGGGTGAAGGTCATCAGCCCGGCGCAGCCGCTGTCCCGCCGCAGGATCGCCTCCAGCAGCGCCCGGCAGCGAATCGACTTGCTCGCCACCCGGATCGGCTTGCCCCCGGCTCGCGCCTTCATCGCCGCCGCGTTCGCCCACATCGCGTCGAGGTCGACGAAGGCGAACGGCGCCTCGACCTCGGCGAAGATCCGCTCGTAGCGCTCGTGCGACTGATTCATCTGGTCTGGCACGGCCCCGAGACTAGCCGCGCGATTCCCGGTCAATACCTACAATCGTCCCCTGAGTGCCCGGAGAGGTGGCCGAGTGGCTGAAGGCACTCGCCTGCTAAGCGAGTAGGGGGCGCAAGCTCTCTCGAGGGTTCGAATCCCTCCCTCTCCGCTATGCGGCGTTCTGCCGTCTAATCCCGCCGCCCGAGCAGCACCACCCGGGCGCCGTGGGCCGGGATCATCGTCACGTTGCGGTGGACGGCGCGCTCGGGGGCGGGGTCGGCGGCTTCGAGGTCGAGGCGGCGGGCCATCGCGGTGAGGACGACGCGCTGCTCGGCCATCGCCAGGGCGGCGCCGAGGCAGCGGCGTATCCCGCCGCCGAAGGGAATCCACTCGTAGGTGCCGGGCTTGCGGTCGAGCCAGCGCTCGGGGCGGAAGGAGAAGGGGTCGGGGTAGAGGTCCTCGCGGTGGTGGAGGAGGAGGATGCTGATCCCGATCGGGGTGTCGGCGGCGACGCCAAAGGCGCCGAGCTGCCAGGGGACGGTGACGCGGCGGCCGATCAGGGGGATGACGGGGCGCGAGCGCATCGTCTCGACGATCGTCGCCTCGACCCGCTGCTCGGCGCCCTCGCCGGCGCGCACCGCCGCGAGCAGGGCCTCGTGCGCTTCCGGGAAGCGGAGCAGGCGCTCCCAGGCCCAGGCGAGCGAGTTGGCGGTCGTCTCGTGGCCGGCGAGGACGAGGGTGAGGAGCTCGTCGCGCAGCTCTTTGTCGTCGAGCGCCTCGCCCTCCTCGGTCCGCGCCTGCAGCAGCAGGCTGAGGATGTCGTGGCGCTCGCCGAGGTCGGCCCGGCGGCGGGCGCCGATCACCTCGTAGACCGGCCTGTCGAGGAAGTGGAGCGCGAGGCGCAGCGGGCCAATCGGCTCCTCGCGGCCGAGGTGGGCCAGTTCGCTGACTTTGGCGCCCGGCCGCATCGAGGAGGCGACGAAGCGCTTGACGGCGGCGCGGAGGCGGGCCTCGGGGGTGCCCGGCGCCGGCCTGCCCTCGATGCCGAAGATCCCGGCCATGATCACGTCGAGGGTGATCGCCTGCATCCGCGGCGCCAGTGCGAACGGCTCGCCGCGCGGCCAGCGGTCGATCTCGCGTTCGGTGGCGTCGGTGATCGCCCGCGCGTAGGCCTCGATCGCCTCGCCGTGGAACGGCGGCAGCAGCAGCTTGCGCTGGCGCAGGTGGCGGGGGCCGACCGCGGTGAGGACCGAGTTGGGGCCGACGATCGGCCGCAGCGGCGACTCCTTGGTCAGCGAGGGCGCCTGCTCGGGCCTGGCGGTGAAGAGCGAGCGGACGTGGTCGGGGTGGCTGGTGATGATCGGGCCGCCGGAGACGATCCCCCGCATCCGGAAGACCTCGCCGTAGCGGCGCCGCGCCGCGAAGACGAACTCGATCTGGCGCTGGCTGAAGCGCAGGCTCTGGACCAGCGGGTGGCCGGGGACGTTGGGCGGCTCGGCGAGGCCGGCGAGCGCCGCCGCGTCGATCGGCCCGGCGGTGGAGGGCGGCGCCTGGCCGACCAGCGGCTCCGCGCCCGGGTTCGGGGCCGGGGTCTCGGTCTCGGGGGCGATCGTCGTCATGCTGCGCTCCTCCCAGGGGCTCCTCTACACGGTCCGATGTAACGGTCCCATACCCGCCGATCGGGTGTTTGTGACCTCGCTCACACCGGTTTCACCGAGCACACGACGCTCTCCCTCTAGATTCCACCCCGTGGAGCTTCCGCCGCCGATCGACAAAGCCAGCGCCCACCTCGAGCGTCGCACCAAGATCGTCGCCACGGTCGGCCCCGCCAGCTGGGAGCGGGGGACCCTGGAGCAGATGATCGTCTCGGGCGCCGACGTCTTTCGCCTCAACTTCTCCCACGCCGGCCCCGACAAACAGGCGGAGACGATCGCGACGATCCGCGAGGCCGCGGAGCTGGTCGGCCGCGAGGTCGCGATCCTCGGCGACCTGCCCGGCCCGAAGCTGCGGATCGGCGAGCTCACCGACGACTTCGCCGAGCTCGAGACGGGGATGCACGTGACCCTCACCTCGCGCGAGGTGAAGGGCGACGGCGAGACGATCCCGGTCTCCTGGTCCGGGGTCAGCGCCCTGGCGGAGAACGAGCTCGTCTACCTCGCCGACGGTTCGATCCGGCTGCGGGTCTCGGGGCCCGAGGACGAGGGGGTCCTCGCCGAGGTCGAGGTCGGCGGCACCCTCTCCTCGCACAAGGGGATGAACATCCCGGGCGGCACCGAGCTGCCGGCGGCGACCGAGACCGACCTCGCCTGGACCGAGTTCGCCGCCAAGCACGACGTCGACCTGCTCGCCGTCTCCTTCGTCTCCGCCGCCAGCGACCTGGTCCCCGTCCGCCAGCGCCTCGAAGCGCTCGGCTCCGACATCCCGCTGGTCGCCAAGATCGAGCGCGCCCAGGCGGCGACCAACGTCGAGGAGATCGTCCGCGAGGCGACCAGCGGCATCATGGTCGCCCGCGGCGACCTCGGGATCGAAGTGCCGCTGGCCGAGGTGCCGATCCTGCAGAAGCACCTGATTCGCGCCGCCGGGCGCACCTGCAAGCCGGTGATCACCGCCACCCAGATGCTGGCCTCGATGGTCACCGCCCGCCGCCCGACCCGGGCCGAGGTGACCGACGTCGCCAACGCGATCTACGACGGCACCGACGCGGTGATGCTCTCCGAGGAGACCGCGGTCGGCCAGCACCCGGTCGAGGCGGTGCGGGTGATGGACCGGA
>JBFWMZ010000044.1:0-24055 GCA_050251335.1 Solirubrobacterales bacterium
CCCCCCCGACCCCCCTCCCCCGCAAACCCCCCGAACCCCCACCTACGCCGTCGCAGTCCCCGGCCTCACGACCCTTCCAAACTGCCGCGGCCGCCAGACCCGCCAGCTCCGCTTCGGCCGCACCGCCTCCGTCGCCCGCCGCTCCTGCAGGTCGAAGTAGAGCAGCGTGTGTCCCAAGGAGACGTAGGGGATGATCAGCGCGAAGACCAGGCTGCCGATCAGGTTGATCCAGACCAGCTCGAAGTTGAGGAAGATCAGGACGAAGCCGAGGACCGGGCCGGCGACGGTGCTGACCAGCCAGAAGAAGCCGGCGACGCGGACCGTCCGCCACCAGCTGCCGCGGACCAGCTCGGAGCTGTCGCGGAAGGCGGCCCGCAGCGGCTTGTCCTCGAAGAGGATCTGCTGCTGGACGAACTGCCAGCTGAAGTACTTCCAGATCGCCCAGGGCAGCCCGATCACGGTGATCGCCAGCAGCGTCACCCCGAGCGTCGCCATGATCTGACCGCCGACCACGCGCCAGAAGCGCTGGCCGACGCCGCGCCAGGAGTCGCGGTAGCCGCCGCGGCCGGCTTCGACCAGGGCGCGGACGAAGACGATCACCAGCGCCGCCACCAGCGCCGAGGCGACCGGGCGGCCGATGAATTCGAGCAGGTCGGCGAGCGCCAGCCTGACGCCGCCGGTGTCGCCCGAGTTCTCGTTGGCGAGCGTCTGCCCGAGCAGGGTGATGCCGCCGACGATCGGCAGCGCGGTCAGCCCGATCGGAACCAGAACCAGGAAGTGGCGGCCGTAGAGCTGGCGCGCGGCCCGCACCAGCTGGCCGAAGGCCCGCTTTTTCCGCAGGCGTTCGAGGTCGACCGGCCACCAGCGGGTGATCCCGATCAGCAGCGCCAGGATCAGCACCACGCCGACGATCGTCAGGATCGCCGCCGGCCGCGACTGGATGTCGAGGTTGACGAGCTCGGAGGCGACCGCGACGGCGCCGCAGAAGGCTCCGGTCACCTGTGGCCCGACGATCGAGCCGCCCGGCAGCCGCGGGCTGGTCGAGCGCTGGCCTTCCATCCAGGCGAACGGTTCGCGCCAGACCGTCTTCGTCACCGGTCCGGTGGGGCCGTTGTTGTAGCCCTTTTCGCGTTCGCCCCAGCGGCCGCGATAGCTCATCCAGCCGAACGGCCCGCTTTCCGGCGCCGCTTCCGGGATCATCACCGGCCGCAGCTTCAGTTCGCGCAGCGGCGCGGTGGTGTTGTCGCAACCGACCCCGGAGCCGTTCTGCCCGTTCTGGACATACACGGCCGAGTCGTAGAAGGTCGCGTGCGAGCCCGCCGCCGGGTAGACGACCGGGTGCGTCCCCTCCTTCTGCACCTTCGAGTCGTCCCATCTCGCCTTCTCGCCGCCGGCGTGCTGGAAGACGATCATTTCGCCGGGTTCTTCCTTCAACGCCTGCTTCGGGGTGTTCGATTCGAAGGTCAGCTGCATCCCCTCCCAGTCGCCCTCGTGCAGGTCGTTGAACTGGTTGAAGTACCAGAAGAACCAGTACTGCAGGGCGAACCCTTCGTGGTTCGGTTCGCGGGCGATGTGGGCGTAGGTGATCGCCGGCGCCTTTTCTTCCAGCAGCAGCTGTTCGAAGTCTCGGGCGTAGACGCAGGTGTCGCCGAGCGCCTCGCCGTTGAGGTTGAGGTAGTAGTCGCCTCTCAGCCCCTCGATGTCCTTGCTCGTCGGCCCCTTCTCGACGTTTTCGAGCTTGGCGGCCGCTTCGTCATAGCGCTGCAGCGTCACCGTCGGGTTGCCGAGCATCGTTTCGACGCTGGTCGGCTGGTACTGCTCGGCCGAGGTTTCGCAGGGCGGATTCGCCTGTTCGCGCAGCTGGACGATCGGCACGTACTTCTTCGCCAGTTGCCTCGCCGCTTCTTCTTCGGGCTCTTCTAGCTTGTGGCCGAGGACGCCCGAGGGCTCGGCCGCAAGCGCCGTCGCGGCGGCGAGAAGGACGAGGGCCGCCGTGGCGATGAGCGCGACGGCGAGCGAACGGAGCCGCTTCACCGCCGCAACCTACCGGTTCTAGGCCACCCCGGCCGGGGTTTGGTCGACCTCGTCCTCGCTCGGCGGTTCGGTCACCTTGCCGGGCGGCATGAAGACGAGGGCGACGACGAAGGCCAGCGCCATCACCCCGGCGAACGAGTAGAAGACGGTCTGCATCGCGACCGCGAAGTCGTGCGGGATGCTGGCCGCGACTTCGCCGACCTTGCCGCCGAGGTTGGGGATGTTTTCGCCGCTCTGCGAGCCGGCGCTGATCGCGTCGGCGATTTCGCTGCCGACCTGCTTCGACACGCCCTGTTCGGCGGCGGTGCTTTCGAGCTGCGAACGGTTCTCCAGGATCAGCACCGAGCCGAGCACCGCCAGGCCGAGGCTGGAACCGAAGTTGCGGACCGTCTGGGTGATCCCGGTGGCCTCGCCGTAGCGGCTGCGCGGCACCCGGTTGAGCGCGTCGGTGTTGGCCGGGGAGAGGACGAGGCCGACCCCGATCCCGGCGATCACGATGTAGGGCCACTGGTCGGAGACCGAGAGTTCGGTCAGCGATTCGCCCCACAGCCAGAAGCCGACCGCGGCGACGGCGCAGCCGCCGACCACGGTCGAGCGGGCGCCGGCCTTGTCGAGCACGCGGCCGCCGCGCTGCGAGGCGACGGCGAAGCCGGCGAAGAAGATCAGCAGGTAGAGGCCGGTTTCCGAAGGCGATTCGCCGAGCGAGATCTGGGCGTACTCGCTGGCGAAGAAGAACAGCGGCACGAACGGGATCATCAGCAGGAAGAGGATCGCGTTATCGACCGCGAAGGCGCGGTTCTGGAAGATCCGCAGCCGCAGCAGCGGGTTCTCGGTCCGCAGCTGGTAGAGGACGAAGGCGACGAGGATGGCGACGCCGATCACGATCGAGGCCCAGGTCTTGACGTCGCCCCAGCCCCAGATCGCCGACTGCTGCAGGCCGAGCACGAGCAGGCCCATGCCGCCGCAGACGAGCACCGTGCCGCGGTAGTCGAGCGGTGCCGGGTGCCTGGTGTCGGCCGGCTTCGCTTTCCAGGTGAGGAAGAGGGCGATGATCGCAACCGGGACGTTGACCCAGAAGATCGCCCGCCAGGTCCACTCGGTCAGGTAGCCGCCGGCGATCGGGCCGATCGAGGTGAGGCCGCCGGCGATCGCGAAGAAGATCGCCATCGCGCGGCCGCGCTCGGCGACCGGGAAGGCGTCGAGGACGATCGCCAGCGCCGCCGGGAACATCAGCGCCGCGCCCGCCCCCTGGATGATGCGGAAGAAGATCAGCCAGGCCTCGGCGCCGTCGCCGGTCGGGGTGGCGCCGCAGAGGGCCGAGGCGGTGGCGAAGACGATCACGCCGATCACCACCATCTTGCGGTGGCCGGCGATGTCGGCGAGGCGGCCGCCGAAGGCGAACAGCGCCGAGAGCGCCAGCAGGTAGCCGTTGATGATCCACTGCACCCCGGTGGTCGAGAGGTCGATGTCCTTCTGCAGCGTCGGGATCGCGATCGCGACGATCGTCTGGTCGATGAAGGTCATCGAGACGGCGAAGATCATCGCCGCCAGGATCAGTTTGCTGTTCTTGCCCGCTGAGTTGTTCATCTGCTCCCCAATGCGATTACCGTCGGCCGATTACTGGACCCCTATCGGCGGATTCCTGCCGGGCATTAATAAGGACGCGCCGGACGCAACCTGGGACCGGGTCGCGGGCAGCTTTCCGTGCCGCCGATCGTCTAGGGTTCGTCGCCATGCCATCGGTCTTCTGGATCGGCGTCGGCTTCGCCGCCGTGATCTTCTGCATCAGCCTCATGGTCAGCGCCCGCTCGCGCAGCGGCAACCTCGCCAACGGCGCGGCGATCGGCCTCTTCCTCGGCTTCATGCTGGCCTTTCCGCTGATCGCGCTCGGCCTCGCGACCAGCTGACGGGATGCCCGGCGACGCCCCGGTCCCAGCGGTCCCGAACGTAGAGCTGCACGACGGCGTCGCGATCCCGCAACTCGGCTTCGGCGTCTTCCAGGTGCCGCCGGAGGAGACCCAGGCGGCGGTCGAGGAGGCGCTGGCGGTCGGCTACCGCCACATCGACACCGCTGCCGCCTACCGCAACGAGGCGGGGGTCGGCGCGGCGCTCGCCGCCTCCGACATCCCCCGCGAGGAGCTGTTCGTCACCACCAAGCTGTGGAACGACGAGCACGGCCACGACTCGGCCCTGCACGCCTGCTCCCGCAGCCTGGAGGCGCTCGGGCTCGAGTACGTCGACCTCTACCTGATCCACTGGCCGCTGCCCGCCGCCGACCTCTACATGGACACCTGGCGCGGCTTCGAAGCGCTCAAGATCGAAGGCCGCAGCCGCTCGATCGGCGTCTCCAACTTCCGCGTCGAGGAGCTCGAGCGACTGCAGCGCGAAGCCGACCAGCAGCCGACGATCAACCAGATCGAGCTGCATCCGTTCCTGCAGCAGGGCGAGCTGCGCAGCTGGCAGGTCGAGCACGCGATCGCCACCGAGGCCTGGTCGCCGATCGCCCAGGGCGCTGCCCTCGAGGACGAGACGATCGCGACGATCGCCGCTCACCACGAACGGACTCCCGCCCAGACGATCCTCCGCTGGCACCTCCAGCTCGGCAACGTGGTGATCCCGAAATCGGTGACCCCGGAGCGGATCCGCGAGAACTTCGAACTGTTCGACTTCGAGCTCTCCGAGGACGACATGGCGGCGATCGCCCGCCTCGACCGCGGCGAGCGCACCGGCCCCGACCCGGCGACCTTCAGCCTCAAATAGGCCGAGCGTCAGGTGCCCAGGCTGCGCGCGATCAACGCGGTCTCGGCGACCGCGTTCGTGTTCGGCGGCAGCCTCTTCGCCTTCGCCGCGGCCCTCGCCCAGGGCGACGTGGGAGGGCCGCGGTTGGCCGCCGCCGTCTACCTCGCCGGCGGCTTCTTCTTCACCACCGGCGCCTACGCAGGGCTGCTTCTGGTGGCCAACACGCGCCACGGCGAGGATCCCGACGGGATCCTCCGCACCGCCCCCTGGCGCTGGTGGTCGCTGGAGCCCGGCCGCCCCGACTGGGCGGCCGGCGTCACCCTCTTCGTCGGCACCCTGTTCTTCGCCGTCAGCCTCTTCGACGCCCTGCTCGGCGATCTCACCGTCGCCCAGGTCCACCGCCTCGTCTGGTCGCCGGAATTCGTCGGCTGCATCCTCTTCCTGGTCTCCGGCCAGATCACCCTGGCCGCGCTCTGGCGCGCCCGCCGCGGCGGCCCGCCGCAGCGGCTCGAGTGGGCGATGGCGGTGGTCAACCAGCTCGGCTCGGCCCTCTTCATGGTCGCCGCGGTCGCCGCCTTCGTGCGGCCGGCGAGCGGCGACGCGCTGGCGGTCGGGGTCGCCAACTGGGGGACGCTGACCGGGGCGCTGTGCTTCGCCTTCGCCGGCGCCCTGCAGGAGCTCCAACCTCCGAGCCGGCCCGCCTGACAACCTGTCGCAGCGAATGGCCGACGGCAAAGGCAAGATCGCCCCGCGCACCGACCGCGAGCTGCCCGGCGTCTGGCGGCTGCGGTTGCCGCTGCCCTGGCCCGGGGTCCCGCACGGCAACGCCTGGGCGGTCGCCGCCGACGGCGGCATCGTCCTCTTCGACACCGGGATGGCGGGACCGGGGCGGTTGCGGGCGCTCGACCTGGCGCTGGCCCAGGCCGGCTTCGGGGTCGAGGACGTGCGGCTGCTGGTCTGCACCCACTCGCACTCCGACCATTACGGCCTCGCCGCGCCGATCACCGAGGCCGCCGGCTGCGAGCTCTGGATGCACCCCGCCTGGGAGCACATCCGGCTGCAGGCCGACGACCCGTCGGCGGCGCTCGAGCGGCGGATCGAGGTCGGGCGCCAGAGCGGGGTGCCGCCGGCGGCGCTCGAGCGCTACCGCGAGCTGCGCAGCGAGGGCGAAGAGAGCGGCATCGCGGAGCTGCGCGAGCCCGACCGCGAACTGGTCCCCGGAGTCGAGGTCGAGACCGACCTCGGCGCCTGGCAGGTCCACCACACCCCCGGCCACGCCCCCTCGCACGTCGTCCTGCACCAGCCCGAGCGGCGGCTGATGATCACCGGCGACCACCTGCTCGGGCGCACCGTCCTCTTCTTCGACTACGGCCACACCCCCGACCCGGTCGGCGAGTTCCTCGCCAGCCTCGACGCGATCGAGCCGCTCGAAGTCGACCTCTGCCTGCCCGGCCACGGCCGCACCTTCCGCGATCCGGAGGCGAAGATCGCCGAGGCGCGGGGCCAGGTCGATGTCAACCTCGAGCGGGTCCAGGCGGCGCTGCGCGAGGGTGGCGAGCTGACCGCCTTCGAGGTCGTCACCGCGATCGCCGGCGAGGGGCGGCTCAGCCCGCAGACCGGCGGCTGGATGCTGCAGATCGTCCTCGCGCATCTCGACCACCTGGCGCTGCAGGGCGTGGTCGAGCCGGTCGAGGGAAGCGAACCGAAACGCTGGCAGCTCGCTTAGCGGCGCCTCAGGCGCCCTCGTTAGCCTCTCTCGATGCTCCCTCGCCCCCCGCTCGAGCCGCACCTGCACCGGCGCTCCAACCGGATGCTGGCGATCGTCCTCCTTGCCCTGGGGGCGCTCGTCGGCGGCGGGATCATCGCCTACGAGTCGCTCAGGCGGCCCGCCGACATCCACAACCAGGAGGCGATCGAACGCTTCGTCGAACCGACGGAGCCGCCGCAGGCGCAGAAGGTGACGAAACGGCACCCGACGATCAACTGGCCGTTCTTCGGCCTCGACCGGGCCCGCAGCCGCTACCTGCCGGTGCAGGGAGTGAAGCCGCCCTACGACAAGGTCTGGCGCTACACGAACCGACCGCTGCTCGAGTTCCCGCCGATCTACGTCAACGGCCGCCTCTACGCGGTCAACAACTCCGGCTACGCCTTCTCGCTCGACGCCCGCAACGGCCACGTGCTGTGGGAGCGGCGGATCGGCCGCCTCAACGCCTCCTCGCCGGCCTACGCCCGCCATCGCCTCTACATCGTCAACCTCGTCCCCGGCCACGTCGTGAAGATGGACGCCCGGACCGGGAAGACGATCTGGAAACGCAAGCTGCCGAGCCGGGCCGAGTCCTCGCCGCTGGTGATCGGTCGCACCGTCTACTTCGGCTGCGAAAACGGCTACCTCTACGCGCTCAGCACCGGTCGCGGCCAGATCCGCTGGAAAACCCAGCTCGGCGGCCCGGTGAAGGCGGCGCCGGCCTACTACGGCGGCCGCCTCTACGTCGGCGACTACGGCGGCTACATGAACGCGGTCGACGCCAGGAGCGGCAAGCTGGTCTGGCAGAGCGGCTCGCTCGGCCCCGGCTTCGGCGGCTCGGGCGCCTTCTACTCGACCCCGGCGGCCGCCTACGGGCGCGTCTATGCCGGCAACAACGACGGCCGCGTCTACTCCTACGACGCCTCCGACGGCACCCTCGCCTGGTCCTACTCAACCGGCGGCTATGCCTACTCTGGTCCCGCCGTCGCCAGCAGCAAGCACAGCCCGCCGACCGTCTTCATCGGCTCCTTCGACGGCAACGTCTACGCGCTCGACGCCAAGGACGGCAGCCTGCGCTGGAGCCGCTCGGCCGGCGGCCAGGTGGTCGGCTCGCTGGCGGCGATCGGCGAAGTCGTCTACGTCGCCGAGTTCACCCACAAGACGACCAGCGGCTTCATGATGCGCAGCGGCCGCCGGGTCTGGCGCTATCCGAGGGGCACCTACACGCCGGTCATCTCCGACGGGCGCTGGATCTACCTGACCGGCTACTCGAGCATCACCGCGCTCCGACCCCACCGGGCGGTGGTGGCGGTAGGCGCGGGAAGGCCGGCGCGTAGCCCGGGAAGAGCCCCGAGTGCAGCTGGGTCCGCAGCACCGAGAGGCTCGCGGAGTAGTTCTGGATCCGGTAGTTCGAGAAGCTGCCGAAATCCTGGTAGTAGACGAGCATCCTGCAGCGCGGATGCGCCGCCACCCAAGCGAAGAGGCGGCGGACGAAATTAGGGTCGTCGCCGCTTTCGACGCCCCACTCGGTGATCGCGAAGGGCTTGTTCGGGAAGCGGCGGTAGAGGCGGGTCAGGGCGCCCCATTCGGGATAGCCGGCGTAGAAGTCGGTGCCCGACCAGTCGACCCAGCGGCTGCCGGGCCAGAAGTGCCAGGGCCGGTTCTTCGGCACGGTGGGCGAGCCGGAGGGCAGCGGGCTCCAGACGACGGCGATCGGCGCTCTCGCGAGGCCGCGAACGGGAACGGTGAGGCCGCGCAGCCCGGCTTCGTGCAGGCGCTGGTTGATCGCGTGCCGGCTGCCGCCGCCGTGGGCGATCACGTAGATGCGGCGGAAGGCGAGTTTGTACCAGCGGGGCGAGTCGCTGGCGCTCTTGCGGGCGCCGCCGCAGTCGTAGGCGGCGTAGACGTTGAGGCAGCGGTTGGGCTCGCCGAGCGGCCGGATGTAGGCCCGCATCCGCTTCGAGGCGAAGAGCCTGTTGAGCCGGACCAGGTAGCTGTCGCCGCCGCCTTCGGCGATCCCCCGCAGCGAGATCAGCTCGTGGCCGTCATTCGAGTCGGCGGTGGTGATGTGGAGCATCGGCCGGGCCCGGGCGGTCTGCCAGCGAACGATCGAGTCGGGGAAGTCCGAGCCCCAGGTGCGGAACGACTCGATCACCGCCGGGTGCTTGCTGGTGTCGTTCGAGAACTGGCCGAAGTCGGCCATGTCGCCGGTGTCGGAGAGCCCGAACCAGACCTTCTTGCCGGGCGGTTCGAGCAGCCCGTTGGGGGCGGCCTGGGCGCCGCCGGCGAGCGCGCCCAGCGCGAGGATCGCGGCGACGGCCGCCGCCAGCGCGGCGCGGGATTTCGAGCGTGCGAGGAGACTCATCCGGATGCGAACAGCGAGCGCCACCCATGCTCGCAACCACCCCCCCGAACCCCCACCACGCCCCCAGCCCATGCAAGCTCTCTTGCGAGCGAGGCATCAGGGCCATGCAAGCTCCCTCGCGAGCCGTCGCAGGGCAGCCCGCCGGAGCACGGGCGGAGGTCGGGGGACCCTCCCCAGGAACTCCTGCGAAGCAGCCTGGGGAGGGTCCCCCGACCTCCGCCCCTACGCCCTACGCCGCAAGCGACTGCTGCCCTGCAACGATCGCCAGCACCTCGGCCGCGAACTTCTCGATGAACGCCGGCCCGACGCCGGAGATCGCCAGCAGCTCGCGCTCGTCGCGGGGACGGGTGGCGGCGATCGCGGTCAGGGTGCGATTGTTGGCGACGGTGTAGGCGGGCTTGCCGGCGGCGGCGCGCAGGCGCCACGCCTTCAGCTCCTCGAACAGCGGCGCGTCGGCGGCGGCGAGCTCCGGCGGGGGCGGGGAGGAGGAGCCGCGGGCGGTCCTGCGCACCGCGATCGTCTCCGGGTCGGGCAGCCAGGAGCGGCCGTCGCAGACGTCGCAGCAGCGCTCCAGCGGCGCCCCCGCGGCGGAATCGCCGAAGTGGTCGAGCAGCGCCCGGCGGCGGCAGCGCTGGTCGTAGATGAAGCCCTTGATCGCGTGGTAGGCGCGCCAGCCGCGCTCGTGGGCGATCGCCAGCTCGGGGTCGCCCTTGCGCTGTTCGTTGAAGCGGACCAGGCGGCCGAGGTCGGCCTTCAGCGCCAGCAGCACCGCGCGGGCGGGGAGGCCGTCGCGGCCGCCGCGGCCGGCCTCCTGGTAGTAGGCCTCGACCGAGGTCGGGATCGTCATGTGCCAGACCGAGCGCACGTCGGCTTTGTCGACGCCCATCCCGAAGGCGTTGGTGGCGACGATCACGTCGAGGTTGCCCTCGCCGCCGGCCATGAACCGTTCCTGCACCCCGCTTCGCTGCTCCGACTCCATCCCGGCGTGGTAGGCGCGGGCGGCGATCCCGGCTTCGCGCAGCGTCTCGGTCACCTCCTCGGTGTCCCTGCGGGTGCCGCAGTAGACGATCGCCGGCCGGTTCGCCGGGTCCTTCAGCCCCGCCTCGAGCAGCGCCTGGCGGCGCGCCTTGGAGCCGGTCCCTTCGAGCGGCACGACGTCGAAGGAGAGGTTGGGACGGTCGAAGCCGGAGCGGACCTGCAGCGGCTCGCGCATCCCGAAGCGCGAGGCGACCTCGCGCGCCACCGCGACCGTCGCCGTCGCCGTGCAGGCCATCACCGTCGGCCGCCCGAGGCGCTCGGCGATCTGCGGCAGCCGCAGGTAGTCGGGGCGGAAGTCGTGGCCCCACTCCGAGACGCAGTGCGCCTCGTCGACCGCCAGCAGGTCGACCCGCCGGCAGGAGAGCGCTTCGAGGAAGGCGTTGGAGGCGAAGCGCTCGGGCGAGCAGTAGACGATCCGCGCCTCGCCGCTGCGGACTTCTTCGAGCGCCGAGAAGGCCTGGCCCTCGTCCATCCCCGAGGCGATCATCGTCACCGGCCGCCCCGCCGCCCGCAGCCGCTGCCACTGGTCGCGCATCAGCGCGATCAGCGGGCTGACGACGATCGTCAGGTCCTCGCTGGCCAGTCCCGGCAGCTGGTAGCAGAGGCTCTTGCCGCCGCCGGTCGGCATCACGATGAGCGAGTCGCGGCCCTCGAGCGCGGCGACCACCGCCTCGCGCTGCCCGGGCCGCCAGGCGGCGTAGCCGAGCTCGGCGAGGAGGGTGTCGGCGATCTGGGGGGCCGGGTCAGTCACGGACTGGCCAGGCTAGGGAATGGCGCGGCGGTGCGGTAGGGCGGGCTGGACGGAGCGGTGCGGTAAGTGGGGGTCGGGTGGGGTCTCCCGGCTGCACCTCGTCGCGGGGAACGGATTCGGCTGGCGCCTCGGAGCTCCCCGGCGCTCCTCATGCTGATACGCCTGGAGACCCCACCCGATCCCCGCCTACGGATCTCGTCTGGCCAGACAGCTCCCATCCCTCTTAAGCTCAAAAAAACTTGGGGGCCCTGGGCCCGCAGTCTTGTTTAGAGCTTCCGAGGAACGGAGGGGGTCGGGGGACCCTGACCGCGTATCAGCATGAGGAGCGCCGATCAGCTTGGGGGCGAAGCCAGAATTCGATCCCCGCGACGAGGTGCAGCGGGCAGGGTCCCCCGACCCCTCCGTCCGTCACGACACCTCTGTCTAGCTCGTCCCCTGCCGCACGGTCACCGCCGGCACCTGACTCAACTTCTCGGCCAACGCATCGATCCCCTGCGCCAGCTTCCGCGTATCCGCCTTCGTCAGCTCGGTATAGGCCACGAAGCCGTCGCCCTGTTCGTACGGTTCGAGCGACTCGTAGACCGCTTCGAAGTCGGCTTCGATCTCCTTCGCCAGCTGCGGGTCCGATTCGCTCAGCAGCGGCTCGACGTCTTCGAACGCCTTCTCGCTGCCTTCGACGTTGGCCTTGAAGTCGACCAGGTCGATGTGCGAGTAGCGCTCCTCCTCGCCGGTGATCTTCGAGGCCGAGACCTCGCCGAGCAGCTCGTTGGCGCCGTTGGCGATCTGCACCGCCTGCAGCTTCACCGACTTCACTCTTTGCGCCAGTTCTTCGACGTCGGCCTGCAGCTGTTCGGCGACCGGGGCCATCCCCTTGGCGCTGTCTTCTTCCCAGAGCGCTTTCTCGATCCGGTGGAAGCCGCCGAATTCGCTCGCCGGGACGTCGTTTTCGCGCGCGTCGATTCGCGGATCGAGGTCGCCGAAGCTCTCCGCCACCGGCTCGATCCGCTCGTAGGGGATGCGCGCCGCCGGGTAGAGCGCCTTCGCCTTGGCGATTTCGCCGGCGATGACCGCGGCGACGAACGGCTTCGTCGCCGCCACCAGCTCGTCGGTGCTTTCCTCCAGATAGGAGCGGTATTCGGCGACCGCTTCTTCGACCGCCGGGCTGGTGGCGGTGTCGAGCTCGCCGGTCACGGTCAGGATCCCGTCTTCGTCGTCGGCGCCGTTGCAGCGGACCGTGTATTCGCCTTCCTCGAGGGTCAGCGCGAAGCTGCCCTCGAGCCCTTCGGTGAGGTTCTCCTTCTCGCCGAGGATCGTTTCCCCGTCGAGCACCTCGAGCTCGGTCACCTTCGAGCTTTCGCTCTGCACCTGGAACTCGATCGGGCCAGCCTTCGCTTTCGCGTCGTGGGGGACGCAGCCCGCGTCGGTGATCTTGAAGCTCATCGTCTCCGCCCCGGCCGGGGCGTCGCCGCCGCCGGAGCCGCAGGCGGTCGCGAACAGGGCCAGCAGCGTGGCCGCGCCGAGGCAGAGGGCGGCCTGGATCGAGAGTCGGTTCATCTGGTCGGGTTCTCCTGGGGATCCTTAGAGGTTGGTTAGGCGAAGAGCGATTCGCCGACGTAGCCACCGGGCCGAGCGCCCGGCGGCACCGCGAAGACGGCGCTGCCGACTTGCTTGATGTACTCGTTCAGCGCGTCGAACTGGCCGAGCCGGCGCTGGATCGGGACGAACTGCTTTGCGGGGTCCTGCTGGAAGCAGATGAAGAAGAGGCCGGCTTCGAGCTCGCCGAGGCTCTCGTCGACTCCGTCGGTGAAGGAGTAGCCGCGGCGCAGGATCCGCTCGCCACCGTTGACCGTCGCCGAGGCGAGGCGGACGTGGGCGTTTTCGGGGATCACCGGCTCGCCGTTCCTTTCGGCCTCGAGGTCGAGCGGGTCGAACTCAGCCGTCCCGGTCAGCGGCGCGCCGCTGTACTTGCGGCGGCCGATCGTCTGCTCCTGGTCTTCGAGCGAGGCGCGGTCCCAGACCTCGAGCAGCATCCGGATCCGGCGCGTGACCATGTAGCTGCCGCCCCGCATCCAGCTCTGGTCGGACTCCTCGCCGACCCAGACGAAGCGCTTCATCGCCTCCGTGTCCTCGGCGCGGATGTTGGCGGTGCCGTCTTTCAGCCCCATCAGATTGCGCGGGGTCGCCTGTGAGCGGCTGGTGGTCGCGGTGCGGCCGAAGCCGAGCTGAGACCAGCGCATCACCACCGTGCCGCGCCCGATCCGGGCCAGGTTGCGGATCGCGTGGAAGGCGACCTGGGGGTCGTCCGAGCAGGCCTGCACGCAGAGGTCGCCGCCGCTTTCGAGCTGGTTCAGCTCGTCGCCGGGGAGCGGCGGCAGCGAGACCAACGCCGCCGGCTTCTTGCCGCCGAGGCCGAGCGTCGGCCGTTCGAAGATGCTCGGGCCGAGGCCGAAGGTGACGGTCAGGCTGGAGGGGAGGAGGCCGACCGTCTCGCCGGTGTCGTCGGGCGGCGCCACCAGCAGGTCGTTGACCTCGCCGACCATTTCGCCGCGGGTCATTTCGGCGGCGGCGGCGCTCCAGGCTGCGAGCAGCTCGCGCAACGCCCGCGGGTCGTCCTCGACCAGGTCGAAGGCGGCGAAGTGCAGGCGGTCCTGCTGAGGGGTGTCGATCCCCGCCTGGTGCTCGCCGTAGAACTCGACGGTGCCGGTCCCTTCGGCGCTGGCGTCGGCGGTCTCCTGGCCGACCAGGTAGCCGGCGCCGCCGATCCCGAGGCCGGCGGCCCCGGCCCCGGCGACGGTCAGCAGCCGGCGGCGGGAGAGCGGGCTCATCGACTTCAGGCGGGGGCGGTGTCGCCGACGCCCACCTCGCGGCGTCGCCGCACCGAGCGCGGCCAGAGCACGAAGGTCGCCATCGGGATCGCGTAGGCGAGGTAGATGAAGACCTCGGCGACGGTCATCGAGGCGCGCAGGCCGAGCATCCCGGTCAGCAGCGATTCGCTCACCGTGCCGGGGCTGACCAGCCAGCTGAGGTCGAGCGCCTGGCTCTGGAAGCTGTTGATCCAGCCGGCCTCGTTGGCGGTGTGGGCGGCGGTCGCCAGCAGTCCGGCGGCGACGAAGACGAGGACCAGGCCGGTGACGCGGAAGAAGCGGCTGAGGTTGATGCGGACGCCGCCGCGGTAGAGCCCGACGCCGACGACCACCGCGCCGAGGAGGCCGAGCACGGCGCCGGTGCCGGCGGCGGTGGTGTCGGTCGCATCCTGGAAGGCGGCGAGGAGGAAGACCGAGGTCTCGAAGCCCTCGCGCAGGACCGCGAGGAATGCCATCGCGACCAGCGCCATCGCCGAGCCGACGGCCAGCGCCGAGGCCGCCTCGCCCTCGAGTTCGGCCTTGATGCCGCGCGAGTGGCGCGTCATCCAGACGATCATGTAGCTGATCATCGCCACCGCGACCACGCCGACGATCGTCTCCAGGCCCTCCTGCTCGCGCTGCGGCAGTTCTTCGCCGACGAGGTCGAGCCCGATCCCGACCGCGGCGCAGAGCGCGATCGCGATCGCCACCCCGACCCACATCTGGCGCAGGGCGTCGCGGCGGCCCTCCTTGACCAGGAAGGCGGCGATGATGCCGACGATCAGGGAGGCCTCGACGCCCTCGCGCAGGGTGATGACGAAAGTGGGAACCATCTCTTTAGGAGCCCCTAATTAGGGCTTCCGAAAACCTAGCAGGCCGCTAGGAGTTTGGCGCGGGCGCGCGGCGAGGGCGGGGCGCCCGAGCTACGGCCCGGCCCACCCTCTCTTTGAAAGCCGCTTCAGCTTGGGAGGTGAGTCGTCATCCCGGCGAGCGCCGGATCTCGGCCCCCGACGGCGATACGACGAGAAGGGGCCGCCGCGGTCCTCCACGGCAGGCGGCGCTCGCTACGAATCGCCGGCGCTCGCTCTAAGCCTCCCGCGCGCTAGAAGGGACTAGCGAAACTCACGTCCGCGGCTGGCGAGCGCCGGACCGAGCGGGGCAAGGACGCAGCGAGGCCGAATAGCGGCGCTATTCGGCCTCGCTGAGGTAGCCGCAGCGCGCAGTGTCCGCCGTTGCTCCAGCGCCAGCGACAGAAGGGCGCATCGGGTTTGGCGCGTTAGTCGCCGTATTGGCGACTAACGCGCCATTCCGACGGCGCTCCGACCCAAGGGGCGTGGCCGCCAGGCGTGGGCGCGGGAGTTTCGCCAGTCCCTCCTAGGGCCGGGGCGCCAGCCGGGCGGCCGTTCAGGCGCCGGGCATCCAGGGCTGGGACCAGGTGGCAATCCCGCGCAGCAGCTCGTCGGCCCGCTTCGGCCCCCAGCTGCCCGGCTCATAGGGATCGACCGGGCCGGGATCGTCGAGCAGCGGCTGCACGACGCGCCAGGTCTCTTCGATCCCGTCCTGGCGGGTGAACAGGGTGTGGTCGCCGCGCAGCGCGTCCTCGAGCAGGCGCTCATAGGGCTCGGGGTCGGCCCCCGGTTCGCGTTCGAACAGGACCTCGAGGTCGGCCGGCTCGAATCCTTCGCCCTGCGGCTGTTTTTGGTACATCCGCATCCGCGAGCCCGGCTCCGGCTCGATCCGGAAGGTCATCTTGTTCGGCTCGGGCGTCTTGCCGTGGCCGATCCCGATCACCGGCGGGCGGCGGAAGACCGCGGTCACCTCGCTCGACTTGACCGGCAGGTTCTTGCCGGCGCGGATGAAGAAGGGGACCCCCGACCAGCGCCAGTTGTCGATCTCGAGCTCGACCGCGGCGAAGGTCTCGGTGGTCGACTTCGGGTCGACGTCCTCGACCTCGAGGAAGCCGTCGTACTGCCCGCGCACGTAGCGCTTCGGGTCCGCCGCCCGGACCGCCTTGAAGAGCTCCAGCTTCTTGTCGCGGATCGAGTCGGAGCTGTTGCCGGTCGGCGGCTCCATCGCGATCAGCGCCAGCACCTGCAGAGCGTGGTTCTGGATCACGTCGCGCATCGCCCCGACCGCGTCGTAGAAGCGGCCGCGGTCCTCGACGCCGAAGTTCTCGGCGATCGTCATCTGCACATGCGAGATGTTGTGCCGGTTCCAGACCGGCTCGAGGACCGAGTTGACGAAGCGCAGGTAGGTGATGTCGAGCACCGGCTCCTTGCCGAGGTAGTGGTCGATGCGCAGGATCTGCTCCTCGTCGAGCACCTCGGTCAGTTCCGCCTGCAGCGCCCGAGCCGATTCGAGGTCGTGCCCGAACGGCTTCTCGATCACCACGTGGGCGCCCTCGGTAAGCCCTGCCGCGCCCAGCCCCTTGACCACGGTGGCGAACAGCGAGGGCGGGATCTCGAGGTAGAAGACCGGCGCCTGGCGCTCTCCCAGCGCCTCCTTCACCCGCTCGAAGGTGGCCGCCTCGGCGTAGTCGCCCTGGACGTAGGAGAGCCGCGCGGCGAGCCGCCCGAAGACCTCCTCGTCGAAGGGGTGGACGCTCGCGGCGACGGCCTCGCGGGCGTGCTGGCGCAGCGCCTCGTCGTCCCAGTCGTCGATCGCGACGCCGACGACCGGGCAGTCGAGCTTGCCGGCCAACTCCATCCGGTAGAGGGCCCGGAAGGTCATTTTCTTCGCCAGGTCGCCGCTGATCCCGAAGATCGCCAGCACGTCGGCGGCCCGGTCGGTGTGCCTGTGGGCGGCGTTGGCCATCGGCCGCGCAGGCTACTCCAGCCGCGGGCGGCTGATCGGCGATTCGTCGAGGTTGCCGTTTGCCGCGCATATCAGGGTCAGCGGCAACCTCGACCCTTGGCGCCTGCGATAACCGTCGAATAACGCCGGGCTCACCGACCTCGCGGTTACGATGCGCCGGCGGGCGTCCGCCCGCGGACCGGTCCCTGCAGCGCACAAGCTCGGAGGTATTGATGGAACTCGGAATCGTCGGCCTGGGACGGATGGGGGCCAACATGGCGCGGCGCCTGATGCGCGACGGCCACACGATCGTCGCCTACGACGTCAACGCCGACGCGGTCTCCGAGCTCGAGGGCGAGGGCGCGACCGGGGCCGGCTCGCTCGAGGACCTGGCGGCGAAGCTGAGCGCGCCGCGGGCGGTCTGGATGATGGTCCCGGCCGGCGAAATCACCGAGAAGACGGTCGACGGGGTGATGGCGGTGCTCGAGGAGGGCGACGCGATCGTCGACGGCGGCAACTCCTACTACCGCGACGACATCCGCCGCGCCGCCAAGGTCGGCGAGAAGGGGATCGACTACGTCGACTGCGGCACCAGCGGCGGCGTCTTCGGCCTCGAACGCGGCTACTGCCTGATGATCGGCGGGCCCGACCGCGCGGTCGAGCGGCTCGACCCGATCTTCGCCAGCCTGGCGCCGGGGGTCGACTCGGCGCCGCGCACCCCGGGCCGCGACGGCGACCCGAGCCCCTCCGAGAACGGCTACCTGCACTGCGGCCCCAACGGCGCCGGCCACTTCGTGAAGATGGTCCACAACGGGATCGAGTACGGGATCATGGCCGCTTACGCCGAGGGTCTGAACGTGCTGAAGAACGCCAACGCGGGCAAGGTCAAGCGCGAGGCCGACGCCGAGACGGCGCCGCTCGAGCAGCCCGAGTACTACCAGTACGACCTCGACCTGCCCGAGGTGGCCGAGGTCTGGCGGCGCGGCAGCGTGATCGGCTCCTGGCTGCTCGACCTGACCGCCTCGGCGATGCACGCCTCGCCCGAGCTGGCGGAGTTCGCCGGCCGCGTCTCCGACTCCGGCGAGGGCCGCTGGACGGCGATCGCGGCGATCGACGAGGGGGTCCCGACCCCGGTCCTCACCACCGCGCTGTACGAGCGCTTCTACTCGCGCGGCCTGAACGACTTCGGCGACAAGGTGCTCTCGGCGATGCGCAAAGAGTTCGGCGGCCATGACGAAAAGAAAGACTGAGGCGGCGTCGGTGGCGATCGACCTCGAGGTCCCCGGCGACGAACGCGCCGCGGCCAGGCGCGCCGCCGAGCTGATCGCCGAGGCGGGCGCCGCGGCGGTCGCCGAGCGCGGCATCTTCGGCTTCGCGATGAGCGGCGGCCGCTCGCCCTGGGCGATGCTGGCGCTGCTCGACGACGATGAGCGGATGCCCTGGGCGGAGACCGAGCTGTTCCAGGTCGACGAGCGGATCGCCGCGCCCGGCGACCAGGACCGCAACCTGACCCACATCATCCTCGCCCTCTCGATGGCCCACCAGCCGGCGCTGCGGCCGATGCCGGTCACCTCGCGCGACCTCGACGCCGCCGCCCGCGACTACGAAACCTCGCTGCCCGAGCGGCTCGACCTGGTCCACCTCGGCCTCGGCCCCGACGGCCACACCGCCTCGCTGGTTCCCGGCGACGCCGTGCTCGAGGTCCGCGACCGCGGCGTCGCCCTGACCGAGACCGTCTACCAGGGGCACCGCCGGATGACGATCACCTACCCGACGATCGAGGCCGCCCGCCGCGTCGTCTGGCTGGTCACCGGCGAGGAGAAGCGCGAGCCGCTGCAGCAGCTGCTCGCCGGCGACGAATCGATCCCCGCCGGCCGGGTGCGGAACGACTCGATGGTCGTCGTCGCCGACGAAGCCGCGGCGCCGGCGGACTAGGCGGCGTAAGCTCCGCTCAGCCAATGGGAAACACGGGTATCGCCACTGCTCCTCCGGTTGCTCGCGCCGGGACGGTCGACGTGCTCGTCGGCCTGCTCGCGGAACTCGACGAGGCGACCGAATCGGGGGTCTTCTACGACCGCGTCTGCCGGGCGGTCTGCACGCTGACGACGATGCAGCGGGCGGCGCTGCTGCTCCACGACGACGCCTACCGGGCGGTGATCCCGGTCGGCTCCCACGGGCTCGACCCGGAGCTGCTGAAGGTGATCGAAGGGACCCTCGACGAGACGCCGATCGCGCGGCGGGCCTTCGAAGAGGACCGCGTCGTCGAGGTGACCGGCCCGCTCGTCGACCACGTGCCGCCGCGCTACGCCGAGCTGGCCGGCACCGAGACGCTGACCTGCACGCCGATCTCCGCCGCCCGGCGTCGGCTCGGGGTGATCTTCGCCGACCGCGGCGGCGAAGCGTTCCAGCTCGACGACGGCGAGCGCGAGACGATGGAGACGCTGGGACGGCTGGCGGCGCTGACCGCCAGCGTCGAGCGCTCGACCGAGCACCGCGCCAGCGAGCGGCGGCTGGCCGAACGGGTCGAGCTGACCCGCGAGCTGCACGAGAACGCGATCCAGCGGCTGTTCGGGGTGGCGCTGGCGATCGGCTCCGAGCGCGGCCTCACCGAGGAGGAGCGACGCCGCTGCCAGGAAGAGCTGCGCTCGGTGGTCGGCGACCTGCGCACGGCGCTGACCCGGCCGGTCGGCCCGGTCGGCCCGAACCGGCCCAGCCCGGGCCTGGAGAAGGTGCTGACCCGGCTCGCCGAGCGCCGGCCGGAGCTGCGGATCCAGTGGGAGGCGGGGGTCGAGGTGCCCCCCGACCTCGAGCCGCTCGCCACCTCTGTCCTCGCCGAGGCGCTGCGCAATGCCGACCGCCACGCGGAACCGAACGCGATCGACATCCGCGTCTCCTCCGACGGCCAGACCTTCACCCTGGCGATCGAGAACGACGGCGCCGGCGACGGCCAGACGACCCGCGGCGGCGGTCTCGGCCTGCGCCTCGCCGCGCTGGAAGCGCTGCGCTACGAGGGCCTGGTCGAGTTCGGCGCCGCACCCGGCGGCCGCTGGCGGGTCCGCCTCGTCGTCCCGGTGGCCAGCTGAGCGATGGCCTCCGAGCCGCGCAACCTCCGCGTCCTCGTCGTCGACGACCACGACGTCGTCCAGTGGGGCTTCCGCCTGCTGCTCGAGCGGCAGAGTTGGGTCGAACGCTGCCTCGCCGCCTCCTCAGGCGAGGAAGCGGTGGCTACCTGCCGCAAGCTGCAGCCCGAGGTCGCCCTCGTCGACATGTTGCTCGGCGGCGAGTCGGGGGCCGAGGTCTGCGAGGAGATCCGCGCCGTCAGCCCGCGCACCCGGGTGCTGCTGATCTCCGGCGCCGGGGTGATCTCGCCCTCGGTGGCGCGCTCGGCCGGCGCCTCGGGCTTCATCTCCAAGGACTGGTCGGCGGTCGACGTCGTCAAGGCGGTGCGGATGGTCTCGCTCGGGACCGAGGTCTTCGCCGACGCGGCCCCGCTCGACTCACCGCTGTCGGAGCGCGAGCAGGAGGTCCTCTCGCTGATCGCGACCGGCGAGACGAACAAAGAGATCGCCGAGCACCTGCATCTGTCGCCGCACACGGTGAAGGAGCACACCAGCGCGATCTACCGGAAGCTGGGTGTGAGGAACCGGGCCGAGGCGACGCGGCAGGCGCAGAGGTTGAAGATCTTGGTTTAGGGGCTGGGCGGGCGAGGGTTCGGGGGTTTGCGTGGAGGGGGGTCGGGGGACCCTCCCCAGGCTGCTTCGCAGGAGTTCCTGGGGAGGGTCCCCCGACCCCCCTCCGCAGGACGCCAAAGCCACACCCCTTTTCCTGAAAGCTGACAAGGGACGGGGCGTCCCGACGGGGGCGTCCTAGTTGCGCTTCTCCCCACGCGTTGCGCTTCTCCCCACGCGACGCCTTTGTCCCCGCATAGCGGGGACAACCGCAACGGGTGGGGACAAGCGCAACGAGGTCGGCCCGCTCCCCTCGCTCGCCGCCAGCTCATCGGATCTAGCCGGCCAGACTCCGTCCCTCGCAAGCTCAAAGAGAGATGGGGCGGACCGTCCCTGGGACCTCGCGGATTCTCGCGGGCGAGCGTCGGCAGGACCCCCGAGCGTTTTGCGGCTGAGGGTCGGCGCTCCTACGAGGCGCCAGCCGAATCCGACCCACCCCGACAGGCCGAGCGAGGGGGTCCTGCCGACGCTCGCTCAGCGCCGCCAACCTTTGTCCCTAGGAACGTCCCTCGCACCCCCGCCCCTAAAGGTCCAGCTCGACCTCTCCCTCTTCCCCTTCAGGACTTTCGAAATGCAACGTCAGCGGCCGGTTCTCCGACGCTTCGTTGGTCACTTCGAAGACCACGATCGAGCCCTCGATCGGGCCCTGTTGGGCCGGCGAGTCGAGGACCGGGATCTGTTCTTCGCCTTCGACCGTGCCGCCCATCGGGAAGGCGAAGACGCTTTCGCTCTCGAGGGCCTTGTATTCGGTGCCGTCGGCGTCGGTGATCGTCATCTCGGCCGGCAGCTTCTCGATGTTTTCGGTGTCGTTCTGGACTTCGAACCAGACGCCGAAGTAAGCCGCGTCTTTCTGCGCTTCGTCCTGGCCGACCAGGTAGGCGGCGTCCTCGGTGTCGTTCGGGTTGAGGAAGCGCGAGAAGGTCACCGTGTAATCGAGTTCGCCCAGCTTCAGGACCTCGCCCTCGGCCACCGTGTGCGACTCGCTCGAACCGCAGGCGGAGACGACCGTCCCGAGGCCGGCGAGGGCCAGGGCGAGCAACAGCGGCAGGATCAGTCTGCGGGGCACGGACATTGGGGCGGGCCGGAGTCTATTAATGCGGCTCAAGGAATGCCGGTCGCGTACCGGTTGCCCCCGCCAACCGCGACCCGGTCTTCGATCTGCCGTTCGCCCTCGAGGATCTCGCGCAGGCGGTTGAGCGCCTGCTTCCAGCCCCGGCGCTGGAAGCCCTCGGCTCTGGAAAGCGTCTCTACGACCTTGTCGACCGGGTGGGTGGGCTTGGTCCAGGTCGCGACCGTCACCTTGGTCAGGCCGCCGGTACCGCCGGTGACCTCCCAGACGGTCGCCGTCTCGATCCGGTTGGTGCGACCGGTCCGCCCCTGCTCGACCAGCTTGAAGGGCTCCTCGAGCTCGACGATCGTCGTGTCGGCCCAGGGCGAGCGCAGAGGGGTGTCGATCCGGAACCGCGCTCCGGCGCCGACCCCGACCGGGTCGATCCGCAGCAGGTGGAAATCGGTCAGGAAATGGTCGGTGAACGAGGGCCGCAGCGAGATGTCGGTGAGGAGGGCGAAGACCTCCTCACGGGAGGCGTCGACCTCGACTTCGGCGCTGATCGGGCCCATCGCGGGGCGATTCTATGGGCCCGGCGCGGACGGCCGCATCCCGGCGTCAGAGGCCGCCCGCGGCCGCCGCCTCGATTCCGGCCTGGGCCGCCCGTAAAGTCCCGTCTGTGACCGATCTGCCACCCTCCGGAGAGGCGCCGCCGAGCGCCCCCTCCCCCGCCCTCACCGCCGCCGCCGATCGCGCCCGCGCCCAGCTGCACGAGGAGATCGAGCGGTTGCGGGTCGGGGTCGAAGAGATGCTCGCCGAGCAGGCCGAGCCGATCCCCAAGGAGCTGCGCCGCGAGCTCGACGACATGCGCGAGGAGACCCGCCTCTACGTCCGCAAACGGGTGAAGAAGAGCGAGCGCAAGGTCGAGCGCCAGCTGCAGCGGGTCGAAGAGCGGACGCTGCGGATGGAGACGCGGATCGACCAGGTCGAAGCCGAGCGGGCCGCCGCCGAGGTGCGGATCTACGGCGAGACCGAGCGCCTGCTAGACGGCCTGCTGCAGGAGATCCGCACGATCGCCGACCTCTTCGAACGGCCGCAGCCGCCGACCTTCGGCCGCTAGCTCACTCGGTCGAGATGCTCGGGTCGGCCTGGACTTTGTGCGGGCTGATCATCAGGAAGTTGCTGGTCGCGTCGGCGGCCAGCTCCATCATCCGCTCCGCCACGTCCGCCTGGCCGGTCGCGCGCAGTTCCTCGCAGTAGCCGCTGAGCAGGTCGTCGACGTCGATCAGGCCCTCGGCGTCGAGGTCCTTGAGCTCGACTTTGGCGCCTTTGCCGAGCCGCCGTTCGAGGCTCGCGCGGTCGAGCCCGAAGGCGTTCTGGCGAACGTAGACGCGACCGCCGGTCATCCCGGCGCAGGCCCAGGGACCGATGTCGCCGAGCACCAGGGCCCGCCCCGAGGTCATGTACTCGAAGGCGAAGCCCTTGGCGTTGGCGCGGTCGACCATGCAGCCGCGGCTGTCGTCGATCTCCCCCTCGGGTTCGCCGCCCAGCACCACGTCGGCGCCGGAGAGGCGGATGCAGAAGCGCGAGTCGGCCGAGCCCTGGACGTAGAGCTTGCCGCGCTGGGCGCCGTAGGCGAAGGACTTGCCGACCGAGCCGTTGAGGCGGCGGCCGTTGGCGCCCCTGCCCTTCATCACCGCGATCGTGCCGCCCAGCATCGTCTTGCCGACGCCGTCCTGGGCGCCGCCCTCGACCCGGATCGCGACCCCGTAGGCGTTGAAGGCGCCGAGGCCCTGTCCCGCCACCGAGCCGCCGTTGAAGTCGAGGCGGGCGAGGATCTCGTCGCTCGAGTCGGGCCCGTCCGCGAAGATCCGCGAGCGGGCGATCGCCCCGGCGAGCTCGGTCCCGAGCACCCGGTCGTTGGCGTCGGTCGGGCGCGGGAAGTCGCTGGTCACGGTGCGACCGGAGCAAACTTCCGGCGCCAGCGCCGCGATCTGCGAGGAGGCCTGCTTCGCCTCCATCCGGATCGGCCGGGCGACGACGAGGCCCGCTTCGGCCCGCGCGTCGACCAGCTCCTCGGCGACCGGCAGGTCGAGCGGCTCGAGGTCGAGGTACTCCTCGAGCGGCGTGATCAGCGGCGCCAGGTCGATCGCCTCCTTGGCTCCGACCTGCTCGAGCAGGTCGTAGCGGCCGACCAGGTCCTGGGCGCGCTCGTAGCCGAGCGAGGCGACGACCTGCTTGACCTCCTCGCCCATCGCCCCAAAGAAGCGGGCGCAGCTCTCGGCGGCGCGGTCGACCTCCTGCGGGGTGAACTTCTTCAGCCCGTGCTCCTCGGCCTGCTGCTCGGTCTCGATCTGGGTCGCGATCCCGACGTGGCAGGTGTCGAGCTGGCAGCCGCGGCAGATCGTGCAGCCGATCGAGACCATCGCCAGCGTCCCGAAGCCGACCCGGTTGGCGCCGAGGCAGTGGAGCTTGACGATGTCGTGGCCGGTGCGGTAGCCGCCGTCGGCCCAGATCTCGACCCGGTTGCGCAGCCCGGCCTCCATCAGCGCCCGGTGCACGGCGCGGGTGCCGATGTCGGAGGGCAGGCCGACGTGGCGCAGCGCGTGCTGGCGCGCCGCGCCGGTGCCGCCCTCGAAGCCCGAGAGGGTGATGATGTCGGCGCCGGCCTTGGCGATCCCGAGCCCGATCGTGCCGATGTTGGGCACCACCGGAACCTTGACCGAGACGCGCACGTCGGGGTTGACCGTCTTCAGCTCGTCGATCAGCTCGGCCAGGTCCTCGATCGAGTAGAGGTCGTGGTTGTTGGAGGGCGAGATCAGGTCGGTGCCGGGCGCCGCGTTACGCGCCGCGGCGACCTTCTCGGAGACCTTCTTGCCGGGCAGGTGGCCGCCCTCGCCGGGCTTCGCCCCCTGGCCGATCTTGATCTCGGCGACGTAGGAGCTGTTCAGCATTTCGGCCGAGACGCCGAA
>JBFWMZ010000045.1:0-22502 GCA_050251335.1 Solirubrobacterales bacterium
CCGCCGGCTCCTGCGCGATCGTCCTGCTCGCCTACACGGCGATCTCCTTCATCGCCAACCAGCAGCAGGACCTGGCGCTGCTCTCGGCCTGCCTGGTCGGCGCCTGCATCGGCTTCCTCTGGTACAACGCCTTCCCGGCCTCGATCTTCATGGGCGACACCGGATCGCTCGGCCTCGGCGGCGCGATCGGGGCGCTGGCGGTGATGACCCAGACCGAGGTGCTGCTGCTGATCATCGGCGGGATCTTCGTGATCGAGGCGCTCTCGGTCGCGATCCAGGTCTTCTCCTTCAAGACCTTCCGCCGGCGGGTCTTCCTGATGGCGCCGCTGCACCACCACTTCGAGATGATGGCGTGGTCGGAGACGAAGATCATGCTGCGCTTCTGGATCATCGCCGCGGTCTGCTCGGGGATCGGCTTCACGTTGTACCAGCAGTCGATCGGGCGATAGGTCCGTTCGCCGCGGCGGCGCGGCAGGCAGGCCGCGCACGAGCCCCGGTCTCAACTCGTACCGAAAATTAGTAGGCCAGGCGTCCGTTTTTGGGACCTCTCAGCCACTTCTTTCCTTGACGGGACACATAGGTTCTTATACGGTGCAGACTCCGGTGAGACGGAACCCACCGGTAGGGAGGAGGCGAACCTTTTCGACGCCTCCGGGGGTAAATGGTCGGCGTTCTCGCCATCTGCGCCGACCGCGCCAAGGTCGGGGGGCCTTGCGACGAAAGACGGCGGGGATGCTGGGGGTGGCCGGGGGGCCCGCCCCCAGCTTTATCCCGGCCGCACCCAGTCGAGCTGTTCCTTCTGTCCGCCATGCGGACGAAAGGAACAGCTGGCCGCAGGGACGGGCGGGACGGGGGCGAAGTTATGTGAACTTTGAGCTCGATGCTGCCGCCCAAGGAGATTCGACCGCCGTTGCCTCGGGGGCCCTATCTGGTGGTCGGGTTGGCGCGGTCGGGGCAGGCGGCGGCGCGGTTGTTGGCGGCGCGGGGGGAGACGGTGCGGGCGGTCGATTCCGCCCACCCGGAGGGCGCGGCAGGATTGGCGGAACTGGGCGTCGAAGTCCACCTGGATACGGATGGACTGGCGCAACTCGAGGGCACGCATACCGTCGTCAAGAGCCCGGGTGTTCCCCGGGAGGCGGCGGTGATCGCGGCGGCTCGGGAGCGGGGGATCGGGGTGGTCGGCGAGCTCGAGCTGGCCTGGCGGGCGTTGCCCAACCGCACCGTGGCGGTCACCGGCACCAACGGCAAGACGACGACGGTCGAGCTGCTCGGGCACCTCTGGCGCGCCGCCGGCGAGCCGGTCGCGGTGGCCGGCAACGTCGGCACGCCGATGGCCAGCCTGGTCGGCGAGGTCGAGGCCGAGGCGACGGTCGTCTGCGAGGCCTCGAGCTTCCAGCTGGAAGACACCGACCTCTTCGCGCCCGAGTGCGCCGTCTTCCTGAATCTGGCCCCCGACCACCTCGACCGCCACGGCACGCTCGAGGACTACCTCGCCGCCAAGCTGCGGATCTTCGCCAACCAGGGCAACGACGACGTCGCCGTCTTCAACGAAGACGAGCCGGCGCTGGCCGGGGTAGACCTCGGCGGCTGTGCCCGGCGGGTCGGCTTCTGCGTCGGCGCCGGCCCCGACTGCGAGGTCTCGCTTGCGGGGGGAACGATCTTCTACGACGGCGAGCCGCTGCTGGAAGTCGAGGAGCTCGGCCTGTTCGGCGAGCACAACGTCGCCAATGCGATGGCGGCCGCCGCCGCGGCGCTCTCGATCGGCCTCGACCGGGAGGCGGTGCGCGCGGGCCTGCGCGGCTTCGCCGGAGTGCCGCACCGGCTCGAGCAGGTGGCCGAGATCGGCGGCGTCCGCTTCGTCAACGACTCGAAGGCGACCAACGTCGCCTCGGCGACCGTCGGCCTGCGCGCCTTCGCGGGCGGCGTCCGCGTGATCCTCGGCGGCAGCGACAAGGGCGAGCCGTTCGCGCCGCTGATCGAGCCGCTGCGAGAGCGCGCTGTCGCCGCCTACCTGCTCGGCGCCACCGCCGAGCGGATGGCCGGGGAGCTGGCGCCGGCGATCGCGGCCGGTGTCGAGCTGCAGCGCTGCGACGACCTCGAGGACGCGGTCCGCCGCGCCGCCGCCGCGGCCGCGCCCGGCGAGGTCGTGCTGCTCTCGCCGGCCTGCGCCAGCTTCGACGCCTTCGCCGACTTCGAAGCGCGCGGCGAGCGCTTCCGCCAGCTCGTCGCCGACCTCGAGGGCTCGCGGTGAGCACCGACGCCCTGCGCCTCGGTCGCTTCGGCTTCGGCGCCGGCGGGGCATCGAAGGGGAAGCGGGCGAAGCCGAAGCGGCGCGCCCGCGGCAAAGCCAACTCGACCGAGTACAACATGCTGCTGACCGCGACCCTGTGCCTGCTGGCGCTCGGCGCGGTGATGGTCTTCTCGGCCTCCTCGACCACCCGCATCCTGCAGAACGGCGGCCTCTCCGACAGCGCCTTCTACCTGAAGCGGACGCTGATCTTCGGCGCGATCGGGCTGGCGGTGATGCACGTGGTCGCGCGGCGCGGCCTGACGACGGTCCGCAACGCGACGCCGCTGCTGCTCGGCGTCGCCCTCTTCCTCCTGCTCGCGGTGCTGGGGGTCGGGACCAACGTCAACGGCGCCAGCCGCTGGATCGGCGGCGGCTCGCTGCAGATCCAGCCCTCGGAGATCGCCAAGGTGGTTCTGATCCTCTACGCCGCCGACGTGCTCGCCCGCAAACCGAAGCGGGCCCGCTCGATCGAAGGGTTCATGCCGGTCCTCCTCGTCACCGGCATCTGCTGCCTGCTGATCATGGCCGAGCCCGACATGGGGACGACGATGGTGATCGTCCTGGCGATCGGCGCGACCCTGATCGCCGCCGGCGCCCGGCCCCGCGACCTCGGCCTGATCCTGCTGGCGATCGCCGTCTTGGCGCTGCTGATGACGATCGTCGAGCCCTACCGGATGGCGCGGCTGACCGGCTTCCTCAACCCCGGCGACGCGGCCGAAGGCGCCGGCTTCCAGGCCGCGCAGGCGAAGATCGCGCTTGGGTCCGGCGGTCTCTTCGGGGTCGGGATCGGCAACGGGGTGCAGAAGGCCTTCTACCTGCCCGAGGCCCACACCGACATGATCTCGGCGGTGATCGGCGAGGAGCTGGGGATGGCCGGGATCGTCGGCGTCGTCGGCCTCTTCGCGATGTTCGGCTACGCCGGTCTCAAAGTCGCGCAGAAGGCCAGGGACAACTACGGCAAGCTGCTCGTCGCCGGTCTCACCTGCTTGATCCTCGTGCAGGCGACCGTGAACCTCTTCGCGGTGATGGGGCTGGCGCCGCTGACCGGCGTGCCGCTGCCCTTCGTCTCCTACGGCAACAGCAGCCTGATGGCGACGCTGTTCGCGGTCGGGCTGATCCTCAACGTCGCCCGCGGCGGCCGGGCGAGCGCCGCCCGCGGCTCCGGGACGGGTGGCGGCGCTGGCAAACTCCGCGTCGTCGAAGGAGGGCGCGCCAGTGCCCGCGAACGGGCGGACGCCCGTGAAAGGAGCCGAGCGAGCGGTGCCAGAGGAGCCAAGGGTCGTGGTGGCGGCGGGGGGAACCGCGGGCCACGTCGTGCCCGCCATGGCGGTCGCCGAAGAGCTTCGGGCTAGCGGAGCCCTGGTCAGCTGGCTCGGGACCCGCGAGCGGATCGAGGCCGAGCTGGTGCCGGCGGCGGGCTTCGAGCTCGACTTCGTGCGGGTGCGGGGGATCGACCGCCGCAACCCGCTGCGCGCCGCCCGGGCCGGGTTCGAGGCGCTGGGCGCTGTCGGCGCGGCGCGATCCGCCCTGCGGGCGCGCCGCGCCGATGTCGTCTTGGGCGGCGGCGGCTACGTCGCCGGACCGGCGGGTCTGGCGGCGGCGCTGACCCGGACGCCACTCGTCCTCACCGAGGCCGACAGCCACCTCGGCCTCGCCAACCGGCTGCTCGCCGGCCGGGCGCGGCGGGTCTGCCTCGCCTTCCCGATCGCGGGGCGCGAGGGCGAGCGCTACTGCGTCACCGGGCGGCCGGTGCCCGAGGCGGTGCTCGCCGCCGACCGGGCCGCGGCCCGGGAGCGCTTCGGGATCGACCCGCGATCCCGCTGCGTGCTGGTGATGGGCGGCAGCCAGGGGGCGCGCTCGCTCAACTTCGCCGCGATCGAGGCCTTCGCCGAGGGCGATGGAGCGGACGGGCGCGATTTCGACGTCCTGCAGCTGGCCGGGCGGCGCGACTACGGCGAGCTGCGCGAGCGGCTCGCCGGGGCGCCGCACGCCGAGCGCTACACGCTGCTGGAGTACGAGCCGAACCTCGGCGACGTGCTCGCCGCCGCCGACCTCGTCGTCGCCCGCTCCGGCGGCTCGGTCTTCGAGGTCACCGCGGTCGGCCGGCCCTCGATCCTCGTCCCCTTCCCACACGCCACCGCCGACCACCAGACCGCCAACGCCCGCTGGCTCGAGCGCGGCGGGGCGGCGACGGTTATCGCCGACGCCGAGCTGACGGGGGCGCGGCTCGGCGAGGAGGTCGCGGCGCTCTTCGGCGACCCGGCGCGGCTCGAGGCGATGGCCGAGGCGGCGCGAGCGATGGCGAAGCCCGACGCGGCGCGGCGGATCGCCGACGAGGTCCTGGCGGCGGCGAATGAGTAGCTGGCAGGGTCGAAAGCTCCACTTCATCGGCGCCGGCGGCGCCGGGATGAGCGGCCTGGCGCTGGTCTGCGCCCGGCTCGGCGCCAGCGTCAGCGGCTCGGACCGCAGCGACTCCTCCTACCTGCAGCGGCTGCGCGCCGCCGGGCTCGAGGTCGCGGTCGGCCACGACCCCGCCAACCTGCCGGTCGGCGCCGAGGTCGTCGTCTCGACCGCGATTGCCGCCGAGAACCCCGAGCTGGCCGCCGCCCGGGCGCGCGGGATCGAGCCGATCCACCGCGGAGCCCTGCTCGCCGAGCTCTGCGCCGAGAAGCGGCTGATCGCCGTCGCCGGCACTCACGGCAAGACGACGACGACCGCGATGATCGCCTGGGCCCTGCGCGGCATCGGCGCCGACCCCGCCTTCTTCGTCGGCGGCGAGGTGCCGGGGCTCGGTTCCGACGGCGCCGCCGCCAACGCCGGCTGGGGCGAGGGCGAGTGGGTCGTCGCCGAGGCCGACGAGAGCGACGCCAGCTTCCTCGAGCTGCGGCCCGAGGTCGCGGTCGTCACCAACGTCGAGATGGACCACCACAGCCGCTGGGGCTCGTTGGCCGAGCTGCACGCCGCCTTCCGCCGCTTCCTCGCCCCCGCCGACGCCGCCGTGCTCCCAGCCGACGGCTCGCTCGACGAGCTGACCGCCGACAGCTCGGCGGCAATCGTCGCCTTCGACGCCGAGCGCCCCGGCCCGACCGGGCTCGAGCTGGCCGTTCCCGGTCGCCACAACCGCCTCAACGCCCGCGCCGCCCTCGGCGCAATCGAGGCGGCGGGTCTGGCTGACCCCGCCGCCCCCGACGTCGATGCCGCCGCCGCGGCGCTGGCGAGCTTTGCCGGCGTCCGCCGCCGGCTCGAGCGCAAGGGCCGGCGCGGCGGAGTCCATATATATGACGACTACGCTCACCACCCGACCGAGGTCCGCGCCGCGCTCAGCGCCCTGCGCGAGCTCGAACCGCCGCGCCTGCTCGCCGTCTTCCAGCCCCACCTCTACTCGCGCACCAAGGCCTTCGCCGCCGGGTTCGGCGCGGCGCTCGCGCTCGCCGACGAGGTCGCGGTGCTCGACGTCTACCCGGCTCGCGAGGAGCCGGTCGGCGAGCTGGCCGGGGTCAGCGGCCTCGACGTCGCCCGCGCTGCCGCCGACCGGGGCGGCGGCCGGCCGGTCTGGTGGCTGTCGGACGCGAGCCGCGCCGAGCGGGCGCTGGCCGACCGCCTCGACCGCAACCCCGAGCTCTTCCCGGCCGGCTCGGTCCTGGTCACGATCGGCGCCGGCGACGTCTACCGGCTCGGCGAGGCGCTGGCGAGCGAAGGAGACTCGTGAGCGCGCCGCCGCCCGGAGTCGAGCGCGACTACCCGCTGTCGCGCCTGACCACGGTCCGCACCGGCGGCCCGGCCGACTGGTTCGCCCGGCCCGGCGAGGAGAGCTCGCTGGTCGCGATCCTGCGCTGGGCGGCGGCCGAGGGGGTGGCTGTAGGAGTGGTCGGGTCCGGCTCGAACCTGTTGGTAGCCGACGATGGATTCCACGGCATCGCGATCAAGCTGGACGGCGAGCTCGCCGCGATCGAGCGCGAGGGGGAGACCCTGCGCTGCGGCGGCGGCGCCCGCCTGCCCTCGGCGGCGGCGAAGACGGCCGGCTGGGGTCTCTCCGGGCTCGAGTTCGGGATCAACATCCCCGGCACCGCGGGCGGGGCGGTGAGGATGAACGCCAACGCCTACGGGGGCCAGCTCGCCAAGGTGCTCGAGTGGGTCGACGTCGCCACCGCCGCCGGCGTCGACCGGCGCGGGCCCGAGGAGCTCGGCTTCTCCTACCGGCGCTCGAACCTCGGCGAGGGCGAGGTCGTCGCTCGCGCCAGCTTCCGGCTCACCCCGGCTGACCCCGAGCAGATCCGGGCGACCCTCGCCTCGATGCGCGGACGCCGCCGCGAGGCGCAGCCGTCGGGGATCAGGACCTTCGGCTCGACCTTCAAGAACCCCGCCGCGGAGGATCCCCGCGCCGAGGGGCGCTCGGCAGGCCAGCTGCTGGAGGCCGCCGGCTGCCGCGGCCTGCGCGTCGGCGGTGCGCGCTTCTCCGAGAAGCACGCGAATTTCGTCGAGAACGACCGCGAAGCGACCACCGCCGACGTGCTGGCGCTGATGGCCGAGGGGCGGCGGCGCGTCCTCGATCGCTTCGGCGTCGAGCTCGAGCCGGAGGTCCAGGTGCTGGGCGCCGCGGAGCCGCCCGGCGGCTGGGAACCGTGAGGCGCCTGCTCGCGGCGGCGGCCCTCGTCGCCCTCGTCGCCCTCGCGATCTACTGGTTCGCGATCCGCGACAAGACGGTAGCGGCGACCGTCACGGTGCCGCAGCTGGCGGCGCAGATCGGCGCCGGCGAAGAGCGGGTGCTGGTCGCCGCGAACGGCGAGGTGATCCGCTGGGGGTACCAGCCAGAGCGCATCCACCTGCCGGCGCTGCCGCTGAGCGAACCGCCGCAGGGCGGACGCCTGCGGGGCACGGCGCTCGAACAGGCCGAAGTTCTGGGGGCGGTGCCGCCGGAGTTGCGCCGCTTCCTCGCCTCGAGCCGCTACGGCGAAAGCGGCGTCGACGTCGAGCTGACCTCGGGGATCGAACTGCGGTTCGGCGACTCCTCGCGGGCGGAGGAGAAGTGGCGAGCGGCGGCGGCCGTGCTCGCCGATCCGTCGGTGACCACGCTCAGTTATGTCGACCTGCACGCGCCGGGCCATCCGGCGGTCGGGGGCGAAGAACACGCCCTGCCCGAATAGGCAGGTCGAGGGTTTGGCACGGCGCCCACCGCGCCCGTCCGCTGTCGTCGATTCGTCGCCACAGAGCGGCTGCGGCCCGCCGCGAGGGCTTTCCAGAGCGGTTCGGCGAAAGACTCAACTTGAGGGTGAGGGTTGCGGAAGTCTCAAGTCAGGGTTGAGGAAGGCCTCTTGCAGGATGCCTCCCGAGCGTTTGACAGACCCCCGAGAATGCCCTACGTTGAGCGCAATTTCCGTGACTGAGGCGGAAGCTGCAACCCTTGAGCATCGCTGCAGGCTCGGACAGAACAAGGGCTCAACTCAAACCAAGACTTCTAAAACGGCTAGCGCCGGCCCCCTGACTGGCGCGCTGGAGAAATCGGGAGATGGAATCCACTTACCTCGCGGTCATCAAGGTCGTCGGCGCCGGCGGCGGCGGAACCAATGCGGTCAGCCGCATGGTCGACGCGGGCATTCGCGGCGTCGAGTTCGTCGCGGTCAACACCGACGCCCAGGCGCTGCAGGCCTGCGACGCCGACATCAAGCTGTCGATCGGGCAGGAGCTGACGCGCGGCCTCGGCGCCGGCGGCAACCCTGAGGTCGGCGCCGGCGCCGCGGCCGAGAGCCGCGATGAGATCAAGGAGGCGCTGAAGGGCGCCGACATGGTCTTCGTCACCGCCGGCGAGGGCGGCGGCACCGGCACCGGCTCGGCCCCGGTGATCGCCGAGATCGCCAAGGAAGAGATCGGGGCGCTGACCGTCGGCGCGGTCACCAAACCGTTCGAGTTCGAGGGCAAACGACGGATGCAGCAGGCGCTCGAGGGGATCGAGAAACTGCGCAACAACGTCGACACCCTGATCATCGTCCCGAACGAGAAGCTGCTGCAGGCGGTCGAGCGCCGGACCTCCGTCCTCGACGCCTTCCGCCAGGCCGACGACATCCTGCGCCAGGGCGTGCAGGGGATCACCGACCTGATCACGATCCCCGGCCTGATCAACCTCGACTTCGCCGACGTGCGGACGATCATGCGCGACGCCGGCTCGGCGCTGATGGGGGTCGGCACCGCCTCCGGCGAGAAACGCGCCCTCGACGCCGCCAAACTGGCGATCACCTCGCCGCTGATCGAGGAGTCGATCAAAGGCGCGACCGGGATGCTGCTGAACATCACCGGCCCCGAGGACCTCGGCCTCTTCGAGGTCAACGAGGCGGCGCAGCTGGTCCAGGCCGAGGCCGACGACAACGCCAACATAATCTTCGGCTCGGTGGTCGACCAGTCGATGCGGGACGAGATCCGGGTGACGGTGATCGCGACCGGGTTCGAAGGGTTCGAGTTGCTGGCCAGGTCGCCGCAGCGCGTTCGTCGTCGCTACGAGTCGCGGCCGCGGGTCGACGCGGAGGATCGGGAGATTCGGAAACTGAGGGTGTCGGACGACGACATCGACGTGCCGGGGTTCCTCAAAGACTGATTGACCTTGCGGGGCCGCCGGGGCACCCTCCCCAGGCTGCTTCGCAGGAGTTCCTGGGGAGGGTGCCCCGGCGGCCCCGGTAGCGCAGGCAAGGGTGAAGACCCCCCTCTTCTTGAGCTTGGCTTGGGACGGATACGCTGCGGCTATGACCGATGCCGGGACGGCGCTCAGGCGTACTCCGCTCCATGACAGCTGTGCCGAGTTGGGGGCGAAGCTGGTTCCGTTCGCCGGCTGGGAGATGCCGGTGCAGTTCGAGGGGGTGCGGGAGGAGCACACCGCGGTCAGGACGCACGCGGGGATGTTCGACGTCTCGCACATGGGCGAGGTCGAGGTCGAGGGGCCGGGCGCGCTGCGGTTTCTGCAGCGGGCCGTTTCGAACGACGTGGCCAAGGTCGAGATCGGGGGCGCGCAGTACCAGCTGCTCTGCAGCGAGGACGGGGGCGTGATCGACGACCTGTTCCTGTATCGGCTTGGGCACGATCGGTATCTGATCGTCACCAACGCGGCCAATCACGCGACTGACTTGGCGCAGTTGGCGAGGGTCTCGCGCGGTTTCGACGTGGCCGTCCGCGACGTCGCCGACCGCTACGCGATGCTGGCGGTGCAGGGGCCGCACGCCCGTGCCGTGGTCGAGCGGACGCTGCGGATCGAGCTGCCGCCGCGGATGCAGGCGAAGGCGGTGCACGTCGGGCGCCGGCCGGCGATCGCCTGCGGCACCGGCTACACCGGCGAGGACGGCGCCGAGCTGCTGATCGACCCCGAGGTCGCGGCGCCGATCTGGGCCGAGCTGCTCGAGGCGGGGATCGTCCCCTGCGGGCTGGGCGCCCGCGACACGCTGCGGCTCGAGGTCTGCTTCCCGCTGCACGGCAACGAGCTGACCCCCGAGCGCAATCCGATCGAGGCCGGGCTCGGCTGGGCCTGCAGGGAGGAGACCGGGTTCGTCGGCGCCGAGGCGGTCGCCCGCGCTCGCGCCGAGGGCACCGCCGAGAGGCTGGCGCCCTTCCTGATCGAGGGCCCGGGCATCCCGCGCGCCGGCAACCCGGTCCTGGCCGGCGGCGAGGAGGTCGGCACGGTCACCAGCGGCACCTTCGCGCCCTCGCTCGAGCGCGGCGCCGGGATGGCCTACGTGCGCAGCGACCTCGCCGCGCCGGGCACCGAGCTCGAGATCGACGTCCGCGGCAAGCGCCGGCCCGCCCGCACCGCCGCCAAACCCCTCTACAACCCGAAACGAAGGAGCTGACCTTGGCCGAGGCCAACTATCCCGACGAGCTGCGCTACCACGACGAGCACGACTGGGCGCGGATCGAGGGCGACGAAGCCACCTTCGGGATCACCTGGTACGCGCAGGACTCGCTCGGCGAGGTGGTCTTCTACGAGCCCCCGGAGGTCGGCGCGACGGTGCAGAAAGACTCCTCCTACGCCGAGGTCGAGTCGGTGAAGGCGGTCTCCGACGTGATCGCGCCGCTCTCCGGTGAGGTGACCGCCGTCAACGAGGGACTCGGCGACGCGCCCGAGCGAATCAACGAGGACCCCTACGGCGAGGGCTGGCTGATCAAGGTCAGGCTCAGCTCGCCCGAGGAGTCCGAGACGCTGCTCGGCGCCGAGGAATACCGCAAGCTGCTCGAAAATCTGTGAGGCAGCCGGACCGGTGGCTTCCCTAGCCTTTGCCGGGTGAGCCGCTACACCTCCGTAACCGCCGAGGACCGCGCCGAGATGCTGGCCGCGATCGGCGTCGACTCGGTCGACGAGCTGTTCGCCAAGATTCCCGCCGAGCTGCGGCTCGACCGCGAGCTGCGGTTGCCGACCGGCAAGAGCGAGGCGGAGGTCCACGAGCTGCTGGCGGCGCTGGCCGGGCGCAACGCCGACGCCGAATCCGAGGTCAGCTTCCTCGGGGCGGGGATGTATGACCACTACGTGCCGGCGATCGTCGACGCGATCACCAGCCGCTCCGAGTTCCTGACGCCCTACACGCCCTACCAGCCGGAGATCTCGCAGGGCGGGCTGCAGGTGATGTTCGAGTTCCAGACCGCGATGTCGGAGCTGACCGGGCTGCCGGTCTCCAACGCCGGCCTCTACGAGGGGCCCTCCTCGGTCGCCTCCGCCGGCTACCTGGCGATCGGGGCGACCCAGCGGCGGCGCTTCGTCGTCTCCCGCGGCCTGCATCCGCACAGCCGCGAGACGCTGGCGACCTACTCGCAGGGGTTCGGCTCCGAGCTGGTCGAGGTCGGGCTCGAGGGCGGGCTGACCGACGCCGCCGCCCTGGCGGCGGCGGTCGACGGCGAGACCGCGGCGGTCTTCCTCCAGAACCCCAACTTCCTCGGTGCGGTCGAGGACGTCGAGGCGCTCGGCGCCGCGGCGAAGGAGCACGGGGCGCTGCTGGTCGTCGCCTGCGACCCGATGACCCTCGGGATCCTCAAGCCGCCCGGCGCCTGCGGCGCCGACATCGCCCTCGGCGAGGGCCAGCCGCTCGGCAATCGCCTCGACTTCGGCGGCCCCTCGTTCGGCTTCTTCTGCGCGACCGAGGAGCAGATCCGGCGGATGCCGGGGCGGATCGCCGGCGAGACCGAGGACGTCGACGGCCGCCGCGGCTTCGTCCTCGCGCTGCAGACCCGCGAGCAGCACATCCGCCGCGAGAAAGCGACCAACAACATCTGCACCGCGCAGGCGCTGAACGCGCTCGCGGCGATGGTCCATCTCGCCTGGCTCGGTCGCGAGGGCTTCCGCGAGCTCGGTGAGCTGCTGGTCCGGCGGACCGCCTACGCGCGGCAGCGGCTGGCCGCGGTCGAGGGAGTCGAGCTGCTGCACGAGGCGCCGGTCGCGCGCGAGTTCGCGGTGCGCCTCGAGGCCCCGGTTGACGCGGTCTTGGAGCGCTGCGCGGAGCGAGGCGTTGCCGCCGGCTACCCGCTCCGCCGCGACTACCCCGAGTACGAGGACGGCCTCCTCATCGCGATCACCGAGCGACGCTCGCGCGAGCAGATCGACGCGTTGGCCGAGGCGCTCGGCGCCGCGATCGCCGCCGAGCGGGCTGGCTTTCTGTCGGATAGCGAGAGAAACCCAGCCCAGGAGGTCGCGCGATGACGCTGACCGAGACCCCGATGCAGCGCGAACGCGCCGCGACGATCTACGAGAAGTCGAAGCCGGGCCGGCGCGCGGCCGTGCTGCCCGCCGCCGGCGTCCCGGAGACGCCGCTAGCGGAGCTGATCCCGGCGAACCTGCTCCGCGAGGAGCCGCCGGCGCTGCCGGAGATCGCCGAGCCGGAGATCGTCCGCCACTACAACCGCCTCAGCCGCCGCAACTTCGACCTCGACACCGGCTTCTACCCGCTCGGCTCCTGCACGATGAAGCACAACCCGCGCTTGAACGAGCGGGTCGCGGCGCTCCCCGGCCACGCCCGGCTGCATCCCGCCCAGGACCCGCGCCGGGCGCAGGGAGCGCTGGAGCTGATGTGGCTGCTGCAGGAGAGCCTGGCCGAGATCTGCGGCCTGCCGCACGTCAGCCTGCAGCCCTCGGCCGGCTCGCACGGCGAGCTCGCCGGCCTGCTGCTGACCCGCGCCTACCACGCCGACCGCGGTGAAGAGCGCCACAAGGTCCTGGCCCCGGACACCTCGCACGGCACCAACCCGGCCTCGGTGACGATGGCCGGCTACGAGGTCGTCAAGGTCGCGACCAACGAGCGCGGCGGGGTCGAGATGGACGACCTGCGGGCGAAGCTGGCCGAGAACCCCGATGACGTCGCCTGCCTGATGCTGACCAACCCGAACACGCTCGGTCTCTTCGACGAGAACATCGGCGAGATCGCGCGCCTGATCCACGCGGCCGGCGGCACCCTCTACTACGACGGCGCCAACCTCAACGCGGTGATGGGCCACTCGCGCCCCGGCGACATGGGCTTCGACATCGTCCACGTCAACCTCCACAAGTCCTTCAGCCAGCCGCACGGCGGCGGCGGCCCCGGGGCCGGACCGATCGCCGTCTCGGAGCGGATCGAGCCCTATCTGCCGCGGCCCCAGGTGGTCCGCCGCGAGGGCTCCAACGGCCACGGCCCGCGCTTCGACCTCGACCTCGAGCGGCCGAAGTCGATCGGCCGCCTGCGCGGCTTCCAGGGCAACTTCGGCGTCTTCGTCCGCTCCTACGCCTACATCCTCAGCCTCGGCGCCGACGGCCTCGCCGAGGCCTCGGAGATCGCTGTCCTCAACGCCAACTACCTCAAGGCCCGGCTCGCCGAGGGCCGCGCCGGCGAGCGCCTGCCGGTCGCCTTCGACCGCCACTGCATGCACGAGTTCGTCCTCTCCGGCAAGCCGATGAAACGCGAGCTCGGCCTCGCCACCCTCGACCTCGCCAAGCGCCTGCTCGACTTCGGCTTCCACCCGCCGACCGTCTACTTCCCGCTGCTGGTCGACGAGGCGCTGATGGTCGAGCCGACCGAGACCGAGACGAAGGAGAGCCTCGACGCCTTCGCCGACGCGGTCGAGCAGATCCTCGAGGAGGCCGAGGCCGACCCCGAGCTGGCGAAGAACGCGCCATACACGACCCCGGTCCGCCGCCTCGACGAGGTCCGCGCCACCCGCCGGCCGCTGGTCCGCCAGCCGCTCGGTGGCTAGCACAGCGCTCGTCGGGTTCCGCTCCGACTAGAGCTCCGGCAGGTCCTGTTCGAGCTCGAGCACCGGGGCGAAGAGGTCGCCGTGCTGCTCGATCCGCTCGAGCACCGCGTCGGCTTCGAAGACGAGGCTCGAGCCGTCGCCGGAGTCGGCGGCGGCCTCGACCTCCTCCCAGGTGACCGGGGTCGAGGCGGTCGGGCGTTCGCGGGCGCGCAGGCTGTAGACGGCGATCGTCGTTTTGCGCTCGTGGTTCTGGGACCAGTCGACGAAGACCCTGCCCTCGCGTTCGACCTTCTTCATCTTCGAGACGACCAGGTCGGGAGTCTGCTTTTCGAGCAGCTGGGCGATCGCTTTGGCGAACGGTTTGGTCACCTCGTAGGTGGCCTTCTTGTTGAGGGGCACGTAGACCTGCAGGCCCTTGGAGCCCGAGGTCTTGGGGAACGACTCGACCCCGAAGTGGCCGAACATCTGGCGCAGGCGCAGCGCCACCCGACAGCAGTCGACGACGTCGGCGGGGGCGCCGGGGTCGAGGTCGAAGGCGAGGACGGTGGGCCGTTTCGGCGCCCGCGAGCGGGAGAGCGAGGGATGGAGCTCGATCGCCGCCAGCTGGGCGAACCAGATCAGGGTCGGCAGGCCGTCGCAGACGCAGAAGTCGATCTTCCCGGTCTCCGCCTGGACGCGGGTCGTCTTGACCCATTTCGGCCGGTGCTTGGGGCAGCGCTTCTCGAAGAAGGCGGCGTCGAGGTCTTCGACCCCTTCCGGGAAGCGGCGCAGGGTGACGGCGCGGCCGTCGAGGTGCGGCACCATCGCCGCTGCCACCTTGGCGTAGTAGTCGACGACCTGGCCCTTGGTGAAGCCTGCCTTCGGGTAGAGGACCTTGTCGAGGTTGGTGAGCTTCAGCTCACGCCCGTCGACCTCGACCACCCGGTTTTCGGCCACGGCCTATTTGGATTTGGCCTTGGCGCGGCTCGAGCTTTTCGATTTCGATTTGGCTTTCGTTTTCGATTTGCTCGATTTCGACGCGCTTTTGCCTTTTTTCGACGACGAGGATTTCGCTTTCGCTTTGCCGCCGCCGTCTTCGCCGCCCTGCTTGCGCCCTTTGACCGCGGCGATGCTCTCCTCCAGCGCCGCCATCAGGTCCGGGGCTTTGGTCGGCTCCGGCTCCTCGGTCTCCGGGGCGACGATCTCCTTGCCCTCGGCCTTGCTTTCGATCAGCTCCAGCAGCTGCTCGCGGTACTCGTCGCGGTAGCTGGAGGGGTCGAATTCGGTGCTCAGGCTCTCGATCAGCCTTTCCGCCATCTCCTGCTCTTTCTTCGCCACTTTCCCCTGTTTCTGAGGGAGGGCGTCGTCGAGCTCGGAGGCGGGCACGACCTCGTCGGCGAAGCGCATCGTGGTCAGGGTGAGGACCCCATTGCTGGCCCGGATCGCCGCCAGGTGCTCTTTGTTGCGGAAGACGAAGCGGGCGATCGCCGCCTTGCCCGATTTCTCCATCGCCGCGGCGAGCAGCGAATAGGCTTTCTCGGCGCCGTCGGCCGGCCCCAGGTAGTAGGGGCTGTCGAAGTACATCGGGTCGATTTCCCCGATGTCGACGAAGTCCTGGACTTCGATCGCCCGCGTCTTCTCCGGCGCCAGCGCCGACATCTCGTCCCTGCTCAGCGGCACGTAGCGGCCCGGGGTGATCTCGTAGGCCTTGACGATGTTCTCGTAGGGGACCTCCTCGTCGGTCCCCTCGGCGACGCGGCGGTGTTTGATCCGGGCGCTGTCGGATTTGCGGATCTCGCGCAGCGCGATGTTGCGCCGCGCCACCGCGCTGTAGAGCCGCACGGGCACGTTCAGCAGCCCGAAGCTGATCGAGCCGGACCAGATCGCTCTCGCCATGGACCGATTGTTCCAGCCGGGCAGCGGAATGGAAAGCGGGCGCCGGGCGGGCAGGCGATCTTGCGGTCCCGGACCGGCGAGCGCCCGGACCTAGACTCGGCCGGATGTCCCGGTCACAGCGCCTCACCCTGGTGGCGACGATCCTCGGCTCGACCGTCGTCTTCCTCGACGCGACCGTGGTCAACGTCGCCCTGCCGGCGATCGGCGAGGACCTCGGCGCCGGGCTGGCGGGGCAGCAGTGGGTGCTCGAGTCCTACATGCTGGCGCTGGTGGCGCTGATCCTCGTCGGCGGCAGCCTCGGCGACCAGTTCGGCCGCCGCCGGCTCTTCCTGATCGGCCTCCTCGCCTTCGGGCTCAGCTCGGCGCTCTGCGCGGCGGCGCCCAACGAGGAGTTCCTGGTCGGGGCGCGGGCGCTGCAGGGGGTCGCCGGGGCGCTGCTGGTGCCCGGCTCGCTGGCGCTCGTCGCCGCCGCCTTCGAGGGCGCGGAGCGCGGCAGGGCGGTCGGCACCTGGACCGCCTGGACCGGGATCGCGACGGTCTTCGGGCCGGCCGGCGGCGGCGCCCTGATCAGCGTCCTCTCCTGGCGGGCGATCTTCGCGATCAACCTGCCGCTGATCGCGGCAACGATCTGGCTGGTCCTGGGCGCGGTCGAGGAGTCGAGCGACCCCGACGCCCACCGCGGGATCGACATCGCCGGCGTCGTTCTCTCCGCGATCGGCCTCGGCGGCCCCGTCTTCGCCCTGATCGAGCAGCCGACGCGCGGCTGGGGCGACCCGCTGGTCTGGATCCCGCTCCTCGTCGGCGTCCTCTGCTTCGCCGCCTTCGTCCTCCACGAGGCCCGCGCCCGCCACCCGATGCTCGACCTCACCCTGTTCCGGATCCGCAACTTCGCCGTCGCCAACCTCACCACCCTCGCCGTCTATGCCGGGCTCAGCGGCGGCCTGCTCTTCGTCACCCTCTATCTGCAGCAGGTCGCCGGCTACTCGGCGCTCGAGGCGGGCCTGGCGACGACCCCGATCTCGATCCTGCTCTTCGTCCTCTCGCCGCGCTTCGGCCGTCTCGCCTCGGGCACCGGCCCGCGCCTGCCGATGACGATCGGGCCGCTGACCGCCGGGGCCGGGATGCTGCTCTTCCTGCGGGTCGACTCGGGCGCCTCCTATGCGGCCGACGTGCTGCCGGCGGTGATCGTCTTCGGCCTCGGGCTCTCGGCGACGGTGGCGCCGCTGACCGCGACCGTCCTCGACTCCGTCCCCGAACGGCGGGTCGGGATCGCCTCGGGGATCAACAACGGCGTCTCGCGGGTCGCCGGCCTGCTCGCGATCGCCGTCCTCGGCGCGGTGATCTCGGCCCAATTCGGCGCGACTCTCGACTCGCAGCTTGGCGCTTCCGCGCGATTCAGCCGCGCGACCGAGAGGACGATCGCCGAAGCCAAGGAACAGCCCTTGGCCGTCCCAGAGACCGACGAGCTGGGATCGGGGGAGGCGCCGCGCGTGCGCGCCGCGGCGACCGACGCCGCCACCTCGGCCTTCCACCTCGGCGCCGTGCTGGCGGCCCTGCTGGCGATCGCCGGCGGCATCGTCTCGGCGCTCGGGATCGAGAACCCGCGCCGCCCCGTCCCCAACCCGGGCGCGGTTATCCCCGGATGAGGCGGTTGTCCCCGGATAGCGGGGACAACCGCATTCGCTGGGGACAACCGCAACCGAGTGGCTAGGGTTGGCGCCCGATGAGCGACGCCGCAGCCAAGCCGATCATCTTCTCCGGCATCCAGCCGACCGGCCGCAAGCACCTCGGCAACTACATCGGCGCGATCCGCCAGTACGTCGAGGGCCAGGAGCGCGGCGAGCCGGCGATCTTCTGCGTCGTCGACCTGCACTCGATCTCGGTCGCCTACGACCCCGCCGACCTGCGCGAGCGCGTCCTCGACACCGCCGCGATCCTGCTCGCCGCCGGTCTCGACCCCGCGCGCTGCGTCTTCTTCCGCCAGTCCGACGTCGCCGCCCACACCGAGATGACCTGGCTGCTCTCGGCGGTCACCTCGCACGGCGACCTCAACCGGATGACCCAGTTCAAGGAAAAGACCGGCTCGGCCCGCGACCTCGCCTCGGCGGCGCTCTTCTACTACCCGGTGCTGATGGCGGCTGACGTCCTCGCCTACCGCGCCACCGAGGTCCCGGTCGGCGACGACCAGCGCCAGCACGTCGAGCTGATGCGCGAGATCGCCCGCCGCTTCAACGACCGCTTCGGCGAGACGCTGGTCGTCCCCGAGCTGAAGGTGCCCGAGGTCGGGGCGCGGATCATGGACCTGCAGGAACCCGGAGTGAAGATGTCGACCAGCGCCGGCACCGAGAGCGGCACCGTCCTCGTCCTCGACGACGAGAGGACGATCCGCAAGAAGGTCGGCAGCGCGGTCACCGATTCCGGACGCGAGGTCGTCGCCAGCCCCGACAAGCCCGGCGTCACCAACCTGATCGAAATCCTCGCCGTCGCCCGCGGCCTCGGCCGGGCCGAGATCGAAGCCGAGTTCGACGGCGCCGGCTACGGCGACTTCAAGCGGGCGGTCGCCGACGGGGTGGTCGAGCTGCTCGCCCCGGTCCAGGCTCGCTACGCCGAGCTGCGCCCCGACGAGGCCGAGCTCGAGCGGGTGCTGGCCGCCGGCGCCGAGAAGGCCGCCGCGATCGCCGCCCCGGTCCTCGCCGACGTGCGCGAGCGGATGGGGTTCGGCGCCGCGCCGCCGCGGCCAGCGTAAATTCCGCCAAAACGGAGGGCGGGGCGTCCCGCCGCGGGGCTACTCTGCCCCGATGGCGCTCGCCGAGCTAGACCTCGACCTCGACCTCGAGGTCTTCGCCGGACCCTTCGACCTGCTGCTGGCGGTCGTCCTGCGCGAGGAGGTCAGCCTGCTCGAGCTGCAGCTCGGCGAGGTCGTCGTCGCCTACGTCGAGCACCTCGACGAGGAAGGCGAGATCGAGCTCGAGGTGGCGACCGAGTTCCTGGTCCTGATCGCGGCGCTGCTGGAGCTGAAGTCGCGGCTGCTGCTGCCCGGTCCCGAGGAGGGACTGGAGGAGATGGCGCCGGAGGAGGCGGTCGAGGAGCTGCTGGCGCGGATGCTCGAGTACCGCCGCTACAGCCGCGCCGCCGGGGAGCTCTCGGCCCGCTTCGAGGCCGAGCGCGGCTACCTCTACCGCTCGGCGCCGCTGCCGGCGGAGCTGCGGCGGGTCGCGGTCGACGCGGCCAGCGCCGTCTACGACCCCGAGCTGCTCGGCTCGGCGCTCGGCGACCTCCTGGTCGAGCCCGAGGAGCTCGACGTCAGCCACATCCGGCCGACCGTCTCGCTGCAGCGGCGCCTGGCGGCGCTGCGCGACGCCCTCGGCCGCCGCCCCTCCTTCGACTTCGACGACGAGTTCGGAGGCGAGGACCGGCTGACCCAGGCCGTTACCGTCTTCGCGCTGCTCGAGCTCTACCGCAAGGGCGAGGTGACCTGGGAGCAGGATCGGCCGCTGGGGCCGATCCAGGTACGGCGGCTGCAGCCGGGATCCGCCGGCGGCCGCCCGGCCGAGGGGGCGGGACAGTGAGCGACCTCTCGCGCACGGTCGAGGCGCTGCTCTTCCTCTCCGCCCAGCCGGTCAGCGTCGCCGATCTGGTCGAGGCGACCGAGGCGACCGAGGGCCAGGTCGCCGAGGCGGTCGAGCTGCTGCGCGAGGACCTGGCCGAGGGCAGGCGCGGCGTGGTCCTGCGCGAGGTCGGCGGCGGTCTCACCCTGGCCAGCGACCCGGCCAGCGAGGAGGCGGCGCGGCGCCTGCTGGCGAAACCGCGGACGCCGCCGCTGACCCAGGCCCAGGCCGAGACGCTGGCGATCGTCGCCTACCTGCAGCCGGTCTCGCGGCCCGAGGTCGCCCGGATCCGCGGGGTCAGCTCCGAGTCGGCGGTGCAGACGCTGGCCGAGCGCGGCCTGATCGAGGAGTCGGGGCGCTCGCGCTTCGGCGCCGCGATCTTCAGGACGACCGAGCTGTTCGAGCGCCTCTTCGGGCTGTCCGGGCTGGACGCGCTGCCGGATCCTTCGAAGTTCGACCCGACTCCGGAGGACGAGCGGGAGTTGCGGGACAGGCTCTTGAAGGCTGGCGAACAACGGGCTGAGTGACGGAGGGCGGATGACCGGGGGTGGTCCCGCCGGAGCAACAGCGGGGAGGCTCCGTCGGGACCACCCCCGATCACCCGCGCGCGTGAGCCTCGGGACACTTTGCTCATGAGGCTGGCCAAATACCTCGCCCATGGAGGTGTGGCTTCGAGACGCCGCGCCGAGGACATCGTGGGCAAGGGGCTGGTGACGGTGGACGGGGCCGTTGTCACGGATCCCGCACGGGACGTCACGGATGACAACGACGTCCGCGTCAACGGGGCGCCGGTGGGGGCCGAGGCGCGCGAGGTCTGGGCGGTCAACAAGCCGGCCGGGGTGGTCTCGACCGCGCGCGAGCCGGGGGCGCGGCCGGCGGTCGTCTCGCTGGTCGACTCTCCCGCTCGCCTCTACCCGGTCGGTCGCCTCGACGCCGACTCGACCGGCCTCCTGCTGCTGACCAACGACGGCGAGCTGGCCAACCGCCTCACCCACCCCCGCTACGGGGTCGCCAAGACCTACCGGGCACGGCTCGCCAAGCCGATCGGAGCTGCCGAGGTGGCGAGATTGCGGAGCGGGGTCGAGCTCGAGGACGGTCCGACCGCGCCGGCCCGGGTCGAGCGGCTCGGCCCGCGCGAGATCGAGCTCGAGCTGCGCGAAGGGCGCAACCGGCAGGTGCGGCGGATGGTCGAGGCGGTCGGCAACCGGGTCGTGGCTCTGCGCCGCGTCGGCTTCGGCTCGCTGCCGCTCGGGTCCCTGGGCGAGGGCAGGGCGCGGCGGCTGGAGGAGGGGGAGATCGCCCGGCTCTGGAAAGATGCTGAGCCGTGATCGAGACCGGCAGCTACGAAGCCCCACAGCCCCGCCTCTTCGCCGCCCGCGGCGCGGTCCAGGCCGCCGCCAACGAGGGCGACGCGATCCTCGACGCGACCGAGGAGCTGATGCGCGAGCTGATCGACCGCAACGGGCTCGACCCGGGGGAGATGGTGAGCTGCATGTTCACCACCACCGACGACCTCGACGCCGAGTTCCCGGCGGCGGCGGCGCGGCGGATCGGCCTCGACGCGGTGCCGCTGATGTGCTCGCGCGAGATCCCGGTGCCGGGCTCGATGCCGCGGGTGATCAGGGTGATGCTCCACTTCTACGCGGCTCCCGACCACCGGACCGCCCACGTCTACCTCGGCGAGGCGCAGAAGCTGCGCACCGACCTCGAGGCGGCGCAGTGAGGGGGCGAGGATGACGATCACCTTCGCCGAGAAGCTGGCGCGGATGCCGGGCTACAAGGCCGGCGTCCCGACCGGGCAGGCGCCGGAGGCGATCGCCGCCGGCGAGATCGCCCAGCTCGCCTCGAACGAGTCGCCGTTCCCGCCGCACGAGGCGGTGGTCGAGGCGATCCGCCGCGCCGCCACCTCGATGAACCGCTACCCGGACCCCGACGCGACGCTGCTGCGGCGCCGGATCGCCGAGCGCTACGACACCGAGCCCGGCCGGGTCGCGGTCGGCAACGGCTCCTGCGAGATCCTGCTGGCCGCCGCCGAGGCGCTCTGCGAGCCGGGGGCGGAGATCGTCTACGCCTGGCCGAGCTTCTCGATGTACCCCTACCTGCCGGCGCTGACCGGCGCCCGCGAGATCCGGGTGCCGCTCGCCGCGGGCCTGGTCCACGACCTCGAGGCGATGGCGGCCGAGGCGACCGCGGCGACCCAGCTGCTGATCGTCTGCAACCCGAACAACCCGACCTCGACCCATCTGACGGCCGCCAGGATCGGCGCCTTCCTCGAGCAGGTGCCGCCGCACGTGACGGTGCTCCTCGACGAGGCCTACGTCGAGTTCCAGACCCACGAGGACCCCGACGCGACCCTCGACCTGCTCGCCGACTTCCCGAACCTGGTCGTCCTGCGCACCTTCAGCAAGTGCTACGGCCTCGCCGGGCTGCGGACCGGCTACGCGCTCGGCGCCTCGACCTTCCGCGCCGCGGTCGACGCGGTGCGCCAGCCGTTCAGCGTCAACGCCCTCGCCCAGGCGGCCGGCGCCGAGGCGATCCTGCACCAGGACGACGTCGCCCTCCGGGTGACGGCGACGATCGCCGAGCGGCTGCGGGTGCAGGAGGGCGTCCGCGCCCTCGGCCTGGAGACGACCGAGGCGCAGGCCAACTTCTCCTGGATCGACCTCGGCGAGAACGACGAAGCGGCGGTGATCGCCGGCCTCGCCGAGCGCCAGATCGCGGTCCGCCCCGGTGCCGCTCTCGGCGGCCCCGGCAAGATCCGCGTCAGCTACGGAACCGAGGCCGAGAACGATCGCTTCTTGACCGCTCTCGGGGACCTCTGCTACAACGAACGGCAGTGAAGCTCGAGCCGACAGCCGACGGAATCACCGCGCCGAGCGCCTCCGTCGCTGCGGGCTCCTTCACCGCTTATTGGCGATTTATCTAGGCGCCCGGCTTCGCGTCCACCCCCGGTCGTTGCCGTCTGCCGCCCCCGCACCCGGGCGCCTCTCCCACGTTCTCGTACAGTTCCAGGCAGTTTTGGAGAAGGAAGGCAATATGTTCATCGGCATGCAGCAAGGGGCCAAGCACGACCGGGTCCGCGATCAGCGCATCGCGAAAGTCGTCGAGCTGGTCCCGCCAGAAACCCTGCTGAAGGAATTGCCGCTGGGCCCGGAGCGCGCCGCGGCCGTCGTCAAGGGGCGCGAAGAGGTCGTCGACATCCTCCACGGACGCGACCCGCGACTGCTCGTCGTCGTCGGTCCCTGCAGCATTCACGACCCGAAAGCGGCGCTCGAGTACGCGACCCGCCTGGCCGCCGCGGCCGAGCAGCTGCGCGACAAGCTGCTGATCGTGATGCGCGTCTACTTCGAGAAGCCGCGGACGACGACCGGCTGGAAGGGATTGATCAACGACCCGCACCTCGACGGCTCGGCCGACGTCAACGCCGGCCTGCGGATCGCCCGCAAGCTGATGCTCGACGTGCTCGACCTCGGGCTGCCGATCGGCTGCGAGTTCCTCGACCCGATCACCCCGCAGTACATCTCCGACGCGGTCGCCTGGGG
>JBFWMZ010000046.1:0-22109 GCA_050251335.1 Solirubrobacterales bacterium
GGGACCTCGCGGATACTCGCGGGCGAGCGTCGGCAGGACCCCCGAACGTTTTGCGGCTGAGGGTCGGCGCTCCTGCGGGCGAACGCAGAATCCGCCCCACCCCGACAGGCCGAGAGAGGGGGTCCTGCCGACGCTCGCCCAGCGCCGCAAACCTTCGTCCCTCGAACGTCCCTCGCACCCCCGCCCCTACTCGCCCCGCCGCTCCTCCGCCACCGGCTCCCCTCCCTCCGTCGCCAACGCCGACGGCGGCCACGGTCCCGCCCAGTTGTCCCTCGCCCCGTCGAGCGTGATCGTCGTGCCGGAGAAGAAGTCCCCCGCCGGCGAGGCCAGGTAGGCGACCAGCCAGGCCATCTCCTCGGCGCGGCCGGTCCGCTGCAGCGGGATCGAGCGGGCGACGTTGTCGACCACCGCCTGCGGGTACTTGGTCAGCAGCGTCTCGGTCGCGAACTGGCCGGCGGCGAGGGCGACGGTCTTGATCCCGAACCGCGCCCACTCGACCGACAGCGTCCGCATCATGTTCTCGACCGCCGCCCGGGCGGCGCCGGAGTGGACCATGCCCGGCATCCCGTTGTGGGGGGAGAGGGTGACGCTCAGCACCTTGCCGGCGCCCTGCGGGATGAAGGCCTTGGTCGCGGCGGCGTGGGTCATCAGCCAGGTGCCCTCGACGTTCAGCTCGATCACGGTGCGGAAGCCCTTCGGGGTGATCGCCTCGGCCGGGCTGAGGAACTGGCCGCCGGCGTTGTTGACGAGCACGTCCAGGCGGCCGTGGCGCTCGAGCACCCAGTCGAGGAGCGCGTCGACCGCGTCCTCCTCGCGGATGTCGAGCTCGCGGTGCTCGAAGGTGCCCGGCAGGCCGGCGGCCAGCTCGGCGGTCTCCGCCAGCGGCTCGGGCCGCCGCCCGCAGCCGACCACGGCGGCGCCGAGCCGCGCCAGCTCCAGCGCGATCTCCCGCCCCAGTCCGGACCCCGCCCCCGAGACGAGGCAGACCTGACCGTCGAGCAGCCCCTCCCGGAACACCTGCGAACGCGAGCATTCAGCCATCCTCGAGGCAGCCTATCGGCGCGCCGCTCAGCTTAATCTGGCCGCTGATGGCGGTCAGCGTCGAGCCCAAGCCACTGCAGGAACCGCTCGCCGGCGGCACCGGGGGGGCGACGGTAGCGGTCGAACCGCTCATCGCCGGCCACGCCTCGTTCGCCAAAGCGCTGATGATCAGTCCCGGCGGCCCGTTCCTGAAAGCGAAGCTGCTGTGGGCGCTGCTGCGCGGCAAGCCCGCCAACGAGGTGCCGGTGCCGGCCTTCCTCGTCCGCCACCCGAGCGCCGGCGCGATCCTCGTCGACACCGGCCTGCACCCCTCGATCGCCAGCGGCGGCCGTGAGAACTTCGGCGGCCTCGCCAACCGCTACGGCAAGCCGACCCTCGCGCCCGGCGAAGACGTGCCCTCGCAGCTGCGGGCGCGCGGCATCGAACCCGGTGAGGTCCCGATCGTCGTCATGACCCACCTCCACCTCGACCACAGCTCGGCGATCTCCGAGTTCCCACGCTCGACCTTCGTCGTCTCCGCCGCCGAGTGGCGGGCGGCGGCCTCGGGCGGGGTCGCCGACGGCTACCGCCGCGCCCACTACGACTACGCCTTCGAGTACCGAACGGTCGACTTCGACCAGGCCGCGATCGGCTCCTACGCCAGCTTCGCCCGCACCTTCGACCTCTTCGGCGACGGATCGATCCGCCTCGCCTTCACCCCCGGCCACAGCGCCGGGCACGTCTCGGTCGTCTGCCGCCTGGCCGAGCGCGACTTCGTGATCGGCGGCGACGCCGTCTACTACGAGGGCCAGCTGAGCGGCGCGCTGGCGCCTCCGCCGCGCCCCCAGGACGCCCACAACTGGCGCCGCTCGCTGCAGGAGCTGCGCCTCTTCCGCTCTCAGTTCCCGGACGCGGTGGTCACGCCCGGACACGATCCGGAGTTCTACTCGCGGATCGAGCGGCGCTACGAGTAGCGAGCCCGCCGTAGAGCTCCTTGACGCGGCCGAAGATCTCGCTCGCGGCCTCGAGCTGGCGCTCCGCCCCGACCTCCCGCTCGACCGGGAAGGAGAGCGGCTCGCCGAACTCGATCGTCACCTGCGGGAAGCGCAGCCGCTTCCATTTGCGGACGCCGGCCGAGCCGTAGATCGCGACGGGGACGACCGGGGCGCCCGATTCGAGCGCGATCCGCCCGATCCCCCGTTTCGGCTCGCCGAGCTCGGCGCTGCGCGAGCGGCCGCCCTCGGCGTAGATCAGCACCATTTCGCCCTGTTCGAGGAGGATGAAGGCGGTCTTCATCGCCTCCTCGTCGCGGTGGCCGCGCCGCACCGGGAAGACCCCGCCGTGCTTGAAGATCGCGGTCAGGAGGGGTGGCCCGAAGAGCTGTGATTTGGCCATGAAGCGGATCTTCCGCGGCAGGTAGACGCCGGCGAAGAAGTGGTCCATCTGGCTGAAGTGGTTGGGGGCGAGGATCACCGCGCCGCGGCGCGGGACGTGCTCGCGGCCGATCACCCTGAGCCTGAAGACGAGGACCGTCGGCAGCGTGCAGACGATCCGGGCCAGGGTGTAGACCCAGGTCGAGCCGTTCCGCGCCGCGGCGTGGAACTCGTCGAAGTACTCCGCCGGGCGGGGGTCCTTGTAGACCTGTGGCTTCATCTCGGCCATGGGGGAAGCGGCCGAGCCGCCGCTGCACCCTACCTACGCCCAGCCTCTCGGTTACGGGGCGGCCCAGCCGCGGGAGCGCTCGAGGGCTCGCCGCCAGTCGGCCAGCAGGCGCTCGCGCTCCTCGGCGGCCATCCGCGGCTCGTAGCGAGCGGCCTCGCGCCAGCGCTCCGCCACCCGCGCGAGCGTCCAGGCGCCGCTCGCGACCCCGGCCAGGTAGGCGGCGCCGAGCGCGGTCGTCTCCGCCACCTCGGGGACGACGACGGGGGCGCCGAGCACGTCGGCCTGGAACTGCATCAGCCAGCGGTTGACGGCGGCGCCGCCGTCGGCTTTCAGCAGCCGCAGCGGCCGGCCGGCGGCTGCCTCCTGGGCGCGCACCGCGTCGACCGTCTGGTAGGCGATCGCCTCCAGCGCCGCGCGGGCGAGGTGGGCGCGGCCGCTGCCGCGGGTGAGGCCGACGATCGTGCCGCGCGCGTAGGGGTCGAAGTGCGGCGAGCCGAGCCCGGTCAGCGCCGGCACGAAGTAGACGCCGTCGTTGGAGTCGAGCGAGGCGGCGAGCGGCTCGCTCTCGGCCGCCTCGGAGATCACCCCGAGCCCGTCGCGCAGCCACTGCACGGCGGCGCCGGTGACGAAGATCGAGGCCTCGAGCGCGTAGGCGACCTCCTCGCCGATCCCCCAGGCGACGGTGGCGAGCAGGCCGTCGGGCGCCAGCGGCACCTCGGCGCCGCAGTTGAGGAGGACGAAGCTGCCGGTCCCGTAGGTGTTCTTCGCCATCCCCGGCTCGAGCGCCGCCTGGCCGAAGAGCGCCGCCTGCTGGTCGCCGGCGACCCCCGCCACCGGCACCTCGCCGCCGAACTCGGCGGTGGTGCCGAAGACGCAGGAGGAGGGCAGCGGCTCGGGCAGCCGCGCCGGGTCGACCCCGAGCGCCTCGCACAGCTCCGGGTCCCAGGCGAGGCGGCGGATGTCGAACAGCATCGTCCGCGAAGCGTTGCTGTAGTCGGTGAGGTGGCGGCCGGTCAGCTTGAAGAGCAGCCACGAGTCGATCGTCCCGAAGACCGCCCGCTCGATCCCCTCGACGTTGCGCAGCAGCCACTCGATCTTGGTCGCCGAGAAGTAGGGGTCGACGGTGAGGCCGGTGCGCTCGCGGACCAGCGGCTCGAGGCCGGCGGCGCGCAGCTCCTCGCAGCGCTCGGCGGTGCGGCGGTCCTGCCAGACGAGAGCGCGGTGCAGCGGCTCGCCGCTCTCGGGGTCCCAGGCGACGACCGTCTCGCGCTGGTTGGCGATCCCGATCGCCTCGAGCTCGGCGCCCTCGACGCCGGCATCGGCCAGCGCCTCGCGGGCGACCCGGCGCGTCACCTCCCAGATCTCGGTGGCGTCGTGCTCGACCCAGCCGGGCCGCGGGAAGAACTGCTCGAACTCCGAGTAGGCGCGGCCGGCGATCCGCCCCTCGGCGTCGAAGACGAGGCAGGTCGTCCCGGTCGTCCCCTGGTCGATCGCGAGGATCACCGCGGTCGCCCTCCCCCGCCCCGCCCGTGCAGCGCCCGGCCGAGGAAGACGCGGACGAAGTCGCGCAGCTGGGCGCCGCGGTGGAGGAAGCCGGCGAGGTCGCGGCCGCTCGCCCGGTGCTCGAGGTCGAGCTCGCACTCGCGCAGCCGGTAGCCGGCGCGGACCGCGTCGACGGTCATCCCGATCTCCATTCCGAAGCCCTTGGCGAGCGGCAGGCAGGCGCGCAGCGTCTCCGTCCGCAGCGCCCGCTGGCCCGAGATCGGCGCCGCGACTGCCGCCCCGCAGAGCCGCCGCACCGCCCAGCGGGCGAAGGTCAGGGCGATTCCGAAGCCACCTCCGACCCGCCGGCTGAAGGCGGCGACCGCGAGGTCGCACTCCCCCGCTTCGACCGCCGCCACCAGCGGCCCGAGGCGCCCGGCCGAGGCGCCGAGGTCGCCGTCGCAGAGCAGCACCAGCCGCGGCGCCGGCTCGACCCCCAGCGCCGCCTCGGCCGCGGCGGTGACGTTGGCGCCCTTGCCGTGGGGCCGCCGCCGGCTCACCACCTGGGCGCCGGCGAGGAGCGCCACCTCGGCGGTGCCGTCTTCGGAGGCGTCGTCGGCGACCCAGATCGCCGCCGCCGGGAAGGCGACGCGCAGCGCCGCCACCGTCGCCCCGACCCGGTCGGCCTCGTTGCGCGCGGCGACGATCGCCGCCAACGGCCACTCGTCCCCGGAGGCCGTGGACGACCTCCCCTCTGCGCTCTCGGGTCCCATCGCGCGGCTATTCTCCCCGCCCATGCCAGACATCGAGGCGCACATCACCGGCAGCGTGTGGAAAATCGAGGTCGCGGTCGGCGACGAGGTCAGCGACGGCGACACCGTCGTGATCCTCGAGTCGATGAAGATGGAGATCCCGGTCGAGTCCGAAGACGACGGCGTGGTCAAGGAGATTCGCTGCGCGGAGGGCCAGTCGGTGAGCGAAGGCGACGTCCTCGTCGTCCTCGACTAGGCCCGCGAGCGAGGCGATCAGCGTGGGAACCGAGAGCCTGGCCGGCGGCAAGCTGCTCCTCGACCGCCCGGCGGAGGCGGTGGCGCGGCTGACGATCGCCAACCCCGAGCGCCGCAACGCCCTCGACCACGAGATCCTCGACGCGCTGAGCGAGACGCTGCGGCGCCTCAATCGCGGGATCGACACCCGCTGCGTGCTGATCACCGGCCAACCGCCGGTCTTCTCCGCCGGCTACGACATCACCACGATCCCCGAGACGACCTTCGAGCGCGACGCCGAGGCGCTCGTCGCCCATCCCTTCCAGGCGGCGATGGACGCCGTCACCCGCCACCCCTGGCCGACTCTGGCCGCGATCAACGGCCACTGCCTCGGCGGCGGCCTCGAGCTGGCGGTCAGCTGCGACCTGCGGATCTGCGCCGCCGGCGCCGAGCTGGGGATGCCGCCGGCGCGGCTGGGGCTGATCTACGGCCACACCGGCCTGCGCAAGTTCCTCGACACGATCGGGCTGCCGCGGACCAAGGAGCTCTTCCTCACCGGCCGCAACCTCAGCGCCGAGCGGGCCGAGCGAATCGGCCTGGTCAACGAGGTCGTTGCCGACGAGCGGCTGGAGGAGAAGGCGGTCGAGCTGGCGGCGCTGATCGCCTCCAACTCGCCGCTCTCGGCGCGCGGCAACAAGAGCGCGATCGAGGTCCTCAACTCGAACCCGGTGCTGAGCGAGCAGCAGGAGGCGGGCCTGGTCACGCTGCGCGAAAGCTGCTTTGCCTCCGAGGACCTGCGCGAGGGGATCCGCGCCTTCGTCGAGAAGCGCCCGCCGCGCTGGACAGGCCGCTGAGCTCGCCGCGAGGCCTGAGCCGGTGAGCGCTCAGCAAGCCGCCGCCGCCCGCCGCGCCCTCGCCCGCAAGGACCCGACGATGGCGGCGCTGATCGAGCGGATCGGCAAGATCGACCTCGAAGAGCGGCTGCGCCGCCGCAACGAGGAGCGGCCGGCCGACGCCTACGGGGCCCTACTGCGCTCGATCGTCGGCCAGCAGGTCTCGACCAAGGCGGCGCGGGCGATCCACAGCCGCGTCCTCGACCTCTTCGGCGGCAGGGCCCCCTCGCCAGAGCGGCTGCTTGCGGTGAGCGAGGCGGAACTGCGCGGCGCCGGCCTCTCCGGGCGCAAGGTCGAATACGTCCGCGACCTCGCCCGGCACGTCCTCGACGGCGAGCTCGAGCTCGACCGCCTCGAGCAGCTGGAGGACGAGCAGGTGATCGAGGAGATCGTCGCCGTCCGCGGCCTCGGCCGCTGGACCGCGGAGATGTTCCTGCTCTTCCACCTCGAACGCCCGGACGTCCTCTCCGGCGGCGACCTCGGGATTCGCAAGGCGATCCAGATCGAGTATGATCTGGAGGAGATGCCGACCCCAAAGCAGACGGTCGCCTTCGGCGAGCGCTTCTCGCCGCATCGCAGCCTCGCCTCGGTCTACCTTTGGGAGTCGCTGGCGGCGGTTCCGAACGAGTGAGCGCCGCACGGCGCTTCCCAGATTGAATGGCGACCTTGCGCCGAACCGAGAACTCACGCATGCGACTTCGCTTCTGGATCGGGCTGCTCTGCGTGGCGTTGATCGCCGCCGGCTCCGTGGCGGCTGCGATCGTGGTCCGCGCCGACGACAACGCCGACTTCAAGACGATGCAGAAGGACGAGGCGATGCGCGCCGCCCACCAGGCCGAGGCGACGGCCCAGCTCGCGGTCGGACAGCTGGCCAGCGCCGCCGCCTTCTTCCAGGTCGAGGGACGGATCAACAGCCACGAGTTCGGGGTCGTCAGCCACGCCCTGCTTAGGCAGAACGCGCTCAACGCCGCGGTGATGCTCGACCGGGTGCCCCGCGCCGAGCGCGCCGCCTACGAACGGCAGCACGGAATCGAGATCGTCGAACGGGGGGGGACGCCTGGGGCGGGGTTCCTGCGCCGTGCCCGCCAGCGCGACCACTACTACCCCGTCACCTACATCGCCGCGCAGGGGCCCTCGCGGAAAGCGCTCGGCTTCGACGTCGGCTCGGAACCCCTGCGCGCCCCCTACCTCGCCCGCGCCCGCGACAGCGGCAGGCCGATCGCGACGCCGGTCCTGCGCCTGCCGCTGGGCGGCATGGGGTTCAACGTCTTCCAGGCGATCTATCGCGACGGCGCCCCGACCAGCACCGTCGCCCAGCGGCGCCGGGCGCTGATCGGGTTCGCCGCCGGATCGCTGCGCCTCGCCGACCTCGCGGCCAGCGTCAACGAAGTCCTCCCCGGCCACACGGTCGAGAGGTTCGACACCGACGGCGCACCGATCTCCGGCCGCGCGGCCGAACTCGACGACCCTTCGGCGGCGCCGGTCCAGATCGCCGACCGCGAGTGGCTGCTGGTGGTCAGCGACCCGAACCGCCCCGACGTCAGCCTGCCGCTGCTGCTGGCGGCGATCGGGGTCGCGATCTCCTCGCTGCTCGGGGCGCTGATCCTGATCTGGAGCCGCAACGAACAGGTGCAGCAGCTCGAACGCGAGGCCGGCGAGGACGCGCTGACCGGGCTCAAGAACCGGCGCCGCTTCGAGGAAGAGGTGCGGGCGGCGATGGCGCGGCGACGACGCGACAGCGGCACCGGCGCGCTGCTGATGATCGACCTCGACCACTTCAAGGAGGTCAACGACACCCACGGCCACCCGGCCGGCGACCGGCTGATCGAGGAGGTGGCGCAGGTGCTGCGCAGGCGATCGAGGGCCGGCGACATCGTCGCCCGCCTCGGCGGCGACGAGTTCGCCGTGGTCCTGCCGCGCAGCACCCCGGTCGAGGCCCGGGTCGTCGCCGAGGCGCTGGTGGCGGCAATCCGCGACCACGACCCGACGCTCGACGGCGTCGACCCGGTCACCGCCTCGATCGGCGTCGCGATGTTCGGCGACGACCCGCGGATGTCCTACGCGACCCTCCTCTCGGAGGCCGACACGGCGATGTACGCGGCCAAGGACGGCGGCCGCGACGGAGTGCGGGTCTTCGACGCCGAAGCGATCCGCGAGGAAGCGCCGGACTCGCTCTAGCGACGCCCGCCGGCTAGCGCGGCAGCTCGGCGCGGAGGTCGAGGACGCGGCCGGCGGCGGCGAGGAACTCGCCGCGGTCGAGCTGGCCGGCGCGCAGCCCGGCGAGCAGGGCGCGGTGAGCCGCTTCGGCGCCGGTCAGGTCGGTGAAGAGCAGCAGGTCGGCGCCGGCGCGAGCCGCCGCCACCGCCGCCCGGCCGGGGCCGCCGAAGGCGTCGACGGCGGTCGTTTCGAGCGCGTCGGTGATCGAGACGCCGCGGAACCCGAGCCGGCGCCGCAGCTCGCCGGTCGCGATCGCGCGGCTGAAGGCGGCGGGGGCGTCCGAGAAGGCCGGGTAGATCGCGGTGCTGAGCATCACCATCCGCCCGCCGGCGCGGACGTAGGCTTCGTATGGCGACTCGTCGACCAGCCGCAGCCGCGCCTTCGAGAGGTCGATTTCCTGCACCGCGAAGTCGGTGTTCTCGGTCGCCGCGCCGAGCCCCGGGAAGTGCTTGGCGGTGGCGACGACGCCACCCGCTTCGAGACCGCGCGCGAACGGCACCGCGCTGGTCGCGACCTGGCGCGGGTTGGTCCCGAAGGCGCGTTCGGTTTCGGCGATCACCCCGCCCGGGCGGGCGACGTCGAGGACGGGCGCGAGGTCGACGCCGACGCCGACGTCGCGCAGGTTGACGGCGGTGAGCCGGCCCTGGCGGCGGCTGTAGGCACCGCCGCGCTCGCCCATCTCCTGCGCCGAGGCGCTCGGCGCGCCCGTCAGCCGCGTCACCTGCCCGCCCTCCTGGTCGATCATCACCAGCAGCGGCGCGGTCAGCCCGCGCGGCCGCGGGATCGCCTGCAACCGGCGGACCAGCCGCCGGCCGGCCGCCCGGCTGGGGAAGTTTTCGGCGAAGAGGACGACGCCCGCCAGCCGCCCGGCGCGGATCGCCTGCCGCAGCCGCGGCGAGACCGCGGTGCCGGTCACCCCCGCGACCAGCCGCTCACCGGCCAGCCGGGCGGGCGAGAGCAGCCGCGCGACTTCGACGTTGACGTCGGCCGCCCGCCGCTCGCCGGGCCCGGCGCCCAGCGCGATGCCCGCGGCGAGCCCGAGCAGCGCCGCCAGGGCGAGAACCACTATGCCGCCCCGGCGCCTGCGAGCCGTGGCCCGATCCATGCTGCGATGCTACGGCCTGTCCGGGTCGGCGCCTAGCCTCCCGTTTCGATCCACCGCGAGGAAGAAGGAGAGCAATGGCATCGTTGATCACCCCCGAGGAAGCGCTCTCCTACGGCCTGCAGACCGAGCACGAGGAGATCGAAGCCCTGGTCGAACGCGCCTGGGAGGTGCGCCGCGAGAACTTCGGCGACTCGACCGACATGTGCTCGCTGGTCAACGCCAAGTCCGGCGGCTGCGCCGAGGACTGCGGCTTCTGCGCCCAGTCGCGGTTCGCCGACGCCGACACGGTGATGCACGCGATGATGGAGCCGGAGCAGATCCTCGAACACGCGCGGGCCGCCGAAGCCGCCGGCGCCCACCGCTTCTGCATGGTCACCCAGGGCCAGGGACTCTCCAAACGCGACTTCCAGAAAATCCTCGAAGGCGCCGAACTGGTCTCCGAGCAGACCAACCTCAAGCGCTGCATCTCGATCGGCCACATGTCGACCGAGCGCGCCAAGGCGCTGAAGGACGCCGGCGTCCAGCGCGTCCACCACAACGTCGAGTCGGCCCGCTCCTACTACCCCGAGGTCTCCTCGACGGTCCGCTACGAGGGCCGGCTGCGGACGATCGAGGCGGTCAAGGAGGCGGGCCTCGAGACCTGCGTCGGCGGCATCTTGAACCTCGGCGAGAGCCCCGAGCAGCGGGTCGAGATGGCCTTCGAGCTGTCCGAGATCAACCCCACCTCGGTGCCGATCAACCTGCTGATCCCGAAGCAGGGGACGAAGTTCGGCGACCGCGAGGTGATGGACCCCTGGGAGGCGGTGAAGTGGATCGCGATCTTCCGCCTGATCATCCCGGGGGCGCTGTTCCGCCTCTGCGGCGGCCGGGTCGAGAACCTCGGCTCGCTGCACAAGCTCGCCGTCAAGGCGGGGCTGAACGGGGTGATGATGGGCAACTTCCTGACCACCCTCGGCGCCGAGCCGGCCGAGGACCGGGCGATGTTCGAGGAGCTCGGGCTGAACGTCGCCCGCCAGCCCGACAACGGCGCCAACCCGCGCCCCGACAACCGCTCCGGCTGGCTCGAGGGCGAGACGCCCGAGACGCCGATGGAGGAGCTGATCGACCGCCAGGACGAGGCGCCGATGTGGGACCCCTCGACCCAGCTGCGGGTGGTGAAACATAAGGCGGCCGCCTCCTCTGCTCCAGCACGGGCGCGCTGATGACCGCCGGAAGCCACGCGCCCGCGCTTCCGCGTCCGGGGACGGCCGGCAATGACTGATCCGGCGGCGCGCCTGCTCGACCTCCGCGAGCGGGACCTGCACCGGCGGCTGCGGCTGATCGAGGGACCACAGGGGCCGACCGTGCGGCTCGGCGAGCGCGAGGTCCTGCTGCTCTGCTCGAACAACTACCTCGGCCTCGCCGACGACCCGCGGGTCCGCGAGGCGGCCGCCCAAGCGGCGCTGCACTGGGGCGCCGGGGCCGGCGCCTCGCGGCTGATCTCGGGAACGATGGAACCGCACCGCTACCTCGAGGTCGAGCTGGCCCGGTTCGAGGGCTTTCCCGAGGCGCTGCTGTTCGGCTCCGGCTACCTCGCCAACACGGGGACGATCGCGGCGCTGGCGGGCGCCGGCGAGGTCGTCTTCTCCGACGAGCTGAACCACGCCTCGATCATCGACGGCTGCCGCCTGGCCCGCGCCGAGACGCGGGTCTACCGCCATCGCGACCTCGAGCACCTGGCCTGGTTGCTGGAGGACGCCGGCAAGCGGGCGGCGCTGGTCGTCACCGACGGCGTCTTCTCGATGGACGGCGACCTCGCGCCGCTGCGCGAGCTCCACGAGCTGGCGCGCCGGCACGGCGCCCGGCTGCTGGTCGACGAGGCCCACGCGACCGGCGCGATCGGACCCGGCGGTCGCGGCGCGGTGCGCGAGGCGGGCTTGGCCGGCGAACCGGACGTGGTCGTCGTCGGCACCCTCGGCAAGGCGCTCGGCTCCTACGGCGCCTACGTCTGCGCCGAAGCCGAGACCGTCGACTTCCTGCTCAACACGGCGCGGCCCTTCGTCTTCTCGACCGCGCCGCCACCGGCCGCGGTGGCCGCCGCGGCCGAGGCGCTGGCGATCCTGCGAGTCGAGCCCGAGCGGGTCGCCGCGCTGGGCCGCAACGCGGCGTTGATGCGGGCGGCTCTGCAGCGCGAGGGGCTCGCGGTCGGCGGCTCGCGGACCCAGATCCTGCCGGTGACGGTCGGTGGGGCCGAGCCGACGATGCGACTTTGCGAGCTGCTGCTCGGGCGCGGCGTCTTCGCCCAGGGGATCCGGCCGCCGACCGTGCCCGAGGGCACCTCGCGGCTGCGGCTGACGGTGATGTCGACCCACTCCCCGGAGCGGCTCGAGGCGGCGGCGCGGACGATCGGCGAGGCGGCGCGCGAGCTCGGGGTGGCGGGCAGCGAGCGGCTCGCCACGGCCCCGTAGCGGGGGCCGATGGACGGTCTGCCCGAGGGGGTGTTCGTCACCGGCACCGGGACCGAGGTCGGCAAGACCGTGGTCGCGGCGGCGATCGCCCGCACGCTGGCGGCGGAGGGCCGCTCGGTCGCGGTCTTCAAGCCGGCGGCGACCGGTCTCGAGGAAGTGGGCGAGGCCGATCATGAGTTGCTGCGACGCGCCGCCGGGTCGGCGCAGAGCGACGCCGAGATCGCGCCCTACCGCTACGACCCGCCGGCCTCGCCGCACCTCGCGGCGGCGCTGGCAGGGGAGCGGATCGATCCGGAGGTCCTGCGCGAGGCGGCGCGGGCGGCGGGCGAGGGCGCCGGGGCGCTGGTCTGCGAGGGGGTCGGCGGCTTCCTCGTGCCGCTCGCGGACGATTACCTCGTGCGCGACCTGGCGCTCGACCTGGGGCTGCCGCTGGTGGTCGCCGCGAGCCCCGGCCTGGGAACGATCAACCACACCCTGCTGACCCTCGAAGCGGCGCGGGGGGCCGGGCTCGAGGTGCGGGCGGTGGTGCTGACCCCGTGGCCGCAGGCGCCGAGCGAGATCGAGGCCTCGAACCGCGAGACGATCGCGGCGCTCGGAGCCGTCGCGGTCCTCACCCTCCCCCACCTCGACCTCGCCGTCCCCGAGACCTGGCCCGCACTCCCGCTGGGGTCGATGGGCCGATTTCGGGAAACATAGGGACGAAATCGGCCCGTCGGCCTCGTCGGCCCGTGGGTCAGGCGGCGACGATCACGTCGAGGTGGCCGGGGGTGAGCTCGACCTCGAAGCCGGCTTTCGCCGCCACGTCCGCGGCGCTCTCAGCGTCCTCCGGCGCCTTCTTCGCCGCCAGCAGCGCCTTCGCGACTTCGCCCCGCACCGCCTTCGCCATGTGGGATACCGGCTTGCGCCTGCCGCCCTCCTGGCTGAAGGGCCGCACCGCCAGCAGCTCGGCCCGCTTCGGCTTCCAGGCCGCCGCGTAGGCGCCCGAGCGCATGTCGACCACCAGCCTCCCCTCCTCGTCCGGCAGCGCCGCCTTCAGCGCCGGCCGCCAGAAGCCGGCGAGGGCGCCGATCTCCGGCAGCTTCGCCTTCGCCGAGAAGCGGTAGTAGGGGATCCGGTCCGCAGGACGGAGCATGCCCCAGAGGGCGCTGGCGATCAGGACTCGCTCGCGCGCCCGCTCGGAGAGCGCCGGCAGCTCCAGCCGGTCGTAGAGAACGCCGGCGTAGACCTCGGCCGCGGGCGCCGCGGGGGCGCCGTACAGCTTCGCGTCTACCTCGACCTCATCCGCCTGGCCCGGGGAGACGCCGAGCATCGCCACGGCCCGCTCCCGGGGCTCCGCGGCGAGCCGCTCGAGCGCCGCGAGCAACTTCCGCCTCGACCCCGTCAGCTCGGCGGCGAAGGCGAGCGCGTCTAAGTCGACCGGCTTCCCGGCGCTCGGCGCGGCCTTGCCCTCCGACGGCGGCAGCAGGATCAGCATCGCGCGGCGACACTACGCCACCTGCTCGGTCGCGCGTTCCTCGGCGGCGACGGCGGAGCCGCCCGGATTGGCGACCGCCTCGGACGCCTCGGCCGTGGTCTTCCCTCTTGCCTTGGCGCGGATCGCGAAGGACCCGATCGCGGCGCCGGCAAGGGCGACGACCGCGGCGACGGTCATCGCGTTGCCGAGGGCGTAGACGAAGGCTTCGCTGCCGGCGACCGTGGCCTGCTTCGCCTGGGCCGGGTCGAGCCCGTTCAGGGCACCTGAGACCGAGCCGCTGCCGAGCGAGTCGGCGATGCCGCTGCGCTGGGCGGCGTCGATGCCACTGCCGCTCAGCAGCGAGTCGAGCTTGGAGCTGACCAGGCTCTGGAAGATCGCGCCGGTGACGGCGATGCCGAGGCTGCCGCCGACCATCCGGAACATCGAGAGGACGCCGGAGGCGATCCCGGCTTTCTGCACCGGCACCGCGTTCATCGCCGCGCTGGTCATCGGCGACATCGTCATCGCGATGCCGATGCCGAGCAGCATGAACCCGGGCAGCAGGTCGAGGTAGCCGGAGTCGACCGCGATCCCGCTGAAGGTGAACAGCGAGGCGGCGACGAGCAGGAGGCCGCCGGTGATCAGCCAGCGCGGGCCGAAGCGGTCGGCGAGCCGGCCGGCGATCGGCGCCACGAGCACGATCATCAGGGTCGAGGGCAGGAACCGGACGCCCGCTTCCAGCGGCGAGTAGCCGAGGATGTCCTGCATATAGAGGGCGAGGAAGAAGAAGACGCCCAGCATCGCGAAGCTGATGATCATCGCGACCACGATCGCGCCGAGGAAGTTGCGGTCGGCGAGCAGGTCGAACTGGACCATCGGCGCCTTGACCCGGTTCTCGACGAAGACGAAGGCCGGCAGGGCGACGATCGCGAGGGCGATCAGGCCGAGGACCTGGGGCGAGCCCCAGCCCCAGCTGTTGCCCTCGACCAGGGCGAGAACCAAGGCGGTGAGGCCGACGGTGAGGACGGCGACCCCGGGGTAGTCGACGTCGCGGCCGACCGAGGTGTCGCGCGACTCGCGCACCGCGAAGAGGGTCGCGGCGACGGCGCCGATCGCAACCGGGATGTTGATGTAGAAGATCGCCCGCCAGCTGACGCTCTCGGTCAGGAAGCCGCCGAGCACCGGCCCGATCGCCAATGCCAGGGCCGAGACGCCGGCCCAGGTCCCCATCGCCTTGCCGCGCTCGTGGGCGGGAAAGGCGTCGGTGATGATCGAGAGCGTGCCCGGCATCATCAGCGCCGCGCCGACGCCCTGGACGATGCGGCTGACGACCAGCGCGGTCTCGTCGGGGGCGAGGCCGGCGGTCGCCGAGGAGAGGGCGAAGATGACGACGCCGATGAGGAACATCCGGCGGCGGCCGAAGATGTCGCCGAGCCGGCCGCCGGTGGCGAGCAGGACGGCGAAGGAGAGGGTGTAGCCGTTGACGGTCCACTCGAGTCCCGAGATCGAGGCGCCGAGGTCGTTCTGGATCGACGGCAGGGCGACGTTCACGACCGTGTTGTCGAGCATGATCATGAACAGGGCGAAGCACATCGCTCCGAGCGTCCACCACTTGCGGTTCTCGTCGGTGATCAGGTGGCGGTAACGGGTCAAGCGGCTTCACTTCCCTTCAGGTGCTGGTAGGTCCTGGCGATGTCGTCGCGGTCCATCAGCGCCTCGACAGCGGCGTCGAGCTTGCGGCGCTGGGTCGCGCTCAGGGAGGCGGCGAAGGCGGTGACGCCCTTGAGCCGCACGGTGACGATCCGGTCGACGACCTCCCGCCCCCTGGCGGTCAGCTCGATCCGCCGCGCGCGGCGGTCGTCGGGGTCCTCGACTCGGGTCACCAGGCCCTTCTTGACGAGGTCGTCGACCGCTCGGCTCATCGCCGGGGTCGAGGTGCCCAGCTTCTCGGCCAGCTCCTTGAGCTGGCAGCTGGGCAGGACCTCGCCGAGGCCGCCGATCTCGAGGATCGCCTTGCACTGGGTCAGCGAGAGGCCGGACTCCTCCATCACCTTCAGCTGGTTGCCGCGGTCGTAAAGGAACAGGTGACGCATCAGCGCGATCACGCGCGCCGCGGTCTCGCGCTCCTCCGGGGTGCCCTCGGTGTCCTTCGCGACGATCGCTGCGACGGCAGAAGTAGCTTGCATGCACGTAATTGTTGCACTTCCGCAACTATTTCGCCAGAGAAACCGTTGCGCCCGTGACGCATTTCACATAGGTGATGCGTGAAAGGCGCGGCGCGGCGGGCGGGCGTAGGATCGGGTCCGCTCGATGGATTCGACCCAGCTCGCGCAGCTCGACCACCGCCACGTCTGGCACCCCTTCACCCAGCAGCGGGGGTGGAGCGAGGAAACGCCGCTGATGATCGAGCGGGGCGAAGGGGTCTACCTGTTCGACACCGAGGGCCGGCGTTACCTCGACGGCACCGCCTCGCTCTGGTGCAACGTCCACGGCCACCGGCACCCGGCGCTCGACCGGGCGATCCACGAGCAGGTCGACCGCATCTCGCACTCGACGATGCTCGGCCTCTCCCATCCGGGCGCGACCGAGCTGGCCGGGCGGCTGATCGAGATCGCGCCGCCCGGGCTGACCCGGGTCTTCTACTCGGACTCAGGCGCGACCGCGGCCGAGATCGCGCTGAAAATCGCCTTCCAGTACCAGCAGCAGCGCGGCGAGAGCGGCAGGACCGGCTTCGTGCGGCTGCGCGACGCCTACCACGGCGACACGATCGGCTCGGTCTCGGTCGGCGGCATCGACCTCTTCCATTCGATCTACGGACCGCTGCTGTTCGAGACCCACGCGGCCGAGCCCGGCGACGTCGGCGACATGGAGCGGGTGCTGGCCGAGCGCGCCGGCGAGGTGGCGGCGGTGATCGTAGAGCCGCTGGTCCAGGGGGCGGCCGGGATGATCGTCCACCCGCCCGGCTACCTGCGCGCCGTGCGCGAGCTGTGCGACGCGCACGGGCTGCTGCTGATCTGCGACGAGGTGGCGACCGGCTTCGGGCGCACCGGCACGATGTTCGCCTGCGAGCAGGAGGACGTGGCGCCCGACCTGCTCTGCGTCGCGAAGGGGATCAGCGGCGGCTACCTGCCGCTAGCGGCGACGCTGACCACGGAGGCGATCTACGAGGGCTTCCTCGGCGCGCCGGCCGAGGCGCGGACCTTCTTCCACGGCCATACCTACACCGGCAACCCGCTGGCCTGCGCGGCGGCGCTGGCCAGCCTCGACGTCTTCGAGCAGGAGCGGACGCTCGAGCGGCTGCAGCCGAAGATCGGCCTGCTGACGGACCTGCTGGCCGGGATCGAGGCGATGCCCGAGGTCGCCGAGGTGCGCTGGCGCGGCTTCATGATCGGCATCGACCTCGGCGAGCACGACCCCAACCTCCGCCTCGGCCACCGGGTGACGCTCGCGGCCCGCGAGCGCGGCGCAATCGTCCGCCCGCTCGGCGACACCCTGGCGATCGTCCCGCCGCTCTCGATCTCCGAGGAGCAGCTACGCGAGCTGATGGCGATCACCGCCGACTCCATCCAAGCCGCCGTCGCCACCCTCCCCACCCCAGCCGAGCAAAGCTCCTAGGGCCAAAAAGTCGGGGTACCGATCTCTTGGCCGCCGGAGGGGCGGAAATATCGGGGTACCGATCTTTTGGCCCCTGGGCTGGCGGAAATATCGGGGTACCGATCTTTTCCCCAGTGGGCTGGGGAAAAGATCGGTGTGATGGATGGCGGCCGGCGCCGTAGTACTCGCATGAGCCAGGCTGGAGCGCTAGTGGCGACGCTGACGGAGAAACCGCATGAGGCCGATCTCGCCTTCGACCACCTCTACCGCTCGAGCCGCGACGACGTCTACGCCTACGTCGCCGGCCTGCTGCGCGACTCCGCCGCCGCCGAGGAAGTGACCGCCACCGCCTTCGAGCGCGCCTACCGCAAGCGCTCGCGCTTCGACCGCCACCGCGGCGAGCCGCGCGCCTGGCTGTTCGGGATCGCTCGCAACGCGGCGCTCGACGAGCTGCGCCGGCGCGGCCGACAGACCGAGCTCGCCGCCGAGCCGGAGGACCTCTCGGCGGTGCCGGCGGTCGAGAGCGCCGAGCAGAGCGAGCGCCGCCTGGCGCTGAACGCCGGCCTCGCGACCCTGGCGCCCCGCGAGCGCGAGCTGATCGCGCTCAAGTTCTTCGCCGGCCTCGCCAACGCCGAGATCGCCTCGGTACTCGGCATCAGCGAGTCAAACGCCGGCACCCGCCTGCACCGAGCCGTGACCAAGTTGAGGGAGGCATGCGATGAAGCCCTTTAGCGAGATGGGCGACGACGAGCTGGGCGCCGCGCTGCGCTCGCTGCGGCCCGAGCCGGACCCGACCTTCGCCGCCGAGCTCGACCAGCGGGCCGCCGCGGGCTTCCCGCGGCGCTCGCCGCAGCATGCCCGCAACCCCTTCGCCCGCTTCCTCGCATGGCTGCGCGCCGGGACGAAGCTCCGCTTCCTGGTCCCCGCCGGCGGCGTCGCCGTGGCGGCGATCGCGGTGGCGACGGTGGTGGTCGTCGGCTCGAGTGGCGGCGGCGACATGGCCACCTCCGAATCCGGCGGCGGCCTGCTGTCACACGTCGAAGCCTTCGACGAGCCTCGCGACGTCGCGCCAGAGGAAGCCGCGGGAGCGGCGGCCGAGGCAGAAGCCCCGCGGGAGACCCAACCCAGCGCCGGCCCCGCCGCCGCCGACACCACCCACCGCTCGGTCGAGCGCGCCTCGGAGATCGTCATCGGCACCACGCCCGCCGAGGTTGGCGAAGCCTCATCGAAGGTGTTCGAAACCGTCCACGCCTACGACGGCATCGTCCTCAGCTCATCCACCCGGAACGGCAGCGGCACCGATTCCGAGGCGAGCTTCGAGCTGCTGATCCCGAGCGGCAGGGTCGGCGACGCGATGGCCGCCTTCTCGCGGATCGGCGAGGTGGTGAGCCGCCACGAGACGACCGCCGACATCACCGCCGCGACCGTCGGCGCCGGCGAACGGCTGCAGGACTCGCAGGCGCGGATCGAAGGCCTCCTCGCCCAGCTCGCCGAGGCGACGACCGACACCGAACGCGAAGTGGTCGAAGCCGAGCTCGCCGCCGAGCGTCGCCACGCCGCCCACCTGAAGTCGAAGCTCGCGAACCTGCACCGCCGCGCCAACCTCTCGGACGTCTCGCTCCGCATCGTCAGCGGCGAGGGCGCCGTCTCCCCCGGCTCCGACGAAGACGAAAGCTGGGGTATCGGCTCCGCGCTCGACGACGCCGGCAACCTGCTCTCGGTCGCCGCCGGCGTCACCATCGTCGGCCTCGCCGTCCTCGCGCCGCTGCTGCTGCTGCTCGTCCTCGCCTTGCTCACCGGCCGCGCCTGGACCCGCCGCGCCCGCGAGCGGGCGCTGACCTGACAGTAGGCTCCTCTCATGGCGGAGGAGCGGCGATGGGCCGAGGACGACCGCGAGCGAGGCCCGGCCGAGGTGCCGAACTTCGGGCCGCCCTCCGAGCCGCGGCCGGCCGCCTCGATCGTCCTCCTGCGCCGCGGCGGCAAGCACGCCCAGCGCGCGCTGGAGGTGCTGCTGCTGAAGCGCAGCGCCGAGGCCCGCTTCATGCCGAACGTCTGGGTCTTCCCCGGCGGCTCGGTCGACGCGGCCGACGGCGAGGGCGAGGCGGGCTGCCGCGTCTGCGCCGTGCGCGAGCTCGCCGAGGAGGCGGGGATCGAGCTGCCGGAGGAAGAGGAGCTGGTGCTCTTCACCCGCTGGATCACCCCGGAGGTGATCTCCACCCGCTTCGACGCTCGCTTCTACCTCGCCCTCGCCCCCGCCCACACGCCGCCGCAGGCCGACGGGGTCGAGACGGTCGACGCCCGCTGGTTCGAGCCCAGGGCGGCGCTCGAAGCCGCCGACCGGGGCGAGATCGTCCTCGCCTTCCCGACGATCAGCCAGCTCGGCCTGCTCGCCGAGCACCCGAGCTCCGACGCGGCGATCGCCGCCTACCGGGAGGCGACGGTCGAGGCGATCCTGCCGAAGGTCGTCGGCAGCCGCGAGAACGCCCGCGTCCTGCTTCCCGACGATCCCGACTATCCGCGCTGATCCGTTGGCGCTTTTGTTGCCCAGGGGCGAACAAAGGCGCCAATTGCACTAGGCGTCGGGGAAGCGCTCCAGCCCGGCGTGCCAGGGGCCCGGCGGGTAGGCGTGGATGCCGCTCTCCTCCATCTCCGCCTGCAGGCGGCGAAACAGCTGGCCGGCGTTCTTCAGGGCCGCTTTCAGCTCCTCCTCGCTGCGCTCGCGCAGCCGCCAGAGGAACCAGAGCTGGCGGTCGTTGATGCCGAAGTCGATCTCGCCGCTCATCGTCGTCACCCAGGCGAGGAAGCCGGGGCTGAACAGCTCGCGCAGCGCCACCGGGTCGTACTCCTTCGGCACCGTCGCCCGGAAGCGCCTGTTGAAGTCGATCGACTCGAACTCGACCTTGCGCGAGAAGCGCTGGGTGAGGTGCTCGGCACCCTCGATCGACTCGACGTTGAAGGCGGGAACGACCTGGGCCAGATCCGGCATGTGGGCCTTGGCGAGGACCGCTGTCGGCAGCACCGCCTTGTTGAAGAGGCCGCCGATTTCCCTTTCGTCGGCGTCGCAGCTCGCTCCCCAGAAGCCCTCGACCAGCTGGCCGGTGAGGCGGTTGACGCCGCCGACGCACAGCGCCACCGGAGCGTCGACCGGGTTGATCCCGCCCACCTGCTCGTAGCGGAGGTCGTGGCGCTCGCCGTACTTGCGCACCAGCTCGGCCCAGTCGGCCGCTTCCTGCTTAGCTCCCATCTATCATGCGCCTGAGCCGGTCCGACTACCAGGAGCGCCCATGACCATCGTCATCATCGTCGTCGTAGTCCTCATTCTCCTCGCGGTCTTCTACTACATCGGGAAGCGCAACTCGATCATCGCCTCGCGCAACCGCGTCGACGAGTCCTGGAGCGGGATCGACGTTCAGCTGAAACGGCGCCACGATCTCGTCCCGAACCTGGTCGAGACGGTCAAAGGCTACGCCGCGCACGAGAGCGAGGTGTTCGAGAAGGCGACCAAAGCGCGAGCCGAGGCGATGTCGGCGCATAGCGTCGAGGACACCTCCAAAGCCGAGTCGAAACTGACCGGCGCCCTGACCGACCTCCGCGCCGTCGCCGAGAACTACCCGACCCTGCGGGCGACCGAGAACTTCCAGCAGCTGAGCCGCAACCTCTCCGAGCTGGAGGACGAGATCCAGGCCTCGCGGCGGATCTACAACTCCAACGTCCAGTCCTACAACACCGACATCCAGCAGTTCCCCGGCTCGGTGATCGCCAACCAGGGCGGCTTCACCGCCCGCCAGTACTTCGAACTCGAAGACAAAGCCGAACGCGAACCGGTCGCGGTCAGCTTCGACAAATAGGGAAAGGGGAACTGGTTCCGGTGGAGGCCTCGACCAAAGAAGCGACGCTCTGGATCTGCGAAAGCTGCGGGTTCATCTATGACCCGGCGATCGGAGATCCCGACGGCGGCATCCCGCCCGGCACCGACTTCGAGGACATCCCGAAGGACTGGTTCTGCCCGGTCTGCGGCGCCCGCACCTCCGATTTCCGCCCGCTCGAGCCCGGCGAGGCCTGAGCGCCTGCCGGCCAGCGGGCCGGCCGATTCGAGCAGCGGCGACGCCGGCCGGATAGGGTTTGGCTGGTGAGCCAGTTTGACTACGACTGGGTGGTCGTCGGCAGCGGCTTCGGGGGATCGGTCTCCGCCCTGCGGCTGAGCGAAAAGGGCTACTCGGTGGCCGTGCTCGAGTGCGGCAGGCGCTTCGCCGACAGCGACTTCCCGAAATCGACCTGGGACCTGCGTCGCTACTTCTGGGCGCCGCGGCTGGGGCTGAAGGGAATCTTCCGCCTGACCCAGTTCAAAGACGTCGCCGTGGTCAGCGGCTGCGGGGTCGGCGGCGGCAGCCTCGGCTACGCCAACACCCTCTACGTCCCGGGCAAGGACTTCTTCGAGGACCCGCAGTGGGCGGGGCTCGAGGACTGGGAGGCGGAGCTGATGCCGCATTACGAGGAAGCGCAGCGGATGCTCGGCGTCGTGGTCCACGGGGATGACGACCCGGCAGACCAGCTCTTGCGCGAGCTCGGCGAGCAGCTCGGGGTCGGCGACACCTACCGCAAGACGCCGGTCGGGATCTACTTCGGCGAGCCCGGGAAGACGGTCGCCGATCCCTATTTCGGCGGCGAGGGCCCGGACCGCACCGGCTGCATGCGCTGCGGTCGCTGCATGGTCGGCTGCCCGCACGGCGCCAAGAACACCCTGGTCAAGAACTACCTCTGGCTGGCCGAGCGCCGCGGCGCCCGGGTCGAGCCCGAACGGACGGTCACCGAGGTGCGCCCGCTCGGCGCCGCCGACGGCTCCGAGGGCTACGCCGTCACCAGCGAGCGCTCGGGGATGATCCCGGGCCGCGGCCGCCGCACCGTCACCACCCGCGGCGTCGTCTTCGCCGCCGGCCCGCTCGGGACCAACAAGCTGCTGCAGCGCTGCCGGCTCGGCGGCGCCCTGCCGCGGATCTCGAACCGCCTCGGCGAGCTGGTGCGGACCAACAGCGAGATGATCCTCGCCGTCACCGTGCCCGAGGACTACCCCGACGACCTGACCAAGCGGGTCGCGATCACCTCCAGCATCTACCCCGACCCCCACACCCACATCGAGACCGTCACCTACGGCAACGACGGCGACTCGATGAGCGCCCTCTACACGCTGCTGACCGGCGACGGGACGAAAGCGACGCGGCCGCTGAAGCTGCTCGGCCAGATCCTCCGCCA
>JBFWMZ010000047.1:0-20565 GCA_050251335.1 Solirubrobacterales bacterium
ACCGGCTGGCGCTGGTGCCGCGCTTCCGCCAGAAGCTGGTGACGCCGCCGCTGGAGATGGGCCGGCCGCTGTGGGCCGACGACGTCAACTTCAACCTCACCTACCACATCCGCCACACCGCGCTGCCCAGCCCGGGCGGCGAAGCGCAGCTGAAACGGCTGACGGCGCGGATCTTCTCGCAGGCGCTCGACCGCTCGAAGCCGCTCTGGGAGCTGTGGCTGGCGCAGGGCCTCGAGCGCGACCGCTTCGCGATCCTGACCAAGACCCACCACGCGATGGTCGACGGCATCTCCGGCGTCGACATCGGCACCGTGCTGTTCGACTTCGAGCCGGTCCCCGAGCCGGTGCAGATCGAAGACGACTGGGTGCCGCAGCCGCCGCCGGGGACCGCCGAGCTGGTGGCCCGCGGGGTCAGCGACGCGATCGCGACCCCGATCCACCTGGCGCAGCGGGCGGTCGACGCGGTCCGCCACCCGGAGACGACGGCGCGCAGGGCTGTCGAGGCGGTCGAGGGGTTGAGCGAGATCGCCAGCGCCTTCGCCGACCCGGCCCCCGACGTGCCGCTGAACCAGCCGATCGGCCCCCACCGGCGCTACGTCTGGACGAGCTCGGAGCTGGCCAGCTTCAAGCGGATCAAGGACGCCCTCGGCGGCACCGTCAACGACGTCGTGCTCGCCGCGGTGACCGGCTCGCTGCGCAACTGGCTGCAGCGGCGCGGGCTGCGGACCGAGGGGCTCGAGCTGCGGGCGCTGGTCCCGGTCTCGATCCGCACCGAGGACGAGCGCGGCAACCTCGGCAACCGGATCGCGCTGATGCGGGGACCATTGCCTGTCTACGTCGGCGACCCGGTGCGGCGGCTGCGAACGATCAGCGAAGAGATGGCCGGCCTCAAGCGCTCCAAACAGGCGCTCGGCGCGGAAGTGATCTCGCGCTTCAACGACTTCGCCCCGCCGACCCTTCTCGCCCAGGCCTCGCGGATCAACTTCTCGACCCGCCTCTTCAACACGATCGTCACCAACGTGCCCGGGCCGCAGCTGCCGCTCTACGTGCTGGGCCGCGAACTGCAGGACGTCTACCCGGTGGCCTTCCTGCCCGAGAACCATGCCCTCGCGGTGGCGATCATGAGCTACAACGGCAAGGTCGGCTTCGGCCTGCTCGCCGACTACGACTCGATGGAGGACATCGAAGTGATCGGCGACGGGATCAACGCGGCGCTGGCCGAGCTCGAGGCGGCCGCCGGGACCGCCGCCGCCGCCGCCTGAGCCGCACCTCGGACAGGGCTAGGCTAGGTCCGTGCCCGTCCTGCTGATCGTCCTCTTCATCGTCGTCCCGATCGCCGAGCTCTACGTGATCATCCAGGTCGGCCAGCTGATCGGGATCTGGCCGACGCTGGGCCTGCTGCTGCTCGACGCGGTCGGCGGCTCGATGCTGCTCAGGCACCAGGGGCGGGGCGCCTGGCGGCGCTTCAACGAAGCCCTGGCCCAGCGCCGCTTCCCCGGCCGCGAGGTGGTCGACGGGGTGCTGATCGTGATCGGCGGCACCCTGCTGGTCACCCCCGGCTTCATCACCGACGTCTTCGGCCTCTTCTTCCTGATCCCGCCGACCCGGGCGCTGGCGCGGGCGCTCCTGCGCCGCTTCACCGTCGGGCGCGTCCCGATCGTCGGCTCCGTCGGCGGCCTCGGCGGCTGGGGCGGCAGCTTCGGCGCTGGCTCCGGGCCGAGTCGCAACTACGACTACGACGCCAGCGCCGAAGAGGTGCCGACCGACGGCGACGGCTCGCCACAGCTGCCGCACCGCGACGAGGGCTGAGCCCGGGCCGGGAGCCGGGCGGAAGCACCCGGCCCCCGACTGCAGGACGACGGTCGTTTCAGGCGGCTGGATCGCCTATGTGAAGGTGACCGCTCCGCCGGCTGATACTTCTTTCGTCGTTTTCCTCGTGATTGTCGAAGCGCCTTCGATGCCGGCCGCGACACCGCCGAATTTCAGGGTTTCCGGGCCTGTGGTGTTGGCGTGAGTCGTTTCGACTGTCGCTCCGTTGACGTCCGCGAGCAGGCTTCCGGCAACCGGGTAGTTTGCGTCGGCCGGAAATCCGCCTTCGCAGCCTTCGATCGTGACATGGGCGAGGTCGGTTTCCGCTGATTTCGGGCTCAATTTCAGCGTGTACGCTGCCTGTCCCACGGTGGTCGCCGAAAGCGTTTCCGTTTTGACGGTCCCGCCTTTGACTTTGCATCCTTTGCCGCTCGGCGCGGTGACGGTGCATTCGGTGAATTCGATGCTGCCTTCGCCACTTACCGATTCGGTCGCGTTGGTGAGCGTCCCGGTGCCGCTGGCGCCTTTGCACTGCACTTCCGTGACGACGCCGGTGAGCTGGCCTTTGAGCTTCCAGGTTTCGACGGCTTTCCCGGTGATGGTTTCGTTTTCTTTGGTGATTTTGGTGTGGCCGTAAGCGCTGCCTTCTTTGCTGAGGCAGTGCGCGTCGCTGAAGGTCTTGCTTGCGGCGCTTTCCGAGCAGGCGTACGCCGTCTGTTCGCTCGCCACTGTCAAGGCGATCGGATCCCCGCCTTCTTTGCTCATTGTTAGAGCGCTTTCGAGGCCGGTTTTGACGCCGCCGAATTTCAGGCTGCCCTGTTCTGTGGTGCCGGCGTGGGTCGCTTTGACTGTCGCGCCGCTTACTTCCGCCACCAGGCTGCCGGTGACCGGGTAGAAGGCGTCCGCCGGCAGCCCTTCTTCGCAGCCTTCGATCGGGACCAGCGCAAAGCGCGTCGCTGGCGATTTCGGGCTCAGTTTCAGCGTCCCGGTCGCCTGTTCCGCCGTGGTCGCCGAGAGCGTTTCGGTGCTGAATTCGCCTTTTTCGACTTTGCATCCTTTGCTCGCCGGAGCGGTGACCGTGCAGCCGGTGTATTTGATCGTGCCGCTGCCGGTGACAGAGGTCGCGGAGTTGGTCAGCGTCCCGGTCCCGTGGGCGCCGGTGCACTGGACTTCGGTGGCGATGCCCGAGAGCTGGCCCTTCAGCTTCGAGGTTTCGGCGGCTTTTGTTTCGCTCGCCGTTTTTTCGTTCGTGACTGTGGCTTTGACGTTTTCGCCGCTGATCAGGGTGTGGCCGTATTCGCCCGATTCCGATGCGCTCGCGCAGTGCGCGTCGCTGAAGTCTTTCGATGAGGCGCTTTTCGAGCAGGTGTAGGCGCGCTGTTCGGCGGTGTTGGATGTGAGGGCGACACCCTCGTCGATTTCGATGATTTCCGTCGCTCCCGCGCTGATTGTCATCGCACCTTCGATGCCGGCTTTGGTGCCGCCGAATTTCAGCGTGTTCTGGGATGTGATGCCGGCGTGAGTCGAAGTGATTGTCGCGCCATTGACGTCGGCGATCAGGCTCCCTGCGAGAGGGAAGGTGTTGTTTAGCGAGCCAATCGAGCAGCCTTCGATCGTAATGCTGGCGAACGTTTCGCCTGAGTTGGGGGTGAATTTGATCTTGGCTTCTGCCTGGCCAGCGGTAGTGCCTTTGACTTCGTTCGTCGTGATTTCGCCGCCTTTCACGACGCAGCCTTTGCCGCTTGGTTTCGTCACCGTGCAGCCGGTGTATTCGATGACCCCGGTGCCGGTCACCGACGATTCGGCGTTGGTCAGCTGGCCTTCGCCACTGAGGCTGGTGCACTGCACTTCGGTGACGACACCGGAGACCGTGCTGGCCAGCTTCGAGACTGCCGCTGCAGTTGTGCTTTCAGCGGTTTTCGCGTTGGAGAGGGTGAATTCCGCTTCTTCTTCGGAGATCAACGTGTGGCCGTATTCGCCTGACCCCGTTTTGTTCAGGCAATGCTCGTCGGTGAATTCTTCCGCCACAGCGCCGGTCGAGCAGGTATATGCCCGCTGTTCGGCGGAGGCGTTGGCAGCTGCAAGTGCGCCGGCCGCAAGGGCGCACATGACGGCGAGGGCGACGACGTAATTGCGCCTGATCATGGCTTCTCCTTTGGTGATCCTGTTGGCCTACGGACCCCCACCGGATCCGCCCGGAACTCATGCGTACCGGGATAATGTCACGGGTTCACCAAAATAATCAAGATTTTTTGCCGATGTTGTCTATCTACGGGCGTCGGCGCACGGGGACAGGCACCCGTCGGCGCGAGCCCCTCAGAGGGCCAACGGCCGCATCAGTCGCGCTCGGCCGGACCGAGCCGGCTATCCAGCGCGGCTTGAGGCTCCTAGCCCTAGAAGCCGAGCGCGAACTTGGCGTCGTCGGTCATCATCTCCGGGCTCCAGGCCGGATCGAAGACCATCTTCGGATGCACGGCGGAGACGCCGGGCAGGTCGCCGACGAACTCCTTCATCTGCTCGGAGACCTGGGGGCCGATCGGGCAGGCGGGGGTCGTCAGGGTGAAGGTGACGTAGACCTCCTCCTTGTCGATCTCGACGTCGTAGACGAGGCCGAGCGAGACGAAGTCGAGGCCCAGCTCGGGGTCGATGACCTCCTCGAGGGCCTCGTAGACGTCTTCCTCGGTCGCCTTTTCCGAAGCGGCCGCGGGCGGCGCCGGGGCGGTCTCCGGGCTGGACTCGGACTGGTTCTGGGTGGCCGCCTCGCTGGCGGTGCTCTGCTCGTCTGGCATGACCAGATGGTAGCCGGGTCCGGTGCTCAGCCCCTCGACGCAGGCTCCGGCGGCTGCGGCTCCGGCGGCTGCCCGTCGGGCGTCGGAGCCAGCTCGAGCTGGTACCAGCCGATGTCGTGCCAGCCGCCGTCCTTCCAGCCGATCTCGCGGAAGACGCCGACCGGCGCGAAGCCGAGGCGCGTGTGGAGCGCCTCGCTGGCCGGGTTCGGCAGCGTGATCCCGGCGCAGGCCATCCGGAAGCCCTGCAGGCGCAGCCGCGCGAACAGCTCGCGGTAGAGGGCGCGCCCGACGCCGCGGCGGTGCTCGTCGGCGACGACGTAGACCGAGACGCTGGCCGACCAGCGGTAGGCGGGGCGCGGGTTGAACTCGCAGGCGTAGGCGTAGCCGACGACCTCTCCCCCGCGCTCGGCGACCAGCCACGGGTGGGTGCGCTGGTAGCGGCGCATCCGCGCGGCGATCTCCTCCGGGTCGGGCGCCCGCAGCTCGAAGGAGATGACGCTGTCCTCGACCGAGGGCGCGTAGATCGCCGCGCAGGCGGCGGCGTCGCGCTCGGGGTCGGCGTCGCGAATCGCCGGCTCGGGTGTCCTGGGGCCGCTCACTCGGGCCGGGACAATAGGCTCCCCGGGCGATGGGCAAGGACTCGGAGCGGGCGACGATTGTGCGGCGGTCGATCGGGATCGTCTTTGCCGACGGCGGCCTGCTGGCGCTGAGCTCGATCCTGCCCGACGGCAACGGCGCCCACGGCGACGAGCAGGTGGCCGCAGTCCTCTGCGACCCCGACGCCGCTCCGGTCGAGTTCGAGGAGGCGCTGCTCTCGACCGAGTACGGCGAGGACGGGGTGCAGCGGCGGGTGACGCTCGAGCTCTGGAGCCACCCCGAGGACGGGCCGCCGCTGCGCGGCGCCGGCACGCTGATCAACTCGGTCCGAGTCGAGCGCGAGGGGCTCGACGCAACGATCGCCTTCTTCCGCTGGTCGGTCGAGGGTCGCGAGGGGCTCGGGCACTACGAGGTCGCGCGCACCGGTGCCTGAGGCGCCCGACTCCCGGGGGGGCCCGATCGAGGCGGTCGTCTGCGATTTCGGCGGCGTCCTCACGACGCCGTTGTTCGAGGCCTTCGCGAAGATCCAGGAGGAGTTCGGGATCGAGTCCGAGGACCTCGGCGGGGCGATGCAGCTGCTCGCCGAGCGCGAGGGCGAAAATCCGCTGTTCCCGCTCGAGCGCGGCGAGATCCCCGAAGACCTCTTCCTGAAGAAGCTCGACGCCGCCCTGCAGGAGCTGCTCGGCCGCGAGACCCACGTCCACCGCTTCCGGATAGCGCTGTTCGAGGGGCTCGAACCGAACCCGCCGATGATCGAGCTGATGCGGGAGCTGCGCGGCCGCGGCCTGCGAATGGCGATGCTGACCAACAACGTCCGCGAGTGGGAGCCGCTGTGGCGGGCGATGCTGCCGGTCGACGAGATCTTCGAGGAGGTGGTCGACTCCGGGTTCGTCGGCCACCGCAAGCCGGAACCGCGGATCTACGAGATCACCGTCGAGCGGCTCGGCCTGCCCTTCGAGGGCTGCCTCTTCGTCGACGACCTCGAGCCGAATGTCGCGGCGGCCGAGGAGCTGGGGATGCGCGCCGTCCACTTCCGCGACAACGAGCAGGCGATCCCGGCGATCCGTGCCGCGCTCGGCTAGCTGTTCCTTTTCCCCACTATTCCGGGATAAGGAACAGCGCGGCGGCCGGCGGTCGACGCTCGGTGCCTGCGCGAGCTCGGCGGCCGATGCCAGCGCGGCGGCCGGCGGCCGGCGGCCAGCGCGGCGGCCGGCGGCCGGCGGCCAGCGCTTCAGCGGCCGTCGACGCGGTGCTCGCGCCAGCGGCGGGCGAACGGCAGGCGCCAGCTGTTCGGCGCGATCAGAGCGCCGATCTCGGCCGGCCCCCAGGAGCCCTGCGGATAGGGCTTGACCGCGGGCGGGTCCCGCAGCAGCGGCTCGGAGATCTCCCACAGCCGCTCGATTCCGGTGGCGGTGGTGAACAGGGTGCGGTCGCCGGCCATCGCGTCGCGCAGCAGCCGCTCGTAGGCCTCGAGGGTCTCGCCGCGGTAGGCGGTTTCGTCGAGCGAGAACTGCATGCTCGCCTTGTCGAGCACCATCCCCATCCCCGGCCGCTTGCCGTAGAAGGAGAGCGAGACGCGCGAGGACTCATCGAGGTCGAAGGTGAGGTGGTCGGGGCCGTAGCGGCCGACCCGCGAGTGGGCGGGGAACATGCTCTGCGGCGGCTCGCGGAAGGCGATCGAGATGATCCGCGCGCTTTCGCCCATCCGCTTGCCGGTGCGCAGGTAGAACTTGACGCCGCTCCAGCGCCAGTTGTCGATCTCGTTGCGCAGGGCGACGAAGGTCTCGGTGCTCGAGCTCTCGACCCCGACCTCCTCGGCGTATCCCTCGTACTGGCCGCGCACCACCCAGTCGGGGTCGAGCGGCCGCAGGCTGCGGAAGACCTTGTTCTTCTCCTCGGTGATCGGCTCGGGCGCCAGCGCGGTCGGCGGCTCCATCGCGACGAAGGCGAGGATCTGGAACAGGTGGGTGACGACCATGTCGCGGTAGGCACCGGTCTGGTCGTAGAAGCTTGCTCGGGACCCGACCCCGATCGTCTCCGGCACGTCGATCTGGATGTGGTCGATGTGATCGCGGTTCCAGATCGGCTCGAAGAGGCCGTTGGCGAAGCGCAGGGCGAGGATGTTGAGCGCCGCCTCCTTGCCGAGGAAGTGGTCGATGCGGAAGACCTGCTCCTCGCGAAAGACCTGGTGCACCATCTCGTTGAGCCGCCGCGCCGACTCGAGGTCGGTTCCGAACGGCTTCTCCATCACCACCCGCGCCCGCTCGTTGAGGCCTGCCTCGCCGAGCAGCTCGATCACGTCGCCGGCCGCCTTCGGCGGCACGCTCAGGTAGTGCAGCAGCCAGGTCTCCTCGCCGAGCTCGCCGCGCGCCGCGGCGACCACGCTCTTCAGCGCCTTCGGCGCGTCGGCCACCGACATGTAGGAGAGCCGCAGCGCGAAGTCGTCCCATTCCTCCTGGTCGAACTCGTGGTGCCCGAACTCGCTGCAGGCCGCGGCGGCGAACTCGCGGAACTCGTCGTCGGAGAGCTCCTCGATCGAGATCCCGATCACCCGGAATTCCGGCATCAGGCCGACCTGGAAGAGGTGCAGCAGCCCCGGCAGCAGCTTCCGCTTCGCCAGGTCGCCGGTGGCGCCGAAGATGCAGAGCACGTGCGGCGGCAGCGGCGGCGCCACCGCGCCGACGGCTTCGGTCGGCTCGCCGCCGGGGTAGGCGACCGCGGGCGCTCCGGTTCCAGCATCGGCAGCCATTCGTCTCGCGAGAGTAGCTACCCGGGTCGGCGGTGTTTGGGCGGATCTGTGAAAGAAGCTCGGACCCCGGATGGACCCGGTCCGCAGGGCTCGTGTCCGAGCTAGTTATCTGACCCGGCGCGGTCCCAGACGTACAGCTCCACGGCCTCCACGGCCAGGTGCATCAAGCGCGGCGGGCTCAGCAGTCCCAAGACCAGCTCCAGCGCGTCCTCCTCGGTGACTCCCGAGTCGACCGCCTCCTCGCCGCGGAAGCCGGCGGCGAGCTTGAGGGCCTCGCGGCGGTTCTCGCCGAGCGAGCCGAAGGCGCCCATCAGGAAGTCGCGATTGGGGACCGGGGTGCCGACCTCCAGGGAGCCGTGCCAGGCGGCGAGCATCGAGAGATCGTGCTCGTCGAGCTCGGCGATCGCCTTGGCGTAGTGGATCTCGAGCTCGGAGTCGGGGATCTCGTCGACCCAGGCGCGGACCGCCTCGCCGAGCAGCTGGCGGCGGGCCTCGCGGCCGATCGAGTCGGCGATCGCACGGATGGCATCGGCTGGATCGACAAAGCAGAGGGACATGGGACGACCCGAAAGTTAGAGGCGGTGGTAGACGGCAAAACGGGGTCGCGGAGCCGCAGTTTGCGGGGGCGCGGAGGCGCTGCGGGCCCGGCGGAATGCGCCGCGGGCCCGCATAAGGTGGGTGGATGGCGCTGAGGCTGATCCACGGACCGCCCAACTCGGGCAAGCGGGGGGTGATCCGGCGTGCGTTCGGCGCGGCGCTCGACCGCGAGCCGGTCCTGGTGGTCCCGAACGCCGACGACGTCTTCTCCTTCGAGCGCGAGCTGAGCGCCGGCGGCGCCGTGCTCGGCGGCTCGGCGATGACCTTCGGCGCCCTCTTCCGCACCGTCGCGACCGCCGCCGGCTCGCCCCCCGGGGCCGAGCTGACCGCCGCGCAGCGGCTGCGGGTGGTCGCGGCGGCGAGCGCCGAGCGACTGCCGCGGCTGGGGCCGCTGCGGCGCTCCGCCGGGCGGCCCGGCTTCGCCGCCGCCTGCGAGCGGCTGCTCGGCGAGCTGCAGGCGGCGGGGATCGAGCCGCGGGCGGTCGAGGCGAGCGCCGCCACCCTCGAGGGCTCCGCCTACCTGGCCGACGTCGCGACCCTCTACAGCGCCTACGCCGCGGCGCGCGACCGGCTCGGCCGGATCGACTCGCACGCGATCGCGCGGGCGGCGATCGCGGCGCTGCGCGAGGACCCCTCGTTCTGGCGGCGGCCGGTCTTCCTATATGGGCTCGACGACCTGACCCCCAACCAGTTCGACCTCGTCGTCGCCCTGGCGGCGGCGACCGAGGTGACGATCGCGATCCCCTTCGAGGACGGCAGCCCGGTGCTGGAGGCGCGCAAGGAGCTGATCGCGCAGCTGCGCGCCGCCGCGTCGGGTCTGGCCGAGGAGGAGTGCAGGCCCAACCCGGCCAACACCGAGTCGCAGCTGCTCTACGCGCTCGCCCGCGGCTTCGGCCTGCCCGGGGCGCCCGCCACCGAGCCCGATGGCAGCCTCGTGCTGCTGCGCTCGGCCGGCGTCCGCGGCGAGGCCGAGGCGATCGCCGCCGCGGTCTCGCGGCTGCTGGCCGCCGGCGCCGATCCCGCCGAGGTCGCCGTCGCTCTCCGCGATCCCGGCCGCCGCGGCCGCGCGGTGCAGGCGGCGCTCGAGGCCAACGGGATCGCCACCGCGCTCGAGGCCGAGCTGCCGGTCGCCGGCACCGCCGTCGGCGGTGCCCTCGTCGCCCTGCTCGAGGCCGAGTTCGGCGGCCGCCGCGGCGCCGACCTGCTGCGCTACCTGCGCGGCCCCTCGGGCTTCGATCCCGACAGCGTCGACTGGCTCGAGCGACGGCTGCGGCGCGGCCGGGTCGAGAGCGCCGAGCAGGCGCTGGCCCTCTTCCACGTCACCGACGGCGAGCCGCCCTACGACCTGCAGCGCCTGCGCGAGGCGGCGGCGCGCTCGCCGGCCGAGCTGGCGGCGGCGGTGGGACGGCTGGCGGCGACGATGGCCTCGCGGCCGCTGCGCGGCGACGGCGACGGCCCGCGGCTCGGCCCCGGCGACGGCCTCGAGCTGCGCGCCGCCGGGGCGATTGCCAGCGCGCTGGCCGAGCTGGCCGAGCTCGGGGCGCTGGCGCCGCGTCCCGAGGAGCTGGCGGCGACCGTCGCCGGGCTCCGCTTCCGCGCCTGGTCGGGGCCGGTCGAGGGACGGGTGCGGATCGCCAGCCCCTACCGGCTGCGCGCCGCCCGCTTCGACCACGTCCTCGTCGGCTCGCTGCAGGACGGCGAGTTCCCGCGCCGCGACCGCGGCGCCGATCCGTTCCTCTCCGAGGGCCAGCGCGAGTCGCTCGGCCTCGATCCGCGCCGCGACCGCGAAGCCGAGGAGCGCTACCTGTTCCAGGCCTGCCTGGCGCTGCCCCGCCGCACGCTCCATCTCTCCTACCGCGACAGCGACGAGAACGGCGCCGCCGAAGCGCGCTCGCCCTACCTCGACGGAGTGCGAGCGCTGCTGGCGCCGGCGCCGAACGGGGCCGAGCCGGACCCGGTCGAGGCGGCGATCACGATCGGGCGCGACCTGGCGCGGGTGGTCGAGCCGCTCGCCGAGGCGCCCTCCGAGCACGCTCTGGCTCGCTCGCTCGCCGCCCACGGCCCGAGCGCCGACGCGGCCGAGCTGCTCGCCGCGGTCGGGGTCGGCGGCGAGCTCGCCGCCCGGCTCGAGCGCCGCCTCGACGCCGCCCGCCGCGCCGAGGCCGCCGCCCGCGCCCCGGGGCCGCTGACCAACACCGCGGTGCTCGACTCGCGCGCCGCCGTCGATGCCTACGGCGGCACCACCCTGGAGGAGTTCGACCTCTGCTCCTACCGCTGGTTCGCCAACCACGAGCTCCGCCCCGAGCCGCTGGCGCCGCCTCCCGACCCGCTGGTGCAGGGCGGGCTGATGCACGCGGTCCTCGACCGCCTCTACAAGGAGCGGGTCGGCGGCGACGCCCTCCCCCGCCCCGGCTCGCTCGGCGCCTGGCTGGGGCGCGGGCGGGAGCTGCTGGCCGCGGTCGTCGCCGAGCGCGAACTCGGCTCCCACCCGGCCGAGCGGGCGATGCGGCGGCGGGTCGAGCGGCTGCTGGAGCGCTTCCTCGTCGAGGAGGCCGAGCGCCATACCGGCGGCTTCGAGCCCTGGCTGCTCGAGGCGGCGTTCGGCGGCGGCGAGGCCGACAGCGAGCGGCCGGCACTCGAGCTCGGCGGCTGGGCGCTGCACGGGGCGATCGACCGGGTCGACCGCAGCTCCGACGGGCGCACCGTGGTCGTCGACTACAAGCTCTCCGGCTCGGTGACGCCGCGCGAGAAGTTCGAGGAGCGGGCGAAGCTGCAGCTGCCGCTCTACCTGCTCGCGGTCGAGGACCTCTGGGGCGGCCGGCCGGTCGGCGGCCTCTACCACGCCCTGCGCGGCACCTCGACCCGGCGCCCGCGCGGAGTCGTCGCCGCCGAGTCGGCGGGCGACCTCAGCGGCTACAACCTCTACTCGCGCGACGTCGTCCCGGAGGACGAGCTCGGCGAACTGCTGGAGGCGACGCGCGCGCGGGCGGCGACGATCGTCGCCCGCATCCGCACCGGCGATATCCGCCGCGACCCCGGCCCGCGCGAGGGCCTGCGCGGGCATGACGTCTGCCCCGCCTTCTGCGAGTACGCGCCGATCTGCCGCCGCGACCGCGCTCCCGCCTACGAGGAGGACTGGGAGGTGGAGGAGCGATGACCCCGGAGCCAATCCACAGGGAGCTGTTCCTTTTGTCCGCCATGCGGACAAAAGGAACAGCCCGATGACGGTGGAGGCGGCGATCAACGCCGAGGCGCCGGTGCGGCAGCCGACGCCCGAGCAGGCGGCGGCGATCGGCGCCGGCGGCGGCGACGTCCTGCTCGAGGCCGGCGCCGGAACCGGCAAGACCGGGGTGATGGTCGACCGCTACTGCCGGCTGGCCTGCGAGGAGCGGGTCTCCCCCGATGCGATCCTCGCCTTCACCTTCACCGACAAGGCGGCGGCCGAGCTGCGGGCGCGGATCCGGGCCGAGCTGGCGCGGCGGGCGGAGGCCGGCGAAGACCGGGCGCGGGCGCTCCTCGCCTCCTTCGGCGGCGCCTGGGTGACGACGATCCACGGCTTCTGCAACCGCCTCCTCGCCGCCCACCCGGTGGCGGCCGGGATCGACCCGGGGTTCCGCGTGCTCGACGCGCCGGAGGCCGCGCGGGCCGCCCGCGAGGCCTTCGACGACGCCCTGGCGGAGTTCCTCGCCGCGGGCGACCCGCGCCGCGAGGAGACGGTTGCCGCCTTCGAGATCGACGGCCTGCGCTCGATCGTCGCCGGCGTCCACGACGAGATGCGCAGCCGCGGCGTCGCTGACCCGCGCCTGCCCGAGCCGCCGCCGCCGGACCTCGAGGGGGCGCTGCGGCTGGTCGCCGAGGAGGCGGACGCAGCGCTCGCCGAGGCCGATCCCGAGGACCCCAAATGCGAGCCGCTGCGCCGGGCGGCGGCGCGGCTCGCCGCGGGCGGGCCACCGCCGAGCCTCGACGAGATGCGCGCCTTCCGCACCGAGAGCCGGGCGAAACCGCTGGCCGCCTACCGCGAGGCGGTCGAGGCGGCGGTCTCGCGCTGCGCCGAGGCGGGCGAGGGCGGCGCGGCCTACCGCCACGTCGCCGAGCTGCTCGAGCTGTACGCGGGGCGATTCGAGACGGCCAAGGAACGGCGCGGCGGGATCGACTTCGAGGACCTGCAGATCCTCGCCGCGCGGCTGCTCGAGCGGGCCGAGATCGGCGAGGCCTACCGCAGCCGCTTCCGCCATCTGCTGGTCGACGAGTTCCAGGACACCAACCGCCTGCAGCTGCGGCTGGTCGAGGCGCTGCACGGGCCGCGCTCGCAGCTGATCGTGGTCGGCGACGAGCTGCAGTCGATCTACGGCTTCCGCCACGCCGACCTCGACGTCTTCCGCGCCCAGCGCGACGAGGTCGAGCGCCGCGCCGACGCCGAGCTGATGGCGCTGTCCGGCAACTTCCGCTCGCGGCCGGAGCTGATCGGCGCCGTCAACCTGCTCGGCGAGGCGCTGCTCGGGGCGCGCTACCGGGTGCTACGGGCTGGCGCGCCGGCCCCGGAGGCGCCGCCGCCCGGCGGCGGCGCGGCGGTCGAGCTGCTGCTGACCGCGCGCGACGGCTGGGACGAGGAGGGGATCGAGCTGGAGCCGGCGACCGACGCCACCACCCCGCTCAACTGCCTGGCCGAGGCGCGGGCGGTCGCCGAGCGCCTGCGGGAACTGGGCGAGGCCGGGGTCGAGCGCGGTCGGATGGTCGTCCTGCTGCGCGCCTACACCCATCTCGACGCCTACGAGGACTCGCTCGAGCGCGCCGGCCTGCGCCCCTACGTGGTCGGCGGCCGCGGCTACTGGTCCCAGCAGCAGGTCGCCGACGTCACCGCCCTGCTGCGGACGACCGCCAACCCGCTCGACGACGAGGCCCTGTTCGGCGCCCTCGCCTCGCCGGCGGTCGGCGCCGCCCCCGACACGCTCTGGCTGCTGCGGATGGCGGCGGGGAAGCGGCGCCACGTCTGGCCGGCGCTCGAGCATGCGGTCGGCCTGGGAGAGGCGGAGCTGACCGAGCCCGAGCGCCTGGAGGCGATCGGCGAGGAGGAGCTGGCGCTGCTCGCCACCTTCGCCGCCCGGCTCGAGGGGCTGCGCGAGCGGGCGCCGCGGCTGGCGCTCTCGGCGCTGATCGAGGAGGCGGTGACCGTTACCGGCTACGACCTGGCGGTGCTGATGCGCGCCGCCGGCGAGGCCCGCTTCGCCAACGTCCGCAAGCTGACCCGGCTGGCCGAGGAGTACGAGGAGCGCGAGGGCCGCGACCTGCGCGGCTTCCTCGACTTCCTCGCCGCGCGGGCCGAAGGCGACGCCGAGGCGCAGGCCGCGACCGCCGCCGAGGGCCACGACGGGGTGCGGATCATGACCGTCCACAACGCCAAGGGCCTCGAGTTCGACGTCGTCGCCGTCCCCGATCTTTCGCGCAGCCTGCTGGCCGGCGCCCGGCCGCCGCTGCTCCTGCTCGGCCGCGAGCAGCCGCCGCGGGTGGGAATGCAGCTGCGTCGCCTCGGCACCTCCTCGGTCAACCTCTACGAGTACGCCGAGCTGCTCGAGGAGAGCCGCGAGCGCGACTCCGAAGAGGGGCTGCGCCTCTTCCACGTCGCCGCCACCCGAGCGCGCCAGCACCTGATCCTCAGCGGCGTCGTCAAACCGGAGCCGGGGAGGGAGGTGAAGCCGTCGACGCCGGTGATCGAGCGCCTGGTCGAGGCGCTCGGGGTGGCCCGCGACGCCGACGCCGAGGTCGCGGTGCCGCCGCCCGAGCCGCGCCCCGGGCTCGAAGCGAGCTTCGCCCCGTCGACGATCGCCGTCCGCGCCAACCTCCCCTCACCCGAGCGGGCGGCCGAGCTGCGGGCGCTGCGCCGCGACCGCGCCGCCGAACGCGAGCTCGGCGCCGGCCCGCCGCCCCTGCTCGAGCGCAGGCCGCCCGTCGTCCCCAGCCGCCCCCTCTCCTACACCGCGATCTCGGCCTACCAGGAATGTCCCTACCGCTTCTACCTCGAGCGCGTCCTCGGCGTCAGCGGCGCCGGCGCCACCTCGACCGGGGGCGTTCGTCCTTCTTCCCGCCCAGCGGGAGGAACGACGAACGCGCTGCTGGAGGAGGGGCGCGAGGGGACGCCTTCGGCGCGGGAAGAGCGGTCGGCGCGGGGGGCGGCGGTCCATGCGCTGCTCGAGTGGAGCCAGGCGAACGGGTGGCGCGAGCCAACCGAGGAGCTGGCGCGGCGGCACGCGGCAGCGGCCGGGCTCGACGGCGAAGCGCTGGAGCCGGCCGATCTACTGGACCCGATCCGGGCCTGGCTCGGCTCGCCGCTCCTCGCCGAGCGGATCGCCGGCGCCGGCCGCGTCCGGGCCGAGGTGCCGATCCTGCTCGGCGTCGGCGGCACCGTCCTGCGCGGCTCGATCGACCTCCTGGTCGAGCGCGACGACGCCCCGCCCCTGGTCGTCGACTACAAGACCGACCGCCTCGCCGGCTCGACCCCGGCCGAGCACGCCGGCCGCTACGCGACCCAGCGCTCGATCTACGCCCTCGCCGCCGCCGAGTCCCTGCGGGCGACCGAGGTCGAGGTCGCCTACGTCTTCCTCGAGCGCCCCGAGGATCCGGTGCTCGCCCTCCTCGGCAGCGCGGAGATGGCCGCCGGCCGCGCCGACCTGGAGCGCGCCATCGCCCAGATCCACAGCGGCGAGTTCCCCGTCGCGCCCCCGGAGCGGCGAGATTGGTCCCTCTGCAGCGGCTGCCCGGCCCTCGGCAACCTCTGCTCCGGCCCCACCACCGCCTGAGCCACCGTTGCGGGGGCCGAGAAGGGGCGCTACTGGCCGCTGTCGGGGTCCAACCGCGCGGCGAGCTCGTCCAGCCGCAGCTCCTTCAAGCCCTCGCCGACGGCGTCGAGCTCGCCGGCGCAGTAGCCGACCAGCTCCCGTCCCTCGCGGCAAAGCTCCAAGGTCTCGCGCAGGCCCGCCTGGCCGGAATCGAGGCGATCGATGATCTCCTCCAGCCGCTCGACCGCGGCCTCGTAGCTCGCTGGCGTCTCAGGCGCGTCAGCCATCGCGCTCGACCTCTCCTTCGACTCTTGCTCCGATCCGTCCATCGGCGAACCGCAGTCTTACGTTCCCGGCGGCGGCCGCGGCTGCCGCGCTGGTCACCGGCTCGCCGTCGGCGCTCTCGGCCAGCGCGTAGCCCCGCTCCAACGTCCGCTCGGGGTCGTGGGCGCGCAGGGTGACGGCCGCCTGGCGCAGCGCCTCGCGGCGGCGGGCGAGGTCGCGCGCCGCCGCCCGCTCGATCACCGCGCCGCGATGCCGCTCCCCAGCCCGGCCGGCGTCGGTCCGCTCGATCGCCCGCCGCCGCGCCCGATCGAGCACTATCGCGGCGATCCGCCGCTGGAAGGTCGTTCGCTCCGAGAGTCCGCGTTCGGAGGCGGCCCGCACCTCGCGGATCATCTGGTTCAGCTGCGAGCGCTCGCGCCGCAGCGCCCGCGCCGGTCCGCGGGCGAGCGCGCCGAGGTGGCGAGCCCGCGCTCCCACCGCCCCCTCCGCCGCCCGCCGCAGCGCGTGGCCGGCGCGGCCGAGCTCACGCCGCGCGGCGAGACAGTCGAGCGGCACCGCCGCCTCGGCGGCGTGGGTCGGGGTCGAGCAGGCGACCGCGGCGACGTCGTCGACGAGGGTCGAGTCGCGCTCGTGGCCGACCGCGCTGACCACCGGCACCCGCAGCATCGCCACCGTCCGGCAGAGGGTCTCGTCGCAGAAGGCCCAGAGGTCGGCGAGGCTGCCGCCGCCGCGGGTAACGACGATCGCCTCGACCTCGGGCCGCGCCGCCAGGTCCTGGATCGCGGCGGTGATCGCCGGCGCGGCGCGGCGGTCCTGGACCGGCGCGAAGGCCCAGACGACGGTGCCCTCCCAACCGCGCCGCCGCAGCCCGGCGAGCAGGTCGCGGCGGGCGGCGCCGGTTTCGGCCGTCACCACCCCCAGGGTGCGGGGCAGCAGCGGTCGCCGCAGCTGTCGCTGCAGCTCGAACAGGCCCTCGCCGCGCAGCTGCCTGCGCAGCGCCTCCAGGCGCAGCATCAGATCGCCCTCGCCGGCCAGCCGCACGTGGGTCGCGCGGAAGCAGAAGCTGGGCGAGGCGGCGCCGCCGCCCGGGTAGTAGTCGGGGCCGCCGGCGATCACCAGTTCGGCGCCGTCGCGCAGCGCCCCATCCGGCAGGCCGGCCCGCTCGAGGTCGTTGAGCCAGATCGCGCAGGGCACGGCGCCGTCGCCGTCGCGCAGCTCGAAGTAGGCCTGGACCCGGCTCCGCCCCACCCCGGTCACCTCGCCGACCAGCAGCACCCGCGCCCGCTTGCGCATCTCCTCCTGCAACTTGCCGGCGTAGCGGCCGACCGGGAAGGGGCCGGGGAGCTCCGGGTCGGAGCTCGGCCGCGGCACTTCGAACTCGATCTGCCCCGGATCGACGGGGGGCAACTGATCCATGGGATCAGGCTAGTTGACGAGGCTGACGCGGCTGGGAGGCGGCCCTTGAAGCTGCCGCTACCTGGTGCAGTTCCAGCGCTTCGCCCAGATCTGCAGCTCGCTGATCGCCGGGCCGAGCTGGTTGCCGCACTCGGTCAGCGAGTAGGTGACCCGCACCGGCGTTCCGGCTTCGACGTCGCGCTGCACCAGTCCCTCTTCCTCGAGCTCGCGCAGACGCTGCGAGAGCAGCCGGTCGGAGAGGCCGGGGACGACCCGGCGCAGCTCGCCGAAGCGCATCGGCCGCTCGGTCAGGGCGCAGACGATCGCCCCGGTCCAGCGCTTGCCGATCAGCTCGATCGCGGCGTGGAAGTGAGGGCAAACCGCCTCGGGGAGCGCCGTCTTCCGGGCCTCGCTCGCGCTCGCGTACTCCATTGTCCGGACCTTACTGAACATAAGCGCTCGGCGTCCGGTTTTCGCTGCTTTGCAGGGGTTTCTCAGCGGGTACAGGAACCGGTTCCGACCTCGCCGCCGACTTCCGGGAGAGCCTCGACGACGTCCTCGGCGGGGATCGCGAAGCCACCCGGCGGGCCGCCGGTGGTCGCCGCGAAGACGATGCCGACGACCCGTCCCGCCGCATCGACCAGCGGGCCGCCCGAGTTGCCGCTGCGGACCGCCCCGCGCAGCGCCGTGATCGTCCGGTTGACCGGGCCGTTGCCGTAGGAGTCCTCGCTGATCGTCGCCCGCGTCTCGCCGATCCGCGCCGGCTCGATCGCGTAGGGGCCGTTCTCGGGATAGCCGAGCACCGCCGCGTCCTCGCCCTCGCTGCGGTCCGAGGTGAGCGGCAGGGTCGGCAGGCGGGCGCCCTCGAGCCGCAAGAGCGCCAGGTCGTCCGCGGGCGAGTAGTGAACCGGCGTCGCCTCCAGCTCGACCCCGCCCTGGGTGGTGACGGTGGTGTCGTCGGCGCCGGCGATCACGTGGGCGTTGGTAACGACCAGGTCCGGTTCCACCGCCCAGCCCGAGCCCTCGACCCCGAGCCCGCAGGCGGTGCTCAGCACCCGGACCACGGCGCCGCCGGCGCGCAGCACGTCGGGGTCGGCGCCGATCCCGGCGTCGGGCGCGTCGGTCGGGGTCGCCGGGCCGGTCACCGAGGGCGCCGGATCGACCCGGTCGAGCGCGTTCAGCACCGGGCCCGAGGGCGGCAGGACCTCGTTGAGGCTGCGCAGGATCACCGACTCCTGGACGTCGGCGCGCAGCCGCGCGGTGCCGGGAGCGTGCAGGGCGACGGCGCCGAGCACCCAGGCGAGGCCGAGCGCGACGGCCGCGATCAGGGCGGCGCCGCCGGCCCCGTCGGCGAAGTGCAGGAAGCGGCGCCGGGCCAGCATCCGCGCCCGTAAACCGAGCGCGAAGCTCTCAACCGTCACCGCGATGATCGCCCCCAGCAGCAGCGCCCCCAGCGCCGCGCAGAGGGGCGCGTAGGGCGAGTCGGAGCCCCGGCTGAGCAGCAGCGGGCCGACCCGGCTGCCGATCACCGCGCCGGTCCCGAACCCGAGCAGGGTGAGGAGACCGACTATCAGCCCCTGCCGGTACCCCCACAGCCCGAGGGCGATGGTGAAGGCGATGATCGCCCAGTCGAGCGCGGTCATCACTGAATAGAAGCATCCCGGCGACCGTGGCCATGCAGCACGGGGGCTCTGCAACCGCTGCCGGTAAGCGCTCGACTACCTTTCACACGTGAGCAGGAGGACGCGTGAGGCAGAGCGGCGGCGACGCCTGGTCATGCGCACGCTGCCGCTCGCCCTGATCGCGGTCGTCGCCTTCGTCGCCGGCGCGGCGATCGGCGCCCCCGGCTCGCCCGACAAGGAAGCTGCCGACCGCTTCGCCGCCGCCTGGGCGGCCCACGACTTCAAAGCGATGTACCGCGAGCTGAACGACTCCTCGCGGGCCCGGGTCAGCCGCAAGCAGTTCACCCAGGCCTACCGCGAAGCCGAACTGGTCGCCACCCAGCGCGGTCTGGTCGCCGGCAGCGCCCAGGACTCGTTCTCACGCGACGGGCGGACCGTGGTCCCGGTCTCGATGCTGATCACGACCGTCGCCTTCGGCCGGCTCGAAGACGAGGTCGACCTGCCCTATGCGGAAGACGGGATCGAGTGGGACCGGAGCCTTGTCTTCCCCGGCCTGCGCTCGGGCGAGGAGCTCGAAGCCGAGGTCGAACTGGCGCCGCGGGCGGCGATCCTCGCCGCCAACGGCGAAGCGATGGCCGAAGGACCGGCGGAAGCTCGCGAACACCCGCTCGGCTCGGCGATGATCGACGTCACCGGCGAAGTCGGCGAAGCGCCGGAAGAAGACGAGCCGCTGCTGGCGCGCCAGGGCTACCCGCCGGGGGCGCTGGTCGGGGTCAGCGGCCTCGAGCAGGCGTTCAACCGTCGCCTGGCCGGCAAGCCGGGCGGCAAGCTGCTGGCGGTGGCGACCAAGGACGGCGGCGCGCCGCGGGTGCTGGCCGAAGCGAGACCGGAGCCGGGGGCGCCGGTGAAGACGACGATCGACCCGCCGCTGCAGGACGTCGCGGTGGCTGCGCTTGCCGGACGCGCCGGCGGAATCGCCGCCCTCGACGCCAGGACCGGCGACGTCCGCGCCCTCGCCGGCCAGGCGTTCTCGGCCCCGCAGCCGCCCGGCTCGACCTTCAAGATCGTCACCACCACCGCCGCCCTCGCCGACCACGTCGTCTCGCTCGAGGACGAATTCGAAATCAACGACGGGATCAACGTCGGCGGCCGCTTCCTCCACAACGCCAACGGCGAGTTCTGCGGCGGCACCTTCCGCCAGGCCTTCGCCGAGTCCTGCAACTCGGTCTTCGCGCCGCTCGGCCCGAAGATCGGCAACGACGACCTGGTCGCCACCGCCGAGCGCTTCGGCTTCAACTCGCCGCCGACCCTCTACGCGCCGCGGATCGTGCGCGAGGTCGAACCGGCCGAATCGACGATCCCGGAGGAAATCGGGGAAGAAGTCGACCTCGGCGTCTCGGCGATCGGCCAGGGCGAAGTGCTGGCGACGCCGCTGGAGATGGCGAGCGTCGCGCAGACGATCGCCAACGACGGCGTCCGCGAGCCGACCTCGATCGTCAACAACAAGCAGCTGCGGCCACGGCCCGAATCGACCCAGGTGATGTCGAAGCAGCTCGCCGACCAGCTGACCGAACTGATGGTCGGCGTGGTGGTCGAAGGCACCGGCACGGCGGGCGCGATCTCCGAGGCCCAGGTCGCCGGCAAGACCGGCACCGCCGAGCTCGGCCCGAAACCGGGCCAGGAGGAAGAGGAAAACCCAGTCCAGATCAAGGACGCCTGGTTCGCCGCCTTCGCGCCGGCGGAAAAGCCGAAGCTGGCGGTCGGAGTGCTGCTGATCGAAGCGGAAGCGGCAGGAGGGGAAGTGGCGGCGCCGGCGGCGGCGGAAGTGTTGTCGGCGGGGATTTAGGGCGGCGAGGGAGGGAGCGAGGGACCGGGCGGGGCGAGGGATCGGCGGGGCGGGCGGGCGGGCGAGGGTTCGGGGGGTTTGCGGGGGAGGGGGGTGGGGGGGG
>JBFWMZ010000048.1:0-19712 GCA_050251335.1 Solirubrobacterales bacterium
CCGGGAACCAGAAGCGCGGCGAGAAAGGCAACGAACATGGCCACCGCGGACATCACAAAGGCATCGGTGTAGCCCACCTCCTCGGGAAGCCCGGTGCTCGGGCTTACCTGACCAGACACGATCGAGGCGGCGACCTGGGCTCCGAGCGCGCCCCCGATCGTGCGCATGATCGTGTTGATACCCGTGGCCTCGCCGGTGTGGGTCTGCGGCACGGCCTCGACGATCAGGTTCGCCATCGAGGCGAAGGCAAAGCCGATGCCGAGCCCGAGCACGCCGCCCGCGATGAAGATGCTCGCGTGCGTCGAATGGAAGAGAGACAACAAGATGAATGCCGCGCATCCCACTAACGCACCTATTGTCAGTGGCACCTTGGACCCATAGCGGACTCCGAGACTCCCAGCGAGCGGCCCGGCGAAGAGCATCACGGCCGCCGAGGGCAGGAGAAACAATCCGGCCTCGGTGACGCTAGCGCCGAATCCGTAGCCCGTAGGGGTGGGGGCCTGCACGAACTGCGGGATGAGGATGAAGGAGCCGAACATGCCGAAGCCGACCAGCAGTCCTGCCAGGTTGGTAGTCCAGACACCACGCAGCCGCATCAGGTTCATGCTCACGAGTGGCTGGGCGACCTTCGTCTCAAAGGCCATCCATATCGCGAGGATGGCGATGCCCGCCACGAAGAGCCCGAGCACTCCGGCCGAGGTCCAACCCCAGGTATTCCCCTCGCTCACACCGAGAAGCACGCAAATCAGGCCCGCCGAGAGCAGAGCCGCACCCGCCCAATCGATCCGTGCTGGCGTCTTTACGGGGGACTCGGGTACGAAGAGGATCGTCGCGGCCACCGCGATCACGGTCCCGCCCAGGCCAAGCCAGAATATCCACTCGTATTCGAGATGGTCGACGATCAACCCGCTCAAGACGAGACCGGCGCCGCCACCGATGCCGAAGGTCGCCGAGATCAACCCAATCCCGGTCCCCACGAGCCGCTGCGGAAACTCGTCCCGGATGATTCCAAAGGCGAGCGGGAATACGGCGCCCCCGGCACCCTGGATTGCGCGACCTGCGATTAGCAAGGGGAGAGAATGCGAGAGGGCGGCGAGCACGGAGCCAGCGCCGAACAGAGCGAGAACCCAGACGAGGATTCGCTCCTTGCCGAAGATGTCACCGAGGCGGCCGAGCACCGGCGTCGCGACCGAGGCGGCGAGCAGATAGACCGTAAGCACCCAGGTAACCGAGGTCGTCGAGGTGTTCAGATCGCGTTGGATCTGCGGCAAGGCGGGAGCGACCATCGTCTGCATCAGGGCGTAGGCGAGCGCCGAGACCGCGAGCGCTGCCAAGGTCAGGGAATAGTGCTGGCGCGAAGGCCCATCGCTCATGTGGCAACTTCCTTCCTGCAGAAGGCTCCTGCCCACGGTTTCGCCTGAGGTTTCTCGATCGGCCGGCTTGTAGGGACGTTCCTCAACGGGCGTCAGTCCATCCCCAACGGTCCCTGGCTCCCAGCATTGAGGAACTGGCGAACGAAGGGGTTCTCGGAATCAAACAACGCCTGCTTTGGCCCCGCCTCGACGATCCGACCCTTCCAAAGGACGGCTATGAAGTCGGCGACGCGCCGAGCGGTGTTCAGATCGTGGCTGATCACCAGGTAGCAACCGCCGTTGTCCTGATGGATCTCGCGGATCAGCTCGCAGAGCAGCGCCGTGCGGACAGGGTCGATGCCGGAGTCCGGCTCATCGAAGATGACGACCGAGGGGTCAAGTACCAGCGCCCGGGCGAAGCCGGCGCGCTTGCGCATCCCGCCGGAGAGCTCGTTCGGCATCTTGTAGATCGCCTCGGAGAGGCCGACCTCTTTCAGCCGCCGGTTGACGATCTCGCCGATCTCCTCCTCGCCTTTGTCGGTGTGCTGGCGCAGCGGGAAGGCGACGTTGTCGTAGATGTTCATCGAGCCGAAGAGCGCCCCGTCCTGGAACAGCAGGCCGAACTTTTTGCGCACCTCGAAGAGCTCGTCGTCGGTCATGTTGGGGATCGACTCGCCGTGCACGAGGACGTCGCCGGAGTCGGGATAGAGCAGGCCGACGATGTGCTTGATCAGCACGCTCTTGCCGGTCCCCGAGGGGCCGAGCACCATCGAGATCTTCCCTTCCGGCAGGCCGAGGTTGAGGCCGTTGAGGATCCGGGCGCGGCCGAACTGCTTGACCAGGTCGATCACCTCGATCGCATCGACGGAGGGATCGTGCTGGGAGTCCCTGGCCGTATGCAGGCGGTAGGGGTCATGCTCGTTCGGGTCGACGCCGGGGATGATGAAGTCCCGGCCGAGAACGGCGCCATCGTCGGCGACGTAGGGTGCGGAGTCGTTTTGCGCGTGCGGCAGGAGAGCTGCTGGTGCCTTGCCTTCAGCACCCTCGGGGCTCCCTCGTCGCTCGTTGCGCGACCAGAACATCACCCCCGCTCCCCGCCGGGTCGCTCGACTTCGCGGGCGTCGCCGGTGGCGGCCATGGTCCGGTCCCCTGGCGCCGTCGCTGATCTCGACCCTGCCGTCTTGTCCGCCCTCATCTGGAGCACCGGGATCGGGCACGAGTGCAGCAGGTGCTCAGAGACAGAGCCCCTCAGCGCCCTCCTCACCCTGCTCCGCCCGTGGGAGCCCATTACGAGGAGGTCGTACGCGCCGCTCTCTGCGATCCGCAAGATCGTCTCCGCGACGATCCCCCGCTCGAGACGGGTTACGACGCCGAGGTCGTGCGGGAGATCGCTGACCGCCTCGCGCAGGATCTGTTCGTGCAGATCGGTGAGGTCCGGCGGCCGCGACACGCCAGCTCCAACCGGGCTCGGAGCTGGCGGAACGACGCTCAACAGCGTAATCCGGGCGTGCTGGTCACCGGCCAGCTCGACGGCATGGCGCAGCGCGGCTTCGGCATCGGCAGAGCCGTCGAGGGCGACAAGGATGCTCCGGTAGCAACTCATCTCATCGGCTTCGGCCAGGTGAACGAACGATGCCTGCGCCACTTTGAGCGCCGCGCCACGGGGGCTGGGGAACCAGCATTGCCGCCTCCTTCAAAGGACCGTCGTTCGGCGAGTCGCTCGGGGGCGGTGTATGATTGTCACCAGATGATGACATCGGCTGGTGACAAGGGTATCAGAGCGGCGAAGAAGCCGCGCGACTCCGCCGCCACGCGGCAGGGCCTCCTGAGGGCAGGTCGAGTCCTCTTCGAGGAGGTCGGCTTCGAGCAGGCGACGACGCGGGAGATTGGGCTCAGAGCCGGCGTCGACCCGGCGCTGATCGCGCGCTACTTCGGCGGCAAGGAGGGCCTTTTCCTGGCGGCGATCGCCGAGGGAGCGCTCGACTCCAGCCTCGAGGAGATCGACTTCGATCCGGCTGCCCTCGTCTCCTTCCTGCTCAAGCGCTGGGACGAGCAGGGCCCCAGTCCCATCAGCAGGGCTCTGGCAAGCCCGCAGCTAGGCGACAGGGTGCGAGCGCAGATCGAGACGGTGGTCGCCGAGCGATTGGTCCAGCCGCTCGTGCACGAGGTGAGGCGGGGCCACGGCACTGCCTCGAGGCTTCAAGCTGAACTTCTGATCGCGGCGATCCTTGGCATTGCCCTCACCCGCGCCAACGGAACTCTGCCCGGAATCGCCGAGGCTGAACGTGAGGATCTGGTCTCCGCGATGCGGCCGCTGATAGACGCGACCTCAGGGTCCCGCGACTGACTTCACCGGGCGCCGCGCGCAGGCCCCGACCGCTCAACTCCTCAGGATCAGCGTCCCGTCCGGCGGGGAGCGTGCGCGACGAAGACAGCGATCGGCGCCTCGTGGAGCACGTAGTGGCTGACGCTCCCCAGCATCATGCCGAGCCTGCCGACTCCACGCGCACCGAGGAGGATCGCATCGTAATCGCCCTCAGCCGCGGCGGCGACGATCTGCGGCCCCGGCTTTCCCTGGCGAAATAGCGTAGTGACGGAGATTCCTTCTGGGATTCGCCCTGCAGTGTCGCGCAACAGCCTCTCGGTGCCTTTGTCGACTTCGGGCTGAACGTCGGGGATGTACGCTCCTCCGCCCCAATGTCGCGTGTGCGGGGAGACGCTGATCAGCGTCAGCTTCGCCCCGTCGCGCTTCGCGACAACGACAGCAGCAGAAAGGGCAAGCTCTGAGCTGGCGGAGCCGTCGATGGCGACCAGCAGCTGCCGAAAGCGCAGGTCCCCGAGCGCCTCTCCGAGAGTTGCCTCAGAGGCTTCGACGCTCATCCTCTAGGAGGTTGCGCTCATTTCCAGAGACGCCGAAGACGAAGGTCAGCGCAATGCACTGTCTACTTGCTATGGCTTCGGCAGCCGGGCGACGCACAGCGACAGAGCCCATCGACGCGTATCCCAGCCCGCCCCATCACAGCGCAGAAGTCCGTAGCCAACGAGATCCTGGACCACGCGGCCGGCCGAAGCGGCGCTCACGTCAGCCCTTCGAACTACGTCAGCGATAGCCAGGCACTCCGTTGCTCCAAAGGCGGCGAGGACTTCGGTCTCGCTTGGGCTTAGAACCGAAGGCGGCGAGCCAGCGTAGCCCCAGGAGGCGGTATTGGCTGCCTTGATCCACCAGCTCATCGCGACGCAAGACTCCTCGGCTTCTCGCTGCCGAGCCTGGCGTGCGAGGACCTAGACTGAACCTCGGTTCTCGCATTTCGCAAGCCGTTCATGCCTCGCCGCAAGGCTAGCATCGCCGGCATGGCCATTGCCTGCTACACGTTCAGCTTCGGCAGGGCTCGCCGCAGCGGCCCGGGCAGCCACCAGACCCGGTCGCCGAGCAACAGCATCAGCGCCGGCAGCAGCACGATCCGGACCACCGTCGCGTCGAGCAGGACGGCGACGGTGAGGCCGACGCCGAGCTGGCTGACGGTCGCGATCGAGGCGCCGGCGAAGACGATGAAGACGGCCAGCATGATCGCCGCCGCGCCGGTGATCACCCGCGCCGTCTTCTCCAGCCCGAAGCGGACCGCGGCGGCGTTGTCGCCGTGCTCGTCGTAGTGCTCGCGCATCCTGATCAGGAGGAAGACCGCGTAGTCGATCGAGAGCCCGAAGACGATCCCGAAGATCATCGTCGCCCCCACCGCTTCGACGTAGGAGTGGCCGCCGAGCGGGAAGTCGGCGGGCAGGTCGGTGAGCAGGGTGAGGATGCCGAAGGCGACGCCGACCGTCAGCAGGTTGAGGCCGGTGGCGATGATCGCCAGCGGGATCGCGCGGAGGATCAGGATCAGCGCCAGCAGCGTCACCAGGGTGATCGCCGCGATCACCAGCGGCATCCGGTCGCGGGTGATGTGGCTGTAGTCGTTGAGCTGGGCGGCGCCGCCGGCGACCCCGGTCCGCAGCTCGACGTTCTCCGCGAACGCCCGCGCTTCGGCGTCGAGCACCTTGTTGAGCCGGATCGAGCCCGGCGTGTTGAAGCTGTAGTCGGATATCACCAGAAGCGATGCGGCTTGGCCGCCGTTCTTGATGTCGATCGTCTGCCCGGCCGCTTCCCGGGTCGCCGGCTTCGACCCGTCGAGCGCCGAGAGCACGAAATAACCGGAATTGAAGATCCCGGGCGCTTCGCGTCGCACTTTGCGCGCCTGGCGGCGGATATTGGCCTTGCCGCCCAGCACCTGCACGCTCGCTTCCTGCAGTCCTGATTCGAGCGGGATCGCTTCTTCGGCGCCCCGCGCCAGCCCGGTCTCCAGCGGCGCCGCTTCTTCGAACCCTTCGGCGAGCCCCGTTTCGAGCGCTTCGGCCCCGCCGGAGAGGCGGCTGATGCCGGCCGCCAAGGCCCGCATCCCGCCACTCAGCTGGTCGACTCCTTTGCCCAGCCGCTTCGATTCCTTCGCCAGCTTCTCGGCGCCCGTGGCGAGCCGGTTGCCGCCCTTGTGGATCCTGTAGAGGCCTTCCTGCAACTGGGCAGCGCCGCCGCGCGCTTGGCGCAGAAGTTCCAGCGTCGATTCGTAGACCTGGCGGGAGCGTTCGGCTGCTTCGAGGTCGGTGTTCAGCCGCTCCTGCAGTGCGGTCAGTTCCGCCGGGAGGCCCGCGTAGCCCTCCGAGTAGGGCGTGCCGGTGGCCGGATAGGCGCCCGAGATGGCGGCCTCGGCCTGCTGGAACGCTTCCAGCGCCGGCCCGTAGTTGGGGTCGGACTTGTCGCCGATCGCTTCCAACGCCGCCAGTCCGGCTTTGAGCTTTTCGCCAGCGGCGGTCGCCGGCGGGATCAGCTTTGGCAGCGTCTCGGTCGCCTCTGCGCGCAGGCCCTCCTCGACATCCCGTGCGGGGCCCAGCCCGTTCGGCCGCGCCAGGCTGCCGATCGATCCGACCGCGGCTTTCAGTTCGGCCGCCCCGACCGCGGCTTTCAGCTCCGCTTCCTCGAGCCGGCGTGCGCCTTTTGCGAACTTCTGCAGCGCCCCGATCGCCCGGTCGCTCCCGTGCGAAGCTCGCTCCAGCCCGGCCCCGAGCAGCCGCGCTCCCTCGCCGGCGCGGTCGGCACCGAGCGCCAGCAGGCCGGCGCCGGCGCTCGCTTCGGCGATCCCGCTCCGGAGTTCGCCGACGCCGTCGCTCGCTTCGGAGATCCCGCCGCGCAGTTCGCCGACCCCGCCCGCGGCGACTGAGAGTTCGCGGCCGAGCTTCCCCAGTTCTTTGACCGGGCCGATGTTGCCTTCGCTGGTCAGCACCGCGTTGCCCAGGTTGCGCAGGGGTTCGACCCGTTTCGCGATCCTCGCTGGCCCGATCACCTGGCGCACGCCGGGAAGGCGGGCGAGCCGGGCCTGGAAGCGTTCGAGCGCCGCCAGGTCCTTTTCGGTCGTGATCGGCCCGTCCTCGGTGGCCGCGACGACCTGGAACGGGGCGTCCCAGCCGGAGCCGATCGCCGCATCGACCTTTTCCGCGTCCACCCGCGCCTGCGCGTCCTTCGACAGCTGGTCGGGGCTCGGGGGCCCCGTCTTCAGGCCGATCGTCGGCGCCGCCAGCGCCAGCAGCACCACCCCGATCAACGCCGCCGCCAGGGCCGGGCGGCGCAGCCCGGCGTTGACGAAGGCCATCAGTCGGGAGCGACCCTCGTTGGCCGGCGGGCCGATCCGCCAGCGGTCGACGTTGCGCCCGAGCAGGGTGAGGATCGCCGGGCCGACGATCGTCGCCACCGCGACGCTCAGCACAACCACCATCGCCAGCGTCCCGGCCAGCGAGACGAGCAGCGAGCCGGGCAGGATGAACAGCGAGACCAGCATCGAGAGGACCAGGGTCGAGCCGGCGAACATCGTCGTCCGGCCGGCGGTGCGGCGGGTGAGGCGGGCCGCCTCGTAGGGCTCGGCGCCGGCGGCTAATTCCTCGCGGAAGCGCGAGACCATCAGCAGCGCGTAGTCGACCCCGAGCGCCAGCCCCATCATCGTGCAGACCGTGAGCGCGAAGGCGTCGATCTCGAACCAGCCGGTGAAGAAGTAGAGGATCCCGCGCGAGGCGATCACCGTCACCGCGCCGAAGGCGAGCGGGATCGCCGCCGCCACCGGCGAGCGGAAGACGAGCAGGAGGACGATCAGGAGGAAGGGGATCGCCAGCAGCTCGCCGCGCTCGGCAGCGTCGAGGGATTCGGTCTGGATCGCCCGCGAGAGCGTCGCGAAGCCGGTCTGCGTCACCCGCACCGGCGGCCGTATGACTTCTGCCAGCTGCCGTTCGAGTTCCGGCACGGTGTCGTTGACCGCCGTTTTCAAGTCGACGTCGAAGTCGGCGAGGATCAGCGCCCGCCCCGGTGCCGGTCGCAGACCTTCGATGCCCTTGCCGCGGTCCCAGGGGGAGAGCGTGCCGACGCCGGGATGGCTGCGGCGCAGCGCGGACACCACTTCCTGGCCCTGGCGGTCGACCGCATCCGGCGGGCCCTCGAGCAGGATCGCGAAGGGCTCGGAGTCGCCGAAGTGCTGGCGCAGGAGCTCGTCGGCGCGCGATGAAGGCGTGCCGGGGACGTTGAGGCTGGTCGGGTCGAGCCGCGCCTCGACCCCGGTTCCGATCACGGCCAGCGCAGCGAGCACCAGGGCGGCAAGGACCAAGGTCGTACGCGCACGCCTCCCTCCCCCAATTCTCCCCCCCGGGCCACGGCTGCGCTCCCTACCCGCGCCCACCGCCCGCCTTCCGGACCTCGATCATCCGAGCCGGTTTCCTCTGGCGATGCGGGCGCCGATTGTCGAAACCGCTCGAATCATCACCTCGAACCCCCGCCTCGGGCCGCCAACGGTCGCGCGGGTCGCGCGTCCCGTTGGCCTCTCCTCCGCCACTACGCCGACGAGTTAACCGATCGGCGAAAACCTAGGCTATCGTAGCTGGGTGGCCAGCGCCTGGATCAAGGAATTCCCTCACCGGCGCGCAGGGCACTGTGGATCGGGTGCGCTTCGCGACCTATTCGCGTTCCATGACCTCTCCTACTTGGCGCAGCCTCTGTCTGAGGATTTCGTCTTCGGAGTCTCAGGCGCCTTCGGCTTTACCTTCATCGAGTTGCCGGCGCACACCCCGCCGCTTTATCTCGTCGGTCGGACCCCCGCGCTTGAGCAGGGCGTCTGCCGGCACCTCGGCATCGATCTCAATTTCCGCCAGACGGAGGACTGGAGGGAAGGCTGGAACTGGCTCCGGGACGAGCTCGACCGTGGGCGCCCGACAATGATCTGGGCGGACATCAAGCACCTCGACTATCTACGCGCTCGCCAACACAACACGATGCATGACGTGATCGCGGTCGGCTACGACGAGGCGAAGGGCAGCGCCTACCTTGCCGATTCCGACCGCGATGAGATCCAGGCCTGCTCGCTCGAATCGCTGCGTCGAGCCCGGAACTCCATCGCATTTCCGGCCCCCAATCTGAATGCAACCTGGTTCATGGATTTCCCCGAGCGACTTCCGCCTGTCTCCGCAGCGATCGACGAAGGGCTCCGGAGCGCGATTGCGAACATGCGCGGCGAGAATTCTGCGGCCGACCGCACGCCCGGCCGCCACGGTCTCAGCGCGATCAACAGCTTCGCCGCCGGGTTTCCGGCCTGGCCGGAGCGCTTCGGGGGGATGCTCGATGAAGCGGTGCGCGCCCTCGCGACGTTCATCGTCAAGGCCGGGACCGGGGGGGCTATGTTCCGCGCTCCCTGCAGGCGGGCTTTCTCCGCGAGGCCGCTTGGCACAAAGAAGATCGTGCCCTCGGCGAAGCCGCCGAGATCTACGCGCGGCTCGCCGAGGCTTGGGCCGGAATCGGGGCGATCCTTACCGAGGAGGACTCGCTCCCGGCGCTGAGGCGGGCCCGGCCGCTTCTCAGCATGATCGCCAACCTCGAGCACCAAGGGGTCGAGGCGATGGAACGGAGCCTGGAGCGCGGGGGATGAGCGCTTTGGATGGGCCGCTACCGCCCCACCAGCCGCACTGCATGGGGTGCGGTGACCAAAATCCCGCGTCGTTGGGTCTGCGGATGCGCCGAGACGGTGAGCGAATAAGGGCAGAGGTGACTTTCGATCGCCGTCAGGAGGGCGCACCGGGATTTGCCCACGGCGGAGCAGTCAGCGCCGCCCTCGACGACACCCTCGGATCGGTGTTGGTGATCCTGCGGATCCCGGCGGTGACCGCGAGGCTTGAGGTCGACTTCCGCCATCCGGCGCTGCTTGGCCGCCGCTTTGAGATCGAGGCTTGGCCCGAAGGCGTCGAGGGCCGAAAGCTCAGCCTGGCAGCCGCAATGCGCGACGAAGGCGAGCTGATCGCCCAGGCGCGCGCGATCTTCGTCCAGGTCGAGCTCCAACACTTCCTCCAAGGGACCGCCGAGCTGCCGGAGAGCTGGCGAGAGGAGGCCAAACGAGCCGGCTTCGAGTTGCCTTGAGTCCGATAAAGACCCTGCGGCTCTCGGACCCGGGAGGCTCGCCGGCTGCCGTAGCCCCGCACCGTTCTGGGCGTGCTCCGGGCGCTGCGGCGCGCGGTGGGCCCGGGGGCTGGGGATGCGAGCGCCATCCTAATCCGCGGCCTTATCGTCTCATTGATGTCATACGCGACGAGCAAGGGAGCGCGGCAGGCGGAGCGAATCATCGATGCGGCTTACCGGTGCCTTGCCACCTACGGCTATTCCGGGATCTCGATGCAGCGGATCGCCGATATCGCAGGGGTCAACAAACGGCTGCTGCACTACTACTTCGAGACTCGCGAACAGTTGATCGATGAGGTCGCCCGCCGGGTGGGCGATCGCATCCTCGCTCAAGTCGAGGAGGCGATAGGTGGGCTCGAGGATCCGACTGAGATGGTCGAGGTGGGTTTCGGGCGGCTCTGGGGCTCGGTGCGCTCGGACCCAGAGCTGCAATCGGTGTTCTTCGGACTCGCCGCCGAGTCGGTCACCAACGCATCACTGAAGCGGACGCTCGTCGATGTCAACGACGCCTACCGATCCTCGATCCATAGGGTGGTGCGCCGCTTGAGCCGCCGCGGCTACCGCCTGCGAATGGACGAGGGCTCGATGACGACGCTGATCATCGCCGCCTTCCAGGGCCTCACCCTGCAGTTCCTCGAGCAGGGCCAAACGCCCACCCTGGATCGGGCGATCTCCGACTTCAAGGGTTGGCTTGCGACGATTGCGCTGCCTCCGGGCTCCGACGACGATGCGCAGTGCAGAGGATCCGGCCCGCCAGCGCCGCGTCTCGCTAGCTCATGGAATCACGACGACGATCGGTGAGTCTCGCTTCGAGGCAAGCCGTGAACCCAGCGATCCGGCGAGGCGGTGGTGGAGCTTCGCGGCCTTGCGCACCCGATCACGTCAGCTCCCACCTCGTCCGCGACTCGGGAGCTCGACGACGGGGTCTCCTCGCCGTTGAACGAAGGTGGGCCTGCACGACCAGCTCCTTGCCCCGACGCTCGAGTGCGCATCCCGCACCTTGTCTGCCAACCCGAACCGATGCTCGGGCTGATGAGGACCGGCAGGATCTCGCTGCATCATCAATCGAGCGCGTCGACAGCGGCCTGAGAACCATCGAACCCAACCACGCCGGCTACGTCCTCGTTCCCGCCGGCTGAACGGGCTCGGTGGCCCTCGGTGCTCCCGCTGTGGCGCGGCCCGATCTCCTCACCCAAAGAAATTCTCGGACGTGCGATCGACCCTTCGCATCCAGCCTCACGGAGCCGCGTCCCATAGCTCGGCGGGGTCACGAGGGGTGGCGGCGCCGTTGTCCCGGCCGAGCGGCCCGGCGTCCGGGCGGACCACGAGGACGTGGGTGGGAGCGGCGGCGGCGACCTCCGCTCCGACCCGAGCGACGAAGGGGCCACGCTGCGTCTCCGGCCCGAGGACGATCGCACTGGCGGGCAAGTCCGCCGCCCGCGCCAAGATTGCCGCGGCGACGTCAGCATGGGATCCGACCACGCGGAGGAGCTCTCCGCTGACCGGAACGTCAGCCTCGCGCAGCTCCGCAACGCAGGCCTCGAGCGTCGCCTCCGCCTCCGCTTGCGACTCGACGTCGAGGGCGTCCTCGCCGGCGATCACGTCTCGCTCGACGACGTGGAGGACGTGAACGAACGAGTCGCGCGCCCGTGCGAGCGGAACCGCCATCGCACACACTGCCCGCGCCTGCGGGCCCGCTGCGGCAACCAGAAGCGTTCCGCGCGCCTCGCGCGCGGCGAGGGCTTCGGCGGCCTCGGACTCACGCTGCTCGATCCGCTCCTCACCGATGTCGACGGGGACCAGCGAGCGCCGGTAGAACCAGAGCATTCCAACCGCGATAGCGGTCATCCCCGCCCCGAGGTAGAAAGGCGCCTGGACGCTCACGTGCTCGCCCAGCTTGCCGGCGGCGTAGGGTGCGATCGCGCCGCCGCAAAAGCGGACGAAGCTGTAGGCGGAGGAGGCGATCGGCCGGGGAACCGGGGCGGACTCCATCACCACCTGGGTCATCAGCGTATTGGTGATCCCGAAGAAGGCGCCCGAGCAGATGACGCAGATGATCAGTGCGGCCTGGGAGCCGTGGGCGATTCCCATCACCAGCAGTACGAGGACGATCCCCAAAAGGGCCGCTGCCAATCCCGCGACGTCGCTGTAGCGGCGCGATATCCGCGGCGCGACGAAGACGGCGAAGATCGCCAACAGGAGCCCCCAGCCGGTGAAGGTGTAGCCCAGCTCGTGAATCCCGAGGGCGAGCGGGAAGGGAGCGTAGCCGAGCAGGGTGAAGAAGCCGAAGTTGTAAAAGATCGCCGTCAGGCCGCTCCCTCGGGTCGCACGGTGCCGCAACGCCCGCAGCGGCTCGAGCACCGAAACGTGCTCGCGCGCGGGCGGCCGCGGCGCCTTCGGCAAGAAGACGGCGATGGCGATGAAGCCGATCGCCATCAGGACGGCGACGCCGAAGAAGGGGCCGCGCCAGCTGATCGCGCCGAGCTCGCCGCCGAGGAGCGGCCCGAGGGAGATGCCGAGTCCGAGCGCGGCCTCATAGATCATCACCGCGCTGGCGATGCCGCCGCTGGCGGCCCCGACGATCAGCGAGAGCGCGGTAGCGATGAAGAGTGCGTTGCCAAAGCCCCAGCCCGCCCGCAGGCCGACTATCGCCCCGACGCTGTCCGAGAGCCCAGCCAGGGCGCTGAAGACGATGATCAGTACGAGTCCGACCAAGAGGGTGCGCTTGCCGCCGATGCGGCTGGCGACGACGCTCGAGAACAGCATCGAGATGCCGGTGAAGGCGAAGTAGCTCGTGAACAGCAGCTCGACTTCGCTTGGGGACGCGTTCAGTTCCTCGGCGATCGCCGGCAGGATCGGGTCGACGAGGCCCAAGCCCATGAACGAGACCACCGCGGCGAAGGCGACCGCCCACACCGCGGTCGGCTGGGTGCGCAGAAACTTCATCTGGAAGCCGCCTCTTGAAGCAGTTCGATGAGAGTGCCGAGGGCCGCCTCGGCGGCCTCGAGCGCCTCCAACTGCGCCGAGGGCAGCGCCGCCAGGCAGGAGACAAGCAGCGGCCGGTAGCTGTCTCGGAAGGCCGCGAGCGCCCGCTCTCCCGCTTCGGTCAGCGATGCGAGGACGACCCGGCCGTCGGCGAGGTCGCGCTCTCGCTTGACGTAGCCGCGCCCCTCGAGATCGCGGACCAATACCGTGACCGTCGGCTGTGCGAGGCCCTCCTGCTCAGCAAGCGCGGTTATCCGTTGCGGCCCCCGCCCGAGCGTCGCCAGGATGCTCGCCTCGCTGCGCGACATATCGGTGTGCGCCTGACGGAAGGCGAGACGGGTGAGGAGGGAGGAGTGCTGCAGAAGTGAAATCGCGAGCTGGTCGTGGACGGGCCGATCCGGAGATTTGACATACATATAGGAAAACTATATTAGACTTTTATCCATTGTGAAGAGCCTCGGATCTCTCACCTCGCGTGGTTTACTGGCGTTCCGGTCCATAACGGCACACGCTCCGCCCGTCGGATTCCGGGGGCAGGCAGCTTCGATCCGAGACAGGCATGGAGGTTCGGATGACACAAAGAGTGAGAATCGAATGCGTCAGCGCCGGCCGTCAGGACCCGCCCCCGTGGATCGAGTCCCTCGGCGGCGAACGTGACGACGGCAGCCGCTGGCAGATGTCCGAGGACCAGGCCCTCGGCGCGATCGCGCGCGGCGAGTACAGCTTCTATGTCGGTGACGGCGGGAGGGCCATAGACGTCGTCGCTGCGACCCACGAAGGCCGCAGATATCTAAAGACCAATGCCGACGAGTTGCGACCTGACAAGCTCCTCGCCCTACCCGGATGCCCGTAGCGAGGACCGACGCTTTGTGGGCTCGGGCGCTGTCGGGGGGACCGGCTAGGAGCGCTCGGCCGGCCGTACGGGCAGCGACCCGTCGGGCTCGACCCCGGCGTCCTTCAAACGTAGGCGGCCAAGTTCTCGGTCACCGAACCGATGCGGACCGGCGCCGCCAACAATCTGCTTGTCGAAAGCAAACAATTTGGTATCCTCCGAACATGGCAGACCGACGAGGGGACGCGGTAGGGAGGCTCGTCGAAGCGCTCTACGGGCTCTCCCCGATCCGGCGCGAGCTGCAGCGGCTTGCCGGAGTCGAGCACGCCGTGGCCGCGGTAAGCGTGCTGAGCATCCTCGCTAGGTCCGAAGCCATCCGGATCAGCGACATCGCCGACGCCCTTCAGGTCGATCTCTCGGTCGCCAGCCGACACCTCCATGCCCTGGAGGAGAAGGGCTACGTCGAGCGGATCGCCGACCCCGAGGATGGCCGCTCGAGCCTCGTGAAACTATCCTCCGCCGGCCGCGAAAAGCTCGAAGCGGCGCACCGCCGTCTGGCGGACGGCCTCGCCGAGGCCCTGGCCGGCTGGGAGCCCGCTGAGGTATCCGCCCTCGCCGAGGGTTTGGCTCGGCTGCACGCGACGCTTGGCCACCCTGCACCAGAACCGGCCTTCGACGGCCTCGCTATCGCCGGCGACGGGCGGAAGAAGCCAATCAGGTGAACAGCGCCGGACCGGCCCAGACGGCAGCCGCAGAGGCCAAGAGGGAGGGCGCCGCGGGGATGTCGCACCGCGAGGTGCTCGAGGCGATGTCGGGGCTCCTCCTTGCGATGTTCGTCGCGATCCTCTCGAGCACCGTCGTCTCGGCGGCGCTGCCGAAGATCATCGCCGACATCGGCGGCGGCCAGTCCGCCTACACCTGGGTGGTAACGGCAACTCTTCTGGCGATGACGATCTCTACGCCGATCTGGGGCAAGCTCGCCGATCTCTTCGCTCGCAAGCAGCTGATCCAAGCAGGGATCGTGATCTACATCGCCGGCTCTGTCCTCGCCGGGTTCGCCACCTCCTCGGCCTGGCTGATCGGCTGTCGCGCGATTCAGGGCGTGGGAGTCGGGGCCCTCACCGCGCTCGTCCAGGTGATTCTCTCCGACCTCGTCTCGCCCCGCGAACGCGGTCGCTACATGGGCTATCTCGGCGCCGTCTTCGGCGTCGGCACCGTCGCCGGGCCGGTCATCGGCGGCCTTTTGACCGATGGCCTCGGCTGGCGCTGGTGCTTCTTCGTCGGCGTTCCCTTCGCGCTGGCAGCGCTGGTCGTCCTGCAGCGGACGCTCCACCTTCCGGCGCGCAAGCGCGACGACGTCTACATCGACACGCTCGGCGCGACCCTGATCGGCGCCGGCGTCGCCGCGATCCTGATCTGGGTATCCCTGGCGGGCAAGAACTTCGACTGGATCGGCTGGCAGACCGCGGCCTTCGTCGGCGCCGGCATCGTCCTCCTGATCGCCGCCGTGGTGGTCGAGCGCCGGGCCGAGGATCCGCTGATCCCGCTCGACCTATTCGAGAACCGCACCGTGGTCCTCGCCGTGATCGCCTCGGTCGCCGTCGGCATCGCCATGTTTGGCACCACCGTCTTCCTCACCCAGTACATGCAGCTGGCCCGCGGCTACAGCCCGACCGAGTCCGGCCTTTTGACGATTCCGCTGGTGTTCGGCCTATTCGGAGCGTCGACCCTCTCCGGCCGCCTGATCGCCCGCACCGGGCGCTACAAGCGGATCTTGCTCCTAGGTGCCCTCCTCCTCGCGCTCGGGCTGGCCCTGATGGGCCTGATCGACGATCGCACCAGCCTTGCGCTGATCGCACTCTTCATGGTGATCGTCGGCGTCGGCGTCGGGATGCTGATGCAGAACCTGATCCTCGCCGTGCAAAACACCGTCCCGCCTGAGGAGATCGGTGCCGGTTCGGCGCTGATCGCCTTCTTCCGCAGCCTCGGCGGGGCGATCGGCGTCTCGGCACTCGGGGCGGTGCTCAGCTCGAAGGTCTCAAGCTCGCTCTCCGAGGGCGGCGGCGAAGGGACCGCCGGGGGCGGCATCCCCGATCTCTCGACCCTGCCGGATCCGGTCAAGGCCGCGGTCGAGCATGCCTACGGCACCGGCGTCGCTGAGATCTTTCTGGTCGCGGCGCCGATGGGCATCGTCGCCTTCGCCGCGCTCTGGTTCCTGAACGAGCGCAAGCTCGGCACCAAGAGCGGGATCGAGCTCAGCGGCGGCCCGGGAGCGGCGCGGTGAGCGACGAGCGGCTCGAAGAGCTGCACCTGCGCCGGTTGCTCGTCGCCCTCGACGGCTCTGAGAGCGGCCGGCTCGCGCTGCGCGCCGCGGTGACCGCTGCCCTCCGCGACAACGCGGCGATCACGCTCCTCTGCGTCGCTGTCGACGCCGCAAAGTCGGCGGGGGGCTTCGCCGCGGTGGCCGGGGCGCCGCCGCCCGACCAGACCAGGCTCGATGCGGTAGCCGAGGAGACGCTGGCCGAATCGGTGCGCCTGGTGCCGGCGGAGATCCCCGTGCGCAAGCTCCTACGGCGCGGCCACGCAGGACCGGAGATCGTCGCCGCGGCGCGCGAGTCTGACTACGACGCGATCCTGCTCGGCGCCCGCGGACTCGGCCGAATCGGCGCCCTGATCGGCAGCGTCAGCTCCTACGTTATGCACAACGCCGAGATTCCTGTCTTCGTCGCCCACGCGGTTCGCGGGGTGGAGAAAAGCGCTGGCTGACTGTTAGGCGAGCAGCGCCCAGCCGCCAAGGGGAGCAAGCCCGGCCAAGCGAAGCATTCGGATTGCTGACCGGGACGCCGAAGAAATGCGAGTTGATGGTGCGCAGTTGGGCAACCGGATCAGAGATCTTCAGGTACCGCAGACGGATGCCCCAGATCCGCAATGGCATCGAAGGCTTCGTCCAGCAAAGCATCTAGGTCGAGCGCGCCGCCAGAGAATGCCCATCTCTGCGCCGCCGCGTCGAGCGCGGCCAGAGCCGCGCCGACCACCGCCAAGGCCCGCACGTCCTCGGGCTCGTAGCCACAGCGCCTCGCCAGGGCCGCGCCGATCACCGCCCGCCAGCCTGCCCACCGCTCCAGTTGATGGGCACGAAGCGAGGGAGTCCGCCGAGCCAGGTCGATCCGTCCGAGCGAGCGCGCCCGATCTGCGGCATAGGTTGGTATCGCCACCGCGAAGGAGCGCCGCAGCGCCTCCCAGGGCGGCTCCCATGGGGGTCTGCCGCGAAGCTCGTCAGCGATTTCGGCGCCCAGGGCCTCGACCGCGACGAAGACAGCCTCCTCCTTGCAGCTGAAGTAGCGGAAGAACGTTGCCCGCGAAACCCCGGTCGCGGCTGCGATTTCGTCGACAGTCACGTCGAAGCCGCGTTCTGCGAAGACGTCCCAGACCTTCTCGGCCAAGCGCGCTCGCACCGACGCTCGTGCGGCGGTGCGCAGATCCGAGACGCGCGCCCGAGCGTCGGACATGGAGCGTGATTCTACGGCGGGGGCCGGCTGTCAGCTCGCTCTCCGTCGCAATGCCGCCGAGCATCCTGCGCGCGCCCGGGGGTTCGGCTCCCGTCACGCGACTCAAAGCGCTGGCCGGCGGTCGCTCATGGCACCGATAAGTCTCTCTCAGTTTGAGACTTCGCCGCTCGGAAGCACCCCGTCGAGCAGGAGCTCCATGGCGCGGGCGGAGGTCTGACCGCGATCGACGGGGTCGGAGACCTGGGCGAGAGCGCCGTCGACCATCGCCAGTAGCAGGGGCACCTCTTCCAGGGAGAGGTCGACGCGGACAGCGCCCGCTCGCCTCGCCTCGACGAAGGGCTCACGAAAGAGATCGAGCAGGCGCCTTCTCAGTTCTGCGACCCTGATGCGCCCGGAGGCATCCTCGCGGATGGCCGAAACTAGGCCCTGGCACCGCGCCTGCTCGGAAACTGCCGCGCGAAGCAACTGGGTAAACGTCGAGGAGTCTAGAGGGTCAGCCACCGCTGCCCTCTCGAGTCGATCTATCGCCTCCCCCAGCAGAGCCGCGATCAGCTCAGCCCGATCCGGGAAGTGACGGTAGACGGTCGCCTGCCCGACACCAGCCGCGCGGGCAATCTCCGCATAGGAAGCGCGCTCGTTTGCCTGTAGCAGGTCTTGCGCGGCGTCGAGGATCGCACGCCGGCTGCGTTTGGCGTCCTTTCGCGAGGAGGGTGCCCTAGCCGCCATTCCGTCATCCTAATCGCCGGGATAGAAATCCGATAGATCCTTCTCAGCTTGTGTTACGCTCGCGTGCGGCGCAGCCCGAGGGCGCTGACATATCGAGATGGCGGATTTGACCCACCTGATCAGGGAGCGGGCAGAGACCCGAGGCGGTGACAGATCGCGGGCACGGCGCGGGCACCCGTGGCTTACCCTCGCCAGCGTCGCCTTCGGCCTCATCATGGTCGGCCTCGACGGATCCGTGGTGGCGATCGCAAATCCAGCGATCGCCAAGGACCTCGGCGCATCGCTCTCGGAGCTGCAATGGATCACCAATGCCTACCTGCTGGCGCTCGGCGTGCTCCTGATCCCGGCCGGCAAGCTCGGTGACCGCTACGGGCGCCGCTTGGTCTTCCTCATCGGGGTCGCCGGGTTCGGACTGGCCTCCCTTGGAATCGGACTGATCGGCACCAGCGCCGGCGTGATTGCCCTGCGGGTGATCCAGGGAGGATTCGGCGCGATGCTGATGCCAAACTCGCTCGCGATACTGCGGGCGACTTTTCCACCTGAGAAGCTGAACCTGGCAATCGGTGTCTGGGGCGGTTCCTCCGCGGTATCGATCGCCGCCGGCCCGATCGTCGGAGGCCTGCTGGTCGAACACGTCTCGTGGGAGTCGGTCTTCTTCCTCAATCTCCCGATCGCCGCGATCGCGCTCGCACTCGGGACTCGCGTCCTCGCCGAGAGCCGCTCCGGCGCCGAGCACTCGCACGACCTGCGTGGCCTTTTGCTGCTCGGCGGCGGTCTCTTCGCCCTCGTCTTCGGCTTGATCAAGGCGCAAGAATGGGGCTGGGGCTCGGCGCGGACGATCGGATTCCTGCTCGCCGGCATCGTGCTTCTGGCAGCGTTTGTTCAGGTCGAGTCGCGAACTCGCCTGGCGCTTTTGCCGATGCGCCTCTTTCGCAACCGCTCACTGTCGATCGGTGCCGTGACTGTCCTGGTCGGTTTCCTGGCAATGTTTGGCGTCCTCTTCTTTATCACTCTCTACCTGCAGAACGTCCATGGCTACTCGCCGGTAGAGGCGGGAGTCCGCACGCTGCCGCTGAGCCTCACGATGATGCTCGCCGCCCCGCTCGGCGGTCTCCTTACCGAGAGGCTCGGTCCGCGGCCGCCCCTGGCCGGTGGGCTCAGCATCATCGGGATCGCGTTGCTTCTGATGACCGGCCTCGGAGTGGATTCAGGCTTCTCATCACTTTGGCCTCCCTTCGTGATGCTGGGTGCCGGGCTCGGCTTCGTGATTACCGCCAGCAGCGAGGTGATAGTCGGCAACGCCCCGGTTGACGATGCCGGTGTCGCCAGCGGCCTGCAATCGACGGCGATCCAGGTCGGTGGGGTGATGGGAACCTCGATCCTCGGTTCCGTCCTCGCGAGCCGGGTCGGCTCGGTCCTCCTCTCGAGCTTGATCGGAGCAGGCGTCCCGACCGAGCTGTCGCGGAGCCTCGAGGACTCCAAGGAGCTCGTGGCACAAGGTGTGGTCCCTCCGGTGGCGGGGGCCTCCGCCCAGCTGCAAGCGGCGATCGCTTCGGGGAGTCACGAAGCGTTCATGAGCGGCCTTCACACGTCGATGCTCGTCGGCGCGGTGCTGGCGCTGATGGCAGCGGTGGGGGCGCTGTTTGTAAGTCGCGGGCAACGTGAACAAGGTGGATTCAACTGGTCCTCGCAACACCTGATCGAGGAGGTTGCGATGAGAACGTCGAAGGTTCGGGCGTCAGGGCAGACGGGGCGGGATGCGAAGGGCTGGGCGGGTCATCCCGGAGTGGGCCGTC
>JBFWMZ010000049.1:0-18516 GCA_050251335.1 Solirubrobacterales bacterium
TTGTACCAGAGGAAGCCGATGCAGGCGCCGACCAGGCAGGCCGAGAGCAGCGCCAGGTCCTGCTGCTGGTTGGCGATGAAGGAGATCGCCGTGTAGGCGAGCAGGACGATCGCGCAGGAGCCGGCGGCGAGGCCGTCGAGGCCGTCGGTCAGGTTGACCCCGTTCGAGGTCCCGGCGAGGACTCCGAAGACGAGGACGAAGTAGAGGATCGGGCCGAGGTCGAGCGAGCCGCCGCCGATCCGCAGCTCGAGGATCGGCTCGAGGCCGACCTCGTGGCGGGCGACCCACCAGAGGACGAGGGCGAGGGCGATCTGGAAGAGGATCTTGTAGCGCGCCGAGAGCCCCAGCGAGCGCCGTTTGACGATCTTGATGTAGTCGTCGGCGAAGCCGATCGCGGCGCAGCCGAGGGCGACGCCGAAGACGCTGAGGCTCTGGGCGTCGCGGTCGGAGAGGACCAGGTAGGGGACGCAGATCGAGGCGAAGATGATCAGCCCGCCCATCGTCGGCGTCCCGGCCTTGGCGTGGTGTTCCTGCGGCCCCTCCTCGCGGATGTGCTGACCGAACTCGCGGACCCGCAGGTACTCGATGAATTTGGGGCCGAGGAAGATGCAGATCAGCATCGCCGCCATCCCGGCAATCAGGACTTCTCCCATCGCTCAGGCCGCGCCTTCCGACTCGAGCAGCGCTTCGGCCACTCCCTCCAGCCCCGCCGAGCGCGAGCCCTTGATCAGGACCACGTCCTCCGCTTCGAGCAGCGCCGAGAGCAGCTCGGCCGCCTCGGCCGGGTCGGCGACGAGCTCGTCGGGACCATATTCGCGGCCCGCCTCGCCGACCCCGATCACCAGGTCGACCCCGACCTCGCGAGCGTGCTCGCCGATTTCGCGGTGGAAGCCGGGGGCGCCGGGGCCGAGCTCGCCCATCTCGCCCAGCACCGCGAGGCGCCGCGGCGCCTCGAGGGTCATCAGGTGGTCGAGCGCCGCGCGCATCGACACCGGGTTGGCGTTGTAGGCGTCATTGACGAGGACGATTCCGTCGCGAAGCTGCAGGCGCTCGCCGCGGAAGCGGGAGAATCCTATGCCGAGCGTCGCCCGGCCGGCCATCTCGGCCGGCGAGGCGCCGAGCGCGACGCCGGCGGCGATCGCGGCCAGGGCGTTGGTCAGGTTGTGGGCCTCGCTGAAGGGCAGCTCGAAGAGCTGCTCGCCCAGCGGCGTCGCGATCGTCGCTTCGGTGGCGCCGTCGCCCACCCACGCCTCGACGACGTGGACGTCGCCGCCGGGGCCGAAGCGCAGCAGCCGCTCGGCCCGCCCGAGGTGCGGTTCGAGCTCGCCGGCGTCGACCGGGGCGACGACCGTGCCGCCGGGTCGCAGCGAGTCGATGATCTCCGCCTTGGCGGCGGCGATCGCCGCGACCGAGCCGAGCAGCTCGACGTGGACCGGGCCGACGTTGGTGATCACCGCGACGTCGGGCTCGGCGATCGCCCCCAGCTCGGCGATCTGCCCGACCCCGCGCATCGCCATCTCCAGGACCAGCGTCTCGGTCTCATCGGGGGCTTCGAGCAGGGTCAGCGGCAGCCCGATCTCGGTGTTGAGGTTCTCACGGTTGGCGTGGACGCGGCCCGGCAGCAGCGCCCGGGCGATGTCCTTGACCGAGGTCTTGCCGACCGAGCCGGTCACCCCGACCACCCTGGCGCCAAGCGCCCGCCGCCAGGCGCCGGCCAGCTTCTGCATCGCCGCCAGCGGGTCCTCGGCGGCGAAGACCCAGGCCGGGGGCGCCATGTCGGCGCTCGCGCCGGCGCCGCCGGCCAGGCCCGAGGAGGCCAGCGCGGCGGCGTGGTCGGGGCCGATCACGACCCCCCACGCCCCCGCCGCCAGCGCCGACTCGGCGAACTCGCCGCCGTCGCGGCGCTCGCCGCGCAGGCCGAAGAAGAGGTCCCCGGGGCCCGTCTGCGAGGAGTCGATCGTCGCCCGCCGCGGCGGCGCCGGTGCGCCTTCGGCCAGCGCCGCGGCCCCGGTCGCAGCGGCTATCTCGCGGCCGCCCAGCCTCACGCCGCTCCCGCCCGCCCGCCGGCGCCGTGTTCTCCCAGCCGGCGCAGCTCCTCGCGGGCGACCTCGCGGTCGTCGAACGGGATCTTCCGCCCGCCCTCGAACTCCTGCCCCTGCTCGTGGCCCTTGCCGGCGATGACGACGGTGTCGCCGGGCGCGGCCCGGGCCAGGGCCAGCGCGATCGCGGCGCGCCGGTCGACCTCGACCTCGAGCTCCGAAGCCAGCTCCGCCCCCGCCGCCACTTCGGCGACGATCGCCGCCGGCTCCTCCGAGCGCGGGTTGTCGGAGGTGACGATCACCAGGTCCGAGAGCTCGGCCGCCGCCTGGCCCATCTTCGGCCGCTTGTCGCGGTCGCGGTCGCCGCCGGCGCCGATGATCGAGATCATCCGCCCGGCGGTCAGCCGCCGCGCCGCCCGCAGCACGTTCTCCAGCGAGTCGGGGGTGTGGGCGTAGTCGACGAGGACGGCGAACCGCTGGCCCTCGTCGATCGGCTCGAAGCGGCCCGGTACCCGTGCCGCCCGGGCCAGCCCGGCGGCCGCCTGCTCGGCGCTCACCCCCATCGCCCGCGCCGCGGCGAAGGCGGCGAGCGCGTTGGCGACGTTGAAGTGGCCGGGCAGCCCGGTCCGCAGCTCGGTCTCGCCGACCGCGAAGCGGGCCCCGCCGGCGTCGAAGCTGACCTCGCGGGCGGAGTAATCGGCGGCGGCTCCCTCGGCGGAGAAGGTGACGGACTCGAATTCCTCCGCCAGCCGCCGCCCGTAGGGGTCGTCGACGTTGACGATCGCGGTGCCCGGCGCAAGCTCGGCGAACAGCCTGCGCTTGGCGAGGAAGTAGTCCTCCATGTCGGCGTGGAAGTCGAGGTGGTCCTGGGTCAGGTTGGTGAAGATCGCCAACTCGAAGCGGATTGCGTCGGCCCGATGCAGGACCAGGGCGTGCGAGGAGACCTCCATCGCGCAGGCCCGGTCGCCGCCGTCCAGCATGCGACGGAAGGTCGCCTGCAGGTCGATCGCCTCCGGCGTCGTCCGCACCACCTCCTCCTCGACTCCGCCGACGACCTGCTTGACCGTGCCGAGCAGCCCGCACTTCGTGCCCGAAGCCTCGAGGATCTCGCGCAGAAGGAAGGCGGTGGTCGTCTTCCCGTTCGTCCCCGTCACCCCGGCGACGCGAAGCTCGGCGGTCGGGTCGCCGTTGAAGCGGGCCGCGATCGGCGCCATCGCCGCCCGCGCGTCGGCGACCACCGCCTGCGGCACCGCCACCTCGAGCTCGCGCTCGACCACCAGCCCCGCCGCCCCGGCCTCCACCACCTTCGGCGCGAACTCGTGCCCGTCGCGCTTCTCGCCCGGGACGCAGAAGAACAGAGTTCCGGGACCGGCCCTGCGGCTGTCATAGGCGAGCGAGGCGATCTCGGCGCCGGCGGCGTCGCCGACGATCCGCTCCACCGAAGCCCCCTCGAGGAGCGTGTCCAATTTCATCGCCGCAAGTCTAGGTAGACCTCCGGCCGCGCCCCGCTCGTCGAGGTTGCCTTCCGACCCGCTATCCGGGCCATTCGGCAACCTCGCCTATTCCTGCGGTACGCCCAGATATGGCAGCGCGAATTCGGCGATCTGGCCGAAGGCGGGCGCCGCCACCGAGCCGCCGTAGATTTCGCCCTGCGGTTGGTCGACGATCACCGCCGCCAGCAGCTGCGGGTTCTGCGCCGGGGCGAAGCCGATGAACGAGGCGACGTACTTGGTTTCCGAGTAGCCGCCGTTTTCGGCGACCTCGGCGGTGCCCGTCTTGCCGGCCAGGGTGTAGCCGGGGACGCTGACCGCCGAGGCGGTGCCGCCCGCCTCCAGCACGCCCTCGAGCATTTCCCGGATCTCCGCCGCGACCTCCGGGCTGATCACCCGCTTGCCCCTCGGCTCGTGGATCGTTTCTTCGCCGATCCGCTTGATCAGCTGCGGCGGCCGCAGGCGGCCGTTGCCGGCAATCGCGGTGTAGCCGGCGACCATCTGCATCGGCGTCACCGCCAGCCCCTGGCCGATCGGGACGTTGCCGATCGTCGAGCCCGACCATTCGTCGAGCGCCGGCACGATGCCGCTTTCCTCGTGCGGGAACTGGACCCCGGTCGGCTTGCCGAAGCCGAATTTTTCGATCCATTTGCTGAACCTGTCTTCGCCGACCTCGAGCCCGATCGTGACCGCGCCGACGTTCGAGGATTTCGCCAGGATCTGCGCCACGGTCATGTTCTCGGTGCCGCGTTCCTCGGCGTCTTCGATCGTCCGGTCGGCGACCTGGATCTGCGGCGCGAGGGTGAATTCGGTGCTCGGCGTGACCAGTTTTTCTTCCAGCGCCGCGGCGACCGTGAAGGCCTTGAAGGTCGAGCCCGGTTCGTAGTTGAAGCTGGTCGCCCGGTTCATCAGGTCTTCGTTGCTCGCTTCGGAGAAGTCGCCCGGGTCGACCGGCGGCCAGTTGGCCATCGCCAGGATCTGCGCGCTGCGCGGGTCGACGACGATCGCCGTCGCCCCCTTCGGCGCGTAGGTTTCGCCGACCCCGGCCAGCACTTCTTCGGTCTTCTGCTGGATCACCGGGTCGAGCGTCAGCTGGATGTCTTCGCCGTCTTCGGCCTGCTTCACGGTTTCCAGCCGGATCGGGTCGCCGAGCGCGTCGCTGACCACCTGGCGTTCGCCGTCGGATCCGCCGAGCACCGCTTCCTCGCCCTGCTCGAGTCCAGTCAGCCCTTCGTTCTCGGCGCCGATCACGCCGATCACCTGGCCCGCCATCTCCCCCTGCGGGTAGACGCGGCGGCTGTCGGGCAGCTGGCCGATCCCTTCCAGGCCCAGCCGTTCGATCCTCGCCGCTTTCCTCAGCGGCACCTTGTGGGCGATGTAGGCGAAGCCCGATTCTGCGGAGAGCGCTTCCAGCACTTCCTTCTGCTTGAGGTCGAGGATCTGGGCGATCTTCTTCGCCGCCTGCGGCTTGTCCTTGACCTGGTAGGGGGTCGCGAAGATCGTCGCCGCGTCTTCGGAGGAGGCGAGCAGGTTGCCGCTGCGGTCGAGCAGGCTGCCGCGCAGCCCCGGCACCGTCACCGTTTCCGTCTGCTGGTTCACCGCCTGGGCCGCGAGGTCGGAGCCCTGCACCCCCTGCAGCCAGAAGGCGCGGGTGACGACGACGAGGAAGCAGAGGAGGAAGCCGGCGAAGAGCAGCCCGATCCGGCGCTCGATCAGGCGCACCGACTCACTACCCCGCGGCCGCCAGGCGCTGGGCCGCCCTGGCGATGACGTCGGGGGCGACCTTGATCACCGTCGGCTCTTCGGTGGTCGGCATCGCGAGGCCCATCAGCGACGCTTCGTGGCGCGTCTTCTTGGCGCTCATGCCGTGCGCCAGCACCCCCTCGAGCATCGTGTTCTCCTGTTCGAGGGTCGTGATCCGCTCGTCGACCTTGCTCGCGGAGGCGGCGAAGCTGAGGGTGACGACGTTGAGGGCGACGATCCCGGCCAGCAGCGCCCCGAGCACGGCGATCCAGGCGCGGCCGCGGGTCATCCGCACCACCAGGCCCGAGTCCGGCAGCTCGCGGACGGCGACCGCGGTGCGACCGACCGCGAGCCCGGCCAGGCGCCCACCGGCGGCGACCCGCTGGCCCGGCGTGGCGCGGCGGGCCGGCCTGCGGGCGGGGGCCCTGCGCGCCGGGGCGCGGGCGGGAGCCTTGCGGCGTGCGGGCGCCGGGGCGGTGGCGGGGGCGCTCGCCGCTTTCTTGCGACGCGGCGGGCTGGTCCGCGAGGGCGGCGGCGCGGTGGCGGGGGCGCTCGAGCGGCGGGCGGGGGCGGCGACGGCCATCAGGCGCTCCCCTCCCCGGCCGGCGCCGCCGCGGCGATCTTCACCGCGGCGCGCAGGTGGGCCGAGCGCGAGCGCGGGTTGGCCTCGACCTCCTCGGGACCGGGCGCGACGGCGCGCCGGGTCAGCAGCTCGGCCTCGGGTTCGTGGCCGCAGACGCAGACCGGCAGCTCGGGCGGGCAGACGCAGCCACGCGCCTTCTCGGCGAGGAACTGCTTCACCGGCCGGTCCTCCAGGGAGTGGAAGGAGATCGCGGCGAAGCGACCACCCAGCGGCAGCATCTCCCAGGCCAGCGGCAGAGCCTGGTTCAAGGCCTCGAGCTCGCCGTTGACGGCGATCCGGATCGCCTGGAAGGTGCGCTTGGCGGGATGGCCGGCGGCGAAGCGGGCCGAGGCCGGCATCCCCGCCTTGACCGCGGCGACCAGCTCCGAGGTGGTCGAGAGCGGCCGCCGGCGGACGATCTCGCGGGCGATGCCGCCGGCGTAGCGCTCCTCGCCGAAGCGCCGGATGACCTGGGCGATCCGCGACTCCGGCCACTCGTTGAGGAGGTCGGCGGCGTCGAAACGCTGGCGGCTGTCCATCCGCATGTCGAGCGGCGCGTCGTAGGAATAGGAGAAGCCCCGCTCCCAGGCGTCTACCTGCATCGAGGACATGCCGAGGTCCATGTAGACCATCTCTGGGCGCACCCCTTCGCCCTGCAGAGCAAGAAGTCCTGCAGCGAAGTCGGCGGAGACGAAGCGGGTGCGGCAGGGCGCGGTCGCGGCGAAGGCGGCGAAGCGGGCTTCGGCGGCGGGGTCGCGGTCGATCCCGATCAGCATCCCGTCCGGTCCCAGTCGCTCGGCGACGAGCCGGGCGTGGCCGCCGCCGCCGAAGGTGCAGTCGACCGCCGTCTGCCCGGCGGCCGGCGCCAGCAGCGAGAGCAGCTCGGGGGCGAGGACGGGCTCGTGCTCGGTGGCCATCAGCGCAGCGGCGGGCCCGAGGGCGGGTCCGTGGGAGATGGGGATTCGTGCGGCATTGAGCCTCATGGTTACGCGGCTCCGGCTGCGGCCAGGCCCTCGGCGATCTCGGGAGCGGCGGCGTCGAGCTCTTCCTCCTGCTTGGCCCAGGCGTCGGCGTCCCAGATCTCCAGGTACTCGCCGGCGCCGACCACGACGCAGTTGCCGGACAGGCCGGCGTGCTCGATCAGCGGCTTGGGCACCCTGATCCTCCCGGCGGAGTCGAGCTTGTCGTCGAAGGAGCCGCCGTGGAAGCGGCGGCGCAACAGCCGGGCGTCGCGGCCGAAGGGACTGTGCGGTTCGAGGAAGCGCTCGGAGAGCTGCTCATAGGAGTCGGTGGTGTGGACCCAGACGCAGGGGTCGAAGCCTTTCGAGAGAACGACTCCATCGGCGAGGGACGCGCGGAACCGAGCGGGGACCGTGAGCCGATCCTTGGCGTCGAGGCTGTGCTCGTAGATGCCCCGGAATGCCAACTCGGATGGTCCTTTCTGAGCGGTCTCACTGGGAGGGCGAAAGAGAGTTGGGACCGGAGTGATGAGGTGGGAGGAGCCTCACCACCCCGGTCCTGGGCTTCAACTCGAGCGCCACAGTACCCCACTCCCTCCCACTTTGCAACACCTCCTCCCTCTGCAACCCCGTTTGCATCCGCCGGGGCTGGCTAGGGTGCTCTCCGTGCCTGAGGGCGAAGGAGCACATCCGCCGGACGAAACCGGGGCTGCGGCGACGCCGAGCGCGGCGGCCGAACCGGCCCAGGGCGGCGCCCCGCCACCGGCGTCCGTCCCCTCCCCGCCCGCGCCCGACGACGCCAACGACCTGCGCGGCTACCACTTCAAGCTGCTGATCGGCTCCGGCAAGACCTGGGCCCTGATCGCGATCCCGGCGCTGGTGGTCGCCGCCGTCCTCGCCGCGGCGCTCGCGCCGCTGATCGGCGCGATCGCCCTGGTCGCGCTCGTCCTCGCCGGCGTGCTGGTCGCCTGGCTGATCGCCGACAACCGCGCCGCCACCGCCTTCTTCTCCCTCTACGCCTCCCAGCGCGGGCTGCAGCTCGGCGGCAGGGCGCCACTGCCGCCGGTGACGCCGCTGCTGCGCAGGGGCGACGACCGCTACGCCGAGCGGACCCTGACCGGACAGCTCGGCGACGGCTGCGAGGGCACCCTCGCCCTCTTCACCTACGAGGAGGAGCACACCGACAGCGATGGCAACCGGCAGACGAGCTATTACCGCTACACGGTCGGCCTCACCTCGGTCCCCGACTGCGTCACCCACGTCCCCGAGCTCTACTGCCAGCGCAAGTTCGGCTTCCGCGCCCTGGAGAAGTTCGAGGACGTCTTCCGCCGCTCAAAAGAGCGGGTCAAGCTCGAGAGCGAGGCGCTCGACGAGCGCTACGAGATCTTCGCCGGCAAGGAGCAGGACGCCAACTGGCTGCGCCAGCTGTTCAGCCCGACCTTCATCGTCTGGTTGACCGACGCGGCGCCCGAGAAGTTCGCCTTCGAGCTGGTCGACGGCAACCTCTGCTGCTACGTCAACGGCCACAGGGAAGACGCCGCCGACCTCGACGCGGTCAGCGCCGCCACCACCGCCGTCAGCCGGCGCTTGCGCGAAGAGGCTGGCGAGTGAGGCGAGGTCGCTAGAACCCCTGCAGCAGGGTGCCGGCGTTGGCGAGCAGGCCGGCGGCGATCATCAGCAGGACCGAGGGGACGAGGACCAGGGCGACGACGAGCTGGATCTTCGGCGCGGCGCGAGCGGCGCGCTCCTCGACGGCGCGGCGGCCGTCGCGGCGCAGCGCACTGGCCTGGCGGCGAAGCTGGTCGGCGAGAGGCGAGCCGAAGCGGCGCGAGCGCTCGATCGAGGCGACCAAGGTCGCCACCTCGCTGCCGGGCGCGCGGGCGCGTAGCGAGGCGAGCGCCGCCGAGAGCGGGGCTCCGCAGGAGACCTCGGCGACCGTCAGCCGCAGCTCCTCGGCCAACGGCCCCTCGCCGCTCCGCGCCAGCTGCTCGAGGCCGGCGGCCGGGCCGCGGCCCGAGGCGGCGCTGACCGCCAGCAGGTCGAGGGCGTCGGGGAGCGCGGCGACGAGGCGGCGCTGCCGACGGCGCGCTTCGCGCTCGAGCAGCGCATCGGGAAAGAGGAAGCCGGCGGCGGGCAGCAGCAGGGCGACCGGCAGCGCCGTCCGTCCCGGCGCCGCCGGCGCCGCGCCGAGGGCGAGGACGCCACCGCAGGCGGCGCCGGCCAGCTTCGCCACCAGCACCGCGGGCAGCGGATAGCGCGCTTCGAGCCCCGAGCGCCGCAGCCGCTCCGGCAACCCCAACCGCAGCGCCGCCCGCATCGGCCGGCCGCTGAGGCCGAGCCGCCGGGTGCTCGATCGGCGTCCCCGCAGCAGCTCCCAGGCGGCGGCGAAGCCGCAGATGACGGCAAGCGCCGCCAGCAGGCCGGCGCCGCTCATCGAGCTGTTCCTTTTGTCCGTATGGCCGACATAAGGAACAGCTGGCCGCTCAATCGACCACGCGCGAGAGGCGCTTGATCGCCACGAAGCCGAGCAGTTGCAGGACCGCCGCCGCGGCCAGCAGCGCCGCCGAGGCGGTCGAGCCGAGCAGCTTGGCGAGGAAGCCCGGCGCCAGCAGCTCGGCGAAGAGAGCGCCGCCGGTCGGCATCGCGACCACCAGCAGGCCGGTGAAGCGGGCCTGGGCAGTTGCCGAGCGAGCGTCCTCGGCGACCCGGTCGCGCTCGGCGGCGCCGCTGGCAAAGCGCCGCAACAGACCGGCCAGGTCGCCGCCCGCCAGCCGCTGGCTGAGCAGCGCCGCGGCGAAGGCGTCGACCCGCTCCGAGCGCATCCGCCGGCGCCAGGCCCCGACCGCCTCGGCGGTCGGGGCGCCGAGCTCGAGCTCGGCCCCGAGCCGTCCCAGCTCGGCCGCCGGCGGGCCGTCGAGGTAGGCGGCCGCGGCCGACAGCGAGGCGCGCAGGCTGCGACCGGCGCTGAGCGAGTCGGCGACCGCCGTCGCCAGCTCCGGCAGCGAGCGCTCGACCGCCCGGCGGTAGCGGCGGCGGCGGCTCGAGATCGCCCAACCGGCGGCGGCGGGAGCGGCGACCGCCAGCGGCAGCGCCACCCGCGGCCCGGCGAGCGACCAGCCGGCGGCCACCGCGACGAGGACCGCCAGCGCTGCCAGCCGGCGTCGCTCGCCGCTCGACGGGGCATAGCCCTCGCGGCCGGCTCGCAGCAGCGGCTCGACCGCCTGCCGCACCCAGCTCGCCGCCGCCGGGCTGGCGAGCAGCGCCTCGCGCGCCGCCAGCGCCAGCAGCCCGCCGGCGAGGGCGCCGACGAGGGTCGGCAGCGGGCCGCCGGCCAGCGCGCCGTCCGTCGTCGGCAGCGGGGCGCCGGCGCCGATCACACCGTCGGCCCCGAGCCGTCGCGCCCCCCGATCGCCGCGACCTCCGCGACGGCGCCGACGACGCGCGCGCCGTCCGGCCGCCGCTCGATCTGGACCACCAGGTCGATCCCGCGCCGCACCTGCTCGACGATCGCCGCGTGCGGCAGGCCGACCCCGGCCATCAGCGCCAGCGTCTCGAGCCGCGCCAGGGCGTCGGCGGGCGAGTTGGCGTGGACGGTCGAGAGGGCGCCGTCGTGGCCGGTGTTGAGCGCGGTCAGCAGGTCGAGCGCCTCCGGCCCGCGGACCTCGCCGATCACGATCCGGTCGGGGCGCATCCGCAGGGCGTTGCGCAGCAGGTCGCGGATCGTCACCTCGCCGCGGCCCTCGACCCCCGCCGGCCGGCTCTCGAGCCGCACCACGTGCGGCTGCTGCAGGCGCAGCTCGGCGGCGTCCTCGATCGTCACCACCCGTTCGCGCGCGGCGAGGAAGCTGGAGAGCGCGTTCAGCAGCGTCGTCTTGCCCGAGCCGGTGCCGCCGCTGACCAGGACGCTGCGGCGCTCCCGCACCGCCTCCTCGAGCTGGTCCCGCTGGCCCGGAGTGAGGGTGCCGAGCGCGACCAGCTCGTCGGGGCCAGGGCGCCGCACCCCGAAGCGGCGGATCGAGATCGCTGGCCCGTCGATCGCCAGCGGCGGGATCACGACGTTGACCCGCGAGCCGTCGCCGAGCCGCGCGTCGACCATCGGGCTGAGCTCGTCGACCCGGCGCCCGAGCGGCGCCAGGATCCGCTCGATCGCGTTCCGCAGCTCCTCCTCGTCGCCGAACCGGACCTCGGTCGCTTCGACGACGCCGCGCCGCTCGACGAAGACCCGCTCCGGCCCGTTGACCATCACCTCCTCGACCGACGGATCGGCGAGCAGCTCCTCGAGCGGTCCGAGGCCGACGCTGTCGCGGACGATCCGCGCGGCCAGCTCGTCGCGGTCCTCCGCGCCGAGCACCCCGGCCTCGGCCGCGACCAGCTCGCGGACCGCGTCGGCGAGCTCGCCACCGGCAGGGCCCGCCGCCGCCTCCTCGCGGCGCCGCTCGACCAGGCGACCGCGCAGGCCGATGGCCAGCGCGGCGAGGTTTCTCTCCCTCGCCCCCGGGCTCATCCGCGCAACAGGATCGTCACCTGGCGGGCGAAGCTCTCGGCGTGGATCAGCGTCAGCGCCTGCGCGCGGGTCAGGCCCAGGGTTGCCTCGGCCTCGCCCGCAGCCTCGGCTTCGGCGCCGGCCTCGAGCGCCAGCAGCGGCACCGCCGGCGCCGCCACGTAGGTCCGCCCCGCCCCGGCGCCCTTCGCTTCGACCGTGACGACGACGTCGACCTTCGTCCCTCGCGGCGGCCTGCCGGCGGCGAGCAGGGCGCCGGCGCCGGAGACCGCGATCTGCACCGGGCGGCGGTCGCGGCCGAGCATCAGCCCCGGCTTGCGGCCGGCGCCCGGCGGGCGCAGCTGCGAGGCCAGCAGGTAGGAGCCGGCCGGAACCGGCGCCCGCGCCACCAGCCCGAGCGCCTGCGGCGGCGTCGCCAGCGCGCCCGGGGGCACGAAGCGCGCCGGCACCCGCCGCACCTCCAGCCGCTCGACCTGCTCGGGGTCGATCCGCTCCCCGACCGCCAGCGCGCTGCCGGCGACCACCACCGGGCGCAGCTCACCGTATCCGCTCGCCACCCGGTCGCCGTAGCCGTCGGCGAGCGCCGCCGCGAGCGCCGCCGCCGCCAGCGCCGCGACGCCGAACGCGATCGCCCGGCCGCGGCGACTCAACGCCGTCCCTCCGCCGGCGCGAGCGGCAGCTCGAGCACCGCCTCGGTGGCGCCGGTGCCGGCCCGCAGCGCGAAGCTGCCGCCGTGCTCGGCGGCGATCCGCCGCACGATCCGCAGGCCGTGGCCGCGCCGCTCGCCGCCGGCGATCCGCCGGGCAAGGCCGCCGCGGGCTCGCCGTCCACCCGGCCGCAGGGCGCCGTGGCCGGTATCGCTGACGACGATCCGCAGGCTGCCGGCGCGGGCGCTTGCCGTCACCGCGATCCGGCTGCCGCCGTGCTCGATCGCATTGGCGAGGAGGTTGTCGAGAGCCTGGGCGAGCTCCGCCGGGCTGCCGCTGACCGCCGCCGAGCCGCAGCGGCAGCGCAGCTCCAGCGAGCGACCGGCCAGCGCCGCCCGCGCCTGCCAGCGCCCGACCGCCGCCTCCAGCAGCGGCGCCGCGACGACGCTGGCGCGCACCGCGCTCGGCGCGCCGCCGCCGTTGATCTCGCGTTCGAGCCGCTCCAGCGCGGCCGCCGCCATCCGCACCGGCCCCTCGAAGTCACCCGCCGGCGTGCCGGCGACAGGCGCCGTCAGGGCGAGCACCTGCAGCGGCCGCCGGACCTCGTGCAGCGCCTCGTTGAGCGCCGCCCGGCGGCGCGCCTCGCGCACCCCGGCGACGCCGATCGCGGCGATCGCCAGCACGCAGGGCCAGCCGCCGAGGACCTGGTCGAGGGCCGGCGCAGGCACCTCAGTTCACCTTGGGCGACGCGGCGAGCATGCGCCCTCAAGGAACGCGCTCGCCGCCGTTCTCCCCCGGCTCGCGGCCGGCAAAACGCAAAATGCGCACCTGGCACTCCGATGCGGTCTCGGCCAGGCGCTACGGAGCGCGCAGGTGCGCTTGGATAAGACCTCCTTACCTTGGGATTCGTTCCGTTCCCAAACCCCCAAATTTGGCTTTGCGTGGGGGAACAGCGGAGCGTTCTGGAATACTTGATCGACGAACCCGGCAATCTGGCTGGGTCTACGCCGGAGTTTTCAAAACGAGATCGGAGAATCCCCCCGTGCCTCAGACTCGCACCTCACCCGAGGGAATCACCCAACAGCTGGCGAAAGCGCTCGCCCATCCGCTGCGGATGCAGATCCTGACCTCGCTCCACCGCGGCATCTCGAGCCCCAACCAGCTCTCCCAGGAGCTCGGCGAGCCGCTCGGCAACGTCAGCTACCACGTCAAGACACTGCTCGAATTCGATTGCATCGAACTGGTCAAGACCGAGCCGCGCCGCGGCGCCGTCGAGCACTTCTACCGCGCCACCGAGCGCGCCTTCCTCAGCGACGAGGACTGGGAGAAGATCCCGGCCTCAACCCGCAAGGGGATCAGCGGCGTGGTCCTCGAGTCGATCGGCGCCGACGCCACCCGGGCGCTGGTCGAGGGGACGATCGAGAACCGCACCGAATCGCACCTGACCCGCACGCCGCTGGTCCTCGACGAGCAGGGATTCAGCGACCTCAGCGCGGTCCTCAAGGAGGTGCTCGAGCGGGCCAGCGCGATCCAGGAGGAAGCCGCCGACCGCCTCAACAAGGAAAAGGGCGAGTCGGTCACCACGATGATGGCGATCCTCCACTTCGAGACGCCGAGCGAGCCCTGAGCCTCCAGGAAGGACTAGCGAAACTCCCGCGCCACGCCTGGCGGCCACGCCCCTTGGGTCGGAGCGCCGTCGGAATGGCGCGTTAGTCGCCAATACGGCGACTAACGCGCCAAACCCGATGCGCCCTTCTGTCGCTGGCGCTGGAGCAACGGCGGACACTGCGCGGTGCGGCTTCCTCAGTCGGCCGAATAGCGCCGCTATTCGGCCTCGCTGCGTCCTTGCCCCGCTCGGTCCGGCGCTCGCCAGCCGCGGACGTGAGTTTCGCTAGTCGCTTCTAGCGGCGCAGCGCCAACGCGCCGGCTTTGGCGATCCTCGCGTGTCTCGGGCGCGGGGCGCGGGCCGGGGCCTAGATGAGTAGTTCCACGACCAGGCCCACCTGGATGACGCGCCCGGCACACTTCGCATCTCTGCGTCCTCGGTCTTGCCTTTGCCAACCGGCAAAGGCGGCGACCTGCGTCCTTGATCTGCTCGGCCGGGCGCGCCCCCAGTCAAACCTCGCCGTGGAACTACTCATCTAGCCCTCGACCAGGCGGTAGCCGACTCCCCACACGTTGTGCACGTAGCGCCCGTGCTCGGGGTCGAGTTTGCGGCGCAGGCGCGAGGCGTGGGAGTCGAGGGTGCGGGTCTGGCTCGGGTTGCGAAAGCCCCAGGCCGCCTGCAGCAGCTCCTGCTTGGAGAAGACGCGGGTCGGGTCGCTGGCGAGGACGCGGAGCAGGGTGAACTCCTTCTTCGCCAGCCGCACCTCGCGGCCGGCGACGTCGACCCGCCGCCGGGCCGGGTCGACGACCAGCTCGCCGATCCGGGCAGGCCCTTCGCGGCGCGGCTCGCGGCGGCGCAGGACGGCGCCGATACGGGCCCGCAGCTCGCCGTGGACGAAGGGCTTGACGAGGTAGTCGTCGGCGCCGGCTTCGAGGCCGCGGATGCGGTCGGTGTGGTCGCCGCGGCCGCTGAGGACGATCACCGGCAGGCCCGGGTCGAAGCGCTTGTCGATTCCGTCGGCTTCGCGGATCTCGCGCAGCACGTCGAGCCCCGAGGCGTCGGGGAGACCCAGATCCAGGAGCAGCAGGTCGGGCTGGTTGAAGCGGCAGTGGCGCAGGGCGTCGGAGGCGCTCGGCGCCGGCAGCACCCCGTAGCGGTCGGCGAGCAGGTGGTCGCAGAGCAGCTCCAGGGTGAGCGGGTCGTCCTCGCAGACGACCAGGCGGGCGATCTCGTGGCGGGCGGGCAACATCAGCCTTCCCAAGTCGGATCGGGCGCCGACTCTCCCCCCTGCGGCGAGGGTCGCTCGAGGACCATTGCCGCACCTTGCTGGTAGGCGAAGCGCCGCGGCGGCACCGCGAGGCGCGCCGCCAGCAGCTCGCCGCGGCGGTCGAGGAAGTGGAGGTCGAGCGCGAAGCGCATCCAGAAGGTGTGGACGCAGGCGCAGCCGGGCAGCAGCAGACCCGGCTGCGCCTCCTCGCGGTCAAGGCCCGCGAGGCCGAGCAGCCGCGCCCGCCGGTCGACGGCGACCGGGAAGCGAGTCCCGCCGACTTCGGCGCGGGGCAGGCGGCTCAATCTCTTCGCGTCCACCCCGCCACAAGTCGCGGGCGAGCGCCGACTCTCCCCCGCCTTTCGTGCCAAAAGTCCTTCAAAGTGCAACCGGACGTTCAGGGACGCGCCCGAACAGACACGGGATTACGATGCTTGGCAGGATCATGCACCTGCTCGCGCCGGGCTTGCGCGGGTGGGATCGGCTTCAACTCCAATGGACAAGAAAACCACCCGCAGAGGGAACTACGAGTCTGGTTCGGACTACGTCCTCGAGTACGGCGAGCTGCGCTTCGCCTTCAATGAGGAGGACTTCGGGCAGCGGGTCGAGCAGGCGGCCGTCAAGCTCGCCTTCGTCGACCAGGGCCTCAGCCGCGAGGAGCTCGACGACCTCCTCGACCTCGCCGTCAGCGGCGAGATCGCCGAGCCCAGCTCGCGTCTCGGCGAGCACATCAACGAGAACTGGGAAGACCTGGTCGGTCCCGCCAACCGCAGCCTCGTCCACTGGATCCGCCGCCTCGTCTTCCGTGGCGCCTGGCTCGACCAGCGGGTCAAGGAGGGTGAGCTCGACGTCGTCTTCGACGAGCGCACCCAGACCTTCGGCTACGTCCAGCCGGACCGCAGCGACGAGCTGATCGAGCTCTCCAAGGAGCCCAGCTGGCGCCGCATCGCCTACCGCCGCTGAGGCGCTCCGGCCTCCTGAGGCGCTCCGGGCGGCGCATCTCGGCGTCCTCGGTCGCTTGCCTTCGGGTCACGCACTGGAGTGCGCTCCCCTCGGCTCGCTCCCTGCGTCCTTGAGCTGCTTGCCCGGAGCGCCTCAGGAGCTGGCTGGGCGCTCTAGGGCGGCTATGACGGTCAGCGAGCCGCCGCCGGCGCCGCCCTGGGCGCGGCCGGCGTCGAAGAACTCCTTCGCCGCCTCGGCGTCTTCGTGGGCCGCGGCGAGGCGGGTCAGCGAGTCGACCAGGAGGAAGACGTCCTCGCCCTTGCCGGCGCGGGCGGCGGCCTGGGCGAGGGCGTCGCTGGCGTGGCGCGGCTGGCCGGCGGCGACGATCTCCGCCGCCGGGGCGTCGCGGCGCCACTCGGCGAGCTCCTCGGGACTCGGGTCGATCAGCAGCGCGACCGGGTCCGGGCCCTTCTCGTCCGCGGCGATCTCGGCGGCGACGGCGCGCAGCAGGGTCGTGCAGGCCTCGCGGGTCTCGGCGTAGAGGACGGTCTGGCGGCCCGCCTCCGGCGGCAGCAGCAGTCCCTGCAGGGTCACCACCTCCTGCTTGCCGCGGCGGCCGAAGCGGCGGCGCCGGCGACGGCGCGGCCGGGCCTCGGCGCCGCTCTCGGCGGCGGCGGCAGCCGGGGTGCGGGACGGCTCGGGGGCTGGCTCGCGCTCGGGGGCTGGCTCGCGCTCGGGGGCTGGCTCGCGCTCGGGGGCTGGCTCGCGCTCGGGGGCTGGCTCGCGCTCGGGGGCGGTCTCGGGGCGGTCGCGCCGCTCGCGGGGCGCCTCGCCTTCGTCTTCGCGCTCGCCCGCGTCCTCGTCGGCACCGCCGTCCCCGCGCGGGCGCCGGCGGCGCCGGCGACGGGCCGGGCGCCCCTCGCCCTCGCGGTCCTCGCGCTTCTCCTCGGCGCTCGCGCCGGCGCCGTTGCCGGAACCGCCGTCGCCGTCGGCGAGCCGGTCGATCAGCTCGCTGCGGGAGAGCATCCGGTAGCGCTCGACCCCGGCGTCGGCGGCGAGCAGATGGAGGTCGGACAGGTGCTTGGCTTCGAGCTCGGCTTTGGTCATCGACCGCAGGTTATTTCAAGCCGCGCGGGCGGCGCGGGCGGGGTCGATTCCCTCCGCCGCCGCGGCCTCCGGCCAGGCCTCGGCGGCGGCCTCGACCGCGGCCGCCGACCAGCCCAGCTCCTCGCCCAGCACCGCCGCCACCGGTCGCACCGAGTCGGCGTCGCGCAGCTGCGGCGCCGCCAGCAGGCCGAGCCGGGTGCGGCGCAGCAGCACGTCGGCGACGCTCCGCGCCTGCTCGTGGCGGGCGGCGATCGCCACCTCGGCCAGCAGGTCGGGGCGGCCGGGGACGATCGGTGCCGCCAGCTGCGGCCGCTCGCTCGCCAGGGCCAGCACCTTGCGGGCGGCGTGGCCGTAGCGGAAGGCGAGCTGGGAGAGCGCCTCCTCCCCCACCGCCTCCGGTCCCTGCAGGTCGGCCGGCCGAGCCTCCATCCCGAGCGGGATCTCGGCGGTGTGGCAGGGAGCGTCGCGGCCGCCGCGCTCGACCAGCCGGTCGACGGTCTGCTTCGCCATCCGCCGCCAGGTGGTGAGCTTGCCGCCGGTGATCGTCAGCATCCCCGAGCTCGTCTCATACAGCTCGGCCTTGCGCGAGATGTCGACCGACTTGCGCGGATCGCCACTGGAGATCAGCGGCCGCACGCCGGCGTAGGCGCCGACCAGGCTCGACTCGGTGAGGCTGGTGCCGAAGTAGGCGTTGACCGCTTCCAGCAGGTAATCGACGTCGGCCTCGGCGGGGCGCGGCACGGTGATGTCGCCGTCGTAGTCGTTGTCGGTGGTGCCGACCAGGGTGCGGCCGTACCAGGGCAGCGAGAAGATCATCCGCCCTTCGCCGGCCGGGACGACGCAGGCGGCGCGCCCCATCGGCAGGTCGGCGGCGTCGAGCAGGATGTGGGTGCCGCGGCTCGGCGCGATCCGCGGCATGTCCTCCTCCTCGATCACCTCGGGGCGGATCAGGTCGGCCCAGACGCCGGTCGCGTTGACGACGTTGTCGGCCTGGACCTCGAGTCGCTCGCCCGAATCCTGCTCGACGAAGGCGACCCCGGCGGCGCGGCCGTCCTCGGTCAGCACCTCGGTCACCTCGGCGCCGTTGAGGCTGAGCGCGCCGAACCGTTCGGCCTCGCCGAGCACGGTGAGGACGAGGCGGACGTCGTCGGTCTGGCAGTCGTAGAAGAGGTAGGCGTCGTTCGGTTCGCGGGCGGTCAGCGCCGGCACCAGGTCGAGCACCTCCTCGCGGTCGATCGTCCGGTGGCGGTCCGGCGACCAGTAGAAGTCCTCGTCGGCGTCGTGGGAGGAGCGCATCTCGCGGCGGCTGCGGCCGACCCGGGTGGTCGCCATCACGTCGTACATGTTCAGCCCGAGGCCGAGTTTGCGGTCGCGGCGGTCCTCGCCGAAGCTGGCGACCAGGAACGGCGTCGGGTAGACCAGGTGCGGCGCCAGCTGGACCATCAGCTGGCGCTCGAGCAGCGCCTCGCGGACCAGGCCGAGGTCGAAGTTCTGCAGGTAGCGGAGGCCGCCGTGGACCATCTTCGAGGAGCGGCTCGAGGTGCCGAGCGCGTAGTCGCCGCGCTCCAGCAGGGCGACCGAGTAGCCGCGCGA
>JBFWMZ010000050.1:0-17109 GCA_050251335.1 Solirubrobacterales bacterium
CGCGGACGCGGCTGGCGCCGACGCCGACGAACATCTCGACGAAGTCCGAGCCGGAGATCGAGAAGAACGGCACCCCCGCCTCGCCGGCGACGGCGCGGGCGAGCAGCGTCTTACCGGTGCCGGGCGGGCCGTAGAGGAGGACGCCCTTGGGGATCCGGGCGCCGAGCGCCTGGAACTTCTTCGGGTTCTCGAGGAATTCCTTGATCTCCTCGAGCTCCTGCACCGCCTCGTCGACGCCGGCGACGTCGCGGAAGGTGATTTTCGGCGCGTCCACCGACATCCGCTTGGCTTTCGATTTGCCGAAGTTCATCACCCGCGAGCCGCCGCCCTGCATCTGGTTCATGAGGAAGATCCAGAAACCGAAGAAGAGGACGAAGGGCAGCACGTAGGTGAGCAGCGAGAGCAGGCCCGAGCTACCGGTGCCGTGGACCGTCGTTTTGACGACGTTGTTTTCTTCCAGCAACCGCATCAGGTGCGGTTCGTCGTTTGGCGGGTAGCCGGTGGAGAAGCTTTCGCCGCTTTCCCCGTTTTCGCCTTTGGTCTTGATGTCGAGGGTCGAGTCCTTGACGTTGACCGAGACTTCTTCGACCTTGCCCTCGGCGATCAGGCCGTTTTTCTCGTTGACGATTTCGCTGTAGGGCGGCGCCTTATCGCCCGAATCGCTGGTGATCACGCGCTGCGCGATGAACGCCAGGATTACGACGAGCAGAATCGGGAACGCCGCGCTTTTGAAGAAACGCCTCAAATCGAAGACCTCATCGGCAAAAAAGACCTCGTGGGTAAGAGATTGAGCGTACCAGGGCGGTTTCGCCCGCTATCGCCCGTAATACCTACTGAGCCAACGCCGCCACGTACTCGAGGTTCCGGTAGCGCTGGGCGTGGTCGAGCCCGTAGCCGATCGCGAACCGGTTGGGAATCTCGAAGCCGACGTAGCGGGGCGAGAGGTCGACCCGCAGCCGTTCGGGCTTGGTCAGCAGCGAGCAGACCTCGAGCGAGGCCGGTTCGCGGGCGCGCAGGTTGCGCATCAGGTACTGCAGGGTGAGGCCGGAGTCGATGATGTCCTCGACGACGAGGACGTCGCGGCCGGCGATCGAGGCGTCGAGGTCCTTGAGGATGCGAACGACGCCGGAGGAGTCGGTCTGCGAGCCGTAGCTCGAGACCGCCATGAAGTCGACCTCGCAGGGGACCTCGATCGAGCGCATCAGGTCGGCGAGGAAGAGGACGGCGCCCTTCAGCACCCCGACCATCACCAGGTCGCGGCCCACGTAGTCGCGGCTGATCTCGGCGCCGAGCTCGGCGACGCGCCGCTGCAGGTCCTCGCGGGAGACGAGCGTCTCTCCGATCGCGGGGTCGTCCACGGGCGCCAGTCTAGGTATGGGGCGTCGACGATGACTTGCCGCCACACCCACCCTCCCGCCGAGGCGGACGCGATCTCATCCAACCAGGGGTGAACAATCGAGTCCTGCATTGAGGCCCTCCTCGGGCCTCAATGCAGGACTCGACCGGTCGCGAGCACCTTGGGGGCGGCGCGGTGGGCCGCGCCGACAGCGCGGATCAGTCGGGACGCTCGGCGCGGAGCACGCCGCGCTCGACCACGGCGCGGACGCCGCCGCCGAGGTCGAGTTTCGCGACCCCGGTGCGGCGCAGCGCCAGGATCTGCTCGGCATAGTTGGCGGCGCCAGGGACCGGGCGGCCGGCGGCGGCGTCGGCGAGGCGCTGGACGACGAGCCGGCGCAGCGCCGGGTGCAGCTCGTCGAGGCGCTCGAGCGCGATCGTGTTGCGGCCGCCCGGGCTGGCGGCGAGCGCCTCGGCGACGGCGGCGTCGAGCAGCTCGGCCTCGGCGCGCAGCAACTCGGCGGTGCGCAGCACGTTCGCCGCCGCGGCCGGGTGGACCCGTTCGAGCTCGGGCAGCAGCCCCTGGCGGATCCGGTTGCGGGCGAACGCCGAGTCCTGGTTGGAGCGGTCCTCGCGCCAGGCGAGGCCGCGCTCCTCGCAGTAGGCGGTGATCTCGGCGCGGGTCGTGCCGAGCAGCGGCCGGGCCAGGCTGCCGTCCCCGGCACGCATCCCCAGCAGCGCCCGCCGGCTGGGCGAGGAGGCGAGCCGGTAGAGGATCGTCTCGACCTGGTCGTCGGCGGTGTGGCCGGTGACGATCGTCGCCCCGCGCGGCGCCGCCAGCGCCGCCGCGGCGGCGTAGCGCGCGTCGCGGGCCCAGGCCTGCAGGTTCCCCGGGCCCTCCGGCCGCTGCGGCCGCTCGACCGCCAGCTCGACCCCGAGCCGCCCGCAGAGCTCGGCGCAGAAGCGCTCGTCCTCGGCCGAGTCGTCGCGCAGGCCGTAGTTGACGTGCAGCGCCGTCACCGCCTCGGCGCCGCGGTGGCGCACCGCGAGGTCGAGCATACAGACCGAGTCACGGCCGCCGGAGAGCATCGCCACCAGCGGCGCCGGCGGCTCGATCAGCCCGCCCGCCGCGACCCGCTCGAGCAACTCCGCGGCGAGCGCCATCAGGCCGTGGCGGCGCGGACGATGAACAGCGCCGTCGGCGCCGGGAAGCCTTTGAGGCTGACCTCGCCGATCGACTCCAGCTCGAGTCCCTCGCGCCCGGCGACCGACTCGGCGACTCGGTCGGTAACCAGCACCTCGCCGGCCAGCGCCCGGTTGACGACCCGGTGGACGAGATTGACCTGGGAGCCGAAGTAGTCGCCGTCGCGGTAGACCGCGTCGCCGACGTGGATCCCGACCCGCGGCTGCGGCCGCCGCGAGAAGCGGCCGAGGAAGCCGACCGCCCACGCGGTCAGCGCCGCCGAGTCGGGCGAGACGACCATCACCTCGTCGCCGATCGTCTTCACGATCGACGCTTCGCGCGGCAGCGTCTGCTCGACCTCGGCGACGAAGCTCTCGACTAGGTCGAGCGCCTCGAGGTCGCCCTCCTCCTCGGTGTAGCGGGTGAAGCCGGTGAGGTCGATGAAGCAGATCGCGACGTGGACGTGGCCGAGCTGGATTTCGGCGGTGTCGACCAGGGCGGTGTCGGACTCCATGTGGCCGACCACGTCCTGCTCGACGTAGTAGCGCAGGTAGCGGTCGTGGAGGTACTCGGTCAGCGGCGCTGCCAGCGGCAGCACCTGGCCGGCGAGCTCCCCCATCTCCTCGGCCATTTCCAGCTCGGGGACGCCGTCGCGGATCAGCGGTTCGTGCACGTAGAGGTGGAAGAGGCGTACCTCGGCCTCGGCGATCCGCCGCAGCGACTGCACGTAGACGCGGACCAGCTGCAGGAAGGCGACCAGCGGAAAGCCGTTGGCGAGGACGCGGGCGCACTGCTCGATCGCCGTCGCGTCGGCCTCGCTGAGCGCGTGCTGGCGTCCTTTCGGGGTGCCGAGGATGATCAGGATCCGCTCGACCAGCTCCGGTTCGAGGCCGCTGCGCTCGGCGACCTCGTGGACCGAGAGCGATCCCTCCTGGCTGCTCAGCACCTCCTCGGTGATGCCGAAGGCGAGTTTGCCCTCGCGGCCGGCCGCCTTCAGGTCCTCGAGCGAGTAGCCGCGGTCGCGCATCCGCGCCACCACCCGCGCCTGCGCCGCCGCCGCACCGGTCCAGCGCCCCCGCCGCACCGGGACGATCCTCTCCTCCGCCCAGCGTTTAAGCGTGGATGCCGGCACCCCCGAACGGCGCGCCGCCTCGCTGAGCGAAATCCGTTCCTCTGGCATGGCGCCGAGGCTAGCCGCCCCGCGGGCGCGGATGGGCCGATGGGCCGATTTCGGGAACATTGCTCCCGAAATCGGCCCATCGGCGGAACGGCTACCGGCTAGCCGGGGACTTCGGAGGATTCGTGGAGTTGGAGCACCTCGGCGCCGCCCTCGCCGGTGCGGATCCGGATCGCCTCCTCGACGGGGATCACGAAGATCTTGCCGTCGCCGACCTCGCCGGTCCGGGCGTGGCGGAGGATCGCCTCCACCACCACGTCCTTGTCTTTGTCCTCGACCACGACCTCGAGCTTCAGCTTCGGTCGCACGTTGACGGTGAGGGTCGAGCCCCGGTAGTGCTCGACGATTCCTTTCTGGCGGCCCGAGCCCTTGGCCTCGACGATCGACAGGGAGGGGAACCCCTTGTCGAGCAGCTCGGCGCGGATCGGCTCGAACGCCTCGTGGCGGATGAACGCCTCGATCTTCTTCATCAGGCACCTTCCTCGAGGTCAGTGGACAGCGTCGGGCTGACCGCCGCGGTTCCCGGTGAGCCGGCGACCCGCGGCAACCCCGCGGCCGTCGGCAGCCCGGTCGAGTACTCCGGCTGGGGGATGAACATCTCCGGGTATCCGTACATGCCGTGCGAGCTGATGTCGAGGCCCGCGTCCTCCTCCTCGGCCGGCACCCGCAACCCGATCGTCTGCTTGATCGCGGCGAAGGTGGCGATCGAGATCGCGAAGACGACCACGAAGGTGAAGCCGACCGCCAGCGCCTGGACGCCGAGCTGGCCGAACGCCGAGCTGAACGACTGGTCGCCGAAGATCGCGTACCAGAGGCCCGAACCGGCGCCTTCGGCGACCAGCCGCGGCGAGGCGAACAGCCCGACCGCGAGGGTGCCCCAGATGCCCGCCAGGCCGTGCGCCGAGAGGGCGCCGACCGGGTCGTCGACGAACTTGTCGATCGAGAGCACCGCGTAGACGACCAGCACGCCGGCGACGAGGCCGATGATCGGCGCCGCCCAGTACTCGACGAACCCGGACGGGGCGGTGATCCCGACCAGCCCGGCGATCGCGCCGTTGCCGGCCATGCCGACGTCGAGGTGCTTGTTCTTCAGGTAGGCGGCGATCGAGGCGCCGACGACGCCGGCGGCGGCGGCCAGCTGGGTGTTCAGCATCACCTCGCCGAAGAAGGAGGCCGACGTTTCGAAGGTCGAGCCGCCGTTGAACCCGAACCAGCCGATCCAGAGGATGATCACCCCGAGGCCGACCAGCGGCATCGAGTGGCCGGGGATCGCGCGGGGCTTGCCGTCCGGCCCGTACTTGCCGATCCGCGGGCCGAGCAGGAGCAGCGCCGCGAGGGCGCCGACCGCGCCGGTCAGGTGGACCACCGAGGAGCCGGCGAAGTCCATCACCGGCTTGCCGCCGACGTCGGAGAGCAGGCCGCCGCCCCAGACCGAGTGGGCGATCAGCGGGTAGATGATCGCGCCGAAGACGAGCGCGTAGATCGCGTAGGCGCCGAACTTGATCCGCTCCAGCGTCGTGCCCCAGACGATCGCCAGCGAGACCGCGCAGAAGGCGAGCCCGTAGAGCATCAGCATCGCGTCCGAGCCGGTGACGTTGAACGCTTCCGCGCCGCTGCCGATCTGCTGATCGAAGTGGAAGAAGAAGCCGCTGGTCCCGAAGAAGTCGTTGCCGGGACCGTTGATCGCGTAGCCGACCGCCCACCAGGCGAGCGTCACGACCGCGAAGTTGACGAGGATCTTCGCCACCCCCGTGCCGGCGTTCTTCCCCCGTGAGAAGCCGATCTCGAGGAACATGAAGCCAGCCTGCATCAGGAACACCAGCACGCAGGCGACCGCAACCCACACCATGTCGAGCTCGAGCGACTTGGCTTCGACTATTTCTCCGACGCTGGCCGCCGATGCTGCCCCCGGAACTACAAGGGCGAGCAAGGCGACGAGGGCCATCGCGAGGCCCGCCTTTCTCTTCATCACTTCCTCCTACGCCGCGACCGAGCCGCGGCCATTGCCTGGGACGAGATTTCGTCGGCCGCCGTTCGGACGACCCACCGAAACCGTAGGAGCAGGGGCTGGCTCGACCCCTTGTACGGATGTCACAAATAGCCGCGGTGCGTTTCGACGTGGGGAGAATCGCAGCCGTGGCGAGCCGGGAGGGGGTTAGGGTCGCTGCCCAGATGCCGGCCCGCCTCCGCCCCACCGCCCCGATCGCCGCCGCGGCGCTGCTGGTCGGCGACCCCGGGCGGGCGCTGGCGCTCGCCCAGGAGCTGCTGGAGAAGCCGAAGATGAGCAACCACGCGCGCGGGCTGTGGGGCTATTCGGGCGAGTCGCTCGCCGGCCGGCCGCTGACGATCCAGTCGACCGGCATGGGCGGGCCGAGCGCGGCGGTCGTGCTCGGCGACCTGGCCGAGCTCGGGGTGCGGCGGGCGGTGCGGGTCGGCAGCGCCACGGCGCTGCGCCCGGGGCTCGAGCCGGGGGCGCTGGTCGCGGTCGCCGAGGCGCACGCCTGGTCGGGGCCGGGCGGCGGCGCCGGGGAGCCGGTGGCGCCCGACGCCGAGCTGGCGGCGGCGCTGCGCCAGGCGCTCGGCCCGGGGGCGCGGGAGGGGACGGCGGCGAGCCTCGACGTGCTGCACGGCGGCGGCGCCCCGCCCCCGGTCGCGGAGGGGGACGTCGCCGATATGCAGACGGCGGCGGTGCTGGGAACGGCGCGGGGGCTCGGAATCGCCGCGGCGGCGGTGCTGATCGTCAGCGAGGGCGCCGGCGGCGAGCGGCTCGACGACGAGCGGATGGAGGCGGCGGCGAAGATCGCCGGGCGGGCCGCCGCGGCCATACTCTAACCTTCCGGTTGAGGGTTAGTCCTTGGCCACGGAGGGCTTTTTCGCCGCCGTCCTCTCCCCCTTCTCGGCCAGCTGCCGCCGCAGACTGCCGATTTCGCGGTTCGCTTCGTCGAGCTGCTCCTCGACCTCCTCCAGCCGCTGCGAGAACGAGCGCAGCCGGCGCTCGAGCCGTTCGACGTCGCCTCCGGTCGGCAGGTCGAGCGCGCTCATCGCCGCGTGCTGCGCCTCGATCACCTTCTCCCGCGCCCCGAAGGCGGCGGCGATCGCGTTGTGCACGGTGGGGCTCTCGATCAGCGCCTGGGCCAGCTCGCCGATCGCCTGCTCGGAGCGGGCGCGAAGCCCGTCCTGGTCGCCGCGCAGCGACTCCTCGTCGAACTCCTCATCGCTCATTCCGCCCGCCTTTCACCTCGCGTTGACGTCACGTTAACGACCGCATCCGGTACGCCTGAAAGTCTGCCACCTGCAGGCATGACGCGGCCGTTGATTAAGGACTTGTTGGGCGGTGGCCGGCGTCGTTGCGCGGCTCCGCGCTACTGGGTAGCTTGCCCTCAACCGGTGTTCGGGGAGGGAGCGGCCGCGGGTCCGTTCGGGATCGGTGGGCATCGGGGCGCAACGGGATGAGAACCAAGATCGCAACGATCGTCGTGCTCGTCGCCCTGCTGGGGGCCGCGGCACTGGTGGGGGCCACTATGGCAGGCGCCGACCAGGTCTCTGGCGCCTCGCCGCTGGGGCTGCCGACGACCCCGCAGGGGTCGACGCTGCCGATCCCGAGCGCTGCCGCGACCGCCTGCTCGAACGGCGTCGACGACGACGGCGACGGCCTGCTCGACACCCAGGACCCCGACTGCGAAGGCCCCGAAGACGCGACCGAGGAAGCGGCGGTCAGCCTCCCCTCCGGGGGCGGCGAAACGACCGCGCCGAGCACCGCGGCGATCCCCAGCCCCCCCTCCACCGCGACCGGCGGCGACGAAGCGGAACAGCCGGCGGCAGCAGAGGAGAAGCCGGCGGCGAAGGGCGGCGGCCTGAAGCACGGCGAAACGATCGGCGGCGGCAACCAGGCCGAAATCCGCGGCGGCGTCACCCACAACGACGACCTCGGCGACTCCAGCGGCGGGCGCTCTGGCGACGGCGCCGTGCAGGCGCCGAGCGCCAACGGCGGCGGCGACCAGCCGCTCGAAAACGGGAACGGCGACGGTGGCTCGCAGTTCGAAGCGGGCGGCGCCCCGACCCTGGCCAACCCGACGACGACGATCGCTCCCTTCGGCCCGGCGCCGATCGGGGTCCCGAACTTCGTCATCGACTCGTTTGAAATCCCGCCCTTCCTGCTGCCGATCTACCAGGCCTGCGGCACCGAATATGGGATCCCCTGGGAGGTGCTCGCCTCGATCAACAAAATCGAGACCGCCTTCGGCACCAACACCAACGTCTCCAGCGCCGGCGCCGTCGGCTGGATGCAGTTCCTCCCCTCGAGCTGGGAGATGTACGGGCTCGACGCCAACGGGGACGGGCGCAAAGACCCCTACAACCCGGTCGACGCGATCTGCGCCGCGGCCCACTACCTGAAGGTCGCCGGCGGCGACCACGACCTCTACCAGGCGATCTTCGCCTACAACCACGCCGACTGGTACGTGCAGGAGGTGCTGCTCTACGCGCGGGCCTACGGCAAGCTGCCGAGCACCCTGGTCGGCTCGCTGACCGGCCTCACCGAGGGCGCCCACTTCCCGGTCGCCGCCAACGCCCGCTACGCCGACGACGTCGCCGCGCGGGCGGCGATCGCCAAGAACGGCGGCGAGGCGCAGATCTCGGGCTCGGCGGCGGAAATCATCTCCTCCTCGCCGACCCGGCGCGGGATCAACGTCTTCGCCAGGAAGGACTCGCCCGTCGTCGCCGTCAACGACGGCGTGATCCGCAAGATGGGCGAGAGCCCGGGAATGGGCAAGTTCGTCGTCCTCGAAGACACCTACGGCAACCGCTACACCTACGCCGACCTCGGCAAGCTCGTCCGCGGCCACCGCTCGATCGTGCTGCCGAGCGGCAAGGAAGAACAGGTCCCGGTCGAAACCCAGGACCTGAGGCCGAGGTTGAGGGCTCTGCCCCAGCGGGCCGAAGGCGGCCGTGGCGCGGACGGCAGGGGCGGCGACGCCAAGGCGAGCGCCGGCAAGTTCGCCGCCGGCGGCGGCAAGGGCGAGGCCGAAACCGAAGTCCTGCCGGCCGACGGCAAGCTGCGGGTCGGCTCGAAGGTGATCGCCGGCACCGTCCTCGGCCGCATCGGGGCCGCCGAGCGCGGCGTCGACCCGCACCTCAACTTCTCGATCCGCCCGGCCGGCAAGGGGGCGCCGCGGATCGACCCGAAGCCGATCCTCGACGGCTGGAAGCTGCTGGAAGCGACTGCGATCTATCGCGCCAAGGGCAAGAACCCGTTCAACAAGCGGCTCAGCGGCGCCGGCGTCCTGCTGCTCTCCAAGCAGGCGCTGATCCAGCGGGTGCTCGCCGACAAGGGGCTCGAGATCTATCCCTGCGGCCGCGAAGACGTCGAAACCGGCCAGATCGACCGGCGGGTGCTGGCGGTGCTCGAGTACCTGCGCGCCAGGGGCTTCGACGAGCTGACGATCACCGCCCTGAAGTGCGGCCACAGCTACCTGACCACCTCCGGCAACGTCTCCGAGCACTCGACCGGCGACGCGGTCGACATCGCCGAAATCGACGGTGTCCCGGTCACCGGCCACCAGGGCCCGGCGACCCTGGCCGACCAGCTGATCAAGGAGGTGCTGACGCTGCAGGGAACGATGGAACCGCATCAGGTGATCTCGCTCGAGGACCTGCCCGGCGAAGCCAGCTTCGCGATGGCAGACCACTTCGACCATGTCCACATCGGCTTCCGCCCGGTCGAATCGGGCAACCCGTTCGAAGCGCAGGGGAACGCCCTGCTCGACCCCGACCAGTGGCAGCGGCTGATCGACCGCCTCGGTCAGATCGAAAATCCCGAAGTGCCGATCGAGCCGTCGAAGTTCTCCGAACCGGACCGCTCGCAGAAGAACCCGGCGACCGGGGTCCTCTCCTCCGGCGAAGACTGAGCCGCGAAGGACTCCTAGCCGCGCAGCAGGCGCCGGCGGCGCAGCACCCGCTCGCAGAGGGCGAGCAGCTCTTCGACCTGGGCGAGGCGCTCGGGCGACAGCTCGCCGGCGAGCGCCTGGTTGGCGGCCTCGCCGGCCTCGCGGCGGTTCTCGCCCAGCGTCGCGAGGTCCGCGGCGTGGTCCTCGCCGCCATTCGTCTCGCCGAGCTCGGCGAGCAGCGCCTCGAGGCCGATCCGCAACTGCAGCGCCGCCTCGCGCCGGCGGCCGGCGTCGAGGTCGGCGCGGGCGCGCAGCAGCAGCGTCTCGCAGACGCCGAACCGCTCGCGGCCGCCGAGCACGGCGGCGACCCGTTCCTGCGGTTGCATCCCTTCCTCGCGGCGGCGCCGCCGCGAGGCGCCGGTCGCCCAGACGTCGACCTCGCGCGCCTCGCTGAAACGGCCCTCGGCGACCTCCTCGCCGGCGCCGAACCCGATCCGCACCGCCACCGCCCGCTCCGGAGTCAGCTCGGCCGAGTGCGGCTCGGCCGCCGCCACCCACTGCGCGTGCAGCGCCTGGTTCAGCAGCGCGATGGCGTCGGCGACGATCTCGTCGGCGGTCTCCTCCGCCTCGCTCGCCTGCTCGAGCCAGCGCCGCGCCTCCTCCTCGTCGGCGAAGGGCGCGAAGGCGCGGATCGCGGTGACCCGCGACAGCGGCAGCGCCGCGGCCGCCGGCTCCGGCTCGACCCCCTTGGCGCGCCGGCGCCGCCGGTGCGGCTGCGGCGGCGAGCCGAGCGTCCTCGTCACCAGCACCCGCTCCTCGCCGTCGGCGCGCTGCAGGTAGCGACCGTCGGCGAGCGGCAGCGCGCCGGCGAAGTCGAGCTGGGCGAAGCCGAAGAGCTTGGGCACCGCCCGATCCTCTCCTAAAGGACCAACTGGGTCATGACGATCTGGTCGCGGAGGCTTTCGGCGAGGTGGTGGGCTTCGTCGAGCGCCACGCCCTCGACCGAGGGGATGCCGATCACGGTCAGGCCGGCGGCGACCGCGGCGGCGACGCCGCTCGGTGAGTCCTCGAGCGCGAAGACCGTCGGCCCGGGGTCGATCCCGAGCCGCCGGCAGGCCTCGAGGTAGGGGTCGGGGGCCGGCTTCGGCGCCCCGACTTCGTGGGCGCTGAGGATCACGTCGAAGGAGTCCTCGAGGCCGACGATCTGCAGCGAGCGGCGGACGAAGACGACCGGCGAGTTGGAGACGAGGGCCAGCGGGGTGCCGCGCTCGCCGAGCGCGGCCAGCACCTCGCGGGCGCCGACCATCGCCTCCACCCCGCGCTCCAGCTCGGCGACGACGAGCTCGTTCAACTCCTCGATCAGTGCCTCGGACCGGCCCGCTTCGCCGAGCCGGCGCTCGAGGATGCCGCCGGCAATCGCCGCCGAGGTGCCGACCAGCTCGAGCTTGTCTGCGCGGGTGAAGGTCAGGCCGCGGCGCTCGAAGAGGTCTTCCTCGGCCCGCGTCCAGACGGACTCGGTGTCGAGCAGGAGGCCGTCGTTGTCGAAGATGACAGCGTCGGGGAGGGTGGCGTCCACGGCGCGGATCATTGCGGAAGCGGTAGCGTCGCGGTCGTGGCCTTCCACGTCGAGATCGCCGCCGGGATCAAACACGCCCGCGCGTTCAACCTCAGCGAGGCGGTGGTGCAGCGCTCGATCGTCGCGCCCTGGCTCGACAGGCGGCCGATCGAGCTCGGCGACCGCAAATGGCTACCGGAAGAGGCGCAGTTGCGGATCCTCGAAGGGCCGGAGCTGAGCAACCCCGAGCTCTCCTTCGGGAACGGCTGGTCGAACGCTGAGCGCGGTGGCGAGTTCGTCACCGAGCGGCTCTTGAACGAGGCGGTGCAGGCGCGCCGCGAGGGCACCGCGGGCCCGGCCGCGATCGTGATCGAGACCGACTCGGCGGTGCAGGCCCTGGCGGGCCTGGTGTCCGGACAGCGGTCGCAGAGCGTCGACCTGGAGGAGGTCAAGGCGCGGCTGGACGAGGGGGATCCGTCGGTTGCGGCGGTGATCCTCGTGGTTCAGAGGCCGGCGGCTGACGGTTAGGGCGGGTTCGAGGGACGCCTCCGGGCGGGATTCGAGGCCGGCGCTAGGGGTCACCCTCCGCCGCTTCCGGGGAGAGCGCCCCCTATCCCCGCCTACGGAGCCGAGGTCCGGGCTCCCGCCTCCCCGGTTCCGAGCTCCAAGCCGTTGCAGCCGGACAGAGCTGCGCCAGCCATCGAGGTTGCCTCTTGCGTCGAATAGCGACGCAAAAGGCAACCTCATCGAAGCGGGCCCTCGCGATCGCCCCCGCGCCTCCGGCCCGGCCCGACCCCGACCCCGGCGGCAACACGGCCAGAGCGGCGCTCGCCACGAGCCCCCGGCGCTCGCCACGAGCCCCCGGCGCTCTCCTCGCGCCCGCGAGGGCCGCCTCTGCGCACATCGGCAGCCGCCGCGCCACGCCAGCCGCCCACGCCACATCAACCTAAAACTCCAGCGAAACCCCCCGCGGGACCACCAGCACCGGGTAATTCGCCGCCTCCACGGCATAGTCGCTCCGCGCGCTGAGCACGACTTTGCCGGCCGGCGCCTCGGGCCGCGAGCCGACCACCAGGAGGTCGAGCCCGCCCGTCTCGTACTCGGCAACCGTGGCCCCGAGCGCCGCCGCCAGGCTCTGCGCGGTCTCACGGGCGGCGGGGTCGCCCTCGTCGATGACGCCGACCGTGCCGATCCCGGCCGCGCCCTCGCGCAGCCCGGCCGGCGCGACGGCGATCGCCGAAGGCCCGCCGAGCAGCAGTTTGTGGGCGGAGATGCCCGGCTTCAGGGTTCCGCGCGCGGTCCGGTACTCGGAGCCGAAGACGATCACGTCGGCGTCCTCCTGCTCCGCCAGTTCCATCAGGCCGACGCTGGTCGCCGGGTTGACGACGACGTGCTTCGGCATCTCCGGGGTGCCGACCGAGGCGGCGCCCCGGTCGAGCAGCTCCTCCGCCTGCTTCTGCTCCAGCGATTCGCCGAAGGAGTGGCGGACGTAGGCGAGCGCCAGCTCGGCGCCGCCCACCGCCAGCAGCTGCCCCAGGGCCAGGGCATCGCGGTCGTTGTCGGTGTCGTCGTAGGAAACGATGATCTTCAGTGCCATCTCACGTGCCTCCTGTAGGTCTCTCGCAAGTCAAGTCTGAGCGATGGTCGCAGCGGCGGCCGAACGCGGAACCGCCCCCGCGGAGGAAGGGCGGGGGCGGTTCCGTGCGGTTGGCTCCTCCGGGCTCCGCTCTCTAGGAGGCCGTTCCCGGAGCCGGGGACGGCGCCGCTGCCGGCGCCGGCACCCCGGAGGGATAGCCAAGGGAGGGCACGTCGGAGGGGTAGACCTCGTGCCCGTGGACGGCGATGTCGCCCGTCTCCATGTCGGCCTCTGACATCCGGAGCGGTACGACCAGCCCGACCAGCTTGAGCAGGATGAAGGTCCCGATCGCCGAGAAGGCGATCACCCAGGCGGCCGTGTAGGCCTGCACCCAGAGCAGGTGCAGCCCGCCGCCGGAGATCAGGCCTTCGTGTTCGCCGGCCATCAGGCTGTTGGCGAAGATGCCGGTCAGCAGACCGCCGGCGACGCCGGCAAAGCCGTGGGTGTAGACGACGCCGAGGGTGTCGTCCACGTTGCGGAACGGCCGCACCCGGCTCAGGTAGTTGAGCGCCAGGTAGACGATCACCGAGGCGACGACGCCGATCACGATCGCGGCCCAGCCGTTGACGAAGCCCGCCGCGGGGGTGATCGCGACGAGCCCGACGATCATCCCGTTGACGCTGCCGATCAGGCTCGGCTTGCGGCCGGTCAGGTAGTCCATCGCGACCCAGACCAGGAAGGCGACGGCGACGCAGATGTTGGTGTTGAGCAGCGAGGCGGAGGCGACTTCGCCGGCGCTGTACCAGTCACCGCCGTTGAACCCGTTCCAGCCCATCCACAGCAGGCCGGCGCCGACCGCGACCATCGCCAGGTTGTTCGGCGCGTCGACCTCGCGGTCGCGTTGCAGGCGCGGTCCGATCACCGCCGCGGCGACGAAGCCGGAGACCCCGGCCGCGAGGTGGATGACGTAGCCGCCCGAGTAGTCGATCGCGCCCTGCTGGGCGAACCAGCCGCCACCCCAGATCAGGAAGGCGTTGATCGTGTAGACGAGCAGGGTCCAGAGCGCGACGAACGGGATCCACGCCTTGAAGTTGAAGCGCCCCAGGACCGAGCCGAGCATCAGGATCGGGGTGATCGCCGCGAAGACGATCTGGAAGTACGCCAGGGTCGATAACGGGAAGAGGAATTCTTCTTCCGGCAGCTCGCCGATGCTCGCCTGTTCGAGCAGGCTGTGGCTGTTCAGGATCGAGGCCGGCTGACCCCAGAAGTTCCCGAAGAAGCCGCTGTCGGCAAGGTGGATCGGGTTCCCGAACGCCAGTTTGAACCCAACCAGGACCCAGAGGATCAGGACGATGGCGAAGGCGACGAAGGCCATCATCATCGAGTTCACCGACCAGCGTTTCTGCATTACGCCGCCGTAGAGGACGACCAACCCCGGGATGCTCATCAAGCCAACCAGGGTCGCGGCGGTGAGCTGCCATGAGTTGGCGCCTTCGCTCAACCATTCCATGAGTCCGCTGCTTCCTTTCGTTCGATGGACGTGCGAACGAGACGATCGAACCCTGTCGCCCCCGGGCGGGCGCGACCACGTACAGGTGTCCAAAGATCGGCGCCGATTCTTCGCCCGAGTGGCGATGTCGCGGCCGCGAGCGGCGCTCTAGGCTGGCGGCCATGCCACTCGAAGGACACTACGAGCGACAGACCACGCCCCTCTACAAGCTCAGCTCGCGCGAGCTGAAGGCGGCCTTCGGCGCCCTGATCGTGACCGTGGTCGCGATGCTGGCGATCGTCGCCTTCACCGCCGGCGACAGCCGGCCGGGCCCGGCGCAGGGCTGCATCAACCCGACGGTCGCCGGCGTCGTCGGGGCCGAAACGCTGAACGCCTGCGGCCAGAAAGCGGTCGACATCTGCACCCACGCCTCGAACTACACGGGGCCGCGGGCCGAGACGATCCTCGGCAACTGCGAACAGCAGGGCGTCGAGTTCACGGCCGGCCAGGACGTCAGGGTCAGGCGCGCCGGCTAGCCGAGCGCGGCGAGGAGCGCTCCCAGCTCCTCCTCGACCTCGCCCCCGAGCTTGACCGCGGCAAGCTCGTCGTAGGGGGTCGGGCCCTGGGTGACGATCGCGAGCTCGCCGCCGCGCTCGAGCGTCACCTCCGGCAGCCCTGCGACCGGGTGGACGACGAGCGAAGAGCCGACGCAGAGCATCAGCTCGGCCGCTTCCGCCAGCTCCTGCGCCCGCGCCATCGCCGCTTCGGGCAGCAGCTCGCCGAAGAGGACGACGTCGGGTTTGACCGGTCCGCCGCACTCGGCGCAGATCGCCACGCCGGCGGCGTCGAACAGCTCTTCGACCCGCTCGAGCTCGAAGCTCGAGCCACACGCGCGGCAGCTGCTCGTATCGATCGACCCGTGCACCTCGACCACTTCGCGTGAGCCGGCGGCGCGGTGCAGGCGGTCGATGTTCTGGGTGATCACCCCGGCCAGCAGGCCGCGCCGCTCGAGCTCGGCGAGCGCCGCGTGGGCCGCGTTCGGCTGCTTGTCCCCGAGCGTCTGGAAGCGCGGCCGGTAGTAGCGCCAGAAGCGCGCCGGGTCGCGTTCGAAGACGGAGATGTGGGCTACCTCCATCGGGTCGGCCCTCTCCCAGAGCCCGGTCCCCGGGCTGCGGAAGTCGGGGATCCCGGAGGGGACCGAGACGCCGGCCCCGGTCAGCGCCACCGCCGACCGGGCCCCCCGCAGCAGCTCGGCCAGCGCCTCCGCGCCCGCCGACGGGCCGATTTCGGGAATCATGCTCCCGAAATCGGCCCGTCGGCCGCCGGTCCTACCTGCCGCTCCATTTCGGCGTCCGCTTGCCGAGGAAGGCGGCGATGCCCTGCTTGGCGTCCTCGGATTCGAAGGCGGTCGCGAAGCCCTGCTTCTCGGCCTCGATCCCGGCGTCGAGGTCGCCGTTGGCGGAGACCCGCTTGATCTGCTCGACCGCGATCGGCGCCTGGGCGGCCAGCTTCCGTCCCCACATCAGCGCCGTCTCGAACAGCTCGTGGTCGGGGACGACGCGGTTGACGAGGCCGAGTTCGAGCGCCTCCTCGGAGAGCACCGCGTCGCCGACGAGGTTCATCTCCAGCGCCTTGCTCGGCCCGACCAGCCGCGGCAGCCGCTGGGTGCCGCCGAAGCCGGGGATGATCCCGAGCTTGATCTCGGGCTGGCCGAAGACCGCCGCCTCGGCGGCGATCCGCACGTCGCAGGCCATCGCCAGCTCGCAGCCGCCGCCGAAGGCGATCGAGTTGACGGCGGCGATCGTCGCCACCCCCTCGCTGCCGAGCTCGCGCAGCAGCGCGTGGCCGGCGTCGATCAGCTCCTTGCCGCTCGCCTCGTCCATCGCGGTGAAGGCCTTGATGTCGGCGCCGGCCGAGAAGACGACCGGGACCGAGGAGGCGATCACCATCGCGCCGATGCCGTCGGCGGCCTTGACCCGGTCCCAGACGGTGCGCAGGTCGCGGACCACGTCCGGCGAGACGGCGTTCATCGGCGCGTTGGCCAGCCAGGCGATCGCGACGCCGTCGCGCGTCTCCAGCTTGACGGTGTCCGGCTGCTCGCCCTCATCGGGCTGCGGGTAGGGGTAGAAGCCCTGGCCGCTGGCGATCCCGAGCCGGCCCTGGGCGACGAGGCGCCGCAGGGTGACCGGCGGCGAGAAGCGCTCGCCGTATTTCTCCTCCAGGTCCTCCATCCGCTCGAGCACCTTGTCGAGGCCCTCGACGTCGGCTTTCCAGAACGGCGGCAGCAGGCCGCGGCGGGGGTCGAGACCGGCGCCGGCCATCATCCCGAGGTCGACGTCGCGGACCGAGCAGACGCCTTCCTCGACCAGCAGGCAGGACTCGATCAGCGCCCGGCAGGTGAACATCGCGATCAGCTCCTCGCCGTCGGGCTCGGCCTCGCCGGGGATCGTCTGCTGGCCCTCCTTGAAGAAGCCCTCGCCGCCGCTCTTGGCGCCGAGCTTGCCTTCGCCGACGAGGCCCTGCAGCCCCTCGTGGACGTAGAAGGTCTCGCCGTAGGAGCGGTTGAGGTGTTCGGCGACGTGCAGGACCGTGTCGAGGCCGAGCAGGTCGGTGAGGAAGAACGGCCCCATCGGCGCGACCTTCGCCTCGGCGATCACCCTGTCGATCGCCGCCAGCGAGAGCCCCTGCGCCTCCTGGGCGCGCCAGATCTCGCCGATCGTCGCCATCAGGATCTTGTTGACGACGAAGCCCGGCACCTCGCCGCAGACGATCGGCTGCTTCCTGATCGCCTGGGCGAAGTTGTAGGCGGCGGTCGCCGTCTCCTGCGAGGTGTCCTCGCCGACGATCACCTCGACCAGCGGCATCACCGAGGCCGGGTAGAAGAAGTGGAAGCCGACGACCTTGTCGGC
>JBFWMZ010000051.1:0-16554 GCA_050251335.1 Solirubrobacterales bacterium
CCTCGATCGTGTCTGGTCAGGTAAGCCCGAGCACCGGGCTTCCCGAGGAGGTGGGCTACACCGATGCCTTTGTGATGTCCGCGGTGGCCATGTTCGTTGCCTTTCTCGCCGCGCTTCTGGTTCCCGGACGCCGTCCCCAGGCTGAGTCCTCATCCGCAGATCAACATGGGTCGGCTGAAGGGCGCTCCGCAGAGCCTGCACCTCGAAAGTAGGCACCGAGCCCTCGCATGCATCCCGAAAGATGCCAGTCACGTTGCGGTTTCGTGTCGCCACGCATGACGCTCGGAGAGCGCGGCGCTGAGCGGTGGCATTCGTAAGGCCCTGACCGGACCCCCGAAAATCGGTCCGACCCTTGTGAGAGTTTCTCGCGCCCACGACCATGGGCGAGGAAGGAACTCCAAAAGCGACGCAGGCACCCCCGAGCAGATCGTCCGCAAGCTCCGGGAGGCCGAGCGGATGCTCGGCGAAGGCAAGCGGATACCCGAGGTGGCGAAGCAGCTCGGGGTCTCCGAGCAGAACTTCCATCGCTGGCGCAACCAGCACGGCGGGATGAAGGCCGACGACGTCAAGCGGCTGAAGAGCTTGGAGAAGGAGAACCGCGAGCTGAAGCAGATCGTCGCCGACAAGGAGCTCGAGAACCGGGCGCTCAAGGAGGTGGCGTCGGGAAACTGGTAGGCCCAGCCCGCCGGCGCCGGGCGGTCGCGATGCTCCGCGACCGCCTCGGCGTCAGCGAGCGCTGGGCGTGCCGGGTGGTGGGGCAGCACCGCTCCACGCAGCGCCATGAGCCGAAGCCGGCCGCAGATGACGCGGTGCTGCGCGCCGAGCTGCGCAAGTTCTCCCAGGAGAGGCCGCGGTGGGGGTACCGGCGGGCGCATCACCATCTGCGAGGGCTGGGCTGGGAGGTGAACCGGAAGCGCGTGCAGCGGCTCTGGCGCTGCGAGGGGCTGCGGGTGCCGCAGCGCAAGGCAAAGCGCCGGCGGCTCGGTGACTCCACGGTCCCGGCCGAGCGGCTGCGCGCCTGCCGCCCCGGCCACGTGTGGGCATTCGACTTCCAGTTCGACCAGACCGCCGACGGCAGGTCGTTGAAGCTGCTCAAAATCGTCGACGAGTTCACGCGCGAGTCGCTGGCGATGCTGGTCGAGCGCTCGATCGACGCCGAGAAGGGTCGTCGCGACGCTGGAGGGGCTCCGCGCCGAGCGCGGCGCCCCGGAGCTGCTGCGGTGCGACAACGGCCCGGAGATCCCCAAGCGCGGCGGCAAGCTGCGTCGCCTGGGGATCGCCACGGTCCGCGACCGGGTAGTGCAGGCCGCGCTCAAGCTGGTGCTGGAGCCGATCTTCGAGGTCGACTTTCAGCCGTGCTCGTATGGGTTCCGGCCGGGACGCCGAGCGCAGGACGCGATCGCCGAGGTGCACTTCTTCACGAGCCGCTCCTACGAGTGGATCGTGGAGGCAGACATCGAGGCGTGCTTCGATCAACTCCCCTCCGTTCACGCCACTGGTGGCTTTTCCGGCGGCGAGTGTCGTTGATTGACTCCGATTTCCAGTTTCCGGTAGTCGCCCGTAATCCGGAGGTGGTTGGCAAATGTTCTGGGGCGATCCACGCCTTTCGGGAACCCTGATCGGTCGCGGGGCGCCCTTGCCACCCCGCGCTTTAAGGAAGCTGTTGGCGAGAGCTAAGCCGCCGCCCGCTCGGCGCGCATCAGCAGCACCGGGGACGCCGCCTCGCGCAGGACCCGCTCGGAGACCGAGCCGAGCAGCGCCCGGTGCAGGCGGCTGTGGCCATGGGAGCCCATGACGATCAGATCGTGGCTTCCCTCGGCGGCGACCGCAAGGATCGAAGCTGCGGCATCGCCGCTTCGCAACAGCGTGGTGACCCCGACGTCGGGCGGGATCTTCGCAGTGCCGTCGCGAAGGATCCTCGCCCGGAGGGTGAGGCGCTCTCCGGGCACCGGCGCCGCATCGACGTTCGCCGGCAGCGGCACGTCGCAGGTGAGCAGCGTCAGCCGCGCATTTTGATCGCGGGCCAGCACAACTGCATGCTGCAGTGCCGCCGCGGCGTCAGCCGAGCCGTCAAAGGCGACGAGGATGTTGTGGTAGCTGCTCATCTGCTCCGGCGTGATGCGGCTCCTGCCCGCTCCAACACCTGCGGATGGAAAATTGAGCGGCGGCGTCTGCGTGGCGACCAATCCGGATCGTAGGGCCGGGGTCTATTCAGCGTCGCCTCGTTTCGGGGAACCGAATCGGTCAGCGCGAGTCGTCCGGCAGGGCGTGGCGCGAGGAGTCTGCTTGGAACCACACCAACTGGTCGGAGTCGAGGCGGCCGATCGATAGGTCCTTGGTAAACGATCGCGCGCAGTAGCCGGGGGCGCCCTCCAGGGCGACGCTGACCTGGAAGCCGTGGTGCTCGCGTCGCAGCAGCTTCATCTGCTTCGCCGGCAGCTTCTTCATGACCCGGAGGAGGCGGTCCTGCTCAAGGAAGGTGCGGCTCAGGGTGCCGAGAAGCCGACCCTGCTTGCCCTCGCCGCTGCGGAAGCGCACCGTCACCTCGCCCGGCGCCGTCGCCAGGTAGCGGGCGACGAGCCGGATCGTGTCGCGGGAGCGGTGTCAGCCCCTTTCAGACGCGGCGGGTGGCGACCCGCGACCGGCCAGCCGCTCCCGGGTCGCATAGAGGGCGAGGGCGAAGAGGATGTCGGAGTAGAGCACGGCACCGGTGTTGTCGGGATCGTGGTTGTCGTTGACGACCTCCTGGTGGATGTGGCCGTAGGCGTCCAGCGGCTGCGTCCGCCAGGGCCGGCGCAGCACCGTGCTGCTGCTCGACCTCGGCCGGATCAAGCAGGTCAGCGACACGCTCGGCCACGGCTCTGGCGACAAGGTGAATCAAGCAGAGCGCCGCGCGCCTCGGCCGTCGCCTGCGCCGCGACGACGGGCTCGGTCGGGCCGGCGGCGACGAGTTCGGGATCTGCTCGCCGAAGGCAACGAGCGGGCGATCGAGCCGCTCGGTGGCAACCTGCTGTGCCGCTGCGCAGGGGCGGGGACGTGACGATCAACATCGGCGCCGAGCTGATCGAAGCCCGCCGAAGCGCGCCTCCTGGCGCCTCTACCCAAAACTAAGGTTAGGGTCTGCCGCTGCCGATCCTAATCCGGTGACCCGCTCCCAGACGCGTCAGCCAACGATCCCGGGCTGCGCTCTCCGTCTCGTCGCCGCTTCGCTCGCGCTCCTCGCTATCCCGGCGGCGCTGGCGAAGGCCGCTGGATCCACTGCCGCGGCGGCCTCGCAGATCCTCCACCCTTCGCCTCCGAGAATCCTTCAACCTCCGAAGGGCCACGCGATCGCCACCGGGCGCTCGTTCCGCGTCCTCGCCGCCCTGCCGCGGAACGCCGAGAGCGTCCGCGCGCGGATCGACGGTCGCAGCTTGACCGGCCGCTTCAAGCGCCGCGGCGACGGCCGCTACGCCGCCCGCATCCCGACCCGGCTCGCCGGTGGCCGCGGCTTCCACTTCCTCCTCATCACCTTCGCCGATTCCTCCGGCCGGCACTCGCTGGGGCCGCGAACTGATCGTCGCTCGCAAACATCAGCTCTCTCACAAGCGGCCGCGCGGCCGCCTGCTCAGCGCCCGCGCTCCACGCGGCCCCGTCGCCGGCGTCGCCAGGCTGCACCTGAGCGCGCCGCGCGCCGACCAGTGGGCGGTGCGAGTCAACGGCCGCGACATGAGCGATCGCTTCGCCGATCACGCCGGCTTCCTCCGCGACGGCTCGCTCTGGCGAGCACCGGGCTGCACCGGGGCAGGAACCGCGTCGCGGTGGTGGTCGCCCGCGACGACGGCACCCGCGCCGTGCGGCGCTTCACCGTGCGGGTCCGCCCCCACGCCCCGATCCCCGACGCCGGCCGTCCCCGCCGCGTCGCCGCCGGCGATCGGGTGCGGCTGGGCAGCCCTGGCGGTGCGGCGGTGCCGTCGGGGCGAGGCACGGTGCTCGAGCACAGCTGGACGATCGTCTCGGCCCCGAGGCGCAGCAAGGTCCGCCTCCGTCACCCGCACGCGGAGCGGCCCAGCTTCCGCCCCGACGTTAGGGGCAGCTACTCGATCGCCAACCGGGTCACCGAGCGCACCCGCGCCGGCGAACTGGTGGGTCGTTCGGCCCGCGACCTCGTCGAGGTCGCCGCCACCCCGTCCTACGTGCCGCCGATCGGCGAACCGATCGAAACGCTCGCCCTCGGGTCGGAAGGCAAGCTGGGGGTTAAGCTCGGCGGCAGCTTCTTCGCGCTGGAAGGCGTGCAGGCCGCAGTCCAGGTGCTGATGATCGACCCGACGACGCTGGCGACCTGGACGAGGACGTTCGAAGCCCCGGCCGAAGCGCTGGATGCGATCGAGTCGGGCGATACGAATCCCGGCACGATCGTCGTCGTCCAGGGGCGCGAACTGCCGCAGGAAGAAGGCTGGCAGGGAGCAATCTCCAGCCAGATCGGCGCTTCCAGCAAGTGGTCGGCGCCGGCGAGCGGGAGCCCCAGCTTCAGCGCGATCGGGGTCAAGGGGATCCCGGCCGGCCAGGGCTGGGGGAACGCTGAGGCCGGCGCCCTCGGCAACGGCACGACTGGCGCCCTGCGCGGCTACATCGCCCCCAACTACGAACTGATGACGAACCCCGAAGAAGCCACCTACACCTTCACGCCCTCGACCTACTTCAGCTACGACACCAACACCACCGGGGTCGGCGGAGGGGCGACCTCGGTGACCGCCCAGGTGGGGCCGACCAAGGTGAGCGGCTCGCTGTCATCGGGGCAGGTCGGCTTGCTGGTCGCCGAACTCGATGCCGGCAGTCTGGCGCTGCGCTCCTCGCAGAGCTTTGCGGTCGCGGCCGCCGGCAGCCAGGAAGTCACCGCCCAGGGCGAAGTCGAAGCGCTCGCCTCCTGGCTGGAAGGGCACCAAGGCGGTGACGCGCTGGTCCTGGTGCAGTCGATCGGCACCCTGCCTACCGAACCGCCGCGTCCGCCGCAGTCGAAGAGCTCCGAAGAAGAACGCCGCAAGCTGGTCGAAGCCTGGGCGCGGGCGGCCGTCGCCATCGGCAACCTCGGCGGTCGCCGGGGGCTCTTCCTGACGGGTGGCGGTGGCGGCTACTCGCTGATCGGCAGCACCGCGCTCGCGGGCGCGGGTGTGCCGGCGGCCGAGAACGCGACCACGATGCTCCAGTACACCCAGCCGGAAGTCGTGCGCCTGGCGGGAACGATCGAGCTCGGGCACCTCGGAACGCTCGTCCCCGCCACCAACACCTCGATCTCGACGCCGGGCGCGACCGTCGAATCGAACCCCGATGCGATCGGCAACTTCGAACTGCCGTTGATCGCCTACCAGCAGCGGACTCCGTGGCCGTACGAACCCGGCTCCCGCGACGAAGACGCCGCCGTGGTCGCCGCCGGCCACTATATCTCGGAAAAGATCTGCGGCGCCCAGTGCGACGACGAAGTCCGTCACCTGTACGTGGTCCCCAACTTCGACCTGAAGCTGCTCATCCGCGAAGCCGATTTCAAGTGCCCGACCGAGGGCGCCAGCTGGGAGGGGACCGGCTTCAGCAAGGACGACTGCGAAACGGCGCTGACCGAGTTCAGGCAAGAGAGCCAGCAGGTCAACCACATCGACGAATACTTCAGCACCTCCAACAACGGGCTTCTCTACCCGCTGAACGCGGTGGTCGGGGAACAGCAGGCGGGACTGGAGACGATCGGCAACAACGTCGAGGCGGCGGTGAACCCACCGCAGGAACAGGTGAGTCATGTCGAATGGCTCCTCTTCGCTCAGACGTTCGCCATCATCGGCGGCGCGCTCGTTTCGCCCGAGCTGGCGCCGGCAACGACGCTGATGGACACCGGCCTCAACCTGGCGGAGGCCTTCACCGTCACCCCGGCCGGCGAAAGCGCGTTCCAGGTCGAGACCACCGTAGACCACACGGTGGCGCACGTCGCGGCGATGGTGTCCGCGCAGCAGGAAGCGATGGGAAATCTCAAGGCGCTGATCGTCAGCGACTACGGCAAGCTCAGCGAGATGACCAGCAACACGACCGGCAAGGATCCGCTGTGGAACCTCCCCAGCGACTGGTCAGCGATCAAGGAACAGCTCAGCTTCGGGCTGCGCGCCACCTTCTACCGGACCTTCCTGCCGACGGTGAGCGAAACCAACACCGGCCTCGAATGGTACGGCTACAAGGACGTCGCCCTCACGCAGAACGTCTGCATCACGCACGAATCGTTCGTCAACCCGGAAGAATGGCCGTTCCCCGAAGCGCCTTCCTGCAGCGGGGCCAGCTCCCCTGAATGGACGACGGTCGCCCCGGGGGAACTGACGGCAGGCCTGGTCTGCTGGGACTACTACTGGGGTGACTTCCACACCGAGAAGATGGGTGAACACTGGGCAGAAGCCGAATACGTGGTCCCGGAAGCGAACGCGATCTGGGAATGGGAAGTGAACCCGTACTACCCGCTCGCGGGGGCGGGGAGCTACATGCTTGCCTACAGCCCCCGGTGGCGGGTGGCGATCAGGCCGGAAAAGCCGTTCTCCAGCAGCGAAGCGCCGTTCCCCGCCGCGGTCGCCAAGGAAGTCAGCGGCAAGCCCGAAGCCGGCAACCTCGACGGCGGGCTGCCGCGCTGGGCCCTGCTCGAATCGCTCGAGCGGGAACCGATCTTGCGCTGCCCGGAAGAATGGGAATCGGGACTGTAGTGGACTGTCCACGAGCTGTCATATCTGGTGCTTGGGTTGGGCTCCGGCACGACCCTGCACGTGGGCGGGGCCTTCAAAGAAGCCGATAGCGAAGACCGCTTCAACCTCGCCGCTTTCGACACCGCGAGCGGGAACCTGGGCCGCGTGGAACCCGGAAGCGGGCTGGACGGTCGAGGCGCCTGGCCGTCGATGGCTCCACCGTCTATGTGGGCGGCCAGTTCGGCCAGGGAGAGCCGGGCCCCTTCCCCGGCGTCGGCGGCGAAGCCCGCAACCACCTCGCGGCGGTTGACGCGGCGAGCGGCGCGGTGACCGCCTGGGACCCGAACCTCAACCGCCCGGTCAAGGCGCTCGGCGTGGTCGGGTCGACGGTCTACGCCGCCGGGGAGTTCACGACCGTGGGCGGCGAGGACCGCAGGTACCTGGCTGCGGTCGACGCGGCCAGCGGCGCGGCGACCGCCTGGGACCCGCGGGCGAACGGGCGCGCGCTCGCGCTCGCGGCCTCCGCTTCGGTCGTCTACGCCGGCGGTGCGCTGAGCTCGATCGGAGGCGTCGAACGCAGCGGCCTGGCGGCGATCGACAACACGAGCGGCGAGGCCACGGCCCAGAGCCCACAGCTGGACGGCATTCCCAGGGCGCTTGCCGTGTCCACGACGAGCCTCTACGTGGGCGGGTCGTTCACCGAAGTCGACGGATGGGCGCGGGTGAACCTCGCCGCCTTCGAGCGCTCGAGCGGCGCCCAGCGGAGCTGGAGCTCCAACGCCGAGGCGTCGCTGCCCGGGTTCGCCCAGGTCGACGCCCTCGCAGTCTCCGGCCCGAGCCTGTACGTCGGCGGCGAATTCGATCTGATCGGAGCCAGCCGCGGCGGAACCTGGCGGCGGTGAGCACCGCGACCGGGGTGCCGGCCGCCTGGGAGGCGGACGCGAGCGAAAGCGTCAACTCGCTTGCGCTCAGCCCGACGACCCTCCACGCCGCCGGTGACTTCGAAGAGATCGACGGCGAGGAACGCCAATACCTCGCCGCGATCGATCGCCTCAGCGGCGAAGCGACCGGCTGGGACCCGAATCCGAGCTCGAGCGTCGCGGATATCGCCGTCTCCGCCTCGACCGTCTACGCGGCGGGGTTGTCAGCCAGATCGGCGGCAACGCCGAACGTGAATACCTCGCGGCGCTCGACCTGACCAGCGGGACGCACCGCTTGGGCGCCGGAACCCGACGAACCCGTGACCAGGCTCGCCCTCTCCGGCTCTACCGTCTACGTGTCCGGGCCGTTCAGCGAAATCGGCGGCGCGTCGCGCAGCGGCCTCACGGGCCTCGACGCCACCAGCGGCGCCGCGATCGCCTTGGACCCGCACCCGCTCGACGAGGTGGAAGCCCTGGCGACCCTGGGCCCGGCGGTTTATCGAGGTGATCGAGGTCCCGTTTGTCTTCGACAAAGTCAGGCCGCGGTCCAACGGCCGCTTCGCCAAATCGGAAACCGTGCTTGCGAACCCGCCCGGTGACTCGAAGCAGACGTACGAGCTCGAAGGCCGGTTGAAGAACCGCCAGGTCAATGGCGGCGGCATCGTTCTCGAGGGCAAGTGCGCTTCCAACGAGACGTTTACCGCCAAGCGCGTCCGCGGTTAAAGCTTCGAGAGGCTCGCGCTCCGGCGCGACCACCGGACACTCAATCAGCGGCGCAGCGGCAAAGTCTTGGTCACCCGGCGACCTCGCTCGGGCTTGAGCTGAAGGGTGACTCGGTACGGAAGCGACTGCTCGAGCCTTCGCTGCCCGGCGCGGGTTGGCTTGACCGAGACGGTCGCTTTGGCTCCTGCCTTCAGCCGGAAGGAGCGGGTTCCGAGCGTGACCTTGCCCTTCTTGATGCGCAGAGTCCCGCGGCAGGTCGTGGTGCCGCCGCAGAGCAGCTTGACCCCGATCCGGCCATTGCGATAGCGGGCTTTGGTCGAAGTGAGCGCGGGGCCGGGACCGAAACCGACGCCCCAGGTCGGCGAGAGACCCTGGACCAAGCGCCGGGCGGGTCCGCCCCCGGTCGGCACCACGTAGATCCAGCCGCCGGCTCCGGCATAGGCGACCTCTTTGCCGTCGGGCGAGAAGGCCGGTTCGGAACCGGCGTCGGCGAGCTGGCGCACCGATGCTCCCGTCGCCGCCTCATAGAGGTTGACCGCGGACCTGTCGGATGCATCGGCCACCGACACGGCGATCAGGGTTCCATCGGGCGATCCTGCGGGCGCGAACAGGGTCAAGGGCGAGACGATCCGCGGCTCACAGGATGGATCGGCGGCGGCCGGATCGGCGACAACGCAGATCGTGTAGGTGTCGGTGCTCAGGGTGTAAAAGGAGCTGAGCACCGACGCGTCGCCGAGGAACCCGACACCGCCGCCGCCGGGGAAGCTCTCGAAGGGCGCCCCGGGGTCGGGCCCGATCTGGAAGTAGGTCTCGCTGCGATCGACCAGTTCCAGGCAGCCGCCGGTGAGGGGGCAGCCGTAGCGGTTTTCAACGAAGGAGTGGCTCTCGCCGACGGCGGCGCCGTCCGGTGAGATCGCGACGTCGTTCATGTCGCGCGTCCCGCCCCAGGCCTCGGTCAGGTTGGCGCCGTAGGTGCCGGTGACGAGATCGGAGGCCCGCGCCGCGGCGAGTCGGTTGCCGTCCCTGGAGAGGCTCGGGTACTGGTAGGCCGAGCTCGCTCCGTCGCTGGTGATCGGCGCGGACACGCCCGATTCGGGATCGACCGCGCAGAGATCGGGTGCGCAGCTATAGACGATTTTCGAGGCCTCGGCGCTGCCGGTGAGAGACGCTGCCACCAAGAAGACCGGGACGAGCAGTCCGAGCCGACAGGCGGGCCTCCATCGCCGCGGCGCCGACGGGGCGAGGTAATTGCTGGACATGCGGTCTCCCCAGAGCTGGTGGACGATTCGCGACACCGTATCCAAACCTCCCCGGGGCCGCTTCCCCCCGGCCTCGCGCCCTCAGAGCCGAAGACTTGATCGAGGTGCGCCAATCCAGCCTCGCGCCAAGCCCGCGCGGATTGCTAATGCTCGATCTTCGCCGTTTCCCTCGGGAATAGTCGGGCGAGGACCACATCCGTACCCGCGCCCCGCCGTCGATGTGGTCTCGGCCCACTCCGCCCCGCAGGCGATCGTCGCCGGCGCCGCCGTAGAGCCAGTCGGCCCCGGCGCCGCCGGCGAGGAAGTCCTGCCCCCCGCGGCCGAAGACCCAGTCCGCTCCGTCGCGGGCGTAGACGATGTCGTCTTCGGAGCTGCCGATCAGCCGGTCGGCATGAGGGGTCCCGATCTGCTTTTCGTGCCAGGGGCCTGCGCCCGGCGGGCTTTCCGCTGGCGGGCTCGGCTCGGCGGGAGCCGAGGCGGGCGATGGCGCCGCCGGCTGGGAAGGTGGCGAGGGTTCTACCGGAGGCGACGGTTCTTCCGGTTCGCCTTCTTCCCCTCCGATTTCGCTCAGCGTCCATTCGTAGCCGATGCCTGCGCTCGCCCGCTGGTAGAGGTTGTCGTCGACGTAGGGCGAGGACGGCGGGCCGCCGTCGAGCATCGTCACCACGAAGCGATAGGTGCGGGCTTCGCCGGCGGCCAGCGTCCCCAGCTCCAGTTCGGGCATCGCCCCGAGCTGGCCCGAGTAGACCTCGGTCGTCCCCGCCGAGGCGACCTCATCGAGACGCAGGACTAGCCGTTCCAGCAGCAGCCCGCGTAGCGGCCCGGGGTATCGCTCGGTTCGAGCGAGGCGAGCGTCAGCGAGCCGGGAGCCGAGCCGCTGTTGGCGATCGTCACCTCGCCCTGGCCGCTGTCGCCGGGACCGAGGTTGTCGAGCGTGAAGATCGCGGTTCCGTCCTTCGAGTTGGTCATCGAGATCGCGCCGCTCGCCGAGGCCCGCACCAAGGGCGCCGTCGCCGGCCGCTCGCCGCCGATCGCCGCCCGCAGGGTCGCCGCCCCGGCCAGCAACGCCACCAGCACCCCGAGCGTGGCGATCGTCTTGTGGCGGGTCGCTCCGATGGCCATCAGAAGTCCCGGTCGGCGCTGCCGGTCTCGCTGCGCGTCGTCGTGGTCTCGGCGTTGCCGGCCCAGTCGTAGGCGCTCGCCGATGGGACCCATTTCATCGTCCCGGCAAAGAACGCCGTGCTCGGGCCCGAGGAGGCGGTGCCGAGCGTCACCGTGATTGCGTTGCCGCTCTGGACCATTGTCGAGGCGGTTCCCGTGGCGCCGAAGGTGGCACTCGAGCTGACGTATTCGCCGCGGCCCAGGTTGACGCTGCCGAGCGGCAGCTGGGTCGTGTTGGCGGCGTTGTAGACGAGCAGGGTGTCGTTGGTCGCGTTGTTGATCCGCACGACGACGCTCGTCGCTTCGCCGCTCCAGTTGGCGAGGATCGAGTTCGGGTCGATCGGCTCGCTGAAGGTGCGGGTGATGCTGTCGCCGATCTCCGGCCGGCCCACCGTGTTGCCGCTTTTGTTCGTCGTCTGGACGTCGCTCGCGGTCGGGACGGTGTTGTCGACCACCACCGTGTAGCCGCTCTGGGTGCGGCTGTTGCCAGCGGCGTCTTTGGAGGTCAGCGAGTATTCGTAGGTGCCGGCCGCGAGGACCGCGGTCGCGGTCAGGTTGGCGCTCCGGTAACCGTAGGTCGTTCCGCCGATCGGAAACGAGCCGGAGCTGAGGGCGGCGGCGGTCTGCCCGCTCGTCAGCGCGTTCGCGTTCGCGTTCACGGTCGACACGCCGCTGGGTGGGGCGCCGCTGTCGCCGACGTTCGCGTAGACGTTGTAGCTGCCCCCCTGGTGGATGTAGCCGGGTACGCCGCCCTGGCTCTTGCCGATCACCGAGGCCGAGGCGGTGGGGGCGACCCAGTCGGTGGCGGCGACGAGCTCGTTGCCCGCGCTCGTCGAGTTGCCGCTGTAGGCGGCCCAGACGGCGCCGCAGGCGGCGGCCAGCGCCAGCAGAACCGCGAAAATGACGGCGGCGGCGAGCCGGGGCCGGCGGCGGCGCGGATCGCGAGCGCCGTTCACCGGGCGCCCTCTGGCCTGGCCCGCCAGATCCGCGCCAACAGCGAGGCGGCCAGAAGCAGCGCCGGCACGATGATCAGCCCGACCCGCCCGGCGGGGGTGCTGATCCAGCTGACCGCGAAGCCGAGCGCCGGCACCCGGTAGGCGACCGTCCCGATCTTCCCGTTGGCGGCGACGCTCCAGTGCTCCCTGCTCGTGTTGGCGTCGCCCTGGGTGGTGAACGAGTAGCGACCGCCGTGGTGGCCGATCGCCCGCACCCGGTGGACCACGAGGCGTTCGCTGCCGTCGGGGTCCTTGAAGGTGACGATCTCGCCGACTTCGGCCTCGCTCGGGGCGATCGGGCGGACGACGATGACGTCGCCGGTGCGGATCGCCTGCGTCATGCTGCCCGAGCGCACCACCATCGAGCGGGCACCGAAGGCGAGCGGCAGGGCGGTGGAGAGCAGGGTCGCCAGCCCGAAGGACGCGATCGTCCAGATCGCGAAGAGGCGCGCCAGCTTCACCTGCCGCCTCCCAGCCTCGTCGCCTTGGGAACCAGCGACACCGTGACCAGCCTGCCTTCGTAGCCGCCGAGGACGTCCTTGGGCAGCCAGGCTTCGAGCCGCAGGTGGGTGCCCTGTCCTGAATCGAGCCGCAACCGCAGCGGCCGCCGGCGCAGTCCTTCGAGGGTCGTGTCGGCGACCTGGCGGCCGCCGACCCCGACCCGGACCCTGAGCAGGCCGTTCAGCGCGCTCGAGTTCGCCTCGGCCTTCAGCGCCACGGCAAGGCCGCTGCCGGTCTGGTTCCGCAGCCCGAAGCCGCCCGCCGCCCGCTCCCCGCCCGGCCGCAGCGAGGGGGCGACCAGCGCCGGTTGCGGCGGGGCCGGGGAGATTTCCAGCTCGCCGGTCGGGGCCACTGCGACTCGGACGGTCGCCGCCAGCGGCGAGCCGGCCGCCCCCGGCCGCGAGCTGAGCAGCAGAAACGCCGCCAGGCCGACGCCGAGCAGGACACCCGCTCCTCTCGCCAGGTTTCTGTGTGCGCTCGGGTTCATCTCACCCCTCGCCAGGCGGAGAGATCGGGCCCTCCGCCTGCCGCTGCCGGCTCAGCCCTAGCTGTTGTTGCGGGCCTCGGCGACGATCGTGAACTGGCCGGTGGTGTTGCCCTGGGCTAGTTCGGGTGCTTCGGGTTTGAGCGTCAGGGTTGCTTTGAAGATCAGCGAGTCGCCCGGTTCCCAGGCCGTTTTGCCGAACGGCACGATCGGGGCGCCGGTTTCGTAGGTGGTGCCGACCCAGCCGAAGGCGGTGCCTTCGTAGTCGACGCCGGTGCCGTTGGTGCCGTCCGGGGTAAAGCCGGTGCAGCTCGGGAAGGTGGATTCGGCCTGGGTCCCCTGCTCGAGTTTCAGATTCAGGTAGGGCGAGAGCGGCCCCTGGCCGCCGAGCTCGTACATGTGGATCGTCGCCGGCAGGCTGCCCGAGTAGAGGATTTTGATGCAGCGGGTCCAGGTTTCACCGGGTTTGGCGTTGGTGATGTTGAACATCGCCGAGCCGGCGTCGTTGTCGGAGAGGACGACGGTGCCGGCGCTGATCTCGTTGCCGGCGTTCTGGGTGGTGGCGCTGAAGGCTCCGAAGACGCCCAGCGCAACGAGGCTGCCCAGCACGCCGACCACGACGGTCGAGGCGAGGATCTTTTGCAGCTTGCTCATGGTTTTGGTTCTCCTTGGGTGTTGGTTGTTGCTCTGGTGCGTGTCGGTGAAGAGAAAGAAGGCGGGGGCTACTGGCTCCGGGCCTCCCAGACGAAGGAGTGGACGCCCGAGCTCCAGCCCTGGCTGCTGTCGGGTGCGCTCGCCTGCAGCGTCGCCTGGAAGCGGTAGACGAGCGCTTCGCCTTTGCTCCAGCTCGATTTGCCGGCGGGGACGGTGGCGACGCCGGTCGCGTAGCTGCTCCGGGTCTGCTCGAAGCTCTGCAGGGTTCCCGAGTAGATGACCCCGGTCGCGTCGGCGCTAAAGCCGGTGCAGCTGGGGAAGGTCGCGGTCGCCTGCGTCCCCTGGGGTATCGTCAGTTCGATGTACTGGGCGAGCGGGCCGGGGGCGCTCGGCGAGTAGAGGTGGACGAGGGCCGGCAGCGAGCCGGTGTAGGTGGTCTTGATGCAACGGGTCAGCGTTTCGCCGGGTTTGACCCCGGTCGCGTTGTAGAGGGCGGCGCCGGAGTCGTTGTCGGTGAACTCGACGGTGCCGCTGGTGATTTCGTTGCCGGCACTCTGAGTGGTGGCGCTGAAGACCCCGTAGACGCCCGAGCGCGGCGACGCTGCCGAGCAGGCCGACCACCATTGCCGAAAGCGCCACCTTCGTTGATCTGCTCATGCCAAGACTGCCTCGATCCCCGCTCTACTGAAAACCGAGGTGTATATCGGCGGGCGGACGCTTCTCTTTAGTCGCGGTTTAGATCGGGTTGCCCCTTCGTTCAGAAGCGCTTGAACGGAGGGGGTCTTCGATCGATGAACGCCGAGGCGGCCCGGGATTCGCCTCCCGGAGGACCGAACGGATCAGCGCAAGCAGCTTGCCGATCCCGCCCGCGCAGGAAATCTGTTCCCGCCAATCGGATATGAAAGGCGCTCTGGCACGGCCGATTGCACGCAGATGACGGAGCGCGGCACGATCGACGACCCCGATCCCGGCAAGGACTTCTCCTGCGCGCTCAGCGCCGTTGCACTCGGGCTGGTGCGAAGGCACGGCGGCGAGGAAGCCGTCGGATGGCTGCTCAGCGAGGCGAGGAGTCCCCGCACGGTGGACTATCTCCTTGACATCGGCAACTGGATCTCCTACGGGGAGATGGTGGCTCTCTGGAGAGCGGGGGCCGAGTTGATTGGCGATGAGCACTTCGCCCGCCACGCCGGCGAAGAAGCGGTTCGCCAGCTCGGCTCCTCCTCCACTTCGCTGGTGCTGCGCGGGCTCGGCTCGCCAGAGGAGCTGCTGCGCCAGGTTGGGGTCGCCGCGCACCGCTTCAGCACCGCCGCCGACCTCGAGACGACCGAGGTGAGGCCGGGTTTTGCCGAGATCCGCGCCAGCGCCGCCCCGGGCTTCGAGCGCGATCCGCTGCACTGCGAGTGGACACGCGGCATGCTGACCCAGTCGACGGTGCTGTTCGGGCGCCCTGCGGCCACGGTCGAGCACCCCGAATGTCAGAGCGAGGGCGCCGCGGCGTGCCGCTACCTCGTGCATTGGGAGACCTCGGGCTCCGAGCAGGAGGAGGACCCGGCCCAGCGCGTGGCTGCCCTGGAGGATCAGCTGGAGGCGATGTCGCAGCGGCTCTCGAGCGTCTTCGCCACCGCCGCCGACCTGATCGCGGCGGGCGAACTCGACGAGACGCTGGCGCGGATCACCGACCGAGCGGCCCTGCAGGTGAGGGCGCCGCGGTACCTCCTCGCGGTACGGCTGACGCCCGACGCGTCGGTGCGATGTCACTACAACGGACTCGGCGAGACGGAGGCCGACGAGCTCGCCGGGCGCGTCCTCGACCCGGGCTCCGAGCCCCTCCCCGGCCATTGGCTGCGGGTGCCGGTTCGCTCGCAGCGATACGAATACGGCTGCCTAGTGGCGATGTATGAGGAGGGCTCTGGGTTCTTCCCCCAGGAGCGCCAGCTGCTCGAGGTCTACGCCCGCTACGCCGCCACCGCGCTCGACAGCGCCGCGGCGCTGCGCGAGGCGGAGCAGCGCTACGAGGAAGCCCACGTCCTGCTCGATCTCGCCCGCCGGCTCGCCAACGCCGGCTCGAGCGAGGCGGTGGCGCGGCGACTGGCCGAGGCGGTGCCATCGGTGATCGACTGCGATCGGGTCAGCGTCTACCTCTGGGACGAGGTGCTGGAGGAGTTCGAACGCCAGGCGGTCGGCAGTACCGCCCCCGGGGACGACGGCGGCGTCCTGCAGCGGCTGCGGCCCGAGCAGGTCCCGCAGCTGGCGAGGCTGCTCGAGCAGCCCGACCCCGAGCCGCTCTTCGTCGCGCTCGAGGAGAGCCAGGCAGGCCGGGTCTTCGAGGCGCTCGGAATGGCGGCAACGGCCACAGTCCCGATCGCCACCCCGGACCGACTGCTCGGCTGCCTCGTCGTCTCAGTCTGGGAGCAGCCCGAGCGGCTGGCCGCCACGCAGGAGCTCCGCGACCGCCTCTCGGGAGTCGCGGCGCACGCGGTGACCGCGCTCGAGAACGGGCGCCTCGTAGACCGGATCACCCGCCAGGCGCGGCACGATCAGCTCACCGACCTGCTCAATCGCACCGGCTTCAAGGAAGCTCTGGCCGCGGCGAGCGAGCGCGCCTTGGCGAGCCGCGAGCCGCTCGGTCTCTTCTTCTGCGACCTCGACGGCTTCAAGGCCGTCAACGACGAGTTCGGCCACGAGACTGGCGATCAACTGCTCTCCGCTGTGTCGGGACGCCTTGGCCGGCAGCTGGGTCCGACCGAAACTGCCGCGCGCTTCGGCGGCGATGAGTTCGCGCTGATCGCCTAGCGGCTCGGCGATCAGCGCCAGATCGATCAGGTCCAGGAGCGGCTGCACCGCGTCTTTGCCCACCCGTTCGGGGTCGGCGATCGGAGCTTCACGATTCGAGCGAGCATCGGGCGGGCGATCTGGCCGCACGACGTCGAGGACCCCGAGGATCTCCTGCACTTCGCAGATCAGGCGATGTATGAGGTGAAGGGGCGGGGGCGGTCCGGAGCGGACGTGGGCTGAGCTGGCTGGGGCCCGCGTGGTCTGGCTTCGGTGGATTCAACTGGTCCTCGCAACACCTGATCGAGGAGGTTGCGATGAGAACGTCGAAGGTTCGGGCGTCAGGGCAGACGGGGCGGGATGCGAAGGGCTGGGCGGGTCATCCCGGAGTGGGCCGTC
>JBFWMZ010000052.1:0-15848 GCA_050251335.1 Solirubrobacterales bacterium
TAGCCGACCTTGCCCTGGATCCGCGAGAGGCGGAAGACGCGGACCGCGTCGCGCTCGTGCGAGTGGCCGATCAGGTAGAACTGGCCGCCGCGGAAGACCAGGTGGTAGGGGTCGACCTTGCGCTTCTCTTCCTCGCCCCGCTCCATCGTGTAGTAGGTGAACTCGATCGTCTTGCGGCGCGAGATCGCGGTCTCGATCTTCGACAGCCGCTGCGAGAGCTCGCGGCCGCCGGCGGAGGCGGTCATCGCCATCTCGACCGGGGCCCGCTCACCCTCCACGAGCGGGTTCGGGTGGCCCCAGGCGACCTGCTGCAGCGCCAGCCGCAGCGGCTCGGCGTAGGCGAAGCCGCCGTCGGTGAGCAGCAGCAGCGCGGTCGAGAGCGCCGCCAGCTCGTCGTCGGAGAAGGAGATCGCGTCGAGGTAGAAGTTCTCCGGCGGCAGCGAGTACAGCTCGGCCTCGAAGAACCCCTCGCCCGGCTTCTCGACCCCGAGCTCGATCCCGAGGCTCTCCAGCTCGGCGCGGTCGGCGTAGAAGCGGCGCGCGAACGCGTCGTCGTTCATGTCGCTATAGCCCTCCACCTCGCGCTTGATCTCGAGGGCCGATACCGGCCTCCCCTGAGCCATCAGGAACGAGATCAACGAGAGCTGGCGGATCAGCTTCTCGGTGTCCTTCGCCACGCTTGGCAGGATAGTCCGCGGCCGCACCCCGCCACATCCCGCTCCACCCCCCTCGGAGCCCCGAAAAGCCGCTATTTAGGCGGCGGCCGGCGCGCCGGATAGGGTGCACTCGGCGTGGAAATCCTGCGCAACCTCCTGGGGAACCTCGGGTCCGGCCTGATCCGCCTGCTGGTCACGGTCGGCATCCTCGCCGCGGTCGGCTACTTCATCGTCCGGCCGGTGCTCGACAAGACCGGCGAGATCACCAGGGAAACCAACGAGACGATCCGCAGGAGCTTCAACCAGAGCTTCGGCAAGAACGGCGCCGGGATCGAGGACGTCGACCGGACGATCCGCGCGGTCAACGGGCGGGTGCAGCGGGAGATCAAGCGCTCATTTCACGCGGCCGAGTCGCAGGGAGTGGTCAGCCCGAAGAAGCTGGTCAGGTGCATCCAGCGAGCGGAGGGCAACGTCCACAAGATCCAGCGCTGCACGGTGAAGTTCTAGGCGGCGCGAGCCTCGGCGGAGCGCTGCGGCGAGCCGGTGCGCTCGCCGAAGTACGCGGAGCCCGAGAGGGCGCGGTCGAAGCCCGACCAGGACTCGCCGGCGGGCAGGTTGCGCTCGAGCCGGTCAAAGGAGCCGAGGCGGCCGCCGAGGTTGTCGATCATGTGGACGAGGACGGCCTCGCGGGTCGCGGGGACGACCGGGGAGCCGTGCTCGAGCGAGCCGTGGTGGCTGAGGATGACGTGGAGGACGGCCTGGGCGAGGGCGGGGTCGAAGCCGGGGATGTCCTCGATCTCGCGGCGCACCGTGTAGTAGCCGAGCGGAATCTCGCCCTGCAGGCGGCCGGCGTCGGTGAGGTCGATCGCCAGCGGGTCGTCGTTGTAGGCGACGCACTTGCCGATGTCGTGCAGCAGCGCCCCGGCGACGGCGACGTCGCGGTCGATGCCGGGGAAGAAGTTGGCGGCGGCGGAGACCGCCTGGGCGACCGAGAGCGTGTGCTCGAGCAGCCCGTGGCGGTAGGCCTGGTGGTAGGTCTTCGCCGCCGGCGCGTCGCGCAGCCGCGGCCAGGTCGCCGAGTCCTCGCCGAAGAAGCGGTCGAGCAGCATCCCCAGCTCCGGGTCCTGGACCGTCGCCAGCAGCTGCCGCAGGCCCGCTTCCAGCTCGGTGACGTCGACCTCCGAGCCGGGCGCCAGCTCGTCGGCCTCGAACTCGTGGTCCTCGGCGCAGCGCAGCTTGGCGATCTTGATCTTCGCCCCCCAGCGGTCGCTCATTTCGAAGACGCCGGTGACGTGGACGGCGCTGCCGTTGCCGCAGAGCGCGTAGAGCTCCTCCGCCCTCTCCCAGCAGACCGCCTCGGCGCTGCCGGTCGCGTCGCCGACCGAGAGCCGCAGCCAGGCGTCGCCGTTGCGCTTGCGCCGCAGCTCGCGGGCGCGGACGGCGTAGACGCCGCGCACCCGCTGGCCGTCCTCGAGATCGCGCAGCGCCACCCGGGCGATCTCCTCCTGCTCGGACTGGAGCGGGGCGTCCTCGAGCGGCGGTCGCTCGTTCTCGGTCAGGGCCTCGATCTGCGTTTGAGCTTGCATCGCGATCCACGGTAGAGACGGCTCCGGACGAGAATACGCGTCGTACCGATGCCTAAAAACACCCAATTAGCACGACTTTTGCTTCGCCGTTTCGGGTTTCGGCTATTCTGCCGCGCAGCCAGATGAGGCTCTGGCGAGGGGCCGCGACCCCTCGAACCGCCGCCGACGCGGCTGATGGCTTCTTTCGCCGATAAAAGCCTGCGCGAAAGGAAGTCATGGTCGACAGACGAGAGCTTGGAGCGATATTCCTCGGTGGCCTCGCCGGGGCGTTGCTGCGGGCGGCGCTGGTCGAAATTCTCGGTGACCCGGCGCCGAGCTGGCCCTGGGCGACCTTTGCCGTCAACGTCGCCGGCGCCCTCCTGCTCGGCATCCTCGTCACCCGCCTGCAGGAGCGGTTGCCGATCAGCACCTACCGGCGGCCCCTCGCGGCGACGGGCTTCTGCGGCGCGCTGACGACCTTCTCGACGATGCAGGTCGAGCTGCTGAAGATGCTCGAAGCCGGCCGCGTCGGGCTCGGCATCGCCTACCTCGCCGCCAGCCTCGCCGCCGGGTTCGTCGGGGTGCACCTGGCCACCGGCCTCGGCCGCCGCCTGAGGCTGCGGTCATGAGCGCACTCGTTTGGGTCGGCGTCGCCCTGCTTGGCGGCGGCGGCGCGATCGCCCGCTTCCTCGTCGACCGCGCCGTCAGCCGGCGGTTCGATTCCTCCTTCCCGCTCGGGACGCTGGTCGTCAACGCCAGCGGCGCGCTGCTGCTCGGCTTCCTCTTCGGCGTCGCGGTCCGCGGGCACGCCTACCTGCTGGCCGGCACCGCGGTCCTCGGCTCCTACACCACCTTCTCCACCTGGATGCTCGAGAGCCAGCGCCTCGGCGAGGACGGCGAGGCGCGGGCGCTGGCGGCGAACGTTCTGCTCAGCAGCGTCATCGGGCTCGCCGCCGCCGCGCTGGGCCGCGTCGTCGGAGGAGCGCTGTGAGCGGCGACGCTGGCGAGCGACTGAAGCTGACCGCCTACTTCGGCGAGCGCGATCGCGCCGACGGCCGGCTCGTGGCCGACGCCCTGATCGACCTCTACGCCCGGCACGAGGTCGAGTCCAGCCTGCTGATGCGCGGCGTCACCGGCTTCGGCCTCCGCCACCACCTCCGCACCGACCGCCTGCTGACGCTCTCCGAAGACCTGCCGGCGGTCGCGGTGGCGGTCGACCGCGCGCCGGCGATCGAGGCGCTGCTGGAGGAGGTCCTGCGGCTGCGGCGCCACGGCCTGCTGAGCCTCGAGCGCGCGCGGCGGGTCGGCGGGTCGGCCGGACCGCTCGCGGCCGAGCTCGGCGACGAGCTGAAGCTGACGATGTACCTCGGCCGCGGCGATCGAGCTGACGGCGAGCCCGCCTTCCTCGCCGCCTGCGAGGTCCTGCACCGGGCCGGAGTCGGAGGCGCGACGGCGCTGCTCGGCGTCGACGGGACCGTCCGCGGGCAGCGTCGCCGGGGGCGCTTCCTCGGCCGCAACGGCTCGGTGCCGATGATGATCGTCGCGGTCGGCCGGCGCCAGCCGATCGAAGCGGCGCTGCCCGAGCTGACCTCGCTGGCGGCCGAGGCGACGATGACGATCGAGCGGGTACGCGTCTGCAAGCGCGACGGGCGGCTGCTCCAGGCCCCGACCCCGCTGCCGGCGACCGACGCGGGTGGCCTCGGCCTCTGGCAGAAGCTCACCGTCTTCACTTCGGAGGCGAGGCTGGCGGACGGCCGGCCCGCGCACCAGGAGCTGGTGCGGAGGCTGCGCCGCGACGGCGTCGCCGGCGCCACCTCGCTGCGCGGCGTCTGGGGATTCCACGGCGACCACGGACCCCATGGCGACCGCCTGTTGCAGCTGCGGCGGCGAGCGCCGATCCTCACGTCGGTGATCGACCGGCCCGACCGCATCCGGCGTGGGTTCGAGCTGGCCGACGAGCTGACCCCCGAGCACGGCCTGATCACGGTCGAGACGGTGCCGGCGATGTACGCCACCGCGGCGGCGCGCGAGCGCGGCGGGCTGCGGCTCGCGCGGCCGCACGGCTGACCAGCCGGAGAGACCCGGTCGCGCTGCTACGTCCCGCGGATCGGAGGCTGACCTTGGCGCCTTTTGCCCCCTATGCGGCGACTAAAGCGCCAACGCCGCTCAGTCGCCGCCGAGCCAGCGTGCCACTCGGGTCCCTGGGCGCAGGACGCTGAGGTCGCCGTCGTCGCGAATCCGCACCGCGACCTCGGCCATCGCCTCGACCGTCGCCCAGGCCAGCAAGCCGCCGAGGCTGACCCGCCGCCCACCCGCCGCGGCGATCTCCTCGACGCTCATCGTCGGGGTGGCGAGCACGTTGAGCGGCCGCTCGGTCGCTTCGGCCACGGCCCGCACGTCGTCGAGCTCGCGCAGCCCGGGCGCGAACACGACATCGGCGCCGGCCGCTTCGTAGGCCTGCAGGCGGGTGATCGTGTCGTCGAGGTCGGGGTTGCCGCGCAGGTGGTTCTCGGCCCGCGCCGTGAGCATGAAGCGGAACGGCAGCCGCGCCGCCGCCTCGGCCGCCGCGGCGATCCGCTCCGCCGCCTCGGCCGGCTCGTAGAGCCGCCGCTGGTCGCGGTCGAAGTCCTCGATCGAGCCGCCGACCGCGCCCACCGCCGCCACCGCTTCGATCGCCCGCGCCGCCTGCTCGGGCGCCGCCCCATAGCCTTCTTCGAGATCGACGGAGAGCGGCAGCTCGGTCGCTTCGGTCAGCCGCCGCACGTGCTCGACCACCTCGTCCTCGCGGACGGTGCCGTCGGGCTGGCCGAAGCTGAAGGCGAGGCCGCTGCTGGTCGTCGCCAGGGCCTCGAACCCGAGCGCCTCCAGCACCCGCGCGATGCCCGCGTCCCAGGGATTGGGGATTACGAACGTCGCCCCCTGGTGGAGCTCCTCGAAGCGCCTGCCCCGTTCGCTCTGGTCCATGTCCTGAATCTAGCCCCTGGCGACCGCAGAGCCCAGCCTTCAGTGGCTGGGGCCGGAATCGAACCGGCGACACCACGATTTTCAGTCGTGTGCTCTACCAACTGAGCTACCCAGCCGCGGACTGAGCATCGTACCGGCGCTGGCGATCGAGGTCCGGGAGGCGTTCGCCGCGGCGACGAAGGTCAGCGCGGTGACAATCGGCCGCATCGGCGTTGGCGGCGGCGTGTTCGGAGGGACATGCGATCGATGCTCAGCAAAGACACCTCGGACGGCCGGGCGCGGCGGCTCCTGTGCGTCGCCGCGCTGGCGGCCGGCGTGCTCGCGCTCGCCCTCGCGATGGCGAAGGACAGCTCGCGGGCCGCCAGCCCTACCGCGCAGGCCGACCTCGACGTCGACATCTCCGACAGTCCCGACCCGGTGTCGCTCAACGCCCCGCTCTCCTACGCGATCAGGGTCACCAACTGGGGGCCGAACCCGGCCGACGGGGTGACGGTGGTCGACAAGCTGCCGCGCGGCTACCTACCCTCCGGGGCGACGGTGTCGGAGGGGAGCTGCAAGGTCACCGGCGCGACCGTGACCTGCAAGCTGGGGACGATCGGGGTCGGCACCGCGGCGACGGTCCCGGTCGTGACGATCACCGGCAGCGTCTCCAAACCGGGGAAGATCGCCGACTCGGCCGGGGTCTCGAGCCGCACCTACGACCCGGTGAGCGCCAACAACCTGGAGGTCGAGCGCACGCGGGTGTGGAGAAGGCGGCACACGCCGACCTGCGCCGGCGTGCCGGCGACGATCGTCGGCACGATGGGCGACGACCTGCTGATCGGGACGCGCGGCAACGATGTCGTCGTCGCGCGGGGCGGCAACGACGAAATCCGCACCTTCAGGGGCGAAGACATCGTCTGCGCCGGCAGCGGGCGCGATGTCGTCAAAGCCGGGATCTGGCGCGACCGCGTCTTCGGCGGTCCCGGGCGCGACTGGATCCTCGGCGGCGGCGGGCGCGACCGGCTGGTCGGCAACGCCGGCCGCGACCGGCTGGTCGGGGGGCGCGGCGCCGACCTGCTGCTCGGCGGCGCCGGCTTCGACGTCTGCCGCGGCAACCGCGGCGTCGACCGCGCCCGCGGCTGCGAGCGCGAGCGGCTCTAGCTAGGAGGACTGCCGGCGTCGGGCGTCCGACTCGCCGGCGTCCGGCCTACGCGGGCGGCGAGTCGACCGCGAACAGGCGCCATTCACCCGGAACGCCCTTCAGCGAGCGCACGCCGCGGTCGCTGAACTCGAGCCCGGAGCCGACGACCAGCTCGCGCACCGTGCTCGAGACCAGCACCTCGCCGGCCACCGCTTCGGCGCCGATCCGGGCGCCGATGTTGACGGCGATGCCGCCGACGTCGTCGCCGATCAGCTCGACCTCGCCGGTGTGGATGCCGGACCGCACCTGCAGCCCGAGCGAGTCGAGCTCGCCGCGCAGCGCCTCGGCGCAGCGGATCGCCCGCGCCGGCCCGTCGAAGGTGGCGAGGAAGCCGTCGCCGACGGTCTTCACCTCGCGGCCGCGGTGCAGGGCGAGCTGGCGGCGGACGGCGGCGTCGTGGCGCTCGAGCAGCTGCCGCCAGCGGCGGTCTCCCAGCGCCGCCGCCCTCGCGGTCGAGTCGACCAGGTCGGTGAAGAGGATCGTCGCCAGCGCCCGCTCGGCCTCGGCGGCGGCGCGGCTGCCGACCAGGAACTCCTCGACCTCGTCGAGCAGCGGCTCCGGCGCGGCGAAAGCGAGGTGGTCGCGGCCCGGCAGCTCGACCAGGCGGCTGTTGGCTATGTGCTCAGCCAGGTAGCGGCCCTGCGCGAACGGAATCATCCGGTCGCCGCGGCAATGGACCACCAGCGTCGGCGCTTCGATCGCGGCCAGGGCGACGCGGACGTCGAGCTCCCGATAGAGGTCCATCAGGGCGCTCGCCCCAGCCGGGCTGGTGCCGTGGCGCAGGAGCTTCGCCCACCACTCTTCGAAGCCGCGCTCGCCGAGCAGGCTCGGTGCCCAGAGATCCATGCCGACCGGGCCGCCCCACTCGCGACGCATGGTCTCGCCCCAGTCGCTGAGCGTCCCGCTGGGGAGGCCGATCGGGTAGTCGGGCGCCTCGACCATCCGGGCGTAGGTTCCGTAGAGGACCAGCGAAGAGACCCGGTCGGGATGGGAGGCCGCGAAGAGAGAGACCATCGGCCCGCCCTCGGAGATCCCGAACAGGGCCGGCCGCTGGCAGCCGGCGGCGTCCATCACCGCCCGCAGGTCGTCCATCGACTCCTCCAGCGTCGGCGGCCGCCCGAGCCGGTCCGACAGCCCCTGCCCGCGCTTGTCGAAGACCACCAGGCGAGCGAAGGAGCTGAGGCGGCGGAAGAAGGCGGCGACCGTCGGCTCCTCCCAGATCAGCTCGACGTGGGAGACGAAGCCGGGCACGAAGACGAGGTCGAGCGGTCCATCGCCGTGGACCTGGTAGGCGATGCTGACCCCGGAGGAGTCGGCGTATCGAGTGGTCGTTTCCATCGCGCGGTCTCGGCGCGCCTCCGCAGCGAGCCTACTGCGAGCGGGCGCCGCCGGTGCGCGGCTTGAACTGCCCGACCAGCAGCACGATCACGTTCTTGAAGATGAAGAAGGCCGAGCGCAGCGGGGTGAGGAAGGAGGCGCCGCCCTCGCGGGGCAGGAAGCGGACCTGCATCTCTTCGACCGTCAGCCCCTCGCGCAGGGCGAGCTGCAGCGACTCGATCTCGCCGAAGTCGGGCGAGTAGCTGTCGGCGAAGAGCGCCATCACCCGGCGATTGCCGGCACGCATGCCGCTGGTCGTATCGGTGAAGCGCTGGCGGGTGGTGAGGGTGAGCAGGGTGCGGAAGAGGCTGATGCCGAGGCGGCGCGAGAAGGTCGGCTTGTACTCGCCGGCCTCCGGCTCGCCGGGAGTGTGGTAGCGGGAGCCGATCATCAGGTCGGCGTCGCCGTCGATCAGCGCCTCCAGCAGCCGTTTGACCTCGGCCGGCGGGTGCTGCCCGTCGCCGTCGAGGTGGGCGCAGTACTCGTAGCCGCCCTGGTGGGCCATCCGGTAGCCGGTCTGCAGGGCGGCGCCGAGGCCGAGGTTGAAGGGCAGGCTGGCGACCCGGGCGCCGGCGGCGCCGGCGCGTTCGGCGGTGCGATCGGTCGAGCCGTCGTCGACGACCAGCACGTCGGCGTCGGGCATCTGGGCGCGGACGTCGGCGACCACCGCGGCGACGGTGTCCTCCTCGTTCCAGGCGGGGATGAAGATCAGCTTCACGCCGGGAGCATGTCAGAGAAGGGGCCAGGGCCTGCTTGCATTGTGGGCGTGGCAATCGCCCGCGCAGCACTCCTCGCGGCAGCCGCCGCGGTCCTCTCCCTGGTCCTGGTCTCGGGCGGCTCGGAGGCCGATCCGCGCACCCCGGCGGCCCTGCCGGGGCTGCCGCCGCCGTTCCTCGGCACCGCGGTCAGCGGCGACGGCGGGCTGACCGCCGCTGTCGACGCCTACGGCGACGTGGTCGATCTGCGGGCGCCGGGGCCGGCGGGACGGGCGCTGATCGAGAACCCGAGCGCGCGCCAGGCGGCGGGGACGGTGGCCGCGGACACCGGGGTGGTGCCGCGGCTGCGGGTCGGCGGCGGGCCGGCGCTGCCGCTGTGGCGAGCGGACGCGGTGCGGCAGCGATACGAGCCGGGGACGAACGTGGTGCGGACCGTCGCGTTCGTGGACGGGGCGCGGCTGGTGGTGCGGACCGCGGCCGCCGGGGAGTGGCTGGCGATGGAGTTGATCCCACGGGCGAGCCGGGAGCGACGGGCGCGGGCGGCGATCTCAGTGGATGTGGGGGACGAGGTTCATTGCGCGCGGGGAGAACGGGCGGGAGCGCTCGACCTGCTTTGCAGGGTGGGTCGAGCGCTCCCGCCCGTTCTCCATCGCGACGCGAGGGAGCTGTTCCGCGGGTGCGACCGCGTGTTCGGCGAGGCCGTCGAGGGTGGGCGACGCTGGCTCGGGCGGGCGCGAGGGCTCGGGGCCGGCGCGCCGGGCTGGGCGCGGGCGATGTACCGGCGCTCGCTGCTGGTGCTGCGGGCGCTGACCGACCGGCGCACCGGGGCCGTCGCGGCGGGAGCGCGGGACGGCTGGGCGTACGTCTGGCCGCGGGACGCGGCGACGGCGGCGCTGGCCTACGCGGCGGCCGGGTACCGCGGCGAGGCGCGGCGGGTCGCCGGCTTCCTCTCGCGCCTCGGCACCGGGATCGCGCGGGCGGCGCGCTTCGACGGCGCGGGCGCGCCGGTCCCGGGTCGCGGCCCGCAGGGCGACGCACCGGGCTGGGTCGCCGTCGCGAAGCGAGCGGCGTATCCCGATACGCAGATCGTCATCACCGCCACCGGCTGGCTCGAACTCCCCGACTATCGGGAGGGCTCCGCCGGCACCTACCTGGCCAACGCCATCGCCGCCCTGGGCGGACTCCCGGCCCCCGCCGCCCCCGCCGCCCGCGGCCCCGGCGCCGCCCCGGGGGCCCTGGGGGCCGACGGGACGAAATCGGGAAGATATTTCACGAAATCGGCCCATCGGCGGGCGATCGTGGCGGAGTTTGGGACGGCGCGGGGGTTGGTGCGGGAGGCGGGCGATCCGTCGTCCGGCCTCGATTCGGCGGCGGCCTGGGCGGTGCGGCCGTTCTCCTCGCCGGCGCTCTACCCCGCCGCCCGGCGCACGCTCCTGCACCTCGCCGCCGAGGCCACGCCCTACGGAATCACGCCGGGCGAAGGCTGGCGCGGTGGCGTCGACCCGTGGACCGCGCCGACCGCCTGGAGCGCCTGGTCGCTGGGCGCCCTCGGCGAGCGTCGGGCGGCGCTCCGCCTGCTCGCCGACCTGCGCCGCGCCGCCACCGGCGCCGGTGCCCTGCCGGAGCGCGTCGATGCCCGCACCGGCGTCCCCCGCTCGACCACCCCGCTGCTCTGGTCCCACGCCTTCGCGGTCCTGGCGCTGCGCCAGCTCTGGCCGAAGCGCGCTGCATGATTTTTACCCCCCCTGGGGGTGAAAACCCTTGCAGCTCCTACTAGGGACAGCGCCAGCGGAACAGCATGTTGTGGAGGACGAGGCGTCGCTCGTCGCCCTCGCCGAGAACGCGGAACGCTTCGGCGCCCGCCGGCGCTTCCTCCAGCAGCCGGTCGATCAACGCCGCCGCCGCCTTGCCGCCGGAGCTGCGATCGCGCCAGTCGACGAAGGGCAACTCGAACGGGACGACCTCCTCGTCATCGAGCTCGAGACCGGCGGCGGTGCCGATCTGGCGCAGGCGCTCGGGGGTCAGGCAGGCCCAGTGCGAGGGGTCGCGCAGGCGCTCGATCTCCTCTGCCCAGGCGGCGACGGCGGCGGCGCGATCGCGGGCGTGGTCGGCGATCACGACCAGGCCCCCTGGCCGCACCACGCGGGCCATCTCCTCGACAACCCGCTGCGGGGCCGGGATGTGATGCAGGCTCCAGCGGGTGATCGCGCCGTCGAATGAAGCGTCCTCGAACTCGAGCGCGGTCGCGTCGCCGAGCCCGAGCTCGACGTTGCCGAGCCCTTCGCGGTCGGCCTCCCCCCGCGCCTTCTCGATCATCGCCGGCGTCAGTCGACGCCCCGGACCGAGCCAACCTTCCGCGCCAGCTCGCGCCCGACCAGGGCCGGGCCGCAGGCGACCTCGAGCCAGCTCGCCTCGGGGTCAGCCGGCGCCAGCTCGACCAGCGCCCCGAGCGTCGCCGGCGCCTTCAGCGCGTGGGCGCGGGCGAACGTCTCGGTCTGGTGGGTGAACTCGGCGCGAATCGAGCGCTCGTACATGCCCTCATCGTAGGCTCCGACAAAAGGGTGTTGGATCGCGACCGAGGCCGGAACCCGACCCCCTTGAGGGAGTCCTCTCGCTCGGGATGTGGGTCGCGCGGTCGCATCGCGGTCGCGCCGGCGTGACGGCTCGCTGCGCTCGGCGCTGATCATGGTCCGCCTCTTCGAGTGAGGCGCGTTCGCCGTTGGTCCGGCATATGCGTCCTTTGGACGAACGCGTCACCGGATGCGTTTTCGGTCAAAGCGCCGCTAGGGCGATGGTGACGGCCTCGCCCGCGGTCTCGGCGACCTCGATTCCCGGCGGGCCCTCCATCCGCTCGCGGCCGCCGAGGGTCCAGGTCCGCAGCGCGACCACGGTGCGGCCGATCGCCCGCGCGTGACCGATCTCGCTCAGCGTCCCCCACTCGCCGCCGACCGCGATCACGACCTCGCCCGAGCTGACCACGGCGAGGTTGCGGGCGTGGCCGATGCCGGTCGCGATCACCCGCGAGCAGTGGGGGTTCGCTTCCTCCAGGTCATGGCCGGGGACGATCCCGATCGTCTCGCCGCCCGCGGCTTCGGCGCCGCGGCAGGCCGCCTCCATCACCCCGCCGCGGCCGCCGCAGACCAGCACCGCGCCGGCCTCGGCGAGGCCACGCCCGACCGCCTCCGCCAGCTCCCAGAGCTCGCTGCCCGGCTCGGTGCCGCCGGCCCCGATCACCGCGATCTGCCGTTTCATCAGCCGCTCATCATCCCCATCAGCTCCAGCGCCCCGGCCTTGTGCAGCGGTTCGTTCAGGTTGCCGCACTTCGGGCTCTGCACGCAGGAGGGGCAGCCGGACTCGCAGGGGCACTCGGCGATCAGCCGCTCGGCGTCGGCGAGCAGCCGCTCGAACTGGCGGTAGCCGCGCTCGGCGATCCCGACCCCACCGGGGTAGCCGTCGTAGATGAAGATCGTCGAGCGGCCGGTCTGGAAGTGGACGTTGGTCGAGAGGCCGCCGATGTCCCAGCGGTCGCACATCGCGATCAGCGGCAGCACCGCGATCTGCCCGTGCTCAGTCGCGTGCAGCGAGCCGAGCAGCGCCTCCGGCGGCAGCGCCCCGGCGAGCCGCTGCGGCAGCACGTACCAGAGCGCCTGGGTGACGAAGCTCTGCTCGGGCAGCTCGAGGGCGACGATGTCGATCGGTTCCTGCTCGGAGATCGAGACCCGCTGGAAGGCGATCACCTGCTCGGTCACCGAGACCTCGCCGAAGTTGAGCTCGACCCCCGCGACCTGGCGCTGCTCGTGGATCCGCTCGATGAAGATCTCGGTCTCCTTTTTCGGCCGCGTGTACCAGTCGCCGTCGAAGCGGTGGACGACCGCCCGCCGCTCCTCGAGGTCGAGCCGCTCGACCTCGTAGGAGCGCCCGAGGTGCAGGTAGACGGCGCCGGGATGGACGGTGGTGAAGGCGCGCTCGGCCTCGACCAGCCCGAGCATCTCGCCCGAGTCGCGGTCGATCACCGCGACCGAGTCGGCCGAGGCCGAGCGCAGGGCGATCCGCGAGGCGACGAACTCGGGCCGCCGCGGCGCCAGCCTTCCCTGCAGCTCGCGCAACTCGCCGCCGGCCACCAGCCGCTCCGCTCGCTGACGCCACTCGCGACCGAAGACCTCGTCGTCCTCGGGCCCGAGCGGCAGCTCGTAGGCCGCCGCGATCAGGTGCCGGGAGGCGATCTGCTCGTTGCCGTGGTCGAGGATCGCCGCCTCGACCGGCCGCCCGAGGAACTCTTCCGGGTGGCGGCAGAAGAACTGGTCGAGCGCGTCCTGGCCGGCGACGTAGACCGCCAGCCCGCGCCGCCGCCGCCCCGCCCGGCCCCACATCTGCCGCAGGCTGGCGACGGTGCCGGGGAAGGTGACGCAGATCGCCGCGTCGAGCTCGCCGACGTCGATCCCGAGCTCGAGCGCGTCGGTCGCGACCACCGCCAGCAGCTCCCCCGCCGCCAGCCGGGTCTCGATCTCGCGCCGCTGCTGCGGCGTGTAGCCGCCGCGGTAGGGGGCGATCCGCCGCGCCAGCTCCGGCTTCCCGCGCCGCTCCAGGTTTTCGCCGGCGAAGCGCTGGATCAGCTCGATCCCGCGGCGGCTTTTGAGGAAGCAGATCGTCCGCACCCCGTGGCTGACCAGCTCGGCGAGCAGGTCGGCGGCCTCGCCCAGGGCCGAGCGCCGGGTGCCGCTCGCCTCGTCGATCAGCGGCGGGTTCCACATCGCCAGCTCGCGGCCGGCGCGCGGGGCGCCGTCGTCGTCGACCAGCTCGAACGGCGTCCCGACCAGCCGCTCGGCCAGCTCGACCGGGTTGGCGATCGTCGCCGAGGCGAGCAGGAAGCGCGGCTCGGCGCCGTAGGCGCGGGCCAGCCGCCGCAGCCGCCGCAGCACGTTGGCGACGTGCGAGCCGAAGACGCCGCGGTAGGTGTGCGCCTCGTCGACGACGACCCAACGCAGGTTGGCGAGGAAGTCGCCCCATTTGCGGTGGTTGGGGAGAACGGCGACGTGGAGCATGTCGGGGTTGGTGAGGACGAGGTTCGATTTGCGGCGGATCGCCGGCCGCTCCTCGCGCGGCGTGTCGCCGTCGTAGATCGCCTCTCGCAGGCCCGGCGGCCGCAGCTGCGCCAGCTTGCGGGCCTGGTCCTGGGCGAGCGCCTTGGTCGGGTAGAGGTAGAGGGCGCGGTGCTTGGGCTGGGCGGCGATCCCGTCGAGCACCGGCAGGTTGAAGGCGAGGCTCTTGCCCGAGGCGGTGCCGCTGGTGATCACCAGGTTGCTGCGCTCGGCCGCCTCGAAAGCGCGCAGCTGGTGCGTGTAGAGGGCCTCGACGCCGCTGCGCCCCAGCGCCTCGGCGAGGCCCGGGTCCAGCCCCGCGGGCAGCGCCACCGGCCGGGCCGAGCGATCGGGCTCGGCGCTCTCGGCGACGATCCGCCCGTCGCGTCGCGCCGGGTCGATGGCGACGGCCCACTCGCTGGCCAGCAGCGAGCCGCCCCTAGCCATGCGCGACCAGCTCCGCCACCCGCAGCGCCTGCAGCGAGCTGCGGTCGTGGATCCGCAGCACCTGGGCGCCGGCGCGGACCGCCAGGGTCACCGCCGCGACCGTCCCCCACTCGCGCCGCTCGGCCGGCCAGCGCTCCTCCCAGGAGCCGGCCAGCACGGCGCCGATGAAGTCCTTGCGCGAGAGCGACACATAGAGCGGCAGCCCCAGCGCCCGCAGCTCGCCGAGCCGGCGCAGGATCTCGAGGTCCTGCTCGGGGCTGAGGTCGAAGTCGAGACCCGGGTCGATCGCGATCTGCTCGCGGGCGACGCCATGCTCCTCGGCCAGCGCGACCCGCGCCTCGAACCAGGCGAGCAGGTGGCCGACGACGTCCTCGTAGCGGCGCCACTCACGATCGACCCGCGGCGGCCCCTCGATGTGCATCAGCACGTAGCCGCAGCCGCTCGCGGCGACGACGTCGAACATCGCCGCGCCGCCGCCGGAGATGTCGTTGACGACGGTCGCGCCCGCCGCCAGCGCGCGCTCCGCAACCTGCGGCGAAAAGGTGTCGGCCGAGACCGGCACCCCGGCCCGCGCCGCGAGCCCGGCGACCGCCGGCACCAGCGCCGCCGCCTCCTGCTCGGCCTCCACCGGCGGCCCGGACCTGGCCGCGACGGCGCCGACGTCGAGCATCTCGAACCCCGCCGCCGCCAGCTCGACGCCGTCCTCCACCGCCTGCTCGGCGGTTCCCGAGCGCGCCCCGGCGAACATCGAGTCGGTGGTGACGTTGACGATCCCGGCGGCGATCGGCCGGGACAGATCGAGGCTCCTGTCGGCGAGCTTCCACTCCACGCCGCTACCGTAGCGGCCGCGTCCAATGGCCTTGCGCTGCGTCTACACCGACCTCGACGGGACCCTGCTGGGGCGGGGCGCCTCGCTCTTCCGCGACGCCGGGGGCGGCTTCTCGCTGGTCCAGTCGCGGGCGATCGAGGCCTGCTTCCGGGCCGGGGTCGAGATCGTGATCATGTCCGGCCGGCGCGAGCCGCAGGTCCACGAGCTGGCCCGGATCATGGGCCAGACCTCCTACATCTACGAGGCCGGCTGCGCCTACGCGCTCGACGGCGAGACCGTCATCCTCACCGACCCGATGGCGCCCAACGAGGACGGCACGATCTACGAGCAGATCGAGGCCCGCGGCGTCCCCCGCTACCTCTTCGAGGCGTTCCCCGACCACCTCGAGTACCACTCGCCCTGGCATCACGGTCGCGTCCTCTCCCACCTCTTCCGCGGCAAGGTCGACGTCGCCGCCGCCAACCGGCTCCTCGCCGAGCGCGGCGACGACGACCTGCGGCTGCTCGACAACGGCGCGATCGGCACTCCGATGCCGGCGGTCGAGGGCCGCACCCACGCCTACCACCTGGTCCCGCGCGGGGTCAGCAAGGGCGCCGCGGTCGCCGCCCACGCCCGGGCCCGCGGCTACGACCCAGCCGACTGCATCGCCGTCGGCGACTCGGTCGAGGACCTCGAGGTCGCGGCCGCGGTGGGCCGCTTCTTCGTCGTCGCCAACGGGCCCGAGCGCGACCCCGGCCTGCGCTCGCAGCTCGCCAACTGGGACAACGTCACCGTCACCGAAGGCGCCAACGGCGACGGCTTCTACGAGGCTGTCGTCTCGACGCTGGTCGCGAGGTAAAGTGACCGCAGGGGGCGTCGCACTGCCCACTTCGCGACCCCTGACGCAGCCAGCCCGAACCGAAGGAGCAGCCTTGTCCGCGGAGACCGCGACCGTCGCAGAGCAGGAGTACCTGGAGATCATGTTCTGGATCGAGGAGGCGGGGCTGCCGATGACCGGCGCCAACATCGCCCGCGCGATGCAGCTCTCGCCGCC
>JBFWMZ010000053.1:0-15281 GCA_050251335.1 Solirubrobacterales bacterium
CTGGCGAAGTAGGCGACCGCGATCGCCACCAGGTAGAGGAAGGGGATCGCGATCCAGGCGCCGAGCAGGCGGCTGGCGGCGAGGAAGGTGACCGGCTCGACCCCCATCACTTCGAGCGCGTCGATCTCCTCGGAGATCCGCATCGCGCCCAGCTCGGCGACGATCCCGGTCCCGACCTTGGCCGCGAGGATGTAGCCGAAGGCATACGGCACGCCCTCGCGCAGGTCGCAGTAGGCGGAGAAGATCCCCGCCAGCTGCGGCGCGCCCTGGGCGCGGACGAAGTAGGCGCCCTGCAGCCCGCACGACAGACCGAGGATGAAGACGAAGGCCCAGATGATCAGGGCCGAGCCGAAGATCAGGATCCCAGCCTGCCGCAGGCCCTCGCCGAAGTAGCGGAAGGAGCGTCCGCTGAGGACGAGGCCGCCGACCCGGCTGCCGAAGCGGGCCATCTCGCCGAAGCTCTCGAGCCACTCGCGCGGCGCGTCGAACCAGCCGATCGGCGGGCGCTCCTGCTGGGCGTTCACCGCACGGCCTGCAGTTCGGGGTTGGTCGCGAGCAGCACCGCGCTGGCGACGAACTGGAAGAAGAAGACGGCGACGAACGAGATCACCACCGCCTGGTTGACGGCGCGCCCGACGCCCTCGGCGCCGCCCGAGGCGGTCATCCCCTTGTAGCAGCAGACGATCGAGATGATCGCGCCGAAGATCGTGCACATCGCGACCGAAGCCCAGAGATCGGTGACGGTCGCGTTGGAGAAGAGGGTGGCGAAGAAGCCGCCGAGGCTCTGGCGGTAGATCAGCTCGGCGACGATGCCACCGCTGAGCCCGAAGACGATCGCGAAGATGTCGAGCAGCGCGGTGACGACCATCAGCGCCAGGAAGCGCGGCACGACCAGGTTCTTGATCGGGTCGACGCCGAGCACCTGCAGGGCGTCGAGCTCCTCGCGGATCTTGCGGGCGCCGAGGTCGGCGGTGATCGCGGTGCCGGCGACGCCGCCGACGACCACCGCGGTGACCAGCGGCCCGATCCAGCGCACCGCGAAGAGCACGAAGAAGCCGCCAAGCCGGTCGAGCGAGCCGAGCAGCGAGAGGATCCCGGCCGACTGCAGCCCCGGGGCGCCGAGGCAGAGGGCGAAGGTGGTGACGATCAGCGGGAACCAGGAGAGCTTGAGGACGAAGAGGAACTGCCAGACCAGCTCGTCGCCATAGGGGTAGGGCGGCCGCACCGCCGAGACCAGCGTCCGCGCGGTGAGGATCACCAGCTGGCCGATCTGGGTGAACCAGTCGCCGACCGAGCTCGCGCCGGACCGCACCGCCATCGCCGCCCCCGCGGCTTCTCCCTGCGCCGCCATCCCGGCTCTGAGATTAGGTACGGCGGCGGTGGCCGCGGTTAGGCGGCGGTTAAGGGCGGCGGCGCGGGGCGCGGGGCGCGCGGCGGCGAAGCGATCACGGCGTGAGGACGATCTTCAGCGCTTCGCGGTTGTCGAAGATCCGGTAGGCCTCGGCCGCTTCGTCGAGCCTCATGTGCGAGCTGACCAGCGGCTGGGGGTCGAGCTTGCCGCTCTCGAGCAGGCCGAGGACGCGGTCGACGTGGGCGATCACGTTGGCGAGGCCGAGCTTCAGATCGAGGCACTTGAGCCAGGCGAGGCCGAGCGGCACCTCGCCCTTGCCGGCGTAGGCGCCGACCCCGGAGACGGTGCCGGCGTCGCGAGCGAGGCTGATCGCCATCGCCAGCGGCGCCGGGTCGCCGACCGCGTCGACAACCACGTCGGCGCCGCCGCCGGTGGCGGCGCGGACCTCAGCCTTGACGTCCTGGTCGGTCAGATGCAGCGGCGTCGCCCCGAAGGACTCGGCCAGCGCCAGCCGCTCGGCGACGCTGTCGACCGCGAAGACCTTGGCGGCGCCGCCGGCGAGCGCCGCCTGCACGGCGCAGAGCCCCACCGGCCCGAGGCCGAGGATCGCGACCGTGTCGCCCTCCCTCATCCCGGCATGGGCGACGGCGTGGTAGCCGGTGCCCATCACGTCGCCGGCGAACAGCGCGACGTCGTCGGACATCCCCTCCGGTACCCGCCGCAGGTTGACGTCGGCCCAGGGGCAGACCAGCTGCTCGGCCTGGGCGCCCTGCAGGTCACCGAGCCGCGAGCCGTGGCCGAAGGTGCGGCCGTTGCGACAGCGGTGGTACTCGCCCCGCAGGCACGAGGAGCAGGTCGCGCAGGCGACGTGGAAGGTGCCGAGGACGCGGTCGCCGACGGCCACCCGCGTCACCTCCGGCCCGGCCGCCAGCACCGTGCCGACGAACTCGTGACCGATCGTGAAGCCGGGGTCGACGGGCACCCGGCCGTGGTAGATGTGGAGGTCCGAGCCACAGATCCCGCTCGCCTCGACCTTGACGATCGCGTCGTCGGGAGCCCTCAGCTCCGGCTCCGCCACGTCGTCGATCCGCACCTCCTCGGGTGCCTGGAAGGTCACCGCCCGCATCGGACGAACGCTATCGCGGCCCGCTCCAGCTGTTCCTTATCCCCACCATTCCGGGATAAGGAACAGCTGGAGCGGAGTGGGTCAGACCTTGACGCCGGCGACCTGGAAGCGGTTGTTCTCCGCGTCGGGGCTGGCGGTCTCGGCGATCCGCGATTCGAGCGCCAGCTCCTTCTCGAAGTCGGCCGCCTCGCCGTGCTGGAAGGAGACGTCTTTGCCCTCGAGCAGCTCGATGAAGACCTCGACGAAACGGGCGTCGAGCTGTTTGCCGGCAACCCGCCGCAGCTCGACGATCGCGTCGTGGCTCGACATCGGCGTGCGGTAGGAGTCGCGCGCCGTCATCACGTCGTAGGTGTCGGCGACCGAGATGATCCGCGACAGCTCGGGGATCTCGTCCCCGGCCAGACCGCGCGGATAGCCTTTGCCGTCGATCCGCTCGTGGTGGGCGAGGATGATCTCCGCCACCGGGCCGTAGCCGTCGAGCGAGGAGACGACCCGCGCGCCCTGCTGCGGGTGTCGTTTGATCAGCATCCAGTCCTCGTCGGTGAGCGGCACGTTGGCCTTGAGGATGCGGTCGGGAAGGATGAACTTGCCGATGTCGTGCAGCAGCGCGGCGATGTGCACCAGCTCCTCGTCGCGCCGCGAGAAGCCGGCCCGCTGCGCGATCGCCCGCGAGTAGCGCGCCACCGCCGCCGAGTGCCGGGCGGTCATCTGGTCCCGCAGGTCGAGCGTCCGCAACATCGCGCTCAGGACCCCGACCTGGAAGCTCGCCAGCTGCTGCGAGCGGACCCCGAGCTCCTCGGCCCGCTCCTGGGAGACGAGCAGCGCGCCGAGCAGGTACTGGAAGGTGACGATCACGACGCCGAACAGGGCGATGCCGGCGAGTCCGATCTTGTGGTAGACGAAGGCGACCGCCATCGCGAGCATCGCGCTCGCGAACTCGGAGGGAAGCACCGGCGGCAGGACCCGGAGCGTGTCGGAGAAGGGCGTACGTTGCACGTAGCTCCCATAGGAGGCGATCATCAGGAAATTGATCGCCAAGGCCACCTGGAAGAGGCCGATGATCATCACGTAGTACCAGGCATCCGCGGGCGTTACGCCGGTGGCGTCGAGGGCGACGTGGAAGAGGAGCCCTCCGACCAGCGGGAAAACCGCGTAGGTGAGGAGGTTGTTGAGGAAGAAATGGAGGGCGTTTTTCTGGTTGACGAGGGTGCCGATCGAGATCGTGACCACGCCGATAACCGCCGCGGGCGGGCCGCCGAGGAGGACCATCGCCAGGACGATCGAGAGAAAGCTGCCGGAGAGCTTCACGCGGGAGCGGGTCTCGATCACGGTCAGATCGCTGAAGACCGAGAAGGCGAGCAGGATCCCGAACAGCGCCATGTCCCAATCGGCGGTGTCAGCCCTCAGCACTCCGGCGACGACGGCCGCGACGAGCGCGACCAGCTGCAGGCCGGTAATCAACGGGGTGGGACGATTGCTTTCCATCAGCGGGGTGGGTCGGGGCGCGCCGGGACCGATCGCACCTTCAGCAGGGGCGGCTGTTTCCCTGCGCTGCTCTGGGCATTGGAAAAGCGAAAGTACCCCGCTCACAGCGGCCTTACAAGCGATCTAGCCAGATGACCGGCGTCCTGCAAGGAGCCATCTGCGCCCTCTAGAAAAGGAAAGGACGCCTCCGAGGGCGCCCTTTCGAAAAAGCCTTATTCGCCGGTTAAGGCGTTCAAACGCCGTTTTTCCGGCGATTGAGGGAACTTAGTGTTTGAAGCCCATTCGATTTCCCTCCTTCGAGTCGAAGCCGATCTAGCTGTGCGCTCTTTCCAAAATCTTGCTAATCGCTGGCAACTTTGTAGCACAACCAGTCGGAAACTTGTGCATCTGCAGGAAAACTTGTGCACGAATTCGGTAGGACACCCGTCCAGGGATGACTAGACAGGGCCTCATAGCGCCGTTGCGGCGGCCGCTCTTCCGGCGGCTGGCGGCGACCTACGCGGTCAACGAGCTCGGCGACTGGATGGGGATAGTCGCCCTCTCGGTGCTCGTCTTCGAACGCACCGACAGCGCCCTCGCGACCGCCGGCCTCTTCCTCGGAACCCGCTTCCTTCCAGCGCTTTTGGCGCCGATCCTGACCACCAGAGCGGAGAAGCCACCGCCCCGCTACGCGCTGCCGGTGATCTACTGCGGCGAGGCTGCGGCGTTCGGCGGGCTGGCGCTGCTCGCCACCCACTTCTCCCTCGCGGCGGTGATCGCGGTGGCGGCGATCGACGGGGCCCTGGCTTTGGCCGGTCGCGCGCTGACTCGCTCGGTCGTCGCAGAGCTTCTGGACCAGACCGGCGAACTGCGAGCCGGCAACGCGCTGCTCAACGTCGCCTTCACCGGCGGCGCCGCGGTCGGCCCGGCGCTGGCGGGCCTGGTCGTCGCCGGCTCCAGCGTGCAGACGGCGCTGCTGCTCGACGCGGTCTCCTTCTACGTGATCGCCTGGATCCTGCTGACCGCAGGCCCCCTCCCCCGGGCCGAGCCCGAACCCGGCCGGATGCGCGACCGGGTCCGCGCCGGGATCGCCTACCTGCGCGAGAAGGTGGCGCTGCGCTGGCTGCTGATCGCCCAGGGCGCGGCCTTCGTCTTCTTCGCCGCGGTGATCCCGGTCGAGGTCGTCTACGCGAAGGAAACGCTGGGCACGACCGACACCGGCTACGGCGTAATGCTCGCCAGCTGGGGCGTCGGCATGCTGCTCGGCAGCATCGTCTTCGCCGCCGTCCGCCGCGCCTCGCTGCTGGTCCTGCTGTTCTTCAGCACGCTGGCGGTCGGCGGCGGCTACCTCGGGCTGGCGGCGGCCCCCAACCTCGCCCTCGCCTGCGCTGCCTCGGTCCTCGGCGGGGCGGGAAACGGCGTCCAGTGGGTATCGGCGATCAGCGCCGTCCAGGAGCTGACGGCGGCCGAGATGCAGGCGCGCGTGATGAGCGTGCTGGAGTCGATCGGAGCGGCGATGCCGGGCCTCGGATTCGCCCTCGGAGGCGTGATCGCGGCGCTACTCAGCCCACGTGCGACCTTCCTCGTGGCCGGTCTCGGGATCTTCGCCATAGTGGCGCTGATGGTCCCCATCATTGCTACGAAATGGCCTGGTTACCGAAAAGCACCTAGTTCGTTTTCGCTTGACGGGGGTAACAAAATTGTGCTGGAGTTGCTTCCGGGGGAAGCACCAAGCCAGTCCGACCCAGGGCCGAAGCGGTGAAAGAGGAGGCAATTCGTGAAGAAGCTCGTTCTGAATTTCTTGGTGGTCGCAATTGCAGCGGTGGGAGTAATTGGACTCTCCTCCTGCGGCGGCGGTGGCGACTCGACCACTGGCGGGAGCAGTGCGAGCGCCGAAGGCGGTGAAGGCGAAGGCAAAGAGGGCGGGATGCTGAAAGTCACCTACGCCTCTTTCCCCGATTACATGGACCCCCAGCTCTCCTACACGGCGGAAGGCTGGACCGCGATGGGTGAGGTCTACATTCCCCTCCTGACCTACAAACACGCCAGCGGCGCCGAAGGCGCCGAGGTCGTCCCCGGCCTGGCGAAAGAACTGCCGAAGATCAGCAACGGCGAAAAGACCTACACCCTCTTCCTCCGCCCGGGCCTCAAATATTCCGACGGCAAACCGGTCAAGGCTTCCGACTTCCCCTACGCGATCGAACGGCTCTTCAAGGTCAACTCCGGCGGCTCGCCGTTCTACACCAGCATCGTCGGCGCCGAACAGTTCGCGAAGACCAAGCAGGGCGGCATCCCCGGCATCAAGACCAACGACAAGACCGGCGAAATCCAGATCACGCTGGAAAAGCCGCGCGGCACCTTCGAAAACGAGCTGGCGCTGATGTTCGCCGCGCCGGTCCCCGCGGGCACGCCGAACGAAGACCTCTCCGCCAACCCGCCGCCCGGCACCGGCCCCTACAAACTGATCAACGTCAAACCCGGTCAGGGATGGGAATACGAACGCAACCCGGAGTGGGCGAAAGCCAATTCCGCAGCGATGCCGGAATACCCGACCGGCAAGATCGACGGCGCCGAAGTCGACGTGATCCGCAACCCGCAGACGCAGGTGAACGACATCGAACAGGGCAAATACGACTGGATGCAGAACCCGGTGCCGGCCGCGCGCTACACCGAAGTCAAAGACAAATACGAAGGCAGCCAGTTCATCGTCCGCGACACGATCAGCACCTATTACTTCTGGATGAAGACGGATCGGGCGCCCTTCGACGACCTGAAAGTCCGCGAAGCGGTCAACTACGCGGTCGATCCGGCGGCGCTGGAACGGATCTACTCGGGCCAGATCAAGGGCACCCAGCAGATCCTGCCGCCCGGGATGCCCGGCTACTCGAAATTCGAGCTCTACCCGCACGACATGGCTAAAGCCAAAGAAATGATCAAAGAAGCGAACCCGTCGGACATGGACATCACCGTCTGGACCGACACGGAATCGCCCAACAACGAAGCCGGCGAATACTTCGACGGCGTGCTGAAAGAACTCGGCTTCAACACGACGCTGAAAATCATCAACGCCGACAATTACTTCACGGTGATCGGCAACCAGTCGACCCCCAACCTCGACGCCGGCTGGTCCGACTGGTTCCAGGACTATCCGCACCCGAACGATTTCTTCCAGCCGCTGCTGGCCGGCGAAAGCATCCTGCAGACCAACAACGGCAACTTCGCCAATTTCGACAACCCGGCGGTGAACAAAGAAATTGCGAAACTCGGGCAGGAACGGTTCGGGCCCGAGCAGGAAGCGGCCTATGAACAGCTCGACGAAGAAGTGATGAAAGAAGCACCCTGGGCCCCATACGGGACGCGGACGCTCGACACCTTCGTCGCCGACAACATCGAACTCGACAGCATCGTCTACAGCCCTACCTTCTTCGAGTACCTGACCAGTTTCGAATTCAAGGAATAGGGCCGAGCGGTAGATCGGAAACCCTGACGTGGCAATCGATCCCCAGCCAGAGGCGGTTACGGGGGCTGGGGGTCGTGACCCCGCAGCCCCGACCGCCCCGGAGGGGCCTCCGGCCGATCGGGGCCCCTGGTACCTCGCCTACAGGCGGTTCGTCCGCAACAGGCTTGCGGTCAGCTTCCTCGGGCTCTTCATCCTGATCGTCCTCTTCGTGCTGGCGGCGCCGATCTGGGCCGACAACGTCGCCCACACCGGCCCCAACGCTTCGCACACGCTGCAGAAACTCCACGTCGGCGACGAAGTCCGCGAAGTGGTGACGCCCGAAGGGCGGCCGATCGGTCCGCAGTGGTTCGAAGCCGGCGGCAAGTTCTTCCTCGGCGCCGACAGCCGCCTCGGCCGCGACGAGATGGTGCGGCTGATGTACGGCGGCCGCACCTCGCTGTTCATCGGCGTCGTCTCGGGGCTGATCACCACCCTCGTCGCCGTCTTCCTCGGCCTGCTGGCCGGCTACTACCGGGGCTGGGTCGACGCGGTGATCGCCCGCATCCTCGACGTGCTCTGGTCGCTGCCGGTGCTGCTGTTCGGAATCGCGCTGGGAGTCTCGCTCGCGGTCGGCGGCCTGAAGATCGGCCCACTCGTGATCGAAGGCGGGTCGAACTGGATCCCGATCTTCGTGATCAGCGTCTTCACCGTCCCCTACGTGGCGCGGCCGATCCGCGGCCAAGTGCTCGCCCTCGGCGAGAAAGAGTTCGTCGAGGCGGCGGTGGCGCAGGGCGCCGGGCCGCTGCGCCTGATGTTCGGCGAGATCCTCCCCAACCTGGCCTCGACGATCATCGTCTTCTTCACCCTCAACATCGCTAACAACATGCTGTTCGAGGCGGCTCTCTCCTTCCTCGGCGCCGGCGTCCAGCCGCCCAACTCCTCCTGGGGAACGATGATCTCGATCGGCGAGGAGCTGCTCACCACCCAGCCACTGCTGGCGATCATCCCCGGCGTGATGATCATGCTGACCGTGCTCTCGCTGAACATCGTCGGCGACGGCCTGCGCGACGCGCTCGACCCGCGCTCGAAGGTGCGGCTCGAGGCGCACGCCGGGATGGTCGAGCCCGAGGGAGCGTCGGTCTAGATGCTGCGCTTCATCGTCCGCCGGCTGATCGGGATGGTGATCGTCCTCTTCGTCGTCTCGGTGCTCGTCTTCCTGATCTTCAACGTGATCCCCAACTCGCCGCCGGCGCAGCGGCTGGCGGGCAAGAACGCGACCCCGACGCTGGTCAAGAGCATCGAAGAAGAATGGGGCTTCGACGAGTCGCTTCCGCAGCAGTACCTGACGATGATGGAGAAGGTCTTCACCAACGAACTGATCTCCTACTCGCCGCGGGTCTCGGTCGAGGACCGTATCGTCGAAGGGATTCCCGCCACCCTCTCGCTGGCGATCGGCGCCGGGCTGATCTGGCTCTTCTGGGGGATGGTGCTCGGCTACTTCTCGGCGGTCAGGGCCGGAGGCTGGCTCGACAAGTTCCTCACCGGCTTCGCGATCGCCGGCGTCTCGATCCCCGTCTTCCTGATCGGGCCGGTGCTGATCTACTTCTTCACCTACAAGATCCAACTCCTGCCCAACGCGGGCTACGTCCCGTTGACCGAAGACCCCTGGGGCTGGTTCAAGCACCTGATCCTGCCCTGGACGACGATCGCGATTCTCTCGATCGGCTTCTACAGCCGGGTCCTGCGCTCCAACATGCTCGACTCGATGAACGAGGACTACGTCCGCACCGCCCGCGCCAAGGGCCTCTCCGAGCGCCAGGTGATGCTGCGCCACGTGCTGCGCAACTCGCTGATCCCGATCATCACCCTGTTCGGGCTCGACTTCGGCGCGACGATCGCCGGCACCGCGCTGATCACCGAAACGATCTTCTCCTACGAGGGAGTCGGCTACTACGCCGTGCAGTCGGTCGAAAAACTCGAACTGCCGCCGATCATGGGCGTCACCCTCTACGGCGCCTTCTTCGTCGTCGCGATCAACGCCTGCGTCGACATCGCCTACGCCTACCTCGACCCGCGGGTGCGGCTGGGGACCGCCGCCTCATGAGCGCGGCGCCGCTGCTCGAGGTGCGCGACCTGCGCGTCGGCTTCGCCACCGAAGGCGGGCTGGTCCAGGCCGTCGACGAGGTCAGCTTCGACGTCCGCCCGGGCGAGGTGCTGGCGATCGTCGGCGAGTCGGGCTCGGGCAAGAGCGTCACCGCGCAGACGATCATGGGCCTGACCCGCTCTAAGAACTCGCGGATCGAGGGTTCGGTGCGGCTCGAGGGCGAGGAGCTCCTCGACGCCCCTGACTCCGTCCTGCGACGACTGCGCGGCGACCGCGTCTCGATGGTCTTCCAGGACCCGATGACCTCATTCAATCCGGTCTACAGGCTCGGCCGCCAGATTGCCGAGGTGATGCGGGCGCACGGAGACGTCTCCAGAGCGGAAGGTCGGGCGCGGGCGATCGAGCTTTTCGAAGCCGTCGGGATTCCGAACGCCGAGCGCCGGGTCGACGACTACCCGCACGAATTCTCCGGCGGCATGCGGCAGCGGGCGATGATCGCGATGGCGCTGGCGCTGGAACCGGAGCTGCTGATCGCCGACGAGCCGACGACGGCGCTCGACGTGACGATCCAGGCGCAGATCCTGCGGCTGCTCGAGGAGCTGAACCGCAAACGCAACCTGGCGACGATCCTGATCACCCACGACCTCGGCGTCGTCGCCGAAATCGCCGACCGGGTGCTGGTGATGTACGCCGGGCGGGTGGTCGAGCAGGGCTCGCTCGACGACATCTTCTACGACCCCCAGCACCCCTACACCTGGGGCCTGCTCGGCTCGCTGACCCGGCTCGACCAGCCGCGCCCGGAGCGCCTGCCGCAGATCAAAGGCGCGCCGCCCTCGCTGCTCGACCTGCCGAAGGGGTGCCCGTTCCGGCCGCGCTGCCCGCACGAGTTCGCCAAATGTCCGCAGCTGCCGCCGCTCGAGGCGAAATTGCCGGAGGCGCCCGACCACCGCGACCGTTGCTGGCTGACTCCCGAGGAGAAGCGCGCGAAGCGCCAGGTCGAGGGACGGATCGGCCTCGAAGAGCCCGAGGTGGCTCGCCGATGAGCGAGAACCTGCTCGAGGTCACCGACCTCGTCAAGCACTTCCCGATCAAGCGGGGAATCGTCATCGACCGCGAGGTCGACCAGGTCCGCGCCGTCGACGGGATCAGCTTCTCGGTCGAGCGCGGCAAGACGCTGGGGCTGGTCGGCGAGTCGGGCTCGGGCAAGTCGACGGCCTGCCGCGCGGTGCTGCAGCTGATCAAGCCGACCTCGGGTTCGGTCAGGTTCGAGGGACGCGAGATCGCCGGCCTCGGCCGGCGGCAGATGCGGCCGCTGCGGCGCGAGATGCAGATGATCTTCCAGGACCCCTACGCCTCGCTCAACCCGCGCAAACGGGTCGGGCAGATCGTCGCCGACCCGCTCAAGCGGCAGGGGGTCGCCTCCGGCGCCGAGCTGCGCCGGCGGGTGCAGGAGCTGCTCGAGCGGGTCGGCCTGCAGAGCGAGCACTACAACCGCTTCCCGCACGAGTTCTCGGGCGGCCAGCGGCAGCGGATCGGGATCGCGCGAGCGCTGGCGCTGCAGCCGAAGCTGGTGATCGCCGACGAGCCGGTCTCGGCGCTCGACGTCTCGATCCAGGCGCAGATCATCAACCTGCTCGACGACCTGCAGGACGAGCTCGGCCTCACCTACCTCTTCGTCGCCCACGACATCGGCGTCGTCCGCCACATCTCGGACCGGATCGCGGTGATGCACAACGGCAAGATCGTCGAGGAGGGGACCGCCGACCAGGTCTGCGACGCGCCGCGCGACGACTACACGAAGAAGCTGCTCGCGGCGGTGCCGATCCCCGACCCGCGCGAGAGCCGGGCCCGGCGCGCAGCGTGACGCTTCCGCTCGAGCCACCGATCAAACCGCAGCTGGCGCTGACCCGCAAACAGCTGCCGACCGGCGAGGAGTGGGCGTACGAGCCGAAGCTCGACGGCTTTCGGGCGATCGTCTTCGTCGACGGCGAGGAGGCCTACGTGCAGAGCCGCGGCGGCAAAGCCCTGGCCCGCTACTTCCCGGAGCTGAGCTTCGCCCCCGGGCGCTGGGTGCTGGACGGCGAGCTGGTCGTCCGCGACGCCGAGGGCAGGCTCGAATTCGACGCCCTGCAGCAGCGGATCCACCCCGCCGAGTCGCGGATCAAGATGCTCTCCGAGCAGATCCCGGTCACCTACGTCGTCTTCGACCTGCTCGCCGAGGGCGAGGAGTCGCTGCTCGCGGCGCCGCTGGCGGAGCGCCGGGCGCGACTCGAGAAGATCGCCGCGAAGGCGGACCTCGAGCTGACGCCGCTGACCGCGGACGCCGCCCAGGCCGAGAGCTGGCTGGCGAGCATCGAGGGGGTGATGGCGAAGCAGCTCGACGCCCCGTATCAGCCCGGCAAGCGGCGGGGGATGGCGAAGGTGAAGCGGGAGCGGACGATCGACTGCGTCGTCCTCGGCTGGCGCCCGGGCAAAGAGGAGGGCACGGTCGGCTCGCTGATCCTCGGCCTCTACGACGACGGCCAGCTGCGCCCGGTCGGCCACATCTCCGGCTTCAGCCGCTCCGCCAAACGCAGCCTGCGCGAGATGCTGGCGCCGCTCGAGACGGGCGAGCGCGGCGGCGCCGAGCCGAGCCGCTGGACCGGCGACCGCGAGCTCGAGTGGGTGGCGCTGCGACCCGAGCTGGTGATCGAGGTCGGCTACGACCACGCCGCCGCCGGCCGCATCCGCCACGGCGCCCGCTTCCACCGCTTCCGCGACGACAAAGCGCCGCGGGAGTGCCGCTTCGAGCAGCTCGACGAAGGGGGCTAGAAGAGGGAACCCTGGCGGGCGGGTCCTGTCTCCGGGAGGACCCCCCGGCTCACCCGCCGGGGTCCCCTCCCGTCGCCACCCGCCCGAGGATCCGTCTCGCTCGACGAGCTGCTCGAACCGGGTGCGCGGGAGCTTCCTTTGCCTGGAGGCTCGCCGTCGGCGCGGGCGCTGCGCATTTTCGAGGAGCCCCAGCCCTTGACCGCGCGGGTGGCGTGCTTGCGCTGCTCGGGGCGCAGGTAGGCGCGGGGGCCGTAGAGCGACTCGTATTTGGGCAGCAGGTCGGGACGTTTGGCGGCCAACCAGCCGAAGAAGACGTCCTTGACCTCGTCGCGCAGGTGCAGGGCGACGCCGCCGAGAAAAGTCGCGCCGGCCTCGCGGGCGCGCGCGACGATCGGCTCGACCTGCTCGGGGGTGTCGTTGATCCCCGGCATCAGCGGCGCGATCAGGATGCCCGAGTCGATCCCTCGCCGGCGCAACTCGGCGACCGCGTCGAGTCGCGCCGCCGGGCTCGGCGTGTGCGGCTCGGTCGCCCGCCAGGCGGCCTCGTCGAGGGTCGGCACCGAGAGGTTGACCGAGACCTTCAGGCCGGCGTCCCGCATCCGTTCGAACCGCTCGACGTCGCGCATCACCAACGGCGACTTGGTCAGCACCGAGACCGGCGTCCGCGCCGCCTCCAGCGCCGCCAGGATCTCGGGCATCATCCGGTAGCGGCTCTCGACCCACTGGTAAGGATCGGTGTTGGTCCCCAGCGCGACCAGTTCGCGCTTCCAGCTCGGCCGCGCCAGCTCGTTCCGCAGCAGCTCGGGGAGGTTGACCTTGACGACGATCTCGCGCTCGAAGTCCCGCCCGGCATCGAGATCGAGATAGGTATGGGTCCTTCGAGCGAAGCAGTTGTGACTTACGACCCCGTTGGCGATGAAATCACCGGTGCCGGTGGTGATGTCGTACATCTCGATCTCACGGCCGAGCGGCTCGATCGCCACGACGCCCAGCTTCGCCTGCGACTTGATCGCGACGCCGTCGATGTCCCGTTTGCGACAGACGGCGGGGTCGGTCCGCTGGAAGAAGCGCATGTTCTGGGCGAGTCCGCCGAGCAACCTGACGTAGCGGACGCCATTGGGACGCGGAGGCTCCACGACATGCTGGAAGCCGCATCGCCGCAGGCCATCAGCGGTGCGTTCGATCAGCTCGCGGTCCTTGTTGGCGATCCGCAGAGCACCGCTGCAGCTGCCCTCGGCGTCGAAGATGCCGGCGAGAAAGCCGCGGGTCCACTCCTCGCTTGGAGCGGTCGGCCAGCGGATCAGCTCGCGCACCCGGTCCACCGCGTCGCGCGAGGAGGCGCGAATCGCGCCGACCCGGCGGTGGCGAGCATTGGCCGGGTGGAACTCGAACGCCGACGTCCGCACTCCGGCCGCGGCGAGGAACCGCTGCGAGCGTTCCAACGCATCGCCGTCGGCGAGAGCGAGTCGAAACCGATGGACGTCGCCGCACCGTCTCCCGGGTCGCACGTACGAGTAGCTGCCGACGTGGCCGTCGCCGCGGATCATCCCGCACAGGTATCCGCGTCGATAGTCGGCGGTCTCCGCATGACCGGGCCCGAGCGCCCCCGTACCCAACAGCTTGTTGTTCAGGGTCAGGAAGGGCCGCTGCCCGGAGCCCTGTTCGGCGCCGGTGACGTACTTCCAACCGCGATCGGTCAGGAAGCGGTGGTCGCCACTTGCGATCAGCTCGGTCCCGTCCTCGAGCTCGACGCGGTAGGCCGGTTTTCGGGTCTGCCAGTGGGCGAGGATCTCCGTGCGCTCGTAGCGCCTGTAGGACCCGCGACGGACCGTGCCGTAGATCGCCTCGCCGACCTGCATCTCGGCGATAGGACGAGTGCTGCCGTCGGCCATGAGGATCGGGGTCTCGGCCCCTAGGCAGAAAACGCAGGCATGGGTGCAGCCCCGGTAGGGGTTGATCGTCCAGCTGAAGCCGTAGCGGTCGCCGGGCACGTGGTTGAGGGCGGAGCGGGCGCGGACCTCGTGGAAGTTGATCCCCATCGCCTCGGGGGCGTCGAAGGTGCGGACCACGGTGCCGTCGCCGACCCCCGGCAGGCGGAGGTCGTTCTCGACCCGCTGCTCGTCCCACCTCACGCTTCTCGGCCCCCGCCGCTGTTTCGATTTGGCACGAACATATGTTCGCATAGATTTGCAACAATGCCGGACGAGGTCCCCCGCCAAGCTTCAAACTGCGGAGGACCGATGCGTACCGAAGAAGGGCAGTCCAGAGACGAGAAAGAGGAGGAGCGGCGGGTCGAGCGGGAGCTGCTGGCGCTGGCGCTGGTCGAGCACCCGGTGCGGCTGACGCTGCGGGAGGCGCGGCGGCTGGTCGGTCGACCGATCGAGCTCGAGCGCGCGGTGGCGGCGCTGGTCGGGGCCGGCCTGCTCAGCGTCGAAGGCGAAGACATCTTTCCCACCCCGGCGGCGATCCGGTTCCACGAAATCGAACCGATCGATCCGCCACGCCAACCCTGAGCGGACCGGGGCGGGCGGCACTTGATACTCAGTCTCAGGTTCGCTAGGCTAGTTGACGTGAACGTAAGGAAGAGGTTTTCCGGCGGCGTCGATTCGAGCCACCCGCACTACAAGTGGTGGGCCCTCTCCTGCACCAGCCTCGGGATGCTGCTGGTCGCGACCAACTCGGGGACGCTGATCATCGCCCTGCCCGACCTCGAGCGAGCGCTCGGCACCAGCCTGCTCGAACTGGTCTGGGTGATCCTCGCCTACATGATCTCCTCGACCGTGCTGGTCCTCACCGCCGGCCGGCTCTCCGACCTGTTCGGGCGCAAGAACGCCTTCGTCGCCGCCTTCGCGATCTTCGCCGCCGCCTCGCTCGGCGCCGGCTTCGCCGCCGACGGCACCCAGCTGATCCTCTGGCGGATCCTGCAGGGAATCGGCGGCGCCTTCATCTTCGCCAACGGCCCCGCCCTGGTCACCGACGCCTTCCC
>JBFWMZ010000054.1:0-15200 GCA_050251335.1 Solirubrobacterales bacterium
CCGGCCTCGGCGTCTCGACCGCGGTCTCGATCGGCGGCGACGCGATCATCGGCTCCACCTACGCCGAGCTGATGCCCTACTTCGAGGCCGACGAGCAGACCGAGGCGATCGTCATCTACACCGAGCCCGGCGGCCGCATGGAGGCCCAGCTCGCCGCCTGGGTCAAGGACAACGACTCGCGCCTGCCGATCGTCGCCTTCATGGCCGGCAAATTCATGGACTCCGAGGCGATGAAGGGCATGTCCTTCGGCCATGCCGGCACCATCGTCGAGGGCAAGGAGGACACCGCGACGGAGAAGATCGCCCGGCTCGAAGCGGCCGGCATCCGCGTCGTCGAGCGGATCGACGAGATCCCCGGCGTGGTCAAGGAGAAGATCGGAGCGCCCGCCTGATGGCCGATACCGCCGACAGCCTGAACAAGGTCTTCATCGACGTCGAGGTCGACGACTCGGTCGCGAACGACGCCGCCCTCGCCGCCAAGCTCGAGGAAGTCTGCCCCGTCGACATCTTCGCCGACGCCGGCGGCAGGGTCGAGATCGTCGAGCAGAACCTCGACGAGTGCGTCCTCTGCAAGCTCTGCATCGAAGCCGCGCCTCCCGGCACGGTCCACGTCAAGAAGCTCTACGACGGCACCGAGCTGAGCTAGCCCCCCGGGAGGGATCAGCCGCGGCGGTTCAGCCACTCGGCGAGGAACGGCTCGACGATCCGGTAGGCGCCGCGCTCGCCGGCGACGACTTCGCGTTTCTCCAGGCTGCCGAGGGCGCGCTGGACGTTGGTCGCGGGCCCGAGGCCCCGGCGCCTGCGGTATTCGGTGCTGAAGGGGCGACCCGGCTCGCGGGCGAGCGCCTCGAGCACGAGCTTCTGGTTCGGCGTGCAGTCCTCCCACAGCAGCAGGAAATGAGCGTGCTCGGAGCGCAGGACGTCTTCTAGCGCGAGCGGCAGCAGGTCCTCGGTCGCCTCCCCATCCGCCGGCGTCCGCTCCCAGAGGAAGTAGCAGAGCTCCTGAGTCGCGTGTGGATGGCCACCGGTGTGGTCGAGGACCGCGGCCACCGCGTCGGGGGCGACGGCCTTGCCGCCGGCGTCGAAGCGCTCGACCAGGAAGGGGGCGAACTCGACCGGGTCGATCGGCCCGATCTCGATCGTCTTCGCGCTGCGCCAGAAGGGTTCGTTGCGGTCGTTGAACAGCCGCTGCATGACGTGCCGCCTGCTGCCCAGGTACAGATGCGCGACTTCCGGCTGTTGCTGGAAGATCGCCCGCATCAGGTTCGGCAGGAGCGGGTCGATCTCGACGATCTGCTGGAACTCGTCCATGATCAACGCCGCACGGCGGTTCCTCGCCCCGGCGAGCTCACCGGGGAGTCGGAAGAGGCGCTCGAGGGTGGCGTCGATGTCGGTCGGGCGCTCGCTGAACCCGAAGCTGAAGGCATAGGAGCCGTCCTCCTCGACGGTGACCGTCGGCTGCACCTGGAGGCGGCGAAAGGGGGCGAGCGCCGCCTCCTTAACCCGCTCCAGGGGCGAGGCGATCTGCTCGAAGATCGAGGCGGCGAGAGCGGAGGCGAGACGCTCCTTGCTGGCGGTCGTCATCAGGTCCACCTGAGCGACGAGCACGCCGTCCGCGGCGGCGACCTGAGCAGCGCTCCAGGCGAGGGAGGTCTTGCCCAGCCGCCGCGGCGCGAACAGGACCACGTCCTGCCCGTTGCGGATGTCGCTGGCCAACTCCGACCTCTCCCGCCCCCGGTCGGTGAACGACTCGTCCAGCGCCAGCGCACCAAACCGAAACGGGTTGCCGGGCGAACTAGTCATACGTCTGCGTATTATACATATCCGTATATAGAAACAGGCCGACCTGGCAGCCCTCGTGATCCCCCTGATTCGCCCAGTCAGGCTATATACAAGACCGTATTATGCTTCTCCGTATAAGAACTCGCCTCGGAACGCCCCGGCGCCCCGCGTTCGTCGTTTGCACGCCATAGGCGTACAAACGACGAACGCACCCCCACCTGGAAGCCCCTGGCCCCCACCTCGCCGTGTGCGCCCTATCACGTTTGGGGGAATTTATAGTCGGGTAACCTCTACATCGATGAATGCAGCATCGATCGAGACCGGAAGGACCCGGCTGTCGCGGGCGGACCGCATGGAGCAGACGCTGACCGCGGCGCACGCGCTGTTCGCCGCGGGCGGCTACGCGGCGGTGACGATGGACGAGATCGCCGCCCGGGTCGGCGTCACCAAGCCGCTGCTCTACAACTACTTCGGCAACAAGGAACGGCTCTACATCGCTTGCATGGAGCGGGCGGCGGAGTCGCTGACCGCGACCGTCGCGGCGTCCGTCGCCGACACCGCCAGCCCCGCCGAGGCGCTCGGCGCCGGCGTCCGCGCCTTCTTCGCCTTCCTCGACTCCGACCGCGCCGCCTGGGCGGTGCTGTTCGACGAGACGCTGCCGCGCGGCGGCGAGGTCGCAGAGCGGGTCGGCGAGTACCGGGGGCGGATCCTCGCCCTCGTCTCCGCCGCGATGCTCGCCCAGCTGCCGGAGCGCCGGCGGGAGGCGGCGCGGACCGAAGTCGAGGCCCTCTCCACCGCCCTGCTCGGCGCCGCCGAGGCGCTCGCCCGGTGGTGGCTGCGGACCGAGGCGCTCGCCGCCGAGCAGGCGGCCGAGCTGCTGATCGCCACCGTCGAGCCGGGCCTCAGCGCCCGCTCGGCCGACCCGGCCGAAAGAGCTTCCCAACCGTCCCAAGGAGGAACGACCGCTCCATGAACGCCAAGACCCGCCCGGTCGCCGTCGTCGGCGGCAACCGGATCCCCTTCGCGCGCTCGGACTCGAAGTACGCGCACGCCACCAACCAGGACATGCTGACCGCGGCGCTCGACGGGCTCGTCGACCGTTTCGGGCTGGCCGGCGAGCGCCTCGGCGAGGTCGCCGGCGGCGCCGTCCTCAAGCACTCCCACGACCGCGACCTGACCCGCGAGAGCCTGCTCAGCACCCGGCTCGCCGCCGAGACCCCCGCCTACGACGTCCAGCAGGCCTGCGGCACCGGCCTGGAGACGACGATCCTGGTCGCCAACAAGATCGCCCTCGGCCAGATCGACGCCGGCATCGCCTGCGGCGCCGACACCACCTCCGACGCCCCGATCGCCCTCAACGAGCAGCTCCGCAACACCCTGCTCGAGGCCAACCGCGAGCGCTCGACCGCCGCCAAGCTGCGCGCCCTCACCGGCTTCCGGCCGCAGCACCTGATCCCCGCGATCCCCCGCAACGAGGAGCCGCGGACCGGGATGTCGATGGGCGAGCACTGCGCGGTGATGGCGCAGGAATGGGAGATCGGCCGCCGCGAGCAGGACGAGCTCGCGGTCGCCTCGCACCAGCGCCTCGCCGCCGCCTACGAGCGCGGCTTCCTCGAGGACCTGATCACCCCCTACCTCGGGCTGGAGCGAGACCAGAACCTGCGCCCCGACTCGAGCGCCGAGAAGCTGGCGAAGCTGAAGCCGGTCTTCGGCGGCCCCGAGGGGACGATGACCGCGGCCAACTCGACGCCGCTCTCCGACGGCGCCTCGGCGGTGCTGCTCGCCTCCGAGGAGTGGGCGCGCGAGCGCGAGCTGCCGATCCTCGCCTACGTCACCGAGGCGCAGACCGCCGCCGTCGACCACGTCCACAAGCGCGAGGGGCTGCTGATGGCCCCCGCCTACGCGGTGCCGGCGATGCTCGACCGCGCCGGCCTCACCCTGCAGGACTTCGACTACTACGAGATCCACGAGGCCTTCGCCGCCCAGGTGCTCTGCACCCTGAAGGCCTGGGAGGACGCGAGCTTCTGCAAGCAGAAGCTCGGCCGCGAGGCGCCGCTGGGGGCGATCGACCGCGAGAGGCTGAACGTCAACGGCGGCTCGCTCGCCGCCGGGCACCCGTTCGCGGCGACCGGCGGCCGGATCGTCGCCGGCCTCGCCAAGCAGCTGAGCGAAGACGGCAAGGGACGCGGTCTGGTCTCGATCTGCGCCGCCGGCGGCCAGGGCGTCGTCGCGATCCTCGAAAGCGCGGGCAGCAACGGCGGGGGGAAGAGCAAATGAGGGACAGATACGCGCAGGTCGTGAACGCGCCGGTCCTCGGCACGATCGCCAAGCAGGTCGGGCTGCCGCAGCCGGTCGAGCTCGACCGCTTCCAGCCCGGCCAGCCGGTGATCGCCGGCCCGGTCCTGACCGGCGAGGCGCCCGGCGGCCGGCTGGCCAAACCGGTCCGCGCGATCCTCGACGCGATCGGCGCCGAACGCGCCGGCAGCGAGGGCAGGGCCAAGGCGCTGGTCTTCGACGCCAGCGGGATCGCCGACTCGAGCGAGCTGGTCGAGCTGCAGCGCTTCTTCTACCCGGCGGTCGGCCGACTCCAAGGCAGCGGCCGGGTCATCGTCCTCGGCACCACCCCGGCGCTGGCGGGCGGCCCCCGCGCCCACACCGCGCAGCGGGCGCTCGAGGGCTTCACCCGCTCGCTGGCCAAGGAGATCGGCGGCCGCGGCGCCACCGCGCAGCTGGTCTACGTCGAGCCCGGCGCCGAGCAGGAGCTGGCCTCGACCCTGCGCTTCCTGCTCTCGCCGCGCTCGGCCTACGTCGACGGCCAGGTGATCCGGATCGGCGCCGGCGTCGCCCCCCTCCCCGACCTCAACTGGGACAGGCCGCTGGCCCGCAAGGTGGCGCTGGTGACCGGAGCGGCGCGGGGAATCGGCGCCGCGATCGCGACGGTGCTGGCCCGCGACGGCGCCGAGATCGTCGGCCTCGACGTGCCCCAGAACGCCGAGGAGCTGCGCCAGCTGACCGGCGAGCTCGGCGGCTCGGCGATCGCCCTCGACATCACCGCCGAGGGCGCCCCACAGCGGATCGCCGAGCGGCTCGAGGGCGGCGTCGACGTCGTCGTCCACAACGCCGGCGTGACCAAGGACCGGACGATCGCCAAGATGCCCGAAGAGCGCTGGGCGCAGCTGATGGAGGTCAACCTCTCCAGCGAGGAGCGGATCGACGACGAGCTGCTCGAGCGCGGCCTCTTGAACGAGAACGGGCGGATCGTCTGCGTCTCCTCTCTGTCGGGGATCGCCGGCAACTCGGGCCAGACCAACTACGCCGCCTCGAAGGCCGGGGTGATCGGGATGGTCGAATCGATGGCGCCCGAGCTGGCGCGGCGCAAGGCGACGATCAACGCCATCGCCCCCGGCTTCATCGAGACGCAGATGACCGCGGCGATGCCGATCGGGCCGCGCGAAGCGGGACGCCGCCTCTCCTCGCTCTCGCAGGGCGGGCTGCCGGTCGACGTCGCCGAGACGATCGCCTGGTTCGCCAGCCCGGCCTCGACCGGCGTCAACGGCAACGTTGTCCGCGTCTGCGGCCAGAGCCTGCTGGGGGCGTGACGGTGGCGAGCGAAACCCGCACCCTGCAGTCCTCGCCCAGCATCCTGCCGCTCTACGCGCGGGCGGCGGCACCGCTGGTCCCCGGCCTCTCGCTGCTGCCCTTCGTTCCGGGCGGCGGCGGCGAGATCCCGGAGATCGAGCTCGAGCTCCCCAACGTCAGGGCCGATGTGGAGGCGGTCGCCGCCTACGCCCGCGTCTGCGGCTTCGCCCTGCGCGACCAGCTGCCGCCGACCTACCCGCACGTGCTTGCCTTCCCGCTGCACATGGCGCTGATGGCCGATGGCCGCTTCCCCTTCGGCGCGGTCGGGCTGGTCCACGTCGAGAACCGGATCGCCCAACACCGCCCGCTCGGGCTCGGCGAGGAGCTGACCCTGCGGGCCCGGCCGACCGCGCTCCTCCCCCACCCGAAAGGGAAGACCTTCACGATCGTCAGCGAGGCGAGGACCGCCGGCGGCGAGCTCGCCTGGGAGGGGGTCAGCACCTTCCTGCGCAGCGGCAAGAGCGACCCGGACGCGGTTGTCCCCGCTACGCGGGGACAGGACGGAGACGTCGGCGGAGGCGACCTGGCCTCGCTGCCGGCGAGCGCCGAGTGGAAGCTCGGCGGCGACCTCGGCCGCCGCTACGCCGCCGTCTCCGCCGACCGCAACCCGATCCACATGCACGCCCTCACCGCGAAGCCGCTCGGCTTCCCGGCGGCGATCGCCCACGGGATGTGGACCAAGGCCCGCTGCCTGGCGGCGCTCGGCTCCCGCCTGCCAGACGCCTTCGCGGTCGAGGTCCGCTTCCGCAAGCCGATCCTGCTGCCGGCGCGGGTCGAGTTCGCCAGCGCTCCGGGCGAAGCCGAGGGCGAGATCGAGTTCGCCGTCCGCGACGCGCGCAAGGCGACGCCGCACCTCGACGGCCGCATCACCCCAGAGCACGAACCCACCGCTTCGAAAGCGAAGTCCAAACCCAGGAGGACGAAGTGAGCACCAGCACCCAGGACCAACGAGGCGAGCAGGGGATCGCCGAGCGCAGCATGGGCGTCGGCCTGCGGGCGCTGAACTGGCTCGCCGGCTCCGACCTGCTCGACAAGATCCGCCTCCGCAAGCAGGTCGAGCGCGCGCTCTTCCAGACCACCAAGGGCGGCTTCCGCACCGCGACGGCCGCCGGCCGCAGCTTCAAGGCGGCGCAGCAGCTGGGCAAACCGGCGCGCCAGAAGCGCTCGAAGTCGAGCGGCCTCTTCGACGTCACCCCCGACGACGAGCAGCAGATGTTCCAGGAGGCCTGCCGCGCCTTCGCCGCGGGCGAGGTGCGGCCCGCCGCGCTCGCCGCCGACGCCGACTCGAGGACGCCGCCGGAGCTGCTGGCCCAGGCGGCCGAGCTCGGGGTCAACATGCTCGGCGTCCCGGAGGAGCTCGGCGGGGTGATGCAGGAGCAGTCGGCGGTGACCAGCGTCCTGGTCGGCGAGGCGCTCGCCCACGGCGACATGGGGATCGCCTACGCGGTTCTCGCCCCCGGCGCGGTGGCGACCGCAATCGGGCTCTGGGGCACCGCCGAGCAGGAGGCGACCTACCTGCCCGCCTTCACCGGTGAGGACGTCCCGGTCGCGGCGCTGGCGATGCTCGAGCCGCGGCCGCTGTTCGACCCGCTGAAGCTGGAGACGAAGGCGCGTCGCGAGGGCGAGGACTGGGTCCTCGACGGGGCCAAGTCTCTGGTCGCCCGCGCCGCCGAGTGCGAGCTGTTCGTGATCGCCGCCGAGGCCGAGGGAATCGGCCCGGCGCTGTTCGTCGTCGAGTCCGGCAGCGATGGTCTCGCCACCGAGCCGGAACCGGCGATGGGACTGCGCCCCGCCGCCACCGGCCGGCTGGTGATCGAGGGCGTTCGAGTCCCCGCCGGCGCCCTGCTCGGCGAGGGCAGGCGCGAGGACTACGTCGAGTGCGTCAACCGGGCGCGGATCGCCTGGTCCTCGCTGGCGGTCGGCGCCTCGCAGGCGGTCCTCGACTACGTGATCCCCTACGTCAACGAGCGCCAGGCCTTCGGCGAGCCGATCTCCAACCGCCAGGCGGTCGCCTTCGCCGTCTCCGAAATCGGCATCGAGACCGATGGGATGCGGCTCGCCACCTACCGGGCGGCGGGCCGCGCCGACCGCGGCGAAAGCTTCGAGCGCGAGGCCGCGCTGGCCCACCGGCTCGCGGCCGCCAAGGGCATGGCAATCGGCTCCGAAGGGGTGCAGCTGCTGGGCGGCCACGGCTTCGTCAAGGAGCACCCGGTCGAGCGCTGGTACCGAGACCTGCGAGCCGCGGGCGTGATGGACGGCGCCCTGCTCGTCTGATTGGCGCCTTTGTTCGCCATAGGGCAACAAACGCGCCAACCGAGCGAAGGAGAACCATGATCAACCTCGAGATCCCCAAGAAGTTCAGGCCGCTGGTGAGTCAGGCGAACCAGGTCGCTACGGAGGTTTTTCGGCCGATCTCGCGCAAATACGACGAGGCCGAGCATGCCTACCCGAAGGAGCTCGACATGCTGGCGTCGCTGATCGACGGCATGAACGAGGGCTCCGACATGGGCGGCGCCGGCGCCGCCGGCGTGCGCCGCAGCGACGGCGCCGACCCGAGCGAGAACCGCAACGGCTCCAACCTCTCGACCGTGCTCGGGATCATCGAGCTCTGCTGGGGAGACGTCGGCCTGCTGCTCTCGATGCCGCGCCAGGGCCTCGGCAACTCCGCGATCGCCTCGGTGGCGACGCAGGAGCAGCTCGACCGCTACGGCGGCCTCTGGGCGGCGATGGCGATCACCGAGCCCGAAGCGGGCTCCGACTCGGCCGCGATCCGCACCACCGCCGAGCTCGACGGCGACGAGTACGTCCTCAACGGCGAGAAGATCTTCGTCACCTCGGGCGACCGCGCCGACCTGATCGTCGTCTGGGCGACCCTCGACCGCTCCAAGGGACGGGCGGCGATCAAGTCGTTCATCGTCGAGCGCGGCAATCCCGGCCTGAAGCTCGACCGGCTCGAGCACAAGCTCGGGATCCGCGCCTCGGACACCGCCAACTTCACCCTGCAGGACTGCCGGGTGCCGAAGGAGGCGCTGCTCGGCAGCGCCGACGTCAACGTCGAGAAGGGCTTCGCCGGGGCGATGCAGACCTTCGACAACACGCGGCCGCTGGTCGCGGCGATGGCGGTCGGGGTGACGCGGGCGGCGCTCGAGGAGACCCGCCGCCAGCTCGAGCGGGCCGGCGTCGAGATCGACTACTCGACCCCCGCCCTCTCCCAGCCCGCCGCGGCGGCCCGCTACCTGGAGATGGAGGCCGACTTCGAGGCCGCCTGGCTGCAGACCCTGCACGCCGCCTGGATGGCCGACAACTCGAAACCGAACTCGCTGCAGGCCTCGATGGCGAAGGCGAAGGCCGGCCGCACCGCGGTCGACGTCACCCTCGGCTGCGTCGAGCTCTGCGGCTCGGTCGGCTACGCCGAGAACGAGCTGCTCGAGAAGTGGAGCCGCGACGCCAAGATCCTCGACATCTTCGAGGGCACCCAGCAGATCCAGCTCCTGATCGTCGCCCGGCAGCTGCTCGGCAAGAGCTCAAGCGAACTCCGCTAACCGCCGTCAGCCGATGGGCCGATTTCGGGAATTCAGCTCCCGAAATCGTCCCGTCGGCCTTTAGGGCAGACTGCCGCTGGTGAACCTGATCGAGGACCTGATGGAGCGGTCGCCGGCTTCGAGGCTGGGGATCGTCGAGATCGACGCGCAGGCCAACCGGCGCGATTGGCACTTCGGCGAACTGATCGCCACCTCGGCGGGGCTCTCCGGCGCCTTCGCTGCCCGCGGCGTGCGGCGCGGGGACGTCGTCATGACCCTGATCGGCAATCGCATCGAGTGGGTGCTCTCGCTGCTCGCCTGCTGGCGGATGGGCGCTGTGGCGCTGCCCTGCAACACGCAGCTGCGCGAGCACGACCTCGCCCACCGGGTCGCGGTCGCCAACCCGAAGCTGTGCGTCGGCGAGGATCGGCTGCTCGGGCTGCTGCCCGACGGGGTGCCGGCGATGACCCTCGGCGAGGTCGGCGACGTGCTCGACGAGGACCGTCCGCAGGAGGCGCCGGCCGCGGTCGAGGTGTTGGACGCCGAGGACCCGGCGCTGATCGTCTTCACCTCGGGCACCACCGGCGAGCCGCGCGGCGCGCTGCACCCCTACCGCTACCTGCTGGGGCAGCGGATCCAGGCAGAGCACTGGTTCGGCTCGCGCCGCGGCGAGCTGGCCTGGTGCACGACCGCGACCGGCTGGTCGAAGTCGGCCCGCAACGTCTTCCTCGCCCCCTGGCTGACCGGCGCCGCCGCGGTGATCCACGACGGTCGCTTCGACCCGGCCGAGCGGCTCGACTTCGCCGAGGCGCTCGGCGTCAACGTCCTCTGCCAGGCGCCGACCGAGTACCGGATGCTCGCCCGCCGCACCGAGCTGCGGCGGCTGCCGGCGCTGCGGCGGATGGTCTCCGCCGGCGAGCCGCTCGACGCCGAGACCGTCGCGATCTTCAGCGCCCAGATGGGGCTCGAGCCGGCCGACGGCTACGGCCAGACCGAGACCGGCCAGGTGACCGCCAACCTGGTCGGCGAGCCGGTCAAGCCAGGCTCGATGGGCAAACCCCTGCCGGGCCTCGAGGTGCGGATCGTCGCCGGCCCCGAAGGCGAAGCAGAGAGCCCGGCGGCCGGTGAACTGCAGCTCCGCGCCTCCTCCTCCCCCACCTTCTTCAGCGGCTATCTCGACGGCGAGCGCTTCGAAGGCGAGTGGTGGCCGACCGGCGACCTGGTCGGCGAAGACGAGGACGGCGACCTCTTCTTCGAGGGCCGCAACGACGACATCATCGCCTCCTCCGGCTACCGGATCGGGCCGGCCGAGGTTGAGGCCGCCCTTCTCTCCCACCCCGCCGTCGCCGAGGCGGCGGCGGTCGCCGCCCCCGATCCCGAGCGCGGCGCCGTGGTCCGCGCCGTGGTCGTCCTCCGCGCCGGCGACCGCCCTGTCGCGAGCGACGAGTCAGGCGCGGCTGGCGACGCCCTGCGCCAGGAGCTGATCGCCCACTGCCGCACCGTCACCGCCCCCTACAAGGCGCCGCGGATCGTCGAGTTCGCCACCGAGCTGCCGAAGACCACGACCGGCAAGATCCGCCGCGGCGCCCTCCGCGAGTAGCTGCGGACAGGCGGCGTCGGCAACCTCGTCAGGCCGCCGCCAGCGCCTTCGCGTCAACCGGAGCGCCGAAGTGGAAGCCCTGCCCCATGTCGACGCCGTACTCGCGCAGCAGCCGCGCGGTCTCGTCGTCCTCGACGAACTCGGCGATCGTTGCCTTGCCGAGCCCGTGGGCAATGCCGACGATCGCCTGCACGGTCAGCTGGTCGGCGTCGTTGCGCGCCAGGTCGCGGACGAAGGCGCCGTCGATCTTGATCACGTCGAAGGGGATCCGCTTCAGGTACTCGAAGGGGCCGAAGCCGGCGCCGTAGTCGTCGATCGCGACCTCGCAGCCGAACTCGGTGAGGCGGTCGGCGAAGCGGGCGGCGGTCTCGTAGTCCTCGACCCGCGCCGTCTGAGTGATCTCGAAGGTGCAGCGATGGGGGTCGGCCTCGCCTTCGTCGAGCTGCCGTTCGATGAACTCGAGCACCGAGAGGTCGCTGACGGTGGCGCCGGAGAGGTTGACGTGCAGCGAGACCGGTTCGCCGGCCCGCTCCCGCGCCCCCAGCAGCCCCAGCGCCTGGGCGATCACCCAGCGGTCGAGCTCCTGCACCATCCCGGTCCGCTCGGCGACGCCGATGAACTGGGCGGCCGGCATCAGCTCTCCGTTTTCGCCGGCCATCCGCAGCAGCAGCTCCCAGCGGGCGACGCCGCCGGAGGCGAGGTCGAGGATCGGCTGTCCGGCGAGCCGGAGGCGGTCCTGGGTCAGGGCGTCGCGGATCCGGGCGCTGGTCGTCAGGCTGCTGGCGGCCGCCCGCTGCCGCTCTTCGGGGCCGCTGAAGACGGCGACCCGGTCGCGGCCCTCGGCCTTCGCCCGGTACATCGCCTGGTCGGCCGCGACCAGCACCGCTTCGGCGCCGGCCCCCGACTTGCCGTCGAAGAGCATGATCCCGACGCTGATCGTCACCTTCGCCATCTCCGTTTCCTCGGCGCAGCCGGCGGCGACCTGGGCGCGCAGGTCCTCGCCCAGCGCGATCGCGCCGTCGGCGTCGGTCTGCGGGACCAGCACCGCGAACTCGTCGCCGGAGAGGCGGGCGACCAGGTCGGTGCCGCGAACCCGTTCGCGCAGGACGTTGGCGACGCGGCGGATCAGGTTGTCGCCGGCGTGATGGCCGTGGGCGTCGTTGACCGCCTTGAGGCCGTCGATGTCGATCACCATCACCGCTCCCTGGCCGCCGTAGCGGGCGCTGAAAGAGGCGTAGGAGTCGAGTTCGCGGCGGAAGCTGCGGCGGTTGAGCAGCCCGGTGAGCGGATCGTGGTCGGCGAGGAAGCGCAGCTCGGCTTCCGTCTTCGCCGCGCGAGTGAGCGCGTCCTCGACCACCGCCCGCTCGGCGGGCGCCAGCTTCTCCATCACCTGCTCGAGGCTCAGGGTCTGGTTCTGATTTTGGACGATTCGGGCGATCGCTACCGGATCATGACGGGCGGAGAGCCGCATGGGTAGCTGAAAATTGGGTGGGTAGGGTGAATGTCATGCCCAACCGCCTCTCCCGCGAGACCAGCCCCTACCTCCTGCAGCATCAGAACAATCCCGTTGACTGGTATCCGTGGGGCGAGGAGGCGCTGGCCCGCGCCCGCGAGGAGGACCGGCCGATCCTGCTCTCGGTCGGCTACTCGGCCTGCCACTGGTGCCACGTGATGGAGCGCGAGTCCTTCGAGGACCCGGAGACCGCCGCCTACATGAACGAGCACTTCGTCCCGGTCAAGGTCGACCGCGAGGAGCGCCCCGACGTCGACGCGATCTACATGGAGGCGGTGCAGTCGATGAGCGGCCACGGCGGCTGGCCGATGACCGTCTTCCTCGACCCCGACGGCGTCCCCTTCTACGGCGGCACCTACTTCCCGCCCGACGAGGGCCGAGGCATGCCGAGCTTCCGCATGGTGATGGAAGCGGTTGTCGACGCCTTCGAGACCAAACGCGAGGCGATCCGCGAGCGGGCACCGGAAGTGCGCCAGCGGCTCGGGGCGATCGGAGCGGTCGAGCCGCGTCCCGGCGGCGCCGGCGAGGCGGAGCTGGCGGCGGCGACCGAGCGCCTGCTCGCCGCCGCCGACCGCCAGTACGGCGGCTTCGGCGGCGCGCCCAAGTTCCCGCCCGCCTCCTCGCTCGAGCTGCTGCTGGCCCGCGGCGAGCGCGAGGTGGTGCGGGAGACGCTCGACGCGATGCTGGCCGGCGGCATCTACGACCAGCTCGGCGGCGGCTTCGCCCGCTACGCGGTCGACCGCGTCTGGCTCGTCCCCCACTTCGAGAAGATGCTCTACGACAACGGCCTCCTGGCGACCGTCTACCTGCACGGCTGGCAGGCGTTCGGCGCGGAGCGCTACCGCCGCGTCTGCGAGGAGACGCTCGACTGGATGCTGCGCGAGATGCGCGGCCCCGAGGGCGGCTTCTACTCGGCGCTCGACGCCGACTCCGAGGGCGAGGAGGGGAAGTTCTACGTCTGGTTCCCGGAGGAGGTCCGGGAGGTGCTGGGCGAGGAGCAGGCGGCACCGGTGCTCGAGTTCTACGGCGTCAGCGAGCGCGGCAACTTCGAGGGGGCGAACGTGCTGCACCGCGCGCAGGGCGCGAGCGCGCCCGAGCCCGAGGGGCTCGACGCGGCGCGGGCGAAGCTGCTGGCGGCGCGCGAGGAGCGGGTCCGGCCCGGGCTCGACGACAAGCGGCTGCTCGCCTGGAACGCGCTGGCGATCTCGGCGCTCGCCGAGGCCGGCGCGGTGCTCGGCCGCGACGACTATCTCGAGGCGGCGCGCGGCGGCGCCGAGTTCGTCTGGGGGACGATGCGCGACGACGCCGGCCGCCTGCTGCGCACCTACAAGGACGGCAAGGCGCGGCTGAACGCCTACCTCGAGGACCACGCCTTCCTCCTGGAGGCGCTGCTGACGCTCTACGAAGCGGGCTTCGAGCGGCGCTGGTTCGAGGCGGCGGTGGAGACGGCGGAGGCGATGCTGGAGCGCTTCGCCGACCCCGAGCGCGGCGGCTTCTTCTCGACCTCTGTAGACCACGAGGAGCTGATCGTGCGGCGCAAGGAGGTCGGCGACCACCCGATCCCGAGCGGCAACAGCGCCGCCGCGCTCGGACTGCTGCGGCTTGCCGCGCTCACCGGCGAGCGCCGCTACCGCGAGGCCGCCGAGGGCATCTTCGCCCTCTTCGCCAAACCGGCGAGCGAGCACCCCGACGCCTTCGCCCACCTGCTGCGGGCAATCGACTTCGCCGCGGCACCGGTGCGTGAGGTGGCGCTGGTCGCGGCAGCAGACGCCGACCCGGTCGCGCCCGCGGTCGCCGACCTCGCCGCCGTCGTCCACGGTGAGTACCGCCCCCACCTCGTGCTCGCCGCCGGCCCCGAGGGCGCCGAGCGACCGCCGCTGCTCGCCGGCCGCACCCTCGTGGACGGCCGCCCCGCCGCCTACGTCTGCGAGAACTTCGCCTGCCGCCTGCCGGTCACGAGTCCGGACGAGCTACGCAGCGAGCTCTGAGCCCCAGAGCAAGCCGTCCAGCTGTTCTTTATCCCGGAATAGTGTGGATAAGGAACAGTTGGCGGGGGCTGGACTGCCGAGGCTAGAGCTCGTAGTCGCGGACTTCGTCCAAGGCGCAGGCTCCGCCGACCTCGGCCCAACCGTCGCCGAGCGGGCGGGCGCGGAGCAGCGAGCCCTCGCCCTGGCGGATCTCGAGCTCGCGGCCGGTGGCGGCGGCGAGCATGATCGCCGCCGAGCCCGTCGCCTCGTCCTCGCCCACCCCGTCGGCGAGCGAGTAGCAGCGCGAGCGAACCAGGCCAGCCGCCTCGTCCTCCCAGGCCCAGAGGTAGATTTCGTCTTCGCGGCCACCGGGCGGACCGTCGAGCGCCGCGACCTCATCCGGGTCGTCGTACTCGATCAGCTCCCAGGGCGGCGACCACTCGGCGCGGGCCGAGACGAAGGTCAGGAGCCCCTCCCCCTCCGACTCGCCCTCGCCCTCGCCCTCGCCCTGGCGCCGCACCGCGACCTCGCCGGCGGGCGGGTGCAGCGCCGCGGGCGCCGAGCCCTCGCGGGCGAGCAGCCAGGCGGTGCCGACGCTCGGGTGGCCGGCGAAGGGCAGCTCCAGCCCCGGGGTGAAGATCCGCATCGCCGCGCTCGCCCGGTCGTCGACGAAGACCGTCTCGGAGAAGCCGAGGTCGTGGGCGACCGCCTGGCGGCGGTCGGCCGGCACCTCGGCGCCGTCGAGGAAGACTCCGAGGGGGTTTCCGTTCGCCCCCGCCTCGTCGCAGAAGACGCGCAGAACGTGGAGGGTCGCCAACCTCCTCGTCTCCCTTCAGTCCCGCCGCGTCACAGGATCGGGAGGAAGTTCTCGATCTCGTACGGGGTCACCTGGACCCGGTACTCGTCCCATTCCTGCCGCTTGATCTCGACGAAGCGGCGGAAGGTGTGCTCGCCGAGCGTCCGCAGCACCAGCTCCGAGTCGGCGGCGACCTCGATCGCCTCGCCGAGCGTCGCCGGCAGCTGCTCGATCCCCTGGTGGGCGAGCTCCTCCTGCGAGAGGTGGTAGAGGTTCTGCTCCATCGGCTCGGGCAGCTCGTAGCCCTTCACGACCCCTTCGAGCCCCGCCTGCAGCATCCCGGCGAAGCAGAGGTAGGGGTTGGCGGCGGGGTCGGGGCAGC
>JBFWMZ010000055.1:0-15048 GCA_050251335.1 Solirubrobacterales bacterium
TTCCTCCTGGCTCGGCCTCTTCGGTCAAGCCAGGGTCTGCGTCCCCGCGGACGCTCTCGCCGCCGTCGGCGGGGGGGTCAGTTTTCGACCGGCGAGAGGGGGTCAGTATTCAGGCGGTGCCTACAGCAAGAGAGAGCCATAACTGCTTAGGACATAATTTCCCTCTGGTTTTTCCCTCTGACTAGCCATTTCAGAAGGGATTGAAGGACCTTTCTTTGCGGAATCTGGTAGCTACGTGACCTAGTGACCTGGTTCTAATAGACTGTGATTTGCCTAGGGATTCAGGCTCGATAGGGAAGCCGACGGCCATGAGAGCCGCGACAGACGAGGAGACGTAGTGACGAAGCGCAACTCCGATTTGACTGGATTGGGGACCGGAAAGGTCCAGCAGGGGGTCGGCGACGCCCGCCACCTGGCCGAGCTCAAGGAGGCCGGTGTCGAAACCCTGGTGATCGGCGCCGCGGACATCAACGGCGAATTCCGCGCGAAACGCTTTGCGCTCGGCACGTTCTCCCGCGAGGAGGTCGAGATCGCCTTCAGCGACTACCTCTTCGGCACCGATGTGCTGGACGAGGTGATGGAGCCGCGCCCGGGCTACACCGGGTACTTCCCGACCGCCGCCACCGGGATGCCGGACGTCCACGTGCGGCCGGACTGGTCGCTGCTCCGCATCCTGCCCTGGGACCCGAGCACGGCCCTGGTCTGCGGAGACTTCTACGGGGCCGACGGCCAGCCCATGGCGATCGGCCCGCGCCAGGTCCTGTGCCGCGTCCTCGAGCGCCTGCGCGGGCTCGGGTTCGAGGCGATGGTGGGGTCGGAGTTCGAGTTCTTCGTCTTCAAAGGCGACCCCGAAGCCGCTCGCCGCGATCCCGGCTCGCTGGAGCCGCTCAGCGTCGGCCCCGCCTACAGCTACATCCGTGGGGCCGGTGACGAGCGGGTGATGGGGCGGGTTCGGCGGATGATCGACGGCGCCGGGATCCCGATCGAGGCCGGGATGACCGAGGCGGCGCCGGGCCAGAGCGAGATCACGATCCGCTACGCGGATGCGCTGCGGACTGCCGACAACTCGTTCCTCTACAAGCACTTCGTTCGCGAGCTGCTCGCCGCCGAGGACCTGACGGCCTCGTTCATCGCCAAATTCGCCAGCGACGGCTACGGCAACAGCGGTCACATCCACATCAGCTTCCGGGACCTCGCCGGCGAGCCGCGGATGCTGGCTCCCGGCGGCGAGCTGTCCGACGTCTCGCGCGCGGCGATCGCCGGCTTCCTGGAGTCGATGCGCTCGTTCGCCTGCTTCTACGCGCCCACGATCAACTCCTATCACCGCTACCAGACCGAGTATTCGTTCGCCGGCGATACCGTCGCCTGGGGCTACGACAACCGCACCTGCGGGCTGCGGGTGATCAAGACCGACGCCGCCGGCACCCGGCTGGAGAGCCGCGTCCCGGGAGCCGACATGAACCCCTACATCGCGCTCGCAGCGACGCTGGCGGCGATGGGCGACGGGATCGAACGCGGGCTGGAGCCACCGCCAGCGGTGGTCGCGGATGCCTATGCGGAGCCCGGGGTCGAGCGCGCTCCTCGCGATCTCGCCACGGCGGCGGCCCTGTTGGAGGACCACGAGATTGCCTGCGACTGGCTGGGCGAGGACTTCGTCCGCTTCTACGTCGAGACCCGCTTCTGGGAGGTGGAGCAGCACCGCCTCGCGCTGACGGAGTGGGAGCTGCGCCGCTATCTCTGAGCTGCCCCCGACCGCAACCAACTGAGGAGACGAATCATGAACCAGGAACACCTTCGAGGCCGCGCCGCCCTGGTCACCGGGGCCGGCTCCGGCAACGGCGCCGCGATCGCACGGCGCTTGCGCCGTGACGGGGCCGAGGTCTGGCTGCTCGATCGCGACGGCGACGGACTCGAGCGGACGCTCGCCGGCTGGGACGAGGACGAGCGGAGCGGGGCGACCCCCGTTGTCGCCGACATCACCATCGACGCCGAGGTCGAGGCCGCGATCGGCGGCCTCGAGCGGCTCGACGTCCTCGTCAACAACGCGGGCGTGGTCGACCCGGGCTCCTTCCCCGAGCTCGGCATCGAGGCCTTCAGCCGCGTGCTTGACGTCAACCTGCTCGGCGCCTATCGGTGCTGCGTGGCCGCGAACGAGTTGCTGTGCACGAGTCCCTGCGGTCGCGTCGTCAACGTCACCTCGATGGAGGCGCACCATCTGCTCTCCACCGGCGGCAAGGTTCAGCCGCACTACAACGCCTCGAAAGCGGGGCTCGATCTGCTGACGAAAGCGCTCGCCTATGAATTCGCCCGCTCCGGCGTGACGGTCAATGCGATCGCGCCGGGCGTGATCGAAACCGCCTTTACCAAGGGGATGCTGGAGCGCGAGGAGATCTCCTCCTGGGTCGAGGGATGCGTCCCACTCGGGCGCGTTGGTCAGCCCGACGACATCGCCGCCGTCGCTTCCTTCCTCGCTTCGGACGACGCCGGCTACGTCAACGGGGTCTCGATCGCCGTCGACGGCGGGTTTACGCTCGGCTGGTTTCGCCAAGGCTCCGGGGACGCCGGCTGATGGGCGGCGCCGTCGCGAAGACGCCGCTCGTCGGCCTCTCGACCTACTCGGTCGATGCCGACTGGAAGGCCTGGGCGGACAACTCCTCCCTGACCCCCAACAGTTATGTCCGTTGTCTCGCTACGTCCGGCGCTGTGCCGGTGCTCCTGCCCTCGCTGGGCCCGGCAGTCTCGGCGCCCGACCGGCTCCTCGACGCGCTTGACGCTGTGGTGTTGATCGGCGGCGAAGACGTCTGCGGCAGGCGCAGCGGCCGGGACGAGGACGCTGCTGCGCACGCCGCTCACAGCGACCAGCGCGACGACTTCGAGATCGCTCTGGCCCAGGGGGCGTGGGAGCGCGACTTGCCGCTGCTTGGCATCTGCCGCGGGATGCAGGTCCTCAATGTCGCTCGTGGTGGCACCCTGATCGAGGACCTGGCGAGCGCCGGGGCTTCTTCCGAGCACCTGATCGACCGCGGCGTCTTCAACCGGCACGCCGTTGAGTTCGAGCCGGGCAGCCGTGCCGCGGAGATGTTCGGCCCGCGCACGGTCGTCCCCTCCCATCACCACCAGGCGGTCGACCGGCTGGGAGAAGGGCTGGTCACCACCGGCGTGGCGGAGGACGCGGTGATCGAGTCGGTTGAGGGGTCGGGAAAGCACTTCGTCCTCGGTGTCCAGTGGCATCCCGAGGAGGGCGAGGACATGACCCTCTTCGAGGCCTTGGTCGAGGCGACGGCGGTGCGCCGGTGAGCCGGGCCAGACCGGATGAGGTACGCGTGTTGGAGCCGAGCAGCGAAGAGTTGCTGCGGCTTTTGCCCAGCACCGACGCCGCCGAGCTGGACGCCTGCGTGAGCAAGGCGGAAGGCGCCGCGCACCGCTGGCAGTCGCTGTCTCTCGAGGAACGCGGCGGGCTCCTGCTGCGCGTTGCCGATGCGATCGAAGACGAGGCGGAGTCACTGGCCGTCCTCGAGAGCCGCAACGTCGGCAAGCCGATCGCCGAGGCCCGCGGCGAGATCGGGTTGGCGGCCCGCAGCTTCCGTTACTACGCGGGGGCAGTCGACAAGCACCTCGGCCAGACCTTCCCGTCGGCCGCGAGTCTGCACTACACGGTGCGGCGCCCCTTCGGGGTGGTCGGTGCGATCGTGCCCTGGAACTTCCCCTTGGTCCTGACGAGCTGGAAGGTTGCCCCGGCGCTCGCCGCTGGCAACGCGATCCTCGTCAAGCCGGCCGACCTGACCCCGTTGACCGCACTGCGATTGGAGAAGATCTGTCGCGAGTCCGGGATCCCCGACGGCACGGTGCAGATCTTGGTCGGGCCGGGCCGCACGCTGGGCCGGGCCCTGGTCGAGCACCCGCTTGTCCGCAAGCTCTCCTTCACGGGGTCGACCGCCGTAGGCCGAGACATCGCCGCTCGCGGCGGCGCCCTGATGAAGCGCATGACCCTGGAGCTGGGGGGCAAAGCCCCGAACGTGATCTTTGCCGATGCCGACCTCGAGCAGGCGCTAGGGGCTGCGGTCTCGGCCTGCTTCGCCAACGCCGGCCAGGACTGCTGCTCGCGGGCGCGTGTCCTGGTCGAGCAATCGGCTTACCCAGAGGCGGTCGAGCGACTGGCGGGGGCGATCGAAGGGATCGTCGTCGGCGAGCCGCTGGAGGAGACGACGGAGATGGGTCCACTCGTCTCCGCGACGCAGCGAGAGACCGCTCGCGGCTACCTGGACGGCGCCGTCGCAGCCGGCGCGCGCGTGGTCTGCGGTGGTGAGGTACCCGACCGACCGGGGTACTACCTGACCCCGGCGCTCGTCGACCGCGCCGACCCCGAGATGGCAATCATGCGGGAGGAGATTTTCGGCCCCGTCGCGGTAATCCACCCGTTCCGCGACGAAGCCGAAGCCGTGGCCCTCGCCAACGACACCGAGTATGGGCTTGCAGCGTCGGTCTGGTCCGGGGACGCGGGCCGCGCGGCCCGCGTGGCGCAAGCGATCGAGGCCGGGGTGGTATCGATCAACTCGAACAGTTCGGTCCACCTGACCGCGCCCTTCGGCGGCGTCAGGGCGTCGGGTCTTGGCCGCGAGCTGGGAATGGCGGCGCTTGACGCCTACACCGAGGAGAAGACGATCTACCACGCGATCGGAGCGGTGAGCAGCGGGTCGGTTCAGGTGGCATGAGCTATTTTTGCCATAGTCCAGTAGGTCATACAGGTTAGGAAATCATGGGGCAACTCGAATCGAAGGTCGCAGTCATCACCGGAGCCGGGCGGGGTATAGGCCGGGCGGCCACGCTTGCCTTCCTTGCCGCTGGCGCCCAGGTCGTAGCGCTCAGCCGCGACCCCGGCGAGCTCGAAGCTACCGCTGGCCTCGCTGGCGACTCGGCCTCACTGGAGATCCTCACCGGTGACGTCAGCCGGATCGAGGACGTCGAGGCGGCCGTCGCGGTGGCTGAGGATCGATTCGGAAACCTGACTACGATCGTCAACAACGCCGCCGTCCAAACCCCGGGAACCGTCGTCGACACGCCGCTCGACGACTTCGACCGGATGATGGACGTCAACGTGCGCGGTGTCTTCCTCGGCTGCAGGGTGGCGATTCCGGCGCTGATCGAGGGCGGAGGCGGCTCGATCGTCAATATCGCCTCGATCAACGCGCTCGTGGCCGAGAAGAACCTCGCCGTCTACGCGGCGACCAAGGGCGCGGTGATGATGATGAGCAAGGCGATCGCGCTCGACTACGCCGACGCCGGCATCCGCTGCAACGCGGTCTGTCCGGGGTTCGTGGACACGCCGCTCAACGTCCCGCACTATGAATCTCTCGGCGGCCGCCAGGCCCTGGAGGACGGCCTCGCCGACTTCCAGCCGATTGGCCGGGCTATACGCGAGTCTGAGATCGCCGACTCGATCGTCTTCCTCGCGTCGGACGCGTCGACCGTGATTACGGGAACCGCTTTCGTCGTCGACGGGGGCGCGACGGCTCAGTGACGAAGCGGCCCCGGGGCACGGGTGACGCGTCCTTCTGGGAGGACGCCGACGCGCACGTCCTCCGCTATGCGCCGTCGTTCTCGCCGGTCGTGGTCGAGCGCGCCGCGGGAAGCGTCCTCTACCTCTCCGACGGGCGCGAGGTGATCGACTTCACCTCCGGCCAGATGAGCGCGATCCTCGGCCACTCGCACCCCGCCATCACCGCGACCGTGCGCGACGCCGCGGAGAACCTCGTCCACCTCTTCAGCGGGATGCTCAGTCGGCCCGTCGTCGAGCTCTCCCGACGGCTGGCGGCGAGCATGCCCGCGCCCCTGGAGAAGGTGCTCCTGCTGAGTACCGGGGCCGAGTCCAACGAGGCGGCACTGCGGCTCGCCAAGCTGGTCACCGGCAAGCACGAGGTGGTTGCGCTGGACCGCTCCTGGCACGGGATGACCATGGCCGCGGCCAGCGCCACCTACTCGGCGCCGCACCTCGGCTACGGCCCTTCGGTCCCCGGAAACATCGCGCTCCCCACGCCGGACGTATTCAGGCCCGAGATCACCGACGCCCACGGCCGGCTCGACTGGAGTGCCCAGCTCGACCTCGGCTTCGCACAGGTCGACGCGCAGTCCTCCGGCAGCCTGGCCGCGTGCATCGTCGAGCCGATCCTCTCGAGCGCCGGCGTGATCGTCCCACCCGCGGGGTACTTCGCCGCACTGCGCGAGAAGTGCGACGAGAGGGGGATGCTGTTGATCTTCGACGAGGCCCAGACCGGCCTCTGCCGGACCGGCGACATGTATGCGTTCGAGCACGAAGGCATCGTGCCCGACATCGTCACGCTCTCGAAGACCCTCGGCGCGGGCTTGCCGTTGGCCGCCATCGTCACCAGCGGCGAGATCGAGCGGCGCGCGTACGAACGTGACTTCCTCTTCTTCACGACCCACGTCTCCGACCCGCTCGCGGCGGCCGTAGGCAATACCGTGCTCGACGTCATCGAGCACGAGGGCCTGCGAGCGCAGGTAGGTGTGAAGGGGGAGCAACTGGCCGCCGGCCTCGCCGACTTGAAGTTCCGCCACGAGGTCGTCGGGGACGTTCGTGGGCGCGGCCTCATGCAGGGGCTCGAGTTCGTCCGCGACCGCGCCAGCAAGGCGCCCGCCCCCGAGCTGGGGGCGGCGGTGACCAGCCGCTGTCTCGCCCTCGGCCTTCACGTCAACGTCGTTCAGCTGGGCAACCTCGGGGGCTCCTTGAGGATCGCTCCGGCGCTGACGACTCCTCCGGAGCAGATCGCCCGCGGTCTCGAGATCCTCGATCAGGCGATCGCGGAAAGCGTCGAGGGCATCGGCTAGCCGCCTCAGGCAGCCGCCGTCGGCGGGAGCCGGCCGACGTCGGCGAGTACACCACCGACCATCGCCGCCAGCTCCCGCCCTCCAGTCCTGAAGAGGGCCCGCGGCGTTCCCGCACCGGCCCAGAGGACATCCTGGTCCAGAAGCCGGCGGTCGACCACGACCGCCGGCGCCGTCGCATGGCCCAGCGGCGGGATGCCACCGATCGAGTAGCCGGTTCGCTCCCGTACCCAGTCGGGATCGGCCCGCTCGACGACTTCCCCCAGCGCGGCGGCGGCCATCGCCATGTCGACCCGGAGGTCGCCCGGGAGAAGGACCAGGACGAGCCGGTCCTTCGCCTTGCCGCGGAAGACCATCGACTTGACGATCTGCCTCGGCGTGACGCCGAGGGCAGCTGCCGCCGCGTCGGCGGAGTGCGCGTGCTCGTCGAGCAAACGGACCTCGGTCGGGTGATCGGCGGCTGCCAGTGCCTCTGCTACCCGCCTCGCCGCCGATGGCAGGGAGTCGGCTCTCTGGCGGTCATCGCTCATCAGTTTGCAGTCCTACGAGGCATGCATCTTCCTTTCGTTTATGACATATTATGCTAGGACATTATGTGGAGAGGAGTTATGACGAAATGAGCGCTGTGCGCTTGTATGGCCGCGAGTCCGGCTACAACCTTGCCGCGGCTGGTGGTGAGCTGATCGCGCTCGCGGGCCAGACCGCGGAGCCTTCGGTGATCGAGTCCGGCGCGGGTTTCGTTGCTGAGTTCGACTCCGCCCTGGAGCGGTTGCTGGCGGCACTTGCGGTGGCGGGCGGATCGCCCGCGGACCTGCTCCAGATCCGCGTCCATGTCACCGATCTGAAGGCGTACGTAGACGCCCGGGCCGAGCTCGGCCAGCGCTACCGTGAGCGGCTCACCGGCCACTACCCGGCGAGCACCCTGGTCGAGGTCACCGGTCTGCTCGGTGGCGCCCAGGTCGAGCTCGAGGGCCTGGCGACCGGCGCGAGTGCGCCGAGCCCGGTGCCTGGGGCCGCCGCCGAGGAAGGGGACGCCGTGATCCGGCTGCGCCTTGCGCCGGCCGACGCCCGCTACAGCGGTGGGCTCGCCGCTGGCTCCAAAGCGATGGAGATATTCGCCGACCTGGAGACCGAGTTGGCGCTGCGGGAGGGCGGCGACGAGGGCCTCTGCGTGGCCTATGACATGGTCGAGTTCTTGGTCCCGTTGCGGGTCGGTGACTTCGTCGAAGGCCGCGCGCGCGTGGTCAGCCGTGGCCGCACCAGCCGGCGGGTCGCGGCCGAGTTGTACAAGGTGGTCGAGGTCGACGCCGACGGCGTTCTGGTCGCAGCTGAGCCACAGCTCGCCGCGCGGGCCAGTGCGACGATCGTGGTTGGCGGCACCGTGCGCGAGAGGGAGCGCTGAGATGGCGACGGCAAAGTCGCCGCAGACGCTGGTCGCCTGGCTTGCTGCCGTCGTTCGAGCCCAATCGCGCCGTCCGGCGGTGCTCGGTGACGGGAAGGTGTGGACCTATCGCGAGCTCTGGGAGCGGTCCGGGGGCATTGCCCGCCACCTAACCCACGATCTCGGCGTCGCCCAGGGGGACCGGGTCGGGATCGTCGGCGCCAACGAGCCCGCCTACCTGGCGGCCTACTTCGGGGTCCTCAGGGCCGGATGCGTGGTCGTGCCGGTGAACGCGATGCTCGACGTGGCAGAGATGCGCGAGCAGCTCGCCTTGGTGGGGGCGACGGGGACGATCGTCGGCGAGGTTGGGGCTGAGGTCCGGGCGGGGCTTGCCGAGACGCAGGCGACCTGGAGCCTGAGCGGGCTGGAGACCGCGGGCGTGGGCTACCTGCCCCGCCTCGTCCCCGGCACCCCGGCCTGCATCCACCTGACCAGCGGCAGCACCGGCACCCCGAAGGGGGTCGTCCATTCGCACGGCACCCTGCTCCACGCCGCCCTGCAGATGGCCGCCGCGCTGCCCTTCGAGCCACAGGACCGCAACGTCGCCTTCCTCCCCTTTTACGCCGCGATCCCCGAGCAGGTCCTGCCGACCCTCTGCACCGGCGGGTCGGTCGACGTCCTGCCCGGCTTCGATGCCGGGCGCGTCGCCACCGCAGCCCGCGAGGCGACGACCCTCAACGCGGTGCCAACGGTGATGGCTCGCCTGCTCGACCAGGCTCCGGTCGAGGACCTCGCCTGCCTGCGCTGGGTCTCCTTTGCCTCCGAGCCGATGCCGGTCAGCCTGCTGCAGCGCTGGTGGGACGCCGTCCCCGGCGTCGAGACGCACCAGTTCTACGGGATGACCGAGCTTCTGCCGATGACCGTGGCTGGCGACCGGATGCTGCGGGAAGAGCCGGGAACGGTTGGCGTCGCCTTCCCGACCTCGCAGCTCTACGCGGTCGACCCCGCCGGTGTCGAGCTGACCGACGGGGAGGTAGGTGAACTCGTCTGCCGGAGCCCGGCCAGAATGGTCGGCTACCACGGCGATGTGGAGGCGACGGCCGCTGCAAAGACCGCCGATGGGGCGATGCGCAGCGGCGACCTGGGACGCCTCGACGAGCGCGGCCGCGTCTTCCTCACCGGGCGGCTCAAGGACCTGATCATCAGCGGCGGCCTCAACATCGCCCCGGCGGAGATTGAGGCGGTCGCCTGTCGCCACCCCGGGATCAGCGCCGCCGCGGTTGTCGGCATCCCCGACGAGCGCTGGGGGGAGACCCCAGTGGTGGTCGCGGTCCCGGCCGGCGACAACGGCCTCGACGCCGCCGCGGTCCTCGAACACTGCCGCACCCATTTGTCCTCCTTCAAACGACCCTCTGCGGCTGCCGTCGTCGCGGACCTGCCTTCGACCGGGATCGGCAAGTTGGCGAAGGCAGTCATCCGCGAGCAGATCCTCGACGGGGAGATCGATCTTGTACGGGCGAACTGAGCTGCAGACCCTGCTGGTCAAGCACGCCGAAGGCCGTGGCTGGGGGCCGCTGGCGCGGGCGATCACCCGGATCGAGAACAGCCCGCCCTGGCAGGTGACACTGCCGCCTCCGGAGCGGCCGGTCCACGTGGTCGGGATCACCGGGCCGCCCGGGGCCGGCAAGAGCACGCTGACCGGGCGCCTGATCGAGTCCTTCGCGGAGGCGGGAGCGCGGGTTGCGGTGCTGGCGATCGACCCCTCCAGCCCGATCACCGGCGGCGCCGTGCTCGGCGACCGGCTGCGGATGGAGACCCACCTGATGGGCCGCGAGGACGTCTTCGTGCGCAGCCTCGCTAGCCGCGGGTCGCACGGCGCGATCGCCGGCGCCACCCGCAACGTCGCCCGCTTGCTGGAGCTCTCCGGCTCCTTCGACGTGGTCCTGATCGAGACGGTCGGCGCGGGCCAGACCGAGGTCGCGATTGCCGAGCTCGCCGACACGATCGCGCTGGTCACCGTGCCCGGGCTCGGTGATGCCGTGCAGGCGATCAAGGCCGGCCTGATGGAGGTCGCCGACATGGTGGTCGTCAATATGGCCGACCGGCCCGGCGCCCCGGAGACGGTCCGCCACCTGCGGCTCACCATGGGCCGCGACTTCTACGTGACTACCACGATCGCCACCGAAGGGGTGGGGGTCGACGAGTTTCGCGGCGCTCTCGACGAGCGCTGGAAACGCCTGCAGGGCGACGGTGGCATCGACGAGCTGCGAGCCCGCAAGCGCGCCCGGGAGGCGGCTCTGATCGCGGAGGCCTGGACCCGTTCCTGTGCCGACGAAATCCCGCAACAAGGCATTGACCTCGGCACCGCGGTCAAAGAGATCCTGGAGGAGGCAGCAAAGAGATGGACGATCTAGCGACGAAGCAATCCCCGGCAATCGACGAGCAGCGCGTGGAGGAGTGGCGCGAGCAGCGCCTCGCCAAGGACCACGAGCGGATGGCGCCTCGGCGCGAGGAGTTCAAGACCCTGGGCGGCACTCCCGTTCGTGATGTGTACACGCCCGCCGACCTCGAGGATGTCGACCCGGTCGAGGACATCGGCCTGCCCGGCGAGTACCCCTACACCCGCGGCCCGCACGCCAGCATGTACCGTGGCCGCCCCTGGACGATCCGCCAGGTCGCCGGCTTCGGCCAGGCCGAGGACACCAACGGGCGCTACAAGTACCTGCTCGCGCACGGGGAGACTGGGCTCTCGACCGATTTCGACCTGCCGACCCTGCTCGGCTTCGACTCCGACCACGAGGTCTACCGGCGGGAGATCGGAAAAATCGGCGTCGCCGTCGACACCGTCGTCGATGCCCACGCGCTGTTCGACGGGATCCCGCTCGAGGAAGTCTCGACCTCACTCACGATCAACGCCTCGGCCGCGGTGCTGCTGGCGATGTACCGGGTGGTCGGCGACGAGCGCGGAATTCCCGGCGAGAAGCTGACCGGGACCACCCAAAACGACATCCTCAAGGAGTACACGGCGCAGAACGAGTTCGTCTTTCCGCCGGTGCCCGCGACTGAGTTGGTCGTCGACACGATGGAGTACGGGGCCCAGGTGATGCCGCGGTTCAACCCCCTGAACGCCTGCGGGTACCACATCCGCGAGGCGGGGGCGACTGCCGTACAGGAGGTCGCGCTGACGATCAGCGCGGCGCTCTGTTACCTCGAACGGGCCAGGGAACGCGGCATCGACCCCGACACCCTGGCGCCGCGCGTCTCCTTCTTCTGGGACGTCCACAACGACTTCCTCGAGGAGGCCTCGAAGCTCCGCGCCGCGCGGCGCCTGTGGGCGCGGCTAATGCGCGAGCGGCTCAAGTGCACTGACCCACGGTCCTGGCTGATGCGAGCGCATTGCCAGACGGCTGGCGTCTCGTTGACCGCCCAGCAGCCGATCAACAACGTCGCCCGCACCGCGATCCAGGCGCTCGCCGCGGTGTTCGGCGGCACCCAGTCGCTGCACACGAACTCGCTCGACGAGGCCTTCGCGATCCCCTCCGAGGAGGCGATCAAGGTCGCCGTTCGTACCCAGCAGATCATCCTCGAGGAGAGCGGCGCCGGCGACGTCGTCGACCCGCTTGCCGGTTCCTACTACGTCGAGTCGCTGACCAGTCAGATCGAGGAGGAAGCATCCGAGCTGATCGGCCGGATCGACGAGATGGGCGGGATGATCGCGGCGGTCGAATCCGGCTACGCCAACCAGCTGATCGCCGATTCCGCCTGGGAACACCAACTTTCCCTGGAGCGCGGAGAACGGACGATAGTCGGCGTCAATGACTTCGTCGACGACGATCGCTCGACCGGTGGGATCGAGCTGTTCAAGCTCGATCCCGGTGTCGGCGAGCGCCAAATGAAGCGTCTAGCCGAAGTGAAGCGCTCGCGCGAGGAGGCGCGGGTGGCGAAAGCCCTGCGGGAACTCGAGCAGGTTGCCGGAGACCTGCACCACAACCGCATGCCCTTGATCGAGGAGGCAGTCAGGGCTCGCGCCACGGTCGGCGAGATCTGTGACGTCCTGCGCTCGGTCTGGGGCGAGTACCAACCCTCAACCGTCTTCTAGAACACGAAAGGAGACCGATGACTGTTTCAACGACAAGCGACGCCCAGTCCCCGCCGATCAAGGTCGTCGTCGCCAAGCCCGGCCTCGACGGCCACGACCGCGGCGCCAAGGTGGTCGCCCGGTCACTACGCGACGCCGGCATGGAGGTCGTCTACACCGGGATCTTCCAGACGCCGGAGTCGATCCTGCGAGCAGTGATCCAGGAGGACGCCCAGGTGCTGGGACTCTCCAGTCTCTCCGGCGCCCACATGGAGTACGCCGAAGACCTCTGCACGCTGCTGCGCGAAAACGATCGCGAGGACGTCCTCTTCCTGGTCGGAGGCACGATTCCCGAGGAGGACGCGGCGCAGCTGAAGCGAGTCGGCGTCACCGAGGTCTTCGGCCCCGGCACCCGCACCGAGGACATCATCAATTACATCGTCGACGGCGTTGGCGAGCGCGCCGACGCCTAGCGTCGGGGGTACGGCGATGGCGGCGCGGGAGCTGACGCGGGTTGGGGTCATCGGCGGCGGGATCATGGGCGTTGGGATCGCCGAGGTTTGCGCCCGTGGAGGCCTCGAAGTGGTCATCGTCGAGACCGACGCCGCCCGCGCCGACGCCGCCCGCGAGCAGGTCGAGGGCTCACTGACGCGCGCGGTCGACCGCGGCAAGCTCGAGCCCGCAGACGCCGAGCAAGCGCTCGTCAGGGTGCGCGCGAGCGCCGAACTCGAGCAGGTCGCCGATCGCGAGATCGTCATCGAGGCGGTAGTTGAGGACAAGCGGACCAAGGTGGGCCTCTTCCGTCGCCTCGCCAAGATCGTCGCCGACCCGGAGGCACTGCTCTGCTCGAATACGTCCTCGATCCCGATCGTGGAGCTCGGCAGCGCCGTCGGCGAGCGGGGCGGCCAGGTGCTCGGCCTGCACTTCTTCAACCCGGTTCCGGTACTCCCGCTGGTCGAGGTGATCCCCTCGCTGTTGACCTCTGAGGAAGCACTGCAGCGGGCGAAGACGTTCGCTGTCGGGCAGCTCGGCAAGGACCCGATAGTCGCCCCCGACCGCGCCGGCTTCACCGTCAACGCGCTACTGATCCCCTACCTACTCGCCGCGATTCGGATGCTGGAGCAGGGACTCGCCACCGCTGAGGACATCGACAAGGGGATGGTCGAGGGATGTGCCCACCCGATGGGCCCGCTGGCGCTCGCCGACCTGATCGGACTCGATACCGTGATGGGGGTCGCCGAGACGCTCTACGACGAGCACCGCGAGCAGCTATTCGCGCCTCCGCCGTTGCTGCAGCGGCTGGTCGCGGCCGGGCTCCTCGGGCGCAAGTCCAACCGTGGCCTCTACAGCTACTGATGACCGTCAACCTGACGCGCATCTATACGCGCCTCGGCGACGATGGCGAGACGCACCTCGGCGACATGAGCCGGGTCGCCAAGACCCATCCGAGGATCGAGGCCTACGGCGAGATCGACGAGCTGAACGCCCTGCTCGGAGACCTACTCAGCCGCTCATTGCTGAGTGAGCGTACCGCGGCGTGGCTGCGGCGCGTCCAGAACGATCTCTTCGACCTAGGCGCCGATCTTGCGGTGCCGATCGCCGAGGGGAACGAGGGGCGCCTGCGCGTCGATCCCGGCCAGGTGACCTGGCTGGAGGGTTGTTGCGACGAGGCCAACGCCCCGCTTCCGCCGCTGCGCTCGTTCGTGCTTCCGGGTGGCTCTCCGGCGGCGGCCGGCCTCCATGTCTGCCGTACGGTCTGCCGCCGGGCCGAGCGCCGCGCCCTGCTGGTCGATGACGCAAACGCGCAGGTGGTCCGCTACCTGAACCGGCTTTCGGACCTGCTCTTCATCCTCGCCCGCGAGGCGAATGCCGGCGGCGCGGAGCCACTCTGGGAGCCAGGTGCAAGCCGCGACCGTTGAGTTCTGGCTTCACGACTGGGGCAGGAGGTTCAAGGATTTGCCCGTGGCCTCGCCTTTGCGCTCACGCGTTTCGTCGGCCACATCGGAGACCATCTGGATCGAGCCGGCGTCGAGGACGTTGCCGAATTCGAGCAGCGGCACCCTGTCGCGGAGCTGCTCGGCCAGCTCCGGGTTCTCGCTCGGCACGATCACCAGGTCACAGCCCTTGAGCGCGGGGTCATCGGGGCCGGAGATCAGGTCGACGAGCTGGACGCCAGTGTCGGCCAAAGACTGCTTGATTGCCTCCGCCTGATGGTCGGTCGTGTAGTAGATCCCGATCCGGTGGCCGGTTGGGATCTGGCTGAGCCGGACCAGCGTCTTCAGATGCGGGGCGACGACGATGCCGAGCACCTCGGGCGGATGCTCCGGGGCGAGTTTGCGGACCAGCCGGCGCACCTCGGCGAGGTGGAAGAAGGTGGTGACGACCAGGTCGGGGACTTCGAGATCCTCCGGCTCGATCTCGCCAAGGACGAGTGGCGCGATCGGGGCCTCGAGCGCCTCGCCGAGATCGGCGGCGAAAGTCTCCGCCCGCTCGGCGTTGCACTCAACGAAGGCAAGCTGCACCTCGGTCCGCTCGGCGTGGAGGCCCTGCTGGTAGGCCAGCGAGGCGATTTCCTCAGCCTGCAGGCCGAGCTCTAGGCAGCGGGCGACGGCGGCGGCCAGCACCTCATGGGCGCTCTCGCGGGCGGTCATCCGCTCGCGAGCCTCGTCGGCGGCCTGGACGACCATGCCGTGGCGACCCTGGCGACTGACCAGCCCGCGTTTTCTCAGCTCGCTATAGGCGCGCGCGA
>JBFWMZ010000056.1:0-12719 GCA_050251335.1 Solirubrobacterales bacterium
GAGCAGCGGGTGACGATCCGCCTCGACGACGACGACAAGGTCGCCGAGGTCGCCTTCGAGGGCAAGGGCTGCGCGATCTCGACCGCCGCCACCTCGCTGCTGACCGACGAGCTGGTCGGGATGAGCCGCGAGGAGCTGCTGCGGCTGCCGAAGGATTACGTCCTCGACCTGCTCGGGATCGAGATCTCGGCGACGCGGATGAAGTGCGCGATGCTCGGCCTCAAGATCGTCAAGTCGGCCTCGCTCGGCAAGCCGGCCGAATGGGAGGACGAGGGCGAGGTCGGCGACCCGAACGAAGCGGCGGCGCTGTAGCGCGCCGCCGCCCCGCGCTTCCTACCGCTCTTCCGGGCCCTTGATCACCGCGAAGGCGGCGCCTTGCGGGTCCATGCCGACCGCGAATCGGCCGGCCGGGATGTCGACCGGGCCCATCACGACGCTGCCGCCGCCCGCGTTGATCTTCTCGACCGCCGCGTCGGCGTCGTCGACCGCGAAGTAGACAAGCCAGTTCGGGGGCACCTGCTCGGGGACGCGGCCGCGCATGTCGAGGATGCCGCCGGCCGATCTGCCGCCGACGGTGAACTCGACGTAGGTGCCGCCGCCCGCGTCGGAGGCGATCTCGTGCTCGACGAACTCCCAGCCGAAGACGTCGCCGTAGAACGACCTGGCGGCGTCGGGGTCGCGGCTGTTGAGCTCGTTCCAGGCGAAGGCGCCCGGCTCGTTGACGAGCTCGGCGCCGGCGAAGCTGCCCGGCTCCCAGATCCCGATCACCGCGCCCTCGGGATCGCTGAAGACCGCCATCTTGCCCATCCCCATCACGTCGAGGACGTCGGCGATCGTCTGGCCGCCGGCCTCGCCGGCCTTGGCGAGGGTGGCGGCCGCGTCGGCAACGCTGACGTAGGTGGCCCAGACGCAGGGCTGGCCGTCCTGCATCGGCGGCGAGACTCCAGCCACGTCGTGGCCGTCCTTTTTCGCCCGCCGGTAGCCGCCCATTTCGGCCGAGTTCGGCAGCTCCGGCATCTCCCAGCCGAAGAGGTCGCCGTAGAAGCGCTCGCTCGCCTCGATGTCCGGAGTGCCGCTCAGTTCGACCCAGCAGGGAACCCCGGGCTCATAGCTGCTCCTGGTGCTCATCGCTCTCCTCTGTTCGAAGGTCCGTTGTCAATCAGACCAGACAGAGCGCCGAAAGTCATCGCTCGACTGTGAAGATGCCGCGGCCGCGGCCAGGCCCGCCGCCCCGCCCCGCTAAAATCCGACCGTAGAAGTAGGATTAAGTCTCATCCCGCACTAACTGCCCACAGGTGCGGGGAGAAAGCAGCCTCTTGACCGATTCCGCAGGAACCAAGATCTCCGTCTGCCCGGCCGCCGAGCTCGCCCCCGGCGAGATGCGCCTGGTCGAGCACGACGGGCGCAAGATCGGCGTCTTCAACTGCGACGGCGCCCTTTACGCGATCGAGGACCGCTGCTCGCACGACGACGGCCCGCTCGCCGAGGGGGAGTTCGATCCCGCCGCCTGCACCGTGGAGTGTCCCCGCCACGGCTCGCTATTCGACCTCAATACCGGCAGGCCGAAGACGCTCCCCGCATTCCAGCCGGTCGAAACTTTCCCCGTCGCCGTCGAGGGCGACACCATAACCCTGGAGGTCTCCTAGCCCATGGCAACGCCCGAGGTACTTGCTGAGAAACGAGAGCTGGCCGGCATCAACGCCGACTACAAGGAAAAGTTCGGCTTCAACGATCCCGAGACCGGCTACGCCTACAAAGCGCCGAAGGGCCTCTCCCGCGAGGTCGTCGAAATCATCTCCGACTTCAAGGAAGAGCCGCAGTGGATGCGTGACTTCCGGCTCAAGGCGCTCGAACACTTCGAACAGCGACCGACCCCGAACTGGGGCGGCAACCTCGGGCAGATCGACTTCGACGACATCCACTACTTCGTCCGCGCCTCCGAGAAGAACTCACGCGACTGGAGCGAGGTTCCGGAGGACATCAAATACACCTTCGACCGGCTCGGGATCCCCGAGGCGGAGCGCAAATTCCTCGCCGGGGTCGGCGCCCAGTACGAGTCCGAGGTCGTCTACCACCAGGTGAACGAGAAGCTCGAGGAACAGGGCGTGATCTTCACCGACATGGACACCGCGCTGCGCGAGCACGAGGACCTCGTGCGCGAGCACTGGGCGACGGTGATCCCGCCCAACGACAACAAACTGGCGGCGCTCAACTCGGCCGTCTGGTCGGGAGGCTCGTTCGTCTACGTCCCCGCCGGGGTCAAGGTCGAGATGCCGCTGCAGGCCTACTTCCGGATCAACACCGAGAACATGGGCCAGTTCGAGCGGACGCTGATCATCGCCGAGGAGGGCGCCGACGTCCACTACATCGAGGGCTGCACGGCACCGGTCTACTCGACCGACTCGCTGCACTCGGCGGTGGTCGAGATCATCGCCAAACCGAGCTCGCGGGTCCGTTACACGACCGTCCAGAACTGGTCGCAGAACGTCTACAATCTCGTCACCAAGCGCGCGATCGCGCAGGAGAAGGCGACGATGGAGTGGGTCGACTGCAACCTCGGCTCGAAGCTGACGATGAAGTATCCGTCGATCTACCTGCTCGGGCGCGAAGCCCACGGCGAGATCCTCTCGATCGCCTTCGCCGGCGACGGCCAGCACCAGGACGCCGGCGGCAAGATCATCCACGCCGCGCCGAAGACCTCGTCCTCGATCTTCTCCAAGTCGATCTCCAAGGACGGTGGCCGGGCGACCTACCGCGGCCTGCTCGAGGTCGCCGACGGGGCGACCGAATCGCGCTCGAAAGTCGTCTGCGACGCGCTGCTGCTCGACGAGGACTCGCGCTCGGACACCTACCCGACGATCCGGATCGACGAGAACGACGCCGACGTCGGCCACGAGGCGACGGTCTCGAAGATCGGCGACGAGCAGCTCTTCTACCTGCAGGCCCACGGGCTCGACGAGGAGGAGGCCTCGAAGATGATCGTCAACGGCTTCATCGAGCCGGTGACGAAGGAGCTGCCGATGGAGTACGCGGTCGAGCTGAACCGGCTGATCGAGCTGCAGATGGAGGGTTCGATTGGCTGAGGCAGCGACCGGAACCGCACCGGCCACCGAGCCGGCCTGGCTCGAGGAGAGGCGCCAGCGCGGCGCCTCTCTCGCGCAGAGCCTCCCCCTCCCCGACCACAAGTCGAAGGGCTGGGAATTCACCGACCTGGGGCGGCTCGACCTCGGCTCTTACGAGCCGGCGAGCGCCGACGCCGAGGTGCGCGGCTCCGAGGGCGCGACCGTGCTCTCGCTGGCCGAGGCGCTCGGCTCGCACTCCGAGCTGCTGCACGAGAAGCTCGGCTCGCTGGTCCCGATCGAGGACCCCTTCGTTGCCCGCAACGAGGCCGAGTGGCGCGACGGCGTGCTGGTGCTGGTGCCCCGCGGCGTGCGGCTGACCGAGCCGGTGCGGATCGAGGTCCCGCTCGAGGCCGACCGCAGCTCGCTCAGCTGGCGCACCCTGGTGGTGCTCGAGGAGGGCGCCGAGGCGGAGGTCTGGGAGCACTGGTCCTCGCCGAGCGACGAGGTCGACGCGGTGCTCAACTCGGTGGTCGAGCTGAGCGTCGGCGACGGCGCCACGCTGCGCTACGTCAACAGCCAGGACCTCTCCGAGAAGGCGTGGATCTTCGCCACTCAGCGCGCCCAGATCGAGCGCGACGCCCGCCTCGACTGGGCCGCCCTCGGCTTCGGCTCGGGCAACGGCAAGGTGCGGATGGAGACCAAGCTCGCCGGCCCGGGCTCCGAGGCCCGCGTCACCGGCGGCTACGCCAGCGGCCCAGGTCAGCACCTCGACTACGACACCACCCAGGAGCACGCGGCGCCCAACACCGACTCCGACCTCGCCTTCCGCGGCGTCCTCGCCGCCGGCTCGACCGCCGTCTGGCGCGGGATGATCAAGGTCGATCCCGGTGCCCAGCAGACCGACGCCTTCCAGGAGAGCCGCAACCTGCTGCTCTCGACCGACGCCCACGCCGACGCGATCCCCGGCCTCGAGATCCTCGCCGACGACGTCCGCTGCACCCATGCGGCGGCGATCGCCCAGGTCGACCGCGACCAGCTCTTCTACCTCACCACCCGCGGGCTCGACGAGGCGGTGGCGAAGCAGCTGATCATCGAAGGCTTCCTCGAGTCGTTGGTCGAACGGCTGGCCGAGGGCCCGGTCCGCGACGAGGTCTCGGCCGCGCTCGAGCGCCGCCTCGCGGAGATCCTCTAGCGGCCTCGTGGCCGAGAGGTTGCCTTTTGCGTCGCTATGCGACGCAAAAGGCAACCTCTCGGCTGGGGCTAGCGGCGGCCCTTCTTGTCGCGGCGCTTGTCGGCGCGGCTGGTGTGGATGATGCCGCCGACCACGATCAGCACCGGGATCAGGTAGAAGACCCAGAGGTAGTGGCCGATGTGGGCCAGCGGCAGGGCGGCGAGGTTGGCGGCGGCAGTCTCGGCAAAGGCCGGGGTCATGAGTTGTTCACCGAGAGCAGGTAGAGGCCGAAGCAGGTGAAGGCGACCATCACGGCCAGCATCCAGTACTGCGAGCGCGAGGCGCGGCGGTAGTCCCTCCAGTAGACCAAAGCCCGGTCGTGGGCGAGGGTGAGGCCGAGGACGTGGCCGACCACCAGGGCGCCAACCTGGACGTACCAGATCAGGTTGGGGCTGAGCAGCTTGAAGTCGATGCCGGCTTCGGCGGTGCCGAAGAGATCGGTCGTCGCCGTGCCCAGCGGGTCGGAGAGCAGGTAGGTGAACTGGGCCTGCTCCTGGTAGACGAAGAGGCTGAAGTAGTGGGCGACCAGGTAGGCGAGGGCGATCGGGATCAGGCTGTGGGCGAAGCCCTGAAACAGCGTCTTGAAGGTCGGCGAGCCGGGGACCGAGCGCATGCCGCGGACGCCGAGCGCGTAGACCGCCGCGATCGCGGCGAAGGTGGCGAGCAGGAACAGGGTGTCGGTGACGCGGGTCGCGCCGAGCGGCCCGAGGCCGATGTTTTCGACGCCGGTGATGACGCTTTCGATCACCCCCTTCAGAGCACCCTCCTGGGCGCCGTCGAAGCTGGTGGTCGCGATCGAGGCGAGAACGACCGCGGCCGAGCCCGGCACCGTCGCCCAGTGGGTGGCGGCGGCGAGCGGGCGGCGGCGGCCGATCCGCCCGTCCTCGACGCCAAACGGGGCGAGCTGGGAGAACATCCCGAAGTAGACCGAGAAGGTCTCGCCGCGCCGGCACCACTCCTCGACCCCGAACAGCGCCATCATCGCCAGCGTGTAGGCGCTGTAGACGAGCGCCGCGACGCCGGCCGCGTGCGGTTCGAGGCCGACCGCGACACCGCCACTCGAGCCGTAGACGATCTCGAGCCAGACGAAGGCGAGTAGGCCGATCGCCGCCGGCCAGCGGCCGAGCCGCTGCGGGTAGCGCAGGTGGGCGGCGGGTTGGCCGGCGACGAGGCGGAAGCCGGCGCCGGCGACGCGGCCGATCGCCCGCCAGGGGTTGAAGGCACGGAAGATGTCGCCGAGGAAGACCGAGAAGAACGGGAAGCCGAGCCAGACGGTGACGAAGAGGAAAGTGATCGCGAAGTTGCGATCGGGCGCTTCGGTGCCGTCGATCCCGCTGTAGGCGGCGACGCCGAGGAGGAAGACACCGAGGGCTCCGCAGAGCGCCTGGGTGAAGGGGTTGAGCAGGGCCGCGGTCAGCCAGGCGGCGCCGGGACGCCAGCGATCCTGCTCGAAGCGGGGCCTGCGCCAGGCGGCCGAGAGGGCGAAGAAGGAGACGATGAGAACGATCGAGGCTGCCCAGGCGAAGAGCCAGGCGGGGATCGGCAGATCCTGCTTGGCGACGAGGGCGTGCGCGAAGGGCACGTGGGGCAGGAAGCTCATCGCGGCACCGCCAGGATAACTTCGCCCTGTGCGACCGCCGCGCGACAACATCGCCGCCCCCGACCTGCCGGCCGGGATGGCCTGGATCGGCGCCGAGCCGGACTCGATGCCGGCGCTGACCGCCGGCGGGCCGGCCCTGGTCCATTTCCTCGACTTCGCACAGCTGAACAGCGTTCGCACCCTTCCCTACGTCGAGGAGTGGCACCGCCGCTACCGCGAGGCGGGGCTGAGCGTGATCGGCGTGCAGGCGCCGCGCTTCCCGTTCGGCGCCGAGCCGGAGGCGGTGCGGGCAGGGCTCGAGCGCCTGGGCGTCTCGTTTCCAGTAGCGATCGACGCCGAGCGCGAGCTGTGGTTCGCCTACGGCTGCGAGGGCTGGCCCAGTCTCTTCCTCTGGAGCATGGGCGGGGCACTGGGCTGGTTTCACTTCGGCGAGGGCGAGTACCGTGGTACCGAGGAGGCGATCCAGGCCGAGCTGCGAGAGCTCGACGCGCTGCGCTCGCTGCCGGCGCCGATGGCACCGCTGCGCGCGACCGACACGCCGGGGGCGCGGGTGATGGCGCCAAGCGAGGAGGTGTTCCCGGGCGGCTCATGGGAGCACCCGTGGACGGCCGGCGAGGACGGCGAGGAGCTGGTCCTCGAGTACGCGGCGGGCGGCGCCGCGGCGAGCCTCGAGGGGGACGGCGAGGTGATCGTCGAGCTCGACGGCGAGCCGCTGGCGGCGATCGAGGTAGCCGGCGCCGGCCTCTACGAGCTCGCCACGCATCCGCGCCACGAGGCGCACCGGACCACGGTGCGCCCCGCGGCGGGCATGCGGGTCTGGTCGCTCGCCTTCGCGGCCGGCGTCCCCTGAAGGTTGAGGTTGCCGAAAGACCCGCATAGCGGGCCATTCGGCAACCTCGATGGAGCGGCCGGTCTCGGCCCGAGGGTTGGCTCTCACGCCGGGCGCCTCCGGGATACGAGGAGGGCGGTGCCACCGGCGAGGAGGCCGAGGGCGCCGACGAGGAGGGCGGCGATCCCGAGGCCCTTGCTGGCGCTGTCGCCGGAGTCGCCGCCGGAGTCGCCGGAGCCCGGTGAAGCGACCGCGGTCGTCTCGGCGCTCGCTTCTTCATCTTCGCCGCCACCGTGGTGGTGACCCTCTTCCTCGGCCGCGGTGACCAGCACCTGCGGCGCCGGGTGCTCGCTTTCCGGGGCGCCGATCCAGCGCACGACTTCGCCGTCGTCATAGGTCTGCACGGCCTTGAAGGTCAGCTCTTCGCCGGCCTTGTCGGGGATCTGCAGCGAGAGCGGGAAGTCCTGGAACTCCCCGGGCGGCAGCTTGCCGCCGCTGAAGACGACTTCGCGGACGCCTTCGGTGATTGGGCCGTCGTCGGTTTCGATCGGTTCCGCCAGCTTGTCGTGGACGACTTCCACCGACCAGCCCGGGACCGGCTGGTAGGAGACGTCGCCGAAACCTGCCGGGAACTGCACCGCGACCTTGGTCGTGTTGGCGCTGTCGCTCTCGTTCGGCACCCGCACGTCGAGCACCGTGTAGGCGCCCGCGGCGGCTTCGCTCGGCTGCAGGGTGACGTGGGCCTGCGCCGCGGCGGGCGCGATCAGGGCCAGCGCCAGGAGCGCGGCGGTGAGCGATGACTTGGTCTTCATCTCAATCCTTTCTTCGCATTCGACGTCGTCATGCGGCGCCGTTGAGCACGGCGCCGCGGGCGTCGGCGGCGGTGCCCGGCCGGCGAGGGCGGCGGCGAGCAGGGCGCCCCCGCGCGGCAGTCGCGGACGATGGAGGAGGAGCGTGAGAGCCGGCGGCTCGGCGGCGGCGCGCTCGGCCGGCCGCCGCCGCGCGACCGCGAGCAGCAGCCGCTCGCCCGGGTAGCGGCCGAGCAGCAGCGTCGCCAGCAGGAGCAGCGCCGGCAGCAGGTAGAAGAGGGCGCTCATTCGATCCCCACCTCGACCGACTTTTCGAACTGGTCGAATTCGGAGACCCGCAGGGTGAAGTCGAGCCGCCAATCGCCGGGGGCGTTGAGAAGGGCGTTGGAGACGATGTAGTGGCCGGGCCCGGCTTCTTCGGATTCGAGGGTCAGCGGGCCGAGTTCCTTGTCGGGCAGGGTCGCGGTGACGGTCAGTTCCTTGCCCTTCGTGTACTGGGCGCCGGTCTTCGAGTCGAAGAGGTAGACGTGGACCTGGTTCTCGCCGACCCGCGCCGGGTCGACCGTGAGCTCGAGCTGCGTCGGGCCGAAGGTGGTCGTGGCCGAGAAGGGGCCGCTCTGAGCCGAGACCGGCGGCGCATAGCTGGCCAGTGCGGCGGTGATCCCGAGGACGACGACGAGCAACGCCACCTCGGCCCGCAGCGCCCGGCGCAGCGACACCCCGGTGCGGCCCGGCGTCCCTCCCGCCTCGGCGATCCGCCGCAGCCGCGGCAGCGAGCGGCGCCGGTTGTAGGCGGCGAAGGCGACGACCGCAAGCAGGAGGAGGAACTTGGCGAGGACGGCGCGGCCGTAGCCGGTCGAGAGCAGGTCGGCGGGGTGGCGGACGAAGACGTAGGCCTGAACCAGGCCGGTGAGGAGGATCGCCCCGACCGCGATCAGCGCCAGCTGCGAGAAGCGGCCGAGCGCGCCGGCCAGCAGCCGGCTCCGCGGCGCCGGCGCGAGCGCCCTGGTCGCCGTCGGCAGGACCAGCAGCAGGGTCGCCAGGCCGCCGAGCCAGATCGCCATCGCGCCGACGTGGACGACGTTGACCGGGAAGTTCAGGGCGATCGGCGATTGGGTCGAGGCGTGGCCGCCGAGCGCCGGCGCCAGGACCAGGAAGCCGAGCGGGACCGCCAGCGCCAGGCGGGCGCGCGGCCGCCCCAGCAGCAGCGGCAGGGCCGCCGCGAACACGACCCAGGCGCCGAAGGCATAGCCCCAGACGCCGCCGAACTTGGTCCCCAGGGTCTCCTCGACGATCGACCATTTGAGCGCCGAGAAGCCGGAGATCCCCGCCGCCTCGGCACCCTCGAGGACGACGCTGGCGGCGGCGCCGAGTGCGCCGAGCGCCGCCGCGCCCCAGAGCACCAGCCGCAGCCGCGCCAGAAAGCGCCGCTCCGCCTCCGCCACGCCGCCGAGCTGTTCCTTATCCACACTATTCCGGGATAAGGAACAGCTCGCCGGGAGGAAGACGAGGAGCAGGAAGCAGAAGCCGCCGACCGCGAGGGCGATCGCCGCGTACTCGAGCCCGCGCGCGATCCCGAAGGCGGTCTCGGTGACCGGGCCACTGCCCGCGCCGCCGAGCAGCTCGGCCACGGTCTGGGCCGGCGCCTTGCCGGCTTCGCCGATCGAGAAGACGTAGCCGCTGGAGACGATGTGGCCGTCGGCGGAGACGACCCGGTAGGTGGCGGTGTAGCTGCCGTCGGGCAGGCCCGGCTTGAGGTGGACGGCGAGCTTCGGCCCTTCGCCGTCGGGGTGGAAGGCGTCGCCTTCGTCGACCCGCTCGCCGCGCGAGTCGTAGACGCGGACGGCACCGAAGTTTCCCTCGACCGGCTCGTCGAAACGGAAGACCACCGCGGCCGGCTCGTTCTTCACCGTCGCGCCCTGCGGCGGGCTGCTCGACTCGAGCTGGGCATGGGCGAGCGCGCTGGCGGGGGCCAGCAGGATCGCCAGGAAAGGTCCCAGCGCCAGCGTTTGCGCCAAGCGCCGCAAGCCGCTACCAGGCCTCGTGGGTCGGCTCGGTGGTCTTCCGGGCGGGCCGTGGCGCGGGCTCGCCGCCCTCGCCGCCCGGCCTCTCCGCGTCCGCACCGCCGTCCTCGTCGTCGTCCCCGCCCCGCCGCCGGCGCGCGAGGAACACCAGGGCGCCGCCGCCAAGGACGATCGCGGCTCCGGCGAGGATGAACGGCAGCGGCGAGGTGTCGGCGGCGCCGACCCACCACAGGGTGCCGTCGATCTCGCCCCTGGTCCCGTTCACGGCGATCGGGATCTGGTAGTCGAAGATCTTCGTCTTCTTCCCCGTGTCGGTGACCTGGGGCGGCATCGAGCGCGACATGTAGTGCATCCGGTGGTCGTGCCAGAGGAAGGTCCCCGAGTCGTCGACCTTCTTCCAGAGCGGCTTCGCTTCCGGGTCGGCGATCGGCGGCACGGTGACGTTGGCGAAGCGGTCGTCGTTCAGGTAGGTGGCGGGTGAGCGCTGGTTCACCTCGACGGTGCCGTCGCGGAGGATCCGCGCGTAGGGCTCGTCGCGGTAGCCGTAGATCACGACTTCCTTGCCGCCGCGGTCGCGCAGCTGCATGTGGCTGTCGTAGTCGAGGACTTCGAATTCGACCCCGGCGCCGGGCGGCGTGACGCTGGTGATTTCCGATCTGTAGTTGGGGTTGCCACCGTGCGCTGAGGCGACGGCGGCGGGCGCCAGCAGCGCGAACGCGGCCAGCAGCGCCACCAGGCGGGCGCGGCTCATTCGTATCTCCTTGTCGTCGGGCGCCCTCGCGGCGCCCGACGGCCGCGCATGCGCGCGGACCGCCTCGTGGCGTCGGAGAGCTAGCGGTTCAGGGCCGGGGCGAGGAGGGGCGGCGCCCGGCCTGCGGCGGCCAGCGCCAGCGGCGCCAGGACGGGCATGAAGACCGCTGCGGGACGCGGAACCCGGCGCGGCCGCTCGTCCGCGGGCGCCGCCTCCACGTCGCCGAGCCCGGCGGCCCAGCGCCTGGCAACCGCGGCGACCCGCAGCGCCAGCGCGACCACCGCGCCGAGCGCCGCCGCCAGCGGCAACGCCCAGAGGCCGCCGTCGCCGAAGACGCCGTGCAGTCCGGGCGGGTGACCGGCGAAGAGGATCCCCTCGGCCAGCTCCTGCAGGGCGTAGATGCCGAGCAGGGCGCCGGCGGCGAGCAGCCAGACGAGGAGGAAGGGGCGGCCCCTCTCCCCCGCCTCGCCGTCGCGGCGGGCGCGGGCGAGGGCGGCGATGAAGACCCCGGCGGCGATCGCTACGAGCATCGCCGCCAGCGGCGTCACCGCCCCCAGGTAGGCATGGCCCTGGGCGGCGAGCTGGGAGTCGGCGTGGTCGCCGTAGGCGAGCTGGTAGCGGAGCTGGTGGAGGGTCAGGACCGCCGCCGGCATCAGCGCCGCGGCGCGGATTCGCGCTGGCAGCAGCGTCTCTAACCTGCTTCGCACCGACCCAACTCTAGAGAGGAAAGCCCATGGAGGTCACCAAGCTCGACTTCGTCGGCGTCCCGTCCACCGACGCCGACCGCAGCCGCCAGTTCTACGTCGAGACGCTCGGTCTGCGGCCCGACCCGAAGTCCGACTACGAGTTCTGGGTCGGCGAGACCTGCTTCGGGATCTGGGAGCCGGCGAAACAGGGAATGGAGTTCCAGCCCTCGAAAAACGCCCACCCGGCGCTGCACGTCGAGGACGTCGCCTCGGCCCGTCAGGACCTCGAAGCCAAGGGAGTCCAGTTCATGGGCGAGACCTTCGACACCGGCGTCTGCCACATGGCGCTCTTCACCGACCCCGACGGCAACGACCTGATGCTGCACCACCGCTACGCCGAGTGAGGAGGCTCCTCAGCGCGAGCCCTAGCCCCGCGCCGCGAGCTCTTCGCGGATCTCCTTCGGCAGCATGAAGCGCACGTCCTCGTGGACGGTGCGGAGCTCGGAGACGTCATCGGCGCCGCGCTCGCGGAAGAAGGCGACAAGGCGCTCGACCAGCTCCTCGGGAGCGCTGGCGCCGGAGGTGATGCCGACCGTCTCGACCCCCTCGAGCCAGGTCTCCTCGACCTGGGTGTGGTTGTCGATCAGGTGCGAGCTGGCGCCGTGTTCGCGCGCGACCTCGACCAGGCGGTTGGAGTTGGAGGAGTTGGTCGAGCCGATGACCAGCACCAGGTCGCACTCGCGGGCCAGCTGCTTGACGGCGATCTGGCGGTTGGTCGTCGCATAGCAGATGTCGTCGGACTTGCTCGAGACGATCGCCGGGAACTTGGCCCGCAGGGCGGCGATCACCTCGGCGGTCTCGTCGACCGAGAGCGTGGTCTGGGTGATGAAGGCGACCTTCTCGGGGTCGGGAACCTCGAGCTCGGCGACCTCCGCCGCGGTTTCGATCAGGACGATCGAGTCGGGCGCCTCGCCGGTCGTCCCTTCGACCTCCTCGTGCCCCTCGTGGCCGATCATGATGATCGTGTAGCCCTCGGCGGCGAAGCGGCGGGCCGAGACGTGGACCTTGGTGACCAGCGGGCAGGTCGCGTCGATCGTCCGCAGCCCGCGCCGCTCGGCGTTCTCGTGGACCGCAGGGGCGACGCCGTGGGCGGAGAAGACGACGATCGCGCCCTCGGGCACCTCGCTCTCCTGCTCGACGAAGATCGCGCCGCGCTTGGAGAGCTCCTCGACCACGTGCTTGTTGTGGACGATCTCCTTGCGCACGTAGACCGGGGCGCCGTGGACCTCGAGCGCGCGCTCGACCGTCTGCACGGCGCGGTCGACGCCGGCGCAGTAGCCGCGCGGGGCGGCGAGCAGGACTCGTTTCGGGGCGGCGGTGGCGGTTGCTGCCATACCTGCAGGGTAGCTAGCCTGTCCGCATGGACACGGCGGAGGCTGGGCGATGAGCGTGACCGAGGGCCGGCATCTCGACCGGCTGACCGCCGTCGACGCCTCGTTCCTGACCAACGAGAACTCGAACGCCCACATGCACGTCGGCGCCCTGCTGATCTTCGAGGGGCCGCCGCCCAGGTACACCGACCTGGTCGAGCACATCCGCAACCGGCTGGCGCTGGTGCCGCGCTTCCGCCAGAAGCTGGTGACGCCGCCGCTGGAGATGGGCCGGCCGCTGTGGGCCGACGACGTCAACTTCAACCTCACCTACCACATCCGCCACACCGCGCTGCC
>JBFWMZ010000057.1:0-12359 GCA_050251335.1 Solirubrobacterales bacterium
GGACCCCCGAACGTTTTGCGGCTGAGGGTCGGAGCACTCCCGAGGCGCCAGCCGAATCCGACCCACCCCGACAGGCCGAGAGAGGGGGTCCTGCCGACGCTCGCCCAGCGCCGCAAACCCTGGTCCCTAGAACGTCCCTCGCACACCCCCCCGCCCCGCCGAACCAATCCCCGCTAGACCGTCGTCCGTTCCCCCTGCCTACCGCGCCGCCGCCCGTGCCACGGCTCGAGCCTCACCGGCGCCGTCGAGAGCGCCTGCACCCGCAGGTCGCTCCAGGTCAGTCCCTCCCGGACCAGCGCCGGCAGCCCCAGCGCCACCGCGGTGGCGATCTCGACCGCCTGCAGGATCACGCCGTAGGCCAGCGCGTCGGCAGTGCCGATGCCGAAGCCGGTGTGCAGGACGCTGATCACCGCGAGCTGGAAGACGCCGATGTTCGAGGGCGTCGCCGGGACGACGGCGGTGACGTTGACGGCGAAGAGGACGGCGGCGGCGGCGCCGATACCGGCGCGGATGTCGAGGTTGAGCGCATAGAACAACGCCCAGCAGGCGGCGAGCTGGATCGCCCAGGCGCCGAGCTGGGCGGCGCTGGCGGCGATGCCGTGCCGGGGGTCGCGAAAGACCGCGAGGCCGGCGCGGACCTGGATCAGAGCCCGGTGAACGGCGGCGCCGATCCGAGCGAGGCGGCCGTTGCCGTTGCGCCGCATCAGCACCGGGGCGACGACCACGCCGACCAGGAGGATCAGCGGCACCAGGCTGAAGAGGAAGATCTGCTTGGTGCTTTCGTGGAAGAGCGGGGTCGTCGAGACGATGATCACGCCAAGCAGGATCAGCGCGACGATGTTAAGCATCGTTTGCGAGACCAGCGTCCCCAGCAGGACCGGAAAGGTTTCGCGCATGCGCCCGGTGCGCCGGCTGAGCGCCAGCGCGCGGGCGGGCTCGCCCAAGCGGGCCGGCAGCGTCGCCGACATCAGGACGCCGATCATCGTCGCCGAGGTGACGTCGCGGCGGCGGATCGGCCGGTTGGGCAGCGCCGCGCGGGCAATCCAGTACCACGAGGCGGCGCGGAAGAAGAGCGAGCAGGCCATCAGCGCGAGGGCGATCAGGACCCAGGTGAGGTCGGAGCGGACGATGCTTTCGACCACGTTTTCGACACCGATCTTCTGCGCTGCGAGGACCGTCAAGCCGACGCCGAGGACGCCGGCGACGCCGAGCCCGATCCGCCGCGCGACCTGGCGGCCGCGCTTGCCGGTCCGGGCCGGTGCCGGGTCGAGCGAGGGCAGCTTCTCGGCCGGCCGCCGCGGGCCGCCGTCGGCGGGGCGCAGGCCGGCCCACTGGGCGACGCGCTCGCCGCTCGTCTGCGGGACCGGCGAATCGATCGCCCGCTCGTAGACCGCGGTCACCTGGTCGGCGACCCGCGGCCAGGCGTAGCGCTGGGCGCTGTTGCGGGCCGCGGCGCCGAGCGCCCGCAGGCGCTCGGGCTCGTGGTGCAGGCGCTGCAGCTCCTCGGCAAGCCGCTGCGGGTCGGCGGGCGGCACGAGGACGCCGTCGACCCCGTCGGTGACGACGTCGCTGTAGCCGGCGATCGCCGAGGCGACCACCGGAGTGCCGGCGGCGAAGGCCTCGGTCAGGACCATGCCGAAGCTCTCGCCCGAGAGCGACGGCGCGCAGAGGACGTCGGCGCGGTGCAGCTCGTTCCAGAGGTCCTCGCCGGAGACGCGGCCGTGGACGTCGATCGAGGCCATCAGCTCGGGGTCGGCGAGGTAGCGGAGGACGTCCTCGCGCTCGGCGCCGATCACGGTCAGCCGGCAGGGAACGTGCTCGACCAGGGCGCCGAAGGCGACCAGCAGGATGGGCAGGCCCTTGCGCTCCTCGGGCCGGCCGACGAAGAGGATTCGCTGCTCCTCGCTGGGCGGCGGCGGGCCGCTTGGGGCAGCGTCGACGTCGACCCCGTTGGGGACGATCGTGTACTCGCCCCCGAACCAGCGGCGGCCGGTCCAGGCGGCCGCCTCGGAGACGGCGATCCGCGCCGAGAGCCGGTTGAACACCCGGCGGGCGCCCACCGCGTTGGCGATGTAGTTGGGCAAGGCCTTGGTCGAGTAGGCGTGAAAGGTGCCGACGACCGGGGTCTCGAAGCCGGCGCCGAGCGTCGCGTTCCAGCCGACCAGCGGGGTGAGCGGCTCGTGGACATGGACCACGTCGAATTCGCCGGCGCGGACCGCCCGCCGCGGCGCCGCGTAGCCGCCGGCCGGAAACGGGGCCAGGTTGGAGACGGAGCCGTTGGCGCCGAAGCCGGCGGTGCGCCCCAGCGGCACCAGGTAATCGGGCATCTCGCGCGCTTCCGGCGCCGCTCGGTGCAGGGCACGGCTGACCCTCCCCGGAGGGTCGCAGGGAGCGAGCACACTCACATCGTGGCCGCGGCCGAGGAACTCCTCGGCAAGCGCCTCGACGTGCCGGTTCACGCCCCCCTGGTAGGACCAGGAATATGGCGAGACGAGGCCTATGCGCACAGGGGATTAAGGGTAGTTGATCGGCCGGTCTCAGTTTGCGAGGCCGGACTCTCAGCTGGTCGGAGATTCGGCGATTCCACGTCGTCCTTCTACTCCACCTTCGCCACCCGGTTGCGCCGACCTTCCCGCCTCCGCCCAGGCGTAGGCGGCGAAGGCAAGGAGGTAGGCGGCGCCGATCACCAGCAGCAGGGCGCCGGAGTCGTTGGCGAGGGTGCCGACGGCGGTGGCGACCAGGGCGCCGATCAGACCGGCACGCATCGCCGGGCGGCCGCCGAGCCAGGCGGCGAGCAGGTCGCGGCGCCAGACCGCCAGCGCCGCGAGGAGCGCGACAAACGGCAGGAAGACGAGCAGGACCGGGCGGCCGAAGCTGCGGACCGAGAGTTGCAGCCGCCGCTGCGCGACCTCGCCGAGCGAGTGCAGGCCGCCGGCGTCGAGGACCGAGCGGGTGAGGTGGGCGTTGGCGCCGGAGACGAGGTCGATCAGCGCCAGCAGAGCCAGCATCGCGAGGGGGACCGCGACCACCAGCAGGACGGCGCGACGGCGAGCGCCGGCGACCACGACCGCCGCCACCGCGGCGCCGACCGGGAAGACGATCGCGGCGCCGACATCGGCGCCGAAGCGCCCGGCGGCGAAGACCAAGGTCGCCAGCAAGCCGAAGCCGAGGAAGGTCGCGGCGGCCGGCCGCGCGGCGGCGCGGGGCGCGAAGCCGGCGAGCGCGGCGCCGATCCCGGCGACGACGAGCACCGCCAGCAGCGCCTCGAGCTCGTTGCCGATCCCGTAGAAGCGGACGCCGAGACCGGGGTTGGGGCCGAGCAGGGAGAGCGAGGTGAGCGGCGAGCCGGCGACGACGTCGACCGCGTAGGCGAGGACGGTGACGGCGGCGGCCACCGCCAGGGCCCGGTAGTCGCGCAGCGCCGCCAGGGTGAGCGCGGCGAGCAGCGGCGCGCCCAGCATCACCAGCAGCGTTTCGGTCGTCTGCGACGGTTCGAGGGCGGCGCCGGCGAGCAGCAGCAACGGCAGGTAGACGACGGCGAGGACGACGAGGCGGGCTCCGGTTCTAGCCGCGGCGCCGCGGCTGACCGCGATCGCCGCGATCAGAGCGAGCATCCAGGCCAGCAGGCTGAAGCCGATCACCGGCCCGCGCCGGTGCGAGACCACCCCCATCCGCTCGCCGCGGGCGACGACCGCGGCCGGATCGACCGACCCTTCGCTGGTGATCGGCTGCCCCGACATCTCGCTCGGGACGTCGATGCCGAAATGGTCGAGGACGGTCGGAGCGACGTCGGTCGAGAGCACGTATCCGTTCGTGCGGGTGCTGTCGGAGGTGAGGTTGCCGGCTTCGGCGCCGCTGAAGCCCGGGCCGGCGATCCCGATCGGCAGCGGGTCGTCGTCGCGACCGGTTGGACGGGCGATCGCGATAACCAGGTCATCGGGGTTCGTGGCGGCGAGCGAGCGGGCCCGCGCGAGCGAGAACGGCCTCACCGCGAGCCTCCCGTTCGGCCCGGGGCCCCTGCCTTCCCCGGGGCCGAGTTCGAAGGCGCAGGACGAAGGGCCCCAGGCGAAGACCGCGACCCCGGCCTCGAGCAGGGCATCGGCAAGCCGTGCCGGGTCGATCTCGTCGGGTGCCGATTCGGCTCTTGCCATGAGCTCCCCGTAGTTGCTGCATCCGCGGCCAAACGGCGGCAGCGCCTCGTCGTAGAGCGAGTCGAAGACGCGGTTGCCCTGGCCGACGTCGAGGTAGGTCTGCTCGGCCGGGACGGTGCCGAGGCCGGCGCTCATCAGGCCCGGCGAGAAGCCCGCCGCCGCCAGCTGGCCCACGGTCGTCGCGGGGGGAAGCCAGAGCAGGTGGGCGGCCGACGGCTCCTTCGCCGCAGCAGCCGACGAGGGCGCGAGCAGCCCGAGGCCGAGCGCTATCGTGGCCACGATGGCCGATCGCACTTTCGCCAAATTCAGCTTCTTCAAGATCGATCCCGCCTGGCGCCGTCGCGACGCCGAGCTGCGCGCCGCCGACAAGCGGGAGTTCCTCGCGGCCTGCGAGGACTTCGCCGTCGATCGCTCGCTGCGCGCCTACTCAACCATAGGAACGCGCGGCGACGTCGACCTGGTGCTGCTCGCCCAGAGCCCGAACCTCGACGACATCCACACCTTCCACGTCGTCCTCGGTCAGAGCGGGCTCGCCAAGTGGGCGGAGACCCCGTACTCGTATCTCTCGTTGACCAAAGTCTCGCCCTACTCCGAGGAGAAGGCGCGGCCGGAGATCTGCACGACCGAGCGCAAGTACCTCTTCCTCTACCCGATGGTCAAGCAGCGGCGCTGGTACGGCCTGCCGCCGGCCGAGCGCGGGCGGATCATGAAAAGCCACATCGAGGTTGGCCGCCGCTACCCCGAGATCACGATCAACACGACCTACTCCTACGGGATCGACGACCAGGAGTTCGTCGTCTGCTTCGAGGGCGACGACCCCGGGATGTTCCTCGACTTGGTCAACGAGCTGCGGCCGACCGAGTCGAGCGAGTACACCGAGCGCGAGACCCCGATCTTCACCTGCGTGGCGATGTCGGTCGGCAAGGCGCTCGACGCGCTCGACGGCACGCCGAGCGCGGTCGCCGCCTCGGCCTCCGGCGTCGGCTGAGCGGGCCCGGCGGCGCTGTTTCCCTATATTTTCGCGTTCCCGTGAGTAAGGCAGGAACTGAAGAGAACCCTCTGCGCGTGGCGATCGTCGGCGCCGGCCCGTCCGGCTTCTACGCTGCCGAGCACATCCTCAAGGACGGCGACCTGCACGCGCAGGTCGACCTCTTCGACCGCCTGCCGACCCCGTTCGGGCTGGTCCGCGGCGGCGTCGCCCCCGACCACCCGAAGATCAAGTCGGTGATCCGGGTCTACGAAAAAACCGCGGCGCGCGAGGGCTTCCGCTTCTTCGGCCACGTCAAGGTCGGCCGCGACATCGAGGTCGAAGAGCTCGAGCAGCTCTACCACGCGATCGTCTTCACGGTCGGCTGCGAGACCGACCGCTCGCTCGGAATCCCCGGCGAGGAGCTGCCCGGCAGCCACGCCGCCACCGCTTTCGTCGGCTGGTACAACGCCCATCCCGACTACGCCGACGACGAGTTCGACCTCTCCTGCGAGCGCGCGGTGGTGATCGGCAACGGCAACGTCGCGATGGACGTGGCGCGGATGCTGGCGCTGACCGACCACGAGCTGCGCCAGACCGACACCGCCGACCACGCGATCGAGCTGCTCGACCGCAAGCAGATCAAGGAGATCGTCGTGCTCGGGCGCCGCGGTCCGGTGCAGGCCGCCTTCACCAACCCGGAGATCAAGGAGCTGGGCGAGATGGAGGACGCCGAACCGGTCGTCGACCCCGCCGAGGTCGAGCTCGACCCGGCGAGCAGGGCCTTCGTCGAGTCCGACGAGGCCGACAAGACGACCCGGGTCAACTACGAGACCCTGAAGGAGTTCTCCGAACGCGCGCCCGCGGGCAAGAAGCAGCGGATCGTCCTTCGCTTCCTCGCCTCGCCGGTCGAGATCAGGGGCGACGGCAAGGTCGAATCGATCGTCGTCGGCAAGAACGAGCTGGTCGAGGAAGGCGGCGCGCTGCGCGCCAGGGACACCGGCGAGCGCGAAGAGCTCGAGTGCGGGCTGGTCCTGCGCTCGGTCGGCTACACCGGCATCCCGATCGAGGGGGTTCCCTTCGACGAGCGTCGCGGCCTGATCCTCAACGAGGGCGGCCGCGTCCTCGACTCCCACGACGGCGGCCACAAGGTCGGCCACTACACCGCGGGGTGGATCAAGCGCGGCCCCTCCGGCGTGATCGGGACGAACAAGAAAGACGCCCTCGAGACCGTCCAGCACCTCTTCGCCGACCTCGAGTCCGGCACCCTGCTCGAGCCCGAGAAGCCCGAGCCCGAGGCGGTCGAGCAGCTGCTGAACGAGCGCGGCGTCCGCTACATCACCTTCGAGGACTGGCAGGCGATCGACGAGGCCGAGGTCGGCCGCGGCGAGCCGCACGGCCGACCGCGGGTCAAGTTCGTGCGGGTCGAGGAGATGCTCGAGACCGTCGGCGAGAAGCTCGCCGGCTGAGCCGATGCCGGTCGACCTCGAGGAGCTGCGGGCGATGATCGAGGCGGCGCTCCCCGGCGCCAGCGTCGAGGTCTCAGACGAAGACGGCGGCGGTCAGCACCTGCGGGCCGAGGTCGTCGCCCCCCAGTTCGAGGGCCTCTCGCGGATCGACCAGCACCGGCTGGTCAAGGCGGCGGTCAAGGACCGCTTCGAGGACGGCACGATCCACGCGCTCTCGGTAAAGACCTCGGTCGCTCCGTAGCTTCGTCTACTCTGTAGACGAAACGTCTCATTTCGTGCGCCACGCGTGCGAACTTTCTCCGTAGGTTTGGAGGCATGGAGCTGATGCGAGCGACCTGGACGGATGAGCGGCTGGACGACCTGAAGGACGAGGTCATACGCCAGGGCCACCGGATCGACGGGCTGAGCGAGCGGATCGACGCCCAGACCGACAGACTGGGGAAGCGAATCGACGCGCAGACCGATCGGATCGACGGGCTGAACCAAACGATCCTCACCGTCGGAGGTCGGATCTTCGCCGGCTGCATCGCGATCACCGTGGCGATCATCGGTGTGATCGCCACCCAGCTCTGAGGCCGACCCCTTCGCCCAGCTAGTCTTTGGGCCATGGCCGACCAAGAGCTGAAGTCCAAAGTCGAAGAGCTGATCTCCGCCAATCCGGTGCTGCTGTTCATGAAAGGCACCCCGGACATGCCCCGCTGCGGCTTCTCGATGCGGGTCGTGCAGACGCTCGACGCGGTCGGCGCCGAGTACGGCGCGATCGACGTCCTCCCCGCGCTGCAGCCGCTGCGCGAAGCGACCGCCGAGATCGCCGACTGGCAGACCTTCCCGCAGCTCTACGTCAACGGAGAGCTGGTCGGCGGCGCCGACATCGTCGAGGAGATGTACGAGTCCGGCGAGCTGGCCGAGATGCTCGGCGTCGAGCAGCCCGAGGTCGCCGCCGCCCCGGCACAGGCGCAGCAGACCCCCCCGGGTCAGTCGCCCCCGCTGCAGATCGAATAGTCCGGCGCCGCTCGTCCCTTGCCCGTCCACGCACGGGCGCGAAAACCAATCGGTTCGTGGGACGCAGGGGGCGAGGCGAGTGCGTCCGCTCTAGGCGGTCGCGGGTGCCGCGTCCTCTTTGACCTGAAAGCTGCTCCCACAGCCGCAGGCGGCGACCACGTTCGGGTTATTCACCTGAAAGCCCGCCCCCTGCAGACCTTCGACGTAGTCGACCTCGCTACCGAAGACGAACTGCATCGAGACCTTGTCGACGACGACGGAGACGCCGTCGACCTCGAAGACGTTGTCGTCGTCTTTCGGCTTGTCGAAGGCGAGCGCGTACTGGAAGCCGGAGCAACCGCCGCCGCGGACGGCGACGCGAAGCGCCTGCTCCACGCCGTCAGGCTGACCCGCCAGCAACTCGCCGATCTTCGCGGCGGCCTTGTCGGTCAGGGTGATTGCGGCTTCTGGCGTATCCGTCACTTCAGTAAGTGTAGCGGGGTGGGGCGGCGGCTCCGAGGCCGGTGGTTTGTAAGAATCGCCGCTCGTGACCTCGCCCGCCGAGACCGCTGTCGTCTGCGACAGCACCGCCTACCTGCCGAGCGAGATGATGGCCGAGCGCGGGATCGAGATGATCAGCCTCTACGTCGCGGTCGACGGCGAGCAGGAGCGCGAGCTCGACGTGGTCGACTACGCCGACTTCTATGGCCGGCTGCGCGCCTCGACCGGCGGCGCGACCACCTCCCAGCCCTCGATCGGCGACTTCATCGACGTCTGGGGACCGCTGCTCGACGCCGGCCGCGAGGTCGTCTCGATCCACATCTCCTCGGCGATCTCGGGCACCTTCGACGCCGCCGGCCAGGCCCGCGAGCGGCTGGTCGCCGACGGCCGTGGCGGCGAGCGGGTCCATCTCTACGACTCCGAGATGGCCTGCGGCGCGACCGGCCTCTGTGTGCTCGCCGCGAGCGCGGCGGTGGCGGCAGGCGGCGGACCGCAGGAAGCGATCGCCCGGGCGAGGGAGGTGCGCGAGACGATCAAGATGTGGTTCGCGGTGGACACCCTCGAGTACCTGCGCAAGGGCGGCCGGATCGGCGGCGCCAGCGCCTGGATCGGCGGCGCGCTGAAGATCAAGCCGATCCTCACGATCGACCGCGAGATCACCCCGGTCGAACGGGTCCGCACCCGCGCCCGCTCGCTCGAGCGGCTGCGCGACTACGCCCGGCAGCGACACGAAGCCGGCGCCGACGCCTGGGTCGTCCAGTACATCCAGGACGACGGCACGGCCGCGCAGCTGGCCGACGACTGCCGCGAGATCTTCGGCTGCGAGCCGGCCTTCGTCAACGAGATCGGTCCCGTGATCGGCGCCCATGTCGGCCCCGGCCTGATCGGCGTCGGCTCGATCGACGCGGCGCTGATCGGCTGATCCGGCGCTGCCGGCTCAGACCGTCAGCGGTTTCGGCGGCCGCGCATGAGGCGGATGCCGACCAGAAAGCCAACCGCGGCGGCGCCGATGATCAGCTCGCGTTTGTGCTCGCGGGCCTGGCGGCGCCAGTCGGTCAGCTCGTTGACCTTGCCCCGCAGCGCCTCGACCGAGGTGCCGAGCTGCTGGCGCTGCAGGTCGATGTCGCGGCGGATTTCGGCCGAGGAGCGGCCGGGGCGGCCGCTGGTCAGGGGTCGCTCCGGCGTGCTCATTTCTTCGCCTCCTGCGTGGACGGGATCGGCGCGGTGGAGGCGCCGGGCTCCCCGGTCAGCGTCTCCTTGGTCAGTTTCGCCTCCTCGATCGCCTGCTGGGGCACCGGCGGCGAGCCGGCTTTGACCGCTTTGTAGGCGAGCAGGCCGGCGAGGGCGGCGATCAGCAGGAAGGCCGCGGCCTCGATGAAGAAGCCCGGCCAGGTCTTGCCGTCGAAGACCTCTTCGTTCAGCAGCCAGGCGATCCCCTCCATCACCAGGATCAGCGCCAGGAAGGCGAAGACGCCGGCGGCGACGCCGACGACCGAGCCGCGCAGCAGCTTGGTGAGTTTCTCGGAGACCTCGGTCTTGGCGAGCTCGATCTCCTCGCGGACCAGGGTCGAGCCGCGTTCGGAGACCTCGACGACGAGGTCGGCGAGCGAGCGCTCCTCGCGGGGCTCGGGCGGCGGGATCGGCGGCGGCACCGCGCCGGAGGGAGGCGTCGGCGGCGTTCCGCCGGGCGGCGTCGCGCCCGAAGGCGGGGTCGGCGGTTTGGGCGGGGGTGGCGTCTCGGGCATCTAGATCACTCCGGCGGGTCTTCGTCGAAGAGGCGGCGGAAGAGGATCGCCGAAACGCGAGTGGCGACGATGCTGGCGATCGCGCCGCTCGCGGCGAGCATCCCACTCCAGACCAGCCGCCTGACTATCTCATTGTCCACTCGGTCGCCCTTTCCCTCTGGAATCTGGCAGTAAACCTACTCAGCGCGGCTGCAGACCGTCGCAGATCGTCGTCACCAGCAGGTCCTTCGCCGCTTCGAAGCCGGCCTCGGAGCTCGGGACGACGTCGAAGATCCAGCCGGAGAGCAGTTGCTCGATCGCCCCGTAGAAGGCCATCGAGGCGAAGATCGGCGGCACGTCGCCGCGGAACTCCCCCGCCTCCTGGCCGTCGGCGACGATCTTCGCGATCGACTCGTAGGCGCGGCGGATCTCGGTCAGGTGGGTCTGGCCGAAGGAGTTGGCGGCGCGGGTGACCTCGACGATGATCACCTTCATCAGCTCCGGGTCGTGGCGGTAGGAGTCGATGATGAACCCGGCGACCGCGGCGAGGCGGTCGCGGTGCGCCCCGCCCGCCCGGTCGGCCTCCTCGATCGCCGCGATCAGCAGTGACCAGCGCTCGACGAAGAGCTCGTTGAGGACCTCTTCCTTGGAGTCGAAGTAGTGGTAGACGAGGCCGTAGGCGACCCCCGCCTCGTCGGCGATGTCGGAGACGCGGGTGGCGTGGAAGCCCTGGCGGGCGAAGACGCGGATCGCGGCGTCGAGGATCTGGCGGCGCTTTTCGGCCGGTGGCGCTTTGGAGCCCATTCAGATCCCCCCGCGTCCGTCTGGCGAACACGCTGGGCTCTGGAATCGGCTCGCCGCCATGAGCGCCACCCGCTCGGCGCCATCGGCGGTCGCGGCGCGGACCACGCCGTCGGCGACCTCCACGTTTCTCGACTTGTCGCCGTTAGAGTTCAGCTGTACCGCGGCCACTCGCAATGTCGCCCTCCGGCTGGTTGATTGACTAGTCAATCGGTGGCAGCAGTATAGGTGCGGGCGGGGCGGTGGGCGCAAGGCGCCCACCGCGCAAGCCCCCTCCCGTCGCGGCTAGCGCAAGCCGAGCTGCCGGCCGACGAGCCGGTCGAGCAGCGGCGTCGGGATCAGCGGCACCAGCCGCGCCTGGACCTTGGCGTCGAGCCCGACGAGGTAGCGGCTGCGCGGGCGCTTGGACTCGAGCGCGTGGACGATCCGCTTCGCCACCCGCTCGGGTGGGATGCCGCGGTCGGCGGTCTGCCGGACGACCTCGCGGAACTTCTCGATCGCCTGCCCGTAGAGCTCTTCGGTCTGCGGCGAGCGCGCCAGCACCTGGTCGGCGTTCTCCTCGCCACGCGCCCAGATCGGCGTGTCGATCGAGCCCGGCTCGATGATCGAGACCCTGATCCCCCACGGCGCCAGCTCCTGGCGGAAGACGTCGCCGATCGCCTCGGTTCCGAACTTGGCGGCGTGGTAGGCGCCGTTGAGCGGGAAGGGGACGCGGCCACCGATCGAGCTGAGGAAGACGACGCGGCCGCCGGCGCCGCGGATCTGCGGCAGCAGGGCCTGGGTGACGGCGAGATAGGAGACCAGCCCGACCTCGAGCTGGCGGCGGAATTCGTCGAGCGGCAGCGTCTCCAGCGGCCCCGGCACCGCGATCCCGGCGTTGTTGACGAGGCCGTGGAGGCCGCCCTCGCTCTCGGCCGCGACGCGCTCCGCGGCGGCGGCGATCTGCTCGGGCGAGGTGACGTCGAGGACCAGCGGCGCCAGCCGCTCGGAGCCCTCGGCCCGCAGGCTCGCGGCGTCCTCCTCGCGGCGCACTCCGGCGAACACCTGCCAGCCGCGCCGGTCGAGCGCCAGCGCCGTGGCCCTGCCGATTCCGGTGGAGGTCCCGGTCACCAGGGCCGCCTTCATCGCCTCCGCTCTCCCATCGATCCAGCCTACAGTCGAACCCGACTACCCTTGGTGGTCGTGGCGAATCGCATCAGCGATGACGCCGAGCGCAAGCAGGTCACCGTCCTGTTCGCCGATGTCAGCGGCTCGATGGACCTCGCCGAGGGCCGCGACCCGGAGGAGTGGCGGGCGACCATGCAGCGCCTCTTCGCGATCCACGCCGACGCGGTCGCCGGGTTCGACGGCACCGTCGACAAGTTCACCGGCGATGGGATCATGGCCGTCTTCGGCGGCCCCCGAGCGCGCGAAACTGGGCCGCGACGATGCCGACGGGCCGATTTCGGCCCTATGTTTCACGAAATCGGCCCGTCGACGGCTCAGCCCTTGCGGGCGTCGCGCTGGCGCTCGAGCTCGGCGACGAGCAGCTTGGTGTGGAGGGCGGCGATGAAGTCCTTCAGCGGCTGGGCGCCGGCTTCGAGCATCGCGACGACGCGCTCGGGCGAGACCTCGCCGGCGAGGCGGCGCATCACCACCTCGACCTCCTGGCGGACCAGCTCTTCGAGCGCGGTCTTGTAGCGCAGGGTGTCGTAGACGGTGAAGCCGATCTGCTCGTCGTAGCCGCCGGCGCGGAAGCGGCTGATCGCCTCGATGATCGTCACGT
>JBFWMZ010000058.1:0-12229 GCA_050251335.1 Solirubrobacterales bacterium
CCGAGAAAGTGGACCCAGCCCTCGGCGCCGAGCTCGGCAGCGCGCTTGTCGACTTCAGGTTTGCTCGGCCCGTCGCCGACAAGAATCAGGTGCGCGTCCGAGCCCTTTTCCCGCATCCCGGCGACCGCCTCCAGCGCCCCGACCTGGTTCTTCTCGGCGCGGAAGACGCCGACCTGCATCACCGTCGGGGCGTCGTCGGGGATCCCGAACTGCGAGCGCGGCGGGCCCGCCGCCGCGGCCGCCCTCATCGCGGCGATCGGCAGGCCGTTGGGGATGTAGACGATCTTCGCCGGGTCGACGCCCTCGTTCAGCAGCACCGCCCGCTGGGTGGCGGCGACCGAGACGGTGGCGAAGGTGAAGGGGTCGAGCAGCTTGTTGTGGAGGGCGACCCAGCTTTCGCGCGAGGCTCCCTTGGCGGAAGTGTGGACCCGGCGGTCGGTGGCGTGGTCGGCGACGACGACCGGCCGGCGGGCGAGGATTGCCGCGATGCGCCCCCAGAGGCTGGCGTCCCATATCGTGCAGTGGACGATTTCCGAGCGGCGAGCGAGGCGGCGCAGGCGCGGCACCGCGCGCAGCCGCGCGAACCGGGTTTCCGCATGAAGCGAGACGATCTCCACGCCGGCCTCGCGCAGCGACTCGACGTCGACGAAGGCGTCGTTCATGCAGCAGAGGGTGACTTCGTGGCCCGACTTGGCGAGGCCTTCGGCGAGGTGGGCGAGCTGGACCTCGGCGCCTCCGGGTTTCAGCCAGTTGACCACCAGGAGCACTTTTCGCGGCTGCCCCGACACCGCGCCAGTATAGGCGCGGGTCGGCGCTGCCAGCGGGGTTGCGCGCGGGGTGGGAAGCGGGGTCCGGCGCTTTGAGGATCGTCTTCGTGCTGCCCTCGGCGAGCAGCCGGCCGACCGGCGGCTTCAAGGTCGTCTACGAGTACTCGAACCGGCTGGTCGCCAATCGCCACGAGGTCAGCGTCGTCCATCCCTGGGACTGCCAGCCGCCCGCTTCGCCGGCCGAGGCGGTGCGGGGGCGGATCTGGGCGGCGCGCGCCTCGCGCCGCGGCGGCGCCGGCCTGGCGCCGTGGTTCGAGCTCGATCCGCGGGTGCGGATGCTGGCCGTCGCCTTCCCCTCGCCGGCCGCGATCCCCGCCGCCGACGTCACCGTCGCCACCGCCTGGCACACCGCGCCGCTGGTCGCCGCGGCGGTCGCCGAGCGCGGCGGCGGCGCCTACTACGTGCAGGGCTACGAGACCTGGGACGGCGAGGTCGAGCGGGTGCGCGAGACCTGGCGGCTGCCGCTGCGCAAGGTGGTGATCTCGGGCTGGCTCGAGCAGATCGCCGCCGAGCTGGGCGAGGCCGAGCGGACCACCCGGGTGCCGCTCGGGATGGACCTCGAGCGGCTCGGGATCGACCGGCCGCCGGCCGAGCGGGCGCCGCGGCTGGGGGCGATCTGGAGCTCGGCGCCGGCCAAGGGCTGCAGCGACGTGATCGCCGCGATGGCCGCGGTGCGCGAGCGCCGCCCCGAGGTCAGCGCCTTCTTCTTCGGCACCGCGCCGCGGCCGGGGGAGCTGCCGGAGTGGATCGAGTACGAGCAGCTGCCCGCGGCGGCGCGGCTGCGCGAGCTGCTCAACTCCTGCTCGGTCTTCCTCCAGGCGAGCCGCTCGGAGGGCTGGGGGCTGCCGGCGAGCGAAGCGCTGCTCTGCGGCGCCGCCCTCGTCACCCTCGACAACGGCGGCAGCCGCGAGTTCGCGCTCGACGGCGAGACGGCGCTGGTCCTGCCGCCCGAGCGGGTCGGCGAGCTCGGCGCCGGGGCGCTCGCCCTGCTCGACGACGAGGAGCTGCGGCTGCGGCTCGCCGCGGCGGGCGCCGAGCGCCTGCGGCGCTTCACCTGGGAGCGGTCGCTGAGCGGGTTCGAAGCGGCGCTCGCGGTCGCCGCGGCGGCCGGGGCGGCGCTGTGAGCGAAAAACCGCGCAGCCTGTTCCGCAACACGGCGGCGCAGTCGGCGCCGATCGTCGTCAGCTTCGGGCTCAGCTTCGTCCTCGCGCCGGTGATGCTGGCCCAGCTCGGTCTCGCCCAGTTCGGGGTCTGGGCGGTGACCGGGGCGCTGGCCCAGTACGCCAAGCTGCTCGACCTCGGCATCACCCGCTCGCTGGCCCGCTTCGTCGCCCTCTACGACGCCGAAGGCGACCGCGGCGCGATCGAGGAGTCGCTGGCGATCGGCGTCGCGGCGGTGATCACGATCGGCGTCGTCGTCTTCGCCGCCGCCTTCGTCGCGGCGCCGATCCTGCACGACTCGCTCGGCGTCCTCAGCACCGAGGAAATGCGGGTCGTCCTGCTCTGCTCGGTGGGGATCCTGATCTCGGCCCTGCTGGTCTCGGTGATCAACGCGGTGCCCGTCGGGCTGCGGCAGATGGAGGCCCCGAACCTGGCGCTGGTGGTCGCCGGGATCGTCAACTTCCTCGGCAGCCTCGTCGTCCTCATCCTCAGCACCGAGCTGACCGACTACGCGCTGGTCCAGGCCGGGGCCGCGGTGGTCGGGATCTTCCTGGCCCTGATCGCCCTGGCCTGGACCTGGCGCCGGCCCTACCTGCGGCGCCCGCGGGTGGGCCGGGCGCGGGAGATCGTCTCCTTCGGGCTGAAGAGCCAGCTGGTCACCGTCGCCGAGCTGGTCAACGTGCAGACCGACAAGGTGATCATCGCGGCGATGCTGGGGCCGACCACCGCCGGGGCCTACGAGATCGCCAACCGGGTCGTCCAGGGAGTGCTCGCCTTCGGGACGATGACCCTCTCGGCGCTGATCCCGACCGCGACCGCCGAGATCGTCGAGCGCGGCCGCGCCGTGATCGAGGAGTTCTACGCCCGCTACACCCAGCGCACGCTCTCGATCGCGCTGCCGCTGTTCGGGGCGCTCTGCGTCAGCTGCCCCTTCCTGCTCGTCGCCTGGCTCGGCGAACGGCCGCCGGAGACCGACCAGATCGTCGTCCTGCTCTCGGTCGCCTTCTCCACCAGCCTCACCACCGGCGTCGCGATGACCCTGGTGATGAGCGACGGCCATCCGGGGCTGGTCGCCCAGACGGCGTTCCTGGTCGTCGTCCTCAACGTCTCCTCGACCCTGATCGTGGCGCCGATCTTCGGCCTCTGGGGGGTGCTGATCGCCACCGTCTGCGCCGAGGTCGTCGCCAGCGCCGTCTTCCTCGTCCGCTTCCACCGCCGCTACGGCTTCGGCTGGCGCGACTTCCGGATCGCGGTCGGGCCGCCGGCGATCATGTCGCTGGTCGTCGCCCTACCCTTCGCCGCGATCTACCTGATCGGCGTCGACATCCCCGACTCGCGGCTGCCGGCGCTGCTCGGCGCCCTCGCCACCGGCGGCGTCTACGCGGTCGCCTGCTGGCTGCTCGGCAGCTGGCTGAAGATGCTGCCCGAGAAGCTCAGCACCGGCTTCATCCGCGCCAAGCTGAGCGGGCGGGCGAGGCCGGCGTGAGGGTGAGGCTGGCGTGAGGGTGAGGCTGGCGTGAGCGCCGAGAACCCGAGGGTGCTGCTCGCCTGCGAGTGGTTCGTCAAGTACACCGCCGGCCTGGCGCGGGGGCTGGCCGACGCCGGCTGCGAGGTGGTCCTGCTGAGCCGCGACCACGACCTCGAGTTCGGCGGCGAGCCGGGGGCGATGCGCGAGTTCGTCGCCGCGACCCTCGACGGGCGCGCCCGCCACCTCGAGATCGGCGGCCGGGTGCGGGACCCGAAGCGGCTGCGCGAGGTCGGGCGGCTGCGGCGCTCGCTGGCGCGCTGGGAGCCGGAGTACGTCCACATCCAGGACTCGCTGACCCACGACATGCGGCTGGCGCTCGCCGGCGGCTACCCCTGGAAGCGCTACGCGCTGACGGTCCACGACCCGGCGCCGCACCCCGGCGACCCGCAGACGACCTGGCGGATCCTCACCGTGCGCAGGCACCTGCGCAAACACGCCGACCTGATCTTCGCCCACTCCGACGTCCTGATCGAGGAGCTGCGGGCGCTCGGCGACGTCCGCGGCGCCACCGCGGTCGTCCCGCACGGCTTCGCGGCCCCGGCCCCGACGCCGCTGCCGGCGGAGCCCTCGCTGCTCTTCTTCGGCCGCATCTCCCACTACAAGGGCCTCGACACGCTGCTCGACGCGATGCCGGCGGTCTGGGAGCAGGTGCCGGAGACGACCCTGACCGTCGCCGGCTCGGGCCAGATCGAGCCGCACCCGGCCTACGAGGACCCGCGGGTCACCCTGCGCGACGAACACGTCCCCGAGGAGGCGGTTCCCGGCCTGTTCGAGGCGGCGACCTGCGTCGTCCTGCCCTACCGGCAGGCGAGCCAGAGCGGGGTCGGGTCCGAAGCCAAGCAGTACGGCCGGCCGATGATCGTCACCGACGTCGGCGGCCTGCCCGACCTGGTCGCCGGCGACAGCGGCAGGCTGGTGCCGGCGGAGGACCCGCCAGCGCTGGCGGCGGCGATCGTCGAAGTGCTGAGGACGCCGGGGCTGGCCGAGGAGCTGGGCCGCAACGGCGTCGCCCAGGTCGCCGAGGCCGGCTGGGAGCAGGTCGGCGAGATGACGCTCGCGGCCTACCGCCGCTACCTCGACTGAGCCGCCGCCCACCTCGCCCCGCCTTCGTCGAGGTTGCCTTTTGCATCGCTATGCGATGCAAAAGGCAACCTCGACGAAACGCGAGCACGCGAGCGCGAGCTTCGCGATCTCGCGAGCGGCTACTCGAGGCCGGCGTCGACCGCCAAGAGCGCCAGCTCGGCGGTCATCACGCGGCCGATCAGGGTCCAGTCGACGCCGGGGGCGTGCGCTTCGGCCCGCGCCAGGGCGCTCTCCAGCGCCTCCGGGCGGTAGAGCGCGGCGGAGCGCATCCGCGCCGGGTCGAGCCGGCCTTCCGCCCGCAGCGAGGCGACGGCGGCGGCGCGGGCGAGCTCGCGCCCGGTCGGCTCCTCGCCGCCCGGTCCCTGGCCCATCACGCGACCGCGCAGGCGCGAGCCGAAGCGCTTGCCGCGCCGCCAGACGTAGGGGGCGAAGCGGTAGAGGTTGGCGGCGCGCATCGGTTCCGCTGGGCCGCCGGTCTCGGTCTGGATCGCCGCGAGGCGCGGGTCGAGCAGCAGGTTCATCGCCCGCATCAGGCGGTGAAAGCTGCGGTGGCGGGGGTGGGCCGAGATCGCGGTGGCGAAGACCGACTTCGAGCAGAAGGGAAGCTCCATGTGGATCCAGCCGCCGGCGCCGGCCTGGTAGGCGCCGAAGTGGCCGCTGTTCTTCAGCGCGTGGAGCAGATCGCACTGGAAGGTGTTGGGGGTGCCGGCGAAGGGCTCGACCCGGCGTTCGAGGTCGGCGCGGACCAGCGCCGCCACCGCCGGCGTCGGGTCGGCGCGGAAGACCGAGAGGTCGAGCGGTCCGAGCGCCCGCCAGGCGAGGATGCGGTCGAAGTTGACCTCGGTCGAGCGGTTGGCGGCGGTCAGCTCCTGGTTCCAGGCGTAGTCGCGGAACTGCTCGCCGCCGCCGCCGTTGAGCAGCAGCGTCTCGGTCGCAGCCTTCTGCCGGTGGCCCTCGATCACGTCGGCCATCTGCAGCGCCTCGAGGTGGCCGTCGCCCCAGGCGAGCGCCTCCTCGAGGCGGGTCGGCATCAGCTCGGGCCAGTCGGCGGGGAGGGCGAGGCGGGTCCAGGGCCAGCCGGCGGCGGCGGCGATCTCGCGGGCGATCTCGACGTCGTCGTCGCCCTCCTCGCCGGCCGTGTTGGCGCGGAAGCGGACGCCGGCTCCCTGGGCGACCAGCGTCAGCAGGCGGGTGTCGAAGCCGCCGGTGAGGTCGGCCCAGGGCCGCTCGCCGCGGTAGCGGGCGGCGAAGGCGGCCTCGGCGCGCTCGGCGCAGGCGGCGGCGCACTCCTCGAAGCCGAGGGCGCGGATCTCGGGGTCGATCGCCGGTCGCCAGTAGGTCTCGCGGCGGCTGCCGGCGGGGTCGAAGACGACCGCTTCGGCGGGCTGCAGGCGCTCGATCCCCTCCCAGGGCGTCGCCGGCCCGTACATCGTTCCGGTGCGGAGGAAGCGTTCGAAGCCGAGCCGCGAGGCGGGGGCGCGCAGCGTCCGGGCGAGGACCAGCGCCGAGGTCGAGAAGTAGGTCAGCTCGCCGGCGCTCGCGGCGTAGAGCGGCATCATCCCCAGCGGGTCGGTGGCGACGGTCAGCCGCTCCCCGGCGGGGTCGAGCCGCGCCAGGGCGAACTGCCCTTCCAGCTCGCCCAGCGGCGCCTGCGGGCGGCTGGGGTCGGCGAGCGGGCCCGCCCAGGCGCTCCAGCCCTCGCCTTCGGCCTCGCTGCCGATCAGCGCCGGCTGCGGCCGGTCGCAGACCACGACCTCGGCCCAGCCGGCGCTCCGGCGCTGCGAGAAGGCCGCGGCGCCGCGCAGCGCCTCGCGGGCCGCGACCAGCTCCTCGGCGGAGACCCGCCGGGAACGGTCATGCGAGACGATCGCCAGCAGGTCGGCCATGGCTGGCGCCGCAACCTAACAGCCGCGGGTCAGCCGCCGACCGATTCGCGGCTGCTGCCGATCTTCAGGGCGCCGAAGTAGAGGGTGCCGGTCTCGAACATCCCCGCCTCGCGGTACTGGCTGATCCGAACCGAGTTGGGGCCGCCGCCGTTGGAGGAGTCCTTGGTCTGCATCGCGAGTTTGGTTTCGCGGCCGAAGAAGCTGACCTGCTGGCCGTTGATCCACATTTCGACCCAGCCGTCGGTGCCGAACCGCTCGTGCAGGAGGACCGTGGTCCAGCTGCCTTTGACCAGCGGCATCGACCAGGGGACGTCCCAGCCGTAGGTGCGGTTGCGCATCCACTGCAGGCGGTTGTTGGAGACTTCGATCCCCCACGGGCCGGTGCCGTTGTAGGGGGCGCCGTAGACGCCGACCAGCGCCAGCCAGCCGGGGATGTCGGGGAAGTCCTGGGGAATCAGGAATTTGGTCGCCATCCAGAATTCGTCGCCGTCTTCGATCAGGTCGGGAGAGACGGCCTGGGCGCGGGGGTTCTCGGTCGGGGTGATCGGGGCGACGTCGCCCTCGTCGACGGTCATCTGGAAGACCGAGCCGCTGCCGGCGGGGTCGGGAGCTTCGGTGATCGCCCCCGGCGCCTCCTGCAGCAGCGGGAAGTCGCTGAGGTGTTCGCCGTTGAAGAGGAGCGGGCCGGCGGCCGGGGCCGGGGCCGGGGCGGGAACGGGGGCGGGTGCGGTCGGCGCTGCCGCCGGCTGGCGCTTGGCGGCGGTCTTGGCACCGCCGTCGCCGGCTTCGCTGCTGCTGCTGACGCGGGGGCGCTGGGCGGCGGTGACGCGCATCGGTCCGGCGACGCGGACGGCGTCGGCGAGGCCGATCGCGGCGGCCCTTTGGGCCTGCGCCGGCGCCGCCGCGGCGGCACTCGTGGCGATTGCCACGATCAGCGTCAAAGTCAGGGGCAGAGCGGAGAAACGCGTCCGGTTGGCCATGCCTGATGACTCGGGCGCGGGCCGCGGTCGGTGAAGCGTCTGGCCCCCCGCTCATACATCCGTCCAGGCGCGGGTGGACGGACGGCCGATCCTGCAAGCCGCCGTGCGCGCTCCGCTGGGCGTTGGCGCGGGTGTCGGCGCACCCTCTTAGACTCGGCCGGTGCCCGAGGCGGACCGAGCGGAGCTTGTCGAGGAGCCGGTGCCCGTCGAGGGCGAGCTGGCGGCCTCCTGGCGGCGGCTGGCGGAGGCCCGCGCCAATCCCTTCCTGACCCCCGAGTGGAACGCCGCGGCGCTCGCCGCGGCGCCCGAGGAAGAGCCCTTCACGCTGGTCTGGCGGCGCGGCGGCGAGGTTCGCGGGGTGCTGCCCCTGGTCCGGGCCCGCAAGGGGCCCTGGCGGCTGCTGCGCTTCGCCGGCGCTCGCCGCGGCGACTGGTTCACCCCCCTCTGCGACCCGGCCGACGAGGCGGCGATGGCGGCGGCCTGCGCGGCGCTGCTGCGCGAGCGCCGCGGCGAGTGGCACCAGCTGGTCCTCGACCGGATCGACCAGGAGTGCAGCTGGCCGCAGGCCCTTTGGGGCGAGGGGGTCGCCGCCGCCGTCGCCCCGAGCCAGCCGCGCCGCACCGACGTCCTCCCCTTCGTCGCCTTCGGAGCCGACGGCTACGAGGGCTACCTCGCCGCCCGCAGTCGCAACTTCCGCAGCCAGCTCGGCCGCCGGCGGCGCAAGCTCGAGCGCGAGCACGACCTCCGCTTCCGCAAGACCGAGGGGCCCGAGCAGCTCGCGGCCGACCTCGACACCTTCTTCGCCCTCCACGACGAGCGCTGGGACCCGAAAGGCGGCTCCTCCTCGGGGGCGCCGGAGGCGCGCGAGCTGCAGCGCAACTTCGCCGCCGCGGCGCTGGCGCAGGGTTGGCTGCGGCTCTGGATCGCCGAAGCCGACGGCGCGCCGCGGGCAGCCTGGTACGGCTGGCGGATCGGCGAGCGCTGCTGCTACGCGCTCTCCGGGCTGGCCAAGGAGTACGAGAGCTTCGCGCTCGGCACCGTGTTGCTGGCCTTCACGATCGAGCAGGCGGCGGCCGAGGGGGCGGCGATCTACGACCTGATGTGGGGCGACGAGGGCTACAAGCAGCGCTTCGAGACCGGCCGCCGCGACGCCGCCAGCTGGACCCTGGCCCGCCGCGGTCACCCGGTGCGCCCGCTGGTCGCCGTCCGCACCGCGCTGGAGCGGCGCGCGAGGAGCGCCCGTGGCGAATGACGGGCTCGGCGTCGCCGTCCTCGCCTACGGCGGCGGCGGCGAGTTCGCGGCGCTGATCGACTCGCTGCGCCGGGAGGGGGTCGAGCCGCAGCGGATCGTCCTCGTCCACAACGCCGCCACGGCCGGCGAAGCGCCGCCGGTGGCGCCGGCCGGGGTCGAGGTGGTGGCCACCGGCGGCAACCCCGGCTACGCCGGCGGCATGAACGCCGGGGTGCAGCGGCTGCTCGCCCGCGGCTGCGAGGAGCTGCTGCTGCTGACGCACGACGCGCGGCTGCGGCCCGGCGCCCTGGCGGCGCTGCGCGGCGCGCTCGCCGCCGAGCCCGGCTATGGGGTGCTGGCGCCGGCGCTGGTGGTCGCCGGCAGCGAGCAGCCCTACTCGTTCGGCGGCGTCACCGGCCGCGACGGCGCCACCTGGCACCGCAAAGACGTGCCGGCCGGCGCGCCGGCGGTGATCGATTCGGACTGGGTCGACGGCGGCACGATGCTGGTGCGGCGCTCCGTCTTCGAGCGGGTCGGCGAGTTCGACGCCCGCTTCTGGGGCTACGTCGAGGAGGCCGACCTCTGCTTGCGGGCGCGCCGGGCGGGCTTCGCGGTCGGGGTGGTGCCGGCGGCGCGGGCCGACCAGGACTCGGGCGCCGGCAAGCGGCCCGGCGCCTGGGCCTACCTGATCACCCGCAACGGGATCGAGTACGCCGGCCGCGTCGCCGGCGCGCGCGGGGTCGCGGTCGCGACCGCGCGGGCGCTGCGGATCGTCGCCCTCAACCTGGCGCGGACCGGGCTGCGGCGCGCCGGGGTCCGCCCTGGCGATCCGGCCGAGCCCTGGGCGCTGGCGGTCGGCACCGCCCGCGGCCTCGCCGACCGCTTCCGCGGCCGCTGGGGCCCGCCGCCGCCGGGGCTGCCGGGGACCGGGGACGTCGGCAATGCCTGAGCGCGAGGGGCGGCCGCGGGTCCTGCAGATGGGCCCCGACCCGGCGATCGGCGGCGGCATGGCGGCGGCGCTCCGCAGCCTGCTCGAATCGGGCCTCGGCGAGCGCTACCGGCTCGACGTCGTCCCCACCTACCGCGGCGCCGACCCGCTGCGGCGGCTGCTCGTCTTCCTCGCCGCGCTCGTCCGGCTCGCGATCTGGAGCCTGGCCGGGCGGGGGAGGATCGTCCACGTCCACGGCACCGTGCGCGGCAGCATGTACCGCAAGTCGGTCTGCGTGCTGGCGGCCAGGGCGCTGCGCCGCCGCGTCGTCTTCCACGTCCACTCCGGGGCCGGCGACATCGCCGCCTTCGCCGGCGGCCGCGACCGCCTCAGCCTGCGTCTCTTCGGCGCCGCCTTCGCCGCCGCCGACGTCGTCCTCGCGGTCAGCGCCGCCAGCGCCGCCGCGCTCGGGCGCGCCTACGGGGTGAGCGGGATCGAGGTCGTCCCCAACGCCGCGCCGGCGGTGCCGCCCGTCGAGCGCGCGCCCACCCCGGGCGAGGTCCACTGCGCCTACCTCGGCGGCTTCGCCAACCAGGTGAAGGGGGGAGAGGTGCTGGTCGCGGCGCTTCCCGCGGCGCTGGCGCGCGAGCCGGCCCTGCGCCTGACCCTCGCCGGCCCCGGCGAGCCACCCGCCGACGCCGCCGCGCTGCTCGCCGCCGAGCCGCGGCTCGAGTGGGCCGGCTGGCTCGGCCCCGGAGAGAAGGACGCCCTGCTGCGCGGCGCCGAGTGCTTCGTCATGCCCTCGCTCTCGGAGGGGATGCCGATGGCGCTGCTGGAGGCGATGGCCTACGGGATGGCGATCGTCGCCACCCGCGCCGGCGGCATCCCCGAGCTGGTCGAGGACGGGGTCACCGGCCTGCTGGTCGAGCCCGGCGACCCCGAGGCCCTCGCCGCCGCCCTGGACCGCCTCGCCGCCGACCCCGAGCTGCGCCGGCGCCTCGCCGCCGCCGCCCGCGAGCGCGCCCAGACTCTCGACGCCGACGAGGTCGCCGCCCGCCTCGGCCGCATCTACGACGCCCTCCTCGCCTAGCCGACCGCACCGGCTTCCGCGGTCGAGTCCTGCATCGACCCCCGTAGCGGTGGTGGATGCAGGACTCGACCGGTGGGGCGGGGTCGCCCGCTCGAGCTAGCCGCTGAGGGCGGCGCGGACGCTGGGGCAGAGCGGCGGTTCGACGGCCTCGGCCGGGGGGCGGCGCGGGGGGGCGGCGGCGACGAGGCGGCCGAGCTCGGCGACGTCCCAGACGGGGACGACGGCGTCGCGGGCGGCGAGTGCGCGGGTCAGTTCCGCCTGGTGTTCGTCGACGTGCTCGCCGAGGTCGTGGCGGCGGGGGACGACGAGCGGGGTGTGGCCCTCGCGGCGGGCGAGGAGGATGCTGCCGACGCCAGCGTGGGTGACGACCTTCTCGGCCTCGCGGAAACAGGCGACCATCTGCTCGAAGGGCATGAAGGCCTCGGCCCGGGCGACTCCCGGTGGCGGCTGGCCGGGCCCGTACTGGACGACGAGCTCGGCGGGGTCGAGCTGGTCGAGCGCGTCGAGCAGGCGGGCGAACGGGTCGTGGTGGGTGCCGACGGTGACGAAGATCAAAGCACCGCCCCCTCGTAGCGGGCCTTCTTGAAGCGCTCGGCGACCGCCGGCCACTGGACGAAGAAGCTGCTGGCGATCGGGTAGACGATGCGGCCGCTGAGCGAGAGCGACTCGGTCCGGGTGACGCTCTCGACGTAGACGGTGCGGATGCCGAGGGCACGGCCGGCGAGGAAGAACGGCACCGCCAGGCCGGCGCCGGTGGAGAGGATCGCGTCGGGGCGCTCGCGCCGCAGGACTCGCCAGGCGAGCAACGCGTTGCGGGCGAGGTTCTTGAGGTTGCGGTTGGTCGGGCTGTGGCCGAGCGTCACCCGCTCGTCGGCCAGCAGCGAGCTGACGTCGGCGCCCGGCAGCGTCACCCAGGCGCGCTCGAAGTCCCGCCAGGCGGGCTCCAGGGCCAGCATCTGCTGCAGGTGACCGCCGGGGGAGCAGACGAGGAGGACGCGCACGGCTCGCAGACTAATCGCCCCTCCCGCTGCCCAGTTCCTGCTTAGACTGCGCGCCGGTGTCCGCCTCGCCCCTGCGCAACCGCTCCCGCCGCGCGACCTTCCTCTGCTACCACTCGATCGCCGACGAGGGGCCGCGCTTCTTGACGGTCAGCCCGGAGCTGTTCGAGCGGCAGCTGCGCGAGCTCGCCCGCCTCGGCGTCGCCACCGGCGGGCTGGCGGAGCTGGAGGACGTCGCCGCCGGCCGCGGCGGCCCGCCGACCGCCTTCCTCACCTTCGACGACGGCTGGCGCGACAACCACGGCGCGGCGCTGCCGCTGCTGCGCGAGCAGGGCGCCCGCGCCTTCGTCTTCGTCCTGCCGCCGCTGCTCGACGCGGGCGGCGCCTTCGCCTGGCCGGAGGTCGCCGCCGACCGCGAGCGCTTCCCGGCGACGATGCGCTCGCTCACCTGGGAGCAGCTCGGCGAGATGGCCGAAGGCGGCTTCGAGGTCGGCAGCCACACCCTCACCCATCCCCA
>JBFWMZ010000059.1:0-12121 GCA_050251335.1 Solirubrobacterales bacterium
GGGTCGTCGCGGTGGGCGCGGGCCAGCGGCGAGACTTCGCGCGGGTGGTCGATCACGAAGGTCGGCTCGACCAGCAGGTGCTCGGAGCTGTCGTCGTAGACCTCGGCCATGATTTTCCCCGAGCCCCAGACGTCGAGGTAGGCGACGCCGCGCTCGTCGGCGATCTTCCGCGCCTCCTCCACCGGCATCGAGGGGTGCATCTCGACCCCGGCGTTCTCCCTGATCAGCTCGGCCATCGTCGCCCGCCGCCAGGGCGGCTTGAGGTCGACCTCGCGGTCGCCGATCCTGACCACGGTCGTCCCGATCGCCTCGAGACAGCAGCGCTCGACGATCGCCTCGGTCAGCTCCATCATGTCGTGGTAGTCGCCGAACGCCTGGTAGGCCTCGAGCAGGGTGAACTCGGGGTTGTGGCGGGTGTCGAGGCCCTCGTTGCGGAAGACGCGACCGATCTCGAAGACCCGGTTCATGCCGCCGACGATCAGCCGCTTGAGGTTCAACTCGAGCGCGATCCGCAGGGTCATGTCGATGTCGAGCGCGTTGTGGTGGGTGATGAACGGCTTCGCCGCGGCACCGCCGGCCTGGTCGAGCAGGACCGGCGTCTCGACTTCGCGGAAGCCGCGGTCGAGCAGCGTCTGGCGGGTCGCCGAAAGCACCGCCGAGCGGATCGCGAAGACCCGCCGCGAGTCCTCGTCGAGCATCAGGTCGAGGTAGCGCTGGCGGTAGCGGGTCTCGGGGTCGGTGACGCCGTGGCGGATGTCGGGCAGCGCCCGCAGGCTCTTCGAGAGCAGCTCGAACCGGCTCAGCCGCACCGAGAGCTCGCCCTTGTCGGAGGCGATCACCGTTCCCTCGACCCCGACCCAGTCGCCGAGGTCGAGGTCGGAGAAGTCGCGCAGGCCCTCCTCGCCGACCGCGTCGGCGGAGACCAGCAGCTGGATCTGGCCGCTCTCGTCGCGCAGGTCGGCGAAGTCGAGGCTGCCGTGGCGGCGCTCGGCCAGGATCCGGCCGGCGATCCGCACCACCTTGCCGGTGTCCTCGCCGGCGGCCAGCCCGTCGAACTCCTGGTGGATCGCCGCCGCGCTCGAGTTGCGGTCGAAGCGGACCGGGTAGGGATCGATGCCGCGCTGGCGCAGTGCCTCGAGCTTGGCCAGCCGGTGCGCCCGCACCTCCGCCTGGAACTCGCGCGCCTGCTTCGCCTCGTCCCCGGGCGCCTCCCCCTCGGGTCGTTCGACTTTCTCCCCAGCGCTGCTCACTTTCGTCTCTTCGGCGTCGATCGAGGTCGACCTTTAGGCGGGTGCGGGCGCTTGCGATGCGGGCGCGGGGGCTTGCGACTGCTGGCGCGAGAGGATCGCCATCCCGACCCCGGCGGCGGCCAGCGCGGCGAGGGTGGCGAGGATCTCGAGGGCGCCGGTGTCGAGCGACTCGTGCAGCAGGGTGACGCCGAGGACGACGCTGGTGATCGGGTCGAAGGCCATGCTGGTCGCCACCGCCGGCGCGAGGGCGCCGGTGTTGAGCGCCAGCTGGTTGAGCGTCATCGAGGCGTAGCCGACGGCGGCGAGCGCGTAGAGGTGCCAGGTGGTGAAGATCGTCAGGACGCCGTCGTCGAGCTCGTCGACCACCGCCTTGGTCAGCGCCGCCGAGAGCGCGAAGAGGATCCCCGTCGCGATCCCGAGGAAGGCCGCCCGCCGGGGTGCCGGTCCGCACTGTCCGAGCAGGAAGAGCGGCACGCAGGCGAGGAGACAGGCGCCGCCGGCGACGAGCCACTCGCCGAGCGGCGCGTCGTCGCGACCGCCGGAGGGGTCGGCGACGGTGAGGAAGACGACCAGCGCCGCGGTCACCATCAGCGCCGCCCCGACGTCGACCCGTCGCACCCGCTGCCCGGTCAGCCGCGCCCCCAGCGGCAGCGCGAAGACGAGGCTCGCGACCAGCAGCGGCTGCACCACCGCCAACCGGCCAAAGCCGAGCGCCGCCGCCTGGCAGCCGAAGCCGAGCGCGTCGGCGGCGATTCCCGCCAGCCAGATCGGCCGCTTCGCCATCTGGATCAGCAGGCCGGAACTGGACCCGCTCGCGGGCTTCTCCAATCCCGCCCGCTGCTGCAGCACGGTCCCGAGGGCGAAGAGCAGCGCCGCGGCGAGGGCTAGGCCGATGTCCACAGGCGGCCACGATAGGGGTGGCCGCGGAGGCGGAGATACGTGGTATTCCTACTATCTCATGACGACCACGACCGAAGTGCCCACCCCGTACGAGATCCCTCAGGAGGCCCGCGACCTGCGCGACATGGTCCGCCGCCTGGCGCAGGAGCGGATCGCGCCGCGGGCCGCCGAGATCGACCGCAAGGCCGAATACCCGTGGGACGTCCGCGAGCTGCTCGCCTCCCACGACGTCCTCGGCCTGCCGTTCGCGACCGAGGTCGGCGGCACCGGCACCGGCACCCTGGTGCTGCAGATGGCGGTCGAGGAGATCGCCAAGGTCTGCGCCTCCTCGGCGCTGATCCTGATGGTGCAGGAGCTGGGGACGCTGCCGATCCAGCTGTTCGGCTCCGAGGAGCAGAAACAGAGGTGGCTGCCGAAGTGCGCCTCGGGCGAGTGGTCACCGGCCTTCTGCCTCTCCGAGCCGGAGGCCGGCTCGGACCCGGCGGCGATGCGGACCACCGCGGTCCGCGAGGGCGATGAGTGGGTGCTGAACGGCCAGAAGGCCTGGATCTCGAACGCCGGCATCGCCGACTTCTACGTCGTCTTCGCCACCACCGACCGCGAGAACCGCCGCACCTCCTGCTTCGTCGTCCCCAAGGACGCGCCCGGCTTCGACCCCGGCGCGCTCGAGCACAAGCTCGGGATCAAGGGAAGCCCGACCGGCTCGCCGTCCTTCACCGACGTCCGCGTCCCGGCCGAGAACCTGATCGGCGAGGAGGGCAAGGGCCTCTCGGTCGCGCTCGGGACGCTCGAGCGGACCCGCCTCGGCGCCGCCGCGCAGGCGGTCGGGATCGCCCAGGGGGCGACCGACTACGCCAACTCCTACGCCAAGGAGCGGGTCGCCTTCGGCAAGCCGATCAACCAGCTGCAGGGGATCCAGTTCAAGCTCGCCGACATGCAGACCGGCACCGCCGCCGCCCGCGAGCTGCTCTACAAAGCCTGCTCGCTGGCCGACAAGAGCCCGCGTCCGGCCGAGCTCCCCGCCTACAGCTCGATGGCCAAGCTGTTCGCCTCCGACAACGCGATGAGGGTGACGGTCGAGGCGGTCCAGGTGCTCGGCGGCTACGGCTACGTCAACGAGTACCCGCTCGAGCGGATGATGCGCGACGCCAAGATCACCCAGATCTACGAGGGCACGAACGAGATCCAGCGGGTCGTGATCGCCCGGGGGATGGCGGGCTAGCCCGCGAGCCCCCGGCGCGCCGCCGCCAGCTGCCTGGCGGCGGCCCGCCATTCGCGCTGCAGCCTCGGTTCCAGGGTCGCGGTTTCGCAACCCGCCTCGGAGACGCATTCGCCCCAGGCGTTGGCGGCGGCGAGGTAGCCGTCGAAGGAGCGCTCGGCGGCGCTCGCCGGGCCGGCGACGCAGGCCAGGTCGAGCTCGCCGACGGGGACCCGCCGGTAGGCCGCGCGCACCGTCCCCAGTTCGGCGACGTACTGCTCGTAGCTGACCCCGATCACGAGGCTGCGGCGCAGATGCTCGAGCTGGTCGAGGAAGCCGCCGAGGGCGCGGGCGCAGGGCGTCGCGGCGATGGCGGCGGGCTTGGCGCCGGCGGGCGGCTCGGCGCTCGGCGCGGTCAGCGTCGCGTCGGTCGGCTGCGGCGCGGCCGGCGCCTCGCCGCCGCAGGCTGGGAGCGCCAGCGCCAGTGCCAGCGCGGCGGCGGCGAGGGGCGCGACGCGGCACCGGCGGCCGAGTGCGCTACAAACCCGGCGATGGCGAGATGGTCGAGGAGCCTGGTCGCGGCGGGCCTCGCGGTTGCGGTCGCGGCGCTGGCGCTCGCTCCCGCGGCGCGGGCGGTCGACGAAGGCTCCGGCGGCGTGCTCGTCGTCGGCGACAGCCTCGAGGAACTCACCGCGCCCCATCTCGAGGGGCTGCTGCCGGGGGTGCCGCTGACGATCAACGCGGTCGGCGGCTCCAACAGCTACGAAATCTTCGACCTCTTCCAAGAAAGCTATTCCCCGTCGGACTCGGTGATCGTGTTCGACGCGGGGACCAACGACAACCCCGCCTATCCCGAGATTCTGGCCGAAAACCTGCAGAAGGTCGTGGCGACCGTGGGCGACCGCTGCCTGGTCGTGCCGACGATCCACGGCTACACCGTCGAAGGCCACAACAACAGGGGCAAGAACCGGGTCGTCCACGAACTCGCCGCCTCGCGCCCCGGCACCCAGACGCCCGACTGGGCGACGACCGTCAACCAGAACCCGAGCCTGCTCGAAGCCGACAACCTGCACCCCACCAGCGAAGGCTCCGAGGTGCGGGCGCAGCTGATCGTCGCAGGGATCACCGCCTGCCTCAGCGGCGCGCCGAGCGGCCTGCCGAGCGCGGTCCAGGGCGCCGCCGGCGAAGAGCTCGAAGCGAGCAGCGCGGCCGAAAGCCTCGGCGCGGCCGACCCGGCGCCGCCGCCGGAGACGCCGCACCTGCGGCTGGTCGACCGCGTCGCCGAGCGCCGCTCGCAGCTGATCCGGCAGCTGGCCGGCGGCTTCGCCCGCGGCGCCGCTGCCTTCGCCGCGCTCAGTCAGCTGCTGCCGGCGCGCTGAGCGGCGCGCCGAGCGCGACCAGGCTGATGCTGACCCGCGCCGGCAAACGCTCCGGCAAAGGCCCGCAGGGCCGCCCGCCGCCGCGACCGGGCGAACCGTAGAATCGCCGCCGCCGGCTGCCGCTGCGCCGACGACGATGAGCACCGCCGAGACCGCACCGATCTGGGAGCCGACCGCCGAGCAAATCGAGCGCGCCGAGCTGACCCGCTTCGCCCACTGGCTGGCGCGGGAGCGCGGCATCGAGACCGCTGGTTACCGCGAGCTCTGGCAGTGGTCGATCGACAACCTCGAGGAGTTCTGGCGGGCGATCTGGGACTACTTCGAGGTGGCGGCCGACGGCTCCCCCGACACCGTCCTCGCCAGCCGCGCGATGCCCGGCGCCGAGTGGTTCCCGGGCACCCGGCTGAACTACGCCGAGCACGTCTTCCGCGGGCGCGACGACGCCGGCCTCGCGATCCTCGCCGCCTCCGAGCTGCGCGAGCTCGAACAGCTGACCTGGGGCGAGCTGCGCGCCGAGGTCGCCCGCGTCGCCGCCGGCCTGCGCGAGCTCGGCGTCGGCGAGGGGGACCGGGTCGTCGCCTACATGCCGAACGTCGCCGAGACCGTCGTCGCCTTCCTCGCCGTCGCCTCGCTCGGCGGCGTCTGGTCCTCGGCCTCGCCCGACTTCGGCGCCGACTCGGTCACCGACCGCTTCGCGCAGATCGAGCCGAAGGTGCTGATCGCCTGCGATGGCTACCGCTACGGCGGCAAGGACTTCGAGCGGATCGAGACCGTCGCCCGGTTGCGCGGGCAGATGCCCTCGGTGCAGCACACCGTGCTGGTCAGCTATCTCGGCGCCGCGGGCGAGCTCGCCGACTCGATCCCCTGGGAGGAGCTCGGCGCCGGTGCGCCCGGCGCCGACGAGCTCAGCTTCAACCGCGTCCCCTTCTCGGCTCCGCTCTGGGTCCTCTACTCGTCGGGCACCACCGGGCTGCCGAAGGCGATCGTCCAGGGTCAGGGCGGGATCCTGCTCGAGCACCTGAAGAAAATGCACCTGCACTTCGACCTGCGCGCCTCCGACCGGCTCTTCTGGTTCACGACCACCGGCTGGATGATGTGGAACATCGTCGTCTCCGGCCTCCTGACGAAGGCGCCGATCGTGCTCTTCGACGGCAACCCGGGCCACCCCGACCTCGGCCGGCTCTGGGACCTCGCCGAGGAAGCCGGAATCACCGTCTTCGGCACCTCGGCCGCCTACATCTCCGCCTCGATGAAGGCCGGCGTGGCGCCCGAGGAGGGGCGCGACCTCTCGGCCCTGCGGGCGATCGGCTCGACCGGCTCGCCGCTCGCCCCGGAGGGCTTCGATTGGCTCTACGAGCACCTCGGCGCGAGCCTCTGGCTGTTCTCGACCTCCGGCGGCACCGACGTCTGCACCGCCTTCGTCGGCGGCGTCCCGACCCTGCCGGTCTACCGCGGCGAGCTGCAGGGCCCGGCGCTCGGCGCCGCGCTCGCCTCCTTCGACCCCGAGGGGCGGCCGGTGATCGGCGAGGTCGGCGAGCTGGTCTTGACCGAGCCGCTGCCCTCGATGCCGCTCTACTTCTGGGGCGACGAGGACGGCTCGCGCTACCGCGAGGCCTACTTCGAGATGTACCCGGGAATCTGGCGCCACGGCGACTGGATCGAATTCACCGAGCGCGGCACCGCGGTCATCTACGGTCGCTCGGACTCGACGATCAACCGCGGCGGCATCCGGATCGGCACCGCCGAGATCTACCGCGCCCTCGACACCGTGCCCGAGGTGCTCGACGCGCTGGTCGTCGACCTGCCGCGCGAGGGGACCGACGGCTGGATCGCGCTGTTCGTCGTCCTCCGCGAGGGAAGCGAGCTCGACGCGGAGCTGACCAAGCGGCTGGCGCGGGCGGTGCGCGAGCGCTGCAGCCCGCGCCACGTCCCCGACGCCGCCTTTGCGATCGCCGCGGTGCCGCGCACCCTCTCCGGCAAGGTGGTCGAGGTGCCGGTCAAACGGATCCTGATGGGCGGCGATCCGGAGCAGGTCGTCAGCCGCGGCTCGCTCGCCAACCCCGAGGCGCTCGACGCCTTCAGCGAGTTCGCGCGGCGGTTCGCCGCGGACGCGACGGCCCGCTAGCGACGGCGCACTCGCACTCGGCCTCGCGGCCGGGGCGCAGCGGCGGCGCGTTGAAGCCGCACGAGTAGTCCTCGCCGAGGCGCTCCGGGGTGTCGCCGCCGGGCTCGGGCTCGGCGTGCAGCACCTCGGGCGAGATCGTCAGCCAGGCGAGCACCCCGCCGAGCGCCGCGAGCGCGGCGCAGATCAGCATCGCCATGTGGAAGCCGCTGGTCATCTTCGCCGCGTCGTAGAAGTCGTCGCCGGTGATCCCGGCGGCGAGCGGCAGGACGGCGACGGCGAGCAGGCCGGCGACGCGGGCGACCGCGTTGTTGACGCCCGAGGCGATCCCCGAGTGACGGCTGTCGGCGGCGGCGAGGACGGTGGCGGTGACCGGGGCGACGACCAGGGTCAGGCCGATCCCGAAGACGACCACGCCGGGCAGCACCCCGGTCAGGTAGCTCGAGCCCTGGTCGAGGCCGGTCAGCAGCAGCAGCCCGACGGCGACGACCAGCGGCCCGACGGTGAGCGGTAGCCGCGGGCCGATCCGCTGCGCCAGCGCCCCGGCCCGAGCCGAGAAGACGAGCATCAGGAGGGTCACCGGCAGCGAGGCGGCGCCGGCGGCGACCGGCGAGTAGCCGAGCGAGATCTGCAGGAAGGCGACGAGCAGGAAGAAGAAGCCGCCGAGCGCCGCGTAGACGACGAAGGTGACCGCGTTGGCGGCGCTGAACTGGCGCGAGCGGAAGATCTCCAGCGGCAGCATCGGGGCCTTGACCCGGCGCTCGGCGAGGAAGAAGGTGACCAGCGCGGCGACGCCGAGGACTGCCGCGCCCCAGACCAGCGCCGGCGACTTCATTTCCGCGGCTTCGATCAGCGCGTAGGTGATGCCGGCGAGGCCGAGCGCGGCCAGCACCGCGCCGGCGAGGTCGATCCGGCCGCTGGCCATCGGGTCGCGGCTCTCGGGCACGTGGCGGGTCGCCGCCCAGGCGACGAAGATCCCGATCGGCAGGTTGATCAGGAAGATCGCCCGCCAGGAGATCGCGCCGATCAGCCAGCCGCCGAGCAGCGGCCCGAAGGCGGTGGCGACGCCGCCGAGCCCCGACCAGGCGCCGATCGCCCGCGCCCGGTCGCCGGGCCGGAAGCTGGCCTCGATGATCGCCAGGCTGCCGGGGGTCAGGAGGGCGCCGCCGACCCCCTGCAGCATGCGCGCTCCGATCAGCGTCGCGGCGTTGGGCGCCGCCGCGCAGAGCAGCGAGGCGAGGGTGAAGAGGCCGACGCCGATCACGAACACCCGCCGCCGCCCGTAGCGGTCGCCGAGCGAGCCGCCGAGCAGGATCAGCGAGGCGAGGGTCAGCAGGTAGCCGTTGAGGATCCACTGCAGCGAGCCGGTCGTCGCGTCGAAGTCGCGGCCGATGTCGGGCAGGGCGACGTTGACCACGGTGCCGTCGAGGAAGGCCATCCCCGAGCCGGCGACCGCGACCGCGAGCAGCCAGCGTCCGGCGCCGCTCTCGAAGGCGACGCCGTCTTTGCCGCTCTCCATCGCTCGATCGTAACCGCGCCGCCAAGCACCCTCGCGTGGTGAGGACGGCGACCGCAGTCAGTTGGGTTGGGTTTGTATCGCTATCCGCTACAAACCCAGCCCAGGCGCGGCTGCCTCAGTCCGCGAGCTCGGGCGGCAGCGCTTTCGGGCCATCCGGATAGAGCCGCTGCAGCTGCTCCTCGGTCATCTCCAGCGTGTTCGCCAGCTCCTGCGGCGCGCCGACGACCAGCCAGAGCGCGTCGGCGTCGGTGTCGTTGAAGACCTGCCGCGCCGAGTCGGGGCCGACCCGCAGCGCGTCGAGCGGCGCCAGGGTCAGCAGCTCGTCGTCGACCCGCACCCGCCCGGTGCCCTCGAGCAGCAGGTAGAGCTCCTCCTGTTCGAAGTGGCGGTGCTTGGTCGAGGCCTGCCCCGGCGCCAGCCGCCACAGCCGCATCCCCAGGTTCTCGGCGCCGAGCTGCTTGGCGAGGTCGGTGTTCTCGACCCCCATCTGGTTGGAGGGGCGCCAGAAGGCGTCGCTGGCTCGCATTAGCTGGTGGGACACGCGCCGATTATCCCGCCTCGGCGTCCTCGGCCCGGAACCGCTTCAGCAGCGCCAGCTCGTCGTCGTGGCGGGGGAAGAGGAAGAAGACGACGGCGGCGCCGAGCAGGACCGCGATCGCCCCCGCCGCGTAGGTCCAGTCGCCGCCGTCGAGGAAGGACTGGCGCGCGGCGCCGACGATCTGGCGGGCGTATTCGGGGTACTGCTCGGCGGTCGTGGCGGCGCTCGAGAACGACTTGGTCAGCTCGTTCTGGACCTTCTCGCTGACTTCGCTGCCGTGCGGCGAGGTGGCGATCTGCTTCGAGAAGCTGGCGGCGTAGCCGGCGGTCAGGAGCGCACCGAAGATCGACTGCATGATCGCGCCGCCGAGGTCGCGCTGCAGGTCGGCGGTCCCCGAAGCCATGCCGGCGCGCTTGACCGGGACCGAGCCGGTCAGCGAGCGCGAGGCCGGCGTGCCGGCGAAGCCGACCCCGATCCCGACCAGCAGGTAACCGAGACCGACGATCGGATAGGCGGCGCCCTCGTCCCAGAGCAGCAGCATCACCAGGAAGGCCGCGAGGCAGAAGACGAAGCCGACGAGGAGCGTGAAGCGGGAGCCGCGACTCTCGACCAGCTTCGCCGAGCGGGGCGCGACCAGGATCATCCCGATCGCCCCGGGCAGGATCGCCAGACCGGCCTCGAGAGTCGAGTAGTCGAGGACGTTCTGGACGAACTGCTGGCCGATGAACATCGCCCCCATCAGCGAGCCGAAGACGATGATCCCGGCCAGCGCCGCGACCCAGAAGGTGCGGCGGGCGGCGACGCCGAGGTCGTAGAGCGGTGGGTTGGCCCGGCGCTGCCGGATCAGGAAGGCGGCGATCCCCGCCACCGCGATCACCCCGAGGCCGATCGCCATCGTCCCCTTCCCGGGTTCGGGAGCGAAGTTGATCGCCAGCACCAGCGCCGCGACCATCGCGATCGAAATCAGGCCGCCGAGATGGTCGACCGGCTCGGTCGTCTCGTTGACGTGGGCCGGCACCTCGCGCCAGGCGAAGAAGAGGGCGATCGCCGCCAGCGGCGCGGTGACGAGGAAGACCGACCACCAGTCGAAGCCTTCGAGCAGGGCGCCGGCGAGCAGCGGGCCGAGCGCCGAGGCGCCGCCGCCGAGCGCCGACCAGAGTGCGATCGATTTGGTCCGCGCCGCCCCCGACCAGAGGACGGTGATCAGCGCCAGCGTCGTCGGGTAGGCCATCCCGGCGGCGACGCCGCCGAGCACCCGGGCGACGAACAGCACCTCGATCGAGGGCGCCAGCGCCGCCAGCACCGAGAAGGGGACCGAGAGGCCCATGCCCCAGAGCACCATCGTCTTGCGGCCGTAGCGATCGCCCACCGCGCCGAGGTAGAGGACCGAGGCGGCGAGGCCGAGCGAGTAGCCGACGGCGACCAGGTCGACGCCGGTCTGGCCGGCGCTGAAGGCCTTGCCGATGTCCGGCAGGGCGACGTTGGCGACCGAGAGGTTGAGGTTGGCGACGGCGGCGACGCCGATCAGCGTCGCCAGCACCAGACCGGCGCGCTTCGGCGATTCGCCGCCCGAGGCGGGGCCGTTACCGCTCTGCGCGACCCCGCTCTCCATCCCGGCCTAGACCTCGAGCCAGGTGCCGGTCGGGCCGAGGTTGTGCAGCGGCGCGCCGCCCGCTTCGCTCGTGCAGCCCCAGGCCTCGTGGATGTGGCCGAAGACGGCGAGCCGCGGCTGCTTGGCCTCGATTGCCGCCAGCAGCGCCGGGCTGCCGAAGCCGCCGTTCGGCCCGTCGCAGTGGCCTTTCGGCGGCGAGTGGAGGACCAGCACCGCTCCCTCGGGGCAGGCGGCGATCATCTCCGTCGCCTCCTCGTCGGAGAGGTCGAAGCTCCAGTCCCAGGGCGTGGTCGGGATGCCGGCGCCAAGCCCGAAGAAGGGGACCCCGTCGATCGTCGTCCCCTCGCCGTGGAGGACGGTGGCCGCTTCCCAGCCGGCGGCCGCGGCGCGCAGGGCGTCGGCGGTCTCGTTGTTGCCGGGGACCAGCACGGTCGGCTTCTCGATCCCCTCCAGGGCGCCGATCGTCTCCTCCAGCCCCTCGTGGATCGAGGCGAAGTCGCCGGCGCCGATCACGACGTCGGCGTCGGCCGACATCTCGACCAGCCTGGCGCCCTGGTCGAGATCGCGGTGCAGGTCGCTGAAGGCGAGCAGCTTCACGCCCGCAAAGCTATCGCTGCCAGCGGGCGCTAGGGTCAGTCGCCGTGAGCGACGGTGCAGAGAAGGACCTCCGCGCCCCGGTCGACTGGAAGCCGGGCCCCGGCGAGTTCGAGGACATCCGCTACGAGTTGAGCGGCGACGGGATCGCCAAGATCACGATCAACCGCCCCGAGGTCCGCAACGCCTTCCGGCCCCAGACCCTGGTCGAGATCTCGCGGGCCCTCGAGGACGCCCGCGAGGACCATGAGACCGGGGTCATCGTGCTGACCGGCGAGGGCCCGCTGGCCTTCTGCTCGGGCGGCGACCAGAACGTCCGCGGCGACACCGGCTACCTCTCCGAGCAGGGCGGCGTCGGTCGCTTCCACGTCACCGACCTGCAGGTGCAGATGCGGCGGCTGCCGAAGCCGATCGTCGCGATGGTCGCCGGCTACGCGGTCGGCGGCGGCCACGTGCTCCACGTCTGCTGCGACCTGACGATCGCCGCCGACAACGCCCGCTTCGGTCAGACCGGCCCCCGGGTCGGCTCCTGGGACGGCGGCTTCGGCGCCTCGCTGCTGCGCGACCTCGTCGGCCCGAAGAAAGCCAAGGAGTTCTGGCTGCTGTGCCGCCAGTACGACGCCCGGCAGGCGCTCGAGATGGGGCTGGTGAACACGGTCGTGCCGCTGCCGGAGCTGGAAGCCGAGACCGTCCAGTGGTGCCGGGAGATGCTGCAGCTCTCGCCGTTCGCGCTGCGGCTGGTGAAGGCGAGCTTCAACGCTCATGAGGACGGCTACGCGGGGATCCAGCAGCTGGCGCACGACGCGAACCTGCTGTTCTACGCGAGCGAGGAGGCGAAGGAGGGGCGGGAGGCTTACAAGGAGAAGCGGAAGCCCGATTTTTCGAGGTTTCCGCGGAGGGCTTAGGGGGCGGGAGCGGGGGTGGGTGCGAGGGACTTCCTCCTAGGGACAAAGGTTTGCGGCGCTGGGCGAGCGTCGGGCGGTCCCCCACACACGGCCAGTGGGGGTGG
>JBFWMZ010000060.1:0-11719 GCA_050251335.1 Solirubrobacterales bacterium
CACGTCCTCGCCCGCGGCGAGGTCGGCAAGGTCGGCGTCTCGGTCGCCCACAAGGGCGACATGCACCAGCTGCTCGACGGCATCCCGCTCGACGAGATGAACACCTCGATGACGATCAACGCGACCGCCGCCTGGCTGCTCGCCCTCTACGTCACCGTCGCCGAGGAGAACGGGGTCGACCGCGCCCAGCTCACCGGCACGACCCAGAACGACATCATCAAGGAGTACCTCTCGCGCGGCACCTACGCCTTCCCGCCCGAGCCCTCGCTGCGGTTGATCGCCGACACCGTCGCCTTCAGCGTCAACGAGGTGCCGAGCTGGAACCCGACCAACGTCTGCAGCTACCACCTGCAGGAGGCCGGGGCGACGCCGGTGCAGGAGATCGCCTACGCGCTCTCGACCGCGATCGCCGTGCTCGACGAAGTCAAGGCCCGCGGCCAGGTCGCCGAGGAGGACTTCGCGAAGGTCTTCGGCCGCATCTCCTTCTTCGTCAACGCCGGCATCCGGCTGGTCGAGGAGATCGCCAAGTTGCGGACGATGGGGCTGCTCTGGGGGGAGATCGGGCGCCAGCGCTACGGGGTGACGGACGAGAAGATGCTGCGCTTCCGCTACGGCGTCCAGGTCAACAGCCTCGGCCTGACCGAGGCCCAGCCGGAGAACAACATCCAGCGGATCGTGCTCGAGGCGCTGGCGGTGACGCTCTCGCGCGACGCCCGCGCCCGCGCCCTGCAGCTGCCGGCCTGGAACGAGGCGATGGGCCTCCCCCGCCCCTGGGACCAGCAGTGGAGCCTGCGGATCCAGCAGGTGCTGGCCGAGGAGACCGACCTGCTCGAGTACCCCGACGTCTTTGAGGGCAGCGTCGTCATGGAGGGCCTGGTCGAGGAGCTGGCCCAGGGCGCCCGCGAGGAGATGGCGGTGGTCGAGGAGCATGGCGGCGCCGTCAACGCCGTCCCCTACATGAAGGCGCGGCTGGTCGAGTCCCACCGCGAGCGGGTCGCCCGGATCGAGCGCGGCGAGCAGAAGGTGGTCGGCCAGAACAGCTACACCGAGTCCGAGGACTCGCCGCTCACGGCCGGCGCCGACGGCGGCATCCTCACCCCCGACCCCGAGGTCGAGCGCGAGCGGATCGAGGCGCTCGGCGAGTGGAAGGCCGAGCGCGACGAGGCCGCGGTGGCCGAGGCGCTGGCGGAGCTCGCCCGCGTCGCCGCCGACCAGCAGGCCAACGTGATGCCGGCGACGATCGCCGCCGCCAAGGCCGGCGCCACCACCGGCGAGTGGGCGCAGACCATGCGCGACGTCTTCGGCGCCTATCGGGCCCCCACCGGGGTCGATGGCGCCGCCCCGCCGTCGGACCGCCAGCAGCTCGAGGAGCTCCGCGCCCGCGTCGAGGAGGCCTCCGAGGCGATCGGCCACCGGATCAAGATCCTGGTCGGCAAGCCCGGCCTCGACGGCCACTCCAACGGCGCCGAGCAGATCGCCCTGCGCGCCCGCGACGTCGGCATGGAGGTGATCTACCAGGGCATCCGCCTGACCCCGGCCGAGATCGCCGAGTCCGCCCTGCAGGAGGACGTCGACGTGGTCGGCCTCTCGATCCTCTCCGGCTCGCACCTGGAGCTGATCCCCGAGGTGATCCGCCTGCTCGCCGAGGAGGGCGTCGAGGTCCCGATCGTGGTCGGCGGGATCATCCCCGCCGCCGACGCCGAGCGCCTGCGCGAGGCCGGGGTCGCCGGCGTCTACACGCCGAAGGACTTCGACCTCAACCAGATCATGGGCGAGATCGTCGAGCTGGTCAGCGCCCGCGCCGGGGCCGGCGCCACGGCGTAGACGCTGCAGCGATTTCAGCCGCCATAGGGGGGCTAATCACTGCAGCGCGCCGGCCACCCCGCCGGGGCGCCACAATGGGGGCATGAACGATTTGAACGGCGACCGCTCGGCCTGGCTGCGCTGCTACCGCTGCTGGTCGCAGGATCTCGAGATCCAGCTGCACTACGACGCGATCCGGCGGGTCGACCCGGAGACCGGGGCGCTGGCCGAAGGCGTCGACGAGGTGCAGGAGGCGGTGGTCCAGTGCCTCGCCTGCATGCACGACCAGCCGCACCTCACCTTCGAGGAGGACCGGGTGGTGCCGATCGAGGACCGCTGGGAGCGGATGGTCGCCGGCACCCCGTGGGTGGCGTCCTGCACGGTGACCGTCGACCAGGACCGGGTCGAGAGCTGCTCGGGCCCGGAAGCGATCGAGTTCCTCACCTTCGGCGCCTTCGGCGACGCCGGCGTGCGCGAGTTCTTCACCCACGTCCGCTTCCACAAGCACGACGAGGAGCAGATCGTCGTCCACCTGCTGGTCGAGCTCTACGCCCGCTCGGCGCAGGAGGCGACCGAGGTGCTGGAGGAGGCCGCCCAGGGCCAGCTCGAGATCACCTCGCTGGCGGAGGAGTCGCGGCCGCCGGCCCACGCCTCCGACGAGGCCCACTGAGGCGGCCTCAGCCGAAGGGGTTGACCCGGTGGTCCCCGACGGGATTCATCGGGAAGGGGACTGAGGATTCGCCGAGGTAGGTGGCGCGCACGGCGCCCTTCCCGCCCTTCCCGTAGGAGCTGCCGAGGACGGTCGTGAACATCCCGTTGCCGGCCGCCCGCAGCGTCCGCAGCGTCTTCCAGGCCCCGTTGCGGACGGCTTCGATCCGCACCATGCCGCCGCTGCTGGTCGGGGTCCGGCCCCAGACCATCAGCCCCTTGTCCCGGCGCAGGGCGACGAAGGGGAAGCGGAAGGCCTTGATCGTCGGCTTCGCCCGCTGCGCGGCGACGTCCGGGTTCCAGAAGTAGAAGCCCGATTCGAAGCTTTCGTTCGGCGGCCGCCCCTGGCGGTCGAAGTCGACGATCGTGAACCAGAAGAAGTGGTCGACCCCCTGCTTCCAGGTCCGGTAGAGCGCTTCGGCGATCCACTGCGAGGCGAGCTTGAAGGAGATCCCGTTGGGATCGGGCGGCTTCGTGTCCCAGGACATCTCGACGATCCACAGCGGCGTCCGCTTGTGCAGGTTGCTCTTGATCCGGCCGGCGCGGTCGGCGGCGCGCAGCAGCCGCTGCAGCCGCGGGATGTCGCCGAGCTCGACGAAGTCGCCTCCGCCTTCGTGGGTCGGACCGCCCGAGGTGTAGGGGTGGACGTCGAAGACGTCGAAGTGGACGCCGCCTTCGCAGCTGCCCCTGCCCTTGCGCGGGTGCTGCGGGCCGCCGGTCATGCAGAGCAGTTCGCGGGCGAAGCGCAGCGGCGCGATCGTGTGGCCCGGGACCCCGATCGGCCCGAGGCCGGCCATCAGGACGACGTTGGCGGGGTCGACCGACTTGACCGCCGCGTAGAAGCTGTTAATCAGCTGCCGGTAGAGGCGCGGCGAGACCGGCCTGCTGTTCCTGAACTGCGGTTTGAAGTAGAAGTCGTAGTTCGGCTCGTTCAGCCCCTGCCAGTAGCGAACCCGCGGCAGGCCGCCGAAGCGGCCGCTGTAGCGGCTCGCCGCCGCCCGGGCGAACTGCGCCAGCTTCGCCGGGTCGGGTTCGCAGGGGGAGTCGTAGTAGGTGGGGCCGCAGTTCTGCGCCCAGGCGGGGGCGCCGCGCACCTGCAGCACCGGGGTGAGGCCGGCGGCGATCGCGTTCTTCACCCAGCCGTCGAGGAATTCCCAGTCGTAGTGGGAGTCGGCGGGGTCCGCCGGGTTCCAGCTCGCGGGTTCCTGGGCGGGCGCCACCTTGGCCCAGTTGACCGCGGTGAGGACGAACTCGGCGCCGGTCGCGGCGACGTGGGCGAATTCTTCGGGTTCGTTGCCGTAGACGTAGGAGATGCCGGTGTCGAGCGAGCGCGGCGCCGCCTCGGCCCGCGGCGCGCTCAGCAGGGCGACGCCGAGCGTCGCCAGGCAGAGCGCAACCAGGCAGGCCAGCACGGAGCGCTGTCGAGAGAAGGTCACTGCCAGTGAACCCGCGAGCGGGCTAAACGGCTCGCTCTGGGCCCTCGCGCCGACGCCAGACCATGAGGGCGGCCCAGAGCACGACGGCGACGAGGACGATCGGCAGCCAGAGCCCGAGGGCGCCGGAGGAGACGCCGGTCGCCTGGCTCGCGACCTCGCCGACCGCCGAGGAGCCCGAGGGCCCGGGGCCGCCGGCGCTGGGCCCACTGCCGCTGCCGTTGCCGGCCGCGGCGCCGCTGCCCGCGGTGGAGCCTTCTTCGCCGCCCGCTTCCTGCGACTTGGAACCGCTGCCGGTCCCGTTGCCGCCGCCACCGCTGCCCTTCGGCTTGCCGCCGCCGTTTTCGGTCTCCGCCTTGCCATCAGCGCTGGATTCTTCCCCGCCCGAGCCCGTCGTGGGCGCCGTTTCAGCCGTAAATTCGGCCACCGCCGCGCCTTCGGGCCCCTGTTCCTCGAGCTTCTTGGTGTTCTTGGAGCCGATCACGTCGTTCGGATTGACCTGCTGCTTCGGTCCCTGGGCGTTCTGTTCGCCCTGGGAAGTGGGAATCGTCTCCGTGTACTGGGCGGCGGCCGAGTTGCCCGGCGGCACGATCTGCGCTGCGGCGCCGGCCGGGAGGGCGAGCGCGAGCAGCGCGAAGGGCAGGAGGATCGCCTTGCGCATCCATGGATAGTACGTCCAGAACTGGCGTTGCGGCGGATCTCGCCCGGAATTCCGGGGCTGGGCCAGATATAAGGGGCGGCGTGGAGGCCACCTCCAGACCAGCGGCGCGCGGCCTGCCGGCCCTGGAGCGGATGCCCGACTGGGGCTCGATCGCGACCTGGATCCTGGCCTTCGTCCTGATCGTCTACCTCGGCACCAAGGGCGGCGGCTTCGACCCTCTGGTCTCCGACCAGGTCGGGATCGCGGTCTGGTGGCTGCTGCTCTTCGCCGTCCTCGTCGGCGCCGTGCCGCGCCAGCAGCTGGGGACGCTCGCCTGGGCGGCGCTGGCGCTGCTCGCCGGCTTCGTCGCCTGGACGGCGCTCAGCCTGACCTGGACCGAGAGCCTGGAAGCGACCTGGACCGAACTCGCCCGCGTCGCCGGCTACCTCGGGGTCTTCGCCCTCGCGGTCCTCGCCCGCGGGCCGCAGGGGGCGCGGCGGATGGTCGGCGCGGTCGGCGCCGCGATCGCCGTCGTCGCCCTGGTGGCCCTGCTCTCGCGCCTGCACCCCGCCTGGTTCGGCGCCAACGAGACGGCCGAGTTCCTCAAATCCGGCCGCGAACGCCTCTCCTATCCGCTCAACTACTGGAACGCGCTGGCGGCGCTGATCGCGATCGGGATGCCGCTGCTGCTGGCGACCGCGGTCAGCGCCAGGCACGTCGCCTGGCGGGCGCTCGCCGCGGCGGCGATGCCGGCGCTGATGCTGACCGCGCTGTTCACCCTCTCGCGTGGCGGCATCGCGGCGATCTTCGTCTCGGTCGCGGTCTTCCTGGCGCTCACCGGCGACCGCCTGCCGAAGCTGCTGATCCTGGCCGTCACCGCGGCCGGCGGGGCGATCCTCTGCGCCGGCGCGATCAGCCGCGAGGAGCTGCGCCACGGGCTCGACACCGGCACCGCCCACAGCCAGGGCAACGAGCTGCTGCTGTGGACGATCGTCGTCTGCGTCGTCGTCGGGCTGGCGGTGGCGGCGATCGCGACCGGGCTCGAGCGCGGCAGGCGGCCGAGCTGGACGCGGCCGACGCGCGAGCAGTCGCTGGCCCTGCTCGGCGTCGCGGCGGTGGCCCTGATCGTCGCCCTGATCGCCGTCGACGCGCCGGGACGCGCCAGCAACGCCTGGGACGAATTCAAGCAACCGGAGATCCCCGGACACGGCACCGAACGCCTCAGCCGCGCCTCCGGCGAGAGCCGCTACCAGTTCTGGAGCTCGGCCTGGCGCGAGTTCGAAAGCGCCCCGGTCGGTGGCACCGGCTCGGGCACCTTCCAGTACTGGTGGACGCGCGACGGCGACAACTCCGACGTCGTCCGCGACGCCCACTCGCTCTACTTCCAGACGCTCGGCGAGCTCGGCCTGGTCGGCGCCGCCCTGCTGATCGGCTTCCTGCTGACCCTGCTCGTCGGCGGCGCCGTCGCCGCGGTCCGCGCCGGGCCGCGTCACGGAGTGGCGCTCGCCGCCGCGGTCGCCGGCGTCACCGCCTTCTGCGTCACCGCGATCTTCGACTGGATGTGGCAGGTGCCGGTGCTGCCGGCGGCGATGCTGCTGCTCGGCTCGGTGCTGGTCACCGGCGCGGTCGACCGGAGCCAGGAGCGAGCGCGCGCGGCCTTCCCGCTCTGGGCCCGGCTCGGCACCGCGGCGACGGCGCTGGTCGTGATCGCGCTCGCGATCGCGGTGCCGCTGGCAACCGAATCGCTGCTCCGCGACAGTCAGAGCGAGGCGGCCGCCGGCGACAACGCGGCGGCCCTGGCCGACGCCCGCTCGGCACAGAACGTCGAGCCCGGCGCCGCGGCGCCGCGGCTGCAGGAAGCGCTGGTCCTGGAGAGCGAAGGCGACTTCGAGGGCGCCGCCGCGGCGGCGCGGGCGGCAACCGAGCGCAACGGCACCAACTTCCGCCTCTGGCTGGTCCGCTCGCGGATCGAAGCCGAGCGCGGCGATGCCGACGCGGCGGTCGCCTACTACCGCAGGGCCCGCTCGCTGAGCCCGAACTCGCGCTTCTTCGAAACGCTGCCGCCGCGCTAGAAGACTGATTCCACGGCGAGGTGTGACTGGGGGCGCGCCTGGCCAAGCGGGTCAAGGACGCAGGTCGCCGCCTTTGCCGATTGGCAAAGGCAAGACCGAGGACGCGGAGCCGCGCAGTGTGCCAGGCGCGCCATCCAGGTGGGCCTGGTCGTGGAATCACTCTTCTAGCTAGAAGGGACTAGCGAAACTCACGTCCGCGGCTGGCGAGCGCCGCAGTGTCCGCCGTTGCTCCAGCGCCAGCGACAGAAGGGCGCATCGGGTTTTGGCGCGTTAGTCGCCGTATTGGCGACTAACGCGCCATTCCGACGGCGCTCCGACCCAAGGGGCGTGGCCGCCAGGCGTGGGCGCGGGAGTTTCGCTAGTCCCTCCTACGCCGGCGCCCGCGGGCCGCCGCCACCAGCCGCCTACTTAATTTTGGCCAGCCGGATCGGACAAGCGTCCGGCTCGGGCGGCGACCGACGTTCGATTCTCGTCGCCGCGACTGGGGCGCCGGCCGGGGGCGGACGACACCTGCGGCGTGAACCCTTCGCTCCCGGCCACCTCGCCCCGGCACCGCCTCGGCCTCGCGATCGCCGCGCTCGCCACCGCCGCCGCGGTCGCGCTGCCCGCCCAGGCGGTCGCAGCGCCGGGCGGCGGCAAGACCACGATCGCCGCCGCGGCGCGCGCCGTCGGAGATGGCCACACGCCGAATGCCAGCAACCGCAAGAAGCACAAGCGGCGCTCGCACCACGGCGCCAGGCGGGGGTCGAAGCACCACTCCGCCCAGCCGCGGAGCGCCGGCAGCGGCGGCGCCAGCGCCCCGAGCACGCCGGCGACGGCCGCGCCGAGCGGCAGCAGGCCCCCGCGCGGCAGCAGCGCGCCGCCCGCGACCAGCGCGCCGCCGGCGACCACCTCGCCCGCCCCGAGCATCCCGACCACCCCGACTCCGACCACCCCCACCACCACCCCGACCCCGCCCCCGACCAGCACCACGAGCACCAACTCCGAACTTCTCTTCAGCGGCAGCCGGATCCGCGACTTCGCGATGCTGCAGGCGGCACCGAACGCGATCACCGAAGTGCCCGACCCGCTCGGCAGCGGCGAAACGGTGCTGAAGATGACCGTCAACGACGGCGACGTGGCGCCGATCACCCCGACCGAGAACCCGCGCGCCCAGGCGATCTCGCCCGACATCATCAAGCAGGGCCAGGAGTTCTGGCTGGCGGCCAAATTCCTCATCCCCGCCGACTTCCCGACGATCCCCGGCTGGATGTCGCTGGTCTCCGTCTACGGCGCCCCGTACGCCGGCTCCAGCCCCTGGTGCGTCGGGATCGTCGGCAACAACCTGACCTGGGACCGCAACGCCAGCTACAACTGGGACACCCCCTGGCGGACCCCGCTCCTCCGCGGCCAGTGGACGACGGTCCTCCTGCACGAGCGGTTTGCCGGCGACGGCTTCGTCGAGATGTGGATCAACGGCGCCCCGGTCACCTTCTTCGCCCCCGGCTCGAGCTACAACCCGAGCCGCCAGGCCGCCACCCAGCACCTCGAAATGAAGACCGTCGACTCCTCCAACGGCGGCGGCACCAACTCGGTGCGGATCGCGCAGTACCGCCAGAAGGGGATGTTCCAGACGGCGACCGTCTACTGGGCCGGCGTCAAGGTCGGGACCACTCGCACCGCGGTCGGCGGCTGAGCGGGCGGCGCCGCCGGGCCGGGCGGGGCCGGGCCTCGCCATCGGCGATGATCCCGCGGTGACGCGCCGCGGAGCCCCCCCGCCGAGGATCGCGATCGCCTTCCAGGGCGACGCCACCGATCCCGACTCCTGGTCCGGCGTTCCCGCCGGGCTCTGGCGCGGCCTGGCCGAGGCGGGGTTCGACCGGGTAGCGATCGACGCCCGCCTCCCCGGCTACGCCAGCCTCGCCCACCGCCTGCGCCTCTCGTGGGCGGAGGCGACCGCCAACCCGCTGTTCGCGGCTGGCGCCGGGATCGCCGCCGGCCGCGCCGCCTCGCGCGCCGGGGTCGACAGCGCGATCGCGATCGGCAGCGGCTTCGCGCTGCCGGCCCGCCTGCGCGCGGTGACCTTCGAGGACATGACCGTGGCCCAGGCGATGCGCACCGGCGACCCGGTCTACCAATCGCTCTCCGAGCGCGCCAAGCGCCGTTGGCTCGCGCGCCAGCGACGGGCCTACGAGCGCAGCGTCGCCTGCTGCGTCGCCAGCCACTGGGCGGCGGACTCGGTCGTCGAGGAGTACGGCGTGCCGCGCGAGCGCGTCCACGTCGTCGGCCTCGGCGCCAAGATGCCGTTTGCCCGCAACCCGCCGCGCGACTGGTCGACGCCGCGCTTCGTCTTCGCCGGCTTTCAGTGGCAGCGCAAGGGCGGCCCGGCGGTGCTGCGCGCCTTCGCGGCCCTGCGCGAGCGGATCCCGACGGCGACCCTCGACCTGGTCGGCAGCCACCCGGCGGTGGAAGTCGAGGGAGTCCGCGCCCACGGTCGCATGGCGCTCGCCTCCGCCGGCGCCCAGCACCGCTTCGCGGCGATCCTCGACCGCGCCACCTGCCTGCTGATGCCCTCCGTCTACGAGCCGTTCGGGATCGCCTACGCCGACGCCGGCTCCCGCGGCGTCCCCAGCATCGGGACGACGGTCGGCGGCGCCGCCGACGCGATCGGTCCCGGCGGCGTCCTGGTTGCGCCGGGCGACGACGAGGAGCTGTTGGGAGCGATGCTGACGCTCGCCGACGGGGCCGTCGCGCAGCGGCTCGGGGCCCGCGCCAACGAATACGCCGAGGGTCTGTCCTGGGACCGCGTGACGGAGCGTTTGGTACGCGCCTTGCAGCCGCCGGGGGTCGATGCCGAGGCCCTTACTCAGTACTTGCCCCGACCTTCGGTGAGTAGTTGGCACGACCTTTGATTACGGAAACAACCCGTTGCAACTTGGCTGAATAAGCGGGTTCGAGAGGGGTATTCTCTTCGCTCGACCCAGTGGGTCCAATGGCTCGCCGATGTGAATCCGACTACCACTTCCTCAAGCCCGCATGAGGCGCTGCCGACAGATGAAGCGGTGGCTATGAAGGATCTCACCTACGACGAGTACGAGTCGACGATCGCCCCGCTGCGGGCGCTCGAGCAGCCGGCCGCGACCTCGCGGGCGCGGCGGCGCTCGTCCTTCCTGCACCGGCTGCTGCTCGGCGCCGACCTCGGCGCGGCGCTGCTCGCCGGCATCCTCACCGCCCTCCTCTTCGGGCTGGCGATCTCAGACGCCGTGGTGCTGACCGCGGCGATCGTCGTCGGCTCGATCGGCCTCGCCTTCATCTTCGGCCTCTACAGCGACGGCGACCTCTCGACCTGGGCCAGCGGCCTGGCCGAGGCGCCGCGCTCGGTCGTCGCCGGCGTGCTGCTGACCTGGCCGGTCTTCGCCGTCACCGCCGCGCTCGACCTCAAGCAGGCCGCCTTCGTCGCCCTCGTCGCCACCGCGCTCACCGCCACCCTGACGAGCACCAGCCGGGCCCTTGCCCGCGGCTGGGCGCATCGCGTCGTGCCCCTGCGCCAGCGGACGGTGATCGTCGGCTCCGGCCTCGTCGCCGACCGCCTCGCCGAGCGGCTCGAGCGCCACGGCGAGTTCGGCCTCGAAACGATCGGCCTGGTCGACGACGACGTCCACCGCACCGACGACTCCTCGCAGCGGCTGCCGAAGCTCGGCTCGCTCGACCAGCTCGGCGAGGTCCTCGACGAGTGCGAAGTCGACCGCGTGATCATCGCCTTCTCGCGCGCCAGCCACCAGCAGCTGCTGAGCTGCGTCCGCGTCTGCCGCGACCACCGCACCGCGATCGACATCGTGCCGCGGCTGTTCGAGCTGCTCGACGGCGCCCGCTCGCTGAACCAGATCGGCGGCCTGCCGCTGCTCTCGCTCGGGGCGCCGCCGCTGAGCTCGATGGCGCGCGCCGCCAAGCGCGGCCTCGACGTCGCCGTCTCGGCGATCCTGCTCACCCTGCTGAGCCCGCTGCTGGCGCTGATCGCGCTCGGGATCAAGCTGACCTCGCGCGGCCCGGTCCTCTTCCGCCAGACCCGGGTCGGCCGCGGCGACACCGAGTTCGGGGTCTACAAGTTCCGCTCGATGTACATCGACGCCGAGGAGCGCAAGAAGGAGCTCGAAGCGGCGAACGAAGCGGACGACGGGGTGATGTTCAAGATCAAGCGCGACCCGCGGATCACCCCGATCGGCGGCCTCCTGCGCCGCACCTCGCTGGACGAGATCCCGCAGCTGCTGAACGTCCTCAAGGGCGACATGAGCCTGGTCGGCCCGCGGCCGCTGATCATCGCCGAGGCTCGCGCCGCCGGCCCGGCCTGGCACGCTCGGCGCCTCGACCTGCGCCCCGGGATCACCGGCCTCTGGCAGATCTCCGGGCGCTCGGACATCCCCTTCCAGGAGATGGTCCGCTTCGACTACCAGTACGTCGCCGGCTGGTCGCTGGCCCGCGACATCGAGATCCTGCTGGCGACGATCCCCGTCGTCCTCTCCGGCCGCGGCGCCTACTGACCCCGCTGGGCTGTTCCTTATCCCGGAATAGCGTGGATAAGGAACAGCTGGGGATCTACGCGGTGCCGGGCTCGGGGCGGCGGCGCAGGCGGCGAACCAGGCGGCGCGCCGAGGCGACGCGCGGCGAGAGGAAGAGCTCCTTGCCGGGTGGGGTCAGCTTGCGGCGCAGGCGCGACTCCTCGTCGCGGTAGTCGACGTTGATGCGGGGGATCGAGTGGGGGCCGGCGCGGCGCTGGCCGACCGCGGTCGGCAGGGTGAAGGCGAAGCTGTAGCCGCACTCGGCGGCGGCCGCCGCGACGGCCGGGCTCCACTCGCCGAACGGGTAGGCGAGGGCGTCGCAGCGGCCGAGGCGCTCGCGGATCGCGGCTCGCGAGTCGGACAGCTCCTGGCGCAGGCGCTCGCCCTCGAGGCGCTGCAGGTGGGGATGGGTGAGGGTGTGGCTGCCGACCTCGAAGCCGCCTTCGGCCATCTCGCCGAGCTGCTCCCAGGTGAGCGAGCGCATCGTCGCCGGGAAGCGCTCGCGGTCGGCGGCGACCTCCGGCCAGG
>JBFWMZ010000061.1:0-11293 GCA_050251335.1 Solirubrobacterales bacterium
GGGGGACCCGAGCCCGCGTTTTGGGAGGGGGCACCGACGATCGCCGCCGCCAACCCCGTCCCGAGAAAACCCCCCGTCCCCCGCAACAACATTTCACGCCACCTCAACACCCCCGCCACATCCGCCGCATACCCACTTCCTAGGTTCCTCCCGACTCACCGATACGTCTCGCAAACCACCCGAGAAGAGGGGAATCGATGAAGGGCAACCGCCTTACCGCGGCCGCCGTGGCCGCGCTCGCGCTGACGGTGGCCGGTGCCGGCACCGCCGCCGCGACCGGAGCGTTCGAGTCGCACAGGTCCGACACCGAACGGGCTGTCGCCGGCGCGCTGAAGAAGAGGGATCCGAAGAACGTGATCTTCCTGCTCGGCGACGGCATGGGCACTCAGGAGATCACCGCCGCCCGCTACTACCAGGGCGTCAACAGCCCGCTGAACGTCGATCGCATGCCGTTCACCGGATTCGACACCACCTGGTCGCTTAAGCCGGCCGCGACGCCGCCCTACCTGCCCGATTACGACCCCGACTCCGCCGCCACGGGGACCGCCTGGGCGACCGGCCAGAAAACGATCGACGAGCGGATCTCGCAGGGACCGAGCAGCGCCGAGGACGTGCCCGGGACGAACCTCGAAACGATCCTCGAGCTGGCGCAGAAGCGCGGCATGAAGGTCGGCGACGTCTCGACCGCCGAGATCACCGACGCGACGCCGGCGGTGCTCGCCGCGCACATCTCCCTGCGCGGCTGTCAGGGCCCCGCCAACATGGCCGCCTGCCCGGCCGAGACCAAGGCCGCCGGTGGCCTCGGCTCGATCGCCGAGCAGGAGATCGACCACGGGGTCGACGTGCTCCTCGGCGGTGGCCGGGCGCGTTTCGAGCAGACGATCGAAGCCGGACCGTACGCCGGCAAGACGGTGGTCCAGCAGGCCCAGGAACAGGGCTACCGCTACGTCACCGACGCCGACGGGCTCAGCACGGTCGGCGGCGGCAAGCCGGTGCTAGGCCTCTTCAACAGCGGCAACATGTCGCTCGAGTGGAGCGGCCCCGCCGCCTCGCTCGGCAAGGGCAACGCGCCGGAACCGTGCACGGAGGGCCAGCGGCCGGCGAACGAGCCGAGCCTGGCGGCGATGACCCGGCGGGCAATCGACCTGCTCGACAACCGCAACCGCAACGGGTTCTTCCTCCAGGTCGAGGGTGCCTCGATCGACAAGCAGGACCACGCGACCAACGCCTGCGGCCAGATCGGCGAGACGATCGCCTTCGACCGGGCGATCGGGGTCGCGCTCGACTACCAGGAAGAGCACCCCAACACGCTGGTCGTGGTCACCGCCGACCACTCGCACACGAGCCAGATCGTCGGCGAGGACGCCAGCGGGACCGGCCTGCCGCCCGGCTACTCGACCAACCTGACCACCAAGGACGGCCAGACGCTGGCGCTCACCTACGGAACGGCCGGCTACCAGGAAGGCACCGCTCCCGCCGCGGTCGCGCCGAGCCAGCAGCACACCGGCGCCGTCGTCCCGGTCTGGGCGAGCGGCCCGGGCGGGCTCGCGGTGCTCGGCACCAACGACCACACCGACCTGTTCGAGACCCTCGGGCAGTAGTCCGCGAAGTCGCGATCGTGGCCCGGGGCTTAGTCTCCGGGCCATGATCGTCGGCTTCATCGGTTCCGGCAACATGGCCGCCGCGATGGCGCGCGGCTGGGCCGGCGAGCTCGACTCGATGCTCTTCTCGGACTCCGGCTCGGGACGGGCGGCGGCGCTGGCGGCCGAGCTCGGCGGCGAGGCGCTCGCCAACGAGGAGGTGGCGGCGCGCGCCGACTTCGTCGTCCTCGCGGTCAAGCCGGCGAAGCTGGCAGAGGTGGCGCCGCAGCTCGGAGCCGCGCGGCGGGTGGTCTCGATCCTCGCCGCGGTGCCGCTCGAGCGCCTGCGGCAGGCGCTGCCCGAAGCCGAGGTGCTGCGGGCGATGCCGAACATCGGCGTCGAGGTGCGGCACGGAGTGCTGTGCGTCGCCGGCGACGCCGGCCCCGAGGTGCGCGCCCAGCTCGAGCTGCTCGGCCACGTGGTCGACCTGCCCGACGACCAGTTCGACGAGGCGACGGCGATCATGGGCTGCGCCCCGGCCTACCTGGCGCTGGCGGTCGAGGCGCTGGCCGATGCCGGTGCCGCCGCCGGGCTCGACCCCGAGCTGGCCCGCGAGCTGGTGGTGGAGACCGCCGCCGGCACGGCCGAGCTGCTGCGCGAGCGCCACCCCGCCGACGTCCGCAGGGCGGTCACCTCGCCCGGCGGCAGCACCGAAGCGGGCCTCGAAGCGCTCGACCGCGAAGGGGCCCGGGCCGCCTTCGAGGCGGCGGTCGAGGCCTCGCTGGCGAGGATGCGCGGATGATCCCGCTGGCGATCACCCGCGGCGACGTCGCCGACTACGTCAGCGCCCTGATCATCGTCTACATCGGGCTGATCTTCTGCAACATCCTGATCTCCTACGTGCCGCGGATGCCCTACCGGCCCTGGCTGCGCTCGGTGCTCGACTTCATCACCGACACGACCAACCCCTATCTCAACCTCTTCCGCCGCTTCCTGCCGCCGATCGGCGGCGGCGGCTTCGCCTTCGACCTCAGCCCGATGCTCGGGATCATCGTGCTGTTCCTGCTGCAGCGGATCGTCCCCGGCCTGATCGAAGGGTGAGCCGGATGGCGCTGGTCGGATGACGCGGACCCAGCGCGCCTGGCTGCTGGCCGCGATCCTCTGCGGGGCGGTGATCGTCGTCGACCAGGTGGCGAAGGCGATCGTCCGTTCGCAGATCGTGATCGGCGAAGAGATCGACGTCTTCGGACCGCTCGGACTGACCCAGACCCACAACACCGGCGTCGCCTTCGGCCTCGCCGGCGGCACCGGGACGCCGCTGATCGTCGTCATGCTGATCGCGCTCGGCGTCGTCACCTACCTCTTCGCCCAGGACCCGGCGCGGCCCGGGATGTGGATCGCCAGCGGCCTGCTCGCCGGCGGCGCGGTCGGCAACCTGATCGATCGGATCGGCGCCGGCCACGTCACCGACTTCATCGAACTGCCGCCCTGGCCGCCCTTCAACGTCGCCGACGTCTGCATCACTTTCGGCGTCGTCCTGCTGGTGCTGATCTACCTGCGCGAAGGAGTCCGCGAGGAACGGGCCCGCAAGCAGGGGGAGGAGGGTGGCTGAGGGCGCCGCGCCGGCGCTGCGGGTCGTCTACGAGGACGAGTCCCTGGCGGTGGTCGAGAAGCCGGCCGGCCTGGTGGTCCACCCGGCGCCCTCGCACCGCGGGCCGACCCTCGTCTCCGAGCTCGGCGAGCTGCTCGGCGGCGGCGAGGACCCGGAGCGGCCCGGGATCGTCCACCGCCTCGACAAGGGAACGAGTGGGCTGCTCGTCGTCGCCCGCAGCGACGAGGCGCACGCGGCGCTGCAGCGGGCGGTGCGCGAGCGCGAGGTCGAGCGCGTCTACCTGGCGCTGGCCGGCGGCCGGCTCGGCTCGCGGACCGGGACGATCGACGCCCCGATCGGCCGCTCGGCCCGCCGGCGCCAGCGGATGGCCGTCTCCGGCGCCGCCTCGCGCCAGGCGCGCACCCACTTCGAGGTGCTCGAGCTGCTGCCGCGCGAGAGCTACCTGGAGGCGAGGCTGGAGACCGGCCGCACCCACCAGATCCGCGCCCACTTCGCGGCGATCGGCCACCCGCTGAGCGGCGACGAGACCTATGGCGGAGCGATGCGCTACGGCCTCCAACGCCAGTTCCTCCACGCCCACCGCCTCGCCTTCGCGCACCCCGCAACCGGCGAGCGCCTGAGCTTCGAATCGCCGCTGCCGCCGGACCTGGCCGCCGCCCTAGAGCAGGCCCGCCAGCCCTAGAGCTGTTCCTTATGTCCGAATGGCGGACATAAGGAACAGCTGGGCGTGGGGCGGTGCGGGCTCTACAATCGATCGTCCAGAAATCGACCCCCGCCGAGAGCGGACCGGATCCTGCCCGACCAACGAGTCGGGTCCCGGCGAGCGCGGCGGGCGCTGCACCACCAATCCAAGGAGAAGGAATGTCCCAGACGGAGCTCAGAGAGCTGCTCGAGGCCGGTGTCCATTTCGGCCACCAGACGCGCCGCTGGAACCCGAACATGCGCCGCTTCATCTTCGGCGAGCTGGACGGGATCCACATCATCGACCTGCTGCAGACCGAGGCGCTGCTGGAGAACGCCCGCCGCTTCGCCGGCGAGCTGGCCTCAGGTGGCGGCACGGTGCTGTTCGTCGGCACCAAGAAGCAGGCCCGCGACGTGGTCCAGGAATGGGCCGAACGCTGCCGCATGCCCTACGTCAACAAACGCTGGCTCGGCGGCCTGCTGACCAACTTCAACACGATGTCGGGCCGGATCGGCCGCCTGCACGAGCTCAACGGCTGGAAAGAGGAGGGCAAACTCGACCTCCTGCCGACCAAGGAGCGGATGGGGATGGAGGCCGAACTCGCGAAGCTCGAGTTCAACCTCGGCGGCGTCCGCGACATGGACCGCCTGCCCGACGCGGTGTTCGTCACCGACCTCAAAACCGAGGAGATCGCGGTCCACGAGGCGGCCCGGCTGCGGATCCCGATCATCGGCTTGGTCGACACCAACTGCGACCCGACGCCGGTCGACTACGTGATCCCCGGCAACGACGACGCGATCCGCTCCTGCCAGCTGATCATCGGCACGATCGGCGCCGCCATCGAGGAGGGCTCCTCGGCCTGGCGGGTGCAGGAGGAACGGCGCATCGCCGAAGAGATGGAGCGGCGCAAAAAAGAGGAGGAAGAGCGGCGCAAACGGGAGGAAGAGGAGAAGGCGCGGCGCGAAGCCGAGGAGGCCAAAAAAGCCGAAGAAGAGGCGGCCAAAGCGGCTCAGGCCACGGCGGAGGCGCAGGCGAAACAGCAGGCGCAGGCCAAACAGCAGGCGCAGCAGCAGCAGGCGCAGGGGCAAGGGACGAATGCGCCCCGGCCGGCGGGTCCTGCCGCGGCAGGAGCAGCCTCCCCCTCGCAGGCTTCGGGTCAGGCTCCTCCTCCCGCGTCTCCCGCCGGGGGGGACGCTCCGGCCGGCGCCGCCGAGGGTTCGGCGTCAGCTCCGGCTGGCGAGAAAGCTGGCGAGGGACAGGGCGCTCCGGCTGCCGCCGAGCCCGCCGCGGCCGAGCCGGCCGCCGAGACCAAATCCGACGAGACTGAGAAAGGGGACGGCTGATGGCGATCACGGCAGCCGACGTGAAAGCGCTCCGGGACCGCACCGGGGCGGCGATGATGGACTGCAAAGCGGCTCTGGCCGAGGCCGACGGCGACGTCGACCGGGCGATCGAGCTGCTGCGGGTCAAGGGTCAGGCCTCGGCGGCCAAGCGCGAAGGGCGCGGCACCAGCGAGGGCGTGATCTCCTCCTACATCCACGCCAACGACAAGGTCGGGGCGATGGTCGAAGTCCAGTGCGAGACCGATTTCGTCGCCCGCAACGAGGACTTCAAGGTCTTCGCCTACCAGGTCGCCCTGCACATCGCGGCGACCTCGCCGCTCTACGTCTCGACCGAGGAAATCGACCCGGAGCAGCGCGAGGCGGAAAAGAAGGTCTTCGAAGAGAAGGCCCGCGAAGAAGGCAAGCCGGACAACATCGTCGAGAAAATCGTCCAGGGCCAGCTCGACAAATGGGCGAGCGAGGTGGCGCTGCTCGACCAGACCCACGTCAACGCCGAGAAACACGAGAACAAGACGATCGAGGAGCTGCGGCAGGAGCTCGCCGCGAAGACCGGCGAGAACATCCAGATCGGGCGCTTCTCGTACTTCCGGGTCGGCGCAGAGTAGGCAGCGGACGCACCTCGATGATCTAGGGTCACTTTCACGTGACTGATTCCGCCGACGCCCCCCAGTTCGGCCGCATCCTGCTGAAGCTCTCCGGCGAGGCCCTGATGGGCCGGCTCGAGTTCGGCACCGACGGCGCCGAGGTCGACCGCATCGCCGCCCAGGTGGCGGCGGTGCGCGAGCGCGGGGTCGAGGTGGCGATCGTGGTCGGCGCCGGCAACATCTACCGCGGCCTCGACGGCGCCGCCAAGGGGATGGACCGGGCGACCGGCGACTACATGGGGATGCTGGCGACCGTGCTCAACGCCCTCACCCTGCAGGACGCGCTGGAGCAGCTCGGCCAGCACACGCGGGTGATGTCGGCGATCGACGTCAAGGAGGTCGCCGAGCCCTACATCCGCCGCCGCGCGATGCGCCACCTGGAGAAGGGCCGGATCGTGATCTTCGCCGCCGGCACCGGCAACCCGTTCTTCACCACCGACACCGCGGCGGCGCTGCGCGCCCTGGAGATCCACGCCGAGGCGATCCTGATGGCCAAGAATGGGGTGGAGGGCGTCTACAGCGCCGATCCGGCGACCGATCCGGCGGCCGAATTCATCCCCGCGATCACCCACCGCGAGGCGATCGAGCGCGGCCTGCGGGTGATGGACTCGACCGCGCTCAGCCTCTGCATGGACAACGACCTGCCCATCTACGTCTTCAACATGGCCGACGGCGGCAACATAGATAGGATCGTTCGCGGTGAGAAGGTCGGCACGCTGGTCGCCAGCGCGCCCGCCTCCTGACCGGGAACTCTTATGTCGGAGCTGATCGACGAACTGCTCGCGGACGCGAAGGAGCGCATGGCCAAATCGGTCGAGTCGAGCCGTGGCGAGCTCGCCACCGTGCGCACCGGCCGCGCCTCGCCGCACCTGCTCGACCGGATCACGGTCGAGTACTACGGCAACCCGACGCCGCTCAAGCAGCTCGCCAACGTCGCCGCCTCCGACGCGCGGCTGCTGACCATCACCCCCTTCGACAAGAGCGCGCTGGGGGCGATCGAGAAAGCGATCCAGGAGTCCGACGTCGGCCTCACCCCGTCCAACGACGGCAACCTGATCCGCCTCGCGATCCCGGAGATGACCGAGGAGCGGCGGCGGGAGATGGTCAAGGTCGTCCACGGCGTCGCCGAGGAGGGGCGGGTCGCGGTCCGCAACGTGCGCCGCGACGTGATGAGCGACCTGCGCGACCTGAAGAAGGAAGGCGAAGCCGGCGAGGACGACGAGCGGCGGGCCGAGACGGCGCTGCAGAAGCAGACCGACGAGGCGATCGCCGAGATCGACACCCTGCTCAAGGCCAAGGAAGCCGAAATCCTCGAGGTGTGAGGAGGCTGCGAACCGGCGCATTTCGGGGTCCTCGGTCGGTCGGCTCGCTCACGCACAGAAAAGTGCGCTCACTCGCCTCCCTCCCTGCGTCCCCCGAACTGCTTGGTTCGGAGCCTCCTCACGGGCTGGTTGGCCCATGAGCGGCCCCAGATACGTCGCGATCATCACCGACGGCAACGGCCGCTGGGCGCAGCAGCGCGGCCTGCCTGTGATCGAGGGGCACCGCGCCGGGGCGGACGTCGTCAAGGAGCGGTTGCGCGACGCCGCCGAGCTGGGAATCGCCGAGCTGACCGTCTTCTCCTTCTCGACCGAGAACTGGAGCCGCTCCGAGGAGGAGGTCTCCGGGCTGATGCGGATGTTCGGCGAGCGGATCGCCTCGGAAACGCCCGAGCTCGACTCCGAAGGGGTGCGGATGCGCTTCGTCGGGCGCCGCGAGGGAGTCGATCCCAGCCTGGTCGAGCGGATGGAGTGGGCCGAACGGAAGACCGGCGAAAACGCGCGAATCACGCTCTTCGTCGCCTTCAACTACGGCGGCAGGGCGGAGATCGTCGATGCGGCGCGAAGCTTCCAGGGGAGCTCCGAGGAGGAGTTCCGCAGCCACCTCTACGCCCCAGAGATGCACGACCCAGACCTCCTGATCAGGACCAGCGGCGAGCAGCGGATCTCCAACTTCCTGCTCTGGCAGACCGCCTACTCGGAGCTGGTCGTGCGCGAGGAGCTCTGGCCCGACTTCGACCGCGCGGCCTTCGAGGCGGCGCTGGCCGAGTTCGAGACGCGGCAGCGCCGCTTCGGGGCGCGGGCGTAGGAGCGATGGCGCGATGAACGTCGACCTCTTCGACGAGCGGGACTTCGAGCCCGATCCACCGCCACCGCCACGGCCGCCGCGCGAACCGCGCCGCCGTCGCGGCGGCGGCGAGACCCTGAAGCGGGTCCTCGTCGTCCTGCCCTGGATCGCCTTCGCGATCGCGATCGTCGTCGCCGGCGGCTATGTCTTCGCCGCGGCGATGATCCTGATCGGCGTCCTCTGCCTGCGCGAGTTCATGGCGATCAGCCACGAATCGCGACCGCTGGCGATCCCCGCCTACCTGGCGGTCGCGGCGCTGGTCGTCGCCGCCGAGTTCGGCACCGCCTTCAACCTGCTGCTGATCCTCGCCGCCTCCTTCCCGGTGATGTTCGCCTTCGCCGCCAACGCGAAGCAGCACCGCGGAGCGATGGTCTCGATCGCCGTCACCCTGCTGGGGATCGTCTGGATCGGCCTGCCGCTGGCCCACGCAGTTCTCCTCCGCGAGCTGCCCTCGCACGGCGCGGCGCTGCTGATCGACGTCCTCGTCGGCACCTTCGTCGCCGACACCGCCGCCTACGCCACCGGCCGCATGTTCGGCAGCCACCCGATCGCCCCGGCGATCTCTCCGAACAAGACGATCGAGGGCCTGATCGGAGGCTTCGTGATCGGCACGATGGGCTTCTGGTTCGCCGGCCTCTACCAGAACTGGCTGTCGGGAACCGACGCCCTGATCATCGGCGCCGCCGTCGCCGCCGCGGCCCCGGTCGGCGACCTCTTCGAGTCGCTGCTCAAGCGCGACCTCGGCACCAAGGACACCGGCACCCTGTTCGGCCCCCACGGCGGCATCCTCGACCGCCTCGACGCCGTCCTCTTCACGATCGTCGTCGGCTATTACCTTTCGGTGGCGCTCGTTTACTGAGCGGTAAGACCCGCTCCCTATCCTCTGGCTCAGATGAAGAAGGTCCTGATACTCGGCTCGACCGGGTCGATCGGCACCCAGGCGCTCGACGTGGTCGAGCGCTCGGGCGAGCTGCAGGTGGTCGGCCTCGCCGCCGGCAGCAGCTGGGAGACGGCGCTGGCGCAGGCGCGCGAGCACGGCGTTCCGGCGGTCGCGCTGGCCGACGAGGCCGCCGCCGAACGGGCGCGGGGCGAGTGGAGCGGGCGAGTGCTCGCCGGCGAGGAGGGCGTGCGTGAGCTGATCGCCGGCTCGGGCGCCGACCTGGTGCTGAACGGGATCGTCGGCGCCGCCGGGCTGGCCTCGACCGTGGTCGCGCTGAGCGAGGGGATCGACGTGGCCCTCGCCAACAAGGAGAGCCTGGTGGTCGGCGGCGAGCTGGTGATGGCGCTCGCCGAGGGGACCGGGACGCGCCTGCTGCCGGTCGACTCCGAGCACTCGGCGCTGCACCAGCTGATCGGCGCCGAGGCGCCGGGCACGGTCGAGCGGCTGGTGCTGACCGCCTCCGGCGGGCCCTTCCGCGGCCGCCGCGACCTGACGGGGGTCAGCGTCGCCGACGCGCTCGCGCACCCGACCTGGCGGATGGGCGGCCGGATCACGATCGACTCGGCGACGCTGATGAACAAGGGTTTCGAGGCGATCGAGGCTCACCACCTGTTCGCCGTGCCCTACGAGCGGATCGAGGTGGTCGTCCACCCGCAGTCGCTGGTCCACTCGCTGATCCAGCTGATCGACGGCTCCTCGCTGGCCCATCTCGGCTACCCCGACATGCGGGTGCCGATCTCCTACGCGCTGCACTTCCCCGACCGCGCCGAGGTCGACGTGCCGCGGCTCGACCTCGCCGCCGCCGGCGAGCTCAGCTTCGAGGCCCCCGACCGCGAGACCTTCGGCTGCCTGCGCCTGGCGCTCGCCGCCGGCGAGGCGGGGGGGACCGCGCCCTGCGTCCTCAACGCCGCCGACGAGGTCGCCGTCGCCGCCTTCCTCGACGGCCGCATTCCCTTCACCGGGATCGAGGCGGTGATCGAGCGCGTGCTGGAGGAGATGCCGGCCCAGCCGGTCACCCACTTCGAAGACCTCTTCGCCACCGACGCCGAGGCGCGCCAGCGGGCCGAGCTGGAGATCAGGGAGCTGGCGCCGGCATGAACTGGATCCTGATCTTCCTCGGCTTCTGCCTGCTGATCATCCTCCACGAGGCGGGCCACTTCGTCGCCGCCAAGGCGACCGGGATGCGGGTCGAGCGCTTCTTCCTCTTCTTCGGGCCGACGATCTGGTCGTTCAAGAGGGGCGAAACCGAGTACGGGGTGAAATCGATCCCGATCGGCGGCTACGTGAAAATCACCGGCATGAACCCGGAGGAGGAGGTCCCTCCGGAGCACGAGGCGAAGGCCTACTACAGGCAGAAGGTCTGGAAGCGGATCGTCGTCGTCGCCGCCGGGCCGGCGGTGAACATCGTGCTCGCGTTCCTGATCCTGGTCGGGGTGCGGGCGGCGATGGGGACGCCGGAAGTCGAGCAGTCGGTCGGCGCGATCCGCGGCGGAAGTCCCGCCGCGAAGGTGCTGCGGCCCGACGACCGGATCGTCGCGATCGACGGCAAGAGCTTCGCCGGCCTCGGAACCCCTGAACGGCTCGAACGGTTCAGCAAGATCGTCGCCTCGCACGAATGCGCCGGCGAACAGAAACAGGGCTGCGTCGCCGAGACGCCGGTGCTGCTGACGGTCGAACGCGGCGGCGAGACCCGCACGATCGCGGTCCGGCCCGAGTACGACGCGAGGGAAAAACGGGCGCTGATCGGTTTCAGCTACGGCACCGAACAGAAGGACGTCAGCCTCGGCACCGCCGCCTCGGAAGCCGGCGACGCGATCGGCGAAGTCGCCTCCGGCACGCTCGACGTCTTCACCCACCTGTTCGAAGCCGAAAAGCGCGAACAGGTCTCCGGCGTGGTCGGCATCTCCGACGTCGCCAACAACACTTTGAACGAAGAAGGGGCGCTCGAACGCGGGCTCCTGCTGCTCGCCCTGGTCAGCCTCTCGCTCGGCCTCGTCAACCTGCTGCCGATCCTGCCGCTCGACGGCGGCCACATCTTCTGGGCGATCGTCGAGAAGCTGCGCCGCGGCAGGCCGGTCTCGCTGCGGGTGATGGAGCAGGCGACGGTGATCGGCATCGTCCTCGTCCTCGGCATCTTCTTCCTCGGCCTCTCCAACGACATCGGCCGGATCACCGGCGAAGGGTTCAATGCGCGCTAGGTGTCCTACCCACGGACGTTGTGAACGCGGCTGATCGGCGGCCGGTCTCCGAGTGAGCTGTGGGGCCTGCGCCGGTTGTAGTAGCGCAGGAAGGATGGCAGGGCCCTGGTGCGCTCGGCGGAATTGGG
>JBFWMZ010000062.1:0-10278 GCA_050251335.1 Solirubrobacterales bacterium
ACACGACGCTCTTCCGATCTGGATTTCGAACGGCCGCAACGGCCCGAAGCTCTCCAAAAAAGGCGTGGGGTCCCGGTGGTTTGCGGTAGGGGAGGGGATCGGGGGACCCTCCGAACGTTTTGCGGCTGAGGGTCGGCGCTCGTAAGAGGCGCCAGCAGAATCCTCCACACCCCGACAGGCCGAGAGAGGAGGGTCCCCCGATCCCCTCCCCTCGAACTCCCCCCGAATCCCGTCCCTCAGTACGCCGCCACGATGTTCGCGATCCGATCCTGATCGATGTGCGCCTGCGTAGTGCTACTCACGCGTCCCATCAGAATCGAAAACGCCATCACTCGCCCGCTCGTGTTGAAGCAGTACCCCGACAGGTTGCTGACCCCGGTCAAGGTGCCCGTCTTGACCCGGCAGCGGCCGTAGGCGGCGCCGCGCATGCGGTCGTCGACGGTCCCCTCCTTGCCGCTCAGCGCCAGGTCCTGGATGAATTCGTCGCCGGCGGGGTCCTCGCGCATCCCCAGCAGCAGATCGACGACCTGCTGCGGCGAGGCGCGGTTGCTGCGGGTCAGGCCGGAGCCGTCGACGGCGTGGACGCCGGAGCCGAGCGAGCGGGCGAAGGCGGCGACCACGGCGGCGCCGGCGGCCGTGGTGCCGGCGCCGCCGAAGCGCGCGCCGAGCAGCTTGATCAGCATCTCGGCGAAGAAGTTGTCGGAGTAGACGTCGGTGGTGTTGACGATCGTGGTCAGGGGCGGCGACTGGACGACCGCCACCCGGTCGGCGTCGACCGGGGTGGTCCCGAGCGCGATCTGGGCCGGCACCTCGACGCCGGCCGCCCGCAGGTTGCGGACCAGCTTCGCGGCGGCCAGCTTCGCCGGGTTGGCCGAGAAGCCGCTGCTGCTGGTCTGGCCGGCGAAGCCCGAGTTGAAGGCGAGGCCGGAGAGCGGGCCGATGTAGGGGCTGGTCGCGTAGCCCGAGTCCCTGACCCCTTTCAGGGCATCGAAGACCGAGGCGTCGGCGTACAGGCGGCCGCTCACCGAGGTGATCCCCGCCGCCTTGACCTGCGGGGTGAGGGCGAAGAGGTTGGTGCCGAGCCCGGCCAGGTAGCTGTTGTAGAAGCCGGGGGTGCCGAGCGCCGGGTCGCCGCCGCCCTGCAGGTAGAGGCTGCCGTGCAGGACGCCCTCGGGGTCGATCCTGCCGTCGGCGAAGACCTTGGTCGGGATCCGCTCGTCCGGACCGAGCTTGGCCAGCGCCGCCGAGGTGGTGAAGAGCTTCATGTTCGAGGCCAGGGGGCGCGGCGTGCCGGCGGCCCTGGCGCAGAGGACGTCGCCGCTTTCCGCGTCGACGACGAGCAGGCCGCCGCCGCTGCCAGTCCCCTGGGCGAGGTAGGCCTTCATCTGGCCGCAGGCGTTGGCCGCCCGCGCCGGGCCGGCCACAAGCACGGTCAGGAGCAGCGCGCCGAGGACTGCGGCGAGCGCGATCGAGCCTCGTTTCATCCTCCGTTCCAACACGTCAGCGCCGCAAGGTAGCGGCCCGGCCGGTCCCCCTGGGATACTTCTCAGTGGATGGGCAAGGTCGTCGACATCGAGTCGAAGCCGCGCCGGCGCGGCAGCAAACGGAAAAAGCCGTCGAAGACCGCGCTGGTGCTGGGCGGCGGCGGGTTCACCGGCGGGGTCTACGAGATCGGCGCCCTACGCGCCCTCGACCTGCTGGCCGTCAACAGCACCGTCAACGACTTCGACGTCTACGTCGGCACCAGCGCCGGCTCCTTCGTCGCCTCGATGCTGGCCAACGGCGTCACGCCCGAGGAAATGATGCAGGTGCTGAACGAGCGCATCCCCTCCGAGCTCGAGGACCTCGACCTCGACAAGGTGCTGAAGCCGAACTACCTCGGCTTCATCTCCAAGGCGGCGCAGCTGCCGCTGCGCACCCTCGAGCTGGTCCGCTCGCTGGCCCGGATCGGCGAGCTCTCGGCGATCGACATCGGCGTCGGCCTGGCCGAGGCGCTGCCCTCCGGCCTCTATTCAGGCGGCGGCATCGACGAGTACATCGCCGGCGTGCTCAAGGACAGCGGCCGCCCCAACGACTTCCGCCTGCTCGACACCGAGCTCTACCTGACCGCCACCGACCTCGACACCACCGAGCGGATCGTCTTCGGCGAGCCGGGCTGGCAGGACGTGCCGATCTCCAAGGCGGTCCAGTGCTCGACCACGCTGCCGATCGTCTACAAGCCGGTCGACCTGAAAGGGCGGCAGCTGGTCGACGGCGGCATCCGCTCGACCACCAACGTCGACATCGCGGTCGAGAAGGGCGCCAAGTTCATCATCGTCGTCAACCCGCTGGTGCCCTACATCAACGACTTCGAGAAGACGATCCCGACCGTCTTCGGCACCCGCGTCCGCCGCGTCTCCGACATGGGCCTGCCGGCGATCGCCAACCAGACCTTCCGCCTGATCGCCCACGCCCGCCTGCACCAGGCGGTGCAGCAGTGGCAGGAGAAGTACCCCGGCGTCGACATCATCCTGCTCGAGCCCAACCCAACCGACGAGCTGATGTTCGGGACGCCGATCATGGACTACTCGCGGCGCCTGCAGATCGCCCGGCACGGGTTCGAATCGGTGACGGCGACGCTGGCCAAGGACTACGACAGATATGCCGAAATCGCCGAGCGGCATGGATTGGAAATCTCGGAGCGGCGGGTGCGGAAAGTGGTGGAGAGGGCATCTGAGGAAGAGCCCGAGCAGACCTCGGCCTGGCGGCGGGTGCTGGAGCAGACGACTTCGGTGTTGTTGCGGCAGAGCGGCGAGGCTTCCTAGGGAGTGCTTGGGACGCGGTGGCGGGGGAGGGCGCCGGTGGGGTCTTGCGGCAGCACCTCGTCGGGGGGATCGGATTCGGCTGGCGCCTCGGAGCTCTCCGGCCCTCCTCATGCGGAGTAGCCGCAAGACCCCACCGGCGCCCTCCCCACGAAACCGCCGGGACACCCCCCTTTGGTCTTCAGCTTCCGGTACACGGCAAGAACGCCGAGCTTTCGAATCGCCGCCACGGCCCGAAGCTCCCAAAAAGGGCTGGGGCCCGACCGGTTTCGTGCTTCGAGCGGGGGTCGGGGGGACCCTGAACGCGTATCAGCACGAGGAGGGCCGGAGAGCTCCGAGGCGGCAGCTCTCCGGCGATTCACCCGACGAGGTGCAGCGGGCAGGGTCCCCCCGACCCCGACCCGCGCCCCCGCATCCACCCGACTAAGCCGCGTACAGCTCCTCGATCGCATCCTCGTGCTTCTGCGCCACCACCGCCCGCTTCACCTTCAGCGTCGGCGTCAGCTCCCCCGATTCCTGGGTCAGGTCGTGCGGCAGGATCGAGATCTTCTTCACCTGCTCGACCCGCGCGAACTTCTTGTTGATCTCCTCGACATGGGCCTCGATCGAGGCCTTGACGTCCGGGTTCGAGGCGAGGGCGGTGGGGTCGTCGGGGAGGTTGTGCTCCCTGGCGTAGGTCGCGGCCTCTTCGGGGTCGAGGGTGACCAGCGCGACCAGGTAGGGGCGGCGGTCGCCGACGACGACGCACTGGGAGACCAGCGGATGCTGCTTGATTTCGGCCTCGAGGTTGGCGGGGGTGATGTTCTTGCCGCCCGCGGTGATGATGATGTCCTTTTTGCGGCCGGTGATCTTGATGAAGCCCTCGGCGTCGATCTCACCGATGTCGCCGGTGTGGAGCCAGCCGTCGACGATCGTCTCGGCCGTCGCCTCCGGATTCTTGTGGTAGCCCTGGAAGACGTTGGCGCCCTTGACGAGGATCTCGCCGTCCTCCGCGATCCTCACCTCGCAGCCGGGGAAGGGCTTGCCGATCGTGCCGATCTTGAAGTCCTCGGGGGTGGCGACCGTCGCCGCGGTCGAGGTCTCGGTCATCCCCCAGCCCTCGACCACCAGCACCCCGGCGGAGTCGAAGAAGCGCAGGATCTCCGGGTTGATCGGCGCTGCGCCGGAGACCGCGAGGCGCAGCCGGCCGCCGAACAGGTTGCGGATTTTCGACAGCACCTGCTTGTCGGCGAACTTGTACTGCTGCTGCAGCAGGAAGCCGGGGGAGCGGCCGCTGCGTTCCGCCGCGCGCATCCTGGCGCCGACCTTGAGCGACCAGTCGAAGATCGCCTTTTTGAGGCCGCCGGCTTTCTCCATGCCGCTGGTCGCGGCGGTGTAGATCTTCTCGAAGATCCGCGGCACCGAGGGGAAGTAGCTCGGCTTCAGTTCGGCCAGGTTGGGGAGGATCTTCTGCGGGTCGCCCTCCCAATAGGCGATCGTGGTGCCGAGGTCGAAGCTGCCGAGCTGGATCAGCAGCGCGAAGGAGTGAGCGAGCGGCAGGTAGAGGTAGGTGAGGTCTTCGTTTTCGATCACGTTGACCCCGTTGACCATGTCGAGCATCGCCCGGTAGTTGCCGTGGCTGATGATGCAGCCCTTCGGCGGCCCGGTCGTGCCCGAGGTGTAGATGAAGGTGCAGATGTCGGCCGGCGTCACCGCCTCGTAGCGCTGCTGCCAGCGGGCCTGGTCGACCGCGGCGCCCTGCTCGGCGACCGCGGCGGCCGAGAGCGCGTCCTCGGCCTCGCCGGTCATCATCACAACCTGCTCGAGCGCCGGCAGGCGGTCGCGGACCTCGCGCACCTTCGCCAGCTGTTCGGGGTTCTCGACGACGACCACCTTGGCGTCGGAGTTCTCGAGCACGTAGCCGCACTCCTCGGGGGAGTTGGTCTGGTAGATCGGGACAACGGTGGCGCCGATCGAGAGCGCCGCGAAGTCCCAGTAGGTCCACTCGGGGCGGGTGTTGCCGAGGATCGAGACGCGGTCGCCCTTCTCGACGCCGAGCTCGGTCAGACCGAGGGCCAGCGGCCGGACGATCTCCCGCACCTCGCTGAAGCTGCGGTCAACCCAGCGATCGCCCTCCTTGTAGCGGACGGCGGGGGCGTCGCCGTAGGCCTCGGCGGCCAGCGGCAACAGGTCTGCCAGGGTCTTCGAGTGAGTGCCCCTCCCCTCCATTCGGGGGGAGTCTAAGTCATCCAGTTCAGTGCTGGACTCCCGTGCTCGGTTGCAGCGAGCCCTGCGCCCTGAAGTTCCGCAGCGACATCTCGAAGAGGGTGCGGTCGATGCGGCCGTGGAAGATCGGGACGCCCATCTCCACGCATTTCCCGATCACCTCCTGCCGTTGCATCTTGAGCTGGTCGGCAAGCTCGGTGGGCGTCAGGTGATTGGCCATGGACTGCCTCCACGTAGTTGAAAATCGGTAGTCGCATGTTTATCCCTTGCCGCGGACGTGTCAATCGAAACTTTCGCACCGTGCGGGGTCGCCAGGGCGGCGATCGGCCCGCACGGCCGGCTCGCGATAATGGGGGAGATGTCCGAAGTCGCCGTCAGGACGATGCCGCGCCGGGGCCGCATCTGGGTGGTCCTCCTGCTCACCCTGGGGCTGATCGCGCTCGGCTACGCGCTGGTCAACATCTCGACCCAGGAGCCGGGCGACGAAGTCGTCGACATCGCCGGGGTCGAAGAGGCCCAGCGGCTCTTCGGCGGCGTGCCGCAGGAAGGCGACCGGGTCGGCTCCGCCGACGCCCCGGTGACGATCCAGGTCTTCAACGACCTGCAGTGCTCGAGCTGTCGGGAGGCGTACCTCTCGACGATCCCGACGCTGATCGAAGACTACGCCCGGCCCGGCGACGTGCAGCTCGACTGGCGCCACTACTCGAACGCCGAAAGCCCCGAGCAGCTCGGCTTCTACGGCGCCGAGGCGGCGGCGGAACAGGGCTACGGCTGGCAGTACACCTACCTCTTCTTCCGCAACCAGGACGAAGCCGAAAAGTTCGGAGTCGACCAGAGCTACCTCGAATCCGTGGCCGGTGGCGTCGAGGAACTCAACTTCCCGGAATGGAAGGAAGACCTCGAAGAGAAGGGGCAGTCCGGCGGCCCGATCGACAAGCGGCTCGAAGGCTACGAGGAACTCGGCCAGAACCTCGGCATCCGCGTCGGCCAGGCAATGATCCTGACCGGGCCGAACGGCAGCGAAACGCTGCAGGACAGCCCCTCGCTGGCGGAAATCGAAGCGGCGATCAAGCAGGTCGAATAGCGGCGGCGCCGCTGCGTCTCCGTCGGCTCCGGCGGCGAAGCTGCCGGCGACTCGACCCTCACCGGCGCTCTGCTATCAGGACGGACGCCAGCGGCTGATCGCTTCGCGCTAGCCCGGCTGCCGGCTGGCGAGCGCCGTGCCCCAGTCGGCGTCGTCGATGCGATACGGCTCGGTCGTGGCGAGCCAGTCGCCGAGCACGGCGGCGAGACCCTCTGGATCTTCGAGGTTGGGGAAGTGGGCGGCGCGGGGGAGGGTCTCGAAGCGGCAGTTGGGGATCGCCGCCGCGGCCTCGCGGCCGTGGTCGACCGGGATCGTGCGATCGCGCTCGCCCCAGGCGATCAGGGTCGGCATCTCGCCCAGCAGGTAGAGGCGGTCGCGGGCGCTGACCCGCTGGCCGTAAGCGTCGATCACCGCGCGCAGGGTCTGCACGAAGGCGCGCCGCGAGCCCTCGTCGCCGAGCGGCCGCAGCGCCCGCGCCACCGCTTCGAGATAGACGCCCTGGCTGTTGCCGCGCTCGCTCAGCCGCACCCCGGCCCCGTTCAGCCCGGCGACGACGCGCCGGCTCGCCGCCAGCCGCAGAAGCGTCCCCGAACCGGGCAGCGCGGCGGCCCGCAGCAGCGGGCTGACGTCGTCGCCGAGGCCGCCGCTGGAGATCAGGCCGAGCCGCTCGGTGCGCTGGGGGAACTGGTAGAAGAACTGCATCGCGACGCCGCCGCCCAGCGAGTGGCCGACGATCGTCGCCCGCTCGACCCCGATCCTCGCCAGCAGATCGCGGATGCTCGCCGCATGCGCCCCCAGCGAGTAGTCGCCCCGCGGCGTCGCCGAGTCCCCGTGCCCGATCAGGTCCGGCGCGATCACCCGGTAGGAGCCGGCCAGCCGCTCGGCCACGCCCTCCCAGTGCCGGGAGGAGTTGATCATCCCGTGGATCAGGACCAGGTTCGGCCCGCTGCCCGCTTCGCGGTAGATCGAGTGATGGCCGTGCAGATCGACCTCGTGGGCAACGAAGCTGGGTGCGGGCATCGACCGACCTTAGACCGAGAGCGCCCGTCGCCGGCAGCCGCATCGCGCGCGAGGTGCGGTTCGGCGGACAACGGCAGGGCGGGATAAGCCCATCAGCCCGGTCGCCGAATGTCTTGATTCCCCAGGAGCCCGAAGCCGGCGAGCAGCGTGGTCATTACGACGACCGGCAGGCGGACGGTTGCTTCACCACGCGGGCGAAGGGCGGCGCGGCGACCGGGAGCTGAACGCCGGAGATGGCGGCGATCCTCGACCATAAGAGCGCGGGACGGGCTCTGCGCGTCTTTCGCGGCGCCCGCGCGAGCCGAGCTTGGTCCTGGCTCGGGGCGCACTTGCTCGCCCTCGGCCAAGACCGCCTGGTTGAGGCGAAGGGGTCGGTTGCGCTTATCCCCACCGGTTGCGGTTGTCCCCGCTATCCGGGGACAAGAGCGCTGGCAGGGGACAAACGCAGCGCCTCGAGCACATGAAGCGCGTGAAATTCATCGGGGCGCCCGGATTTGAACCGGGGACCTCACCGACCCGAACGGTGCGCGCTACCAGGCTGCGCCACGCCCCGAGAGCGACGATTATCCCAGAGGCGGGACGTGGGAGGATGGCCCGTCGCGTTTGCGGCGCTACTTTGGGCCTCGGTTGGGGTCTGCGATAGGAGGAATGTTGCGCAGAGTTGCGGTTCTGGTCGTGCTGATGGCGCTGGCGTTGGTGCCGGCGTCGGCGCATGCCTACCTGCCGCCGGGCTTCATCGGGGTCTCGCCGCAGAACCCCTCGACGAGCAAGGACTTCGACCTGATGGCGGAAGCGGGGATCGACAGCGTGCGGCTGCCGATGTACTGGAACGGGATCCAGCCGCGGAACCCGGCCAACTCGAAGCCCAACTGGGTCGGCTTCGACACCGAGGTCGAACTGGCGGCGCAGGCGGGGATCCGGGTCCTGCCCTTCGTCTGGTCCTCGCCCGCCTGGGTGGCGCCGGAAACGATCGCCCTGCCGGTGCGAACGGGCTGGCAGAAGCGTGGCTGGGCGCGCTTCCTGACCGAAGCGGCGCGGCGCTACGGGCCGCTCGGCAGCTTCTGGAGCCAGCACACCAAACTGCCCTTCCTGCCGATCCGCTACTGGGAGATCTGGAACGAGGAGAACCTCGTCACCTGGGCCCGCGAACCGGACCCGACCGAATACGCGACGCTGATCCGGATTTCGGGGCGGGCCCTGCACCGGGTGGACGCCGGCGCCCAGGTGCTGGTCGGCGGCTTCTTCGGCGAGCCGCTGCAGATCCCGCCCAACATCGGCTCCGACGCCTACCTGAAGGGCATCTACGAAGCCGGCAACGTCAAGCCCTACTTCGACGGCGTCGCGCTGCACCCCTACGTCGCCGACGCGGGCGGGATGGGGAGGCAGCTGACCCGCCTGCGGCGGATCATGAACTCGCATTCCGACCGCCGGACGCCGCTCTACGTGACCGAGCTCGGCTGGGGCTCGCGCGACGGCCCGAGCCGCTGGGAGCGCGGGCTCGGCGGCCAGGCCAGCGAGCTCTCCAAGTCCTTCGAACTGCTCTCCGCCAACCGAGTCCGCTGGAACGTGCGCGGCGCCTGGTGGTTCACCTGGACCGACGAAGGCGGCAGCTGCCTGTTCTGCAGCTCGGCCGGGCTGCTGACCGAGAAACGCGAAGCGAAGCCGGCCTGGTACCGCTTCAACGCCTGGACCGGCGGCGACCCCGGGATCGTCCCGCGGGCGCATTTCGGGCCGAGCATCGGCGTCAGCCAGGCCGAAGAAGAAGAAGCTCGCGAACTCGAACGCGAATGAGCCGGGCCCGCGCCGGCCGTTGCGCGGGGAATAACGAGCCGGCAGCGGGGAAGGAATAGGCTGAGAAGCGACCTTCTTCGACCCCGACAACGGAGGAACCAGTCCGATGGCTTTTTCGGTACCTGACCTGCCCTACGCCTACGACGCGCTAGAGCCGACGATCGACGAGCAGACGATGCACCTGCATCACGACAAACATCACCAGGCCTACGTCGACAAAGCCAACGCCGCGCTCGAGGGCACCGAGTGGGCCGACAAGAACGTGGTCGAGGTCCTGCAGAACCTCGACGCCCTGCCCGCCGACAAGCAGGCGGCGGTCCGCAACAACGGCGGCGGCCACTACAACCACAGCCTCTTCTGGGAGATGATGAGCCCGGACGGCGGCGGCGAGCCGAGCGGCGAGCTGGCGGAGGCGATCAACTCCGCCTTCGGCTCCTTCGACGCCTTCAAAGGCGAGTTCAAAGAAGCCGGCATAACCCAGTTCGGCTCCGGCTGGGCCTGGCTGGTGAAGAACTCCGACGGCGGCGTCGCGGTGGTCAAAACCGCCAACCAGGACTCACCCGTCTCGGGCGGCCAGACGCCGCTGCTCGGCGTCGACGTCTGGGAGCATGCCTACTACCTCAAGTACCAGAACAAACGCCCCGAATACCTCGACGCGTTCTGGAACGTCGTCAACTGGGACTACGTGGCCAGCCGCTTCGCGGGCTGATTCGTCCCGCCTGATCCGCCCGGGTCAGGCCGCGGGAGCGGAGCGCGCCGCCGCCGGCGGTTGCGACTCCGCCCCGCCCTTGGGCGGGATGGCGGCCATCGCGTGCTCGGCCAGCGCGGTGATCGTCAGGCTCGGGTTTACCCCGACGTTTGCCGGCACGGCGGCGCCGTCGCAGACCAGCAGGTTCTGGTAGCCGAAGACCCGCTGTTTGCTGTCGACCACGCCGTCCTCGGGGCCCGACCCGATCACCGCGCCGCCGAGGATGTGGGCGGTGTTGGGGACGTTGAAGGCTGCCTCGGAGAAGGAGCTCTGGGCGATCCCGCCGGTCCGCTCGGCCAGCCATTCGGCCGCCTCGTTGGCTACCGGGATGAAGGTCGGGTTCGGTTTCTCGGGGTCCTGTTCGGTGGTCAGCCGCACGTCGCCGTTGCGCTTGCGCTTCGGGCGCAGGGCGATCGCGTTGTCGAGGGTCTGCATGACGAGGACGATGATCGTCCGCCGCGACCACCCCTTCGGCCGCATGACCTTCGCGAAGTTGACCGGATGGCGGAGGATCTGGCCGAGCAGCTTCAGCGGCCGCGTCGCTTTCGTCCCGTCGCCGGTCAGCAGCGTGTAGAGGGCGCTCATCGAGTCGCCGTCGTTGCCGTAGGTGACGGTCTCGATGTGGGTGT
>JBFWMZ010000063.1:0-10003 GCA_050251335.1 Solirubrobacterales bacterium
GGTGGAGTCGCGCGCGGAGCCGGGAGCGCTGCTCGCGGAGCGGGTGGAGCTGCCCGCGGAGGGGCCGGCTGGATCGGCGCCCGCAATGCCGAGCGCGGCGAGCTCACGACCCAGACCGCGCGCGAGTCGCTCGGCCTCGCCACGCGGGCGCTCGCCGAGCGCCGCCTCGGCGAAGCGCGGCAGACGGTGGCCGCCTTCGAGTCGCGCTCAGCCCACAACCGGCCCGGTGAGCAGATCGGCCCGCAGGGGGCGCGGCGTCACCTCACCGCCGTGCCCCCCGGTGGGCGCGCCGGGGCGCCGGCGACCCCCGCGCCGACGGAGGCCGAGCGGCGCCAATATGAGGCGGCCAAGCATCTGCTCGATCGCTCAGCGCTGGCAAAGGAGGAAACCGGCGAGCGGTTCTCGACGGCCGACCTCTCCCGCTTCGCAGCCCAGGACCGCAAGCTGCTGCGGGGCTCTAGGGAGCCGGCCGACCACGCGCACCGGATCGGGCTCGACCGCCGCCAGTTCGAGCAGCTGCGTGGGGCCGAGCGTGAGCGCGCAATCCAGGGCATTGAGAAAGCCCGCGCGCGCGACGAGCGCCGGCTCGAGGTCGCCAGCCGCGAGCCGGGCCGCGTTCGCGGCCGTGCTCGCCGTCTGGCCGAGGGCATCGAGCAGCGCCGTGAGGAATCGCCGGCAGAGCGCCGCGAGCGGCTCGCGCGGCTGCGCCGCCAGCGCCGCCTCGCCCCCGACGCCTCGCATCGGCGGAACCTCTCGCGTGGCGGGGCGGGATGAGCGCGCCCGCGCGAATCGCTGCCTTCCTGCTGGCCTCGGCTGCCTTGATCGCCCTGGCCGTGGCGCTCGCGCCCGCCGACCCGGCTCCGGTTCAGCCGCCGTTGCCGCGCGCCGGGCCGGCGCGCGGCACCGCTCCCGGCTCGGAGCTGATCGAGATTGCCGCTCGCCGCCGGGCGAGCCTGCACAAGGCGGCGAGCGCCTTGATCGGCGCCTTCCTGCGCTACGAGGTCGGCGACCTGCCGCCCTCGGTCACCCGCGCGATGCGCCGGCTGGCGACGGCCGGGTTCGCCCGGCAGCTGCTCGCCGACCCTCCCCGCCGCGTCGCCGGCTCCGGCGCCGCGCGCATCGTCAAGGTCGAAACCGGGTTCCTCAGCCGGGGACTTGACCGGGCGCTGGTCCGGGGGGTCGCGCGGCGAGCGGACGGACCAGAGGAACTCGCCTTCGTCTTCGTCCTCCGCGAAGGGCGGTGGCTGGCTGCCGGGGCGGCGGAGTGAGCGGGCGCCGATCCGAGCCCGGCGCCTCGGCGCTGCTCGCGCTGCGCGTCGGCGCCGGTCTCCTCGGGGTCAAGGTGGCGTTGATCGCGGTCGCCGGCATCCTCGCGCTGCTGGTCTTCGTCGGACTGTTCATCAGCGCCGCGAGCTCCGCAGTCGGGCAGTCCGGGGCGGGCTGCACCGTAGCTCCCCGGAAGGCCGGGGAGGTGCCCGCGAACTACTTTCCTTGGCTCACTCAGGCCGCGCAGCGCTACCGCCTCGGACATCGCGGTGCCGCGATCGTCGCCGCGGTGCACTGGCGCGAGTCCGACTACGGCCGCTCGACCCTGCCCGGCGTCCAGCCCGGGACCACCAACTACATGGGGGCGATGGGCCCCGGGCAGTTCCTCGAAGAAAGCTGGCCGCCCTTCGGCGTCGACGCCGACGGGGACGGGGTCAAGGACCCCTACTCGATCCCCGATTCGATCTTCGCCACCGCCCGTCTGCTCCAATACCACGGCGCGCCCGAGGACTGGCGCGCCGCGCTCTACGGCTACAACCATGCCTGGTGGTACGTCGACGAGGTCCTTGCGAAAGCCAAGGAGCTCGAAGGCGCCCTGCTCAGCTGCGAGACCGGTGTCGAGATCGGCGGCGAAGGTCTCGCGCGGGTCGAAAGCGTCGCCCGCTGGATCGAGTCCCGTCGCCTGCCCTACTGCTGGGGCGGCGGGCACGGGCCGAAGCCCGGTCCGTCGGGAGGCGAATACTGCTGGAACGCCAGCGGCGCAAAGGTCTACGGGTCGAGCGACGAGGGCCTCGACTGCTCGGGAGCGGTCCGCTGGCTTCTTGTCCTCTCCGGCTACAAGGATCCCGGCGGCATCGTCTCCGGCGAATTCGCCATCGCCTACCCGAACGGCCCGGGCAAGCACGTCACGATCTGGTCCAACTCCGTCCACGTCTTCATCACTATCGCCGGTCGCGATTGGGGCACTTCAGAAACGAACTACGCCCACGGCCCGGGCTACGCCGAGCACTCCAAGGCCGGCTTCGCCGCCAGCCACCCGCCGGGGTTGTGACGGTGGCGCGTTGACCCTGGAGTTTGCGGCTGCGGCAGGCGCGCTCCAAGGCCGGCTTCGCCGCCAGCCACCCGCCGGGGTTGTGACGGTGGCGCGTTGACCCTGGAGTTTGCGGCTGCGGCAGGCGCGAAAGGCGGTCCGCGGTGGCTGTGATCCTGCGCGGTGCATATATGGATGCAGAGCGACCGACTGCCGGAGTTGGTCATCATCTGTCCGGTGACAATGCGAAGGTTAGCCCTTGACCGAACATATGTTCGTATGAGACAAAGGGGGTTCGATGGCAGCTGAAATCTCAAGCCATGAGCGCCTCTCGCTGCTGGCTCTCTGCACGATCAAAGAAGCCAACTGGAACGTGCTGGCGCGCGAAGCCCAGCGCCCACAGGGCCTAGCCCGCCTGCTCGCCGGCGAAGTGATGGAGGACTCACGCGACGGTCGCGCGACTGCGGCCTTGCTTGGCCCTGCCCTCGAGACCATCACCGAGCGCCGTGAGCGTGCCCAGGGTGAGATTGACCTGGCCGACGGGATCGGTGCCCGGCTCGTCACGGTCCTCGACAATGCCTACCCCTCCAACCTGCGCGTGATCCCGAAGCTGCCGCCGTTTCTCTTCTACCGGGGCGAGTTGCGCCGCGACGACGCGCGCTCGGTTGCCGTGGTCGGTACTCGCCGCGCCTCTATCGAAGGCCTAGAGAGCGCGGCGAAGCTCGCCGCGCTGCTGGTCGCCGAGGGCGTGACGGTGATCTCCGGGCTCGCCAAAGGCATCGACACCGCCGCGCACTCCGCCGTGCTCGACGCGGGTGGCCGGACGATCGCGGTCGTCGGTACCGGCATCCTTCAGGTCTACCCGAAAGGGAACGCCGAGCTGGCCGAGCAGATCGTCGAGCGCGGTGCCGTCGTCTCCCAGTTCTGGCCTTCGGCGCCGCCGACTCGTTTCAGCTTCCCGATGCGCAACGAGGTGATGTCGGGGATCAGCCAGGGCACCGCGGTGATCGAGGCCAACAGCACCTCCGGGGCCAAGATGCAGGCGCGGCTCGCCCTTGAGCAGGGCAAGCGGGCCTTCCTCATGGCCTCCCTGGTCACGAGCGAGCCGTGGGCGAAGGGCTACCTGGAAAAGCGGGGTGCGATCGAAGTCAACTCGGTCGACGACGTGGTCAAGTGGCTGCGCTCGCCCGAGCAGGTGGAGATGCAGTCGAGTCAGCGCTCGCAGCTCGCCCTCGAGCTCGTCTAGGGCCGAGCCGATGATCGACCTTCGGAAGCTGGACCGTCCCCCGGCCGGCTTCGCGGCCTGCGCCAGCTGCGCCTACGCCCAGACCGGCACCGCGCCGATCTGCTTCGCCTGCGCGGCGGAGCACACCGAGGCCGTTCCGACCGGGGCCTGCGAGGTCTGCGACCTGCCGAAGGAGGCGGGAGAAACCTGCGGCAACGTCATCTGCAGATGGGATGACCGCTACTTCTCCCAGGTCCACGCGATCTCGATGCGGACCGGTCAGATGTCGTGGGCGATCTCCCGCTACAAGTACGACGGTAAGCGGGCATGGAGGGCGATCTTCGGCCGCATCCTGGTTGGCTACCTGAATGAGCACACCGATGAGTTCTGGGAGTACGACGCAATCACGCCGAGCCCAACCTACGTTGGTGCCGACGCCGAGCGCGGCTTCGACCACACCCGCGAGATCGTCGAGGCCGCCGAGGTCGAGGAGCCGATCGCCTGGCCTTTCGCCTACGACCTGATCGTCAAGGACTCGGCGACCGAGCGCTTCGCCCAGCGCGGCGCCGTGAAGCGGTGGGCGGAGCGGCGCTTGATCGCCGAAGGGCCTCTCCGACAGGCGCTTCGTGTTCCTGACCCCGCGCGGGTTGCCGGTCAGCGCATCCTCGTCTTCGACGACGTCTTCACCGAGGGCTTCACGATCCGCGAGATCGCCCGAGCGCTTACAGAAGCCGGTGCGGCCGAGGTCTCCGAGATCGTCCTCGCGCGCCAGCCCTACCGCGGCTAGCGCTACTGGCTGGCGCCGCTGATCTGGGTCACGTAGGCCGTTAGGAGGCCCACGGCGACATCCTTGCTCAGGCCGGCGAACGCATCGCGGGCCTGCTTCACCTTGCTCTTCTCCTCGGGCGTCGCGGCCGCCTCGATCCGCTCGTCGAGCAGATGCAGCAGCAGCTCGATCTGCCGGTTCCCGTCCTCGCCCGGCCAGCCGCTCGCTTGCTCGAGACCTTTGGGCGTCGCTTCGATGAAGACCGGGGCGGGGCTGTTGTCGATCGTCGGGCCGCCGATGTAGCCGCCCTGGTGCAGCAGCTCCAGTGCGCGGATGGTGGCCTGGTCGCCGGCGGGACGACCGAGGGCTACGCACACCGCGTCCTGGCCCACCTCATCGTTTTCCTCGAGCAGCCCGTAGGTGGCATTCAGGACCGGCTCGACCTCACTCCACTGCATTTCTTCTTCCTCCCTCGTTGAACCTGCGGATCGTAGGCGGGTCCGCGGCTGGCGCCCCGGCGTCCGAGTTCGCCCGAGTTCGCCGCGCCTCCCGCTCGCCCCCGCGCCACTCGCCGCTGTGCCTGCCCACCCTGGCGGGTGAGGTGGGCAGGCACAGCGAAAGTCGTCAAGCGGGGGGACGAATCGACCGCCGTCTCCGTCTTGGGGGTGTGAGCAGTCCCATCGACGAGACCTATTGGACGGCAAAGGAGTGGGCGATGAGAACGCGCGTCCCATATCGGACCATCCTCAGTGCCGCAGCGCGAGGCGAGCTGGCGGCCGTCCGGCCCTCGGGAAGCGCCTACGGCGTGATCTTGATCGCGGAGTCGGCCTGGGCTGAGTGGATGGACGGGACCCGCCTGCGGGTGCGGGTGCCGGAGTCGATCCCGGTCCCGGCTCGCTCAACTTACACTCGCGACCTCTCCGACCTGGCGCTGAGCTGATGCCGCGCCAGGAGCAGGGGGTCGAGTACTACTTCACCAAGGGCGGGGAAAAGCGCTACCGCGTGCGCTGGGAAGAGGACGGCAAGCACCGCAGCCGCTCCTTTCGGCGGCTTGCCGGAGACAGCGGGGCTCGCGCCTTCTACCGCCGGGTTCGCGAGACCCAGGAGGCGGGCGAGCGGGTGATCGACGCGCGCAGCCAGGAGCTGACGCTTGCCGTATTCGTCGCCGACGTCTGGGCGCCGAAGGCGCGCCGGCGACTGGCGCCGAAGACTTGGAAGCGCGACAGCGCCGTCTACAACAAGCACATCCTCCATCAGCTCGGCGGCCGTCCAATCGCCAAGCTCGACGCCGAAATCCTGGTCGAGTGGCAGGACGAGCGCGAAGACACCGGGGTCGGTGCGCCGACGCTGATCAAGGCGATGACGATCCTCTCCTCGATCATGAGCGAGGCCGCGAGGCGCCCCCGAGTCACTGGCGTTCGGGTCAATGCCGTGGGGATGCTCGAGAAGCCCTCGGGGAAGCGCCGACGCCGCCCGCGCGTCTGGGGGCCCGTGGTCGTCGAGCGGGTCCGATTCGCCCTGCTCGTCGAATCGCGGCGGATAGGCCGCGGCAAGGACCTGGCCGCGCTTCGAGATTCGCTGCTGGTCGGCTTCACCGCGATGACCGGCTGTCGTCCGGGGGAGGCCTTGGCGCTGCGATGGCGAGACATCGTCGGCAAGGTGACGATCGAGAACGCCCTCAGCGGCGATGAGATCGTCGACCGCACGAAGACCGAAGAAGACCGCGTTGCGCCCCTGCTCGGACCCCTCGCGAAGGATCTCGCCGTCCTGCGCGAGCGCAGCGGCGACGGGCCAGACGACTACATCTTTCAGACGCCAGCGGGCGAGCACTGGGTGGAGACCGACTGGCGCAACTACCGCTGCCGGCACTTCGTCCGGGCGCTGGAATCGGTCGAGGCGGGCTGGGGCGAATGGCGGGCGAAGCTCGGCAACGACGACGGTGTGCGCGAGAGCGTGGCGGGTCTGTCGAACACCCGGCCCTACGATCTCGGCCGGCACACGCATTCGTCGCTGATGCTTGCCTCCGGCATGAGCCTGCAGCGTCTCGCCCGCATCCAGGGTCACAGCATCCGCGTGCTCGACGAGACCTACTCCGAGGAGCTCGCCGAGTTCGAGGATCGGGCTGAACGCATCGAGCCGGAGAAGGAGATCACCAGGGCGCGCAAGCTCGTGTGGGGCGCCGCCGATCCCAGCGGCAGCATGTCTAGCTGAACACCCGCGCTCGCCGTTCAGGGCGGCCGGTAGGGCTTCCGGAGTCGTAGGTCGCCAGCGAGGCACCGCCCGGGGACGGAGCCTGGGGGGACCCTGACTAATATCCTCACGTACCTCGATCGGGCCACGACTGGCTCCAGTAGAGGTCCGGGGGTCTGAGAGCCGCCGGTCCTCGGCTTCGAACAGGCTCGCGCATAGCTCAGCTACTCAAAAAGCCCGCGAAATTCCTTGCAGTCCGCGCTCGCGTGCTCGCGCCGGAGGCCGCTCCGCCGGTCTTGGCGATGTGCGCCGGATACGACGAACAGCGGTGGCGGGCGAAAGCACTCGTGGAGCATCTCTGCGAATGGATCCCCGAGTGGGCGCTGCGTTACGGCGAGCTGAACGATCGCCTGGACTCCGCGACCCTGATGGCGATGAGCCGACGCGCCGCCCTGAAGGTTTACACCAGCAAGAACTTCGAGGGCCGCGGTGAGTTCGGCGAGATCATGCTGCACGCCGCGATCCGCCAGGAGTTCGGCACTCACCCGGCGATCTCCAAGATCTTCTTCAAGGATCGCGCCAACGACTACGTCAAAGGCTTCGACTGCGTTCATGTCTCGACCAACGACGAGGGCGGCCTGGACCTCTGGCTCGGGGAGGCAAAGTTCTATGTTCGCCGCGGGCAGGCGATTGCCGCCGTCGCCGACGACTTGCAAGAGCACCTAGCCCGTGACTTCCTGCGCGAAGAGTTCGCGCTCGTGCTGGACAAGGTCGACGGCGCCTTCCCGTTCGCCGACAAGCTCTGCGAGCTGATCTCGGCCAACCGGCCCCTGGACGAGATCTTCACCTCGGTCCGCATCCCGATCCTGCTGGCCTACGACTCGAAGACGATCCGTGACCACCGCGAGGTCAGCGCTGAGTTCGAAGCCGCTATGAAGGCCGACGCTCTTGCTGCCAGCGAGAGCCTGGCGGAGAAGATCGAAGACAAAAGCTACCTCGCCAGGTCTCGATCGAGCTGATCCTGCTTCCCGTCGAGGACAAAAAGCAGCTGACCAAGCTGCTCGACACTGAGTTGCGCAATTGGCAGGGCCGGGCGAACTGAGCGGTCTCGCCGAGCGCATCGCCGATCCCGACGTCGTCGCGGAGGACCCCTTCGGCCTGCTGCGCGACGTCTCCCACGCCTACGCTCTGGCGGAGGCAGAGGTCGACGGCCCCGATCTCGTCCCGGCCCGTGAACTGGTCATCCGTTTGACCGAACACCGCGACCGTATGGGTCCCGCCGTCGCAATCCACGATTCCCTTCTTGCGCGCATCGGTCTCTTCCCGTACCTGCGGGAGGCCGAGCTTTCTGGCAGCGACCTCTTCGCCTACGAGGCGCACCGGCCGGAAGGGGACTTCGGGGAGGGGCTTGTCTGGCATCGCAAACAAGCCGAGGCCTACGCGCAGCTGATGGACGGAAGGAACGTCATCCTCAGCGCCCCGACCAGCTTCGGCAAGAGTCGCGTCATCGACGGCCTTCTCGCCTCCGGGGACTACTCCCAGGTGATGGTGATCGTGCCGACGATCGCATTGATCGACGAGACCCGGCGCCGCCTGGCGAAGCTGCTCGGCGATCGTTTCAAGGTGATCACCCACATCGATCAGGCCCCGGCAGAGCGAACGGTGTATGTGCTGACGCAGGAGCGCGTTCTCGAGTTCGAAGAGATCCCCGAGCTGGATCTCTTCGTCGTCGACGAGTTCTACAGGCTCGCACTCGACGAAGACGACCCCGACCGGACCCGCCTTCTGAATCAGGCGTTTCACCGGCTTCTCAGGACCGGCGCCCAGTTCTATCTCCTCGGTCCAAACGTCGGCGGGATCGGCAGGGACACCTTGGACAAGCTCGAAAACTGCGTCTGGATCGACTCCTGGGACACGACGGTCGCGGTCGACGCCATCCCCACCAAGAAAAGTCAGGCCAAGTACAAACGCCTGCGCCAGATCGCCGGCGAATGCGAGGAGCGCGGCGAGAAGACGCTGATCTACTGCTACCGGCCCAGCACGGCCGAAAAAGTCGCGATCGAACTGCTTGATGTGGGCATCGGCACACCTGGAACCGGGGCCGCCGATGCAGCCGAGTGGCTGGGTTCCAAAGTTCACCCACGCTGGCGCGTCGCGCGGGCGCTTGCCGGCGGGATCGGCGTCCACCACGGTCAGTTGCCGCGCGCGTTCGGGCATTACCTGGTCAACGCTTTCGACAGCGGCGAGGTCAACTTCCTGATCTGCACCTCGACGATGATCGAGGGGGTCAACACCAAGGCCAAGAACGTCATCGTCTACGACCACTTGCACGGCAAGCAGAGTCCGCTCGATCTCTTCGCCTACAACAACATCCGGGGACGCAGCGGACGCATGCACAGCCACGTTTCCGGCCGGGTCTTCCTCTTCAAAGACGAGCCCGACGCTCCCCTCCACGAGATCGACATCCCGATCCTCGCCGAGCCGGAGGACGCCCCCGCCGATCTCTTCCTCGGCATGCCGGAGGAGTCAATCGGCCCCTCCACCCGCGACCGCGTTGAGGAGCTACTGCGCGAAGCCCCGGTGCCGGCTGCCGTCCTCGAAGCCACCCCTGCCGTCAGCGTCGAGGACCAGCTCAAAGTTGCGACCGCGATCCTGGCCCTTCCTCCCGAACTGGCGGAAAACCTCTCATGGAGCGATGCCTATCCGAAGAAAGAGGAGATCCGCGCGGTCTTCGACCTCGTCTTCGACGTCATCTACACCGAGCCCTACGCACGTCCCCTTGGTGCTGTCTCCGGAAGCCAGTTCGCCTACTGGGTGCATCTCATCGAGGAGAACGACACCGCCGCGGTCATCGCCGACCAGCTAGCCGGTGTTGAAGAGAAAAAGTTCGACAGCGAGCTGCTGAACATCCTCAAATTTCTGCGCCGCGGCCTTACCTTCGAGGCGCCCCGCTGGCTGCAAGCCGTTGACCGGCTGCAGAGGGTGCTGCTGCCGCAGCAGGGGATCGCTGCCGGGGACTACGGCGCCTACATCTCTCGCATCGAGGGACTGTTCCTCGAGAAGCCTCTCTCCGCCCTGGAGGAGTACGGAGTTCCGGTCGAGCTGATCAAGAAGCTGAGCCCATTCTTGGCTCCGGCAGGGCCCGAGCTTGACGCCGTCCTCGCGCGGCTCGCCGAGCTCGATGCCGACGATCCAGCACTCGGGCTCGGGCGGTTCGAGCGGCGCTTGGTCCGCGCAGCTCAAGACGACTTGGTGATCCCCGCCGTCTGACCGGCCGGGGCGGCCACGCGGCGGTCTCGAAAGCCTCTAAGATCGCTGTGTGATGACCGATTCGCTGACGAGCCTCGTGGGAGTGGGGGGCGTGGTTTCTTCGCAGGCCTCCCATCTGGCTCCCATTTGGCGCGGACCGCGAAGCCGGCCATCGCGTAGATTGGCTTTGTAGAGCCGACCCGCCCGGATAGCTCAGTTGGTAGAGCACTTCCATGGTAAGGAAGGGGTCACGAGTTCGAGTCTCGTTCCGGGCTTC
>JBFWMZ010000064.1:0-9638 GCA_050251335.1 Solirubrobacterales bacterium
GATCCACCGCTCGAACCTGATCGGCATGGGGGTGCTGCCGCTGCAGTTCCCGGCCGGCGAGAGCGTCCACTCGCTCGGGCTGACGGGTGCCGAGAGCTTCGACGTCGGCGACCTCGAAGGCGGCGAGGCGAAGACGGTCACCGTCACCGCCCGCCGCGACGACGGGGAAATCAAGGAGTTCACCGCCACCGTCCGGCTCGACACCCCGAACGAGGTCACCTACTTCAACAACGGCGGCATCCTGCAGACGGTGTTACGCAACCTGAAGTGAGAAACGTTTCTATCCTGCTTTCTGGCGAGGCGTTTTCGCCAGCCTGGCAAGGACGCAAGGTTCCCGAATACTGGTTGTATTCGGGAACCTGAGGACGCCGCCAGGCGCCAGCGAAAACCCGCCAGAATGCAGGGTAGGTGGGGTGCGAGCCGCGGGAGGCAGGGGGGTCCGCGCGACCCGCACCGCACCGCGCGCCGGTAGCCAGGGAGGGATGCCGACGCGGCCGTTCCCCCGGACGGGACTGTCCGGTGAGGAACAGTCAGCGGTTAGCTATAGCGGGTGGAACAGGCTCGGTCAAGCGAAATCAACCGCTTGAGGGGTCTTCGCTCGGCTGCGAAGCCGCCCCCTGCGGAGCAATGCCCCAACCCTTGCGCTCGATCAGCTCGATCGCGATCACACTGCCGACCGGGCCGACCGGGGTGAGGGTAGCCGCGAGCAGGGTGTAAGGCGCCTCGCGGCGCACGCAGGCGATCCAGATCACAACACACAGTGCGATGAAGCCGAGCCCGTGCGCCCAGCCGAACAACATGGTCTCAGTGTCGAAACCCGGTACCAGCCAGAAGAGAATCAGCCCGGCGAAGATCGCCAGCTCGACCCAGGAGAGCCGCTTCACCCAGACGAACAGCTCGCCGGGAACCGGCTTCTGCAGCGGCCGCCGGGCCGGGCGCGCGGCACTGCCCTCGGCGCTCACGACCTAGACGCCGGTCGTCAGCGCGGTGAGGACGATCCGCTCCTGCTCCGAGGCGTGGGCGCCGGAATAGCCCTCGCCGGGGCTGGCGCGGCCCGGCCGGCCGATGTAGGTGAGGTCGACGCCCTCCGGCAGGACGTCGGGGAAGCGGCGGGACATCACCTTCCAGGCGCCCATGTTGCGCGGCTCCTCCTGGACCCAGGCGATCTCCTTCAGGTTCGGGTAGCGGGCGATGACGGTCTCCAGCTGTTCCTTGGCGAAGGGGTAGAGCATCTCCATCCGGGCGATCGCCACGTTCTCGGCGCTGGCGCGCTTCTCGGAGGCGTCCATGTCGTAGTAGATCTTGCCGGTGCAGAGCACCAGGCGCTCGACCTTCTCGCGGCGGCCCTCGGCGGTCGGATCGTCCATCACGAACTGCAGCTCGCCCTCGGTCAGGTCCTCGAGCTTGACCGAGGCGCGGTCGAGCCGCAGCAGCCCCTTCGGGGTGAAGACGATCAGCGGCCGCGGCTTGCGGATCAGCGCCTGGCGGCGCAGCAGGTGGAAGTACTGGCCGGCGGTGGTCGGGTTGGCGATCCGGATGTTGCCCTCGGCGCCGAGCGCCAGGAAGCGCTCGATCCGGGCGCTCGAGTGCTCGGGCCCCGAGCCCTCGTAGCCGTGCGGCAGCAGCATCGTCAGGCGGCTGGTCTGGCCCCACTTCGCCTCACCGGAGACGATGAAGCTGTCGATGATCACCTGCGCCGCGTTGGCGAAGTCGCCGAACTGCGCCTCCCAGAGCACCAGTGAGCTCGGCGTCGCCGCCGAGTAGCCGTACTCGAAGCCGAGGCAGGCGATCTCCGAGAGCGGGCTGTTGTAGAGCTCGAACGGCGCCGTCGCCTCGGACAGGTGCTTCATCGGCGTGTAGTCAAGGCCGGTGTTCTCGTCGTGGAGCACGAGGTGGCGGTGGGAGAAGGTGCCGCGCTCGGTGTCCTGCCCGGTGAGCCGGATGTGGACGCCCTCGGTCAGGAGCGAGGCGAAGGCGAGGCCCTCGGCGTGGCCGAAGTCGATGCCGCCGTCCTCGAGCGCCTCGGTGCGTCGCCCGAGCGGGCGCCGCAGCTTGCGGTGGACGTTGAAGCCCTCCGGGGTGCGCAGCAGTTCCTCGCTCAGGCTGCGGAGCTTCTCGGCCGGGACGCGGGTGTCGACCGGCGGGCTGGCGGTGCGGTCGAGTTCGCCGGTCGAGGTGGTGACGGTCGGGTCCTCGTAGTCGCCCGCCTCCATCTTCTGGCGCAGTTCGCGCAGCGCCGCGGACATCGTCTCCTTGCGCTGTTCGGCGTCCCGCGCCACCTCCTCCTCGGTGACCAGGCCCTCCTCGATCAGCTGGCGCGCATAGAGCTCGGAGACGGGCGGGTGGGATTTGATCTTCGCCGCCATCGTCGGCTGCGTGTAGGCGGGCTCGTCGGTCTCGTTGTGGCCGAAGCGGCGGTAGCCGATCACGTCGATCACGATGTCGCGGTTCCAGCGCTCGCGGTAGGCCATCGCCAGCCGCACGGCGCTTGTGCAGGCCTCGACGTCGTCGGCGTTGACGTGGATGATCGGCACGTTGAAGCCCTTCGCCATGTCGGCGGCGTAGGGGGTCGAGCGCGCCTCGTCGGGATCGGTGGTGAAGCCGACCTGGTTGTTCTCGATGATGTGGATCGTGCCGCCGACGGTGTAGCCGGGCAGCGACTGCAGGTTGAGGGTCTCGGCGACCACGCCCTGGGCGGGGAAGGCGGCGTCGCCGTGCAGCAGCACCGCCACCGCCCGGCTCGGGTCGAGCTGCAGCTCGGCACCCTCGAACTCGGACTGCAGGTAGCGGGTGCCGCCGGTGACGACCGGATCGACGAACTCGAGGTGGCTCGGGTTCGGGTAGAGGCGGACGGCGATCTTCTCGCCCTCGGCCGTCTCGTAGGTGCCGCGGTGCCCGTAGTGGTATTTGACGTCGCCGGTGCCGCCGTGCGGGATCGCCGCCACCGCCTTCACCGCGCCGAGCTGCTTGGAGCCCTCGAACTCGGCGAGGATCGATTCGACCGAGCGGCCGAGGTTGTGGGCGAGGACGCTGAGCCGGCCGCGGTGGGCCATCCCGAAGACGACCTCCTCGGCGCCGCCGCGGCCGGAGAGGGTGACGACCTCGTCGAGCATCGGCACGACCACGTCGAGCCCCTCGATCGAGAACATCTTCTGCCCCAGATAGGTTTTCTCGAGGAACCGCTCGAACTGGAAGACGTCGATCAGACGCTCCATCAGGCGCTTTTTCTCGCCGTCGGAGAGCGGCTGGCGGTGGGCCCCGGTCTCGATCATCTCGCGCAGCCAGAGCCGCTGGCTGTGCGAGGAGAGGTGCTCGAACTGGTAGCCGATCGTGCCGCAGTAGGCGGCGCGCAGGCGCGGCAGCGCCTCGAGCAGGGTTTCGCCGGGGACGCCGACCCGCAGGATCGAGGCCGGGATCCGCGCCATCAGCTCGGGCGTCAGGTTGACGTTCTCGGGCTCGAGCGCCGGGTCGCCCTTCGGCTCGGAGCCGAGCGGGTCGAGGTGGGCGGCGAGGTGGCCGTGGGTGCGGAACGCTTTCAGCACCGAGGTCGCCGCCTGCACCGCCTGCAGCAGCTCTTCGTCGACCGCGCCGGGGACGGTCGCGGGTTCGGCGCTCGGCGGCGCGGCGCTGAGCGGCGGCGCCGAGGCGGCGGCGGCGTGGGCAGCGGTGACCGGGCCGGCCTCGATCCCGAGGTCGGCGGCGACCCGCTCGTAGAAGCTGTCCTCGCCCTGCAGCAGCTGCTCGACCCGGCGCAGGAAGGCGCCCGACTCGGCCCCCTGGATCACCCGGTGGTCGTAGGTCGAGGTCAGCGTCATCACCTTCGAGACGCCGAGCTGCTTGAGCCGTTCGGGGGAGGCGTGGCTCCACTCCGGCGGGTAGGCGATCGAGCCGGTGGCGATGATCGCGCTCTGGCCCGAGAGCAGCCGCGGCACCGAGGCGACGGTGCCGATCCCGCCCGGGTTGGTGAGCGAGATGTTGGTGCCCTGGAAGTCGTCGGCGGTCAGCTTGTTCTCGCGGGTCTTGGCGATCAGCTCTTCGTAGCGCGAGTGGAAGCCGGCGAAGTCGAGCTCCTGGGCGCCCTTGATGGCGGGCACCATGAGACTGTGCGAGCCGTCTTTTTTCTCGACGTCGACGGCGATTCCGAGGTTGACCGGCCCGTTCTCGATCGCGAACGCCTTGCCGTCGCGCTCCTCGTAGACGCGGACCATCACCGGGAAGTCTCTTGCCGCCTCGACGATCGCCCAGGCGACCAGGTGGGTGAAGGAGGTCTTCAGCCCGCGCTCTTTCAGCTGCCCGTTGATCGCCTTGCGCTTGGCGTCGAGGGTGTCGACGGCGATCGTCCGGAACGAGGTCGCCGTCGGCACCGCCCGGCTCTCGTCCATCGCCTTCGCCAGCATCGCGGCCGGGCCGCGCAGCTGCTTCTCTTCGCCGGCGGCGGCCGGAGCCGCGGCGGTCGCCCCGTTGGCACCGCCGTTGCCGGCCGCGAGGACATCGTCCTTGGTGACCTTCTGCCCGGGGCCGGTGCCCTTGACGCTCCCCAGGTCAACGCCCGTAGCTTCAGCCATTCGCCGAGCGACCGGCGTGGCCCGCACGTCAGCCGCCCCGTTCCCGGAGCCGTTGGCGGCAGTGGCCTCTCCGGCGGGAGACGTAGGGGAGGGGTCGTCACCCGAAGCCTGCGAGGGGGAGGACCCCTCCCCTGCGGCAGGACCCGCCGGCCGGGGCTCGCCCGAACCCTCTCCCGTCTCCATCTCCGCCAACGGCGCCCCGACCGGGACCTCGTCGTCGACGGAGGCGATCAGTTTCGTGATCACGCCATCGGCCGGCGCCGGAACCTCGGCGTCGACCTTGTCGGTGGACACCTCGACGACGGTGTCGCCCTCGCTGACCGCATCGCCCTCGGCGACGTGCCACTCGAGAACGATGCCCTCGGTCACCGACTCGCCCATCTCGGGCATCGAAATCTGCACGGTGGCCGTCTCAGGCATCTCTTGCTTGCATACTAGGAAACCCGCCAAGCGGGCGCGGAGCCGAGATACTCTGGTACCCCAATGGGCTATTTCGTCACTGGAGCAACCGGGTTCATCGGCCGCAATCTGGTCGAGCGACTGCTGCGCCGCGAGGGCACGATCTACGTCCTCGTCCGCGCCGGCTCGCGCGGCCGGCTGGAGGAGCTGCGCACCGGCTGGGGCGCCGACGGCGCCCGCGTGGTGCCGATCGCCGGCGACCTGACCCAGCCCGGGCTCGGGGTCTCCGAGGAAGACCTGCTGACGATGCGGGGCGAGATCGACCACTTCTTCCACCTGGCGGCGATCTACGACATCACCGCCAAGGCCGACGTCCAGGAGCTCGCCAACGTCGAGGGGACGCGGCACGCGCTGGAGCTCGCCGGGGCGCTCGACGCCGGCGTCTTCCACCAGGTCAGCTCGATCGCCGCCGCCGGCCTCTACCGCGGCCGCTGGCGCGAGGACATGTTCGACGAGGCCGAGCGGCTCGACAACAACCCCTACTTCCGCACCAAGCACGAGTCCGAGCGGCTGGTCCGCGAGGAGTCGCCGCGGCCCTGGCGGGTCTACCGGCCGGGGATCGTGGTCGGCGACTCGCGCACCGGCGAGATCGACAAGATCGACGGGCCCTACTACTTCTTCAAGGCGCTGCAGCGGGCGCGACGCCTGCTGCCGTCGTGGCTGCCGACGATCGGGGTCGAAGGCGGCGAGATCAACATCGTCCCGGTCGACTACGTCGCCGCGGCGATCGACCACATCGCCCACCAGCCCGATCTCGACGGCCGCGCCTTCCACCTCACCGACCCCAACCCGCGCACCGCGGGCGAGGTGATCAACCTCTTCGCCAAGGCGGCCGACGCGCCGCAGATGACGGTCCGGCTCGACACCGACATCACCGAGCCGGCGGTCGGCGCGGTGCGGGGGGCGCTGCGCTGGCTGCCGCCGGCCAAGGGGATGCTGAAGCTGACCCTGGCGCGGCTCGGCCTGCCGCCCGAGGTGCTGACCTACGTCGACTACCCGACCACCTTCGACTCCAGCGGCGCCCAGGCGGCGCTCGCCGGCTCGGGGATCGAAGCGCCGCCGCTGGAGAGCTACGCGGCGCGGGTCTGGGACTACTGGGAGCGCAACCTCGATCCCGACCTGTTCAAGGACCGCTCGCTGTCGGCGGCGGTGCGGGGCAAGATCGTCCTCATCACCGGCGCCTCCTCGGGGATCGGCAAAGCGACCGCGGTCAAGGTCGCCGACGCCGGCGCCACGGTGCTGCTCGTCGCCCGCACCCTCGAGAAGCTGGAAGAGACGCGCGACGAGATCGTCGCCGCCGGCGGCACCGCCCACATCCACCAGTGCGACCTCGCCGACATGGACGACATCGCGCGGATGGCCGACGAGGTGCTCACCTACCACGGCCACGTCGACGTCCTCGTCAACAACGCCGGCCGCTCGATCCGCCGCTCGATCGCGCTCTCCTACGACCGCTTCCACGACTTCGAGCGCACGATCCAGCTCAACTACCTCGGCGCCCTGCGGCTGATCCTCGCCCTGCTGCCGACGATGCGCGCCCGCAAGAGCGGCCAGATCATCAACATCAGCTCGATCGGGGTGCAGACCAACCCGCCCCGCTTCTCCGCCTACGTCGCCTCGAAGGCCGCCCTCGACGCCTTCAGCCGGGTGATCGCCTCGGAGGTCAAAGACGACGGCGTCAGCCTGACGACGATCCACATGCCGCTGGTGCGGACGCCGATGATCGCCCCGACCCGGATGTACGACATGTTCCCGGCGATCACCCCCGAGGAGGCGGCCGAGATGATCGCCAAGGCGATGGTCAACAGGCCGAAGAAGGTGGCGACCAAACTCGGCAACTTCGGCGAGCTCCTCTACGCGGTCGCCCCCAAGGCCAGCGACTCGATCCTCAACACCGCCTACAAGCTCTTCCCCGACTCGCAGGCGGCGAAAGGCACGACCGAGGAGGCGCGCGACAAGGCCCCCTCGACCGAGGCGGTGGCTTTCGCACATCTAATGAAAGGCGTCCATTGGTAACGGCAGCGCGTTGAGGTTGCCTTTTGCCTCGCTATACGACGGAAAAGGCAACCTCTCGGGCCGGCCGGGCACTCCGACGGTAGGTTGACGCCGTGGCGGAGCGGCGGCTCAAGCACTGGGGGTGGGGATACGAGGACCAGGCGCCGACGGCGACGCAGCTGCGCGAGGCGGCGGCGGGGATTCGCGAGCGGTTCGGGTTCGGGGGCGAGGTCGAGAAGCCGGTGCCGCTGGCGGCGGTCGAGCTGCGCAGGCCGCGGCTGAAGCGGCCGAGCGGGTTCGGCGACCTCTACCGCGACGACGACTACGAGCGCGCCTGCCACGCGCTCGGCAAGGCCTACCGCGACGTCGTCCGTGGCTTCCGCGGCGAGTTCGAGAACCCACCGGACCTGGTCGCCCACCCGCGCGACGAGTCGGAGATCGAGGCGGTTCTCGCCTGGGCGGAGGCCGAGGGCGCCGCGGTGATCCCGTTCGGCGGCGGCACCAGCGTCGTCGGCGGCGTCGAGCCGCGCCTCGGTGAGCGCCCGGTCGTCTCGCTCGACCTGCGGCGGCTCGACCGGGTGCTCGAGGTCGACCCGACCTCGCTGGCGGCGCGGATCCAGGCGGGGGCGACCGGGCCGCGCCTCGAGGAGCAGCTGCGCGAGCACGGCCTCACCCTGCGTCACTTCCCGCAGTCCTTCGAGTACTCGACCCTCGGCGGCTGGATCGCGACCCGCGCCGGCGGGCACTTCGCCACCGTGCTCACCCATATCGAGGACCTGGTCGAGTCGGTGCGCGCCGTCACCCCGCGGGGGGAGTGGGAGAGCCGGCGCCTGCCCGCCTCGGGCGCCGGCCCCTCGCCCGACCGCCTGCTGGCCGGCTCGGAGGGGATCCTCGGCGTGATCTCCGAGGCCTGGATGCGGGTCCGTCCGCGGCCCGAGTTCCGCGCCTCGGCGCCGGTCGAGTTCGACGACTTCCTCGCCGGCGCCGCCGCGGTGCGGGCGATCTCGCAGTCGGGCCTCGATCCCGCCAACTGCCGCCTCCTTGACCCCGGCGAGGCCGAGCTGACCGGCGCCGGCGACGGCTCGGCGGCGCTCCTGATCGTCGGCTTCGAGTCCGCCCAGGTGGCGGTCGACCAGGAGCTCGAGCAGGCGCTGCAGCTCGCCCGCGAGCACGGCGGCCGGCCGGGACGGAGCCGCGTCACCGGCGGCGAGCGGACGCCCGCGGGCGCCGCCGCGGGCAGGGAGGCGGCCGACGCGGTCGAGAGCTGGCGCGGCGCCTTCCTCCTCGCCCCCTACCTGCGAGACACCTTCGTCGCCTGCGGCGTCCTCTCCGAGACCTTCGAGACGGCGGTCACCTGGGACCGCTTCGAGGAGCTGCACGCGACGGTGATCGAGACCGCGCGGCGGGTCGTCGGCGAGGTCTCCGGCGCGGCGCCCGAGGGACGCGGCGCGGCGCGGATCAGCTGCCGCTTCACCCACGTCTACCCCGACGGCCCGGCGCCCTACTTCACGGTGCTGGCGCCGGCGATCCGCGGCGGCGAGATCGCCCAGTGGGACGAGATCAAGTCGGCGGTCTCCGAGGTCCTGATCGCGGGCGGGGCGACGATCACCCACCACCACGCGGTCGGCCGCGACCACCGGCCCTGGTACGACCGCCAGCGCCCGCCGCCCTTCGCCGCCGCCCTGCGCGCCGCCAAGGCCGAGCTCGACCCCGCCGGCACCCTCAACCCCGGCGTCCTGATCGACCCCGCCTGAGCCCCTGCCCCCTCGCTTGTAGCCCTGTGGGCGACAAGCGAGGGGGTGCCACGCGGGCGGGAGCGTCGCTACCCTGTCGCGAGGGATTTTCCTCCCGGCAGGGAAATCCGCAGGTGGGCCGAACCCACCGGTCCGCCTCCCTGATGGAAACGATCACCTCCGAACAGCCGACCGTACCCGCCGATCCGCAGGCCGGCGACGCCCACGAGGAGCCCGTCGTGCCGCGCCGCTCGCCGCTGCGCGCGGCGATCAAGACCGGCCGGCCGAAGGAGTGGATCAAAAACGTCTTCGTCTTCGCCGGCCTGCTCTTCTCGGGCAAGTTCACCCACGGCCACGAGATCCTGATGGCCGTCATCACCTTCGTCTCCTTCTGCCTGATCTCGAGCGCCGGCTACTTCGTCAACGACCTGATCGACGTCGAGCTCGACCGCAAGCACCCGAAGAAGCGCTTCCGCCCGCTCGCCGCCCGCGAGCTCTCCGAGACCACCGCGAAAGCCATCGCTCCCGCCCTGGCCGTGGTCGCGATCGCGATCGCCTTCGCCGTCAACTGGCAGGTCGGCCTGATGGTGGTCGGCTACGGCGTCGCCCAGATGGCCTACAGCCTCGGCCTCAAGCAGATCGTGATCATCGACGTGATGGTCCTCGCCGGCCTCTTCATCCTCCGCGTCGCCGCCGGCGCCAGCGCCGTCGACGCCCACGCCTCCGAATGGCTGATCCTCTGCACCGGCTTCCTCGCCGCCTTCCTCGGCTTCACCAAGCGCCGCCAGGAGGCCGTCTCCGAGCTCCACGAGGGGACCTCGACCCGCCCCGTCCTCGAGCACTACTCGCTCCCCTTCCTCGACCAGATGGTCTCCCTGGTCACCAC
>JBFWMZ010000065.1:0-8872 GCA_050251335.1 Solirubrobacterales bacterium
GTGATGTCCAGGGACTCGAGGACGCGGGCAGCCAGGCCCTCCTCCTCGCGGAGCAGGCCGAGCAGGATGTGCTCGGTCCCGATGTAGTTGTGCTTGAGCGTCCGAGCCTCCTCTTGGGCTAGGACGACTACCTGACGGGCTCTCTCAGTGAACCGCTCGAACAAACGAAACCTCTTCTCGATCGAAACCCGGGTGGCCCGAGTAGCTTCCTGCTGGCGCCCGATCGCTTGCGGAAGGCGCCTATCTGTCCCCTAACTCTACCGAGCCCGGCAGTCCGGCCTCGGACCCCGGATGCTCGCTAAGAGCGGGCTTTCAAGCGTAGCTGGGGACTTCTGTGACGACAATCGCGTCAACTGGGCTATACGTCCGTGATCAGGATCACGCCGCGGGGCGGCTGGGTGGGGGTCCGAGGGGGCTGGGGAAGGGTTCGCGGGACGGGCTAGGGACTGGGGTTGGCGGCGCTGGGCGAGCGTCGGCAGGACCCCCTCGCTCGGCCTGTCGGGGTGGATCGGATTCGGCTGGCGCCTCGGGGGAGCTCCGACCCTCAGCCGCAAAACGTTCGGGGGTCCTGCCGACGCTCGCCCGCGAGAATCCGTGAGGTCCCAGGGTCAGTCCGCCCCATCTCTTTGAGCTTGCGAGGGACGGGGGCTGGCCGGCTAGATCCGATGAGCTGGCGGCGAGCGGGCCGAGCGGGAGGAGCGGGCCGAGCGGGCCGAGCGGGAGGAGCGGGCCGACCTCGTTGCGCTTGTCCCCACCCGTTGCGGTTGTCCCCGGTATGCGGGGACAAAGGCGTCGCGTGGGGAGAAGTGCAACGCGTGGGGAGAAGCGCAACCGGGACGCCCCCGTCCTTAGTCAGCTTTCAGGAAAAAGGGGGTGTGGCCGTCGCGTCCTGCGGAGGGGGGTCGGGGGACCCCCCCCTGTAATTCCTGCTATGATGCCGGGGGTGGTACCCCCGACCCCCTCCCCCGCAACCCCCGAACCCTCGCCGTCCCCTCACCCCCGCATCGCCGGAAACAGCAACACCTCGCGCAACGACTTCGCCCCAGTCATCAGCATCACCAGCCGGTCGATCCCCAGCCCGACGCCGCCGGTCGGCGGCATTCCCACCTCCAGCGCCTCGACGAACGCCTCGTCGTAGGGCTGGGCCTCCTCGTCGCCACGCCGCTGCTCGGCCGCCTGCTGCTCGAACCGCCGCCGCTGCTCGTCGGGGTCGTTCAGCTCGGTGAACGAGTTGGCGATCTCGACCCCGCCGGCAAAGGCCTCCCAGCGCTCGACCAGTCCCGGCTCGGAGCGGTGCGCCTTGGCGAACGGCGATAGCTCGCTCGGGTAGTCGAGCAGGAAGGTCGGCTGCACCAGGGCCGGCTCGACGTCGCGCGAGAGCAGCCCGTCGACCAGCTTGCCCCACCCCTCGCTGGGGTCGACCTCGCCGCCGATCGCCCGCGCCAGCGCCTCGCGGTCGGGGTGCTCGGCGATGTCGACGCCGGAGCGCTCGAGGATCGCCTCGCGCAGGGTGAGCCGGCGCCAGGGCGGCGCGAAGTCGATCTCCTCCTCGCCGCGCTTGACGACGGTGGTGCCCAGCACCCGCTCGCAGACCTCGGCGACCAGCTGCTCGAGCTCGTGCGCGGTGACCTCGTAGTCGGCGTAGGCCTCGTACCACTCGATCATCGTGAACTCGGGGTTGTGCTTGTGCGAGACGCCCTCGTTGCGGAAGTCCTTGCCGAGCTCGTAGACCCGGTCGATGCCGCCGACGATCAGCCGCTTGAGGTAGAGCTCGGTCGCGATCCGCAGGTAGAGGTCGCGGTCGAGCGCGTTGTGGTGGGTGGTGAAGGGGCGCGCCAGAGCGCCGCCGTAGAGCGGCTGCAGGACCGGCGTCTCGACCTCGACGAAGCCGCGCTCGTCGAACCAGCGGCGAATCTCCGAGATCGTCCGCGCCCGGGTCGCGAAGAGCCGGCGGCTCTCCTCGTTGGCGATCAGGTCGAGCTCGCGGCGACGGAAGCGGGTCTCGGTGTCCTCGAGGCCGTGGAACTTGTCGGGCGGCGGCCGCAGGCTCTTGGCCAGCAGCCGCCAGCGGTCGATCGCCAGTGAGAGCTCGCCGCCGCGCCGGGTAGCCATCGCTGTCCCCTCGGCGCCGATCAGGTCGCCGAGGTCGAGGTCGATCAGCAGCCCGAAGGCCTCGGGCCCGAGCAGGTCCTCGCGGGCGTGCAGCTGGATCTGGCCGCTGCCGTCGCGGAGGTCGAGGAAGGCGTTCTTGCCGTGGCCACGGCGGGCGACGAGCCGTCCCGCCACCCGGTGCCGCGACTCGGTTTCGATCCCCGGCGCCAGGCCCTCGTGCGCGGCCCGCACCTCGCCGATCTCCTCCCGCCCGGAGAACTCGTGCGGGAACGGCTCGATCCCCGCCTCGCGAATCCGCTCCAGCTTGGCGCGGCGGTCGGCGAGGACGTCGGAGAGCTTCGGCTGGTCGGTCGGCTCGCTCATCGGGACGCGAGCCTACCGACGCTCAAGCGGTCTCGATCTTCGTGATTTTGAGTTTTTTCTTCGGCCCGCGCGGCGGCTCGACGGTGACGATGTCGTTGCGTTTCTTGCCGACCAGGGCTTTGCCGATCGGCGACTCGTTGGAGAGCTTGTGCTCGAGCGGGTTGGCCTCGGTCGAGCCGACGATCTGGAATTTCTGCGAGTCGCCGGTTTTCTGGTCTTTGACGTGGACGATCGAGCCGAAGCCGACCTCGTCGGTCCCCAGCGCCTTCTCGTCGATCACGGTGGCGCGGCGCAGCCGCTCCTCGAGCTGGACAATCCGGTTCTCGAGCAGCGCCTGTTCGTTCTTGGCGTCGTCGTATTCGGCGTTCTCGGAGATGTCGCCGAATTCGCGCGCTTCTTTGATTCGCTCCGCGACCTCGCGTCGCTTGGTCGTCGAGAGGAACTCGATTTCCTCTTTGAGCTTCTCCAGCCCCTCTGGGGTGATGACCGCCTGACGACTCACCAGTGCTACCTCGCTTTTGCTTTCCGGAGCCGTGGATTCGGCTCCCCGACCGAAAAAAACGCCCCGGTGCGGCTAGAAGGGCGCCACACCCGGGCCAAAGAGCGCGGGATTATAGCGAGGGTGGTTCGTCGGCTGGACAGGCCTTCCAAACCGTCGGCAAATGGCTCTGCCGGGCGGATTCAGGCGGTGGCGAGGGCGGATTCAGGCGATGGCGAGGGCCGGTTCAGGCGGTGGCGAGGGCGGGCGCCATCGCCGCCACCAGTTGCCGGGCGCGGGGCAGGTCGGCACTGCGCTGCAGCTCGTCGACGACCCCTGGCGGCGCCTCCAGCCTGGCCGTGTACCAGGGGTAGAACTTGCGCAGGTAGCGCCTGGCGCGCTCCTCGCCGAGGTGCTCCTCGGCGCGATCGATCACCCAGAGCAGCTCGGCGGCGACCTCCTCGCGCGGCGGCGGCTGCTGGCGGCGGCCGGTCAGCTCCTCGAAGACCCACGGGTTGCCGAGCGAGCCGCGGGCGATCATCACCGCGTCGGCGCCCGACTCCTCGTAGGCGCGGCGAGCGGCGTCGGCGTCGGCCAGCCCGCCGGAGACGATCACCGGCACCTCGACCGCCTCGACCAGGCGCCGCGTCAAGGCGTAATCAGGCTGGCCCCTGTGGCCCTTGGTCGCGGCGCGCGGGTGGAAGCCGAGCGCCGCGACGCCGGCCTCCTCGGCCAGCCGCACGGCCAGGTCGAAGCCCGAGGTGTCCCCGGCCTCGACTCCGGAGCGCAGCTTGACGGTGACCGGCAGGCCGCTGCCCTCGCCGGCGGCGCGGGCCAGCGCCAGCGCCAGCTCAGGGTCGCGCAGCAGCTGGGCGCCGGCGCCGGTCTTGCGCACCTTCGGCACCGGGCAGCCCATGTTGATGTCGATCAGGTCGGCGCCAGCCGCGGCGGCGATCGCGGCGCCCGAGCGCATCACCTCCGGGTCGTGCCCGAAGAGCTGCAGCGAGACCGGATGCTCGTCCGGGTGGATCCGCAGCAGGTCGCGCAGGGTGCGCTCGTTGCGGTAGTGGAGGGCGAAGCTCGAGACCATCTCCGAGACCGCGAGCCCGGCGCCGTGCCGTTTCGCCTGCAGCCGCACGAACCAGTTGCCGATCCCGGCCAGCGGCGCCAGCAGGACCCGGTTGGCGAGGCGGATGCCGCCGATCTCGAAGGGGTCGGTGAGCGCGGGCCTGGCGCTCATCGGGACGAGTTGCGCTCGTGGATCAGCCGCAGGCCGGTCAGCGTCAGCAGGTCGTCGACCTCGTCGATCGTCTCGGTGAAGGGGACCACGGCGGCGGCGTAACCGCCGCTGGCGAGCACCCGCGGGTTCGGCAGTTCCGCTTCCATCCTGCGAACGATGCCGTCGATCAGGCCGGCGAAGCCGAAGATGAAGCCGGAGTTGATCGCCGCCCGGGTCGAGCGGCCGATCGCTTCCCGTGGTTCTTCGAGTTCGACGCGCGAGATCCGGGCGGCGCGGTCGATCAGGGCGGTGAGCGAGGGCCCCAGCCCGGGTCCGATCGCGCCGCCGAGGTACTCGCCCGCGGCGGAGACCGCGTCGATGTTGATGCCGGTGCCGAAATCGACCGAGATGCAGGCCTCGCCGAAACGGTCGTAGGCGGCGATCGCGTTGACCAGGCGGTCGGCGCCGACCTCGATCGGGTTCTCGATCCGGATCGGCATCCCGGTCCTCACCCCGGGGCCGACCGTCAGGCACTCGGCATCGAGATAGCGCTCGCTGAGCCGCTCGAACTCACCGCCGAGCGGCGGCACGACCGAGGAGACGCAGACCGCGTCAACCGCGGTGAAGGACATCTCGCTGAGCGAGAAGAGCCCGTCGATGCGCTCGGCCAACTCGTCGCCGGTGGCGCCCGAGCGGGTCTGAAAGCGCCAGTGCTCGACCAGCTCCTCGCCTTCGAAGGCGCCGAGGTGGGTCTGGGTGTTGCCGACGTCGACCGCGAGCAGCATCGGCGGATTATCCCTGCTCGAGGATCGGGGACCAACCGTTGCTTCCGGGCCAACCTCTGCATAGGATCGTGTCATGAAGGCAAGGCTCTTCGTCATCCCCGCTTCGCACCCGAGCATCGCCGCGGCGCTGATGCTCGAGCGCAAGGGCATCGCCTACAAGCGGACCGACCTGCTGCCGGTGATCTCGAAGCTCGCTCTGCGCGCCGCCGGCTTCGCCGGCGTCACCGTGCCGGCGCTGAAGATCGACGGCGCCAGGGTCCAGGGCTCGCGGCCGATCGCCCGCGAGCTCGACCGCCGCGTCCCCGAGCCGCCCCTGTTCCCCGCCGATCCGGAGCGCCGCGCCGCGGTCGAGGAGGCCGAGCGGTTCGGCGACGAGGAGCTGCAGCACCCGATCCGGCAGCTGCTGTGGTGGGGTTTCAAGCACGACAAGGAGCCGCTGCGGAGTTACTCGGAGGGGGCGAAGATCGGCATGCCGATCGGCCTGGCGATGAAGACGGCGGCGCCGATCGTCGCCCTCTCGGCGCGCTTCAACGAATCCAGCGATGAGAACGCCCGCGCCGCGCTCGCCGCCCTTCCAGGCCTGCTCGACCGGGTCGACGCCTACATCGAGGCCGGCGCGATCGGCGGCGAGGAGCCGAACGCCGCCGACCTCCAGATCGCTCCCTCGATCGGGCTGGCGCTGACGATGGCCGACCTGCGCCCGGCAATCGAGGGTCGCCCCGCGGCCGGCCTGGCCGAGCGGATCGTCCCGGACTACCCCGGCCACACCCCGCCGGTCTTCCCCGCCGCCTGGCTCGACGCGCTCGGCGCTCCAGCCTCCTCCGCCTAGCCCGCCGCGGCCTGGCCCGCCGCCTCAGATCGTGCCGGCACGCTCGACGCGTTCCCCCTCCGGGAGCGACGCCAGGGCCTCGGCGAGGCTGGTGCCGTCGGGCAGGCTCAGGCTCGGCTCGAGCTCGAGCAGCGGGACGAGGACGAAGCGGCGGCTGCTCACCTGCGGATGCGGCAGGGTGAGTCGCTCGCTGCGGTAGACCAGGTCGCCGAGCAGCAGCAGGTCGACGTCGAGCGGACGGGGGCTGTGGCGCGGGGCGTCGAAGCTGCGGCCGCGCTCGGCCTCGATCTGCTTGCAGGCGTCGAGCAGCTCCTCGGGCTCGAGCTCGGTTGCGATCCGCAGAGCGGCGTTGAGGAAGTCGGGCTGGTCGAGGACCTCGCCGACCGGCTCGGTCAGGTAGGTCGAGGAGATCGCCTCGACCTCGATCCCGTGCTCGGGCAGGAGGATGACGGCGGCGCGCAGCTGGGCGGCGGGGTCGCCGAGGTTGGAGCCGAGGCCGAGGTAGCCGGTGCGGCGGGGCATCGCGCCAATCCTGACGAGCTACTCGCCGGAGCCTTCGTCTTCTTCGTCTTCGACCGCCCGCTCCTGGGTGACCTCGACAGCGACCTCCTGGATCGCCAACGGCAGCGGCGGCTCCGGCTTGGCGGCGCGGACGCGGACGCTGTCCGAGCCGTAGCGCTCCATCAGCCGCTCGCCGACCACCTGGCAGAGGCGCTCGAGGGTGCGGTAGCTGCGCTCGGTCGCGGCGAGGGCGACGATGTCGCAGACCTGGGCGTAGTCGACGGTGTCCTCGAGCCGGTCGGTCAGCATCGCGTCGCAGTCGGGGACGTCGAAGGAGATGTCGAACTCGAGGCGCTGGCCGATCTCCTGCTCGGCGTCGGTGACGCCGTGGTGGGTGTAGATCGAGAGGCCGCGGAGCTCGATCTCCGCGCTCGCCTCGATGCCGTTGCCGTGCGCCTCCATGTTCACCTGGAACCTACCCGAGGACGGCGTCCGCGACCCGCAGGGCCTGGCGCATCGCGGCGACGTCGTGGACGCGGAGCACGGCGGCGCCGTTGGCCGCGGCGAGCAGCGAGGAGGCGATCGTGCCGCCGAGGCGCTCCTCGGGCGGCGAGCCGTCGACCCGGCCGATGAAGCTCTTGCGCGAGGTGCCGACCACCAGCGGCCGGCCGAGCTCGTTCAGCTCGCCGAGCCGCCGCAGCAGGGCGGCGTTGTGGGCGTCGGTCTTGCCGAAGCCGATCCCGGGGTCGAGCCAGACCCGCTCCTCCTCGATCCCGGCCCGGGCCGCGGCGGCGAGCCGCTCGGCGAAGAACTCGCGCACGTCGGCGACGACTTCGCGGTAGCTGGGGTGCTCCTGCATCGTCGCCGGCGTCCCCAGCATGTGGGTGAGGACCACGATCGCGCCGCGCTCGGCGCAGAGCGGCGCCATCTCGGGGTCGCCGCGCAGGGCGCTGACGTCGTTGACGATCCCCGCCCCGGCGTCGAGCGCCGCCGCCGCGACGGCGGCCTTCGAGGTGTCGATCGAGACCGTCGCCCCCGCCCCAGCCAGCGCCGCGACCACCGGCTCGACCCGCGCCAGCTCGACCTCCTCGGTCACCGGCGCCGCCCCCGGCGCGGTCGATTCGCCGCCGACGTCGAGGATCCCGGCCCCCTCGGCGAGCAGCCGCCGCCCGTGCTCGATCGCCGCGCCGGGGTCCTCAAAAGCTCCCCCGTCGGAGAACGAATCGGGCGTCACGTTGACGATCCCCATCAATTTCATGGCGCGAGTATCGAAGGTTCTCGGCCGCAGCGTAGAGACGCGCCCTGACCAAGACTGGCAAGGACGCAGGGAGCGAAGTGTGCTCTGCACATGAGCGACCGAGGACGCCGCCAGGCGCCGGTCAGGGCGCGTCTCTAGCTTGCGTCGCCGCCGGCGAAGCCTGGCCTTGGCCGCGGGTTCGGCCGGGCCGCGGGCCGTGCCCGTTCGGGCTCTGGAGCGGGCTCGGCCGGACCGGTCGGCTCCTCTTCGTCGTCCTTGAAGGCTTCGTCCTCGGTCTTGCCTTCGAGCAGCGCGACGAACTCGTCGGCGTCGATCGTCTCCCGCTCGAGCAGCAGCTTCGAGATCCGCTCCAGCTCGCTGCTCTTTTCGTTCAGCAGGCTCTTCGCGGTCTGGTGGGCGTTCTCGACGATGCGACGGATCTCGCCGTCGATGTCGCGGGCGATCTCGTCGGAGTAGTCGGGCTCGGAGGAGAACTCGCGGCCGAGGAAGGGCTGGCCGCGGTCGTGGCCGAAGACGCGCGGGCCGAGCTTCTCCGACATCCCGAACCGCATCACCATCTGCTTCGCCGACTCGGTCACCTTTTCGAGGTCGTTGGAGGCGCCGGTGGTGATTTCGCCGAAGACGATCTCCTCGGCGGCGCGACCACCGAGGGTCATCGCCATCGTGTCGGTCAGCTCGGCGCGGGTGGTGAGGAACTTGTCCTCGGTCGGCAGGCTGATCGTGTAGCCGAGCGCCTGCCCGCGGCTGATGATCGAGATCTTGTGGACCGGGTCGGTGTTCGGCAGCAGCTGGCCGACGATCGCGTGGCCGACCTCGTGGTAGGCGGTGACCAGGCGCTCCTTCTCGCTCATCACCCGGGTCTTCTTCTCGGGGCCGGCGATCACCCGCATGATCCCCTCCTCGAGCTCCTTCATCGTGATCTCGCGCTTGCCCGAACGCGCGGTCAGGAGCGCCGCCTCGTTGATCAGGTTGGCGAGGTCGGCGCCGGTGAAGCCGGGGGTCTGGCCGGCCAGCGTGTCGAGGTCGATTTCGCGGCCCAGCGGCTTGCCGCGGGTGTGAACCTCGAGGATGTGTTTGCGCCCTTTGCGGTCCGGACGGTCGACGACGACCTGGCGGTCGAAGCGGCCCGGCCGCAGCAGCGCCGGGTCGAGGATGTCGGGCCGGTTGGTGGCCGCGATCAAGATGATGTTGTCCTTCATTTCGAAGCCGTCCATCTCGACCAGCAGCTGGTTCAGCGTCTGCTCGCGCTCGTCGTGACCGCCGCCCATGCCGGCGCCGCGGTGGCGGCCGACGGCGTCGATCTCGTCCATGAAGATGATGCAGGGCG
>JBFWMZ010000066.1:0-8197 GCA_050251335.1 Solirubrobacterales bacterium
GGACGATGCCCGGCTACGTGCTCGTCAACATGGAGATGACCGACGACGCCTGGGGGCTGGTCAAGAACACCCCGGGGGTCACCGGCTTCGTCGGCTCGCGCAACAAACCGGTGCCGCTCTCGAAACCGGAGGTCGACCGCCTGCTCCACCGCGAGACCGCCGAGCGGCCCCGGACCCAGGCCCAGTTCGCGATCGGCGAATCGGTCAAAGTCATCTCCGGCCCGCTCTCCGATTTCTCCGGCGAGATCGCCGAGATCAACGAGGACGCGGCCAAACTCAAGGTCCTGGTCTCGATCTTCGGCCGCGAGACGCCGGTCGAGGTGGGCTACGACCAGGTGAAGAAGATTTAACGCCCCGCCGACCACCGACCTCACCGAACCGCTACCCTCACCGACCCGCTCATGGCGAAAAAAGTCCTCACGATCATCAAGCTGCAGATCCAGGCAGGCAACGCCAACCCGGCGCCGCCGGTCGGCCCGGCGCTGGGTCAGCACGGCGTCAACATCATGGACTTCTGCAAAGCGTTCAACGCGCAGACCCAGGGCGAGGGTGGGACGATCATCCCGGTAGAGATCACCGTCTACGAGGACCGCTCGTTCACCTTCATCACCAAGACGCCGCCGGCCGCGGTCCTGATCAAGGAAGCGATCCGCATCCCGAAGGGCTCCGGCGAGCCCCACGTCAACAAAGTCGGGACGATCACCCAGGACCAGATCCGCGAGATCGCCGAACGCAAGATGCCCGACCTCAACGCAAACGACATCGACGCCGCCTCGAAGATCATCGCCGGCACCGCCCGCTCGATGGGCGTCGACGTCGCCTAGGAGCCCCGAAGATGGCCCACGGCAAGCGATACCGCCAGCAGTACCAGAAGGTCCAGCGCGACCGCGCCTACCCGCCGGCCGAGGCGGTCGGCCTGATCAAGGAGACCGCGAGCGCCAAGTTCGACGAGACGGTCGAGGTCCACGTGCTGCTCGGCGTCAACGTCCGCCACGCCGACGAACAGCTGCGCGGCACCCTGGCCCTGCCGCACGGGCTCGGCAAGGACGTCAGCGTCGCCGTCTTCGCCCAGGGCCAGCAGGCCCGCGACGCCGAAGCGGCCGGCGCCGACTTCGTCGGCGGCCAGGACCTGGCGGAGAAAGTGCAGGAGGGCTGGACCGACTTCGACGTCGCGATCGCGACCCCGGACATGATGCCGGTGGTCGGCCAGCTCGGCCGCATCCTCGGCCCGCAGGGCAAGATGCCGAATCCGAAAGTCGGCACCGTCACCGAGGACGTCGAGAAAGCCGTCGGCGACTCCAAGTCGGGCAAAGTCGAATACCGCACCGACCGCCAGGCGATCGTCCACCTGGCGATCGGCAAGGCAGGCTTCGAGGCGGAGAAACTGCTCGACAACTACGACGCGGTGATCGACGAGATCGTCCGCGCCAAGCCCGCCGGCGCCAAAGGCAAATACCTGCGCTCGGTCACCCTGGCGACGACGATGGGTCCCGGGATCCGGGTCGACACCGCTTCGAAAGCCGACCGCGACGGGACTTCGAACAGCAGCGCCGAGGCCGCGCCCGAACCGCCGAGCGCCGAGCCGGCCGAGGCCGAGGCCGAGCAGGAGCCGGTCACGGCCTGAGCCGCAGCGCCGCCGGACCGATTCCGAGGCGCAAGCGGATCGGCGGCCGGTTGTCGCCGGTCCCCGAGCATTCGAGTCCTGCATTTGCGCCCGTACAGGGGGTCGATGCAGGACTCGATCGTGGGTCGAGCCAGCGACACCCGCGCCGGCACCCCGCTGTCTGGGAGCGCCCGCGGATCGATTGCTCTACACTGCGTCGCCGCCCGACCCCAGACCACCGGCCGGAACCCCAGTAAGCCCGGTGCAGGACGAGTAGATGAACCGCGAGCAAAAGTCAGCAGCCATAAAAGAGATCGCCGCCCAGATCGAGGGCGCTGAAGCGATCTTCGCCGTCGACTACCGCGGTATCTCCGTCTCCCAGGCCGCCGAGCTGCGCGGCAAGCTGCGCGAAGCCGACGCCAGCTTCCGGGTCGTCAAAAACCGGCTGACCAAGATCGCCGCCGACCAGGTCGGCGAGGAGCGGCTGCCGGAGCTGCTCACCGGCCCGACCGCGCTGACCTTCGTCCGCGGCGACACCGCCCAGGCCGCGAAAGCGATCTCGACCTTCAACAAAGAGCACGACGTCCTCACCTACAAGGGCGGCTTCATGGACGGCACCTCGCTCGACGAGGCGGCCTTCAAAGCGATCGCCAAACTGCCCGCCCGCGAGGTCCTCAACGGCCAGCTCGCCGGCGTCATCGCCAGCCCGCTGACCGGGCTGGTCCGCGGCCTCGGCTCGCTGATCGGAGGCCTCGCCCAGCAGCTCGGCCAGATCGCCGAGCAGGGCCTGGTCAGCGGCGAGGCGCCCGTCGCCGCTCCGGCCGAGAGTGAGTCAGACACGAGCCCGGAGCCGTCACAGCCTGATTCTTCGGCGGAGGGCGAGGAAGCACCGGCTGCTGAGCAGGAGACTGGCGACCCGGCCGCCCCCGGAGGCGAAGCCGAGGAGGCGGGCGGAACTTCTGACGAGCCGCCCGCCGACCAGGCCGACGCGCCCGACTCCGGCGAGACCGAGGCGACCGAGGACACCGAGACTGCGAAAGATTCAAACGAGGAAGAGGGGTAGCGACCGATGGCAACCAAGACTTCAACCGAGGACTGGATCGAGGAGCTGAAAGGCATCTCGGTGCTCGAGCTCTCCGAGCGGATCAAAGCGCTCGAGGAGGAGTTCGGGGTGTCCGCGACGGCTGTCGCCGCGGCGGCTCCGGCCGCGGCCGCTGGCGGCGGTGGCGAGGACGGCGGCGGCGAGGAAGAGTCCTCGACGGTCGACGTGGTCATCACCGAGGTCGGCGGCCAGAAAGTGCCGGTGATCAAAGTGGTCCGCAACGCGACCGGCCTCGGCCTCAAAGAGGCCAAGGCCGTGGTCGACGCCGCGCCCGGCCCCGTCAAAGAGGGCGTCGAGCGCGAGGAGGCCGAGAAACTCAAAGCCGAACTCGAGGAGGCTGGCGCCACGGTCGAGCTCAAATAGCTCGACGAGCTCCATCGAGTCTGCCGTTGGCGTCGCATAGCGACGCGAAAGGCAGACTCGACTAGCGTCTCGCGCTAAGCTGTTCCATCCTGATCCCGCTCTGGGAGCCAGGTTTGGGGTCGGGTGCGGCCGCCTGCTATGTTTCGCGGTCGCGCGCCAACTGTGTGCCCCTGCCCATATTTGCCGCTGTATCTACGTCCCTCTGACCGCCCGAGGAGTCGCCGACTTTGGCACGTTCAAACGCTGCCCCTGTAACCCGTAGGAGCTTTTCCCGCCTAGAGAACCCACCAGAGGTCCCACACCTGATCGACATCCAGCGTCGTTCCTTCGCGGAACTGACCGATCCGGTCAACGGTGGCCTCCGGGAGACGATTGACGACATATCCCCGATCGAGGACTACACGGGGAACCTGCAGATCGTTTTCGGTCAGTTCAAATTCGAGGAGCCGCCGAACTCGATCGAGGAGTGCCGCGAGAAGGACATGACGTACTCGCGTCCGCTGACCGCGACCGTCGCCTTCCAGAACAAAGAGACCGGCGAGATCCGTGAGCAGGCCGTCTTCATGGGCGACTTCCCGTGGATGACCGAGCGCGGGACCTTCATCATCAACGGCACCGAGCGCGTCGTCGTGACGCAGCTGGTCCGGTCCCCGGGCGCCTACGTGATGGCCCCGAAGGATCCCGAAAAGCAGGTCTTCATCGCCAACCTGATGCCGGCCCGCGGCTCCTGGCTGGAGCTCGAAGTCGACAAAAAAGGCAAAGTCTTCGTCCGCATCGACCGCAAGCGGAAACTGCCGGTGACCGTGCTGCTGCGGGCAATGGGCTACGTCGAGGACGAGAAACTGCTCGACCTGTTCGACAACTCGATCTACATCCGGCACACGATCGAGGCGGACACCGAGGCGACCCGGACCGAAGAGGGCGCCCTGATCGAGCTGTTCAAAAAGCAGCGTCCCGGCGAGCCGCCGTCGGTCGACGCCGCCCGCGGCCTGCTCGACCAGCTGTTCTTCGACCCCAAGCGCTACGACCTCACCCGGGTCGGCCGCTACAAGCTCAACGCGCGCCTCGACCTCGACATCGACCTCGAGACCCGGGTCCTCACCCACGACGACATCATCGCCCTGGTCAAGGAGCTGACCTCGCTGCCGAAGCTGCTCGGGATCCCCGAGGAGGTCGACGAGGAGAACCCGATCAAAGACTACGCCGCGGAGGCCCTGACCTACCCGCGCGAGGCGGTCTACGATCACCTCGACGAGTACGAGCACTTCGGCAACCGGCGCCTGCGCACGGTCGGCGAGCTGATCCAGGAGGCCTTCCGGATCGGCCTCTACCGGATGGAGCGCGTCGTCCGCGAGCGCCTCACCACCGAGGACTCGGACGCGATCACGCCGCAGACGATCATCAACATCCGCCCGGTCGTGGCGGCGATGAAAGAGTTCTTCGGCTCCTCGCAGCTCTCGCAGTTCATGGACCAGACCAACAGCCTCACCGGGCTCACGCACCGGCGCCGGCTCTCGGCGCTCGGCGCCGGCGGTCTGACCCGTGAGCGGGCCCCGATCGAGGTCCGCGACGTGCACCCGACCCATTACGGCCGGATGTGCCCGATCGAGACGCCGGAGGGTCCGAACATCGGCCTGATCGGCTCGCTCTCCTCCTATGCCCAGGTCTCCGAGCACGGCTTCGTCACGACCCCCTACCGGGTGGTCGAGGACGGCGTCGTCAGCGAAGAGATCGTCCACCTGGACGCGACCCAGGAGGAGGACAAGGTGATCGCCCAGGCGAACGCCGAGATCGATCCCAAGACGCGTAAATTGAAAGGCCCGCAGGTGCTGGTCCGCGCCGGTGAGCAGGAGTACGCGACCGCGACTCCCAAGGAAGTCGACCTGATGGACGTCTCGCCGTCGCAGATCTGGTCGGTGGCGACCTCGCTGATCCCGTTCCTCGAGCACGACGACGCCAACCGGGCGCTGATGGGCTCGAACATGCAGCGCCAGGCGGTGCCGCTGCTGAAGCCGGACCCGCCGCTGATCGGCACCGGCATGGAGCGCCGCACCGCGATCGACTCCGGTGACGTCGTCCTCGCCGAGAACGACGGCGAGGTGACCCACGTCGACGCCGAGAAGATCGTCGTCAGCCACGGCTCGAAAAACGACGAGTACCCGCTGCACAAGTTCATGCGCTCGAACCAGGGGACGATCATCCACCAGCGCCCGATCGTCAACACGGGCCAGAAGGTGAAGGCCGGCGACGTGCTCGCCGACGGCTCCTCCACCGGCGGTGGCGAGATCGCCCTCGGCAAGAACTGCCTGGTCGCCTTCATGTCCTGGGAGGGCTACAACTTCGAGGACGCGATCATCCTCTCCGAGCGCCTGGTCAAGGACGACGAACTGACCTCGATCCACATCGAGCAGTACGAGATCGACGCCCGCACGACCAAGCTCGGCGACGAGGAGATCACCCGCGACATCCCCAACCGCAGCGAGGAGAGCCTGCGCAACCTCGACGAGCGCGGCATCGTCCGCGTCGGCGCCGAGGTCGTCTCCGGTGACCTGCTGGTCGGCAAGGTGACGCCGAAGGGCGAGACCGAGCTGACCGCCGAGGAGAAGCTGATCCGCGCGATCTTCAAGGAGAAGGCGCGCGAGGTCCGCGACACCTCGCTGAAAGTGCCGCACGGCGAGGGCGGGGTCGTGATCGAGGTGCTGACCTTCTCGCGCGACAACGGCGACGACCTGCCGCCCGGCGTCAACGACCTGGTCCGCGTCTACGTCGCGACCAAGCGCAAGATCGCCGAGGGCGACAAGCTCGCCGGCCGCCACGGGAACAAGGGTGTGATCTCGAAGATCGTGCCCGAGGAGGACATGCCGCACCTGGCCGACGGGACCCCCGTCGACGTCATCCTCAACCCGCTCGGCGTGCCGAGCCGGATGAACATCGGTCAGATCCTCGAGACCCACCTCGGTTGGGTCGCGGCGAACGGCTGGTACGACGACGGCTCCGAGTCCTACAAACAGGCGCATTCCGAGGACGGCGATGGCCGCGTCTACGTGGCCACCCAGGTCTTCGACGGCGCCACCGTCGAGGACGTCGACCATGCCCTGGTCAGCTGGCAGCGGGAGAACCAGGAGCGCGGGGTCGACCTCGGGGTCGACCTCGATGGCCGCGAGGGCGCCAAGGCGTCCGGCACCGCGCAGCTCTACAACGGCCGCACCGGCGAGCCCTACGAGGGCAAGGTCACGGTCGGCTACATGTACATCCTCAAGCTGCTGCACCTGGTCGACGACAAGATCCACGCCCGCTCGACCGGCCCGTACTCGCTGGTCACCCAGCAGCCGCTGGGCGGCAAGGCGCAGTTCGGCGGCCAGCGCTTCGGCGAGATGGAGGTCTGGGCGCTGGAGGCCTACGGCGCGGCGTACACCCTGCAGGAGATGCTGACCGTGAAGTCCGACGACACGGTCGGGCGGGTCAAGGCCTACGAGGCGATCGTCAAGGGCGAGAACATCCCCGAGCCCTCGATCCCGGAGTCCTTCAAAGTGCTGCTGAAGGAGATCCAGAGCCTCTCGCTCGACGCCAACGTCGTCTCCGAGGGGACCGACGTCGAAATCTCCGACGAGGAGGACGACCTGCTGAAAGCGGCCGAGGAGCTGGGCATGGACCTGACCGGGGTCCGCGCCGACGCGGGTGCCAACGGCGATGGGCTGGACCAGCCCGAGGCGGCCGACGAGCAGGAGGAGCAGATCGTCGCCGAGGGCGAGGCAGGAACTGATGATGGCGCCGGAGCGACCGAACAGGCCGCGCCGGCCGAGGTGGAGGACTGATGATCGACATCAACAATTTCGACGCGATCGAGATCGGGCTCGCGTCCTCGAAAAAGATCCGCTCCTGGAGCTGGGGCGAGGTCACCAAGCCCGAGACGATCAACTACCGCACGCTGAAGCCGGAGAAAGACGGCCTCTTCTGCGAGCGCATCTTCGGTCCGACCAAGGACTGGGAGTGCTACTGCGGCAAGTACAAGCGGGTCCGCTACAAGGGCATCGTCTGCGAGCGCTGCGGCGTCGAGGTGACCCGCTCCAAGGTCCGCCGCGAGCGGATGGGGCACGTCGACCTGGCCTCGCCGGTCTCCCACATCTGGTTCTTCAAGGGAGTCCCGAGCCGGATCGGCTACCTGATCGACATGGCTCCCAAAGAGCTGGAGAAGGTCCTCTACTTCGCCGCCTCGATGATCACCTGGGTCGACGAGGAGGCGCGCGACAAGGACGTCGGGAAACTCGAGAAAGAGGTCAAAAAAGTCGTCGACTCCTACGAGTCCGAACGGCAGAAACGGACGCAGGAGCTGAACGAGTCGCTCGAGCGCCGGGTCGCCTACCTCGAGACCGGCGAGCAGTCGAAATTCGACGACGAGGACCACATCTGGGCCGACTCGCTGAAACTGACGACCGCCCAGCTGCGCAAGCTCAAAGACGACGAGCGCGGCAAAATGATCAAAGAGCTGCGCAAACAGTTCGACGCGGAGATCGCCGACACCGAGGCCTACCTGGAGGAGGCCGGTGAGCGGATGCAGGAAGTCTGGAAGATCTTCACCGAGATGAAGCCGAAGGACGTCATCAACGATGAGACGGTCTTCCGCGAGCTCAAGGACCGGTTCGGCTCGCCGTTCGGCTGGGGCGAGTACTTCCGCGGCGGCATGGGCGCCGAGGCGGTGCGCGATCTGCTCGAACAGGTCGACCTGGCGGCCGACTGCGAGGAACTCGAGACGATCATCAACACCTCCAAAGGCCAGAAACAGGCCCGTGCGGTGAAGCGGCTGAAAGTCGCCTCGGCCTTCCTCCACTCGGAGAACAAGCCGGAGTGGATGATCCTCGACGCGGTGCCGGTGATCCCGCCGGAGCTGCGGCCGATGGTCCAGCTCGACGGTGGCCGCTTCGCGACCTCCGACCTCAATGACCTCTACCGGCGCGTGATCAACCGCAACAACCGGTTGAAAAGGCTGCTCGACCTCGGCGCGCCCGAGATCATCGTCAACAACGAGAAGCGGATGCTGCAGGAGGCGGTCGACGCGCTGTTCGACAACGGCCGTCGCGGTCGCCCGGTCACGGGCCCCGGCAACCGTCCCCTGAAGTCGCTCTCCGACA
>JBFWMZ010000067.1:0-7188 GCA_050251335.1 Solirubrobacterales bacterium
CCGGCGCCTCGGGCTCGGAGATCGCCTCCGCCTACGCGCGCATGGGCACCGAGGTGCTGCTGATCGAGATGCTGCCGCAGATCCTCCCGGCCGAGGACGCCGACATCGCCAAGATCGTCGAACGCTCGTTCAAGAAAGATGGCATCGAGATCAGCACCGGCGCCCCGGTCGAGAACGTCGAGGTCGGTAAGGACAGCGTCAAGTTCACCTACGGCGACAACTCGGCCGAGGTCGACTACCTCTGCATCGCCGGCGGTCGCGCGCCGGATACGAAAGGGCTTGGCCTCGAGCTGGCGGGAATTGAGCTCGAGGAGAACGGCAAAGTCAAGGTAAACGCCGAGCAGTGCACCGCTAACCCCAAGGTGTACGCGATCGGTGACCTGGTCAATGCCAAGGCGCTCGCCCACAAGGCCTCCGAGGAGGCGGTAGTGGCCGCGGAGAGCGCCGCCGGCGTCGAGACCCAACCCCTCCTCCAGGGTCTCGTCGCCGGCGCCACCTTCACCCACCCCCAGGTCGCCAGCGTCGGGCTGACCGAGGCCCAGGCCAAAGAGGCCGGGCACGAGGTCAAGGTCGGCAAACAGAAAATCGCCGGCGAGGGCGCGGGCACCGTCTAACGACGACAAAGTCGGCCTGGTCAAGCTCGTGGTCGACGCCAAGTACGGCGAGGTCCTCGGCGCCCATATCGTCGGCAACAGCGCCTGCGACATGATCGCCGAGCTGGTCGCGACGATGGCGCTGGAGGGCGGCTACCAGGAGCTATCGCGGATCGTGCACCCGCACCCGACCGTCTCCGAGGCGGTCCTCGACGCCGCCCGCGCGGTCGACGGCTGGGCGATCCACGCTTAGCGCGGTGACGCGAAGAATGCCGCATCTCGCCGATCCCAGTCGATGCGGGACATCTCGGCAAGAATCGTCATCAAGCTGTGCGTACCTCGATCGCCTAGACCCGCCACTTGTGCGCGACGATAGAGCTCGGTAGCCAGGTGCAGCCCGGGGAGAATCAGATCCATGCGACTGGCCTCTTCCAAGGCGATCCCGAGATCCTTGACGAAATGATCGATCTTGAATCCCGGCGTCGTGTCTCCGACCAGCAATCTCGGCCCGTAGTTCTCCAGGGACCACGATGAACCCGCTCCGGCACTGATCGTTCCCAAGGCCGCATCGAGATCCAGTTCCGCACGATAGGCATAGAGCAAAGCCTCGCAAACGCCGATCATGCCTGAGCAGATTGCTATCTGGTTCGCCATCTTCGTGTGTTGCCCGGCGCCTGGGCCGCCCTGGAGGGTCACTCGTGAACTGAATACGCGTAGGAATGGTTCAGCACGCGCAAAGGCGGCGGGACGACCGCCCACCATCGTGCTCAGTTCCCCATTTTCCGCACCAACGTCACCTCCCGATACGGGTGCATCGAGAACATCGATTCCGCGCTCGTCACCGGCGAAGTACATCTTTGTTGCAAGAGACGGTTTGCTCGTCGTCATGTCCACGAGCATTGACCCCTTGCGCATAGCTTTGAGAACTCCATGCTCGGATAGGACAACGTCTTCAACGTCGGCCGGGGTTCCAACAAGTATGAAAACCACGTCGGCATCTGACGCTGCTTCGTCAGGGGATCCCCTCCAAAGGGCACCTTGCTCGACCAGGTCCGACGACCGAGAGGCCGTTCGTGAGAATACGTTTACCTCGTAACCCGCATTAATGAGGTGCTGGCACATGGAATGACCCATCACGCCCGTGCCTATCCAGGCTAGTCGGATCCGATGGCACTCGCTCTCCATTTGGAGCACTCTACCGTGCCTGTCTTGAGCTCCTCTCCGGAGGAGCCATACGGATCCGGAGGGGATCGACTCGCTTTGTTGCCGACCGCGCTACTAGGTGAACCGCTCCCCTCCGCCGCATTGACACCCACCGCCTAGAGACGACCCGGACGACCGAGGAGGGGCGAAGCCCCGACGAGGTCGTCCGGGGGCGAATCGGGGATGGGTCGCTTGACCGGAAGGAGAACCGAGTTGAGCGAGAAGCAACGGCGGAAGTTCACCGCCAAGCAGAAGCTGGAGATCGTCCTCGCGGGCCTGCGCGAGGATCGATCGGTCCGCGACGTCTGCCGCGAGCACCAGATCCAGGAAGCCCTCTACTACCAGTGGCGTGAGCAGCTGCTGGAGGCCGGAGCCGAGCGCTTCGCCGGCAAGGAGGAGCGGGCCGGCGAGAAAGCCAAGGAACGGCGCATAGCCGAGCTCGAGCGCGTCTTGGGCCGAAAGACCCTGGAGCTGGAGATCGCGGGAAAAGCGTTGCGAGGTTGGGAGTGAGGGAGCGCGTCGCCCGGTCTCGCAGATTGGTCGCGGAGGGTTACCCCACCGCGACCACGGCGCGCGTCATGAAGATCAGCCGCCAGGCGATCTACCGCACCCCGAAGAGAAGACCGGCCGCCACCAGGCGGCCGGTCACCGACGCCGTCGACCGGGCGATCGTCGAGGTCGCCAAGGCCAACCCGACCGACGGCTACCGGATGGTCTGGGCGCTGACCCGGCGCAAGCTCGGGGTCGCGGTCAACCGCAAGCGCGTGCTGCGGGTGATGCGCGAGCAGAGGCTGATCCAGCGCCGCGGCCCGCACGAGCCGAGGCGCCGGCGACCCGGCTTCTTCCAGGTGACCCGGCCCGACGAGCTCTGGCACCTCGACATGACGAGCATCTGGGTCGCCGAGCACGGCTGGTGCTACCTGAACGCGGCGATCGACTGCTGCACAAGGGAGATCGTCGGCTTCTCGCTGGAGCTGCGCTGCCGGGCGGTCGAGGCCTGCGAGCTGATCGAGGAGATGGCCTCGACGCGGGCGATCTCCCCTGGTCAGCTGGTGCTCGGCACAGATAATGGCTCCGCCTACACGGCCCGGCGCACCCGGATGGCCCTCTCGGGGCTCGGCATCGCTCATCGCCGCGGCGGCTACCGCGACCCCGAGAGCCAGGCATTCATCGAGTCCTGGTTTCGCTACCTGAAGGAGCGCTGCATCTGGCTCTCGGAGTTCGAGACCCTCGACCAGGCCCGATCGGCGATCGCCGCCTACGTCGACGCTTACCACCACCGGCCCCACTCGGGCCTTGACTACCGCACCCCCAAGGAGGTGGCCGCCGTCTGGGAGGATGGCCTCAGATCCCTAAATAAATGAGCGGCCCGAGGTGTCAACGGGCGAGGGGAGCGGTCCACAACGTATAGGTCCTCGAACTCCACGGGAGATCGGTCCCCGAGGGATTCGTGCAGGCGCTCGTGGTTGAACCAGCTGACGTATTCGACGACGGCCAGCTCGAGCTGAGAGCGAGAGCGCCACGAGCGGTCGGCGAGGAGCTCGGTCTTGAAGGTGTCTACGAAGCTCTCGGCCATCGCGTTGTCGAGCGCATCGCCGACGGAGCCGACCGAGGCCAGCGCCCCGTGGTCGCTCAGTTCCTGGGTGTAGTCGGCGGAGGTGTATTGGCTGCCGCGATCGGTATGTGCCACGAGCTCGAAGTCGGCGCCGTGATCGCGTTGGCCAAGCGCCATCCGCAGGGCGTCGAGGACCAGGTCGGTGCGCATGTGGGAGGCCGGCTGCCGGCCGACGACCTTCCTGGAGAAGGCGTCGATCACGAAGGCGAAGAACGACATCCCCTCCCAGGAGCGCAGGTGGGTGAAGTCGCCGACCCAGAGGCGGTTGGGCGCGGCGGCGCTGAAGTCGCGGCAGACCAGGTCCGGCCGAAGGGCGGCCTTCGGGTGGGCCTTTGTGGTGCGCCAGGGCTTGCCCCGGCGCTTCGCGCCCTGGATCCCGGCCCTACGCATCAGCCGCTGCACCCGGCCGCGACCGACGTCCTCGCCGGCACGCCGCAGGGCGATCCAGGTGCGGCGGTAGCCGTAGGCGCATTAGTTGCGCTCGTGGACCTCGCGGATCCGGGCGAGCAGGCGCTCGTCCTCCAGGGACCGAGCCGAGCGCCGGCCGGTGCGGCGCTCGTAGTAGGCGGAGGCCGACGCCCCCAGGGTCCGGCAGATCGGCTCGACCCCGAGGCGCTGGCGGTGCTCCTCGATGAAGGCGCTCACGTCGGTCGGCGTGGGTCGAGCTCGGCGGCGAAAAACGCAGACGCCGACTTCAGGATCTCGTTGGCGCGGCGCAGTTCGCGCACCTCGCCGCGCAGCGCCTTCAGCTCTTCGCGCTCCTGGGAGGAGAGCAGGTCCTTGCGCTTGCCTTCGTCGGCCTCGGTCTTCCGCACCCGCTTGCGCAGGGCCTCGTGGTGGATGCCCAGGTCGCGGGCGACGTGGGCGATCGGGCGTCCGGACTCGATGACCATGCGGGCGCCGCGGTCGAGCAGCTCATCGGGGTATTTCCTCTGTCTTGCCATGGCTTGGGAGTTCCCTTCTTCCAGGGTGGATCCCTGGTTTCTGGGTCTCCGTCAAACCCGGCCTGGCTCACCGCGCCGCGGTGGGCGCCGGCTGGTGGCGCCAGGTTGCCGGCGCCTGCTGGCACTCGCCGGAGGGCCCGAGCTCGAACGTCGAAGACCGGCTCGACCATCCCGTCGTCCACGTCTCCTGGAACGACGCGCGGCACTACGCGCTCTCGGTCGTGGGCCGGCTGCCCGGCGAGGCCGAGTGGGAGTACGCCGCTCGCGACGGGCTCGACCAGCGCCGCTATCCCTGGGGGGACGATCTGACTCCAGGCGGCAGATGGCGCTGCAACATCTGGCAGGGGAGCTTCCCGCTCGAGAACACGGCCGAGGACGGTTACCTGGGCACGGCGCCGGTCAACGCCTACGAGCCGAGCGGGCTCGGCCTGTTCAACATGGTCGGCAACGTCTGGGAGTGGTGCGCCGACGAGTTCCGCGGCGCTCCCGGGCAGCCGCCGCGCGGACGGGTGCTTCGCGGGGGCTCCTATCTCTGCCACGAGTCCTACTGCAACCGCTACCGCGTCTCCGCGCGAACCTTCAGCGGGCCGGAGTCCTCGGCCGGCAACGTCGGAATCCGCGTCGCCTGGGACGCCCCCGCGTGAGGGTCTCCGTGGTCGGCCGGGCCGCGCGGGCGGTGCGCAGGTGGAGCCGGGTTCCAGAGATTGGCGCCGAGCCCGATCCCCGCTTCACCTTTGCCAACGAACGAACCTTCCTGGCCTGGGCGCGGACGGCGCTGGCGCTGATGGTCGCCGGCGGCGCGATCTCCCAGTTCGCCGATGCGGCGCCACCCAGATTGCGCGCCACGCTGACGATCGTGCTGATCACCGTCGCCGCTGTCACCGGCGTCGGGGGGTACCTGCGCTGGCGCCGGGCGGAGGTCGCGATGAGGTTGGGAATCGCGCTTCCGCGCTCGACGGGCCCGGCGCTGTTCGCCGTTGGAGTGGCCGTTGTCAGCACCGCCGCAATCGTCGCGGCGCTGATCGCTCTAGTGCTCTGAGCGTCATCTGCCGCTCCTGCACAGTGGCCGGGGGACCTCTCGATCCCCCGGCCGGTTTCAGTGTGGGTGTCTCGGTTGCGAGTCGCGACTAGGGGTTCGACTCCTGGGGAGCTAGGGGATCTTCGATTTCTTGGGCGCCTTTGGCGTCGTCGTCGACGACGCCCGAATGGCCTGCGGGAAGCTCGGCATCGATGACTCGCCGCCGCTCGCCGCCCGCGAGGACGTAGTAGGTGCCCGCGCAGAGCAGCACACCTCCGACGAACACCCACCCGGACCAGCGTTCGTACCAAATCAGGTCGCCGCGGGGCCAGGCGATGTTGATCGTCAGGGCGGTACCGAGGATGGCGGCGAGCACGTTCACGGGTAGTGACCAGCGACCCATGCTCCAGTGGCTCGGCTGCCAGCGGCCGCGCAAGCGGGCCCAGAGCTGACCCCACACGACCAACATGTAGCAACCGAAGAGCCCGGTCAGGCAGGCGGCCGCGATTACGCCGATCGCGTTGGTGAAGAGGAGCAGCGCGGCGGCGAGGACGCCGATGAGAATGATCGACGTGCTCGGGACGCGGGTGCTCTTCGGCACCTTCATCAGTTGGCCGGAGGCCGGGAATTTGCCGTCCCGCGAGAGCGAGAAGAGGGCCCGGGCGGTCAGGGTCTGGTTGGTCGCCGCCGAGACGAATACAGCGATCACAACGACCACCAGGGTGATCTTGTAGAAGGCCTCGCTCGTGTTGCCTTCGATGATGTACTGCAGCGGGTTTTCCGAGGCGAAGACCGCCGGCAGGTCGGGGATCGCGAGGACGGCAACGATCAGGAACACCATGCCGACGACGAACGTGGTTACCAGCGACGTCACCGCCGCCTTCGGGATCACTTTCGACGCGTCGTGCGTCTCCTCCGCCATATCGGTGGTCATCTCGAGGCCGGTATAGGCCCACGACCCGAACAGCATCGTTGCCAGTGCGATCGGCAGGAACTCCGAGCCGGGCGGCAGGCCGCCGCCGGAATGGAAGAGGACCGTGGGGCTCTGGTTGGTGATGCCGGTGATGATCAGGACGACGGTGATGACGAGCATCCCGACGACCTCGGAGACGGCGCCGACGGTGCCGACGGCGGCGGCCAGCCAGACGCCGGCGAGGTTGATCAGGGTGCTCGCGAGCACGATCCCCGCCGCGACCAGGGCCTGGTCATCGGAGTTCAGCGTCCAGCCGAAGAGCGAGGAGACGAAGGGGGCGATGCCGAACGCCACCGCCGCCGTGATCGCCGTCTGGGAGGCGACGTAGAGCCACCCGACCACATAGCCGTAGCGTGGTCCGACCAGGCGTGAGGACCATTGGTAGAGCGCGCCGGCGATCGGCATGCTCGAACCCAGCTCGGCGAAGCAGAGCGTGACCAGGAGCAGGATGAAGAAGCCGATCGCCCAGGTCCAAACGAAGGCGGTGCCGCCGGTGAACAGCCCGAAGGCGAAGAGCGTGAAGACCGCGGTCGTAACCGACGAGATCGAGATATTGACCATCGTCGACTGGACGAGACCCATCGTCCTGCGCAGTGCCTGCTTGTAGCCGAGGCCTTCGAGCTCGGCTACCTCTCTGGAGTCGCCGCCAGCCGCCGATCTGTCACTCGACATTCTCGGCCTGCCTTTCCGAATTGGATCGCCGTTCCGTCATCTTCTCTCCTATCCGCAGGCTTCCAGGTCTGCTTGTCAAGAACCCATCCCAGGGGCCTGACTGCCATAGGCCCTTAGGCTATTTATTACTTACTGGACGCAGACAATCAGATATCGAGAGAGGACGCAAG
>JBFWMZ010000068.1:0-7173 GCA_050251335.1 Solirubrobacterales bacterium
CCCGAGATCATCGTCAACAACGAGAAGCGGATGCTGCAGGAGGCGGTCGACGCGCTGTTCGACAACGGCCGTCGCGGTCGCCCGGTCACGGGCCCCGGCAACCGTCCCCTGAAGTCGCTCTCCGACATGCTCAAGGGCAAGCAGGGCCGCTTCCGGCAGAACCTGCTCGGCAAGCGCGTCGACTACTCCGGCCGCTCGGTGATCGTCTCCGGCCCGAGCCTGCGGCTGCACCAGTGCGGGCTGCCGAAGCAGATGGCGCTGGAGCTCTTCAAGCCGTTCATCATGGCCCAGCTCGTCGAGCGCAAAGCCGTGCAGAACATCAAGGCGGCGAAGAAGATGGTGGAGTCGATGATCCCCGAGGTCTGGGACGTCCTTGAGGAAGTCATCCACGAACACCCGGTGCTGCTGAACCGGGCGCCGACCCTGCACCGCCTCGGCATCCAGGCCTTCGAACCGGTGCTGGTCGAGGGCAAGGCGATCCAGGTTCACCCCCTGGTCTGCCACGCCTTCAACGCCGACTTCGACGGCGACCAGATGGCGGTCCACGTGCCGCTCTCGGCCGAGGCCCAGGCGGAGGCGCGGATCCTGATGCTGTCGGCGAACAACATCCTCTCCCCGGCCCACGGGGCGCCGCTGGCGACGCCGACCCAGGACATGGTGCTCGGCATCTACTACCTGACCTACGGTCCCGACGAGGCGGAGCTGAAAGCCGCCGAAGAGGAGCTGCAGGCGGGCAAGAGCCGCAACGGCTCCGGCGCGGTGAAGACGTTCCGCTCCTCGCAGGAGGCTGAGCTCGTCTACGAGAACGGCGGCTGCAAACTGCAGGACCGGGCCGAGTACCGGCGCGCCGGGCGCGGCCACTTCCTGACCACCGTCGGCCGCATCATCTTCAACGAGAAGATCGAGCGGGCGCTGGCCGTTGCCCTCGAAGAGGACTTCGACCCGACCTCGTTCGAGTTCAAGAACCACTCGCTGAAGAAGAAGGACATCAACGAGATGGTCTCCGGGCTGGTCGAGGCCTACGGGGCGCCGGCGGTCTCACAGGTGCTGGACGCCTTCAAGGACCTCGGCTTCCAGTACGCCAGCAAGGCCGGGATCACGGTCTCCAAGAACAACGTCATCTCGCCGCCGGAGAAGCCCGAAATCCTCGAGCGCTACGAGCAGGAGACGGCCGCCATCCAGGCCCAGTACGACGAAGGCTATATCACCGCCGAGGAGCGTCATGAGGCGGTCACGGCGCACTGGAATCGGGCGACCGACGAGGTCGCGCAGGCGATGGAGGACAACCTCGACGAGCTCAACCCGATCTTCATGATGGCCAACTCGGGAGCGCGCGGATCGTTCAAACAGATCCGCCAGCTGGCCGGGATGCGCGGCCTGATGGCCAACCCGAAAGGGGAGATCATCGAGCGGCCGATCAAGGCCAACTTCATGGAGGGGCTCTCGGTCCTGGAGTACTTCATCTCCACCCACGGCGCCCGAAAGGGCCTCGCCGACACGGCGCTGCGGACGGCCGACTCCGGCTACCTCACCCGCCGCCTGGTCGACGTCGCCCAGGACGTGATCGTGCGCCAGGAGGACTGCAAGACCAAAGACCACATCGAGATGGTCCTGCGCAAGGACGACGGCAGCCTCAACGACAACCTCTACGGCCGCCTGGCGGCGAAGAAGCTCGAGACCAAGCGCGGTCGCGAGCTGCTGAAGCGCAACCAGGAGATCACCGCGGCCGACGTCGAGGAGATCGCCGAGGCCTTCGGCGACGAGGCGATCAGGATTCCGGTCCGCTCGGCTCTCAAGTGCGAGGCCGAGACCGGCGTCTGCCGCGCCTGTTACGGCATCGCGCCGGCGACCGGGTCGATGGTCGACATCGGCGACGCGGTGGGGATCATCGCCGCCCAGTCGATCGGCGAGCCGGGCACCCAGCTGACGATGCGCACCTTCCACACGGGAGGCGTCGCCGGCCAGGACATCACCCAGGGTCTGCCGCGCATCGTCGAGCTCTTCGAGGCGCGCAAACCGAAGGGTCTGGCGCAGATGGCCGAGGTTGCCGGCAAGGTCGCGATCGAGGAGACCGACAAAGCCCTGAAAGTGATCGTCACCGAGTCGAGCGGCGAGGAGCACAGCTACTCGTTCCCGCTGCGGACCCGCCTGCACGTCGCCGACGGCGACAAAGTCGAGGTCGGCCAGCAGCTGAACGAAGGCTCGCTCTACCCGGCCGACCTGCTGGCGATCCGCGGCCGCACCGACACCGAGCTGTACCTGGTCGACGAGGTGCAGAAGGTCTACCGCGCCCAGGGCGTCGACATCAACGACAAGCACATCGAGCTGATCGCCCGGCAGATGCTGAAGAAGGTGCGGATCGAGACCAAGGGCTCGACCAGCCTGCTGCCCGGCCAGCTCGAGGATCGCGGTGCCCTCAAACGGCTCAACAAGAAGACCAAAGAAGAAGGCGGCACGCCGGCCAAAGCCGAGGAGGTCATCCTCGGGATCACCAAGGCCTCGCTTGCCACCGAGTCCTTCCTCTCGGCCGCCTCCTTCCAGGAGACGACCAAGGTCCTCACCGACGCCGCCCTGGAGGGCAAACGCGACAGGCTCGTCGGCCTGAAGGAGAACGTCATCATCGGCAAGCTGATCCCGGCCGCCACCGGGCTCAAGCACTACCGCACGGTGGCGATCGAGCCGGCGGTGGCGATCGAACCGCCGAGCGACGAGGACCTGCTCGAGGAAGACGAGCTGGCCGCCGAGCTCGGGGTCGACGGAGTCGACGCCCCGGTCGAGGGCTTCGGCCTCTCCTTCGCCGAGGAGCTCGAGGAGCTGGCGCAGGAGATCGAGTCGACGTCAGAGGAGTCGAACAAATAGCCAGAGTCTTCGGCGGCGTGGTTTAGCCGCCGGGAAGTGGGTATAGGACGGCTGCCTGAGATTGCGAGTCAATGCGGAACGGCCGGGGCGAGAGCCCCGGCCGTTCCGTGTCTAGGGCCCGCAATCGTCGAGGTTGCCTTTCGCGTCGAATAGCGGGGCAAAAGGCAACCTCATCCCGCTTGGGTCGAGCCCGGGCGGCGCGAATCTGCCAGTCGCGGCGAATAGCGACGCTCTTCGCGTTTGATCCGCGCGAGGGATTGGCTGCTCAGCCAGTCCGATACATTCCCGCCCGTGGCAGCGGAGGGGAAGACCTGCATCATCGGCGCCGGATCGAGCGGCATCGTCGCCGCCCAGGTTCTCGGCGCCCGCGGCATCGACTACGAGATCTTCGAGAAGGGCTCGCAGATCGGCGGCAACTGGCGTTACGAAAACGACAACGGGATGTCGTCGGCCTACCGCTCGCTGCACATCAACACCTCGCGGCGGGTGATGGCCTACAGGACGCTGCCGATGCCCGACCACTACCCCGACTATCCCGACCACTTCCAGATGGCGGCCTACTTCGACGAATTCGCCGACCACTTCGGGCTGCGGGAGACGATCCGCTTCAACACCGAGGTGCTGCGGGCGGAGCCGGTCGAGAGCGGGGCCGGGGGGTGGGAGGTCACCGTCCGCGGTCCGGAGGGGGAGGAGACGAACCGCTACCGGGCGCTGCTGGTCGCCAACGGCCACCACTGGGACCCGCGCTGGCCCGAACCCGCCTTTCCCGGCGCCGAACAGTTCGAGGGCGAGCAGATCCACGTCCACCACTACCGCGAGCCCGACGTGCTCGAGGGCAAGCGGGTGCTGGTCCTGGGGATTGGCAACTCGGCGACGGACGTCGCGGTCGAGGCCTCGCGGATCGCCGAGAAGACCTTCATCGCGAGCCGCCGCGGTGCCTGGGTGCTGCCCAAGTACATCAACGGCAAGCCGATCGACGAGACGCTCAACCCGATCACCGGCCTCGCCCCGATTTCGCTGCAGCGCTTCTTCACCAAGCGGGCGCTGGCGATCGCGGTCGGCCAGCCGGAGACCTACGGCCTGCCGAAGCCCGACCACAAGCTGTTCGAGGCGCACCCGACCGTCTCCTCGGAGCTGCTGCCGCGGCTCGGCCATGGCGATATCACCGCGAAGCCGAACATCGAGCGCTACGAGGGCGGTCGCACCGTCCGCTTCGTCGACGGCAGCCGCGAGGAGATCGACCTGGTCGTCTACTGCACGGGCTACAAGGCCACCTTCCCGTTCTTCGACCCGCGGGTCTTCGCGGCCCCCGACAACCGGATGCCGCTCTACCGCCGAGTCGCCTCGGTCGAGCGCCCGAACCTCTACTTCATCGGCTTCATCCAGCCGCTGGGGCCGATCATGCCGCTCGCCGAGGCGCAGTGCGAGTGGGTCGCCGACCTGCTCGCCGGTCGCACCTCACTGCCCGCCGCGGCGGAGATGCGGAAGGAGATCGAGGCCGAGGAAACGCGTCAGCGCAAGCGCTTCGTCGCCTCTAAGCGTCATACGGTCGAGGTCGACTTCTATCCCTATCTGCGCGAGATCCGGCGCGAGCGAAAGCGGGCTGCGGCGCCGGCTTGACGACCCGGGTGCGGCCGCCCGGCGGGCAGGCCGGCAGCTGCGCGGCGGCACCGCCACCGTGGGGCCCCCGGCGCGGGCCGCGGGGCAGCTTCGGCCGCGGCTTGCGGCGCCTGAAGCCGCCGCCGTCGGTCTCGGGCTCTTCCTCGACCTCGGGCGCCTTGCTCGCCCACCAGACGAGCCAGATCCCGTAGATGACCGGGATCTTCAGCACCACGGCCAGGAAGAAGATTGGCCAGAAGCCAGTCACCTGGTCAGTCTACCCCGCGCCTGCGGGGCCTATCCCTCGGATTCGAGGCCCTCGGCCCAGGCCAGCAGCGCCTCGGTTTCGGTCTCCTGCAGGCCCCGCGCCGAGCGGGTCGGCATCAGCAGCGTCGGCTCCGGCCGCTGCCGCGCCCACTCGTAGCAGCTCTCGTCGAGGTTGTCGTCGAGCCAGGCCAGCGCCCGCCCGCGACAGTGCTCTTCCAGCGGCCCGAGCTTCCAGTGGGCCGAGCCGAAGCGGGCGGCGCCGTCGAAGGTCAGGTGCGGCAGCTCCGGCAGGTCGAGCAGCGCCGGCAGATAGAAGTTGGCTTTGTCCTCCCAGCCGGTTGCCCAGATCAGCTCGAAGCGCTCCGACAGCCGCCGCAGGCGCTGGCCCGAGTGCAGCGAGATGCAGTGGACGACGCCGTCGATCAACTCGAAGCGGGCGATCTCGGGACCGGGCGGATCGTCGAAGCCGAAGATCGAGATCACCCCGTCGACGTCGACCGCGAGGATTGGCCGGCTCATTGGAACCGGATCGCGCCGGCCGCTACCAGCGGTAGTGGGCGAACGCCTTGTTCGCCTGCGCCATGCGGTAGATGTCGTCCTTCCGCTTCCAGGCGCTGCCCTGCTGCTGGTTGGCGTCGAGGATCTCGCTGGCGAGCCGCTCGGCCATCGAGTACTCGCGGCGGGCGCGGGCGAACTGGACGAGCCAGCGCACGGCGAGGGTGCGGGCGCGGCGCGCGGGCACCTCGACCGGGACCTGGTAGGTCGCGCCGCCAACCCGGCGGGAACGGACCTCGAGGACCGGGGTCAGCTGTTTGATCGCCGATTCGAGCACCTCGACCGGGTCGTCGCCGCTGCGCTCGCCGACGATCGCCAGCGAGTCGTAGACGATCCGCTCGGCGAGCGACTTCTTGCCGTCGCTCATCACCTTGTTGATCAGCTGCTGGACGAGCCGGTTTCGGTGGCGCGCGTCGGGCTCGACCGGCCGGATCTGGGCGGCGGAACGGCGCGGCATTAAGAGGCTTTCACTCCGTAGCGCGAGCGCGCCTGCTTGCGGTCGGAGACGCCGGCGGCGTCGAGGGTGCCGCGGACGACCTTGTAGCGGACGCCCGGCAGGTCCTTGACGCGACCACCCCTGATCAGCACCACCGAGTGCTCCTGCAGGTTGTGGCCCTCGCCGGGGATGTAGGTCGTGACCTCCATCCCGTTGGTCAGCCGCACACGGGCGATCTTGCGCAGCGCCGAGTTCGGCTTCTTCGGCGTCACCGTCGCGACGCGGGTGCAGACGCCGCGCCGCTGCGGGGCGGCTACGCGCTTCTTGCGACCTTGGCCGGACTTGAGTCCGGGCGTCGTGGTCTTCTTCTTCGGGCGCTTGCGGCCCTTCCTGACGAGCTGATTCGTATTCGGCACGGCCGCGCATAGTAGAGCACTCCAGCGATCGCGAGTCCCGCGGCCGCCGCCAGCTCTGCGTAGAAGCCCTGATCGAGGACCGCCGAGGCGCCCGCGAAGCGCGCGCTCTGGCCGCCGACGTCGAGCCCGGCGGGCAGGTCGACGAGCAGGACCACGGCCAGCGCGATCAGCCCCAGCGCCGCGATCGGCAGACCCAGCCGCGGCCGCGCCCGCGCCCTCCCGGCCCAGACCCCGAGCGCGCCGGCGAGCGCCGCCAGCGGCACCAGCAGGTAGGAGTGCGCCTCGCCCGCCGTCTTCACAGCGACCGCCGGCGGCTGCGCGGCGTCGGGCAGGCCGGCGTAGGCGGCGCCGCCGATCTCGACCCCGCGGTAGTCGATGAACTGCGAGGCGATGAGGGCGCCGGCGGCGGCGACGATCGTCGCCGCGACCGCTCGCCGCGGCGTGGCCACGGCGCTCAGCGCGGTCGCCGCGCGCAGCGCCAGCCGCAGCAGCGCCCGGACCCCGCGCTCGCCGGTGGCCAGCGCCGCGAACAGCAGTCCCAGCCCTCGCCGCCCGAGCAGCGCCAGCAAGGCCAGGACCGGGGCCGCCGCGGCCCGCGCCCGCCGCGCCGCCGGCCCCGTCGTCCGGCCGGCCCGCCGCAGCGGTGGGTGGGCCCGCTCCAGGCTCCGGTTTCCGAGCCGGTCGAGCCGCCGCGAGACCCGCTCGAGCGACGACCCGACGCGACGCCCGGCCGCTGCTATCATCGGCCGTCGCTCAGGCAGTTTGCGAGCGGTACGCTTGATCGGGGCCCGTGGGGCCCTTTTCTTAGGCTGATTGCGCGTTACGCGCTTGTCGTGCCGGATGCGTCGGTCACCGCCCTCGGCGGGCTTGCGCTCCCGACTCACCCTGAACCGAACCCAAGAGACTTCAAGAAAAAGACCATGCCACGCAGCTTCCCCCTCGATAAGACCCGCAACATCGGGATCATGGCGCACATCGACGCCGGCAAGACGACGACGACCGAGCGCATCCTCTACTACACCGGCCGCACGCACAAAATGG
>JBFWMZ010000069.1:0-6901 GCA_050251335.1 Solirubrobacterales bacterium
CGCGGACCAGGCCGAGGTCGAAGTTCTGCAGGTAGCGGAGGCCGCCGTGGACCATCTTCGAGGAGCGGCTCGAGGTGCCGAGCGCGTAGTCGCCGCGCTCCAGCAGGGCGACCGAGTAGCCGCGCGAGGCGGCGTCGAGGGCGACCCCGGCGCCGGTGATGCCGCCGCCGATCACCACCACCTCGAAGCGCTGGCCGGCGATCTCCTCGATCGCCCGGGCGCGGCTCAGCATCGGTCCCCGCTCCCGATCACCAGCAGCCTCATCGGTCGGCGCCCCCGCATCAGTCCAAGAAGGTGACAGTCGCGGCGGCGGGGCGCTCGGGGACCGGGCGCTCCTGGCGCGGGTGACCGAGGTGCAGGAGGCCGACCGAGCGCTCCTCGGGCGGTAGGCCGAGGGCGGCGCGGCCCGCCTCGGCGCGCAGCAGACCGGGCGTCCGCCAGTAGCCGGCGAGGCCGCGGGCGTGGGCAGCGAGCAGGACGATGTAGGAGGCGACGGCGGTCGCGTGCAGGTCCTCCTCGTCCTGGACGGGATCGCCGCTGAGGCGGCAGCTGACGGCGACCAGGGTCGGGCAGCGGTCGAGCTTGGCGGCGCCCTCCGGCCCGGCCGCCTGCTTCAGCCGCGCCAGCGCCGCCGGGCCGACGACGCGGAAGCGCCAGGGCACGGTGAGGTTGTGGTTCGGCGCCCACTCGGCGAGCTCGAGCAGCTCCTCGAGCTCGGCCCGGGTGAGCGGCTCGTCGCTGAAGGCCTTGTGGGTGCGGCGGGTGCGGATCGCGGTCTCGACGTCCATGCCCACAGTCTCGCGGACCGGCCCGGCGGGCCGCGGCGCTTTTTGACGATTTGCGGGGGCCTTGGGCCCCGCTAATTCTTCAACGACGCCGGGGTCGACCTCTAGAGGCCGTAGCGCCAGCGCATCCAGCCGCGGCGGGCGGCCCAGGCGAGGCCGAAGATGAGGCAGCCGGCGAGGAGGCCGGAAAGGATCGAGACAGCGACGCCGCTCGAGCCGCCGCTGTCGTCGGCGCTATCGGTTTCGGCGCCGCGGGACGCGCCGCTCGCGGCGCTGTGGGTTTCAGCCTGGGGCGTCAGACCGGTGGCTTCGTCTGCTTCGGCCCCGGACTCGCCCGGCGCCGCGGGGACCGCCTGGCCAGGCGCGAGGGCGGCGCCGCCGGACTTCTTGTCGCCCCCCGCGCTCGGCTTGCCGCCAGCGGCGCCCGGCGCGGTCACGCCCGATTCGGTCGGCAGTTCGGGCAGCGCGCTTTGCGGGATCGCGCTCGGCGGCAGCCCGCTTTCGCTGTCCGCGCCGAGCGGCGGCGTGACCGGCGCGGTCGGCGTCGGCGAGGACTTCTGTGGCCGCGGCGGCGGCTTGGCCGCCGGCACGTCGGCGATCGGGAAGGGCGCTTTGGCGACCGCGCCCAGCGCCTGCGCGGTGGTCCAGACCGGCGACTGGTTGGCGACCAGCGAGGAGGTGCCGTTGCCGGGGATCGCGTAGCGGTAGTGGCCGTCGGGCTCCTGGTTGAGGGCGAGGTAGTCGAAGGGGGTGTTGCCAGCCGGCTTGAAGGAGTAGGGGTTGCCGCCGGCGGCGATGATGCCCTGCACCGCCCAGGCGGTCGACTGGGTGTTGACCGCAAAGCCCTCGCCGAGCGGGAAGCCGCCGTTGGTGCGCTGGCCGTTGCGAAGGAAGTTGAGGCCGCGCTGGGCCGCCTTCGAGCCGGCGAGCGCCATCATCGCCGCGCCGGTGCCGTCGCTGGTGGAGGGCGAGCCGGGGGTGTCGCCCCAACCGCCGTCGGCGTTCTGCGCCTTGCGCAGCCAGGCGGCGGCCGGTTCGGCGGCGCCGGGGGCGCCGGCGGCGCGCAGGGCGATGATCGCGAAGGCGGTCGAGCCGGGCCAGCCTTCGAAGGAGCCGTTGTCGCGGCGCTTGTCGGAGAGCTCGGCGACGAGGTTGCGGCCGGCGAAGTGGCGCGGGTCGAGGCCGGCGCCGCTGAGGGCGAGAATCGTGCGGGCGAGGGAACCGGGGCTCCGCAGCGAGCCGACGCGCGAGCGCAGGTAGTCGGCCGGCGAGTTGCCGCCGTTGGTGACGTCGAGCGGGTTGACGCCGGCGGCCTCGAGCCCGAGCATCGTCCAGTCGGTGGTCGCGGTGCCGGAATCGTCGCCGGGCGAGTCGCCCCAGCCGCCGTCGCTGTTCTGCGTGGATTCGAGCCACTTGATTGCGTCCTTCTGGGCGGCGTCGGCCGGCGCCGGCACGAGGACCGCGAGCGCAAGCAGGACGATCGAAGCCGCCGCCGCGCCGCCGCGCATCCCAGGGACGAGGCGCCTGCGACCCGGCGGCGCGTCGCCGTTGCCCTCGCCGTTGCCCTCGCCGGCTCCGCCCCCGGGGGGCGGTCCGTCGCCGGCCCCGCCCGCGGGCGAGCCGCCGCGGCGGGACCATTCGAAGCGCTGGCGGAAGCGGACCAGCATCCGCAGCATCGCCGGACCGGCGACCAGGGCAAAGGCGACGTTGGCCGCCGCGTGGGCGGCGTCGAAGGGGATCGCCCTGCCCTCGAGCAGGCCGAAGCGCTGCAGTGACAACTCGCCTCCGTAGGTTGCCATCAGCGAGAAGTTCAGCAGAGCTCCGTAGGCGACGCCGGCGAAGCCGCAGACCGCGGCGAGGACGAAGCGGTTGGCGTTGCGGCCGCCGAGCGCGAGGGCGGCGCCGAGCACCCCGCAGAGGCCCCAGCCCGCCATCTGCCAGGGCGTCCACGGGCCCTGGCCGAACCAGAAGTTGGAGACGAGCGCGGCGAGGGCGCCGACCGCGAAGCCGGGGGCGCCGCCGAGCGCGTAGCCGGCGAAGATGACGATGTCGGTGGTCGGCTTGACGTTGGGAAAGGCGGCGAAGGCGATGCGGCCGGCGATCGCCAGGGCGGCGAGCGACGCGACCAGGGCGACGACCTGCGCCGGCGGGCGCGAGCGCTCATACCAGGCGAAGCCGCCGAGGACGACGCCGGCGACGATCAGGAAGCTGGCCAGCTCCCAGCTCACCGCGGCTCGCCTCCGGGCGGGCCGAGCAGCGCCGCGGCGCCCTGCTCGGGGGTGAGGACGCCGGGCAGGTCGAGGACGCGGGCGACCTCGGTGGCGAAGTACCAGCCGCCGGAGAGGACCTCGCCGGCGGGGCCGTCGGCGATCACGACGCCGTCGCCGAGGAGGACGACGCGGCTGGCGAAGGCGGCGGCGAACTCGACGTCGTGGGTGGCGACGACGACCCCGGCGCCGCCGCCGACGAGGCGGCAGATCAGGCCGACGAGCTCGTCCTTGCAGCCGCGGTCCATGCCGCGGGTCGGCTCGTCGAGGGCGACGAGGCCGGGCAGGCGCTCGCCCTCCATGCGGCCGGCGAGGGCGATCGCCAGGGCGAGGCGCTGGCGCTCGCCGCCGGAGAGGTCGCGGGGGTCGGCGTCGCCGGCGCGCTCGAGGCCGACCGCGGCGAGGGCGGCGGCGCCGGCCGGGCCGGGGAGCTCCTCGGCGACCCGCTCGCGGACCAGGTAGTCGCCGGGGTTCTGGGTGAGCAGCGCGATCCCGGCGGGAGCCCCGATCCTGCCGGCGATCGGGTCGAGCAGGCCGGCAGCGGCGCGCAGCAGGGTGCTCTTGCCGGCGCCGTTGCGGCCCATCAGGGCGACGCGCTCGCCGCGGCCGACCTCGAGGTCGACCCCGCGCAGCACGTCGACCGTCCCCTCCCCCCGCTCGCGCTCGACCCATAGCGCACGTGCGGAGAATATCGGCGGCTCGGGGGGGCGAGTCGGCGCCTCCCGAGCCTTCCCCGGGTGGGGGACAGGGGTGCGCGGGGCGCCGCCCCGGCCCGCCGCCTCGAGCGCCCGCCGCGCCGCCCGGACCCCCACCGGCAGCGGCTCCAGGCCGGTTAGCGAGAAGAGCCGCGCGGCGGGCGTCTCCAGCGCCGGGTCCGCGGCCTGGGCCCAGACCAGGAACTCGGCCGGGGCGCCGTCGAAGCCGATCCGTCCCCCCTCCATCGCCACCACCCGGTCGGCGGCGGCGAGGCAGCGCTCGAGCCGGTGTTCGGCCAGCACCACCGCCACCCCCCACTCCTCGTTCAGCCGCCGCAGCAGCCAGATCAGCTCGTCGCCGGCGACCGGGTCGAGCTGCGAGGTGGGCTCGTCGAGCAGCACCAGCCGCGGCCGCGTGACCAGCGCCGCCGCCAGCGCCACCCGCTGCAGCTCGCCCCCCGAGAGGGTGTCGACGGCGCGCTCGAGCAGGTGCGGGATCGCCAGGGCCAGCGCCACCTCCTCGACCGCGCGGGCGCGGTCGGCCGCGGCGTCGCCGCGCAGCTCGAGCGGCAGCTCGAGCTCGGCCGCGACCGTGGTCGAGACGACCTGGGTCTCGGGGTCCTGGGCGACGTAGCCGACGGCGGCGGCGAGCTCGCCGGGGCCGGCGGCGAGCGCGTCGAGCCCGGCGACCCTCACCGCGCCCTCGATCTCGCCGCCGTGGAAGTGGGGAACCAGTCCGCAGGCGGCTTTCAGCAGGGTCGACTTGCCGGATGCCGAGCGGCCGGCGAGCAGCGTGAACTCGCCGGGCGCGATCGTCAGCGAGACCTCGCGGAGCGCCGCCCGCCCGGCCTGCGGGTAGGCGTAGCCGAGACCCTCGACCGCGAGGGCCGGCGACGCGCCGCGGCGGATCGCCAGCTCAGACACGGCCGGCCCCCACCGCCGCCGCGGGCCGACGGGCCGATTCCGTGCCCCTGCTTCCCGAAATCGGCCCGTCGGCGGCGCGCTTGCGCCGCGGGCGGCGGCGCAGCGGCGCCAGGCCGCTGGCCGCGACCACGAGCGCCAGCCCGACGGTCGGCGCGCCGAGCCCGACCGCGATCGTCGGGTAGGTGCGGAACTCGTCGGCGCCGGCGATCTTCGCGGCGATCGCCGCCGCCAGCACCAGCGCCCCGACCACGTAGAACCGCCGGTCATAGCGCGAGCGCTGGCGCCGCCGCTGCGCCCGCGGCGCGTCGAGGCTGTAGCCGCGCAGCTCGAGCGTCGCGGCGACGTCGACCGAGCGGTCGAGCGAGCCGGCGAGCAGGCGGCGGGCGAGCGCCGCCCGTCCCACCGGCGCCGCTCCCGGCCCCCGCAGCGCCGCCGCTTCGCGCAGCCGCGCCGCGTCGGCCGCCGTCACCGGGACCAGCCGCGAGACCAGAGTCGCGGTCAACGCCGAGCGTCCGGCCAGCGGCCGCAGCGCCCGCAGCACCCGGTCGGGGTCGACGCAGGCCGAGTAGACCGCGAACAGCACCAGCGCGACCGCCGCCCGCAGCCCGATCACCGCCCCCGCCGCAAGCGCCTCGAGGGTGACGTCGACCCGGCCCAGCAGCGGCCAGTCGCCGAGCCGGGCCAGGACCGTCTCGCCGCGGTCGACCACCAGCGCGTTGACGGCGACGATCAGCAGCGCCAGCGCCAGCCCCATCCGCAGCGCCACCCGCACCGCCCGCCGCGCCCCGGCGAGCAGGCCGGCAAGGACCGCCGCGGCGCCGGCGGCCAGCAGCACCAGCGGGCTCGAGTAGAGGAAGACGACGACCAGCAGCGCCCCCAGGTAGGCGACCGCGGCACCCGGCGAGGCCGCCTGCAGCGGCCGGCTCCTCGGCATGTAGGCGAAGGGAGACCTCATCGCACCGGCAGCGGCGTCAGCGCGCCGCCCTCGCTCACCACCGCGTAATGGTCGCGCAGATCGTCGCGGTCGAGCCGGTCCGCGGCCGCCTGCACGGCGGCCGGCGTGAGGCCGGTGACCAGCCAGACGGGCGGCCCTTCGAGCTCGCGCGTCGCCGCCACCAGGCCGGCGTCGGGAGCGAAGCGGCGGACCGCATCGCCCTCGGCGTCGAGGCCCGCCAGGCGGTATCCGCCCTCCCCCGGCTCGAACTCGGCGTAGACGCCCGAAACCGCGGGTCCGCGTTCGAGCTGCGCCGCCGCCGAGTCCGAGCGCAGCGCCGCCCACTCACCGACCAGGACCCTGACCGTCCCGCTCGGCGATCGCCTCGACAGCCTCACCCCTTCCTCTTCGAGCGCCGCTTCCACGCCTTCGCAGGCGGCCTCCACCCCGCCGCCCAGGCATTCGACCGCGACCGGGTGCCGTTCGCCTTCGTAGCCGTCGGTGAAGGGCGCCGGCCACGAACCCACCACCGCGGGCACATGATTCGTCGCCTTCCAGTCACGGAAGTCCCACCAGATCCGCTCGCTTCCGCGCAGCGGGTACTCGGCGGCGCCGACCGGCGACTCGACCCCGTCGACGAAGAAGAACCAGTCGTAGGGATCGCCGCCGCGCCGGGTTTCCTCGATCCCTTCGATCGACTTCACGTAGCCGCCGCCGTAGCGGGTCTCGATCGCGGCGCTGCCTTCGAGCAGCCGCATCACGGTGTCGGATTCGTTCGCCTCGACCGAGTCCTCGACCACCTGCTCGGCGCCGAATTCGCGGCTCACGCTGAGCTCGACCGAGCCGACCTCCGCGCCGGGCCCGAGGCCGCAGCCGGCGATCGCGACCGCCGCCAGAAGCAGCGCCGTCGCGATCGCCGTGCCGCGGCTCAGACCCCGCGGGCTCACCTCAGCGCTGGGCGGGGCACTGCCCGGCCACACAGACCACCGGCGAGGGGATTTCCCTGCCGTGCTTGGCCCGCAGCAGGGTCGGCCCCATCACCGTCACCGTGGCGCTGCCGTCGGCGGCGGTCGGCGCCGCCGCGCCGGTCACCCTCGCCCCCGCGACAGGCCGGCGCTTGCCCTTTTCGTCGTAGGAGAAGACGCGGACGGTGAACGGAGCGCCGGAGCTCGTTTCGTCGGGGACCGCCAGCGCCAGCTCGTTCGGGTACGGGTAGCTCGGCGCCAGGTCCCACAGCACTTCGTCGCCGGGCTTCAGCTTCACCGCGTCGCCGCCGACCTGCTGGCCCTTGTGGTT
>JBFWMZ010000070.1:0-6848 GCA_050251335.1 Solirubrobacterales bacterium
GGGCAGTTGGGGTCGCGGCGGACCTTGAGCTCGGTGAAGCGGGTGCCGAGCGCCTCGTAGAGGAGCAGGCGGCCGACCAGCGGCTCGCCGATCCCGAGCACCAGCTTGATCACCTCGTTGGCCTGCAGGGTGCCCATCGTCCCGGCCATCACGCCGAGGACGCCGTTGGCCGAGCAGCTCGGCGCCAGCTCCGCCGGCGGCGGGGTCGGGTAGAGGCAGCGGTAGCAGGGGCCCTCGTAGGGGACGAAGGTCGAGACCTGGCCGTCGAAGCCGAGGATCGAGGCCGAGACGACCGGCTTGCGCAGCCGCACCGAGGCGTCGTTCAGCAGGTAGCGGGTGGGGAAGTTGTCGGCGCCGTCGACGACGATGTCGTAGTCGCCGAGGATCTCGAGGATGTTGCTCGAGTCGAGCCGGCCGTTGTGCTCGACCACCTTGACGTCGGGGTTCAGCCCTTCGATGAAGAGCCGCGCCGATTCGGTCTTCGGCATCCCGATCCGTTCGGTGTTGTGGATCACCTGGCGCTGCAGGTTGGAGGCGTCGACGACGTCGTCGTCGACCAGGCCGATGGTGCCGACGCCGGCCGCCGCCAGGTAGAGCGCGGTCGGCGCGCCGAGACCGCCGGCGCCGAGCAGCAGCACCCTCGCGTTCAGCAGCTTGACCTGGCCGTCGGGACCGACCTCGGGCAGCAGCGTGTGGCGCGAGTAGCGCTCGCGCTGCTCGGCGGTCATCCCGGTGGCGCTGACGATCGGCAGCCCCTGTTCCTGCCAGCTGATGATCCCGCCCTCCATCGAGGCGACGTCGGCATAGCCGAGCGCTTCCATCTGCGCGGCGGCGAGCGCCGAGCGGTTGCCCGAGCGGCAGTAGAGGATCGTGCGGGCGGACTTGTCGGGGGCGGCCGCCTCGATCTCGTCGGCGAGCAGTCCCGGCGGCACCAGCTTGCCGCCCTCGAGGTGGGCCTCCTGGTACTCGTGCGGCTCGCGGGTGTCGATCAGGACGACGTCGCCGCCCTCGATCTCCTGCTGGGCCTCGAAGGGCTGGATCTCCTCGATCGAAGCGCGGGTGTCAGTGGCCATCTAAAGAATCTCCCGAATCCGGATCAGCTTTTACTTCAAAAAGTATAGCGGGCGCTGGGACCGGCGTGGAGGGGCCGCTCGCCGTGCCTCTCCCGCCGCCTGGGCTGGGTTTTGCACCGCATAGAGACATAAACCCAGCCCAACGAGAGGAGCGGCCGAATCGACCGCCCCTCTCGCTTTCCCGGTTGGACGAGGGAAACTGGTTACAGGCTCGGCCGCATCTGCCGCAGGCGCCGGACCCGCTCCTCGATCGGGGGGTGAGTCGAGAAGAGGCTGGCGATGCCGCCGCCCTTGAACGGCTTGACGATGTAGAGCGGCTCGGCCGCCTGGTTGACCTGCATCGGCATCGCCTGGGCGCCGGCCTCGAGCCGCAGCAGCGCGCTCGCCAGCGACTCCGGGTTGCCGCAGATTTCGGCCCCGCCGGCGTCGGCCGCGTACTCGCGCTGGCGCGAGATCGCGAGCTGGATGATCGAGGCCGAGATCGGCGCCAGCAGGACCAGGCTGATCGCGGCGATCGCCCCCAGCGGCGAGTTGTCGTCGTTGCCGAACCACATCAGCATGTAGGCGAGGTAGGTGATCGCGGCGCCGATCGCCGAGGCGACCGACTGGATCAGGATGTCGCGGTTGCGGATGTGGGTGAGCTCGTGGGCGAGGACGCCGCGCAGCTCGTCCTCGGAGAGCAGCCTGGTGATCCCGCGGGTGACCGCGACCGCCGAGTGCTTCGGGTTGCGGCCGGTCGCGAAGGCGTTCGGCTGGTCGTTGGGGATCATGTAGAGGCGCGGCATCGGCAGCCCGGCGCGCGTCGTCAGTTCGCGCACGATCTGGAAGAGGCGCGGGTTGTCGGACTCCTCGATCGGCTCCGCGCGGCTCATTTTGAGAGCGAATTTGTCGCTCCAGAAGTAGGAGCCGAGGTTGATCAGCAGGGCGATGCCGAGGAAGACCGCGGCGGTCGAAGGGCCGCCGATTAGGGCGCCGATCACGACCAGCAGGCCGGTCAGGCTTGCCAGCAGGATCGTGGTCCGCAGCGTCGCGCCGAAAGTCGATTGCTTGGTGGTGGTCATCGCGTGGATGCTCCTGGGGTCGTAGTGACGTCTTCGAGTATTGCCGTGAACGGGGATTTTGCCCATAGGGGCCAGTCCCCCCATCCGCCCCGCCGAGCACCTAGACACGCCGGGCTGTTCCTTTTGTCCGAACGGCGGACAGAAGGAACAGCCCGCGGGCAAGGAACACAGCCCGGCGGGCGCCCTACGCTTGGCCGGTGAGGCGACGCGCGCTCTTCTCGCAGATGCTGGCCTTGAACGCGATCCTGGTCGGCGCCGCGGCGCTGGCCGCCGGACTGATCGGCGACCTCCATCTGCTCGCCGCGATCGGGGTCGGGGTCGCCGCGGCGGCCAGCGCCCTGGTCGTCAACCAGCTGCTGCTGCGCCGGCGCTTCACCCCGCTCGAGCGGCTGATCGAGGAGATGGAGAAGGTCGACCTCAGCCGTCCCGGCCCCCTCCTCCCCGCCTCGATCGACGGGGTCGGCGAGACCGAGGAGGTCGAGCGGATCGAGCTCGCCTTCCTGCGGATGATGCGACGACTGGAAGCCGAGCGGCGCCGCGCCGGCTCCGCCGCCCTGCACGCCCAGGAGGAGGAGCGGGCCCGCGTCGCCCGCGACCTCCACGACGAGGTCAACCAGTCACTGACCGGCCTGCTGCTGCGGCTGGAGGCGGCGCGGGCCGATGCGCCGCCCTCGCTCGAGCCCGAGCTGGCGGAGACGAAAGCGCTCGCCAACCAGGCGATGGGCGAGCTGCTTCAGCTCGCTCGCCAGCTGCGCCCCACCGCCCTCGACGACCTCGGCCTGGCGGCGGCGGTCGCCGGCCAGGTCGAACAGCTCGGCCGCGGCGAGTTCGAGGCCGAGTTCGAGGCCGAGGGCGAGTTCCGGGACCTCGGGGACGATCCTCAGCTGGTCGTCTACCGGGTCGCCCAGGAGGCGCTCTCCAACGCCGCCCGCCACTCCGGCGCCGAGCGCATCGCGGTGACCCTGCGCCGCCGCGCGGACGGCGGCGTCGAACTGGCCGTCGCCGACGACGGCCGCGGCTTCGCCTTCGAGGAATCCCAGCGCGGCCTCGGCATCGCCGGGATGCGCGAGCGGGCGCTGCTGGTCGGCGGCGAGCTGACGATCGAGTCGCGGCCCGGCGCCGGCACCACGGTGCGGCTCTTCGTCCCCGCCGAATCCGTCCCCGACGTGCCGCAGCGAGGAGAATCAGCGGAGTGAGAGTCCTGATCGCCGACGACCACGGGATCGTCCGCTCCGGCATCCGCCTGCTGCTCGAACGCCAGCCCGACATCGAGGTCGTCGCCGAGGCGGCCGACGGTGCCGAGGCCCGCGACCTCGCGATCCGCGAGCATCCCGACCTGGCGATCCTCGACGTGCGGATGCCGAAGCTGACCGGCCTGCAGGCGACCCGGGAGATCAAGGAACAGGTGCCCGAGACCGCGGTGCTGATCCTCTCGATGCACGACGACGAGCGCTATTTGTTCGAGGCGCTGAAGGCGGGCGCCTCCGGCTACGTGCTGAAGGCCCAGGCCGACACCGACCTGCTGGCCGCGATCCGCGCCGTCGAGCGCGGCGAGCCGTTCCTCACCCCGGAGGCGCAGCGGACGCTGATCAAGGACGTGCTCGAGCGCGGCTCGAGCGGCGAGGAGGAGCTGACGCCGCGCGAGGAGGAGATCGTCAAGCTGGTCGCCGAGGCGAACACGACCAAGGAGATCGCCGAGCTGCTGCACCTCTCCGAGAAGACGGTCGAGAACCACCGCGCCAACGCGATGCGAAAGCTCGGGATGCGCGACCGGGTCGAGCTGGTGCGCTACGCGATCCGCCGCGGGCTGATCGAGCCTTGAGCTGTTCTTTATCCCGGAATGGTGGGGATAAGGAACAGCTCAGCGTCATAACCGACCGCTTCGGTAGGATTTGAGGCCAAGTGTTGTTTTCGACCAAAGCCGAGTACGGAGTGCGCCTGATGGTCGAGCTCGGCCGCCAGCCCTCCTCGCAGCCGATCTCGCTCAGCTCCGTCGCCGAGGCCGAGCGGCTGCCGCTCTCCTATCTCGAGCACCTGGTCGCGAAACTGCGCAAGGCGGGGCTCGTTACCTCGACCCGCGGCGCCCACGGCGGCTACCGCCTGGCGATGCCGGCGGAGGAGATCCGGATGGACGCGGTGGTGCAGGCCCTGGAAGGGCAGATCGCCCCGATGGAGTGCTTCCACGACGCGCCCGAAGGCAAAGTCCTCTGCTCGCACGAGGACGACGGCGACCGCGCCTGCTCGACGAAGCTCCTCTGGACCCGGGTCCAGGGCGGCGTCACCAAGGCCCTGGCCGGGACGACGCTGGCCGAGCTGGTCGAGTTCTCGCGCCCCGAGGGGCGCACCGAGGCCGAGATCGTCAAGGCCGCCTGAGACTTCCCAAACCGAAACGGAGTGAGCATTGGCTGAGCTGGAGATAAGGAACCTGCACGCGAAGGTCGAGGAGAAGGAGATCCTCAAGGGCCTCGACCTCGACGTCGAGAAGGGCAAGGTCCACGCCCTGATGGGGCCCAACGGCTCCGGCAAGTCGACGCTCGCCAACGTGATCATGGGCCACCCCGCCTACGAGGTGACCGAGGGCACGATCAGCTTCAAGGGCGAGGACATCACCGAGGCCGACCCCGAGGAGCGCGCGCAGGCCGGCCTCTTCATGGCCTTCCAGTACCCCGTCGCGATCCCCGGCGTCTCGGTCTCCAAGTACCTGCGGATGATCATCAACGCCAAGCGCGAGGCGCGCGGCGAAGACCCGATCAAGATCAAAGACTTCGCCCGCACCGCTCAGGAGGCGATGGCCCTGGCGAACATCCCCAAAGACTTCTCCAGCCGCTATCTCAACGACGGCTTTTCGGGCGGCGAGAAGAAGCGGATGGAGCTGCTGCAGCTGGCGCTGCTGCGGCCCGAGATCGCGGTGCTCGACGAGACCGACTCGGGCCTGGACATCGACGCCCTGCGGACCGTCGCCGAAGGGGTGAACAAGTTCGCCGGGCCCGAGATGGGCGTCCTGATCATCACCCACTACCAGCGCATCCTGCACATGGTGAAGCCGGACTCCGTCCACGTCATGTTCGAGGGCCGGATCGTCAAAGAGGGCGGCCCGGAGCTGGTCGCGACGCTCGAGGAGAAAGGCTATGGCTGGATCCGCGAGGAGGTTGGAGCGACCGCGTGACGGTTTCCGCCACCTACCCGCTCGAGCAGGTCCGGGCGCAGTTCCCGGCGCTCGAGCGCGAGGTCGGCGGCGGGCCGGTTGCCTATCTCGACAGCGGCGCCAGCGCCCAGCAGGCGCTGGCCTCGATCGAAGCGGTCGACGACTACGTCCGCCGCCACCACTCCAACGTGCACCGCGGCGCCCACACCCTGAGCGCCGAGGCGACCGAGCTCTACGAGGGGGCCCGGCGCACCGTCGCCGCCCACCTCGGGGCGAGGGACCGCCGTGAGGTGATCTTCGTCCGCAACGCGACCGAGGCGATCAACCTCGTCGCCCGGGCCTGGGGCGACGCCAACGTCGGCGCCGGCGACCGCCTGCTGCTGACCGAGATGGAGCACCACTCGAACCTGGTGCCGTGGCAGCAGCTGGCCGAGCGCACCGGGGCCGAGATCGACTGGGCCCCGGTCGACGACGATGGCCGGCTCGAGATGGAGGCCTTCGCGGCGCTGCTCGAGCGCGGGCCGAAGCTGGTCGCGGTCGCCCACGTCTCCAACGTGCTGGGGACCGAGAACCCGCTGGCCGAGATCGCCCGGCTGGCACACGAGGCCGGCGCGCTGGTGCTCGCCGACGGCGCCCAGGCGGCGCCGAAGCTGCCGCTCGACGTCGCCGAGCTCGGGGTCGACTTCTACGCGGCGACCGGCCACAAGATCTACGCGCCGACCGGGATCGGCGTCCTCTGGGCGCGGCTCGAGCTGCTGCGCGAGATGCCGCCCTTCCTCGGCGGCGGCTCGATGATCCGCAAGGTGAGCCGCGAGGGGACCACCTACGCCGATCCGCCGGCGCGCTTCGAGGCGGGGACGCCGGCGATCGCCCAGGCGGTCGGCCTGGCGGCGGCGCTGCGCTGGCTCGAGGGGGTGGAGATGGAGAACGTCCGCGCCCACGAGATCGAGATCGCCGATTACGCGCTGGAGCGCCTCGCCGAGGTCCCCGGCCTGCGGCTGTTCGGGCCCCCGCGCGGGCCCGACCGGCTCGGTCCCGTCTCCTTCGAGCTCGACGGCGTCCACGCCCACGACGTCTCCGAGATCCTCGACCGCCATGGCGTCGCGATCCGCGCCGGCCACCACTGCGCCCAGGTGCTGATGGACCGGCTCGGCGTCGCCGCGACCGCCCGCGCCAGCTTCGGCGTCTACACCACGACCGCCGAGGTCGACCGCCTGGTCGAGGGCCTCGAAGACGCGCGCCGCGTCTTCGGGATCTGAGGCATTGGCGCAAAAGTCGCCAATACGGCTACTTTCGCGCCAACAGCCCCCTTCGCTAGCCTCGAACTTATGGACGACCTATACCGCGACCAGATCCTCGAGCACTACAAGCGGCCGCATAACTTCGGCGCGCTCGAGCATCCCGACCTCGAGTTCGAGGACACCAACCCGTTCTGCGGCGATGAGCAGCGGGTGACGATCCGCCTCGACGACGACGACAAGGTCGCCGAGGTCGCCTTCGAGGGCAAGGGCTGCGCGATCTCGACCGCCGCCACCTCGCTGCTGACCGACGAGCTGGTCGGGATGAGCC
>JBFWMZ010000071.1:0-6703 GCA_050251335.1 Solirubrobacterales bacterium
TGCTTGCTGGTGAGTCCGGCGAGTCCGACCCCGGCGTCTCCGCCACCCCCGGCGCGCCGACGGGATGCTCCCGGAAGAAGTTCCGCAACCGCTCGACCCTAGCGACGGCCTGATCCATCTCCCCCGGCCCGAACGCCAGCGGCTGCCGGTAGTGCCCCGAGATCAGGAAGAGCACCACCGCCTCCCTCCCATAGCGGTCGAGAGCCTCGCTCAGCTGGAAGATGTTGCCCTCCGATTTCGACATCTTCTCGGCCCCGGTTTCGACCATCCCGTTGTGCATCCAGAGCCGGGCGAACGGCCGCCCCGCCGCCTCCGACTGGGCGATCTCGTTCTCGTGGTGCGGAAAGACCAGGTCCGAGCCGCCGCCGTGGATCGCGAACGCCTCCCCCAGCTCCTGCTCGGCCATCACCGAGCACTCGATGTGCCAGGCTGGCCGGCCGGGGCCCCAGGGCGAGTCCCAGCTGGTGTCCTCGCCTTCCTTGTTGGCCTTCCAGAGCGCGAAGTCGAGCGGGTCCTCCTTGAGCGAGGCCGAACCCGCCTCCTCGCCCTGGTCCATCTCCTCGGTGCGGCGGTTGGAGAGCTTGCCGTAGCCCTCGAAGCTGCGGACCCGGAAGTACACGTCGCCGCCCGACTCGTAGGCGTGCCCGCCCTCGACCAGCTCGTAGATCAGGGCGACGATCCCGGCGATCGTCTCGGTCGCCAGCGGCTCCGCGTCGGGCCGGCCGAGGCCGAGCCGGTCGGTGTCCTCGAAATAGGCCCTGGTCATCGCCGCCGCCCACTCGGCCGAGGGCTTCCCCGCCGCGGCCGCCGCGGCGTAGATCTTGTCGTTGACGTCGGTGACGTTGACGACCAGCCGCGCCGCGTATCCCTCCGCCTCGAGGAATCGCCGCAGCAGCGAGAAGACGACGAAGGGCCGGGCGTTGCCGATGTGGATGCGGCTGTAGACCGTCGGCCCGCAGGCGTAGATCCCGACCACCCCGCCCTCGTCGGCCTCGATCGCCCGCGGCTCGCCGCTCAGCGTGTCCCTGATTCGCACCTCGCGCATCGCCGCGAGGTTAGATCAATCCCGCTGACCCGCGCCAGCCGGATCGGCTAGAAGGTCCGGTAGCCGGCGGTCGGCGCGCTCGACTCCTCGCGCCGCAGCCAGCTCGGTGCCAGGTCCTGGGCCGCCGCCTGGGCCTCGCGACGGGCGCGGCTGACGCTCGCCTTGACCTCGTCCTCGGTGGCGGCGCGAACCCGCTCCTCGCGGCGCTCGTTCTGCACCCGCAGACGGTCGGTCTCGGCCTTGACCTGCTCCTCGGCGCGGGCGCGGGCGGACTCCTCCGCCTCGCCTTCGACCCGGGCGATCAGCCGCCGGACGCTCTCCTCGGCTTCGCGGCGGACCTCCTCGGTCCCCTCCATCACCCGGCGCTCGATCTCGGTCTCGATCCGCACCGCGGTCTCGTGCGCCTCCTCGGCGGCGCGTTCGGCTTCGGCCGCGCGCTGCTCGGCGGCGGCGACGCGACGGTCGGCCTCGGCTTCGATCCGCTCGCTCGCCTGCTTCACCTGCGCCTCGACTTCGGCTTTGATCTCGCGGCGCGCCGCGGCGACCTCGCGCTGCGCCTCCTCGCCGGCCTCGGCCTCGGCGGACTCGGCGGCGGCGCGCGCCTCGCTCGCCTGCGTCAGCAGCTTCTCGCGCTCGGCTTCGGCGCTCCGCTGCAGCTCTTCGAAGCTCTTCTCGGCGCGATCGCGAGCCGCCTCGGCGGCGGCGATCTTCGCCTCCTGCCCCGCCAGCTTCGCCTCGGCGGCCTGGCGCGCCTGACGCTCGGCGGCGACCTTCGCTTTCGCCTCGGCCGAGAACTTGCGCATCGTCCCCAGCGCCCGCTCCTTCAGCTGCTCGCGGGCCTTCTCGCTGCTGGCCTCCGCCGCGGCGACCCGCTGCTCGGAGACCTTCAGCCACTCGAGCGCCTGCCCGGCGACGCCCTGAATCTCCTCGCGGGCCTCGCCGACGGCCTTCAGCTGCACCGCGGGATCTCTTGGCTTCCGCGCCGGCTCACTCATTCTCGGGCACACTACTGCCCCCGGCGGCGGGCGCGCGATCCCGGAGGACGCGCTTTAGGACCTTTCCGGTGGCGTTGCGCGGCAGCTCCGCGAGGAACTCGACCTCGCGCGGCGCCTTGTAGCCGGCGAGGTTCGCCTTGACGTGCCCGACCAGCTCGGATTCGCCCAGCTCGACCCCCGCCTCGAGCACCACGAAGGCCTTCAGCCGCTGGCCGAACTCGTCGTCCTCGATCCCGATCACCGCCACCTCGGCGACCCCCTCGAAGTCGGCGAGCAGGTCCTCGACCTCGCGCGGGAAGACGTTCTCGCCGCCGGAGACGATCATCTCGTCGTCGCGGCCGTCGATGAACAGTCGCCCCGCCTGGTCGAAATGGCCGACGTCGCCGGAGGAGAGCAGGCCCTCGATCGCCTGCTTGTTCTCGCCCCCGGTGTAGCCCTCGAAGGACATTTCGTTGCCGACGAAGATCCGCCCGACCTCGCCCGGCCCCACCTCCCGGCCCTCCTCGTCGAAGAGCCGCACCGTCGTTCCCCGCGGCGGCCTGCCGGCGGTGCCGGGGGCGGCGCGCAGGTCCTCGGGGGTGGCGACGGTCGCGTAGGCGACCTCGGTCGAGCCGTAGAGGTTGTAGACGGTCTCGCCGAAGCGGTCCATCCAGGCCAGCGCCAGCTCGCCCGGCAGCGCCGAGCCGGAGATCGAGGCGACCCGCAGGGTCGGCAGCGAGTAGCGCCCCAGCGTCTCCTCCGGCAGGGCGAGGATCCGCTGCGCCATCACCGGCACCATCGCCACCACGTCGGCGCGGCTGCGCTCGATCGCGCGCAGCGTCTCCTCCGGGTCGAAGCGCCGCCGCAGGACCATCGTCCCCGCGGTCGGCAGGCTGACGACGAAGTGGAAGAAGCCCCAGGAGTGGAAGAGCGGTGCCGCGATCACCGTCGTCATCCGGCTGCGGTAGGGGATCTTGTCGAAGATCGCGGCGAGGGTGAAGAGGCCGTCGGGGCTCGAGCGCTGGGCGCCCTTCGGGGTCCCGGTGGTGCCCGAGGTGAGGATCACGAAGCGGGCCTTGTCGGGCGGCGGGCTGTGATCGGCCTCGCTGCCGGCGGCGATCAGCCCCTCGACGGTCAGCTCGTCGCTCCCCTCGGCATCGTCGACCCAGCCGACGATGCGGGTGACGTCGCCGGGGACGCCGCTCAGCAGGCCGTCGAACTCCTGGTCGTAGACCAGCGCCTTGGGCCCCTCGCGGACCGTCACCTCGGCCAGCTGCGGGCCGGCGAACATCGTGTTCAGGTAAAGCGCGCTGGCGCCGAGCTTGGCCGCCGCCAGGGTCGCCTCGACGAAGCCGCGATGGTTGCGGCACATGATCCCGATCCCGTCGCCGGAGCCGATCCCGAGCCGGGCGAAGCTGTCGGCGAGGGCGTTGGAGCGGCGGTGCAGGCGCTCCCAGCTGAGGGCGCCCCGTTCGTCGAGGATCGCCAGCTCGTGCGGGTGCTCGATCGCCGCGGTGGCGACGCCGGTCGCCGGCGAGGCGCCCCAGCGCAAAAAGGCGTTGGCGACGCGGAGCGCCTTGTCAGGCCGCATCGGCGCGACGACGCCCGCCGCGCTCAGGGTCTTCAGCTCGAACAGCGCGTCCGAGATCGATCCCCTCACTCCCTCCAGGTTGGCGCCCGTGCTCGCCATGGGTACGTGAAGGTTATTCGTTGTCGACCTGGGCGACGGCGATGCAGGCGATCCCCTCGCCGCGGCCGATCCAGCCCATCCCCTCGTTGCTCGTCGCCTTGACGCTTACCCGCGCCGAGGTCGCTTCGCCGAGGATCCGCTCCATCTCGGCCCTGTACTCGCCGAGCCGCGGCTGCTCGCAGATCACGGTCGCGTCGACGTTGACGATCGGCCCGGCGACGGTGCCGACCACGGTGCGCAGCATGTCGATCGAGTCGGCCCCCTCCCAGTTGGGGTCGTCGTCGGGGAACATCGTGCCGATGTCGCCGCCGTTGCCGGCGGCGCCGAGCAGGGCGTCGATCACCGCGTGGGTGAGGACGTCGGCGTCGGAGTGGCCCGCGAGGCCGCGCTCGTGCGGGATCTCGACCCCGCCGAGGATCAGCGGCCGGGCCGCCTCGAAGCGATGGCTGTCGTAGCCGACGCCGATCATCGGACCGCCATCAGCTCCGCCACGCCGGGGCGCCGGCGCCGACCGGGACGAGTCGCCGCTCGCGACCCTCGAAGACGCAGATCTCGCCGACCCCGAGCGAGCCCAGCAGCTCCAGCCCGCGGTCGTAGCCGAAGCCGACCTGCTCCGGCAGGTGGGCGTCGGAGGAGAGGGCGAAGGGGACGCCGGCCTCGGCGCAGAGGCGAGCGAACTCGGGCGCCGGGTAGAGCTCGCCGACCGGCTTGCGCAGGCCGGCGGTCGAGAGCTCGACCGCCGAGCCGCCCGCGAGGATCGCTTCCACCGCCGGCTCGTAGAAGGTCCGGGGGTCGGCCTCGGGGCGCGGCCGCGACCGTCCCCAGACCTTGACCAGGTCGGGGTGGGCGAGGATGTCGAAGAGGCCCGAGCGGGCGCAGGCGCCGAAGGCCTCGAAGTAGCGGCGCCAGACCTCGTCGGCGTCCCTCGCTCCCTCCCAGACGTCGAAGCCGTCGTGGTCGACGGCGGCGTCGCCCTCGCCGACGAAGTGGACCGAGCCGACGACGTAGTCGAAGTCGCGCGCCGCGAGCAGGGCGGCGGTGCGCTCCTCGGCGCCGGGGATGTAGTCGCACTCGATCCCCAGCCGCAGCGGCGAGGCGGCGACGAACTCGCAGTAGGCGTCGAGGTCGTCGACCGCGTTTTCGACCCAGAACGGGTGGCGCCAGAGGTCGAGCGCGGCGCCGAAGCGGTAGACGTGCTCGGAGACGCCGAGCTCCTCGATCCCGCGCTCGCGGGCGGCGGCCAGGTAGCGCTCGACGTTCTCGGCGGTGAAGTAGCGCTCGAACGAGGTGCCGTCCTCGTCGGGCCGTAGGTGGAGGTGGTAGTCGGTCAGCATCCCTCGCAGCCTAGACTCCCGCGGGCATGGGCCGTCAGCTGCTCATCCTCGCCCTGGGGTTCGGCATCGGCACCGCCGTCGCGCTGCTGCTCGGGGCGAAAAACCTCGGCACCGCCTTCGGCGTCGGCCAGCTCACCTTCGCCGCCACCCTCGTCTGGGTCCTCCTCCGCAGCGACTGACCCCGCGAGCTGTTCCTTATCCACACCATTCCGGGATAAGGAACAGCTCAGCGGGCCGCGAGGAGGAGCTCGGCGACCTGGAGGTCGTGCGGGGTCGTGACCTTGAGGTTCTCGGGGCCGCTGGGATGGATCAGGACCGTCCCTCCCGCCGCCTCGACCAGCATTGCCTCGTCGGTGGCCGCGTCGCGGACCGCCGCGTCGACCGCGAGCGCGGCGCGGAGGGCGTCGACGCGAAACACCTGCGGCGTCTGCGCCGCCCACAACGTGGTGCGGTCCTCAGTGCGCTCGACGGCGAGTCCTGCATTTGGGCCCTCCTCGGGCCTCGATGCAGGATTCGTCCGCTCAGCCGGAGCCGTCCGCTTGACCGTGTCGGTGATCGGCGCCGCGGCGATCACTCCGGCGGCCGCGGGGCTCGCCTCGAGCGTCGCCACCAGCGCCTCGATCAGTGCCGGCGTCACCAGCGGCCGCGCCGCGTCGTGGATCGCGACGACCTCGGTCTCGGCCGCGGCCAGGGCGTTCGCCACCGACTCGGCCCGGGTGGCGCCGCCGTCGACGACGCGCACATCCTCGCCGAGCTCGCACTCGAGCCCGGGCGGCGCCGCGACCACGACCGCCGCGACGCGCTCGCAGCCGCGGAACGCCCGCAGCGACCACTCGATCAGCGGCCGCCCTCCCACCGGCACGAAGGCCTTCGGGCCGCCGGCTCCGAGGCGCTCCCCCGAGCCGGCGGCCGCGATCACGGCCGTAACTGCGACAGAACTACGCGGTGGTGGCGAAGCGCTCCTCCAGGAGGCCGTCGAGGTATTCCTCCGCGCCGTCCTCGTCCTTGTCGAGCGCGTACATGAACTCGGAGGCGAGGATCTTCTTCGCCCGCGTGTACATCTGCTTCTCGCCGGTCGAGAGGCCCTTTTCCATCTCGCGGATGGCGAGGTTGCGGACCACCTCGGCGAGCTCGAAGACGTCACCGGTCTTGATCTTCTCGCGGTTGTACTTGAAGCGCCGGTTCCAGTTTTTCGGCATCTCCGAGACGTCATCGGTGAGGACGTCTGTGACCTTCTTGATTTGTTCCTCGTCAATGACCCGTCGCAGGCCCGCCTTGCCGGCGTTTTCGGTCGGGACCATCACCGTCAGTTCGTTGTGGAGGATCTTGATCGTGAGGTACTCACGCTCGGCCCCCATCAGCTCACGGGTTTCTTTCGTCATTACCAATCCAGCACCGTGGTGGGGGTAGACGACCTTGTCGCCCTCCTCGAAGTCGCAGACGTACTCGACCTCTGCCTCGAACACCTCGTCCACGGTGGCCTCGTCTAGCTCGGGAATGGGGTGACTCCTTTCGTCTCGACGGCGGGTGACACCGTCAGCTGTGCAAGAACCGATCGACCAGGTCGACCTCCTGGAGCCGGCGCAGGCCCTCGCGGATGTCCTTGGCCCGCTGCGGCCCGACTCCGTCGACGGCGGCGAGGTCGGCGTCGGAGGCCGCC
>JBFWMZ010000072.1:0-6349 GCA_050251335.1 Solirubrobacterales bacterium
TTCGGGTTATGAGATCTGTCCAGCGCCTGGATCTGGCTTGATTCGTGCCTGTGGAGGGGGTCTGAGTTGCACCGAGTTGGCGGCGCTTTCCCTCAAATTGGTACCCGAATTGGTACCCGCTCCAGCCTCAGATCTACGTCGGCGCCCCATGCGAGGATCATAAGCCCGGGCGCCGATCCGGCGAGCCTCTCGCATCGCGCAGGGCGACGCAAGCCTGGCGGCCTCGAAACCTCGACATGGCAGCAAAAAAATGACGCGCCGATTGACCAAGCCCCTCGATGAGTGGGAGGCATCGGATGTGCTGGCTCTCGTCGAGGAGCGGATCGACGAGGGGCAGCGGCTTGAGTACAAGCGCCAGCTCGACCTGGAGACGCCGAAGAAGCGCAGCGAGGCGGCGAAGGACGTGAGCGGCCTCGCGAACGCCCAGGGCGGCCTTCTCATCTACGGGGTCGAGGAGGAAGAGTTGGAGGACGGTCGGCGCATTCCCGCCAAGTCGACGCCGCTGGCCGACGGAGACGCTCGCAGTCGCCTGGAGGACATCCTTGACTCGGCAGTCCACCCTGCCCTCAACTTCGAGGCCCGCCAGATCGAGGCCGAGGACGGCGGCTACTTCCTGGTGGTGCGTGCGTTCCCTCGCCTCGGCGTCCCGCACATGGTCGACGGCTACGGCGAGATGCGCTGCTACGTGCGCGTCGGCCTGAAGACCCGCCCGATGGAGCAGCACGAGCTGGCTGCGGCCTTCGCCGAGGCGGCAAGGAACGAGAGCCGCGCCGCCGAGCGGTTGACGCGACTGCCGCTGACCGTCCGGCCCGAGGGCATCGTGCTGGAATCCTCGGCGACGAACCATGAGCCCGGCCCTTGGCTCGGCGTCCTCGCCCTGCCCGTCGACGCGCCCCATCCACTGCTGCCGATGCTCGATGCCGACAGCCGGGCTTTCCCCGATGACGGCAACTACGAGCGCTGGGGCCGTTCGCAGGACATCGGCCTTTCTCTGAGTTGGGACGCCGATGGCTACCACTCGGACCTCGCGCAAGACGACCAGCTCACGCGCCGTCTGCGACTCTTCCGCAACGGTGTCTTCGAGTGGGGAACGTCGTTGGCAAACTGGGCCGAGTCGATCCCGTCGCTCTCAATCGCCCAGTATCTGCACGACGTACTGGGCTACTTCGCGACCAGCTACCGACGCGTCGGCTACTTCGGCAGGCTCAGGGTGTGGGTATCGCTTGAGGACGGCGAGGGAAGCCAACTCGGGGTCGGCTCGAACTACCTGGCCTTCGACCGCAAGCCGCTCAGCACCGACCATCTGGAGTGGAGGGGCGACTACAGCGTGGACGGACTTCTGCATGACTTGACGGGCGCGACGCGCGCCGCCATGGATCGTGTCTTCGTGGCCTATGGACTTGCACGATGCTTCTACTTCTCGGACGAAGGAGAGCCGAGCGAGGAGCTTGCCGGGCGGTGAGAAAGAGGTGCTCTCGCCAGCCGCTGAGGGCCTCTCCCGAAGACCAGTTCACCGAGGGCCGCGCGGGCGCGCGTCCCAGGCGGGAAGCGGCGGATAGCCTGAGCGACCGTGATCGAGCACGAGTGGGTTCATCTGACGGGAGAGCAGCTCAGCGCCGACCCAGCGCTCGTCCGTGCGATCGAACGCTTCCAAGCGCCCCCTGGCCGGGCCGGTGATGCCGCCGCAGCTTGGCTCAAGGAGCGGGCGCTCCGGGAGACGAGCCATATCGCCACCTACGTGCTGCTCGCAGAGGGCGATGTCGCCGGTTTCTACTCGCTGGGGATGAGCGAGGTCGAGCTGCGATCCCAGCACCGCAAGGGAATATCGGCCAGCCATCCGCGCCAAGGGGCCGTGCTCATCCTCTGGCTTGCGCGCGCAGTCGACGCAAACGTGGACGCCGCGACCATCCTTCGCCACGCGGTCGGCATCGCCCAGATCGGCTCGCGGAGAGTCGGGGCGGCGGTGATCGCCGTCGATCCCTTCGACGCCGCGACGGAGGACTACTGGCGCCACCACTTCGGCTTTCGCGCCTCGCTCACCAAGCGATCCGACGCGGACGGCCAGCAGCGAAGCCGGCTCTGGCTGCCGCTCTTCTCGGAGGTCTAGGCGGGCTGCTTGCTGCGCACGCCCGGCCGCGTCGTTTCCGCGACGTATTGCTCGGCGTTCAGACAGAACTCGCGCCAGCGCTCATCGAGGCGAGCCTTGGCAAGCTCGTCTGCGTCGATCGCCGTGGGCACCTCAACAGCCTGCTCAGGGTCAGAGGAAGCCGCGAGGACATGTCTTTGATCATCGGCCATGTGTACACAGGGTACCGGCTGAGAGGTCGCTCGCCAGGATCACCGGAAGCTGGCTCCTCATCCGTCAGTCTCAGGCGGCAAGTCCGGATCGCGATCGTCCGGGGCATCGTCTTCCTCGGCGTTCACGTCCCCGAACGCTGCCTCCGCCCAGCCCGCCTCCTGGGAGGGGTCGGGGGCGAAGTCGGCGTAGATCTCGGTCGTCTTGTAGTCGCGGTGGCCCATCCACTCCTGGATCGTCCGCAGGGGAGCTCCGGCGGCGGCCATCCTCGTGCCGAAGGTGTGGCGCAGGTCGTGGAAGCGGACCGGCCGTATGCCGACAACGGCGACGGCCTCCTTGAAGCGCTTTCTCATCTTCGAGGCGTCGTAGGGGTTGCCGGTGTCCGGGTGGCAGAAGACGAGATCGGTGTCTCCCGTGTGGTCGGAGCGGCTGTGGAGTCGCCTGAGCTCCGCGGCGACCCGTCGCGGCATCGGCACCGATCGGGTCGAGCGCCGCGACTTTGGCCTGCCGAACTGGCCGCGGGTGTAATTGCGCCGCACCCTGATGACCCTCGCATTCCAGTCGACGTCGAGCCAGCGCAAGGCGAGCAACTCCCCTTGGCGCAGCCCGCACATCGTCGCCGTCACATACAGCGGCCGCTCGACCTCGCCAAGCCGATCGTCGGGCACCGCCGTAATCAGCGCCTCGATCTCGTCGCGATCGAGGAAGCGGATGTCGGGATCGGTGTCCCCCGAGCGGGGACGCTCGATCGCGGCGACCGGGTTCACGTGAGCCCAACCCCGCTTGAGCGCGAAGCTGAACAGACCGTGGAGGAAGTTAAGCCGGTTGTTGATCGTCTTCGGCGAGAGCCCCTCGGCCTGCATCGCCGCGACAAATCCGCCCAGGTCGCCCGCGTCGAGAGCGTCAATCGCCTTCTTCGGCAGGCCCTTCTCCGCCTTGCCGAGGATGATCCCGTAGTCCTGGATCGTCGAGGGCTTGCGCTTCAGGTAATCGCGCAGATGCGCGATGTAGGCGTCGCCGACCTCGCGCAGCGTGAGACGCTCCTGCGGGGTCGGCTTCACCTCCCGCATCAACCTCCGCAGCTCCCGCTCGGCCTGCGACCTCGTCAGCCCCTCGCGCGTTGCCGGCCTTCTCTTCGGGCCGATCTTGCGCTTGACCTGACGGGAGCCGATCCGCCATTTCCCATACCAGGAGCCCCGGTAGACGAAGAGCGATCCGGAACCGTAGGACCGGCGGTTGTCGCCGGACGCGCTCAAAAGCCAACCTCCCCTACGCGCGCCCACCGGGCGACTCGATCTCCTCCAGCCAGGAGAGCACCGACTCGGGCCGGTAGCGACGACTGCGACCGAGCGAGACGGTCGGGATGCGCCCTTCGCGGGAGAGCTGCCAGATGTACTCGTGCGAGACGCCGAGCATCGCGGCCACCTCGTGCGCGGTCCAGAGTGCGCTGCGGCCCTCGGGGGCGCGAGTGTGATCGACGGCGGCCATCATGCCCCGCCGACTGCTTGGCTCGCTCGGTCCATGAAGGTAAGACGGAAGCCGGTGGCGTTTCGTCCCACCCGTGGGTGCGGTAGCGATTCATCGACTGCACAGGTCGGTCGGGGCAAGGATTCGCCCCCCTCCTCTCCTGACTGCGTCGTCTGCCCGCCACGCCCAAGACGGGCGGGCAGACGACGCTGAGGAGCAAAGGGCGCGGGCTAGAGCCCCGGCGGGTGGCTGGCGACGAAGCCCGCCTTCGAGTGTTCGGCGTAGCCCGGGCCGTGAGCGTAGTTCGTTTCCGAGGTCCCCCAGTCGCGGCCGGCGATCGAGATGAAGACGTGGACCGAGTTGGACCAAATTGTCACGTGCTTGCCCGGGCCGCTCGGGTAGACGCTGGCGAATTCGCCGGAGACGATCCCCCCAGGGTCCTTGTAGCCGGAGAGGACCAGGAGCCAGCGGACGGCGCCGGAGCAGTCGAGTCCTTGCGCACTCGACCCGTAGACCTTTTCCCCACTGGCGTTCCAGCAGTATTCGCCTCCCGAGGATCCGGGCTTCGGCCCGTGCCCCCCGCCCCAGCAGTAAGGGAGGCGACGAGACTCGATCCAGCGGGCGACGCTTTCGACGCGCTCGAGACCTTCGCCACCGATCTCGACGCTGGATTCGCAGCTGGGCAGCGCGCCTTCGAGCTCCTGCGCTTTGGCAAGAACCTCATCGACGTACCACCATGCATGGTTGTAGCCGTAGAGCGCGGCGCGCCAGTCGCGGGGCGCTCCGTGGTAGCGGAGCAGCCGGGCGGTGGCGAAGATCGAATCGGGCACCGAGTAGGGGTCCTTAACCCCGTCGCCATCGGCGTCGACGCCGAACGGCGGCCAGCTTTCTTCGAGGAATTGCCCGGGACCCATCGCCCCCATGTAGTTGTGCGTGCCGGGCTGAACGCCGGGCAGGGTCGAGCGGCCATAGTCGGACTCGCGCCAGTGGACGGCCGCGACGATCGCGGCACCGCGAGGGCCGAGGTGGTAGCGCTCCGCCGCCTGGGTGAGCCAGGGGAAGTAGTTCGTCGGCACCTCCCCGGCCTTCGCGGGAGCAACCGTGCAGTTCGCCCCGGACTGGCCGACGGCTGAGCTGGCGGCGCTGATGAACAGGCCGATGAAGATCAGCAGCGCGAGGAGTCCGGCGAGGGCGATCAACGCCGCCTTGACCCCGAGGAGGCCGGCACCAACGCGCAGCGCGAGCTGCGCGTTGGTGCCGGCCTCGGATCGCCGCCCGCTCACTCCGCGGCTCCTGCAGCAAGCCACCGTCCTTGGCGCAGGACGAAGACGAAGGCGAGTTCCTCGGGTCCGTCGGGTCGCCGCGCGACCCCCCGGATGAGGGCGCGGTCGACGGCCCGGTCGAGGAACCCGGATTCGACCTCGACGATCCGGGCGGCGCCGACGGGGCCGCCCGGCCGGGGAGGGTCCCCGAGAAGCTCGCGGCCAAAGTCGGCGGTCGCCAGCCGACGCAGCGACCCGGCGACGGACGGCGGGAGGTCGCCGACCTCATAGCGCAGGTAGGCGGCGATGAACGCGGTCGCCGCCTTGTGCAGCTGCGCCTGCCGACGAGCCGCGAGGGCGATCAGCCCCGGGTCGGGAGCAGCGCGGACCGAGGGGGTTCTAGCCGGGGCCGGGGCGTGCTCGGCGGGAGCCCCGGCGACGGCGACGGCGATCAAGGCGGCAGAGACGAAGACGAAGACGGCAATGCGCGCGGTCGAGGGCATCAGGCCCCACCCCGCGAGAGGTTGCGGCGATGGGAGACGTCGGACGCCTGGCGGCGCTGCCGGCGCAGCCGCGCGAGCCGCTCGCGCCGCTCTGCCGGCAATTCCTCGCGCCGCTGCTCGATGCCCTCGGCGAGGCGGCGAGCGCGGCCGCGAACGCGGCCCGGCTCGCCGCTGGCGACCTCGAGGCGGCGCTCGTCCCGGGCGCGGGCTTTCTCAATGCCCTGAATTGCGCGCTCACGCTCGGCCCCACGCAGCTCCTCGAACTGGCGGCGGTCGAGCCCGATCCGGTGCGCGTGGTCGGCCGGCTCCCTAGAGCCCCGCAGTAGCTTGCGGTCCTGGGCCGCGAAGCGGGACAGGTCGGCCGTCGAGAACCGCTCGCCGGTCTCCTCCTTTGCCAGCGCTGAGCGATCGAGCAGATGCTTGGCCGCCTCATATTGGCGCCGCTCGGCCTCCGTCGGCGCGGGGGTCGCCGGCGTCTCGGCGCGCCCACCGGGAGGCACGGCGGTGAGGTGACGGCGCGCGCCCTGCGGGCCGATCTGCTCACCGGGCCGGTTGTGGGCTGAGCGCGACTCGAAGGCGGCCACCGTCTGCCGCGCTTCGCCGAGGCGGCGCTCGGCGAGCGCCCGCGTGGCGAGGCCGAGCGACTCACGCGCGGTTTGGGTCGTGAGCTCGCCGCGCTCGGCATTGCGTGCGCCGATCCAGCCGGCCCCTCCGCGGGCAGCTCCACCCGCTCCGCGAGCAGCGCTCCCGGCTCCGCGCGCGACTCCACCGACGGCCCGCCCGCCGTGGTGCAGCGCTCCGCGGGCGAGGCCGAGCGCGGC
>JBFWMZ010000073.1:0-5858 GCA_050251335.1 Solirubrobacterales bacterium
CCGCCGCCTCGCTCGGCGCCGGCTTCGCCGCCGACGGCACCCAGCTGATCCTCTGGCGGATCCTGCAGGGAATCGGCGGCGCCTTCATCTTCGCCAACGGCCCCGCCCTGGTCACCGACGCCTTCCCGCGCGACCAGCTCGGCCTGGCGATGGGCACCAACACGATGGTCGCCGCGATCGGGCTGGTGATCGGCCCGGTGCTCGGCGGCGCCCTGGTCGGGATCTCCTGGCACTGGGTCTTCTGGTTCAACGTGCCGCTCGCCCTGCTCGGTGGGCTCTGGGCCGCCCTCGTGCTGCGCGAGCTGGCCAAGCGCGACACCGCCCGCGGCCTCGACCTGCTCGGCACCTCGACCTTCGTCGTCGGGCTGACCGGCCTCGTCTACGGGATCTCGCGCGGCGGCATCTCCGGCTGGGACGACAGCCTGGTGATCGGCTCGCTCGTCGTCGGGGCGATCCTGCTGCCGCTCTTCGTCCTGATCGAGCACCGCGCCCGGGCGCCGATGCTCGACCTCTCGATCTTCCAGAACCGGCTCTTTGCCGCCGCCACCGGCGCCGCCTTCATCAACGGCCTCTCGCGCTTCGCGCTGATGTTCATCTTCGTCTTCTACTACCAGGGCGCCCAGGGCGACGACCCGATCACCGCCGGGATCAAACTGGCGCCGATGGCGGTCGGGATGCTGGTCTCCTCACCGATCGCCGGCGTCTGGGCCGACCGCCACGGCTCGCGCCTGCTGGCCGCGGCCGGGATGCTCGTCACCGCCCTCGGGCTCGCCGCGATGACGACCCTGCAGGCTGGCACCGCCTACTGGGAGAGCGGCCTCTGGCTGCTGCTTGTCGGGATCGGCTCGGGGATGTTCAACTCGCCCAACACGGCGGCGATGATGGGCACGGTGCCGACCGAGCGGCGCGGCATCGCCGCCGGCGCGCGGACGATGCTGCAGAACACCGGCGCGGTGATCTCGATCGCCTTCGTGCTGGCGATCGTCACCGCCGCGGTGCCGAAAGACGTCCTCTTCAAGATCTTCTCCGGCCTCGCCTCGGGCCTCACCGACGCCCAGCTCAGCCCCTTCATCGACAACATGCACACGGCGCTCTGGGTGCTCGGCGCGACCTCGGTCCTCGGCGCGGTGGTCTCGCTGCTGCGACCCCGCGACGAGAGCGCGACGGCGAGCCCGCGACGCGACCCGGCGCTGGCGATCGAGGAGGCGATCGCCGAGGAGATCGAGGCGACGCCATGAGCCGGCGGGCGGAGAGCGAGGAGGCGGCCGAGCTGCGGATCGGTGAGGTGGCGAAGCTGGCCGGGACGACGCCGCGGACGATCCGCTACTACGAGGAGATCGGCCTCCTCCCCACCCCGAGCGGCCGCGAGCCCGGTGCCCACCGCACCTACTCCGAGGCCGACGTCGAGCGCCTGACCGAGGTGCTGCGGCTGAAGAGCCTGCTCGGCCTCTCGCTGGAGGAGCTGCGGGACCTGCTCGAGGCCGAGGAGGCGCGGGCCGCCCTGCGCCGCGAGTGGCGCGAGGGCGTCGGCGACCCGGTTCGCAAGCGCGAGATATTGGAGGAGTCGTTGAGATATATCGGCGGCCAGTTGGACCTGGCCCGGCGGCGGCGGGAGGAGATCGGCAAGCTGGAAGACGAGCTGGTTGCGAGGCGAAAGCGGGTGCGGGAGCTGTTGCGGGAGTTGCAGCCGGAGCCGGTGGGCAGGCGGGCTGGCTAGACGGGGCGGTGCGGGAGAGGGACGGAGGGGGTCGGGGGACCCTGCCCGCTGCACCTCGTCGGGAGGGTCGAATTCTGGCCTCGCCCCGAAGCTGGCTGGCCCTCCTCATGCTGATACGCGGTCAGGGTCCCCCGACCCCCTCCGTCCCTCGGAAGCTCTGCAGCAAGAAGCCTTGGCACGAGCTTCATGGTTCCGGGGCCGTCGGGACCCCGCCGTGCTGTTGAGCTTGCGAGGGTCGGGGGTTGCGGTCGGTGGCGGGGATCGGGTGGGGTCTCCAGGCGTATCAGCATGAGGAGCGCCGGGGCTCGCATGGCGACAGCCGAATTCGTCGCACGCGACGAGGTGCAGTCAGGAGGCCCCACCCGATCCCCGCCACCGCCCCGCTCCGTCCAGCTAAGCCGGCGCCCCGGCGGTCTGCTCGGCGAAGTGCTTCGAGAGCATCGTCACCTGCCCCTGGTAATTCGACCCCAGATCCGCCCCATACAGACGCTCGGCCGGCGCGGCCATCCACTCCAGGCCGAGCTTGCAGACCGGCTGGCGGTGTTCGATCATGAAGGAGACGTCGCGGGCGCGGACCTCGAGCGCGGCGCGGCTGCCGGAGCGCTCGCCGGTCGGGTCGTAGCCGAAGCCGGGGTCGAAGAAGCCGGCGTAGTGGGTGCGGAGCTCGCCCGCGGTCGGGTCGTAGGCCATCATCTCGGCGGCGATCTGGGGCGGGATGCAGACGCCCTCGGCCGAGATCAGCAGGTAGAAGATCTCCGGCTCGAGCACGACGCGGCCGCCGGCCTCCGGGTAGACCGGATCCCAGTAGTCGTTCCAGCGGTAGGCGCGGATCCGCGAGAGGTCGACCGGCATGCTGTTCTTCTTCGCCCGGTAGCCGACCACGCGATCCTCCGGCCCGGAGAGGTCGAGCGAGAGGAAGAGGCCGTCGGAGACGGCGAGCTCCTCCTGGGCCAGGGGCTCGGAGTCGAGGAAGAGGAGTGGCGAGGAGTCCTGCCGCTGGCGGATTTCGCGGTCGTCGAGGCGGACGTCGCCGCGGGCCAGGCGCAGCTGGTTGAGCGAGAGCCCGGTCTGCACCTGGATCGCGAAGGAGCGCGGCACGATCTCGAGGTAGAGGCGACCGTGGTAGCCGGGGCGGATGTCGTCGAAGCGGGCCTGGCGGTCGGTGATGACACGGGTGAAGACGTCGAGGCGGCCGGTCGAGCTCTTCGGGTTGGCCTTGGCGCGGACGTCCTCGGGCAGCGCCAGCTCCTCGATCAGCGGGACCAGGTAGGGGCGGTCGCGCTCGAGCACGGCGCCGTCGCGGAGGTCAACCTGCTGGAAGGCGAGTCCCTCGATCTTCTCCTCGACGGTCGAGTCGACGTCGGGCAGGAACGAGCAGCGCAGCGCCCAGGCGTGGTCGCCGAGGCGCAGATCGATGCTGGCGGGCTGCACCGCCTCGGGCCGGATCCGGTACTCGCCGGAGCTGACCCATTCGGCCTCGATCGCTCGCTCCAGATCTTGCGAGGGCAGGACGCCGCCGGTCATCCGGCAGAGACTATTCGCCGCGCCTCGTCGATGCCGAGGTAGGGCGTCAGCGCGAATTCGGCCACCTGCGGCAGGAGCTCGGCGATCTCGCCGGCCTCGCCGGCCTGGACCCGGCGCCCGAGCAGGGCGGCGATGCCGCCGACGATCGCCTCCTCGGTGGCGCGCGGGACCTCGCCGCCGCCGGGCGCCGGCGGGGCACCCTCGCGCAGGTAGGCGAGGAAGCTCTCCAGCGCCGCCTGGTAGCGGTCGTACATCGCCGGGCCGGCGCGCAGCCCCTCGACCAGCGAGAGGGTCGCCAGCGGCGGATCGGCGGCCAGCGCGGCGAGCAGCGAGGCGAGGGCGTCGCGCACCCGCGGCGGCCAGGGCTCGTCGGCGTGGCGGCGGCAGGCGGTCACGACCCGCTCGCGGATCCGCTCGATCGCCAAGTCGTAGGCGGCGTAAAAGCAATCATCCTTACTCTCGAAGTGCTTGTAGAAGTCACTCTTGGAGACGGCCGCGCGCCGCCCGATCAGTGACACCGTGGTTCGCTGGTAACCAACCTCGTAGAGGACTTCGGTGAGTCCGGCGATCAGCCGCTCACGCTGGTTCTGAGCTACGTACTCAGGCGAAAGCCCATGTCGTCCGCGCGGCAGTCGGTCCATCCGGCAATGGAGTCTGCCAGCGTACTGTCAGTTTCGCCTCGTGATCAGCCGTCTGGTTTTCCTACACCAGGGTACGGTGAAAGCACGAATGCTGAGAGTTCGGGCAGCAGCTGGCCCACCATCTCGGTTTCCTCGTTGCGGATCCACTGCTGCAGGATCCAGACCACGCCGCCAACGAGCGTCTCCTCGAGCGTGCCGGGACGGCCCGGCGCCGGCGGAGACCCCTGCCGCAGCAGCGCGATGAACCCCTGGATCGCCGCCTCGTACCGGACGGCGGTGGCTGGCGTCGCCGAGAGCGCCTCGACCAGGCACATCCGCGCCTGGGCGGGATGCTCGGCGAGGAAGTCGAGCAGCGCCTCGAGGCCGGCCTCGACCGCCGCCCCGTCAGCGATGGTGGCCGTCGCGCAGGCGGCCTCGACCGACCCGCGCGCTTCGTCGAGGGTCGTCTCGAACGCGGCCAGGAAGAGATCCTCCTTGCCGGAGAAGTTGTCGTACAGCGTTTTGCGGGCGACGCCGGCGCGAGCGACGACATCGGCGATCTTGGTGGCCCCGTACCCCCGCTCGGCAGTCAGCTCCGCCATCGCATCCATCATGCGCCGGCGCTTGTGCACCGCGACGAACTCGCGGGGTAGGGCTGGCCGAGCCGGGGTCACCGAAGCTCCCAAGACTTTGGTGGGAGCATGTGTCAAAGAATAGCCTCAGTCTCCAAATGAGCAAACACGGTCTCTTCTGTTCTGGTACCGTGGGGAAACTTTGTAGGTTTTTATTAGAAACCTGTGAGTTTCCAGGTGCCTTCTGACCGCGTCCAACTCAGTCCGGAACTCCTCATCGAAGCGATCGGGGATGACTGGCCGTCCGAGCAGGTCGACGCCGCCATCGAGCTGCTGACGGCGTCGAAGGGCAGGTTCCCGTCCGGGACCCGCAAGCTGCCTGTCGAGCTGGTGCGGGCGATCCAGCGCGAGCGCCTGATCGCGGCGATGCTCGACGCGGCGGCGACCCGCGGCTATCGCGAAACCAACGTCCAGGACGTGATCGAACGGGCCGGTGTCTCGCGGCCGACCTTCTACGAGCACTTCACCAACAAAGACGACTGCTTTCTCGCCGCCTTCGACGCCGGCGCCCGGCGGCTGCGCGCCCGTGTTTCCAAAGCGGCGACCGGGGGCGAGGATTGGCGCGGGCAGGTGCGCCTTGCGCTCGCCGCCGTCCTCGTCTTCGCCGGCGACGAGCCGCAGACCGCCCGCACCCTGATCGTCGAGGCCCGCGCCGCCAGCGGCGAGGCCCCGCAGCGCCGCATCGAGCTGCTCGACGGCTTCGCCTCCTGCCTCGACGCCACCGCCCGCGAGCTCCTCCCCCTCCCCCCGGACCGCTCCCCGCTGACCGCCGCCGGCGTCGTCGGCGGCATCGAAGCGGTTCTCTACGCTCGCCTCTGCCGCGGCGAGCCCGAGCTGCTCGAGGACCTCCTGCCCTCGCTCATGTACTTCGCCGTTCTCCCCTACGAGGGCCCGGACGCGGCCTGGGACGAGCTGGGCGGCGTCCCAGGCTGAGCAACCGCCCGGGCGCCGCCGAGCTAGGCTTCGGCAGTACCCCGGAGAGGTGTCCGAGTGGCTTAAGGAGCGCGATTGGAAATCGCGTGGGCGGGGTTAACTCGCCTCGAGGGTTCGAATCCCTCCCTCTCCGTTCCGCCGTTCTGGCAATGCCTGGCAAGGAAGCAGGGAGCGCCGTGTGCTCTGCACACAAGCGACCGATGACGCCGCCAGGCGAAGCCAGAGCGGCGGAAGGCCGCATTTAGACTTGCCGCCGCGGGGCGGGACGCTCGGGCCGGACGCGGGACGGCCAGGCGTGGCCAATGCCCTAGGTGTAGTTCCTAAGCACGTTGTTCATCCGGGCCTCCTTGGAGGCTGGGGGTGTCGAGCCACCCAGCACCAAGGAGAAGACCCGGATGAAGATTCACGCTAACGCGCCCCTCGGCCCGAAGG
>JBFWMZ010000074.1:0-5759 GCA_050251335.1 Solirubrobacterales bacterium
CGGGCAGGAAGCCGAGCCGCTCCCCGGCCTCGACCGCCGGCCGGGTGAGGATGATCCGCTGCACCTGGCGTTCGGTCAGCGCCGCGGCGGCCATCGCCACCGCGAGGAAGGTCTTGCCGGTGCCGGCCGGGCCGATCCCGAAGGTGATCGTGTTGCGGCGGATCGAGTCGACGTAGCGCTTCTGGTTGACCGTTTTCGGGGCCACCTTGGTGTTGCGGTGGCGCCAGACGACGTCGTCGAGGATCGCCGCCGGGCTCTGCTCCGCGTCGAGCGCCCCGGTCACCGCTTCGATCGTGCCGGGCGCGACGTCGTGGCCCTGCTCGATCAGCTCGACCACCTCGTCGACCACGGTCGCCGCCTCCTGCAGGTCGGCGGCCTCGCCGTCGAGGGTCAGGACGTTGCCGCGCAGGTGCAGGTCGACCGGTAGCCGGTCGCGCAGGCTGCGCAGGACCGAGTCCTCGGACCCCGCCAGCTCGGCGGCCACGGTGTTGTCGAGGGTCAGCTGTCGGCGGGCCAAATCGGTGCCTAGATCCGTGCTTCCCCGGCGAGGTCTGACTGGGGGCGCGCGAGGACGCATGGCGCCTTTGTTCGCCTATGGCGAACAAAGGCGCCAAAGGCGCTGCTTGCCGGGCGCGTGGGCCTGGTCGTGGAGCCGCTCATCTAGCTGCCCAGCTTCGCGCGCACGGCGGCGCTGACCCGCTTGCCGTCGGCGCGCCCCCCCACCTTCGGCATCAGCGCCGCCATCACCTGGCCCATCTGCTTCATCTCGGTGGCGCCGGTCTCGGCGATCGCCGCCTCGACCAGCTCGCCGAGGTCCTCGTCGGAGAGCTGCTCGGGCAGATAGCCCTCGATCAGCTCCGCCTCGAAGCGCTCGGCCTCCGCCTGGTCGACCCGCCCCGCCTGCTCGTAGGCCTCGGCCGCCTCGACCCGCTTCTTGCGCTCGCGCTGCAGCACCGCGATCTCGTCGCCCTTGCCCAGCTTGGCGTCCTGCTGGAGCACGTCGACGACCAGCCGCAGCGCCGACGCCTTCTCGCGTTCGCGCGCTTTCATCGCCGTCCGCGCGTCGCTCTGCACCTGCTCGAGGACCGTCATGGTGGAGAAGGTTAGACGGCGGCGTCGGGGGCGACGGCGAGGCCCTTGGAGACAAGGTCTTGGATGTCGGTGCTGACGAGGGTCCAGCCGTTGCTCTGCGCGATCGCCACGTAGGCGGCGTCGTAGGCCGTGAGACCGTGGCTCGAGGCGTGGTCGAGGGCGGCGACGATCAGCTCCGAATCGACCCTGACGATCTGTTTGCCGCAACGGATCAGCAGCGTCTCGAGGATGAGGCGGGCCCGCTGCGGCTTCCCCAGCTTGACCCCGAGCGCGTTGGCGATCTCGAAGAAGGTCAGATCCAGCGACGCAACCGGCACGGAGGATTCGACCAGGGCACCGGCCTCGGCGTGGTGAGTCTGTCGCGGTTCGGCGGCCGCCACCCACACGCTCGCGTCGAGAAGCAGGGGCATCTAGCGGGATTCGCGGTCTTCGCGGATCAGCTGCGCGGCGTCGACGGGTGGGGCACCGCCGCTCAACTCCTCCTCGGTGAAATCCGCCCTGATCAACCCCATCAGCCGTTTCACTTCGGCTCGGCGCTTCTCCTCGCTGGGCAGATCGCGTTCCGCCAGGTGCCGCAGGTAGCCGCTGCGGCTTTCGTGACGCGACCTCGCGCGTGCGTCGATCCTCTCGAGGAGATCGTCGGGGAGCGATACGAGCACCTTCGCCACGGGCCGAGCATATCCGGTATATCCAACGGCATCGGTAAGGGCCATGCCGCCACCCTGGCAGGGAGATTCACACGCGTGTGTGACCAGCGTGCCAACTTCGATGAACCGGGAGCGCGGAAGGCGCGCGGGCGGCTCAGACGCCGGCGCCGAGGGTGATCCGCTCGACCTCGCCGAGCGGCATCTGCAGGAAGCGGGTGCCGACCTCGCGGAAGGCGACCGCCTCGCCGGTGCAGAGGAAGTCGTAGGCGCCCTCGCTGGCGTCGTCCGGGCGCGAGAGGCCGGCGCCGTCGAGGGTGCGCTGGACGGCGGCGGCGACGGCGTGGCCGCCGCTGACCAGGCGGACGTCGCGGCCGAGGATCCGCTGCAGCATCGGCGCCACCAGCGGGTAGTGGGTGCAGCCGAGGATCAGGGTGTCGACCCCGGCGTCGCGCAGCGGCGCGCAGTAGGAGCGGGCCATCGCCATCGTCTCCTGGTCGAACAGCGAGCCGTCCTGGATGAAGGGGGCGAGGCGGGGGGCGCCGACCTCGATCACGTCGAGCCCCCTCCCCTGCGCTTCCAGCGCCCGCCGGTAGGCGCCGCTGGCGACGGTGTTGGGGGTGGCGAGGACGCCGACCTTGCCGTTGTCGGTGATCGCGGCGGCGATCTCGGCCTGCGGGGCGACGACCGGGACCACCTCGACGCCGCGATCGGCGGCAATTTCCCGCGCCACGTCCTCGGCCACCGAGGTCGCCGTGTTGCAGGCGATCACCAGCAGCTTGGCGCCGCGGGAGAGCAGCAGGTCGGCGATCGCGGCGACGCGCTGGCGCAGCTCCGAGGTGTCACGAGAGCCGTACGGGAACAGCTCGGTGTCGCCCAGGTAGACATAGTCCTCGTGAGGCAGGGAGACCAGGCACTCGTGCAGGACCGTCAGCCCGCCGACGCCCGAGTCGAACATCGCCACGGGCAGCGCTGCGTCGCTCACATGAACGGCTTGTAGACCATGAAGAAGATCGTGACGACGATCAAGATGCCGGCCAGGCTGCCGACCCGGCCGATCCGCTGACCGAGCGCTTCGAACTCGGGGCTGAGCGTGTCGCCGTTCTGCAGGTCGCGCTCGGCGAGGCCTTTGGCCTTGCGCACCTGGGGCTGGAAGAAGCCGTGCTGGACGGCGAAGAGGGCGATGATCGCGATCCAGCCCCAGACGATGAAGAAGTCGCTGCCGCCCCAGGCGCTGTCGCTGGTCGCCAGCAGGACGATGCCGGCGATCAGCAGGATCACCATCCCGGGATTGACCAGGTAGCGGTCGACGCGCTGGACGCCGGCGAGGATCGCCGGCGTCGCCCGCGGGAACTGCGGCGCGACCGAGAAGAAGAAGGCGTAGCCGAAGGTCGGGCCGAAGGCGATCACGACCGCGAGGACGTGGAAGAAGAGCGCGATCTTGTAGCCGGGGTCGACGATCGATCCGAGCGGCAGCATCGCCGAGAAGATACCCCGCGGGCGGGACGGAGGTGGCTCAGGGGCGCCGCCGCAAGAGCAGCGCCGCCCAGTCGCCGTCGCGGCGGCGCTCGGCCTCGGCGAGGCCGCAGGGAGCGAAGGCGGCCGCGGTGGCGTCGAGCTCGGTTGGCAGCAGGCCGGAGCAGACGAGGACGGCGGGTGCGCTGGCGCTGATCAGCTTCGCGACCGCGATCAGGACCGGCGCGGTCATGTTGGCGACTACGGTTGGCGCCAGCCGCGGGAGGGTTTCGCGCAGGTTCGTGCGCTCGAGGTGAATTTCGACCCCGTTGGCGGCGGCGTTGGCGGCCGCGGCCTCGATCGCCCCCGCCTCGTGGTCGTAGCCGCTCACCGGCGCCCAGCCGAGCTTGGCGGCGGCGATCGCCAGCACCCCGGAGCCGGCGCCGAGGTCGGTCAGCGCGCCGGATGCCCCTCCCCCGGCCTCGATCTCGAGCAGCAGCTCGAGGCAGAGGCGGGTGGTCGGGTGGGCGCCGGTGCCGAAGGCGCGACCGGGGTCGACGACGAGGTCGATCGCCCCCTCGCGCGGCGGCTCCCACGACGGCCGCAGCCAGAGCCGCCCGCCGACCAGCAGCGGCTTGTGGAAGTCGCGCCAGCGGTCGGCCCAATCGTCGGGGATCTCGGTCGCGCTGACCTCGATCGGCCGGCCGCCGACGACCGCCTCGATCTCTCCCAGCTCGGGCAGCTCGCCCTCGCCGCCGTAGATCGCGTACTCGACGTAGCCGGGCCCCCGTTCCTCCTCGACCCCGTTCGGGGCCAGCACGGTCAGCTCGGCGAGGACCAGCTCGGCCTGGTCGGGAGCGCAGCGCACGGCGAGGCGAATCACCCGGCCGCTCCCCGGGTCAACCGAAGGCGCGGCGGACGCGGGCGAAGATGCCCTCGCGCTCGGGCTCGAGGTTGGCGGCCTCGAGCGTGCGGTCGAGCTGCTCGACGAGCGCCCGCTGCTCGTCGCTGAGGTGGGTCGGGACGACCACGTCGAAGATGATCCGCTGGTTGCCGCGGCGGCGGCCGCCGAGTCGCGGCAGGCCGATCCCGCGCAGCGTCTCTTTATGACCCGGCTGGGTCCCGGGCCCGACCTCGACCTCCTCCTCGCCGTCGAGCGTCGGCACGGTGACGGTGGTGCCGAGCATCGCCTCGGTGGCGGGAATCGCGACGACGTGGACGAGGTCCGTGCCTTCGCGGCGGAAGCGCTCGTCGGCGGCGACCGCGACCTCGACGTAGAGGTCGCCGGCCGGCGCGCCGGGCTCGCCGGCGTGGCCGGCGCCGGCGACGCGCAGCCGCTGGCCGTCCTCGATCCCGGCCGGGATCTCGACCGTCTTCGTCGCCAGGCCGCGGACCCGGCCGCTGCCGCCGCACTCGCCGCAGGGGGTCTCCGGGATCCGGCCGGCGCCGCCGCATTGGTCGCAGGTGACGCCGCGGACCATCTGCCCGAACGGCGTGCTGGACACCTGGCGCAGCTGGCCGGCGCCGCCGCATTTCTCGCAGCCGACGATCGGCGTGCCGGGCTCGGCGCCGTTGCCGCGACAGTGCTCGCAGACGACGACCGCCTGGTAGCTGACCTCGCGCGGCGCCCCGGTGACGACGTCCCCGAGCTCGATCTCCACCGTGGCGAGGACGTCGCCGCCCGGCGCCGGCCCGGCGGAGCCGCCGAAGCCGAAGCCGGAGCCGCCGAAGATCGAGGAGAAGAGGTCCTCGAAGGAGCCGAAGCTCTGGGCGCGCGGGTCGAAGCCGCCGGAGCGCAGTCCCTCGTGACCGTAGGTGTCGTAGGTGCTGCGGCGCTCGGCGTCGGAGAGGACCTCGTAGGCCTCGGCCGCCTCCTTGAACTTCTCCTCGGCTTCGGGGTCGTGAGCGTTGACGTCAGGGTGCAGCTCGCGGGCCAGGCGGCGGAAGGCTTTCTTCACCTCGGCCTCGCTGGCCTCGCGGCCGACTCCGAGCACTTCGTAGTAATCGCGTGGCATCGGCAATCGCGTCGGTTCGGGGCGTCTTCGCTGACTCAGCCGTCGTAGACGGTCTCGAAGTACCTGGAGAGCTCGCGGGCGGCGCTGCGGACCGAGGAGATCGCGGTCGCGTAGTCCATCCGCAGCGGCCCGACGACGCCGACCGCGCCGAGGTTGCGGTGGCCGAGGCCGTAGTTGGCGCCGACGACGCTGACCGAGCGCAGCTCCGGCTGCGGGTTCTCGCCGCCGATCCAGAGGAAGACCGAGCTCTCGTCGATCGAGGAGCGCAGCATCCGCAGCACGTCGGCGCGGCGCTCGAGCGCGGTCATCAGCTGGTCGGCCCGCGGCAGGTCCGGCAGATGCTGCTGGGAGAGCAGCCGCGAGGCGCCTTCGACGTAGAGGTCGCCGCCGGCGTCGCGCTCGAGCTCGGTGAAGGCGCTGCCGAGCGTGCCGACGAACTGCGCCTCGGTCTTGCCGAGCTCGGGGTCGGCGAGGCGGGTGGCGATCATCCGGGCGCCGACGCCGAGCCCGGAGAGCGACTCGTTCAGGTAGCTCGAGGCCCAGGCGACGAGGC
>JBFWMZ010000075.1:0-5325 GCA_050251335.1 Solirubrobacterales bacterium
GCCGGCACCGGCAAGACCTTCCTCGCGGTGGCGATGGCCGCCGCGGCGCTGACCGAACGCCAGGTGCAGCGGATCATCCTCACCCGGCCGGCGGTCGAGGCCGGGGAGCGGCTCGGCTTCCTGCCCGGCGACATCCAGGCCAAGGTCGATCCCTACCTGCGACCGCTGTTCGACGCGCTCTACGACATGATGGACCCCGACCGGGTCAACGGCTACTTCGAGCGCGACGTGATCGAGGTGGCGCCGCTCGCCTTCATGCGCGGCCGCACCCTGAACGACTCCTTCGTGATCCTCGACGAGGCCCAGAACACGAGCCCCGAGCAGATGAAAATGTTCCTCACCCGGCTCGGCTTCAACTCGCGGATGGTCGTCACTGGCGACGTCACGCAGATCGATCTGCCGAGCGACCAGCGCTCGGGGCTGAACGCGGTCCGCGACATTCTCGACGACGTGCGCGAAATCGACTTCGTCGAGTTCGGCGGCGAGGACGTCGTCCGCCACAAGCTGGTGCAGCGGATCGTCGCCGCCTACGACCGCCACAGTGCCCGTCGACCTGACTGACGTGCCCGCCGAGCTGCGCGGGCCGGTCGCGGCGGCGCTGGCGGCGGCGGGGGTGCGGGACGGCCACCTGGCGCTCGAGATCGTCGACGAGCAGCGGATTCGGACGCTCAATCGCGAGCACCGCGGCGTCGACGCACCGACCGACGTCCTCTCCTTCCCGCTCGACGGCGCCGGCCCGGTCGCCGGTCCGCGCGAGCTCGGCGACGTCGCGATCTGCCCCGAGCAGTGCGTCGACATGAGCCTGAGCGAGACCGCCGTCCACGGCGTCCTCCACCTCTGCGGCTACGACCACGAGAGCGACGACGGCGAGATGCTGGCGCTGCAGGCCGACGTCCTGGCGGGACTGCGGTGAGCCGCTCGGGCTTCGTCGGACTGGCCGGACGCCCCAACGTCGGCAAGTCGACCCTGGTCAACGCGCTGGTCGGCTCGCACGTCGCGATCGTCTCCAGCCGCCCGCAGACCACCCGCCGGGCGATTCGCGGCGTCGTCACCGACGTCGCCACCGAGCGGCAGCTGATCCTCGTCGACCTGCCGGGCGTACAGCGCCCGCGCGACGTCCTCACCGCCCGCATGCAGAGCCGGGTCGAGCGCGAGCTGGCCGATTCGGACGTCGCCCTCGTCGTCGTCAACGGCGAGGAGGGGATCGGTCCCGGCGATCGCTTCATCGCCCGCACCCTGCTCGCGGCCGGCGCCGATCTGCCGGTCCTCTGCGCGGTCAACAAGGCCGACAGGGTCGGGCCCAACGAGCTGGTGCCGGTGCTCGCCGCGGCGGCCGAGCTGCCCGGCGTCGACGAGGTCTTCCCGATCAGTGCCCGCTCCGGCGAGGGACTGCCGCCGCTGCTCGAGCGGCTCGGCGAGCTGGTCCCCGAGGGCCCCTACCTCTATCCGCCCGAGGACCGCAGCGACCAGTCGAGCGAGCTGCTGCTGGCCGAGCTGATCCGCGAGCAGGTGCTGAACCGGACCCGGCAGGAGATCCCGCACTCGGTCGAGGTCTCGGTGCAGGAGATCTCGGCGCCGCGCCCCGCGGACGGCCTGGTCGAGGTCAGGGCCGAGATCTGGGCCGAGACCGAGAGCCAGAAGGGGATCCTGATCGGCAAGGGCGGCGCCAAGATCAGCGAGATCGGGATCGCGGCGCGGCGCTCGCTCGAGCGTGAGCTCGGGCGTCGCGTCCACCTCGACCTCGAGGTCCGGGTTCGCAAGCACTGGCGCCGCGACGAGGACCTGCTCGACCGGCTTGGGATCGAGTGAGCCAAGATCATGCGCCGCCTCCTCCGCTTCGCGTCCGGGGGCGGCTTGCCCGTACGATTGTCGCGTGTTCGCCGAAATCGAATTCGACCAGCGTGGCCTCGCCCCGTGCGTGGTCCAGGACTTCAACACCGGTGAGGTGCTGACGCTCGCCTACGTCAGCCCGCAATCGCTGGAAATGACGCTCGAGACGGGCGAGCTGCACTTCCACAGCCGCTCCCGCGACGAACTGTGGAAAAAAGGCGAAACCTCGGGTCACTTCCTGCACCTCAAACAGCTGCGCTACGACTGCGACGGCGACGCGATCGTCGCCCTGGTCGAGCCGACCGGACCCGCCTGTCACACCGGCCAGCGCTCCTGCTTCTACCGCGAGGTGCTGGGCTCGGCCTCGACCCGCAAGGACGCGCCGCCGGCCCCCGGCGAGCCGTTCCCGGTCAACCACGAAGCGCTCAGCATGCTGGAACGCACCCTCCGCACCCGCGCCGTCGAGCGACCCAGCGGCAGCTACACGGTGGCGCTGCTCGACGATCCCCCGCACATCGGCGAGAAGATCGAGGAGGAGGCCGAGGAGGTGGCGCGGGCGGCGCGCGAGGAGAGCGACCAGCGGGTCGCCGAAGAGGCGGCCGACCTGCTGTACCACCTCTCGGTGCTGCTGGTATCGCGCGGCGTCACCCAGGCCGAGGTGATGGAAGTCCTGAATGCCCGTCGCGGCTAGCTCCGATCTGACCCTCGAGCCGAGCCTCGAGCGGGCGCGCGAGCTCGCGCGCCAGGGGAACGTGGTCCCGATCCGCGCCCGCTTCGTCGACGACTGCGAGACCCCGGTATCGGCCTTCCTCAAGCTGCGCGCCGGCGAGCCGCAGGGGGCGCCGTGCTTCCTGCTCGAGTCGGCCGAGCAGGGCCAGGTCGGCCGCTACTCGTTCGTCGGCCTGCGGCCGCGGGCGGTGCTGCGCTGGAGCGACGGCGTCCTGCACGAGTGGAGCGGCGAGGAGGTGGCCGCCGGCGGGGCGCCGCGGCGCAGTTCGCCCGCGCCCGACCCCTACGCCGCCGTCGCCGAGCGGCTCGGCGAGCTGAAGCCGGCGCCGGTCGCGGACCTGCCGCCCTTCGCCGGCGGCGCCGTTGGCTTTTTCGGCTACGACCTGGTCCGCACCGTGGAGCCGCTCGGCGAGCCGAACCCGGACCCGCTCGGCCTTCCGGACCTGGCCCTGATGATCACCGACGCGATGCTGGTCTTCGACCACCTGCGGCACGAGCTGACGATCCTCGCCTGCGCCTTCGCCGACGACCAGGGCGGGATCGACGCCGCCTACGAGCGCGCCGCGGCGACGATCGCCGAGATGCGCGAGCGCCTGCGCGGCGCCGTTCCCGCGCCGGAGCGCCCAAACGTGACCGAACCGCCGCAGTTCGAGTCGAACATGCGACGCGAGGAGTTCGAAGCGATGGTCGAGCGGATCATCGAGTACGTCCACGCCGGCGACGCCTTCCAGGTCGTGCCCTCGCAGCGCTTCTCGGCGCCGGCTCCGGTCGAGGCCTTCTCGGTCTACCGCGGCCTGCGCGCGGTCAACCCCTCGCCCTACATGTACTTCCTCGAGTTCGGCGACTTCCAGATCGCCGGCGCCTCGCCCGAGCCGCTGGTCAAGGTCGAGGGCCGCCGCGTCTCGACCAGGCCGATCGCCGGCACCTCGCCGCGCGGCCGCAGCGAGGAGGAGGATCGCCGCCTCGCCGAGCGGCTGATCAACGACCCCAAGGAGCGGGCCGAGCACGTGATGCTGGTCGACCTCGGCCGCAACGACCTCGGCCGCGTTTGCGAGTACGGCAGCGTCAAGGTCGACGAGCTGATGGTGGTCGAGACCTACTCGCACGTCCTCCACATCGTCAGCCAGGTCTCGGGCCGGCTGCGCGAGGGAGTGACGGCGATGGACGTGATGCGCTCCTGCCTGCCGGTCGGGACGCTGTCGGGAGCGCCGAAGGTGCGGGCGATGCAGATCATCGACGAGCTCGAGCCGGTCAAGCGCTGCTCCTACGGCGGCGCGATCGGCTACCTCTCCTGGGACGGCGACCTCGACACCGCGATCCACATCCGCACCGTCGTCGTCAAGGACGGCCAGCTGCACGTGCAGGCCGGCGGCGGCACCGTCGCCGACGCCAAGCCCAACTACGAGTACAACGAGTCGGTCAACAAGGCGAAGGCGGTCTTCCGCGCCGTCGAGGTCGCCTGCGCCCAGCCCGACTGGGCCTGAATCGCGATTAAGGTGAGGCGATGAGCGGCGGCAAGCGGGTCCTGGTGATCGACAACTACGACTCGTTCACCTACAACCTGGTCCAGTACCTGGGTGAGCTGGGGGCGGAGATCGAGGTGGTGCGCAACGACCGCGCCGCGGTCGGCGAGCTGGTCGGGCGCGGCTACGAGCGCCTGGTCGTCTCGCCCGGCCCGTGCACGCCGGCCGAGGCCGGGATCTCCGGCGCGGCGATCCGCGCCTTCGGCGAGGCCGGGACGCCGGTGCTCGGCGTCTGCCTCGGCCACCAGGCGATGGTCGAGGCGTTCGGCGGCCGGGTCGTCGTCGGCGAGCCGATCCACGGCAAGGACGCCGAGGTCGAGCACGACGGCCGCGCGGTCTACCGGGGGCTGCCGAGTCCGATGGTCGTCGGTCGCTACCACTCGCTGGTCGCCGACCCCGAGCTGCCCGACGAGCTCGAGCTGACCGCCAGCCTCGGCGAGGTGGTGATGGGCGCCCGCCACCGCGAGCTGCCGGTCGAGGGCGTCCAGTTCCACCCCGAGTCCGTCCTCACTCCGCAGGGCGTGCACCTGCTCGCCAACTTCCTCGAGGGCGAGCGTGCCTAACGACGTCGTCAGCCGCGGGATCGACGCGGTCTGCGCCGGCGACCACCTGACCGCCGACCACGCCTCGGCGGTCCTCGCCGAGATCATGGAGGGCCGCGCCGACACGGTGCAGACGGCCGCCTTCCTGATCGCCCTGCGGGCGAAGGGGGAGACGGTGCCGGAGCTGGTCGGGCTGGCGCGGACGATGCGCTCGCTGGCGGCGCCGGTCCGCACCTCGCGCCACGAGCTGGTCGACACGGCCGGCACCGGCGGCGGCCCTTCGACCTTCAACGTCTCGACCACCGCGGCGATCGTCGCCGCCGGCGCCGGCTGCGCCGTCGCCAAGCACGGCAACCGGTCGAACACCAGCCGCTGCGGCTCGGCCGACCTGCTCGAGGCGCTTGGCGTCGACATCGAGATCGAGCCCGACGCGGTCGGCCGCTGCATCGACGAGATCGGCTTCGGCTTCATGTTCGCGCCCAAGCACCACGCGGCGATGCAGCACGTCCAACCGGCGCGCAAAGCGCTCGGAGTGCGGACGATCTTCAACTTCCTCGGGCCGCTGACCAACCCGGCCGGCGCCGACCGCCAGCTGCTCGGGGTCGCCGACCGCCACTACCAGGAGACGATCGCCGAGGCGCTGGTCGGGCTCGGCAGCGTCCGCGCCCTCGTGGTCAGCGCCGAGGACGGCCTCGACGAGC
>JBFWMZ010000076.1:0-5017 GCA_050251335.1 Solirubrobacterales bacterium
GGCGAGTCCGACCCCGGGGCCCGTCAGGAGCTCTTCTTGAACGCTCTGGCCGATGACTTCAACACGCCGCGGGCGCTGGCGCAGGTGTTCGAGCTGGTCGGCGACGCCAACCGGGAAGAGGTGCCCGGGGCGGCCGAGGCGGTGCGGGACATGCTGGGGCTGCTCGGGTTGGATTCGATTGCCGAGGCCGAGGCGGGCGCGGACGAGGAGGCCGAGGCGCTGCTGCGGGAGCGGGAGCAGGCGCGGGCGGCGAAGGACTTCGCGCGGGCGGACGAGATTCGCGACGAGCTGGCGGCGCGCGGCTGGGAAGTGCGGGACTCGGCCGAGGGCGCGACGCTGGTTCCGCTGGCGTCGAAGGGTTAGCGCCGGCGGCGCGCGTGGCCAACCAGATCATCTACGGGCGCAACCCCGTCGCCGAGGCGGAGCGGGGGAGGCGCCGGGTTCACCGGCTCTGGCGGGCGCCGGAGACGCCGGCGGAGGAGCTGGAGCGGCTCTGCGGCTCGCCCGACCACCAGGGCGTGGTCGCCGAGGTCGACCCCTATCCCTACGGCGATCCGGCGGGACTCCTCCGCAAGCCCGACGCGCTGCTGGTCGCGCTCGACCAGGTCCAGGACCCGCGCAACCTCGGCGCCGTATGCCGCTCGGCGGAGTTCGCCGGCGCCGCCGGGGTGGTGATCCCCGAGCGCCGCTCGGCGGCGGTGACCGCGGTCGCCTGCAAGGCCTCGGCGGGGGCGGTCGAGCACCTCGAGGTCGCCCACGTCCGCAACCTCGCCGACTGGCTGGGGGAGGCGAAGGAGGCGGGCTTCTGGATCTGGGGCGCCGACGCCGAGGCCGAGGCGACGCCCTGGTCGACCGACCTCACCGGCCCAACCGTGCTCGTCCTCGGCGGCGAGGGCAAGGGCCTGCGCCCGCGCGTGGCGGCCAGCTGCGACGGCCTGGTCGCGCTGCCGCGGCGAGGCCAGGTCGACTCGCTCAACGTCAGCGCCGCCGCCACCGCCCTGCTCTTCGAGGCCCTGCGCCAGCGCTCCTAGCGCCGGCGCGCCCTTGGCGCCCGGGGGGCGGAAAGATCGGGGTACCGATATTTCCCACCCTGGGGCGGGGGAAAGATCGGTATCCCAGTGCGGGGGCGAGCCGGGTTGGGGGAGCCCTGCATATGCAACGGCGGTTGCATTTCCTGCAATTTGAGGTTGACAGAACTCCGCGCGCCCGTAAACTTCTGCGACAACAAGGGTGAAGCTCAGGTTGAGCCCAGGGTTTCTCCCATTGACATAGGGGCGCCTCGGGGGAGGTAAGTGGCGCCACGACCCTTCAGCAAGGAGAAGGATCTGTGGCCCTTAGTACGCCTACTGCCAGTCAAGCTAACCCTCAAGTCGAGCTTGATGATCACTACCTGGTCGCGCTCGCCAAGGATGGGCGCACCGACGCCTACGACAGGATCGTCCGCCGCTACCGCGGCTTCGTCCGGCTCAAGGCCTCCTCGTACTTCCTCCTCGGGGGCGAGTCCGACGACCTGATCCAGGAGGGGCTGGTCGGCCTCTACAAGGCGATCCGCGACTACCGCTCCGACCGCGAGTCGAGCTTTCGCAACTTCGCCGAGCTCTGCATCACCCGCCAGATCATCACCGCGGTGAAGACCGCGACGCGCAACAAGCACACGCCGCTCAACCAGTACGTCTCGTTCAGCCAGACGCCGGCGGCGAGCGGCGAGACCGACACCACCCTCGACGAGATCCTGCCCGGCCCGAGCGTCCACGACCCGGTCAACCAGGTGATCGCCACCGAAGAGCTGGCGAGCCTCGTCTCCTGCCTCTCCGGCGTCTCCGGGGTGCTCTCCGATCTCGAGAGCAGGGTCCTCTCGCTCTACCTCGACGGTCACTCCTACGAGGCGATCGCCGAGCGGCTCGAGTGCGACACCAAGACCGTCGACAACGCCCTGCAGCGGGTCAAGCGCAAGGTCGGCACCCACCTGGCCTCGCGCGAGGTGGCTGTCTAGGGATGCTTCAGGCGGCGGCGATGCAGCCGGCCGGCAGGTCGGCGAGGACGTAGTCGAGGAGCTCGCGCCCGTGGTCCGAGGCGACGGCGATGTCGTCGGCCTTGACTCGGACCCGGTGCAGCGACTGCATCCGCAGCACGTCGCCGTCGGCGTGGGGATTGGGGAAGACGCCGGCGTAGAAGACCCCCAGCCGCTCCAGGTGGTCGGCGACGTGGGCGGTGGCCGGCGTCAGCAGCGGCAGGTCGACGTAGACCGCGTCGAGGCGGCGGCGGTGGAAGAGGTGATGACGCTCGGCGGCCACCGCCTGCTCGAGGTCGGCCCCCGGCTCGCGGACCGTGATCAGCGCCAGGTTGTGGTCCTCCTCGATGTCAACCCGGAGGTCGGAGCAGGGCGCCAGCTCGAACTCCGCCGGCGGGTCGGCGACGGTGCCCCGCAGCTCGCACAGCTCGACCGTCCGCTCGACGATTGCGCGGTGGCGCTCCGGCGCGTAGATCGGACGCTCGCGGCCGTCGTTCAGCTTGGTGTAGAAGAGCGCCGCCGACTGGCGCCGCCGGCCGGCCGCCTTGGCGGCGTCGTTGGCGACCGAGGCGGGAATCCAGCCGAGCAGGAACCCGGTCTCGTGGGCGCCGAGCTCGATGTTGGCCCGCTGGCTGTATGGGTGGGCGGCGGTCGCCTCGCTGAACATCCCGGCGAAGCCGTCGGCGCCCGCCCAGTCCATCAGGAACCTCTTGGTCCGGGTGAAGATGTGCTGCCCGCGCGCCGCCGGCATCGTCACCGCCTGGCCCGAGTGGGCGACCTTGTCGCCGGCTTCGACCACCGCCATCCCCTCGTGGCAGAGCAACTCGCCGGCCGCCGTCTCGGCGACGCAGGCGTAGTAGCGGCCGTCGGCCAGCCGCGCCGCCACCTCCTCGGGGTCGTAGACCCAGCGCACGTCGTAGCTCTGCCCGTAAGCCGCTTCGATCGCGGTGGTCAGCACGGTACCCTCAGAGGGGTCCAGGAACCTGAAGTTCACCTCAGCAGCATCCATACCTGCCCATTGTCGGCAGCTCGCCCCCCTAGCTCAACCTGGGAGAGCACCTGATTTGTAATCAGGAGGTTGCCGGTTCGATCCCGGCGGGGGGCTCTCCCCGAGAGGTGCTGCAGATCGCGGCCTGGCCTGGGCCGCGGCAGTTCTAACCGGAGGCCTTGGTGGTCACCATTTCGGCCGCCGGTGCCCGAAACGCGCCGATGCGCGCCGGATCAAGCTCGCTAGCCCAGGGCGTCGCGGATCGGCGCGTCGGCCGGCGTCGTCGCGATCAGCTTGCGGTTGGCGAATTCGAGGATCCCGAGGTGGGAGAGCTCGCGCCCGAAGCCGGAGCGCTTGACTCCGCCGAAGGGCAGGTTCGGCTCCGAGGCGGTCGGGTGGTTGACGAAGACCATCCCGGCTTCCAGTCGGTCGGCCACCGCCTGCGCGCGCTCGCCGTCGCTGCCGAAAACCGCCCCGCCGAGCCCGTACCGCGAGCTGTTGGCGAGGGCGATCGCCTCCTCGTCCGACTCGACCCGGTACACGACAGCGACCGGACCGAACAGCTCCTCGTGGTAGGCGCGCATCTCAGGGGTGACATCGACCAGGATCGTCGGCTCGACGAAGGCACCGGGACGGTCGAGGCGGCGGCCGCCGGTCACCACGCCGGCGCCCTTCTCGATCGCCTCGTCGACCTGCTCGATCACCAGCTCGGCGGCCCGCTCGGAGGAGAGCGGCGCCAGGGTCGTCCTCTCGTCGAACGGGTCGCCCGGTTCGAGCTCGGCCATCCGCTCGGCGAGGCCGTCGAGGAAGTCCTGGAAGACGTCGGCGATCACGATCATCCGCTTGGCGCTGGTGCAGACCTGGCCCATGTTGTGCATCCGCCCGACGAACGCCGCCTCCACGGTGCGCGGGAGGTTGTCGCCATCGAGGACGATGAACGGGTCGCTGCCGCCGAGCTCGAGCACCGCCTTCTTGACGGCGCGGCCGGCCTCCTCGCCGAGGGCGGAGCCGGCACGGTCGCTGCCGGTCAGCGAGCAGCCCTGGACGAACGGGCTTTCGACAATCCGCGCGATGTCCTCCACCTCGACGAAGACGTTGGTGAAGACGCCCTCGGGAGCGCCGGCATCCGCGAACAGCGCCTCGATCGCCAGCGCGGATTGCGGCACGCTCTGCGCGTGCTTGAGCAGGATCGCGTTGCCGAGCACCAGATTCGGGGCGCTGATCCGGATCGCCTGGTAGGCGGGGAAGTTCCACGGCTGCACGGTCAGCAGGACCCCGAGCGGGTCGTTGCGGATCAGCGCCGAGCCCTCGTCGTCCATCTCCAGCGGCTGGTCGGCGATCTGCGCCGGGCCCTCCTCGGCGCTGTATTCGAGGATCCGGATCGTCAGGTCCAGCTCCGCCCGGCTGTGGCGGATCAGCTTCCCCGTCTCGAGCGTGATCGTCCGCGCCAACTCCTCGTCGCGCTGCCGCATCAGCGCCGCCGCTCGCCCCACCATCCCCGCCCGCTCCGCCGCTGACAGCTCCCGCCACGGCTGCGAGGCGCGGTGGGCTCGCTCGACGACCCGATCGATCTCCTCGCCGCGCAGCGAAGGGAACTCGCGCACCACCTCGTTGGTGTACGGGTTGACCGTCGCGAAGCCGCTGCGGGTGGTTGCCGTGGTTCGAGCCATCTGCGCGGAGATTGGTAGGCCAGCCGCGCGGCCGGTCAACCCGGTCGCTAGATGATTGATTCCACGACCAGGCCCACCTGGATGACGCGCCTCGCGCACTGCGCGGCTCTGCGTCCTCGGGTTTGCCTTTGCCAACCGGCAAAGGCTGCACCCTGCGTCCTTGATCCGCTTGGCCAGGCGCGCCCCCAGTCACACCTCGCCGTGGAATCAATCATCTAGGCCCAATACCCATAACTTAACGTCCGATGCCCAGGGTACGGTCTCCCCATGCCCCGGGCCGGCTGGGTCAAGCCCCGCAGCGACCAGCGCCTCTCCGATCACATCTCGATCGGGCTGCTGACCCGCAGC
>JBFWMZ010000077.1:0-5003 GCA_050251335.1 Solirubrobacterales bacterium
CCGAGCAGCGCGATCCGCTTGCCGAGCAGCGAGCCGAGGTGCTTCTCGAGCTTGCCGACGACGCGCCGCTTCTGCAGCTCGTTGACCTCGATCACCGAGGTCAGGAGCTGGAAGTGGTAGCCGGTGTTGCCGGCCAGCATCTTCAGGGCGCTGACGTCCTTGGGGAAGCAGGAGCCGCCGTAGCCGATCCCGGCGCGCAGGAAGGAGCGGCCGATCCGCTCGTCGAGGCCCATCCCGGCGGCGACCTGGCCGACGTCGGCGCCGACCTCCTCGCAGACGTTGGCGATCTCGTTGATGAACGAGATCTTGGTCGCCAGGAAGGCGTTGGAGGCGAGCTTGATCATCTCGGCGCTGGGGACGTCGGTGCGGAGGATCTCGCCGCCGAGCGGCTGGTAGAGCGCCGCCACCGCGTCGGCCGACTCCCCGTCGCCGGGGTCGGCGCCGATCACCACCCGGTCGGGGTTCATGAAGTCCTTGACCGCGGTCCCCTCCTTGAGGAACTCGGGGCAGGAGACGTAGGCGAGGCCGGGCATGTCGCGGCGGATCGAGGCCCCGGTCCCGGCCGGCACGGTGCTCTTCATGATCAGCACGTGGCTGGCGTCGTCGGGCAGCTCCTCGACCACGGCGCGGACCCGCGAGAGGTCGGCGTCGCCGGAGTAGGTCGGCGGCGTGTCGACGCAGACGAACAGCAGCTTGGCGCCGTCCAGCAGCTCGCCCATGTCGGTGGTGAAGGTGATCCGCTCGGCGTTGCGCTGGATCAGCTCGGTCAACCCGGGCTCGTGGATCGTGACCTCGCCGCGCGAGAGCGCGGCGACCTTCTCCTCGACGATGTCGCGGGCGATCACCGGGTGGCCGAGCTCCGCGAAGCAGGCGGCGGTGACCAGGCCGACCCAGCCGACTCCGATCACGCCGACGGGGGTCTGGCGGTCCTCGCTCATCTGTTCTTTCCTCCGTTTTTCGGTTTCTTGCGTTTCGGCTCGATCACCTTCGCCGACTTGGCGATGCCGATCATCTGATCGTTGGTGAGCGCGTTGCTGAGGCTGTTGGAGACCCAGTAGGTGCTTTCGCCGCGGTGCCAGGCGACCAGCGTCACCTTGCCGGCGGTCGAGTAGATCTCGTACTCGCGGCCGTGGACCTCCCGCGTTTCGGTTGGGTTATCGAGGATTGGCGGGTCTACCCAGCCACGGATCCCCTGAATCCCGAAATAGGCGGTTTCGTATTCGGGCTGGAAGGCGCCGACCATCCGGTAGGCGGCGTGACGTTCCTTGTCCTTGTCCTTGAGGTGGTAGAGACGCGGATCGACGACGTGTTCGTAGGGGTTCGTTTCGACGAAGGCGGCGCCGGCGGGCAGCCGGGTCGGGTAGTAGATCGGGAAGCCGCCGCCGACCTTGCGGGCGAGGATCTTGCCCTCGGCGTAGCCGGCTTCCGAAGCGGGCACCAGTTCGTCGTCGCTGCTCGCCTTGAATTCGAGCTTCGGCTTCTTCTTTTCCTTCTTCGCCTTCCTCTTCGCGGCCTTCGCCTTCGCAGCCTTCTTCTTCCTCTGCTTCGCCCTTTCCTTCGCCAGCACCCGCTCGGGCTTCTTCGCGTCCGGTCCGGTCTGGCCGAGGAATTCCTTCACCGCGTCTTCGATCGCGGGTCGCGAGGCGTAGACGAAGCTGGGGCCGAGTTCGGCCGGGAAATGGACCTCGTTCAGTTCCGAGCTGCGCGATTCGATCGCCAGGTCGATCAGCCGCAGCAGGGTCGAGACGCTGCCGATGTCGGAGGTCGTGTAGTCGGTGAAGATTTCGGTCAGCTTCTCCTGGTCGTTGAGCAGGGTGCCGAGCCCGAGCTGCTTGCGGGCCTGGCTCATGAAGTCCTGCTGCCTGGCGGAGCGGACGATGTCGGTGTCGGTGTGCCGGTAGCGCACGTACTGCAGGGCTTTCTTGCCGCAGAGCTTCTGGTAGCCCGGCTGGATGTTGATTTCCGCGTACTGCTCCTCCGCCGGCAGGCCTTCGTTGGAGTGGTAGTAGCGCCGATCGACGTCGACGTAGACGCAGCCGATCGCGTCGACCGCCCGCACGAAGCCGAGGAAGTCGATGTTGACGACGTGGTGGATCTTCAGGCCGGTCAGTTCCTTGACCACCTTGACGGTCAGCTTCGGCCCGCCGTAGGAATAGGCTTCGTTGAACTTCCCGGTCCCGTAGCCCGGGATTTCGACCTTCAGGTCGCGGGGGATCGAGATCACCGAGATCAGCTTCTTTTCGGGGTCGAGGCGGAGCAGCATCGTCGTGTCGGAGCGCCCCGGGTCTTCGGCGAATTCGGCGCCGGCGCGTTTGTCCGAGCCGAGCAGCAGGATCGTCTCCGGACCGCCGCCGTCGACCTCGGCGAGCAGGTTGTCGACTTCGGTGCTCAGTCCCTTGCTGTTGTCCCGCAGTTCGGCGGCGACGTCGCTGAGGAAGAGGATGACGCTGCTGGCGGTGGCGGCGGCGGCGACGCCGACGATAATCAGAGCCGCGAGGCTGAAGCGCCACCAGTAGCGCTTGCGCTTCGGCGGCGCGGTGCCGTCGCCCTCGGGCGGCGGCTTGCGCGCCGACCAGCCCGAGGTGATCCGGTTGATCGGCTGCGTTTCGTCGCCGGTGTGGCTGTGGCTACTCACCGCTGGCTCCCAGCGAGCGGAGGAACGATTCGAGCGCCTGCCGGTAGGTCGCGAGCGAGCTCACCGAGACCCACTCCCCCGGCCCGTGGTGGCCGGCGCCGATCGGCCCGAACTCGACCGCCGGCACCCCCACTCGCAAAAAGGAGACCGCGTCGGAGGCACCGTCGCGGCCGACGCTCATCGGCTCGCCGTCGTGGTGCGTGGCGGTCGCCTCCCGCAGCGCCAGGACGTAGGGGGAGTCGCGGCCGACCATCGCCGGCGGCCTGGTCAGGAGCTCGGTTGCATGCACCCCGTCGATCCCGCGCACGGCGGCGAGGATCGCGTCGGGGTCCTGGCCCGGCAGGTAGCGGATGTCGACGTCTATGACGCATCGGTCGGGGACCTTGTTGAGCGCGTCGCCACCCCAGATCCTCCCGAGGTTGATCGAGGGGCGGTCGAACAGCTCGGAGCTGTGCCGGGCAAACGGTAGCGACTCGATACTGCGGAAAACGTCGATTGCGTTCAGCACGGCGTTGTCGCCCAGCCACGGGGTGGCGCCGTGGGCCGCGGTGCCGGCCACCTCGAGCCGCATCGCCAGCACCCCCTTGGCCTCGACCCCGATGTGGAGATCGGTCGGCTCGCCGGTGATCGCGAAGTCGCCGAGGAAGCCGGAATCGACGAGATGGTCGCAGCCGCGCTCGTCGCCCTCCTCGGACTCCTCGTCCCCCACCACCGCCAGTCGCACCCGCACCCGGTCCTGCTCGCGCAGCGCCGCGGTGACGGTCATCATCGCCGCCAGAGCGCCCTTCATGTCGTAGGCACCGCGCCCGTAGAGCTTGTCCCCCTCGATCCGCGGCTCGAACTGCTCGGGCCGGCCAGGGACGACGTCGAGGTGCCCCTCGAGGATCACGGTCGGAACGCCGTCCGCCGGCCCGACCTCGGCGGTCAATACCGGCAGCCCGTGCACCTCGGCCCGGCCGGCCTCGATCCCCCGAGCCTCCAGCCAGCCCTTGACGAACCCGGCCGCCTCCCAAACCGTCTCCGGCTCGCAGGTCTCGTAGGAGATCAGGCGCTCGGTGAGTGCGACAAGCTCGGTGTTCATCGGGCGAGGGTTCGGGGCGGGGCTGTCGGGTGTCCCTCCCGTGAATTGAGTCGCTCGCCCCTTCGGGGCTCTGCTCCGATGTTGGTGCCCGCCTGCGGCGGGCAGAAATCAGATTGCATATCGCGGCCTACGGCCAACATTCCCGGGAGGGACACCCGACATCCCCGCCCCAGACGACCGCCGGCAGTCTCAACCGCCGTGGGACCAAGGCTTAGCTTCCGAACCCCCGCCACGCTCACGAAGCTTCCAACCCAAGGGGGGGTTCCCAGCTTCGGTGTGACGGAAGCCTCCCGAAGCTTCGGTCGTAGCTCGGCGAGGGTTCCGGGCGGGGGTGTGGGTGTCCCTCCGAACGTTTTGCGATTGAAGCCCGGAGCTCGCAAGAGGCGCCAGCCGAATCCTCTACACGCCGACAGATCGAGAGAGGAGGGACACCCACGCCCCCGCCCCCGCAAAGCTTCCGAACCCTGAGCCGTCCCGCCGCTCAGGCTCATCCCTGAGCGATAGAGAGAAACGCTTCCGCCCGGTCCTTGTCTTTCTGTGCCCGGGCAAACTCAGCCGACTCCTCGTCGCTCTCTCGCAGCCGCTGTTCCGCGTCGCTCAGCTGTTCCTTCAGCACCCCGGCGTCGAGATCCTCCGGCGCAATCGCCTCCTCGACCAGCAGCCGGGCCCGATTGCCGAAGATCTGCAGCCAGCCGTGGGCCTGGGCGTAGCGTTTCGTCTCCGAATCCGAGACTTTCAGGCGCAGCTCGGTCGGCCGCAGCGCCGCCAGCAGCGGCGCGTGGTTGGCGAGGATGCCGATTTCGCCGACCTCGGTGCGGGTCGAGACCATCCGCGCTTCGCCCTCGAAGACCTCCCCCTCCGGGGTCAGGACCTCGACGTCGATCATGTGCTCGGCGGCCACCGGATGCCCCTAGGCGCTGGCCTTGGCGTTCTCGGTGACCTGGTCGATCGAGCCCTGCATGTAAAAGGCGCCCTCGGAGAGCTCGTCGTGCTCGCCGTCGAGGATCTCGCGGAAGCCGCGGACCGTCTCGGAGACCGGCACGTACTCGCCGCTGCGGCCGGTGAACTGTTCGGCGACGAAGAACGGCTGCGAGAGGAAGCGCTCGATCTTGCGGGCCCGGGAGACCGTCTGGCGGTCCTCGTCGGAGAGCTCGTCGATCCCGAGGATGGCGATGATGTCCTGCAGCTCCTTGTAGCGCTGCAGCACCTCCTGGACCTCGGTCGCGGTGCGGTAGTGCTCGTCGCCGACGACGTCGGGCTTGAGGATCGTCGAGGTCGAGTCGAGCG
>JBFWMZ010000078.1:0-4377 GCA_050251335.1 Solirubrobacterales bacterium
ACCTCTCGCTGGCCCGCTCGGCGCGCTCGCTGTCGGGCGGCGAGGCGCAGCGGATCCGCCTGGCGACGCAGATCGGCTCGCACCTGGTCGGCGTCATGTACGTGCTCGACGAGCCCTCGATCGGGCTGCACCAGCGGGACAACGAGAAGCTGATCGCGACCCTCGACCGGCTCCGCGACCTCGGCAACACGGTGATCGTCGTCGAGCACGACGAGGGGACGATGAAGGCCGCCGACCACCTGGTCGACCTCGGTCCCGGGGCGGGCGAACACGGAGGGCACGTGATCGCCGCCGGGACGCCGAAGGAGGTCGCCAAGAACGCCGCCTCGCTGACCGGGCAGTACCTGGCGGGCAAGCGCCAGATCGAGGTGCCGGCGACGCGGCGCGAGCCACGCGGGGCGCTGCTCGTCCGCGGCGCCCGCGAACACAACCTGAAGAAGGTCGACGTGGCGTTCCCGCTCGGCGTGTTCTGCTGTGTCACCGGCGTCTCGGGCTCGGGCAAGTCGACCCTGGTCAACGAGACGCTCCACCACGCGGTCGCCAACCGCCTGCACCAGGCGAAGCTGCGGCCCGGCGCCCACGACGGCATCGACGGGCTCAGCCAGATCGACAAGATCATCAACATCGACCAGTCGCCGATCGGTCGCACGCCGCGCTCCAACCCGGCCACCTACACCGGCGTCTTCGACCACATCCGCCAGCTCTTCACCCAGACCCAGGAGGCCCGCGCCCGCGGCTACAAGCCGGGTCGCTTCAGCTTCAACGTCAAGGGCGGCCGCTGCGAGGTCTGCAAGGGCGACGGCCAGATCAAGATCGAGATGCACTTCCTGCCCGACGTCTACGTCCCCTGCGAGCAGTGCCACGGAAAACGCTACAACCGCGAGACGCTCGAGGTCCGCTTCAAAGGCAAGAACATCGCCGACGTGCTCGAGATGTCGGTCGAGGAGGCGGTCGAGTTCTTCGAGAACGTGCCGAAGATCGCCCGGCGGTTGCGGACGCTGCACGACGTCGGCCTCTCCTACATCCGCCTCGGTCAGCCGGCGACGACCCTCTCCGGCGGCGAGGCGCAGCGGATCAAGCTCGCCACCGAGCTCTCCAAAGTCGCCACCGGCGACACCCTCTACATCCTCGACGAGCCGACCACCGGCCTGCACTTCGCCGACGTCCAGCGCCTCCTCGACGTCCTCGGCCGCCTGGTCGACGCCGGCAACACCGTGGTCGTGATCGAGCACAACCTCGACGTGATCAAGACCGCCGACTGGCTGATCGACCTCGGGCCCGAGGGCGGCGAAGAAGGCGGCGAGATCGTCGCGGTCGGGACGCCGGAGGAGGTCGCGGGGGTCGAGGGGTCCTATACGGGACGGTTCTTGGCGGAGTTGGTGGTGGCGGAGAAGGCGAAGCGTGGGGGGCGGCGGCGGCGGGAGGCGGTGGCGGCGTAGCGGGGGGTGCGAGGGACGGCGGTGCGGGGGACGTTCTAGGGACCAGGGTTTGCGGCGCTGGGCGAGCGTCGGCAGGACCCCCTCTCTCGGCCTGTCGGGGTGGGTCGGATTCTGCGTTCGCCCGCAGGAGCGCCGACCCTCAGCCGCAAAACGTTCGGGGGTCCTGCCGACGCTCGCCCGCGAGAATCCGCGAGGTCCCAGGGTCAGTCCGCCCCATCTCTCTTTGAGCTTGCGAGGGACGGGGGCTGGCCGGGGAGATCCGATGAGTTGGCGGCGAGCGAGGGGAGGGAGCGAGCGGGAGCGAGCCGACCTCGTTGCGCTTGTCCCCACCGGTTGCGGTTGTCCCCGCATAGCGGGGACAAAGGCGTCGCGTGGGGAGAAGTGCAACCAGGTCGGTCCCGTCGGGACGCCCCGTCGGGACGCCCCCGTCCCTTGTCAGCTTTCAGGAAAAAGGGGGGTGGGACTCCAACGGATTCGTTGGCGAGCGCCGGCAGGACCCCCGAACGTTTTGCGGCTGAGGGTCGGAGCTCCCCCGAGGCGCCAGCCGAATCCGACCCACCCCGACAGGCCGAGAGAGGGGGTCCTGCCGGCGATCGCCGCCGCCAACCCTGATCCCTAGCCATCCCTCGCCCAGCCCATCCCTCGCCCCGCCCGTCCCCTGCCCAGCCCATCCCTCACCCCCCGCCCGGCGCCCGCTCCTCCGCATCCACCCGCTGCCTAATCGGCGGCTCCAGCGCCCGGCTCAGCACCGGCACCTCGAGGAATCCCTCGACGCTCGCGTAGAGCATCGCGATTCGCGGCAGGTCCGCGACCTCGTCGATCACCACCGAGCGGGGGACCCATTCGGGGCCGAACTTCTGGTTGAAGTCGCGCAGGCTCTGGATCTGGAAGAAGGGGTTGAGGCCGCGGGCCATCAGCCGCTGCAGGCGGGCGCCGAGGCCGGCGTTCTCGGCCGAGTCGAGCAGGCGGCCCCAGGCGGCGAAGTTGAGCGAGAGGCGCTTGAAGCCGCGGGCGCCGAGGGCGAGGGCGGCGCGGGCGATGAGGAACTCGGTCATCCCGTTGGTCGCGTCGGGCCGCCGCCGCATCAGGTCGAGCGAGTAGCCCGGCTCGTCGCCGTAGACGGGGACGAAGCGGAGGAAGCCCTCGACCCGGCCGCCCTGCTTGGCGCGGGCGATCGCCAGGACGAAGTCCGGGTTCTTGCCCTCGACGTCCTCGCCGAGCTCCATCGTGAAGCCCCGCTCGGGCGCGCCTCGGCGCCATTCTCCGCTGATCTCGTTGAGCTCGGCGACCAGCTCCGGGCCGGCCTCGTTCTCGGCGATCAGCTCGAAGGTGTGGCCCTTCTGCACGTGCTTGACCGCCGCCCGCACCGCCTTGCGGTCGGGCCCGTCGAGGCTGAAGCCGGCCAGCCGCAGGATCGCCTCGTCGCCGAGATAGATGACGCGCATGCCGCGCGCCCGGTAGATCTCGGCGTCGGCCTCTCGGACGGCGAAGAAGGCGACCCGCCAGCCGCGCTCGGCGCAGAGGGCAAGGAATTCGTCGATGACCCGCTCCTCCAGCCCGGGCGGCCCGATCGGGTCGGCGGCGACCATCGCCGTCCCGCGCACGTAGAGGTAGGCGATCAGCGACTGGCCGTCGGCCGAGAAGAAGTAGTTCTTGTCGCGGCGCAGGGCGAAGTAGTCGAGCGTGTCGTCGCCCCAGCGGCGGACGATCCGCTCGGCCTGCCGGCGCCGCTCCGCGGTCGGCGGCTCGGCCTGGACGAAGGTGCGGAAGACCAGGTAGAGCAGGGTCAGGAGGCCGACGATGCCGATCACCAGCAGCGAGGTTTCGAAGAAGTCGTGGAAGACGTTGCGGTGGAAGGCGTAGGGCCCGTCGAGCCCGATCAGCCCGAGGTAGGCGGTTTCGACGTTGCCCCAGAAGGTCAGGTCCGGGGTGATGTGGTCGCGCTCGGCGAACAGCGTGATCGAGGTGAAGACGAAGACGAAGAGGAGGTAGACCGGGACGAAGACGATCGCCTGGGTCAGCGAGCCGGGGTCGCCCTTGGCGCGGAAGTCGGCGCGGAACCAGATCAGCGCCAGGACCATCGCCGCCGAGAGCAGGACCGAGATCGGGTCGGGGCCGTGGACGAGGTGCACCACCGCCGCCAGGGCGAAGAGGAATACCGCGATTCCCCACGCTCGCCTCTTCCCCCGGCTCAGCCCGCGGGCGACGCCGATGATCCCCAGTCCGATCGCGACCGAGAGGATCAGCCCGGCCGAGCGGCCGCCGCTGTGGACGAAGGAGAGGTGGCCCAGCGAGAAGCGGATCGAGGTGGCGGTGGGGAGGAGGCTGAAGATCGCGACGACCACGCTCGCCCAGGCGAGCCAGCGGAGGCTGCGCGAGCGCCGGGTCGGCGGCGCCGCCGCGCTCGTCGGCTCCATCTCGCCCGCCGGCTCGACCGCCGCCCCGCCCTCCCGCACCGCCAGGTCCGCCGCCGAGGGCGCTCCCTCCGAAACAGCCGCGGAGCTGTCGGCGCCCTCGTGCCCCTCCGGCCGCAGGGTTGGGAAGAGGATCACGTCGCGGATCGCCTCGGCGCCGGAGATCAGCATCACCAATCGGTCGAGCCCGATCCCGAGGCCGCCGGTCGGCGGCAGCCCGTACTCGAGCGCCTTCACGTAGTCCTCGTCGACCGGTTCGCCCTCTTCGTCGCCGCCGGCCTGCAGGTCGGCCTCGGTCTGGAAGCGCTCGGCCTGGTCGACCGGGTCGTTGAGCTCGCTGTAGGCGTTGGCCAGCTCGCGGCCGGCGACGACCAGCTCGAAGCGCTCGGTCAGTTCCGGGTCGTCGCGGTGGGCGCGGGCCAGCGGCGAGACTTCGCGCGGGTGGTCGATCACGAAGGTCGGCTCGACCAGCAGGTGCTCGGAGCTGTCGTCGTAGACCTCGGCCATGATTTTCCCCGAGCCCC
>JBFWMZ010000079.1:0-3830 GCA_050251335.1 Solirubrobacterales bacterium
CGCCGGCCCGCATCACCACCACGTCGTCGCCCTCGCGGACGTCCTTGCGCGCCAGGTCCTCCTCGTTGTGGAGGGTCGCGGTGGAGACGGTGACGCCGCCGACGTGGACCGGCTCGAGCATCGCGAAGGGCACCAGGTGGCCCGTTCTGCCGACGTTCCAGACCACCTTGTTCATCCGCGTCGTCGCCGTCGTCGGCGGGAACTTCCAGGCGATCGCCCAGCGCGGCTCGCGCCCGACCACGCCGAGCTCGCGCCACAGGGCCCGCTCGTCGACCTTGACGACGACGCCGTCGATCTCGTAGTCGAGAGACTCGCGCCGCTCCTCCCACCAGTGGCAGCGCTTGACGACCCCCTCCACCCCCTGGTGGTGCTCGGTGTCCGGGTTGACCTTGAAGCCACGGTCGCGCAGCCATTCGACCTCGTCCATGTGGGTGGCGAGGTCGAGGCCGCCCCGGATTGCGCCGATCCCGTAGACCCAGGTCGAGAGCGGCCGTTCGGCGGCGAGGTTGGGGTCGAGCTGGCGGATCGAGCCGGCGGCCGAGTTGCGCGGGTTGGCGAAGGTCGGCTCGCCGGCCTCGGCGCGGCGCTCGTTCAGCGCTTTGAAGGCGGCGATCGGCAGGTAGGCCTCGCCGCGCACTTCGATCAGCTCGGGGGCGCCCTTGATCCGCAGCGGCAGCGAGCCGATCGTCTTCAGGTTCTGGGTCACGTCCTCGCCGACCCGCCCGTCGCCGCGGGTGGCGCCGCGGACCAGCACCCCGTCCTCGTAGGTGAGGGTGACCGCCAGGCCGTCGATCTTCGGCTCGGTCGTGTAGCTGAACTGGGAGGCGCTGATGTCGAGGCGCTTCAGGTAGTTGGCGAGCCGGTTCTCCCAGCCGCGCAGCTCCTCCTCGTTGCGGGCGTTGCCGAGCGAGAGCATCGCCTCGCGGTGCTCGACCTGTTCGAATTTGTCGAGCGGGGCGGCGCCGACCCGCTGGGTCGGCGAGTCGGGGGTGCGCAGCTCGGGGTGCTCGTCCTCGAGCTCGCGCAGCTCGCTCAGCAGCGCGTCGTAGACGTCGTCGCCGACCTCGGGCTCGTCGAGGACGTAGTAGAGGTGGTTGTGGCGGTCGAGCTCCCTGCGGAGCTCGACCGCGCGCTGCTCGGCCGAGTCCGCCACGCTCACCCTGCCGGCGTGCCGCCCGGGTCCAGCATCCGTTCGAAGCCCCACCCTTTCAGGGTCTCGATTCCGTCGTGATCGGTGAGGTCGAAGTGGATCGGGGTGACGGCGATCCGCCCCGCGGCAACCGCGTTCAGGTCGGTCCCCTCGCCCTGCTCGAAGCTCGGCGTCCAGCCGTAGATCTCGTAGCGACGGCGGCCCTCGTCGGACTCCTCGAGCAGCTTCAGCTGGTCGTTGTAGATCCGTTTGCCGAGCCGCGTCACCTCGACGCCCTCTGGCTCGCCGGCCGGCACGTTGACGTTGATCAGGGTCGCCTCGGGCATCGGCTCGTCGCGCAGGCGCTCGGCCAGGCGGCGGGTGAAGGCGGCGGAAAAGGCGAAGTCGTACTCCTCGCCGCCGTACCCCATGCCGCGATCGATCCGCTGCTGGGAAAGCGCGACCGCCGGAATCCCGAGCACGATCCCCTCGAAGGCGGCAGCGACGGTGCCCGAGTAGGTGATGTCGTCGCCGAGGTTGGCGCCGTGGTTGATCCCGGAGACGATCAGGTCCGGGCGCCCGCCGAGCAGACCGAGCTCGGCGAAGCGGACGCAGTCGACCGGGGTGCCGCTGGTCGCGAAGCCGCTGTGGCCGTCGTCGAAATGGATCTCCTGCACCTCCAGCGGGGTGCGGGTGGTGATGCTGCGGGCGGTGGCGCTGCGGTTCGAGTCCGGTGCGATGACGTCGACCGTGACCCCGTCGATCTCGCGCAGGGCGCGCCGCGCCGCCTGCAGTCCCGGCGCCGAGATCCCGTCGTCGTTGGTGAGGAGGATGCGCATCGGCACGATTCTAGGTGTCGACCGCGGTGGCCAGAGCGTCGTGGATACTGCGCCCGTGCCGACGATCAGGCTCGACATCGAATACGACGGCTCGAACTTCCGCGGCTGGGCGCGGCAGCCGGGCCTGCGCACCGTTCAGGGCGAGCTCGAGGCGGCGCTGGCGGTGACGCTGCGGGCGCCCGTCTCGCTCACCGTCGCCGGCCGCACCGACACCGGCGTCCACGCCCGCGGCCAGGTGGCGAGCTTCGAGGCGCCCGCCGAGGTCCCGGGCGACCTGCGCCGCAGCCTCAACGCCCTCTGCCCCGACGACCTCGCGGTGACCGCGGTCGGCGAGGCGCCGCCCGGCTTCGACGCCCGCCGCGACGCCACCTCGCGCAGCTACCGCTACCGGCTGCTGGCGCGGCGGGCGCCGAGCCCCTTCGAGCACGGGCGCGCGCTGTGGTGGCCGCACCGGATCGACCGCGGGGCGCTCGACGCCTGCGCGGCGGCGATCGTCGGCCAGCACGACTTCACCGCCTTCACCCCCACCCAGACCGACCACGTCCACTTCCACCGCCGGGTGCTGGCGGCCTGCTGGCGCGAGGAGCCCGGCGACGTCCTCGCCTTCCGGGTCAGCGCCGACGCCTTCATGCGCAACATGGTGCGGGCGCTGGTGGGGACGATGCTCGAGGTCTCCTCCGGCCGCCGCGAGGTCGAGGGCTTCGCGGCGCTGCTCGCCGGCGCCCCGCGCAGCGCCGCCGGCGACACTGCCCCGCCCCACGGCCTCTACCTGGAGGCGGTCGGCTACGACTGAGGGCGAGGGGCGGAGCCGTCTGGCACGATCTCCGCAGATGGCCAGCGCTCAGGGCACCGACCAGCGCCTGCGCGACCTAGCGTTGCTGCGCCGCGTCCGCGACCGGATCGACCGCGAGTACGCGCAGCCGCTCGACGTCGAGGCGCTCGCCCGCGGCGCCCACATGTCGACCGGCCACCTCAGTCGCCAGTTCAAGCTCGCCTACGGCGAGTCGCCCTACAGCTACCTGATGACTCGCCGCATCGAGCGGGCGATGGCGCTGCTGCGCCGCGGCGAGCTCAGCGTCACCGAGGTCTGCTTCGAGGTCGGCTGCTCCTCGCTCGGCAGCTTCAGCACCCGCTTCACCGAACTGGTCGGGGTCTCGCCCAGCGGCTACCGCCGGCAGGCGGCCGACGCGGCGGCGGGGATGCCGCCCTGTGTCGCCAAGCAGGTGACGAGACCGATCAGGAATCGAGAAGCGGCGGTGCCGGGCCATGCCTAAGGTGGCCGCCATGGAAATCCAAATTCACAGCACGATGCTGCCCCACAACGACCCCGAGGCGACGCTGGCCTTCTACCGCGACACGATGGAGTTCGAGGTCCGCAACGACGTCGAGTACAACGGCATGCACTGGATCACCGTCGGCCCGCCGAAGCAGCCCGGCACCTCGATCGTCCTCTACCCGCCGCAGGCGACCCCCGGCCTGACCGACGAGGAGCGGCGGGCGATCGCCGAGATGATGGCCAAGGGCACCTTCGCCAGCATCAACCTCGCCACGCCCGACGTCGACGCCACCTTCGAGCGGCTGCAGGCGGGCGACGCGGAGGTGGTTCAGGAGCCGAGCGACCAGCCGTACGGGGTGCGGGACTGTGCGTTTAGGGATCCGGGGGGGAATTTGATTCGGATTCAGCAGGTGGTCTGAGATCGGGGGGTGCGCGGGACGGCGGTGCGAGGGACGGCGGTGCGAGGGACGGCGGTGCGAGGGACGTTCTAGGGACAAAGGTTTGCGGCGCTGGGCGAGCGTCGGCAGGACCCCCTCGCTCGGCCTGTCGGGGTGGATCGAATTCTGCGTTCGCCCGCAGGAGCGCC
>JBFWMZ010000080.1:0-3823 GCA_050251335.1 Solirubrobacterales bacterium
GGCCCTCTCGGGGTGGATCGAGCGCTACAACTTCACCCGACGACACGGCGCCCTCGGCCACCGGCCGCCAATGCAGCGGCTATCGGAGCTTCAGGGGAACAACGTGGCTGGCATCTACACCTAGGAGGGACTAGCGAAACTCCCGCGCCCACGCTTGGCGGCCACGCCCCTTGGGTCGGAGCGCCGTCGGAATGGCGCGTCAGTCGCCAATACGGCGACTAACGCGCCAAACCCGATGCGCCCTTCTGGCGCTGGCGCTGGAGCAACGGCGGACACTGCGCGGTGCGGCTTCCTCAGCGAGCTTGCCCCGCTTGGTTCGGCGCTCGCCAGCGGCGGACGTGAGTTTCGCTGGTCCCTTCTAGATGAGTAGTTCCACGGCGAGGTTTGACTGGGGGCGCGCCCGGCCGAGCAGATCAAGGACGCAGGTCGCCGCCTTTGCCGGTTGGCAAAGGCAAGACCGAGGACGCAGAGATGCGAAGTGTGCCGGGCGCGTCATCCAGGTGGGCCTGGTCGTGGAACTACTCGTCTAGGCCTGGCCGAGCGCCGGAGCCGGGACGGCACCGGGCGCCGGCTCGCGGTAATCGTCGAGCGAGACGACGATCGCCTCGGACTCGGGCAGGGTGGCGGCGGCGGGGCGGTGGCCGCGCAGGCTCTCGTGGCTGCAGACCACGTAGCACCACTCCATCAGGGCGAGGCGGGAGTCGGTGTCGATCTCGAGGATCGTGGCGCCGACCAGGTAGCGGCCCTCGGACTCGCGGCAGCTCCGCACCTCGACCTGGGTGGCGACCTCGTGGCGCTCGCCGGCGGCGTCCTCGAGCCGCAGCAGGACCGCTGGCCGGGCGCCGACCGCGAGGGGGCCGTCGGCGACCAGCCCGAGGCCGGCGGCGGAGGCGTCGACGAGGCGGGCGTGGGTGTAGGCGTCGGGCTCGTAGCAGTGGGCCTCGGCTTCGCCCTGGAAGCGGTAGACGAGCCGGCGCTGGCGGCGACGGCCGACGGAGCGGACGGTGGCCAGCAGGCGTCGCAGCTCGTAGAGCCCGAGCAGGGGCACGATCACCGCCGCGATCCCCGGCAGGTCGGGAAGCGGCCCGACCCCGGCCAGGTCGAGCAGCCGCAGCAGCGTTCCGGCGGCGACCAGGACGGTGCAGAGGAGGACCAGGTGGAGCTTGCGCAGCGACTCCCAGCCGCCGCGGTCGTTGCCCTGCTTCGGCGTCACCTTGAACTTGGTGCGGCCGGGGCGGATCGCGCAGCGCAGGGCGCGGGTGTAGATCTCCATCGTCAGCAGCTCGTAGTGGGCGGTCTCGGGGATCCGCATGTAGCCGCGGGCGAGCGCCGTGCCGGCGCCGAGGTTGAGCAGCACGTAGGGCAGCCAGAGCGCGGCCAGGGCGACGACGCTGACCTGCATCGGCAGCTCGCCGGTCCAGAGGACGAGGCCGAGGGTGAGGAGGAGCAGCAGCCGCATCGGCGGCGCCAGGTAGGCGAGCAGGCTGGCCAGGTAGGAGAGGCGCTGGCGCCAGCTCAGCGTCCGCGCCCGCAGCGGCGACTCGGGCAGGGTGAAGACGGCGAGGTTGCCGCGCGCCCAGCGGTCGCGCTGCAGCAGGTAGCCGTCGAGGTCGTGCGGCGCCAGTCCCTGGACCAGCACCTCGTCGTGGTAGCGGCTGCGCCAGCCGTGACGCAGCAGCCGGATCGTGGTGTGGAAGTCCTCGGCGATCGTCTCGGTCGCGACGCCGCCGATCGAGAGCAGCGCCTCGCGGTTGATCAGCGCCGCCGAGCCGCACCAGTAGGCGGCGCCGTGGCGGTCCTTGCCCGGGCAGACGACGCGGTAGAAGAGCGACTGCTCGTGGCGGCCGACGACGTAGTGCTGGACCGAGTCGTGGTTGAAGAAGTCATGCGGCGTCTGCACCACCGCCATCCGCTCGTCGTCGAAGTAGCCGACCAGGGCGTCGAGCGCGTCGGGCATCGGCACGTGGTCGGCGTCGAGGATCAGGACCAGCTCGCCCTCGGTCCGCGGCAGCGCCGCGTTGAGGTTGCCGGCCTTGGCGTGCGAGTTGTCGGGCCGGGTCAGGTACTCGGCCCCGGCCGTCGCGGCGATCTCGGCCATCTCCGGCCGTCGCCCGTCGTCGAGCAGATAGGTCGTGTGCGGGTAGGTCAGCGCCCGGCAGCCGGCCAGCGTCGCCATGATCACCTCCGCCGGCTCGTCATAGGTGCAGACGTAGACGTCGACCGCTCGCCCCGGCGTCGCCGCCGGCCGCCGCCGCGGCGGCCGCGACCACGAGAACCAGGCCAGCGTCGCCAGCGCGTAGAGCCCGTAGACCTCGGTCACCAGCAGCATCGCGAAGGCGACCGGGCTTGCCCCCTTCCAGCTCCAACCGACCCGCCAGGTCAGGTAGCCGGCGCCCCAGGCCAGCGCCAGCAACGCCAGGGCCCGGAGCAGGGCCGGACGGCGATCGAAGAACCGCCCTGCGCGCGTCTGCTTGCCAGCGTCCACACCCCTTTGTCGGCAGCGCGGGCCGAGGTTTTTAGCCCTGCATCCCTAAACTCGTCGGTCCCGTCAGGTCCCTCGGAGGGGTGCCGGAGTGGTTGAACGGGGCGGTCTCGAAAACCGTTGGCCCTCGCAAGGGGGCTCGTGGGTTCGAATCCCACCCCCTCCGCTGTCACCGCTGCTATTTCCCGAACGCTTCGATCTCGGCCAGGCCGACGTTGCGAGTCGCGGTCGAGACGCTCGTCACGGTCATCTGCAGGCTGGTGGTGGCGTGGGCGGGGAAGCTCACCGCGAGGCCGGGGGTGCCGGAGTTGGGCAGGGCGCCGAGGCTGACGCTCTGGCCGTCGGAGAAGGTCAGTTTGGCGGCGGTTATCTGGTCGTCGGTGTTGGGCCGGTCATAGAGGACGACTTTGTCGAGGGTGTAGCTCTTGGTCCATTTCAGGGTCAGGGTGCTCCCGGCCTTGCCGCCGTTTGAGGCCCACTCGACGGAGGAGTCTTTCGGGTAGCCGCCGATGATCCCGTCGATCGCCTTGGCCGCGGTCTGTCCGCTGGCCTGCGAGGAGGCGGTGGCGGTGGCGAGCCGCGCGACGTTGGCGCTGGCGGGGGCGCTGGGGGCGGCGACCGAGATCGTCACGCTGTCGGCGACGCTGGCGCGCGAGCCGTCGGAGACGACCAGCGAGAAGCCGAGGGCGGCGGGGCCGGTCGGGGCGGTGAAGGTCGGCTTCGCGGCGCTCGGGCTGGAGAGGGAGACCGCGGGACCGGCGATCTGGGTCCACTGGTAGGTGAGCGCTTTGCCGCCTTCGGCCGAGCTGGCGGAGCCGTCGAGGGCGACCGCGGCGCCAGAGGCGACCGACTGGTCGGGGCCGGCGTTGGCGACGGGCGCGGCGGCCGGTTCGCCGTTGATGACGGTGAGCGTGAACTGCTGGGTGGCGGTGCCGGCCGAGTTGGTCGCGGTCAGAGTCAGCGGGTAGGAGCTGCTCGAGCCGGGATTGCCGAGCGCGGCCGCGGTCCCGGAGATGGTCGCGGTGCCGTCGCCCCTGTCTTTGAAGGAGAGGCCGGCGGGCAGGGCGCCGGTCTGGCTGAGCGCCGCAGCCGGGTTGCCGCTGGCGGCGACGGTGAAGCTGGCGGCGGTGCCGGAGGTGAACTGGGCGGCGTTGGCGCTGGTGAACGCCGGCGCGCTCGCGGGTGGTTCGCTCGGCCCCGATTCGGTCGCGACTCCGAACGCTTCGATCTCGGCCAGGCCGACGTTGCGAGTCGCGGTCGAGACGCTCGTCACGGTCATCTGCAGGCTGGTGGTGGCGTGGGCGGGGAAGCTCACCGCGAGGCCGGGGGTGCCGGAGTTGG
>JBFWMZ010000081.1:0-3805 GCA_050251335.1 Solirubrobacterales bacterium
CAGAACCCCGAGCTGCTGCCCGCGGTTGATGAGGCTTTTGACCTCCTCCAATTCCTGAAGCTCTGCTACCAGCATTCCTGTCTACTCGTTTCCCTAGCGCTTGGTGTTTAGTCCTGGGCGCTCCGTGACGTCACGAGCGATATACCCGCGCCGACGACGAAAAAGCGGACCACAAGGACGGTCCGCGAAGTTAACGCCCAACGAAATCTCGAAATCTCAGCTTGCCCCTACGGGCGGTGGTTCCGGGTACCTGTTCGAGGTACGCAAAACGCCTGTTCGTATGGTAGTCGCTTCAGTTTGTAAAGTCAATGCCCAAATCTCTCAGCAAAGAGCGCCATCCGACCGCCTGGTTGCGGGCTTTCTGGCAGCGCGCCTACACCGAGAACGTCACCGGGCTGGCGGCGATGGTCGCATACAACCTGATGCTGGCGGTCTTCCCCTTCGCCCTACTGCTGCTCTTCGTGCTCGGCCAGGTGCTGAAGATCCACGGGGTCGAGGAAGGAATCCTCAACGACCTGCAGCGGCTCTTCCCCAACACCGAGTCGGAAACCCTCTCCGACGTCCTCGGCAAGATCGAGAACAACTCGACGACGATCGGGATCGCCGCCTTCCTCGGCTCGCTCTGGATCGGCGCCTCGTTCTGGGGGGCGATGGACACCGCCTTCTGCCGCATCTACCACGTCGAGTGCCGCGGCTGGGTGGAGCAGAAGCGCTTCTCCTTCGCGATGCTCGCAGTCGTCGTCCTCTTCTTCGGCGCCAGCATCTTCCTGCCGGCGATCGAGAGCGCGCTGCTCTCCAGCACCGACCGCCTGCCCTTCGGGCTCTCCTCGATCCAGGCGCTCGACACGACGGTCCTGCTGGTCGCGGCGCTGCTGATCACCTTCCTGATCTGCTCGATCATCTTCTGGGCCGTGCCGAAGGGCCACATGCCGTGGCGGGCGGTCTGGCCCGGTGCGCTTTTCGTCACGATCGGCGCGGGTCTCGCCAACTGGCTGTTCCCGATCTACCTCACCAACGTCTCCAGCCTCTCGCGCTTCGGCTCGACGCTCGGCTTCATCCTCATCGCCCTGCTCTGGTTCTACGTGCTCAGCCTGGCGATCATGGCCGGCGCGGTGATCAACTCGCTGCGCTTCGAGCTGCACGACACCGGCGAGATGCCATACGGCCCCGGGACCGGCCCCTGCCAGGGGCCGCCCGAGTCGGTGCCGGCGGCGCCCGGGGCCCAGGGTTCGCAGGCGAACACTCCCCAAACGGAAAAAATTGTTCCGCCGCAATAAAAACTGTCATATTCCCTTGTAGCGGTCGGACAGTTCCCCCCAACGTGCAGGCCGAAGCGCCACGGCAGGCGCCGCGGCGGGTGGAGGCAGATGATCGAGTCAAGTCGAGGAAAGTCGCCGGCAGAGGAAGGTCAGCGAGGCCGGATCGTCGCTGCGATGGTCGAGAGCTGCGCTGAGAAGACCTGCGCGGCGACGACGATCGGTGACGTGGTCGCCGCCGCCCACATCTCGCGCACGACCTTCTACCGCGAGTTCGACGACAAGCGCGCCTGCTTCGACGCGGCGCTCGACCACTGCATCGGCGAGGTCTGGGCGGCTGCGGCTGCGGCCGGCTCGGCGGAGGAACCACCGGCCGAGGCGGTCCGCGAAGCGACCGCGGCGGTGCTCGAGCTGATGGCGGCGCGACCGCAGCTGGCCCACCTGCTGGTCGGCGAGGCGGTCGCGGTCGAACCGGCGGTGGTCGAGCGCTACCGCGCCCTCGTCGTGCCGGCGTTGGCGCGACTCTGGGGCAGCGACGAGCGCCGCGGCACCCACCTCGACCCCCGGCTCGCCTTCGGTCGCGCCCAGCTCCTGGTCTTCGACCGGGTCACCGCGGGCCAGGCCGAACGCCTGCCGGAGCTGCTGCCGGAACTCGTCTACCTTGCGGTCGCGCCCTTCGCCGGCCACGACGCGGCGCTCGAGGAGGCGCAGGCCTGCTCGCAGCCAGCGGTCGCCGGGGCAACCCGGTGAGCGAACCGTCCCCAGGGCGGCTGCCCCGCGGTCGCCACGGGCTCTCACGCGAGACGGTCACCAACTCGCAGCGGACCCGACTGGAAGCGGCGATTGTCGCGGTGACGGCGACCAAGGGTTACGAGGCGACGACGGTCGGTGACGTGCTCGATGAAGCCGGGGTCGGCCGCGAGACCTTCTACGAACTCTTCGCCGACAAGCGCGACTGCATGCTCGCCACCCACGCCAACCTGGTCGACGAGCTGGAAGCGCGGGTCCGCCTCGCCTACCTCGGCCCCGCCCCCTGGCCGCAGCGCGTGCGCGAGGCGGTCGGCGAGGCGCTTGCCTTCTTCGCCGAGCGGCCGCCGGCGGCGCGCTTCATGCTGGTCGAGCTGTTCGCCGTCGGCCCGCCGGCCCGGCAGCGCTTCCAGGACGGCTTCAACCGCTTCGTCGCCCTGCTCGACGACGGCCGCGCCGACGAGGATCGCGTCAACGACGGGCCGGTGCGGCCGACCAGCCTCGCGGTCGGCGCCGTCGCCGCCCGCGCCTACGAGGAGGTGGTGATCGGACGCGCGGCCGAGCTGCCGCGGCTGGCGACAGAGCTCACCTACGAGTTGCTGGTCCCGTTCGTCGGCGAAGCGGCGGCGCGCGAGGCCGCCGCCGGTTGAGGCGGCTGCAAACCGGCGCCTCAGATGATTGATTCCACGGCGAGGTGTGACGGGGGGCGCGCCTGGCCAAGCGGATCAAGGACGCAGGGTGCAGCCTTTGCCGGTTGGCAAAGGCAAACCCGAGGGCGCAGAGCCGCGCAGTGTGCCAGGCGCGTCATCCAGGTGGGCCTGGTCGTGGAATCAATCTCTCAGGGGCGCGGCGCTACCCGTAGCGCTCGGCGCCCACGATCTCGCGCAGCTTCGAGCGGTCGTGGGTGGCGTGGACCCGCCGGACGGTGCCGGAGCGCGAGCGCATCACCAGCGACTCGGTGGTCGCGCCTTTGCCGCGGTAGCGGACGCCCTGCAGGACGTCGCCGTCGGTGACCCCGGTGGCGGAGAAGAAGACGTCCTCGCCGGCGCAGAGGTCGTCGGCGGTGAGGATCCGGTCGAGGTCGTAGCCGGCGTCGAGGGCGGCGCTGCGCTCCTCGTCGTTGCGCGGCCAGAGGCGGCCGAGCAGCTGGCCGCCCATCGACTTCAGCGCCGCCGCCGAGAGCACGCCCTCGGGGGTGCCGCCGATCCCCCAGAGGAGGTCGACCGGCGAGCGTTCGGAGACCGCCAGCAGCGCCGCCGAGACGTCGCCGTCGGTGATCAGCCGGATCCGGGCGCCGGCCTCGCGCACTTCGCGCATCGCGTCCTCGTGGCGGGGCCGGTCGAGCATCACCACGATCACGTCGCCGACGCTCCCGCCCTTGCGCTCGGCGACCAGCTTCAGGGTCTCCGGCAGCGGCCGGTCGAGATCGAGCAGGTCGGCGATCTCTTCGCCGCCCGCCATCTTTTCCATGTAGACGCAGGGGCCGGGATCGAACATCGAGCCGCGCTCGGCCAGCGCGATCACCGCCAGCGCGCTCGGCATCCCCAGCGCGCAGAGCCGGGTCCCCTCGAGCGGGTCGACGGCGATGTCGACGACCGGCGGGGTGCCGTCGCCGATCCGCTCGCCGTTGAAGAGCATCGGCGCTTCGTCCTTCTCTCCCTCGCCGATCACCACGGTGCCGTCCATCGAGACCGAGTCGAGGACGAAGCGCATCGCGTCGACCGCGGCGCCGTCGGCGGCGATCTTGTCGCCGCGACCGACCCAGCGGGCGGCGGCGAGGGCGGCGGCCTCGGTCACCCGCA
>JBFWMZ010000082.1:0-3494 GCA_050251335.1 Solirubrobacterales bacterium
ACTTCGTCGATCACCGCGTTGCCGGCGGCGATGTAGGGGTCGATCCGCTCGCGCACCGCGTTCAGCATCGCCTCGCGCGCCGCCTCCGGGTCCTCGGCGGCCTCGATCGCCGAGCGGCCGATGATTTCGACCGCGCCCTCGGCGCCCATCACCGAGATCTCGGCCCCCGGCCAGGCGACGATCAGGTCCGGCTCGTAGGCCTTGCCGCACATCACGTAGTAGCCGGCGCCGTAGGACTTGCGCACGCAGACCGTCACCTTCGGCACCGTCGCGCGGCTGACCGCGTAGAGCAACTTCGCCCCGTGGCGGATGATCCCCGCGTGCTCGACCTTCGAGCCGACCATGAAGCCGGGGATGTCCTGGAGGAAGACGAGCGGGATGTTGAAGGCGTCGCAGAGGTTGATGAAGCGGGCCGCCTTGTCGGCGGAGTCGTTGTCGAGGACGCCGGCCAGCTGCTTCGGCTGGTTGGCGACGATCCCGACCGGCTGGCCGCCGAAGCGGGCGAAGCAGGTGATCACGCTGCGGGCGAATTTGGGCTTGAGGTCGAACCACTCGCCGTCGTCGACGATCTCGGCGATGACCTCGTACATGTCGTACGGCTTGCGATTGGAATCGGGGACGATCTCCATCAGCTTCTCCGACATCCGCCCGTCCGGGTCGGCGCTGGCGAGGACCGGCGGCTTCGCTTCCCAGCTCGAGGGGAAGAAGGAGAGGTAGGTCTTGATCGCCTCGATGCACTCCTCGTCGTCGGCGACCTCGAGGTCCCCGACCCCCGATTTGCGGCAGTGGACCTTGGCCCCGCCGAGCTCCTCCATCGTGATGTCCTCGCCGGTGACGGCCTTGGTCAGGTGCGGGCCGGCGAGCGCCATCGCGCCCTGGCCGGAGACCATCGGGACGAAGTCGGCGAGCGCCGGGATGTAGGCGGTGCCGGCCGCGCAGGGCCCCATCATCGCCGCCACCATCGGGATCACCCCCGACATTTCGACCTCCTCGCGGAACAGCTGGCCGGAGCCGGCGAAGAGCGAGCCGGTCGCCTCCTGGATGCGGGCGCCGGCCGAGTCGAGCAGCCAGATGAACGGCATCCGCTTGGTCAGCGCCATCTCGCGCAGGCGGCCGACCTTGAGCTCGCCGGTCATCCCCATCGAGCCGGCCATCACCGTGAAGTCGTAGGCGGCGACGCAGCAGGGGCGGCCGTCGACGTCGCCCCAGCCGGTGACGACGCCGTCGGCGGGCGCCTCGACGCCCTCCATCGCCCGCTGCGAGAAGTGCGGCTGGCCGTGCAGCCCGAGCTCGACGAAGGTGCCCTCGTCGACCAGCAGCGCGATCCGCTCGCGGGCGGTCAGCTTGCCGCGCTGGTGCTGCTTGGCGATCTTCGCCTCGCCGCCGCCGAGCCGCGCCTTCTCGCGGCGGGCGTGCAGCTGCTCGGTGAGGTCGCCGAGCGGCGCGGTGCCGGGCAGCAGGTGCTCGCGCTCCTCGCTCATCGCGCGCCCTCAGCGCCCCTTCCACTCGGGCTCGCGCTTCTCGAAGAAGGCGCTGACCCCCTCGACGATGTCCTCGGTCGAGAGGGCGAGGCTGAGCTGGGAGCGCAGGAACTCCAGCGCGTCCTCGAAGGCCATGTCCTGCTGGCGGTAGATCGCGTCGTGGCCGAGGCGCATCAGGACCGGGCTCTTGGCGGCGAGCTTGGTCGCCCAGTCGCTGACCGCGGCGTCGAACTCGGCCTCCGGCACCGCCTTGTTGGCGAGGCCGTAGGCGACCGCCTCGGAGGCGCTTAGACGCTCGCCCAGGAGCATCATCTCGTTTACCTTCTTGCGCGGGACGTTGCGGTAGATGATCGACATGATCATGTACGGGAAGGCGCCGACGTTGATCTCCGGCGTGCCGAAGGCGGCGCCCTCTTTGGCGATCACCAGGTCGCAGGAGAGGGCGATGCCCATGCCGCCGGCGAGGACGTGGCCGTTGACCGCGGCGAGGGTCGGCTTGCCGAGCCGCGGCATCAGCCGGAAGTACTCGAGGAAGAGCTCGGAGGCGAAGTGCTTGGAGACCAGCGGCACCTCGGCGGCGAAGCCGCCGAGGTCGGCGCCGGCGCAGAAGACCTTGCCGGCGCCGGTGAGGACGACGGCGCGGACCTCCTCGTCGGCTTTTGCCGCGCTCATCGCCGCGACCAGCTCGGCCAGCATCTGGGCGGAGAGCATGTTGCGCTTCTCGGGGTCGTCGAGGGTGACGGTGGCGACGCCGTCGGCGACCTCGTAGGCGATCTTCTCGAACTGTCCCTCGCTGCTCACTTCCGGCTCCCCTCTCCGATCACGCCGGGCACGATAGCGGAGCGGCGCTGAAAGTGGGAAGTGCTACTGTCTACTCGGTCTGCGGCGGGGCATGGGCGCCCCACCCCGAGAGCGAGGAGAGAACTGTGGCGAGCGCGACCGGCGAGAGCTCCGGAGTCATCAAGCCCGACCATGCGGCCGGGCGCAAGCACTTCATCTTCAGCCAGGAGCACGAAGACCTGCGCGAGTCGATGCAGGCGTGGGTCAAAGCCGAGCTCTGGCCGCACCGCAACGAGTGGGAGGAGACCTACTGGCCGACCTCGGCGCTGCGCCGCGCCGGCGAGCTCGGCTATCTCGGCCTCTGCTTCCCCGAGGAGTACGGCGGCCAGGGCGGCGACTACTTCTACTCGCTGGTCCGGGCCGAGTGCATGAGCTACTCGGGCTCGGGCGGCACCAACATGGCCTTCGCGGTGCAGAGCGACATGACCTTGCCGCCGATCCACCTGCTCGGCACCGAGGAGCAGAAACGCGAGTACCTCGAACCGGGGCTGAAGGGCGAGAAGGTGGCCTGCCTGGGGATCACCGAGCCGGGCGCCGGCTCCGACGTCGCCGGCATCCGCACCACCGCGATCCGCGACGGCGACGAGTACGTGATCAACGGCTCCAAGACCTTCATCACCAACGGGCCGCGGGCCGACTTCATCGTCCTCGTCGCCAAGACCGACCCGCAGGAGCGCCACGCCGGCATCACCCTGTTCGTCGTCCCGCTGCGCGACTCCAGCGGCGAGAAGGTGCCGGGCTTCACCGTCTCAGCCGAGCTGGAGAAGATGGGGATGCACGCCTCCGACACCGGCGAACTGGCCTTCGACGACGTCCGCGTCCCCGCCGACGCGGTGCTCGGCGAGGTCGGCAAGGGCTTCTACCACATCGCCTGGGAGCTCCAGGGCGAGCGGCTGGTCGCCGCCGCCGGCTGCCACGCGGGGGCGGAGCGGATGATCGAGAAGACCCTCGAGTACGCCAAGGAGCGCGAAGCCTTCGGCCGCCCGATCGGCAAGTTCCAAGCGATCCGCCACAAGTTCGCCGAGATGGCGACCAAGACCGAGGCGGCCAAGCAGTTCACCTACGCGACCGCCTGGCGCTTCGCCAACGGCGAGTACCCGGTGCGCGAGATCACGATGGCGAAGCTGTTCGCCTCGCGGATCGCCTGCGAGGTCGCCGACGAGTGCGTCCAGA
>JBFWMZ010000083.1:0-3394 GCA_050251335.1 Solirubrobacterales bacterium
CCGAGGATGGCGATGATGTCCTGCAGCTCCTTGTAGCGCTGCAGCACCTCCTGGACCTCGGTCGCGGTGCGGTAGTGCTCGTCGCCGACGACGTCGGGCTTGAGGATCGTCGAGGTCGAGTCGAGCGGGTCGACCGCCGGGTAGATCCCTTTCTCGGAGATCGCCCGCGAGAGCGCCGTGGTCGCGTTGAGGTGGGCGAACACCGAGGCCGGAGCCGGGTCGGTGTAGTCGTCCGCCGGCACGTAGACCGCCTGGATCGAGGTGACAGAGCCGCGATCGGTCGAGGTGATCCGCTCCTGGAGTTCGCCCATCTCGGTCTCCAGCGTCGGCTGGTAGCCGACCGCCGAGGGCATCCGGCCGAGCAGCGCCGAGACCTCGGAGCCCGCCTGCACGAAGCGGAAGATGTTGTCGATGAAGAGCAGCACGTCCTGGCCGCCCTGCTCGCGGTAGTACTCGGCCATCGTCAGCCCGGAGAGGGCGACGCGCAGACGGGCGCCCGGGGGCTCGTTCATCTGACCGAAGACCAGCATCGTTTTGTCGATGACGCCGCTTTCTTTCATCTCCAGCCAGAGGTCGTTGCCCTCGCGGGAGCGCTCGCCGACGCCGACGAAGGCCGACAGGCCCTCGTGCTCCTCGGCGATGTTGCGGATCAGCTCCTGGATCAGCACGGTCTTGCCGACCCCGGCGCCGCCGAACAGCCCGACCTTGCCGCCTTTCGCGTAAGGCGCCAGCAGGTCGATGACCTTGATCCCGGTCTCGAGGATCTCCTGGGTCGGGGTCAGGTCGGAGGCCTTCGGGGCGGGACGGTGGATCGGCCAGCGCTCGGTCTCGGCCGACACCTCCTCGCCGTTGTCGATCGGCTCGCCGAGCAGGTTGAAGATGCGGCCGAGGGTGACGTCGCCGACCGGGACCGTGATCGGGTTGCCGGTGTCGATCACCCGGTCGCCGCGCTGGATCCCGTCGGTCGCGTCCATCGCCACCGCGCGGACGCGGTCGTCGCCGAGGTGCTGCTGGACCTCGCAGACCAGCCGCGTCGGTTCGCCGTCGCCGTCGCCGCCGGTCTCGATCGTCACCGCCGAGTAGATCTCGGGCAGCGTCTCGGGGAAGACCGCGTCGACGACGACGCCGGTGACCTGCTCGACGCTCCCGATGTTGGTGCCGTTGCCGTTTCCGTTGCTCTCAGCCATTGCTTCCTTTTTCTTGGTCTTCGAAGTTCCGGTCTTGCAGTCCGCGTGTCTCGGTCAGCTCAGCGCCTCGGCGCCGCCGACCACCTCGAGGATCTCCTGGGTGATTTCCGCCTGTCGGGCGCGGTTCATCTCGAGGGTCAGGTCGTCCATGATCGATTCGGCGTTCTCCGCCGCGTTGCGCATCGCCGTCATCCGCGCCCCGAGCTCGGAGGCCGCCGACTCGAGCAGCGCCCGGTAGACGGAGATCGTCACGTACTCGGGGATCAGCCGCGAGAGCAGCTCTTCGGCTTCGGGCTCGAAGAACCACTCCGATTTGGCCTGTTTCTCCTCCGCCTCGTTGGCCGGAGCCTCGTCGGCGGCGACCTCGTCCTCGTCGGCTCCCTCGCCGGTCACCTGCGCCTGCTGCAGCGGCAGCAGCGTCTGCTTCCAGACGTACTGGGTCAGCGGCGAGACGAAGCGGTTGAAGATCAGTTCGACCCGGTCGACCTCGCCGTCGACGTAGCGGGCGGTCATCTCCTCGCCGATCCGGCGGGCGTCGGCGAACGAGGGCCGATCGGTGAAGCCGGTGTAGGAGCCAGCGAGGTCCAGTTTGCGGAAGGTCAGCGCCGAGACGCCCTTTTTGCCGACCACCGAGTAGGAGGTCTTGGCGCCCTCCTCGCGAATCTGCCGGCCGGTCCGCATCCCCTCGCGGATGATGTTGCTGTTGAAGGCGCCGGCCAGGCCGCGGTCGCCGGTGACGAGGACGACGCCGACGGTCTCGACGTTCTGGCGCTCCTCCATCACCGGCACCCGCGGGATCGAGCCCGCGTGGGCGGCGGCGGTGCGGGTCAGTTTGCGGATGCCCTCGGAGTAGGGCCGCAGATCCGCGATCCGCTGTTCGGCGCGGCGCAGGCGCGCCGCCGCGACCATCTCCATTGCCCGCGTGATCTTGTTGATGTTCTTGATCGACGCGATGCGACTTTTGACTTCCTTCTGCGAAGCCATGTCCGTCTCCCCCGGCCCCGATCAGGCCGGCGTCGCCTCTTTGTCGTCGGCGGAGTCGCCGCTCTCGGAGCCCGAGCCCCCGTCGCTCGCGGTGCGGGCCGGAGCCTGGCGCTCCTGCTCGGACTTGACCCGGTCGGACTCGCCCTCCTCGAGCGGCTGCCCGTCCTTGTCGAAGTCGGGTCCGAAGTCGTCGACGAAGTCGGCGATCGCCTTGCCGAGCGCCTCCTCGTCGGCCTCCTCGAGCTTGCCGCTGTCTTCGATCCGGCTCAGCAGCTCCGACTCCTCGGCGTGCAGCCGGGTCCGCAGGTCGGCGAGGAACTCGCCGACGCGCTCGACTTTGATCCGGTCGAGGTAACCACCGGTGCCCGAGTAGATCGAGGCGACCTGGTCGGCGACCGAGAGCGGTTCGCGCTCTTTCTGTTTCAGCAGCTCGACCAGCCGTTCGCCGCGGGTCAGGGCTTTCTGCGTCTCCGGATCGAGCTCGGAGCCGAACTGGGCGAAGGCCTCGAGGTCGCGGTACTGGGAGAGGTCGAGGCGCAGTTTTCCGGCGACTTTCTTCATCGCCTTGGTCTGCGCGTTGCCGCCCACGCGGGAGACCGAGATGCCGACGTTGATCGCCGGCCGCACGCCGGAGAAGAAGAGGTCGGACTCGAGGAAGATCTGACCGTCGGTGATCGAGATCACGTTGGTCGGGATGTAGGCGGAGACGTCGGAGGCCTGGGTCTCGATGATCGGCAGCGCCGTCAGCGAGCCGCCGCCGAGCTCGTCGTTCAGTTTCACCGCCCGCTCGAGCAGCCGCGAGTGCAGGTAGAAGACGTCGCCCGGGTAGGCCTCGCGACCCGGCGGGCGCCGCAGCAGCAGCGACATCTGGCGGTAGGCCGAGGCGTGCTTGGTGAGGTCGTCGTAGACGCAGAGGGCGGCTTTGCCGTTGTAGAGGAAGTGCTCGCCCATCGCGCAGCCGGCGTATGGCGCGATGTACTTGATCGGCGCCGCCTCGTCGGCCGGGGCGGCGACGATGATCGTGTTCTCCATCGCCCCGTTTTCCTCCAGCGTCTCTTTCAGCTGGACGACCGTGGACATCCGCTGACCGATCGCCACGTAGATGCAGATCAGGTCCTTGTCCTTGTTGTTGATGATCGTGTCGATCGCGATCGCCGTCTTGCCGGTCTGGCGGTCGCCGATGATCAGCTCTCGCTGGCCGCGGCCGATCGGGATCATCCCGT
>JBFWMZ010000084.1:0-3318 GCA_050251335.1 Solirubrobacterales bacterium
TCCAGCTCAACTACCTCGGCGCCCTGCGGCTGATCCTCGCCCTGCTGCCGACGATGCGCGCCCGCAAGAGCGGCCAGATCATCAACATCAGCTCGATCGGGGTGCAGACCAACCCGCCCCGCTTCTCGGCCTACGTCGCCTCGAAGGCCGCCCTCGACGCCTTTTCCCGGGTGATCGCCTCCGAGGTGAAAGAAGACGGCGTCCACCTGACGACGATTCACATGCCGCTGGTGCGGACGCCGATGATCGCCCCGACCCGGATGTACGACATGTTCCCGGCGATCACTCCCGAGGAGGCGGCCGAGATGATCGCCAAGGCGATCGTCAACAAACCGAAGAAGGTCGCGACCAAACTCGGCAACTTCGGCGAGCTGCTCTACTCGGTCGCCCCCAAGGCGAGCGACTCGATCCTCAGCACCGCCTACAAACTCTTCCCCGACTCGCAGGCGGCGAAAGGCAAGACCGAGGAGGCGCGGGACCGGGCCCCGAGCACCGAGGCCGTCGCCTTCGCGCACCTGATGAAAGGCGTCCACTGGTAGAGAGGCGCTCTGGCCGGCGCATTTCGGCGTCCTCGGTCGCTCGCCTTCGGGTCACGCACTGGAGTGCGCTCCCCTCGTCTCGCTCCCTGCGTCCTTGAACTGCTTGGCCAGAGCGCCTCTCTACGGCTTACCGCCCCACGCCCATGGCTGAGCGGCGGCTCAAGCACTGGGGGTGGGGGTATGAGGACCAGGCGCCGACTGCGACGCAGCTGCGCGAGGCGGCGGCGGGGATTCGCGAGCGGTTCGGGTTCGGCGGCGAGGTCGAGAAGCCGGTGCCGCTGGCGGCGCTCGAGCTGCGCAAGCCGCGGCTGAAGCGGCCGAGCGGATTCGGCGACCTCTACCGCGACGACGATTACGAGCGCGCCTGCCACGCGCTCGGCAAGGCCTACCGCGACGTGGTCCGCGGCTTCCGCGGCGAGTTCGAGAACCCGCCGGACCTGGTCGCCCAGCCGCGGGACGAGTCGGAGATCGAGGCGGTGCTGGCCTGGGCGGAGGCCGAGGGCGCGGCGGTCATCCCGTTCGGCGGCGGCACCAGCGTGGTCGGCGGGGTCGAGCCACGGCTCGGCGAGCGGCCGGCCGTCTCGCTCGACTTGAGGCGCCTGAACCGGCTTCTCGAGGTCGACCCGACTTCGCTGGCGGCGCGAATCCAGGCGGGGGCGACCGGGCCGCGGCTCGAGGAGCAGCTGCGCGAGCACGGCCTCACCCTGCGCCACTTCCCGCAGTCCTTCGAGTACGCGACGCTCGGTGGCTGGATCGCGACCCGCGCCGGTGGCCACTTCGCGACCGTCCTCACCCATGTCGAGGACCTGGTCGAGTCGGCCAGGGCGATCACGCCGCGGGGAGATTGGGGGAGCCGGCGGCTGCCGGCCTCGGGCGCCGGGCCCTCGCCCGACCGCCTGCTGGCCGGCTCGGAGGGGGTGCTCGGGGTGATCTCCGAGGCCTGGATGCGAGTCCGGCCGCGACCCGAGTTCAAGGCCTCGGCGCCGGTTCGGTTCGACAGCTTCCGCGCCGGCGCCGGCGCCGTGCGGGCGATCTCGCAGTCCGGCCTCGACCCCGCCAACTGCCGCCTGCTCGATCCCGGCGAGGCCGAGCTGACCGGCGCCGGCGACGGCTCGGCGGCGCTGCTGATCCTCGGCTTCGAGTCGGCCAGCGTCCCGGTCGGGCGGCAGCTCGAAGCGGCGCTCGACCTCGCCCGCGAGCACGGCGGCCGCCCCGGCGAGAGCCGCACCACCGCCCCGGACGGGCCGACGGGCCGATTTCGGGAACATGATTCACGAAATCGGCCCATCGACGGCGAGGGGACGGATGCGGTGGGGAGCTGGCGGAGCGCGTTCCTCCTGGCGCCGTACCTGCGCGACACCTTCGTCGCCTGCGGGGTCCTCTCGGAGACCTTCGAGACGGCGATCACCTGGGACCGCTTCGAGGAGCTGCACGCGACCGTGATCGAGACCGCGCGGCGGGTCGTCGGCGAGGTCTCCGGGGCGCCGCTCGAGGGCCGCGGCGCGGCCCGGATCAGCTGCCGCTTCACCCACGTCTACCCCGACGGGCCGGCGCCCTACTTCACGGTGCTGGCGCCGGCGATCCGTGGCGGCGAGGTCGCCCAGTGGGACGAGATCAAGGCCGCGGTCTCCGAGGTCCTGATCGAGGGCGGAGCGACGATCACCCACCACCACGCGGTCGGCCGCGACCACCGGCCCTGGTATGACCGCCAGCGCCCGGCGCCGTTCGCCGCCGCCCTGCGAGCCGCCAAGGCCGAGCTCGACCCGGCCGGGATCCTCAACCCGGGCGTCCTCCTCGACCCCGTCTGACCGCCCGCACCAGCCTGGCTGTTCCTTATCCCCACCATTCCGGGATAAGGAACAGCCCGACGAACGGTTCGCGGGGACACGGGAATTGACCGCCCGTCGCTACCCTTCCGCCAGGGATTTCGCTCCGGGTGGGGAAATCCTCACGGTGGGCGCCCACCGCCCGCCTCCCGCATGGAAACGATCACCTCCGAACAGCCGACCGCTCCGGCCAACTCGCACGCCGACGCCGAGGACGAGCCCGTCGTGCCCCGCCGCTCGCCGCTGCGCGCGGCGATCAAGACCGGCCGGCCGAAGGAGTGGATCAAAAACGTCTTCGTCTTCGCCGGCCTGCTCTTCTCGGGCAAGTTCACCCACGGCCATGAGGTCTTCATGGCCGTCGTCACCTTCGTCTCCTTCTGCCTGATCTCCAGCGCCGGCTACTTCGTCAACGACCTGATCGACGTCGAGCTCGACCGCAAGCACCCGAAGAAGCGCTTCCGCCCGCTCGCCGCGCGCGAGCTCTCCGAGACGACCGCCAGGGCGATCGCCCCGGCCCTGGCCGCCGTCGCGATCGCGATCGCCTTCCTCGTCAACTGGCAGGTCGGCCTGATGGTGGTCGGCTACGGCGTCGCCCAGGTGGCCTACAGCATCGGCCTGAAGCAGATCGTGATCATCGACGTGATGGTCCTCGCCGGCCTCTTCATCCTCCGCGTCGCCGCCGGCGCCAGCGCCGTCGACGCCCACGCCTCGGAATGGCTGATCCTCTGCACCGGCTTCCTCGCCGCCTTCCTCGGCTTCACCAAGCGCCGCCAGGAGGCCGTCTCCGAGCTCCACGAGGGCACCTCGACCCGCCCCGTCCTCGAGCACTACTCGCTGCCCTTCCTCGACCAGATGGTCTCCCTGGTCACCACCGGCACCGTCATCAGCTACGCGATCTACACCGTCAACTCGCCGCTGATCGGCAGCCAGATGATGCTCACCATCCCCGCCGT
>JBFWMZ010000085.1:0-3281 GCA_050251335.1 Solirubrobacterales bacterium
TCCATCGCCGCGTTGGCCTCGCGGAACGGCAGCCAGTAGGCGACGCTGTTGGGCAGGAACTGGGCCCGCGAGGGCTCGATTTCCCAGCCCTGCTCGCCGGCGACTTTGACGATCGTGCGGCGCAGGACCTCGGCGTAGAGCTCGTAGGAGCCGGCCATGATTTCCGCCTGGACCTCGAAGAAGCGCTCGAGGAAAGGGCCCTCTTCGAAGCTGAAGCCGTCTTTGACCGCCTCTTTCTTGCAGGCTTCGACGATGCCTTTCTCCCAGTCGATCAGCGTCCCGTAACAGTCGGTCGTGACCCACTCGATGCTTTTCAGGCTGGGCAGTGCCATAGGGCGCGGCATTATGCCAATACCCCCGTTTGCGGGGCCGCTCCCCACCTGCGAGCGCGCCGCGGGCCGACTCGGGTAGGGTCCGCGACCGCGCCGATCGCGCGCCCGAGCACCCCAATGGATCTTCTCGAATACCAGGGAAAGCAGCTTTTCGCCAAGCACGGCATCGCGGTGCCGAGCGGCGAGGTCGCCGAGACGGTCGCCGACGCCGTCGCCGCCGCCGAGCGGATCGGCTACCCCTGCGCGATCAAGGCCCAGGTGCTGATCGGCGGTCGCGGCAAGGCCGGCGGGGTGAAGATCGCCCAGGACAAGGCGCAGGCGCAGCAGTACGCCGAGGACATCATCGGCATGGACATCGTCGGCCCCCACGGCGAGGGCCCGTTCCGGGTCGACGCGGTCTGGGTCGAGGGCGGCTCCGAGATCGCCGCGGAGTACTACGCCTCGGTGATCCTCGACCGCGGCGAGAAGAAGCTGCTGGCGATGGTCTCCGCCAAGGGCGGGATGGACATCGAGGCGGTCGCCGCCGAGAGCCCCGAGGCGCTGACCAAAGTCCACATCGACCCGACCAGGGAGTTCGACGCCGCCGCGGCGCGCGAGATCGTCGCCGCCGCGAGCCTCGCCGAGGACGCCCTCGACGAGGCCGCCGAGGTGCTGGTCAAGCTGGTTGAGGTCGCCCGCGAGGAGGACGCGACCCTGATCGAGGTCAACCCGCTGATCGTCACCGCCGACCGCGAGGTGGTCGCGCTCGACGCCAAGGTGACGATCGACGGCAACGCCCTCTTCCGCCACGAGGACCTCGCCGCGGTCGCCGACACCGCCGAGGACCCGCAGGAGCAGATGGCGAAGGAAAAGGGGCTCACCTACGTCAAACTCGACGGCAACGTCGGCATCCTCGCCAACGGCGCCGGGCTCTGCATGTCGACCCTCGACGTCGTCGCCCAGGCGGGCGGCGCGCCGGCCAACTTCCTCGACGCCGGCGGCGGCTCGAAAGCCGAGGCGATCGTCAACGCGCTGGAGGTGATCACCTCCGACGAGAAGGTCGACGCGATCCTCTTCAACATCTTCGGCGGCATCACCCGCTGCGACGAGATCGCCAAGGGGATCATCGCCGCCTCGCAGCAGATCGGCCTCGACCTGCCGCTGGTGGTCCGCCTCGACGGCACCAACTCCGAGGAGGGGCTGGCGATCCTCGCCGAGGCGAACCTGCCGAACCTCGACCAGGAGAAGACGATGCTCGACGCCGCCCGCCGGGTGGTCGAGCTCGCCGGGAGCGCCTCATGAGCATCATCGTCGACGAGCGGACGAAGCTGGCCGTTTCCGGCCTGACCGGCCGCGAGGGCTCGTTCCACGGCCTGCGCAACAAGGCCTACGGCACCGACCTCGTCGCCGGCGTCACCCCCGGCAAGGGCGGCCAGGACGTCGAGGGGACGCCGGTCTTCGACACGATCTCCGAAGCCGTCGAGAAGGCGGGCGCCAACACCTCGATGATCTTCGTCCCGGCGCGCTTCGCCGCGGCGGCGATCGACGAGGCGATCGAGTCGGGGGTCGAGACGGTGATCGCGATCACCGAGGGCATCCCCGTCCTCGACATGCTGAACACCTACTGGAAGGCGCAGGAGGCCGGCGTGCGGCTGATCGGCCCCAACTGCCCCGGCGTGCTCTCGCCCGGCAAGGCCAACGTCGGCATCATCCCCGCCCAGTTCTTCGATCCGGGCCCGATCGGCGTCGTCTCCAAGTCGGGGACGCTGACCTACCAGATCGGCAACGAGCTGAAGCAGGCCGGGACCGGCAACTCCTCGATCGTCGGCATCGGCGGCGACCCGATCGTCGGCTCCGACTTCATCGACATCCTCGAGCTGTATGAGGCCGACCCCGAGACCGAGTTGATCGTGATGGTCGGCGAGATCGGCGGCGACGCAGAGGAGCGCGCCGCCGAGTTCATCGCCGCCGAGATCTCGAAGCCGGTCGTCGCCTACATCGCCGGTTTCACCGCTCCGCCCGGCAAGCAGATGGGCCACGCCGGGGCGATCATCTCCGGCTCCTCCGGCACCGCCGCGGCGAAGAAAGAGGCGCTCGAGGCGAAGGGCGTGCGGGTCGGCGAAAGCCCGACCGAGACGGCGGCGATCGCCGCCGAGCTCCTGCGCTCGCTGTAGGCGGCCTGGGCCGGCGCATTGCTACTGTCGAAGTGATGGCCGGCGGAACGATCTCATTCGCGCGCGGCGCCCCGAGCGCCGACATCCTGCCCCACGAGCAGGTGCGGGAGGCGGCGGCGCGGGCGCTGGCCGAGGACTGGGAGACGGCGCTCTCCTACGGGGTCGGAATCGGCCACCCCGGGCTCTGCCAGTGGGTCGCCGAACGGCACGGGCACTACGACCCGGCGCAGGTGATGATCACCAACGGCTCGCTCGAGGCGGGCGCGATGCTGTTCTCCTCGAAGATCGAGGCGGGCGACCGGGTGGTGGTCGAGCAGCCGACCTACGACCGCACCCTGCTGTTGCTGAAGCAGCTCGGCGCCGAGCTGGTGCCGGTGCCGCTGGAGGCCGACGGGCTCGACGTCGCGGCGCTGGAAGCGGCGCTCGCCGCGGGGCCGATCAAGCTCGCCCACGTCATCCCCAACGCCCACAACCCGGCCGGCTGCACGCTCTCCTCCGAGAAGCGGCGGCGGCTGGTCGAGCTCGCCGCCGAGCACGATTTCTGGCTCCTCGAGGACGACCCCTATAGAGAGCTGCCGTTCGCGGGCGAGCCGCTGGAGACGATGGCCTCGCTCGACCAGGCGGGCCGGGTCTTCCACGCCTCCTCGTTCTCGAAGACGGTCAGCCCCGGCGTCCGGGTCGGCTACATGGCCGGGCCGGCGGAGGAGATCGCGAAGCTCGCCAAGCGCGCCAACGAGACCTACATCTCGCCCAACATGCTGGCCGAGTCGATCGTCCTCGAGCTCTGCCGCTCGGG
>JBFWMZ010000086.1:0-3137 GCA_050251335.1 Solirubrobacterales bacterium
GAGGCAGCCGACGTTGTCGCCCGCCTGACCCTCGTCGAGGATCTTGCGGAACATCTCGACGCCGGTGACGGTGGTTTTGCTCGTCTCCGGGTGGATGCCGACGATTTCGACCTCGTCGCCGGTGTTGACGACGCCCTGCTCGATGCGGCCGGTGGCGACGGTGCCGCGGCCGGTGATCGAGAAGATGTCCTCGATCGGCATCAGGAACGGCTTGTCGAGCTCGCGGACCGGCTCCGGGATGTAGGAGTCGAGCGCCGCGGCCAGCTCGAAGACGGCTTTCTGGGCGTCTTCGTCGCCTTCCAGCGCCTTCAGCGCCGAGCCTTTGATGATCGGCGTCTCTTCGCCCGGGAAGTCGTACTCGTTGAGCAGGTCCTTGACCTCCTCCTCGACCAGCTCGACCAGCTCCTCGTCGTCGACCTGGTCGATCTTGTTGAGGAAGACGACCACGTGCGGGACGTTCACCTGGCGGGCCAGGAGGATGTGCTCGCGGGTCTGCGGCATGACGCCGTCAGCGGCCGAGACGACCAGGATCGCGCCGTCCATCTGCGCGGCGCCGGTGATCATGTTCTTCACGTAGTCGGCGTGGCCCGGGCAGTCGACGTGGGCGTAGTGGCGGTTCTCGGTCTCGTACTCGACGTGCGAGGTCGCGATCGTGATCCCGCGCTCCTTCTCCTCCGGAGCGTTGTCGATTTCCTCGAAGCTATGAGCTTCGGCGCCGCCCACGGTGGAGAGGGTCTTGGTGATCGCGGCCGTCAGCGTCGTCTTCCCATGGTCGATGTGACCGATGGTGCCGACGTTCACATGCGGCTTATCGCGCTCGAATTTCTCCTTGGACATCTCTCTCCGTTTCGCCTTTCGAAAGTTGCTTTCTGTTCTGTCTGGTCTGGGTGCTTGATTGTGGGAGGCTCTGCGTAAGCAGGGCGCTCGGCCCTGCTTACGGGCGAACCTGGGAAATATAGCCAGGTGCGCCGCTCGCCGTTGTCTCGGCCTTCAGCCTTGAATCCTGGGCACCGGATTGGCCGCTACGCAGCCCCCACCGGTTCGCCGGAGCGGCTCTCGACGATCTCCTCGGCGATGTTGCCGGGGACCTCTTCGTAGCGCTCGAACTGCATCGTGTAGTTGGCTCGCCCCTGGGTCGAGGAGCGCAGGTCGGTCGCGTAACCGAACATTTCGCCAAGCGGCACGAAGGCCTGGACCGCGAGCGCGTTGCCGCGCTGCTCCTGGCCCTGGACTTTGCCGCGCCGCCGCGAGAGATCGCCGATCACGTCGCCGAGGAAGTCCTCAGGGGTGACGACCTCGACCGCCATCACCGGCTCGAGCAGGACCGGGTTGGCCTTGCGGGCCCCCTCCTGAATCGCCATCGAGCCGGCAATTTTGAACGCCATCTCCGAGGAGTCGACGTCGTGGTAGGAGCCGTCGACCAGTTCGGCTTTGACGTCGACCATCGGGTAGCCGGCCTTGACGCCGTTCTCCAGCGCCTCGCGCATCCCCTGTTCGGCGGGGCCGATGAATTCACCGGGGATGACGCCGCCCTTGATTTTGTTCTCGAAGACGAAACCTTCGCCGGGCGCCGGCTCGAGATTGATCACGACGTGGCCGAACTGGCCGCGGCCGCCGGTCTGGCGGACGAAGCGGGCGACGACTTTGTCGACCCGCTTGCGGATCGTCTCGCGGTAGGCGACCTGCGGCTTGCCGACGTTGGCGTCGACTTTGAACTCGCGCAGCATCCGGTCGACGATCACCTCGAGGTGGAGCTCGCCCATCCCGTGGATCAGGGTCTGGCCGGTTTCCTCGTCGGATTCGATCCGGAAGGTCGGGTCCTCCTCACCCAGCCGGGCGAGGGCGTTGCCCATCTTCTCCTGGTCGGCTTTCGTTTTCGGCTCGATCGCGACCGCAATCACCGTCTCCGGGAATTCGATCGACTCCAGCGCGATCGGCGCGTCGGGGGCGGCGAGGGTGTCGCCGGTCCCGGTTTCCTTCAGGCCGACGCCGGCGCAGATGTCGCCGGCATAGCACTCGTCGATCTCCTCGCGCGAGTTGGCGTGCATCATCAGCAGCCGGCCGATCCGCTCGGTGCGGCCGGTTTTGACGTTGAGGACGCGGCCGCCTTTCTCGAGCTTGCCGGAGTAGACGCGGAAGTAGGTGAGCTTGCCGACGTAGGGGTCGGTCATGACCTTGAAGGCGAGCGCGGCGAAGGGCGCCGAGTCGTCGGCGGGACGCTCGCCCTCGCTGTCCTCGGCCTGGCCTTTGCCGGCCGGGATGACACCGGTGACCGGCGGCACCTCGAGCGGCGAGGGCAGCAGTTCGACGATCGCGTCGAGCAGCGGCTGCACGCCCTTGTTCTTGAACGAGGTGCCGCAGAGGACCGGCGTCACCTGGGTGTCGAGGGTGGCGCGGTGGAGACTGGCGATCAGCTTCTCCTGCGGGATCTCTTCTTCGCCGAGGAAGGCCTCCATCAGCTCTTCGTCGTAGTCGGCGCAGGCTTCGATCAGCGCGGTGCGGTATTCCTCGGCCTGGGCCCGCAGGTCCTCGGGGATCTCGACTTCGTCGTAGGCGGCGCCGAGCTCGTCGGTCCAGATCAGGCCCTTCATCCGAACCAGGTCGACGACGCCCTGGAAGTTCTCCTCGCTGCCGATCGGCAGCTGGATCGGCAGCGGGTTGGCGCCGAGCCGGTCCTTCATCGTCTGCACCGAGTTGAAGAAGTCGGCGCCGGTGCGGTCCATCTTGTTGATGTAGGCGAAGCGCGGCACGCCGTACTTGTCGGCCTGGCGCCAGACGGTCTCCGACTGCGGCTCGACGCCGGCGACGGCGTCGAAGACGGCGATCGCGCCGTCGAGCACGCGCAGGCTGCGCTCGACCTCGACCGTGAAGTCGACGTGGCCGGGCGTGTCGATGATGTTGATCCGGTGGCCCTTCCACTCGCAGGCGGTGGCGGCGGAGGTGATCGTGATCCCGCGCTCCTGCTCCTGCTCCATCCAGTCCATCACCGCGGCGCCCTCGTGGACCTCGCCCATTTTGTGCGTGCGGCCGGTGTAGTAGAGGATGCGCTCGGTCGTCGTCGTCTTGCCGGCGTCGATGTGCGCCATGATCCCGATGTTGCGGGTCTTATCGAGGGGGAAGCTGCGTGGCATGGTCTT
>JBFWMZ010000087.1:0-3080 GCA_050251335.1 Solirubrobacterales bacterium
GGGTGCAGCTGCACCGCCCCGGCGGCGAGCAGCACCGGCTCTTTCTCGCCTCGATGCCGGCGGCAACGTTCCCGCTGCCCGAGTACAAGGAGCATCTGCTGCCCGATCAGGTGGGCGCGATGGTCCCACACGCGATCAGCCACGCCGGATCGCGGATCGGGCCCTGCATCGGCCACACCCTGACCGGCTCGCGAGCGCCGGTTCAGTTCGACCTCGCCGAGGCCCCGCAGGAGAGCCGGCCGCCGACGGTCCTCGCGGTCGGCACCTCGGGCTCGGGCAAGACCGTCTTTCAGCAGTTCGTCCTCTGGCAGGCGTTCATGCAGGGCTCGCTGATCGTTGACATCGACCCCAAGGGCGATCACCGCCTGCGCGAGCTGCCCGGCGTCGCCGATTGCCTGGAGGAGATCCGCCTCTCCGGCTCCGAGAGCTACCGCGGCCTGCTCGACCCGATGCGGATCGCTCCCGAGGAGACCCGCGAGGACCTCACCTACAGCTTCCTCGTCTCGATCCTGCCGGCGCCGGTCTCGCCGGCCTGGCAGACGCAGCTGCGCCTCGCCGTCGCCCAGGCGATCGGCGCCGGCGCGCGCAGCTCGACGGAGGTCGTGCGCCGGCTCCTCGCCTCCGAGGACCCCGACGCGGCGGCGGTCGGCAAGGCGGTGGAGGTCCACGGGACCGGCCTCGCCCGGCTCGGCCTCGGCGAGCCGGGCGCCGAGCCACCCGAGGTCGGCGGCGCCCAGGTCGTCTCCCTTCAGATCGCCAACCTGACGCTGCCGCTGGCGGGGACGCCGCGGGCCGAGCTGCTGGAGGCCGAGCGGATCGGGCTCGCGGTGCTGCGCCTGCTCGCCGCCTACGCGCTGCGGATCTGCGCCGCCGACCCCGACCGCCACGCCGTGCTGCCACTTGACGAGGTCTCGGTCCTCTCCGGCGACAGCGAGGGCCAGCGGCTGCTCGAGCGGATCAGCCGCATGGGCCGCTCGCTCAACATCAGCCCGGTCCTGGCGACGCAGATGTTCGAGGACATCGACCGCCTGGAGCCGCTGGTCGGCGCGCTCTTTGCCTTCGGCGTCGAGACCGAGGCGCAGGCGCGCAAGGCGCTCTCGCTCCTGCGCCTCGATGAGGACGACACCTCGGCGATCTCTCGCCTCATGTCCTACCGCGCCGGCCGCTGCTACATGCGCGACTTCGACGGGCAGGTTGCGCCGGTTCAGATCTCCCCGCCCGACTGGTTGGTGCGGATCTTTCAGACCGGCGAGCGGCTCGACTGGTAGCGGCGATGGGTTGCTGCAAGCACCCGACGGCGAGGTCGATCGCGCCCGTCCTCGTCGTCGTCGCGCTCCTGGTCTTCGCCGCCGCCGCCGATGCCGCCCGCCCGGGTGCCGGCGGCACCGCGGCGCCCGGGCAGGGCGCAGGCGCGGGCGCCGAGGAGCGCGGGAAAGGCAAAGAAGTTGCGGGACCCCCGGCGCCTGCCCCCTCCGCGACCGCCGCCGCCGGCAAGGAGCTCGGCGCCGGCGGTCAGGTCGACCCGCTCAGCGGGCTCGGGATCGGCAACCCGGTCTGCGACCGGCTGGCCGAGATCCGCGACCGCCGGACCCGTCTGAGCTGCGAAGCCAACGGGACGCCGGAGAGCATCTATCCGGCCTCCAACTACGGCTTCGACATCTTCATCGACACCGGCGTCGACGCGCCGACGGGGACCTTCACCAAGGGCTTCGTGATGATCCTCAACGGCCTCTGGCTCGGGCTGATCTTTGTCCTCAAGCTCGTTCTCGCGCTGCTCGGCCTCGCCTTCGGCCTCAACCCGTTCGCCGACGGGAAGACGATGCACGAGATCGCCGCCGCGGTCGGGCGCCTGTACTCGCGGGTCACGCAGCCGTGGCTGACCACGGCGGTGGTCTGCGGCGGCATCTGGTTCGCCTACAAGGGCATCGTCCGGCGCGAGGTCGCCGCCGGGGTCGCCGGCACCCTCGCCGCGATCGCGATGATCGCGGTCGGACTCTGGGTAGTGCAGCAGCCGCAGGCCGCGGTCGGCCGCCTCGCCACCCTCTCCGATCGCGTCGCCCTCGGGATCATCGGCGCCCCGCAGGCGGGCACCGCCTCGCGACCTTCGGGCAGCTACGCGGAAGCGATGTCGAGCGTCTGGGCGCGCATGGTCGAGGTGCCCTTCGCCGGCCTCGACTTCTCCGACGTCGGCTGGGCGCTCTCGCGGCCGCCGGCCGAGGCGGTGGCGAAGGCCGACGAGAAGTTCTGTGAGGACGAGGGGGCGCTCGCTCTCGTCGCCGAGCTCTCCGACCTCGGCGCCGAGGAGGCGAAGGACGCCTGCGCCCAGTTCGCCGCCCAGCGCTACGGCAAGCCCCGCCGCGTGATCGACCTCTACCTGCGCTCCTCGCCGGGCAGCCCGGCGCGGCAGGCGCTCTGGGACTTCTTCGACAAGAACGACACCTACAAGGCGAAGGTCGCCGCGCAGGGGGGCGACGGGGTGTTGACCCGGCTCTCGATGCTGGCCCTGTTCGCGATCGGCCTGCTCGGCGCGGTCCTCCTGCTCGCCTGGCTCGCGATCCGCCTCTTCAGCCAGGCGGCGATCGCCTTCGTGCTGCTGCTCGCCGCTCCCTTCGCGCTCTTCTTCCCGCTGCTCGGCGACGCCGGCCGCCGCGCCTTCAAGGCCTGGGGCCTGACCCTGCTCGGCGCGGTGATCGCGAAGGTCATCTACGCGGCCTTCCTCTCCATCGTCCTGCTCGGGATCACGATCCTCGGCCAGGTCGAAGGACCGGGCGGCAGCGCCACCGGCTTCCTGCTCGCCTGCGCCTTCACCTGGGCGGTGTTCCTGAAGCGTGCCCATCTGGTCGGCTGGTTCAAGGTCGGCGAGGCCGAGCAGCTCGCAGGCCGAGGCGTGGTCGGCCAGCTTGCCGCGCTCGGCCTCGCCCGCGGAGCGCCGCGCCACGGCGGGCGGGCCATCGGTGGAGTCGCGCGCGGAGCCGGGAGCGCTGCTCGCGGAGCGGGTGGAGCTGCCCGCGGAGGGGCCGGCTGGATCGGCGCCCGCAATGCCGAGCGCGGCGAGCTCACGACCCAGACCGCGCGCGAGT
>JBFWMZ010000088.1:0-2906 GCA_050251335.1 Solirubrobacterales bacterium
TCGACCTCCTGGCGGACCAGCTCTTCGAGCGCGGTCTTGTAGCGCAGGGTGTCGTAGACGGTGAAGCCGATCTGCTCGTCGTAGCCGCCGGCGCGGAAGCGGCTGATCGCCTCGATGATCGTCACGTCGGAGGGCGAGTAGCCGCGGCTGTTGGGGGTGAGGACTCCGAGCTCGGCGAGCCGGTCGAGGACCTCGCGGGGAACGCCGTAGCGTTTGCGGACCTCGGCGGCGCTGGTCCGCGAGCGCTCGCCGGCGAGGGCACGGTCGAGGATCTGGTCCTCGAGCTCGAGCAGCGCTTCGGCCCGCTCGGGGTCTTCCTCGAGCACCGCCTTGATCGCCTTCAGCGGCATGAAGCGCTCCTCCTGCAGGCGCTTGATCAGGCGGATCCGATCGACGAACTCCGGCGGGTAGTAGGCCATGTTGCGGCTCGTCTTGACCGGCTCCGGCAGCAGGCCCTCGCGCAGGTAGTGCTTGATCGTCGGCGCCGGCACCCCCGAGGCCTCGGCCAGCTCGCCCATCTTCAGCAGCTGCTGCGCCTCGGCGGCGCTCATGCCCGGAACTCCACCGCGCCGGAGCCGTCGCCGCCGGCGGCGGCGCCCGAGGCGAGCAGCTCGGCGATCTCCTCCTCGGAGTAGCCGGCCTCGCGCAGCGCCGCCGTGGTGTGCTCGCCGAAGGCGGGCGCCGGCCGGGTCGGGTCGCCGGGGGTGCGGCCGAGCTTCAGCGGCAGACCGAGCTGGCGCACCGGCCCGAGCTCGGGCTGGTCGACCTCGACGACCATCTCGCGCGCCCGCACCAGCTCCGATTCGAGTGCCTCGTCGAGGTCGAGGATCGGCTCGATGCAGCAGTCGCGCTCGTCGTTGAAGGCGCGCCATTCCTCGCGGCTGCGCGAGCGGAAGACCGCCACCACCTCGCGCCAGGCGTCCGAGCCCGGCGGCTCGAACTGCTCCTCGACCAGGTCGGGACGCTCGACGCCGTGGCAGAAGGCGGCCCAGAACTTCGGCTCCAGGGCGCCGCAGCTGACCCAGCCGTCGGCGGCCTCGTAGGGCAGGTAGCAGAGGATCCCGCCCGAGAGCTGGCCGTCGCCGCGGCGCGGCACCTCGCCGTCGCAGAAGTAGCGGCCGGCGACCATCGCCAGCCAGGAGAGGGCGCCGTCGGCCATCGAGACGTCCACCGCCTGCCCTTCGCCCGAGCGTCGGCGCTCGTGCAGCGCCGCCATCACCCCGACCGCGGCCATCAGCGCGCCGCCGCCGAGGTCGGCGATCTGGCCACCGGCCTGCACCGGCGGCCCGTCGGCGGCGCCGGTCAGCCCGAGCAGCCCGATCAGGCCGAGGTAGTTCATGTCGTGCCCGGCGCGCTGCGCGTAGGGCCCGTCCTGGCCGTAGCCGGTGATCGCGCAGTAGACGATCCCCGGGTTGGCCTCGCGCAGCCGCTCGTAGCCGACCCCGAGCCGGTCGAGGACGCCGGGGCGGAAGCCGTCGAGGACGACGTCGTAGTGGCCGGCGAGGCGGAGAAAGGCCTCCCGGCCTTTCTCCGCTTTCAAATTCAGGCGGACCGAGCGCTTGCCGCGGTTGAGCGAGAGGTAGAGCGAGGAGCGGGTGCCGAGCGGGTTCTGCTCGTCGCTGCCGTAGTAGGGCGGCGCCCAGCGGATGTAGTCGCCCATCCCGGTGTCCTCGACCTTCAGCACCTCGGCGCCGAGGTCGGCGAGCAGCAGCGAGCAGAAGCCGCCCGGCAGGAGGCGGGTCAGGTCGAGGACCTTGACGTCTGAGAGGGGAAGATCGGTCATCGGCGCTCAGGCGCCCGCCCGCAGCGGCACGGCGAGCAGCCCGCGCGCCTCGGCGATGCTGGCCGGGCGGCGGCCGACGTCTTCGGCCATCTGCCGCGCCTTGGCGATCAGCTCGCCGTTGGAGCGCGCCATCTCGCCGCTCGGCAGGTAGAGGTTGTCCTCGACCCCGGCGCGGACGTTGCCGCCGAGGACGAGCGAGGCGGCGAGCAGCTTCCACTGGTCGCGCGAGATCCCGATCACCTGCCACTGGTTCGGGCCCTCGGGCCCGCCGGGAATCTGGTCGCTCATCAGGTTGACGTTGCGCGGGGTCGGGCGGATGCCGCCGGTCACCCCCATCACCAGCGAGATCTGCAGCGGCTCCGCCAGCAGGCCCATGTCGAGCAGCGGGTCGAGGTTGGCGACGTGGCCGGAGTCGAAGCACTCGTGCTCGGGCTTGATCCCCAGCTCTTTCATCGCCGTGAGGAACTCGACGATCGTGTCGAAGCTGTTCTCGAAGACCGCTTTGAAGACGAAGTCCTTGCGCCGGCGCGAGTACTTGGCGTAGTTCATCGAGCTCATGTTCAGCGCCGCGACGTCGGGGCGCAGCTCGCGCAGGTATTCGAGCCGCTTCTCGATCGGGACCCCGATCGCCCCGGTCGAGTAGTTGACGATCACCTCCGGGATCTCGGCCCGGATCGCCGCGGTGATCGCGCCGAAGTCCTCGACCTCGTAGGAGGGCGTGCCGTCGGGCTTGCGGGCGTGGATGTGGATCTGCGAGGCGCCCTCGTCGACCGCCCGGCGCGCCTCCGCCGCGTACTCCTCCGGCGTGTAGGGGATCGCCGGGCACTGGTCGCGGTTGGCGAGCACGCCGCTGATCGAGCAGCTGATCACCACCGGGTCCTCGAAGCGGCTCATACGGGCATCACCCCGTGGCGTTTGCGCGGCTTCTCGACGTGCTTGTCGCGCGCCATTCGCAGCGCCTTGACGATCGTCGGGCGCGTCTCCCGCGGGTCGATCACTTCGTCGATCACCGCGTTGCCGGCGGCGATGTAGGGGTCGATCCGCTCGCGCACCGCGTTCAGCATCGCCTCGCGCGCCGCCTCCGGGTCCTCGGCGGCCTCGATCGCCGAGCGGCCGATGATTT
>JBFWMZ010000089.1:0-2827 GCA_050251335.1 Solirubrobacterales bacterium
CGCCCGACCCGGGCCGAGGTGACCGACGTCGCCAACGCGATCTACGACGGCACCGACGCGGTGATGCTCTCCGAGGAGACCGCGGTCGGCCAGCACCCGGTCGAGGCGGTGCGGGTGATGGACCGGATCGCCCGCGCCACCGAGCCCGACCTCCCCTACGGCGAGTGGCTCTTCAGCCGCACCGACCAGCAGACCACCGACGTCGCCGACTCGGTCGCCCAGTCGGCGGTCGGGGCGGTCTACCGGCTGGGGCTGCGGGCGCTGATCGTGCCGACCACCTCGGGGCGGACCGCGCGGATCATCTCCGCCCACCGGCCGAACGTGCCGGTGCTGGCGGTCAGCCCGCGAATCGAGACGGTGCGCCGGCTCAACCTGCTCTCCGGCGTGACCGCGGTGCTGAGCGAGCACGAGACCGACATCCGCGGCCTGCTGCGCCGCTGCGCGGCGCTCGCCTCGCGCCACGGGGTGGCCGAGACGGGCGACCTGGTCGGGATCGTCGCCGGTCTGCCCGAACAGGAACTGGGGACGAACCTCTTCGAGGTGCACCGGGTGCCATGAGCCCGGGGGGCGCCGCGGTCCGGCTCGAGCGCGAGGCGAGCGGCCTCGCGGTGATGACCCTCGACAGCCCCCCGCTGAACCTCTTCGACCGGCGGATGATCGATGACCTGACCGCGGCCCTGCGCGAGGCGGCGGCCGAGCCGCCGCGGGCGCTGCTGGTCCGGGCCGAGGGGCGGGCCGTCTCCGGCGGGGTCGACGTCGAGGTCTTCGCGGGGCTGACGCCGGAGACCGGGTCGGCGCTCTGGACCGAGCTGCTTGGGCTGGTGGCGACGGTCGAAGAGCTGCCGGCGCCGGTCGTCTTCGCCGCCCACGCCCTGACCCTGACCGCGGCCTTCGAGCTGGCGCTCGCCTGCGACCTGATCGTCGCCAGCCCGAAGGCGAGCTTCGGCCTGGTCGAGAAGGTGGTCGGGCTGACGCCCTCGATGGGCGGCACCCAGCGGCTGGCCGAGCGGGCCGGTTCGGGGCGGGCGCGCCAGCTGGTGATGAGCGGCGGGATCTTCCCGGCCGAGGAGCTGGAGCGCTGGGGCGTGGTCAACGAGATCTACCCGGCGGAGGAGTTCGAGGCGCGCTCGCGGGCGCTGGCCGCGGAGCTGGCGGCGGGGCCGACCAAGGCCCACGCGATGACGAAGAAGGTGCTGAAGCGCTTCCGCGAGGGCGGGATCCCGGCGGCCGACGAGGTGATCCGGACCGAGGCCGCCGACCTCTTCGCGACCGAGGACCTGCAGAACGCGGTGCAGACGTTCCTCGCGCACGGCGGGCCGGGCCACGCCGAGTTCGAAGGTCGCTGAACCGCGGTCCGCGCCGGCGCCGGGCGGCCGCCCGGCGCCCGCGCCCGGCCGCCGCGCATCGAGCCCGCGCCGGGCCGCCGCGCATCGAGGTTGCGCCGGGCCGCCGCGCCCCGCGCCCGCGCCGGGCCGCCGCGCATCGAGGTTGCCTTTTCCGTCGAATAGCGCCGGAAACGGCAACCTCGATTAGGGTGAACCGATGACCGATTTCGACCTGATCGCCAAGGGGATGAGCCAGGTGGTGCCGTTCGTCGGCTATCTCGACCTGCGGATCGAGAGCCTCACCGCGGGCGAGGCGACCGTCGTCCTCCCCGACAAGGCGGAGCTGAAGAACCATGTCGGCTCCCAGCACGCCGGCGCGCTCTTCACCGCCGCCGAGACCGCCTCGGGGGCCGCCTTCGTCGGTGCCTTCGCCGAGCGGATGGGCGAAGTGCGGCCGCTGGCGCGGAGCGCCGAGATCTCCTACGAGAAGGTCGCCGAGGGCGAGGTGAGAGCAAACGCGCGCCTCGGCGTGCCGGCCGCCGAGGCGCTGGCGACCCTCGACAGCGAGGGCATCGTCCAGTTCCCCTGCGAGATCGAGCTCCGCGACGGCGATGGCGAGACGGTCGCGACCGCGACGGTGCGCTGGCACGTTCGCAAGATCGAGCCGGCCGGCGCCTAGAAGTTTCCGCGATTGCCAATTCCGCCGCCGGGTAGGCGGCGACCATGCGCATCGCAAGACTCCTCGGCCGCCTCGCCCTCGGCGGCGTCTTCTTCGCCCATGGCACCCAGAAGCTGTTCGGCTGGTTCGGCGGCTCCGGACCCGACGCCACCGGCCAGATGATGGAGAAACTCGGAATGTACCCCGGCAAACGCAACGCCCTCGCCGCCGGCTCGGCCGAGACCGTCGGCGGCCTCGGCATCGCCCTCGGCGCCTTCACCCCCGCGGCCGCCGCCGCCCTGATCGCGACGATGCTCACCGCCATCCGCAAGGTCCACCTCCAAAAGGGCTTCTTCAACACCGAAGGCGGCTACGAGTTCAACCTCTCCCTGATCGCCGCCCTCCTGATCCTCGTCGACGGCGGCCCGGGCTCCCCCTCCCTCGATTCCGCCCTCGACCTCGACGACACCGGCCCCGGCTGGGCCCTCGCCGCCCTGGCCGCCGGCGCCGCCGCCTCGGCCGCCGCAATCGCCGCCGGCGCCAAAGCCGCCGCGCAGGCTCCGGACCACGCCCCGGTCCCCGCTCCCCAGCCAAACCCCGTCAGCAACTAGAATCGCCCGTTCGGGGCCACCCGCCCCCACAAGCGCCAGTAGCTCAGCCGGATAGAGCGTCGGTCTACGAAACCGAAGGTCACAGGTTCGAATCCTGTCTGGCGCACTAGGTGTAGATGCCAGCCACGTTGTTCCCCTGAAGCTCCGATAGCCGCTGCATTGGCGGCCGGTGGCCGAGGGCGCCGTGTCGTCGGGTGAAGTTGTAGCGCTCGATCCACCCCGAGAGGGCCCGG
>JBFWMZ010000090.1:0-2817 GCA_050251335.1 Solirubrobacterales bacterium
CGCAGAACGGCGGCGATCTCGGCTACTTCACCGCGGCCGAGATGGTGAAGCCCTTCGCCGATGCGGCCTTCGCGCTCGAGAAGGGGACCTACTCCAAGACGCCGGTGCAGACCGAGTTCGGCTGGCATGTGATCTTCGTCGAGGACAAGCGGGAGCGGGCGGCCCCCACCTTCGAGGAGCTCAAGGCCGAGATCCAGAATCAGCTTTCGCAGGAGGCGATCGATGCCAAGATCGTCGAGCTGCGCAAGACGGCCGACGTGAAGATGTTCAATCAGGACGGCACGCCGATGACGGCGCCCGTCGTGACGCCCTAGCCGGCCGACGGACCGGGGGACGACCCAGGGGGAGTTTCGTCATGCCACCGCGCTCGCCGCTCGCGCCCGCCGAGACGCCGGCCCTGCCGGCGATCGCGGGCGTCCGCCTCGCCGCCGCCGCCTGCGAGATCCGCTATCGCGGCCGCAACGACGCAGCACTTCTCGCCTTCGACCCGGGCAGCACGATCGCGGGCGTCCTGACCCGTTCCCTGACCGCCTCGGCCCCGGTCGAGCTCTGCCGCCGCAACCTGAAGGCGGGGAGGGTGCGCGGCATCCTCGTCAATGCCGGCAATGCCAACGCCTTCACCGGGAAGCTCGGCGAGGCCGCGGTGAAGCGGTCGGCCGCCGCGGCCGCCGCCGCGCTCGGCTGCAAGACGGGCGAGATCTTCCTCGCCTCGACCGGCGTGATCGGCGAGCCCCTGCCGGTCGAGAAGCTGACCGCCGGTCTGCCGCGTCTCGTCTCCGGTCTCGCCGCCGACGGATGGCGCGCGGCGGCCGAAGCCATCATGACGACCGACACCTTTCCGAAGGTCGCCACAAGGCGGACCGGGATCGGCGGCGTGCCCGTCACCATCAACGGCATCGCCAAGGGCTCCGGCATGATCGCGCCCGACATGGCGACCATGCTGAGCTTCGTCGCGACCGACGCGAAGCTCCCCGCGGCGGTGCTGCGGCGGCTCCTCGCCGAGGGCGCGGACAGGTCCTTCAATGCGACCACGGTTGACGGCGACACCTCGACCAGCGACACGCTGCTGCTGGCGGCGACCGGCAAGGGCGCCGCGCACAAGCCGGTGCGCAGCGCCGCCGATCCGCATCTGCGGAAGTTCCGCGCCGCGCTCGAGGACCTGCTGATCGATCTCGCGGTCCAGGTGGTGCGCGACGGCGAGGGCGCGGGGAAACTCATCACGGTCGAGGTGAGCGGGGCGGCTTCCGACAAGGCGGCGCGCGTCATCGCGCTCGCCATCGCGAACTCGCCGCTGGTGAAGACGGCGGTCGCCGGCGCCGACGCCAATTGGGGCCGCATCGTCATGGCGGTCGGCAAGGCCGGCGAACGGGCGAACCGCGACCGCCTCAGGATCGCGATCGGCGGCGTCACCGTCGCCGCGCGGGGCCAGCGCGTCGCCGGCTATGACGAGGCGCCGATCGCCGCCCATATGCAGGGGCGCGACATCCAGCTCGCCGTCGATGTCGGCGTCGGGCGCGGCAAGGCGCGGGTCTGGAGCTGCGACCTGACGCATGGCTATATCGACATCAATGCGGATTATCGGAGCTGACCGCCGCCGGCGTCCGACCCTCGACGCCGCGCGGATACGCCTGCGGCCGTTGCGGCCGGCCGATGGCGCCGCGATCGAGCGGCTCGCCGGCGAATGGGAGGTGGCGCGCTATCTCGCGCGCGTGCCGCACCCCTATCCGCCGGGCGAGGCGCGCCGCTGGATCGAGGCGCTCGCCGCCGGCGAGGAGGTGGCGTTCGCCATCGAGCGGCGCGCGGACCGCGCGATGATCGGCTGCTGCGGCTATACGCTCGAACCCGACGGCACCCCCGACATCGGCTATTGGCTCGGCCGGGCCTATTGGGGACAGGGGCTGGCGACCGAGGCGGTCGGCCGGCTCCTCGCCCATCTCTTCGAAGATCTCGGCGCGGCGCGGGCGAGCGCTTCGGCCCTGCCCGAGAACCCGGCCTCGATCCGGCTGCAGCAGCGGCTCGGTTTCGCCTATGCCGGCGCCGTCGAATGGGACATGCCGGCCCGCGGCGGCAGGCGATTCCTCGAGAAGCGCGTGCTCGACCGCGCGCAATGGCGGGCGCATCGTGCCGCCCGCTGACGCCGGCTGCGCCGCGCCGCGCCTCGAGACGGCGCGTCTCGTCCTGCGCGCCCCGCGGCCCGAGGATGCGGGCTGGATCGAGCGCCTCGCCGGCGACTGGGAGGTGGCGAAGCTCACGGCGCGCATCCCGCATCCCTATCCGCCGGGCGAGGCGGCGCGCTTCATCGCCTCGCTCCCGGAGGGCGACGGCCTCACCTTCGCCATCGAGCGGCGCGGCGACGCCGAAACGATCGGGATGATCGGCGCGAGGCCCGGGGACGCCGAGGCCGAGCTCGGCTACTGGATCGGCCGCCCCTTCTGGGGACAGGGTTTCGCGAGCGAGGCGCTCGAGGCGCTGGTCCGGCATCTTTTCCTCCGCCATCGCTTCCAGCGCCTCGTCGCCTCGGCGCGGCCGGAGAATCGTGCCTCGATCCGGGTGCAGGAAAAGACCGGCTTCGCTTTCGCGGGACGCGGCGAGGAGGCGGCGCCGGCGCGGGGCGGCGTCATGCCGGTCGAGTTTCGCGCGCTCGACCGCGCGGGCTGGGAACGCCGCCGTGCCGCGTCGCCGATCCCGAACCTGCTGGTGGCGGCGGTGGCGCTGGTCGATGCCGACGGGCGCATCCTTCTGCAGCAGCGCCCGCCCGGCAAGGAGATGGCCGGGCTCTGGGAATTCCCCGGCGGCAAGATCCAGCCGGGCGAGACG
>JBFWMZ010000091.1:0-2705 GCA_050251335.1 Solirubrobacterales bacterium
CAACACCGGCGACGAGGTCGAAATCGTCGGCATCCACCCGGAGACGAGCAAAACCACCGTCACCGGCGTCGAGATGTTCCGCAAGATCCTCGACGAGGGTCAGGCGGGCGACAACGTCGGCTGCCTCTTGCGCGGCACCAAGCGCGAGGAGATCGAGCGCGGCCAGGTGCTCTGCAAGCCGGGCTCGATCACGCCGCACACCAAATTCAAAGCCGAGGTCTACTGCTTGAAAAAGGAGGAGGGTGGCCGTCACACCCCATTCTTCTCCGGCTACCGGCCTCAGTTCTATTTCCGCACGACCGACGTGACCGGAATCGCCAACCTCCCCGAGGGGACCGAGATGGTGATGCCGGGCGACAACGTCGAGATGACGATCGAGCTGATCCAGCCGATCGCGATGGACCAGGGCCTGCGGTTCGCCATCCGCGAGGGTGGCCGCACCGTCGGCTCGGGGGTGGTCTCCGAGATCATCGAGTAGCGACGCAGACATAAGGGGTGGGTTTCGGCCCACCCCGAGCATCGCCGCCACCCAAAGTGGCGGCGGACAACTGTAAGGACATACGACCGGGGCGGCGCCCCATTCCAAGGGGCCCCGCCCTCTTTGCGCGGTAAGGCGAAGAAGACAAGAGAGCAAGAGAGACCAAGTGGCAGCCATCGCGGCACAGAAAATTCGAATCAGGTTGAAGGCGTACGACCATGACGCCATCGACCGCGCCGCCCGCGAGATCGTCGAGACCGCGGAGCGCACCGGCGCCACCGTCTCCGGACCGGTGCCACTGCCGACCGAGAAAAACGTCTACTGCGTGATCCGCTCGCCGTTCAAGGACAAGGACTCGCGCGAGCACTTCGAGATCCGCACCCACAAGCGGCTGATCGACATCCTCCAGCCCTCGCCGAAAACCGTCGACTCGCTGCAGCGCCTCGACTCGCTGCCGGCCGGCGTCGACATCGAGATCAGGCTGTAGGTGACGCTGTGCCCGCGATCCTCGGCAAGAAGCTCGGCATGACCCAGGTCTTCCAGGAGGACGGCAGCGTGGTCCCGGTGACGGTGATCGAGGCCGGCCCCTGCAAGGTGACCGCGGTCCGCGACTCCGAGCGCGACGGCTACTCGGCCGTCCAGCTGGCCTTCGGCGAGGTCAAGCAGGGCAAGCTGACCAGGGCCGAGGAAGGCCACCTGAAGAAGGCCGGCGCGCCGCCGATGCGCCACCTGGTCGAGTTCCGCGACGCCGAACTCGGCCCGGCCGGCGAGGACGGCGAAGAGGGCGAGGGTCCGAAGGTCGGCGACGACGTCACCGTCGCGCGCTTCGAGGCCGGCCAGAAGGTGAAAGTCGCCGGGATCTCGATCGGCAAGGGCTTCCAGGGCGGGATCAAGCGCCACAACTTCTCCCGCGGTCCGGTCAGCCACGGCTCGCACAACGTCCGCGCCCCGGGCTCGATCGGCGCCAGCGCCTTCCCGGCCCGGGTCTTCAAAGGGATGCGGATGCCGGGCCAGATGGGCAACAAGCGCCGCACCCAGCGCGGCCTCGAAGTCGCCTCGGTCGACGTCGAGCGCAACCTGCTGCTGATCAAGGGCTCGGTCCCCGGCGCCAAGAACTCGATCGTCGAGGTGCGGACCGATGGCTAAAGCATCCGTCCTCGGCAAATCGAGCAAAGCCGACCTGCCCGAGCTGTTCGGCGAGCCCTTTCACCAGTCGCTGGTCCACGAGGCCGCCCGCGCCGACCTGGCCTCGCGCCGCCGCGGCACCGCCTCGACCCTGACCCGCGGCGAGGTCTCTTTCACCACCGCCAAGGCCTGGCGGCAGAAGGGCACCGGCCGGGCCCGCGTCGGCTCGCTCGGCGTTCCCAACCGCTTCGGCGGCGGCGTCGCCTTCGGTCCCAAGCCGCGCAAGTACGTGGTCAAGGTCAACCGCAAAGCCCGCCGGCGGGCGATGCGCTCGGCGCTCGCCGTCCACGCCGAGCGCGACTCGGTCGCGGTGCTCGACGGCTCGAGCTTCGACGCGCCCTCGACCAAGGCCGCCGCGACCTCGCTCGGCAAATGGGGCGCCAAGGGCCCGACCCTGGTGATCCTCACCGCCGAGGAGACCAACGCGATGAAGAGCTTCCGCAACATTCCGCGCACCACCGTGCTCGAGGTCGGCGCGACCGGCGTCGCCGACGTGATCGGCGCCGCCTCGATCGTGATCTCCGAAGCGGCGCTGAAGGCGCTGGACGAGCGGCTCGGAGCGAAGGAGGCGAGCGCCTGATGGATGCCCGCACCGTTCTCATCCGCCCGGTGATCTCGGAGAAGAGCTACGCGCTGATCGCCGAGGGCAAGTACACCTTCCGGGTCGACGACCGCGCCCACAAGACCCAGGTCGCGCAGGCGGTCGAAGAGGTCTTCGGGGTCGGCGTCGCCGCGGTCCGCACCGCCAAGGTGCGCTCGAAGCCGAAGCGCCGCGGCCTGACCAAAGGCCGCAGCCGCGCCTGGAAGAAGGCGATCGTCCAGCTGCAGCCGGGCGAGCGGATCGAGCTGTTCGAGGGCGGCCAGACGGCCTAGAGAGGGATAGAGAGATGCCGAACCGCAAAACCAAACCGACCAGCCCCGGCCGCCGCTTCGCGACCTACCCGCTGCGCGAGCAGCTGACCGCGAGCGAGCCGGAAAAGAAGCTGACCGAGGGCCTGCGCAAGTCCGGCGGCCGCAACTCCAACGGTCGCGTCACCGCCCG
>JBFWMZ010000092.1:0-2552 GCA_050251335.1 Solirubrobacterales bacterium
CCTGCGCGGCTTCCGCGACCGCGGGCTCGAGGCGGCGACCGTCGCGCAATGCCGCGCTGCCGGCATCGCCATCGAACCTTTCCCGTTCGAGCTTTCCTACGAAGCCTTCCAGCGCCGGATGCGCGAGGCCGCCATCGACGCAGTGCTGCACCCCGCCGCCGACACCGGCAACCTCGCCTACAAATCCTTCGCGACCGTCGTCGCCGCGCGCGCCATCGGCGCGCTGGCGATCGTGACGCGGGAAGGCCCTTTCGTCGATCTCCGCGAGGCGGAGGGCGTCATCGCGCTCCCCGACGAAAGGCGGGACTGGGAGGCGGCGCTCCGCCGGCTGTTCGACGGGCCGGATTCCGCCAATGCGCTCCGCGCGCGCTTCGATCGCCATTGCCGCGCGGCCTATACGGGCGCCGAAGGCGGCGCCTATCTCGCGGAAGCCCTGGACCGGTACCGGCCGGACACCGCCATGATCGCGGCGCGGCGCGCACGCTGGCAGAAGCGGCGCCTTCCGGACGCCCTCCTCCGCAGGCTCTGGCGGCTCCGCGGCCATTGACGGTCGGGGATGCCCGGGCCTGACCCCGGGCCTTCGGGGAAAATCGAGAGCCTTTCCGTGCCGATCAACGCCGCATCTTGAAGCGGCGCCAGCCATAATCGAACCGGGCGGCGAGGTCCCCGCGCGGGACGAAGGCCGCCGCTTCCCGGCAAAGCGCCTCGGCGCGCGCACGATCGCCGATCCGGTGGGCGATGCGCGCGGCCGCCATGAACCGCTTCACGAGCTGGCGATCGACCGCGGCGGGGCTCACCCCCATCGCCAGCAGGGTTTCCCGGTCGATGGCGCGCGCCTCGTCGATGCCCTCGGGCAGGCCGGCGGCGCGCCGCTCCCAGGCCAGCCGCGCCGCAAGCTCGGCGAAGGTCTGTTCGGCCACGCCGAGCGCGGACGCCGCGGTCGCGTGCCGCCGATAGGCGAGCAGCGGCTCGGCGATGTTCGCCAGCTCCCAGCGATCGAGCAGCCGCAGCCAGAGATCGTAGTCCTGGGCGCGGCCGAAGGCCCGGCGATAGCCGCCGAGGGCGAGCACGGCCGCGCGGCGCATCGTCACCGCCGGATGGGCGAGACAGTTGCTGCGCGGCAACCAGGCGCGGACCTCGGCGGGGGCGGCCGGCAGCGACACCCGGCGCAAGGTTCGGCCGGCTGCGTCGATCTCCTCATAGTCGCTGCCCACCGCCGCGACCTCGGGATGGGCCGCAAGGAAAGCGAGCTGCGTCGCGAAGCGCGACGGCCGCGCGATATCGTCGGCATCGATCCGCGCCACGAGCTCGCCCTTCGCGAGCGCGAGACCGCGATTGAGCGCCGCCGAAATCCCCTCGCGGCCCTGCCCGACGACCTGCAGCCGGGGATCGCGCGCCGCCGCCTCGCGCAGGATCTCTGCGGTGCGGTCTCCCGACCCGTCATCGATGGCGAGGAGCTCGAAATCGCCGAGCGACTGGGCCCGGAGGCTCTCCAGCGTCTCCGCCAGAAAGCGCTCTCCGTCGCGCACCGGCAGCAGGACCGAGATCTTGGGTGCCGTCATGTCGCTTGCGAGGCTCGCGCTGCATCGGAAAACCGCGCCGGAAACCGATGGCTCCGACTCCGGTAGCTCCCGCATCCTAGGCGGAGTCGCCGAATGCGGCCATGGCGGTCCGGGTGCCGATAGCGGGCGCCGATGGCGGGCATCGTCCCGACGAGAAACGTGCCCCGCCCTCGCCTCTGGTGCGAGGCCACGCGGCATGTCAGGTTCCCCGACGATCTCGGTCGGAGGCGGCGCGCCGCCCTCCGCACCGGGGCAGCAAGAGCGGGGTCGAGGGCGAAACGCGCGCCATGCAGGAGCTTGCCACCGCCGCGAGGCGCCGCGTCGTTCGGGATCTGGAGGCGATTCGCGGCTTCGCGACCCGCCATGCCCTGCTGCCGATCGTCTTCTTCCTCTTCCTCGCGTCGCTCTTCCTCTTCACCAACCTGCGCGTAAATCGCGATTTCTTCTATGTCGCGGTGCTGCCGCTGGGCCTGCTGCTGCTCCCCTCGCTGCAACCGGGATCGGTGCTGCGGACGCAGCTCTGGCGGGTCTCGGTCGCCTATCTCGCCTTCTTCGTGGTCGCGGTCGCCTGGAGTCCCGACCCTTCGCTCCAGGCCTTCGTCGACGTGACCCGTCGCGGCCTGCTCGTCGCCTTCTTCCTCGTCCTCACCGCCGGCCTCGCGCTCGCCGATCCGAAGTTCGAGGCCCGGCTTTTCAAGCTGCTGGCCCTCGTCGCCGCGGTCGCCGCCCTGGCGTCCGCGACCCAGTTCTATGGAACGCACCCGCCCTCCATGCGGCTCACCGGTATCCGGGTGTTCGACGTCAATCTCGGCGCGTCGGCCAATGCGAACGTGGCCGCACCCATGTTCACCACGGTGCTGCTGGGGCTGCTGGTGCACGGCATCCTCGGCAACCCCGACCGGCGCCGCGCCTTGCTCTGGTCGGGCGTGGCGCTGGTGCTGCTGGCCTTTCTGGTGGCGGGCGGCAGCCGCGGCTCGCTGGTCGCGCTGG